>NZ_JACYUO010000003.1:0-299157 GCF_014841815.1 Frigoribacterium sp. CFBP 8754
ACCCCGCTTAGCAAGGATCGACAACGTCGCAGGCGACGCGGCCTGCACGGAGGTCCCGTCAAGGCTCGTCCGCGTGCCACAGATACGACCGTCCGCTCTGCCATCGTTTATCGGGACTGGTAGCGGGTCCAAGGATGTGCCCGCTAGCGCTGCACCCGTAGCCTCGTGTCCTGTGGAGCCCGACGCGAACGAACCCAACGAAAACAGAGACGACGCCTCAGCCAGAGCACGCGCCCTTCCTCGACCGCGTCGGCAGCGCCGCTTTGTGCTCGGGGCCGCCGCAGTTGCCCTCGCCATGCTCGTCGTCGCCGCGCTCCTCTTCACGGGAACGCTCTGGCCCACCCGCACAGCAGCCCTCCGGTACCCGGTGCAGGGCGTCGACGTATCCGCCTACCAGGGCACGATCGACTGGGACATCCTGGCGGAGGAGGACATCGACTTCGCGTGGATCAAAGCGACGGAAGGCTCGAGCTACCAAGACCCCCGATTCGACGACAACTGGGCCGACGCCCACGACACCGACCTACTCGTCGGCGCCTACCACTTCCTCAGCGTCGACAGCCCGGGAACCGACCAAGCAGCCAACGTCATCGCCACCGTCTCCCGGCACCGAGGCGACCTGCCAGTCGTGGTCGACGTCGAGTGCTACGCCACGTACTGCGACACCCCTCCCCCGGCAGCCACAGTCAGGGAGGTGCTCGACCCGCTCCTGCTCGCCATTGAACAGCAATACGGCCGACCGGCCGTGCTCTACGCGACCCGCGACTGGTACGAGCGATACCTCGCCGGGAGCTACCCCGACAACCCCATCTGGTTCCGCTCAGTCGCCACCTCACCGCATCTCACCGACGACCGCGACTGGACTTTCTGGCAATGGTCGGCACGCGAGCAGCTCGAGGGTTACGACGGTGATGAAGAGTTCATCGATATGAACGCCTTCCGAGGCAACCGCGAAGAACTGGAGTCATTGCTGCTGCCCTGACCCCCACTGTCGCGGCCGCCCTGATGCCCGCAGCCGGATCCCCTATCGGGACGCTGTGCCTACCTGCTCGTCGCCTCGTCCGTGGTGGCACGGGAGAGGGGATAGGCGCGGTCCAGGCGCGGGCTGAGGACGACGAGGAACAGGAACATCGACAGCAGCCACCCGGCGACCCAGTAGGCGGGAATCGAGAAGATCGCGACATTCGGCACGACGTCAGCGGCGACTGCGACGACCACGGCGATCGTGAAGAGCACGCCCACCCCGTAGTACAGGGCTCGGAAGCCCTCCTCGACACGGCCCCGCCGTTCCTGCTGGCGACTCGTCCGGTCATCGAGGGCGGTGACCGAGCGGCCGTAGTCGTCCGAAGCGACGGTGACGAAAAGCTCGCGGACCGGAACACCGAACGCCTTCGCCACCCGCGACAACGTGTCGAGGCTCCCGTCGTTGCCCGCCTCGAGCCTCTGGACGGTACGGACGGTCACACCGCTCTCGTCTGCGAGGCGTTCCTGGGTCCAACCCATCTGGGTCCGGAGATCGACGATCCGTGTCTCATTCATGAACCTCACACTAAGAACGACCGGCGCCGAGGTCCACGACACCGACCCGACAGGCACCCGACACCTTCGCGACAGAGCACCTCGGGGCACCCGGCCCCATCAAGGCCGCAGCCGCAGCCAGCGGTCTCAGATTGGGTCTATCAGCGATCGGCTATCGCCTATCGGGCGTCCGGATCGCGCTTGAGGATCCGGGCATTGAGGTAGATCGTGATGAGTGCGCCGCCCAGCGTGAAGTACATGCCGGTGTGGGAGCGATCAACCACCAGCAACGTCACTGCCGCGATAGCCACGAGTGACGCGGCAATCAAGAAGAACAACGCTAGGGATCGCTTCGAGCTTTGACCGCCGTCGGTATCCATGCTTCTACGCTCTCTCGCCAGAGGGCCAGCGTCAAGAAACCGCCCGCGTTGTCGCGACCTCCTGATGGCTATCGCCCCCGTTGTCGAGGCCGTTTCCGCTCGGTGTCACACGGAATCAACTGCCCTCGGGCTAGCTGCCGGTAGGGACGCAGGGCCTGCTGCCTGGCCGCGGATGAAGAAGAAGGCAACGATGCCGACCACGATGATCGAGATGTTCCCCGCATCTGCCACAGCCGAGACGGGGCTGCTGGCTGGCCACGACGCTTGGAGGAACACCCCAAGGTCGAACGTCGTGTGCAGGAGGATCGGCCAGATCACATTGCCGGTGACTCGGAGCGCCAGGTAGAAGCAGATCCCCGTCCCGAACGCCAACACGATCTGGAGCCCGGTCGCAAGGGGCGCTTGACCGACGACGAGATTGCCTGCGTGCAGCAGCGCGAAGATCCCCGCCGAGAGTGCCGCCACTGCACCCTCCGGGTAGCTCGCGCGCCTGAGGAGATCGACGATGAGGCCACGGCAGAGCACCTCCTCCGTGAAGCCGACGAGAACACAGGTGAGCACCCACACAGACAGGACGTCCGTCCCGATCGCCGCGTAGTCGACGCTCAACAAGTGCAGAACGTTGAACCCCGCCACGACCACGACCACGCCCCACATCCACCTCCGCCCGCGGAGAGGCTGCCCTCGGAACAGGGCTCCAGCAAGACCGGCCGACCTCGCGAAGATGACCAGAACGGCAGCACCGACCACCAGGGGCAGGACTGAACCGACGAGCATCGCGTTCGCGGCCGTCAGCGACCATGTCGACGTCAACGACCGGGCGATCACGACACATGCAGCGAGGAACGCAAAGTAAACACCTCCCGCCAGCACCGAAGGCAAGAGACCCCCTCGAGCCCAGAACGCCTTCCAGCTCGAACGCAGATCAGCGAGCATCATCAGCGAACCACTGCCTTCAACACGAGGCGTGATCCGACGGCGATCACGCCTGCTCCCCCCGTTGGATCGCGCGATAGACCGTCGAGCGGGCCACGCCGAAGAGCTCCGCGATCTCGCTCGTGGTGTGGGCGCCGGTCCGGTGCAGCTGCACGAGGTGCTTCTCCTGCGAGGCGGTGAGCTTGGGCTTGCGGCCGCGGAGCTTGCCAGCAGCCTTGGCGATCGCCATGCCCTCACGGGTGCGGGCACGGATGAGGTCAGCTTCGAACTCGGCGACCATGCCGAGGACGTTGAACAGGAGCCGACCGACGGGGTCGGTGGGGTCGTAGACCGCTCCCCCGAGGTTGAGCGAGACGCCCTTCTTCGTCAGCTCATCCGCGATGTCGGTTGCGTCCCGCAGCGAGCGGGCGAGACGGTCGAGCTTCGTGACGACCAGGACATCGCCGGTGCGGCACGCAGCCAATGCTTCTCGGAGGCCGGGCCGCGCTCGAGTCGTGCCCGACAAGCCGTGGTCAACATGGACGTGTTGATCGTCAACACCGAGTGCTGCAAGACCGTCACGTTGTGCTGCGAGATCCTGTCCTGAGGTCGAGACGCGGGCGTATCCGATGAGCATCCGACGACTGTAGCGTTTAGACCCCCGTCACCGGGCATTTTTGCGGGACAGGCATACGCGAATACGCAGGCCGGGCGCCGCTTCACCTCAACCGGCCGAACACGGTCGCGAAGAGTGTCCCGATGAACGACCGTCTAACGGGCGCCCGGTCTGCGGGCTTCCCAGAAACCCGGACCGGTTCGATACCCCGTTTCGAACCGGTCGCCATTTCTGGCCGGCAGATCCGACTGTCAGGCGAGTCCACCCGGAATGGATCGTGCATGGACGCCGCCGCCAACTCCGGCTTGCCAAACAGAGCTTTGGGCGGACCCGCTCAGCCGCCACCCAATTACCAAGCCTGAGGATCTGCCCCACGAACACCGGCGGCAGTCGGCGGGTGCTAACGTTTTCTTGTTAGCACCCGTTGGGTGACCACAGACTCAGTAGGAGCAACAATGTCCGTCCAGAAGCCCACCTCGGTGCAGATCGCCGACCTCGCAGCGGAGATCGGTTACTCCGACATCGCTGCTGCCCCCGAGGAGTACACAGCGATGATCTCCGGCATGGTCGGCGTCCTCGACGCCCTCAACGCTATCCCGGAGCCCGAAGTCCTCGTCAGCCGCGACACCGTCGACTACACAGTCCCGACCGCTGACGAGGACCCCCACCACGCATGGGAGGTGCGCACCTCGATCCCGGGTGCCGACTCAGGTCCCCTGGCCGGAGTTCGTCTCGGCGTGAAGGACAGCATCCTGGTCGCCGGTGTCCCCATGCGTAACGGCTCCAAGGAGCTCGAGTCGTTCGTGCCCAACGAGGACGCGACCATCGTGACCCGTGCCCTCGCGGCTGGCGCCGAGGTCATCGGCAAGACCACCAACGAGTACTTCTGCATGTCCGGCGGGAGCCACACCGCCGCCTCCGGCGTCGTGCACAACCCCCACCGCATGGGCTACTCCTCCGGTGGCTCCTCGAGCGGCAGCGCCGTCGCGCTCGTCACCGGCGACGCCGACATGACCTTCGGCGCCGACCAGGCCGGCTCGATCCGCATGCCCGCCTCCTGGTCCGGCGTCGTGGGCCTCAAGCCCACGTACGGCCTGGTGCCCTACACCGGCATCGGCACCCTCGACGGTTACTTCGACCACGTCGGCCCGATGACTCGCACCGTCGCCGACAACGCCCGGCTCCTCACCGTGATCGCCGGCTCCGACGGCATCGACTTCCGCCAGAAGGACATCGTCGTCGGCGACTACCTCAGCCGGATCAACGACGGCGTCGAGGGGCTCAAGATCGGCGTCCTCACCGAAGGCTTCGGGACCGAGAACGCTGAAGCCGAGGTCGACAAGACCGTCCGCGACACCGTCGAGGCCCTCCGTCAGCAGGGCGCGATCGTCGAAGAGGTCTCCATCCCGCTGCACTCGCTCGGGGGCGCGCTGTGGACTGCGATCGCCATCGAGGGCATGGCCGAGACGGTCCTGCGCAACCAGGGTCTCGGCTTCGGGCGTCCCGACTACTACCCGGTCGACATGATGCAGCACCTGTTCGACCACAAGGGAGACGCCGACGCGCACCCCGCGAACGTCCGGCTGTTCACCCTCGTCGGGAAGTACGTCGACCAGCAGGCCGGCCGCCTGCACTACGCCAAGGCCGTCAACCGCGCCCGCACCCTCCGCGCCGCCTACGACGCAGAGCTCGCTCGCTTCGACGTGCTGGTCACCCCGACCACTCCGCAGACCGCACGCCCGCTGCCCGACCCGAACCACGGTGCTGGGGCAGCGATCGGCGCCTCGATCGAGATGTCGACGAACACGACCCCGTTCAACATCACCCACCACCCCGCCATCAGCGTCCCGTGCGGCACCGTCGACGGGCTCCCGGTGGGCATCCAGCTGATCGGCAAGCACTTCGATGAGGCGACCCTGTTCCAGGTCGGACAGGCGATCGAGAACCTCTGACACTCCTGAGCCGGTGAGATCATGGTCTGCAGCCACGATCTCATCGGCTCTGCTGTACCCCCGACACGAAAGGCACGCGTTGACTCGTTCTGAGGAGATGCGCATCCGCATCCTCGACACCGCGCACGACCTTCTCAACGCTGAGGGCCGCGACGCCGTCACCACGCGCGCGCTCACGTCGGCCCTGCACATCCAGGCGCCCACGATCTACCGGATCTTCGGCGACAAGCAAGGACTCCTCGACCAGGTCGCCCTCCACGGCTTCTCCGCACACCTCGCGACCTGGACCGGCTGGACACCCGGCGCTGACCCGATCGAGTCCCTCCGTCAGGGGTGGGACATGCACATCGACTGGGGCCTGCTCCACCCGCAGGTGTACTCGATCGCCTACGGCGAGCCCCGTACGGGCACCTCGTCCCCGGCTGCCGATGCCATCGACGCGATCCTCCGGACGCAGATCGAGGTCGCCGCGAAGGACGGCCTCTTGGCTGTTCCCGTCTCCGACGCCGTCAACATGATCCGCGCGACCGGGGTCGGAGTGGTGTTCACCCTCCTTGCGATGCCTGACGGCTCCCGCGACATGACCTTGTCCACTCGAGCCCGCGAAGCGACACTGGCAGCGATCCTCGCCGAGCCGGCGAACCGTGACGAGCGCGATGGTGCCGCGATGCAGCTCAGACACCAGCTCGAGGACACGACCGCTCTGACGGAGAACGAGCGCGCCCTCTTCGGCGACTGGCTCGACCGCCTCGCAAAATAGGCAGCAAGCGCACATGCGCTTGCTGCCTACTCGACGTGGCGGGGCGTCGTCACACTGAGTTAGCCCCGCTGTCCACCCACTTTCGGATCCACCGGATCAGTGGTTCCGTCTCGTCCCACGTTGCCCCGATCACGTCTCGAGATGCACTCAGCGGCAGTTGCCGTAGAGCAGCGAAGGATTGCAGCCGAAGCAGCTCGATCCGCGGGTGGTCCCTGGGGAACCCTCGTGGCGCTGTTCGCAGTGACGGGCCCGTGACGGTGTACCCCTTGCCCTCGAGATCGTCGAGGATCTTCTCGAGGGCAGTCGCAGCGTGTGGTCGCTCGTCGATGACGGTGCGCGCGGCGCCGAGCTGTTCTCGGGTCGGGCTGTAGAGCCCCCCGCCGAGCTCGAGCCCCTCATCGGATGCCCGGAGGTACATCAAGCCAGCAACCATGGCGGCGGAGGTCCGGTAGGGGCTCTTGTCCCGGGCAAAACGGACGTCGCGATTCTGTCGCAGCACCTTGCCCGGCCCGTACTGCTGTTCCGCTTCTCCTAGGAGGAGTTCGATCGGTACGCGCACAACGCGTTCCCACTCATCCCGGTGGGCGTCAAACCACTCCCTGTTGTTGTTCTGTCGGAGTCCGGCGAAAAAGCCAGCGAGGTCGCCGTCGAAGTACGCTCCGCTCACATCTGGACCTTCGAGCCGCGGCGCCAGACCGCGGCGACGTTGAGCGTGTCCGAGATCGTGGACGTCGGGTCGCCGTCGACCAGCAGCAGGTCGGCGCGGAGGCCACCGGCGATCCGGCCGCGGTCGGTGAGGCCGAAGTGCCGAGCGGGCACGGACGTCGCGGCGGCCAGCGCCTCCACGGGGCTGAGGCCGGCGCGCACGAGCATCTGCAGCTCGTGGTGAACGCTGGCCCCGTGCGCGAGGCCACCGAGTGAAGGGTCCGGTGCCGAGGCATCGGTGCCGACGAGGATCGGGACACCGGCAGCGTGCAGAGCTCGAACGGTGGCGAGGACGTCGTCGACACTGCCTGCGGGGTAGTGGTTGAAGGAGCCCTGCAGGGTCGCGAGCCAATGGGGGGCGAGCTTGGAGCTGACGCGGGTGTCGGTGGCGAACTCGGCGCCGGTGACCCCGATGATCGAGGAGTTCAACACGATGCACGGGACGACGAAGACCCCGGCTGAGGCGATGAGATCGATGATCTCGGGCGTGGGGGCCTCGTCGACGAACAGGTGCGCGAGACCGTCGATCCCCGCTGCGAGGGCCATGCGGGTCGCGCCGACCGTCAGCGTGTGGGCCAACGTCATCATGCCGAGGCGCTGAGCTTCGGCGACGCCGGCGTTCAACGTGGCCTGGTCGAGCATCGGCAGTCCCGGAGCGTTCGCGGCGGAACCGTCCTCGATCAGGAACTTGATGTAATCGGACCCGGATGCGATCAGCTCCGGGATGAACGCGACCGCTTCTTCGGGGGTGGTCGAGAGAGGCATCACGATCTCGCCGAGACCGGGTTCGCCCTCGCCGGGGAATGCGCCCTCCGGGATGATCTCGAACGGGTGTCCGCCGGGAGGGGTGAGTCCGAACCCGGAGGACCGAACGTCCGCGACGTCGTCGTTGGTCTCGATGTCGACCCGCTGGGGGGCCGTGAGGACCCCGCCCATCTCCAGCTCGGTGGTGACCCCGAACTGCAGCGCGAGCCGAAGCGCGTCGAGGGATGAGTGCGTGTGAGCGTCGATCAGCCCCGGCAAGAGGGTCTTACCGGTCCCGTCGATCGTCGCACCCGTCGCAGTGAGCGTCCGGTCGCCCGAGGTAGAGGGGCGGACCGAGACGATCGCAGTCCCGTCGATCATCACCGTGTGGTTCTCGAGGGTGTGTTCGCCGTCGAAGACGCGAACGTTCGAGATGGTCATGGAGGTCATGGCAGTCCTGTTCTCCGTGGAGCCGCGACCAGTTGTCGCTTGCTAACAAAATCATGTTAGCAGCACGAGATCAGGGGTGTGCGGCTCGGCTGTCCAGCGGAGCAGGCGTCCCGATGGGCGACCGCCTGTCGGACAGCCACCATCGACGTCAGGACGCGGGCTCCATCACCCCGAGCGCGGCTAGCTGCGGCAGGAAATCGCTCGAGTCCGCGGAACACGATGCGGGAACTTCTACCGGAAGTACTCGGCCCAGAGCACGTCCGCCTCCAGGCCCGGGGGCAGGAAGGTCAGGCCGGATCTCGTGATCAGGTCGACCACCTCCGCCGGGTCCTCCGTGGTGAGGAGGAGCTCGAGGGCGCCGACAGGGTTCGCGGGGAGACCGCTCGCCAGGACGGTGAACGCCGTCGGTCTCCTCCAGCGCCTCTCGACGAGCAGGGCCACGAACAGGCCCGCCGCGATGCCGGAGCCTGCCGTCCCCACCCGGAACTCAGCCCTGAGGCCGCGGAGGTCGCGCTCGGTCAACACGGAGGACGCCTCGCGCACGGCCGGCCACGACGGCACGGCGACCCCTCTGATCGCACTCTGACGCGAAGGGCGGATCCTCCTGTGGATCACCGCCGCGACGCCGAGGACGCTCGTGACGGCGACGGCAGCGACGACGGGCGCCCACTCGGAGTTCAGCAGCAGGTCACCGTCTCCCCCGCGCGAGGCCGTCGAGGTCCGCCGCGAGCTCCCGGGCCCTGCGGGCCAGCTCGTCGAGGCCGGCCTCGCCCGGGAGTGCGCCCGGCTCGCGGGATGCGTCATCGACGGGCACGGGCGCAGACGCGGGCACCGGCACCGGCACCGGCTCGACCTCGGCCCGGCCGTCGTCCGTGACGACGTCGACGTCGAACACGACCCGGTCGGCGCGGTGCCACGTCCGGAAGGTCTCCACCGGCACCCCCGACCGGTCGAGGGTCGTGCCCTCGAGCAGCAGCACCGGCGACCCGTCCGGCACCTCGAGGGCCTCGGCGAGCGCACCGGACGCGCTCACGGCGCGCACCTGACGCCTCCCCGACACGAGGCTCACCCCGTACGTGGAGCGCAGCACCGCGTGGAGGGACGTGTCGGTCAGCTGGGCCGTCGTGAGCCCCGCCCCGATGCTCTCCGGCAACCAGGTGTGGATCAGGGCGATGGGCTCGCCCTCGGCCCGACGCAGACGACGGAGACCGACCACGGCACGGACGCCGAGACGCGCCTCCGCGGCCTCGTCGTGCTCCGGCCCGAGCGCGAGGACGCTGGTGGTGACCGCGGGCACCTGCGTCGACAAGCCCGACAGCCGCTGCACGAGGCGGTGGTGCTCGCCGCGCGGGGCGACCACGCTGCCGCGGCCCCGCCCACGCCTCACGAGCCCCTCGGCGGTCAGCGACGACAGGGCCTGCCGCACGACCGAGCGCGAGACCCCGAAGTGCGCCTGCAGCTCCGCCTCGGTGGGCAGGTCGGCGCCCACCGGCAGCGAGCCGTCCACGATGTGCGACCGCAGGAGCGCGCTGAGCTGCGCGTGCAGGGGCCCCGGGGCGGCGGGGCCGACCGCGTCGGCGTCGAGCTCGGTGAGCCAGGTCGACACGGTGGTCCCTTCGGTGGTGCGACAGGTCAGGGCACGGCGGGGTCCTGCTGCTGGGCGGTGCGCCACACGTGCTCCCAGCCGGGGGCGAGGGCGGCGGCGCGCTCCACCGAGAGTACAAGGCTCGCCTCGCGGGCGATGCCCTGCCCCGCGATATCGAACGCGGTGCCGTGGTCGACCGAGACCCGCACGACGGGCAGCCCCACCGTGATGTTGACGCCGTCGTCGCCGTACACGGCCTTGAAGGGCGCGTGCCCCTGGTCGTGGTAGCAGACGACGATGATCTTGTACTTGCCGCGGACGGCCGCGGGGATGAGCGCGTCGCCGGGCACGGGGCCGACGACGTTCAGCCCGCGGGCCCGCGCGGCCTCGACGGCGGGGGCCAGGATGTCGGCGTCCTCGTCGCCGAAGAGCCGATTCTCGCCCGCGTGCGGGTTCAGGCCCGCGAGGCCGATCAGCTCGTCGGGGGTGCCGAGGGAGGCGGCGAACGCGCCCGCGAGGTCGAGCACCTGACCGGTGCGCTCGGCGGTGATGCCGTCGATCGCCTGGCGCATCGAGACGTGCGTCGTCAGGTGGAAGAACGACAGGTCGCCGGCCGACAGCACCAGCGAGAAGTTCTCGACGCCGAACTCGTGCGCGAGCAGCTCGGTGTGGCCGGGCCACTTGTGGCCTCCGGCGTGCATCGCGGCCTTGTTGAGGGGAGCCGTGACGATGCCGTCGACCTCTCCCTCACGGGCGAGACGGCACGCCTCCACCACGAAGCGGTAGGCGCCGTCACCCGCCTCGGGGCTCAGCTCACCCACCGGCACGTCGGCGAGGGAGGGGCCCGTCTGCAGCAGCTCGATCGTGCCGGGCTCGTTCGTCGCGTCGGCGACGGAGGCGATGACGCGCACCAGGTCGGGGTCGCCCCCGACGGCGACGACGCCGCGGCGCATGGCCGCCTCGTCGCCGATCACGACGGGCACGGCCCGCTCGCGGAGGTCGTCGTGGTGCAGCAGGGTCTTCGCGGTGATCTCGGGGCCGATGCCGGCCACGTCTCCGAGGGTCAGTGCGAGTCGCGGGAGGGTCATGAGGGGTCTCCTTCTTGAGTGTCGGATCGGTGGGGGATGTCGAGGAGGTCGGTGACGACCTCCGTGATCGTCGCGGCGGTGCCGAAGCCGCCGGCCTTCGTGACGACCGCCGTCCCGTGCAGGCGCCCGCCCTCCAGCGTGCCCCAGGGCACGCCCTCGCGGAGGGCCCCGCGGACGACGAGCGCCTCGGCTCCCGCCCGGCGGAGGACGGCGCGGGCGCCCTCGCCGCCGACGAGCACGAGGGCGACGTCGTCGACCCCGCCCCGCTCGTCGACGAGCCCGTCGGTGAGCACGGCGAGCGCCTCGGCGATCCGCTGCGCGTCGGTCGGGCCGCCCGCAACGTCGGGCGACGCGGGAGCCAGGGAGTCGCGGGGCGGCGCGAGCAGGACGGTCACCTCGGCCGCGGACGAGTCAGCAGGGGACCAGGAGCGCGCGAGGGCGGGGGCGAGGTCGCCCGACCGGACCTCGTCGAGCGTCGGCGCGACCGTGCGCACGACCGGTCGCGGGGCGCCCCCGGACTCCGGCGCGGACCGGAGGAGGTGCTCGCACTGGGTGCGGGACGCGTCGTGCAGGCTGCTCACGACGACGACGACGTGACCCACGCGGTCGACGACGACGGGCACCGGCACCGGGAGCCCGGCGCCCCACGCGCGCGAGACGGCGACGGCCAGTCCAGCGGAGCCCACGGGCACGGCCCGCGCGCCCAGGCGCACGACGGCGTCGGCGGTCGTGCGGAGCTCGTCGTCGGTCGTGGCGTCGACGGTGACCACGTCGTGGCCGGAGGCCGCGGCCCCGGCGAGGAGCTCGGCGGCGGCGCCGCCGCCCGCGCCGGTCACGGTGACCGACGAGCTGCCGGGCAGAAGGGCGGAGAGGTCGCTCGTCGCGACCGGCGTGACCGGGTCGCGACCGACGGCCGTCGTCTCGACGCGGGCGCCGTCGACGAGGAGAGCGCCCTGCACCACCGTGCGGCCCATGCCCGGGTACGCGGGGGTGACGACGGCGAAGGCCTCGGGGCACCCGACCCGCCACGCCTCGAGGGCCCCAGCGACCTGCGCGGCGACGGACCCGCGCATGGTCGAGTCGATCTTCACGAAGACGAGCTCCGCGCCGTGCTCGGCCAGGTCGCGCACGGCCTCGGCGGTGACGGCGCGGGCCTCGCCCTCGGGGAGGGCCCGGGAGTCGGTGACGACGGCCGTCACGGAGCCGGGGCCCCCGAGGGGCGCTCCCCCGGCGCCGAGCACGAGGCGGCTCGTCCAGCCGTCGCGGGCGAACTGCACGGCGGAGTCGGCGGCGCCGGTCAGGTCGTCGGCGACGAGGCCGACCACGGGGCCCGCCGTCACGCGGCGCCTCCGTCGGTCGGGCGGCGACGACCCGGGGAGTCGCCACGGCCGGGATCGAGATCGCGATCGGGAGCGGCGGCGGCAGCGGCCGCGTCGTGGGCGAGCACCGCCTCGGCGTCGGCCTCGGCCGCGATCTCGTGGCTGCGGTCGCCGCCCTGGCGCTTGAGCACCCAGGCCGCGAGCAGCGGTGCCAGCACGGCGCTCACGAGCACGGCGGAGGCGACCTGGGCGGTGGCGACCTCGACGTACGGGGCGAAGCTGGGGTCGGCCGCGCCGACGATGGCCGGGGTGGCGATGGCGTTGCCGGCGGTCGTCGCCGAGGCGATGCCGATGCCCGACTCCTTCCCGCGGCGGAGCAGGAGGCGGAAGCCGAGGTACGTCGTGGTGCCGGTGAGCAGCACCGCGATCACACCGACGACGATGCCCGACAGGCCGCCGGTGACGACGTTGCCGAGGTCGATGCCCGTGCCCAGGGCGAAGGCGAAGAACGGGATGACGATGTTGGGCACCGGGCGCATGACCTCCGTCCACCGGGGGTCGAGGTTGCCGACGACGATGCCGAGCAGCAGCGGGATGACCGCGGCGAGCAGCAGCGTGTAGGGGATGTCGGCCAGGCCGGCCGCGCCGAGGAAGAGCAGGGAGAAGAAGGGGCCGTCGTTGACGGCCGAGGCGATGTACGCGCCCCGGTCACGCTCGCGGCCGTAGCGGCCCGTGAACGCGAGCCAGATGCCGCCGTTGCTGTTGTCCATGCTGACGAGCAGGGCGAGGATCGAGACGCCGAGGATCCCCTCGATGCCCACGACGGTGCCGAGGACGACGACGAGGGTCGCCGGGATGATCGACTTGGTCAGCAGCAGCACGCCGCTGGTCGCGAGCACCGGCCCCGAGGTGCGGAGCGTGATCTGCATGCCCGTCGCGAAGATCAGCACGCCGATCAGCGGCAGGGCGCTGTCGCGGAAGAGCGCGGTCGTGAAGTTGCCGAGGTCGAGGAAGCCGGGCGCGAACGTGCCGACGATCGACCCGATGATGAGCGGGATGAGCATGAGCCCACCCGGGATCTTGTTCATCCCGTCGAACAACGGGACGCGGCTGGTGATCTGTGGTCCGACGGCCATGGCGAACTCCTCTGCGGGTGGGGGCGGCGGTGCCCGAGCGCACTCCGCGAGGGAGTACGTACAAGGTGTACCGACACTACGTCGTGCTCCCGAGCGCGTCAAGGCCCCGGGGCCCGCGGTCAGCGCCGCGCCGGCCGCACCCCCACCCGCACCGCTCCCGCCGACGCCGCCCGGTCGATCCCCGCGTCGAGGTCGGCGAGCGCGACCTCGTCGCCCACGAGCTCGGCGAGCGGCCAGGCGCCGTGCCGCCGCTCCACGAAGCGGGCCGCCTCGACGAGGTGCCGTGGCGCGTAGTTGTGCACTCCCCTCACGGTGACCAACCGACGGACGACGCTCTCGGCGTCGAAGGCGACGGCCGGAGCCGGGAAGACGCTGCCGACGAGGACGGCCACGCCTCCCACGCCGAGCCTCGTCAGCGCCGAGGCGACGGCCGAGGGCGCACCGGAGGCCTCCACGGCCACGAGGGGGGCGCCTCCGGCGACCTCGAGGGCACGGTCGACGCTCTCCGCCGCACCGGGCGCGGCCACGGGGTCGGCCGTCGCGACGGCTCCGAAGCGGGCGGCGAGGGCACGACGAGCAGGGTCGGGATCGACCACGACGACGCGGGCTCCGGCGTCGGTCGCCAGCGCCGCGACGGTCAACCCGATCAGGCCGGCGCCGAGCACGAGCACCACCACGGGGGCACCCGCAGCGGCACCTGCACCTGCACCTGCACCTGCACCGACGTCGACACCGCCGCCCAGCGGCACGATCGCCGACGCCGCGTCGAGCGCCGCCACCGCGGTCGCCGTGCCGCACGAGACCGGCGCGAGCAGCGCCGCGTCGAGGTCGTCGGCGACCGGCACGACCGCCGTACCGGCCTTGACGTGCACGTGGGTCGCGAAGCCGCCGCTGAGCTCCCACCCGGTCTCGAGCCGCTCGTGCCCGTACTTGCGCACCCGCTCGCACTTCTGCGGCAGGCCCCGCCCGCAGGTCGCGCACACGCCGCAGCTCACCGTCAGCGACCAGACGGCCCGCTGGCCGACGACGACCGGCGTGCCGTCGACCGCGACGGCCTCCTCGCCGACCGCGACCACGCGGCCGACCTGCTCGTGGCCGAGCACGAGCGGCGTCGGCGCCCCGCGGTCACCGCGCGTGGTGTGCACGTCGGAGCCGCAGATCGTCGCCAGCTCGACCTCGACCAGCAGGTCGCCGGGCGCGAGCCGCACGCTCGGCACGGCGACGGCGTCGTGCGGGCGGCCGGGCTCCGTCCAGACCATCGCGGTGGGCGCGGGGTCGAGGCGCAGCTCGACGAGGCTCCCCGCCGTCGGGGTGCCGGCGGCGGCACCGACGACCGGGGCGGTGTCGACAGTCGTCACGCGACCGGCACGGCGACCGCGGCGGGCGCGGCGACCGGCGCAGCCGCCGGCACCGCGACTCCCGCGAACTGCGGCAGCCCCGCCAGCTCGCGCACCGAGTCGAGCACCACGTCGGCGCCCGCCGCGAGCAGCTGCTCGCGGGTGTGCGCCCCGGTCGTCACGCCGACGACGAGGCCGGCCCCGGCGGCCCGGCCCGAGAGGATGTCGCTCGTCGTGTCGCCGACCACGGCGACGGCGGCGACCGACGAGGCTCCCGTGCGCAGCAGCGCCGTGAGCACGAGGTCGGGCGCGGGGCGGCCGCGACCGGCGTCGACCGGCGAGAGGACCGCGTCGACCGTCCAGCCGAGCGCGTCGAGCAGGCGGTCGCGCGTCGCGGGCGAGAACCCGGTCGTCAGCACGACCGACCGGCCGGAGGCGCGGAGCGCGTCGACGAGGTCGCCAGCGCCCGCGATCGGCTCGACCCCGAGCTCGTCGACCAGCTCGCCGTAGGCCACCTCGAACTGCTCGTTCGCCCGCTGCGCGAGCGGCTCGTCGCCGCCCGTCAGGTGCCGGAACACCTCGATCTTCGACTGCCCCATCGTGTCGCGCACGTGCTGCAGCGCCTCGTCGCGCGTCAGCGTCGGGCCCAGGTCGACCCGGTCGGCGACCCGCGCGAAGGCCTGCTCGACGACTCCGTCGTCGACGACGGTCGTGCCGGCCATGTCGAGCACGACGAGCTCGATCGCGGGGGCGGCGGGAGCCGCGGGAGCCGCGGCGGCAGCGGAGGCGGTGGCGGAGGGTGCGGAGGGGGTGCTCATGAGGCGGTGCTTCCTGTGAGGAGGGGGAGGTCGCGGCCGGAGGGAGCCGCGGCCCGCGACGTGGTGGCGGTGGGAGAAGAAGAAGAGGAGGCGCGGGCCGACGACGCGCCCAGCGCCGCGTCGCGCCCGCCGTCGAGGTGCGTCCCGACGACGTGCTCGGCGAGCCCGAGCCCGGTGGTCATGCCGATGCCGGTCGCGACGACCGTGACGAGCACGCCCGGCTCGACCTCGTCGACGACGAACTCGTCGCGGCCCGAGGCGTAGACGCCCTGCCACCGCTCGGTGACGACCGGCTCCGCGCCGAACAGCACGCGGAACTCGTCGAGGAAGGCCGTCGCGGCCCGCTCGCTCTGGAACGGCGCGATCGCCGCCCCCTTCTGGTGGCTGTCGCCGACGATGACCGTGCCGTCGGGCAGCTGCGTGTACATCTGGTTGAGGTCGAGCGCGGCCAGGTCGGGGCGCTCGGCGTGCAGCCGGGCCCGCACGGCGTCGGCGGCGGTCGTGCCCGCGAACGCGCTGTAGCGGATCAGCGACCACCCGGTCAGCAGCGGCGCCACGAGCGGCCGCGCGAGGTCGGCCCGCACGCGCAGCATGTCGAGCCCGCAGCGCTCCAGCGCCGAGCGCTCGGCGAGGTCCGGCAGCAGCTGGTCGAGGTCGTGGTTGGTCGCGACGACCACCGTGCCCGCCTCGATCGGGCCGCGGCTCGTCTCGACGCGCCCCGAGGCGACCGAGCCGACGGAGGTGCGGGTCAGGAAGCGCACCCCTCGCGACTCGAGGTGCCTGCGGATCGCGTCCGCCGCCTCCCGCGGGTCGACCTGGAGGTCGTACGGCAGGAGGGCACCGCCGAGCGTCGTGCCGGGAGCGACCGGGGCGAGCGCCGCGAGCGCGGCCTCGTCGAGGGGCTCGATCTCGGGGCGGTCGCCGAGCACCCGCGCGGTGCGGGCGGCGGCCAGCTCGTCGAGCAGGGCGAGCTCGTCGGCGTGCCGGGCGGCGACCAGGGTGCCGCGCTGCGACACCCAGAAGTCGGCGTCGCGGGCGAGCCGCAGCCAGAGCTCGCGGGCGGTGACCGCGTGCCGACGGGCCTCGCCGCTCTGCGGGGTGAGGCAGAGGTGGCCGAAGTTGCGCACCGTCGAGCCGCCGATCGCGGCCGAGCGGTCGACGACCAGCACCGAGAGTCCGCGGTCGACGGCGGCGAGCGCCGCTCCGAGGCCGACGATGCCGGAGCCGACGACGACCACGTCGTGCCGGTCCGCGGCGGGGCGGCGGGCGGGGGCGGAGTCGGGTGCGGGGGCGGGTGCGGTCGCGGTGGTCGCTGCGGCGGAGGCGCTGACCGGCCCGACCGTGCCGGCGACGGGCCAGCGGGACGGCGCGCTCGTGGGCGTGACCCCGCTCATCGGAACACCCGCCGCATCCAGATCGCGAGCCCCTCGACGGCGAGCACCGTCACGAGGATCATCAGCACGATCGCCGTCACCGTCGCGTAGTTCGAGCCCTGGCTGGCGTTCAGCAGGTAGTAGCCGACGCCTCCCGCCCCGACGATGCCGAGCAGCGTCGCGGCGCGCAGGTTCGTGTCGAGCATGTAGAAGGTGTGGCCGATCAGCGCGCGGGTGCCCTGCGGCAGCGTCGCCGAGGCGTACACCTGGCCGCGCGAGGCGCCGGTCGCGGTGAGCGCGCGCTCGGGGCCCGGGTCGACCTCCTCGAACGAGTCGGCGATCAATTTGCCGAGCAGCCCGACGCCGCCGAGGGCGAGCGCGAGCGTGCCGGCCTGGGTGCCGAGGCCGGTGACGACGATCAGCACGATGGCGAGGATCACCTCGGGCACTCCGCGGATTCCGACGAGCAGCAGGCGCATCCCGCCCCGCAGGCCGGGGCTCGGCGCGACGTTGCGGGCGGCGAGCGAACCGATCAGCAGCGAGCCGCCGACGGTGAGCAGGGTCGCGGCGAGCGCGATCGAGATCGTCTCGCCCATCGCGGCGAACATCGTCGACGCCTCGTAGCTGCCGAACGACGGCGGCCAGAACTGCACGGCGACGGCGGGCACGCCACCCCACACGGTGAGCAGGTCCGACCAGGCGACGTCGCAGACGAGCACGCTGGCGACGACGACCGCGACGGCGGCCCAGCCCCACGAGACGCCGCGCACGCGAGCCCTGTCCCACGGGCGGCGCAGCGCGGCCTCGACGGCGGCGGAGGGCGTGCCGGAGGCGCGGGTCAGGTCGGTCGAGACAGGGGCCGCCGCGGGGGCGGAGACCGGGCCAGCACCGGAGGCGCGGGTCGAGCCGGCAGCGGAACCCGCCGTCTCGGGGGCGGCGGCCCCCTGCCGGCCGGCCCCGCGCCTCCTCGTGACCCCGCGCACCACGCGGTCGCCGAGGCCCCGCCCGGTCGGCGCGACGCCGAGCATGGCGGCGCGCACCGAGCTCGAGACGACCTCCATGACGACGCAGAGCACGAAGATGACGAGGGCGTAGCCGAGGCCGAGCCCGTACTGCAGCGACTTGAAGGCGAACGACATCTGCATGCCGAGGCCGACCACGCCGACGTAGCCGAGGATCACGCTGCCGCGCAGGTTGATGTCGTTGCGGTGCAGCACGGTCGCCACCCACGACGGCAGCACCTGGGGCAGCACGCCCGCCGTGAACTGCTGCAGGCGGGTGCCGCCGGCGGCGCGGACGGCGGTCCGCGGGCCCTCGTCGATCTGCTCGATCGCGTCGGCGAAGAGCTTCGAGATCATGCCGACCGAGTGCAGCCCGATGGCGAGGATGCCCGGCAGCGTGCCGAGCGTGAAGAGCAGCACGAAGACCATGGCGAGCACCACGTCGGGCACCGCGCGGGCGAGCACCGTGACGAAGCGGGCCGCGGCACGCCAGACCGGCCCGGGCGTCGTGTTCGACGCGGCGAGCACGGCGACCGGCACCGAGAGCACCGCGGCCAGCAGGGTGCCGCAGATCACGAGGCCGAGGGTGAGGGCGGTGAGCTGCAGCAGCTCGCCGAGGGGCGGGAACTCGATCGCGCCGACGCGGCCGAAGAAGCGCTGCGCGTTCGACCAGCTCTGCACCATGCGGGCCGGGTCGATGTCGACACTGCGCAGCGCGAGCACGCTCGCGACGAGCAGGGCCAGCAGCGTGAGGCCCACGGCGACGCGCTCGGGCGAGGTGCGGCGCCGGGGAGGCGCGGTGACGGGAGCCAGCGGAGCCCCGGTCGTGCGCGGGCGCTCGACGACGGCGCTCATCGGACGGCGTCCCCGCGGAGGGGAGCGGTGCCGGTCGCGGCGCCGGTCGCACCGGCGGTCGCGCTGCCGACCGTGCTCAGCTCGAGCTCGATCGCCTCGAACTGGTCGGTGCTCGTGGCGACGCGGCCGTAGATCTCCATCACCTGCGCCTTCGAGAGCCCCTCGGTCGCGGTGTCGAGCACGACCTGGCCGTGGCGCAGGCCGACGATGCGGTCGGCCCACGAGAGGGCGAGGTCGACCTGGTGCAGGCTGCAGATGACGGTGAGGCCCTCGTCGGCGGCGATCTCGCGGATCAGCGCCATCACCTGGTCGCTCGACTCCGGGTCGAGCGAGGCGACGGGCTCGTCGGCGAGCAGCACCTGGGGCCGCTGCATGAGGGCGCGGGCGATGGCGACGCGCTGCTGCTGGCCGCCCGAGAGGGTGTCGGCGCGCTGGTAGGCGCGGTCGAGCAGGCCGACGCGCTCGAGGCGGGCGAGCGCCTCGACCTTCGCGGCGCGGCCGTACGACCAGAGGCCGAGGCGGGGGCCGCGCACGGCGGCGAGCGAGCCGGTCAGCACGTTCTCGAGCACGGTCAGCGACGGCACGAGCTCGAACTGCTGGAAGATGAAGCCGACCTCGCTGCGCAGCTCGCGGAGCGCCCGGCCGGTGAGGCGCGTGACCTCCCGGCCCAGCACGCGGACGGTGCCCGACGTGGGCCGCTCCAGCCCGTCGACGTGGCGCAGCAGCGTCGACTTGCCCGAGCCCGAGAGGCCGAGCAGCACGACGACCTCGCCGCGGGCGACGGTGAGCGACGCGTCGTCGAGCGCGACGGTGGAGCCGAAGTGCTTGGTGATGCCCTCGAGGGCGACGACGGTCGCGGCGGGGTCGGCGTGCGGGGTCATGGGTCTCTCCGGGGGCTCGGTGGGGCGTGCGCGGCGGGGCGGGCGGGTGCGGGAGGCGCGGGGTGCGGGAGGGGGGCGCCTGCGGGAGGCGCGGTGGCGGTGGCGACCGTCACCGCGCCTCCCTCAGGCGGAGGCCGTCAGGCCTGGCACTGCGTGGCGTTCGTCTTCTCGCAGATGTCGCGGATCTCGTCGTAGTACGCGTCGTCGACCGGCGTCGTCTCGTAGAAGACGCTGCGGAAGCCCTCGCTGTCGGCGCTGTCGATGCCCGCGGCGACCATGTCGTCGGCGGTGACGTTCGAGAGGATGTCCTTCAGCTGCGCCTTGACGTCGTCGGGCAGCGAGTTCGACTCGACGATCGGGGCGCCGGGCACCATCTGCTGGTCGATGACCTCGACGGCGTCGCTCTTGGCGACCTCGCTGTCCTCCGCGAAGCCGGCGTCGCACTCGGTGCCCTCGCCGGTCTTCTGCACGCTGACGTCGTGCTTGCCGGCGAACACCGGGGTGATGTCCTTCTCCGGGTCGATGCCGGCCTGCAGCAGGGCGTAGCTGGGGAAGAGGTAGCCCGAGGTCGACGAGGGGTCGACGAAGCAGATCTTCTTGCCCGCCATGTCGGCGATGCTCGCGATGTCGCTGCCCTTCGGCACGATGGCCTGCGAGTAGTAGCCGGGCTCCTGGCCCTCGGCGGTGGTGATCGACGAGATCGGGGTGAGCTCGGCGCCGTTGTTCGTGGCGGTGACGTAGGTGAAGCCCGAGAACGAGGCGACGTCGATCTGGCCGGCGATGCTCGCCTCGATCAGCGCGGCGTAGTCGGTCGACTCGTGGTACTCGACGGTCTTGCCGGTCTCCTGCGCGATGTAGTCCATCAGCGGCTGGTAGTTGGTCTCGGTGTCGACCGAGTCGGGCACGACGCCGAAGACGAGCGTGCTGTCGTCGACCGCGTAGCCGCCGGCGGCGCCGTCGGCCGAGCCGGTGGACGAGGAGGCGGGGCTGGAGCAGGCGGAGAGCGTGGCGGCGAGCAGCGCAGCGCCGAGCAGGGCAGTCGCGGCGCGGGGACGGCGGAGGGGCATGACGGCCTTTCGGGGTGGGAGCGGGACGTCACGATGGTGACACGAGGTCGACCGACGTAGGAACCTACCTCCTGCCTTGTTCAGCCCGAGTTCACGTGTTGTATGCCCAACCCCCTCTTCGGGGGGCTGCTGCTGGGGCGCGGCCGCCGCCTCCTCGGGGATGCGCCCTCGAGGTGCCCCTTCCTGGGTCCTCGCCCGCTCGGAGGGCCCAGAACGAGGCACCTCGATGAGCCGCGCTACAGCGCGAGCAGCGCGATGCCGCCGAGCACCACGCCCGAGGTGACGAGGCGACCGCGGAGCGACCCCTCGCGCAGCACCAGCGCCCCGAAGACGGCGACCATGACGACGCTCGTCTCGCGCGCCGGCGCGACGAGGGCGACCGGGGCCGACTGGATCGCGACCAGCACGAGGATGTACGACAGCGGCGACAGCACCCCGAACGCCAGCACCTTCGCCCCGTGCGCACGCACGACGGTGAGCAGCTCCCGCCGCCGCCGGCCGAGCGTCGCCGAGTAGAAGACGACCTCGACGAGGGTGACCCCGACCATGAACGACACGGGCGAGAGCTGCCAGGTGCGGATCGCGTGGGCGTCCCAGATCGTGTAGGAGGCGATGGCCAGGCCGGTCAGGAGGCCCCAGGCGATGCTGGGGTCGAGCCCGCGCCTCCTCGGCTCCCCCGGTGCGGTGGCCGCGGGTCGCGCCGCGGCCCCGGCCCGGTCGACGAGCCCGGTGGCGACGACCCCGACCACGACGACCGCGATGCCGACGACGGCGAGGGGCGAGAGCCGCTCGCCGAGCAGGGCCACGGCGAGCGCGGCGCTGACCGCCGGGCCGGTGCCGCGGGCGGTGGCGTAGACGGTCGAGAGGCTGCCGACCGCGTAGCCGCGCTGCAGCACCGTCATGTAGACGACGTGGAGGACTCCGGAGGCGGTGGCCCCGACGGCGAGGCCGGCCAGGCTGCCGCCCCACCCGCCCGTGAACGGCACGACCGGCAGCCACAGGACGGCGCTGGCGACCGCGCCCCACCAGAGGAAGGGCGTGCCGATGCGGCTGACGCCGTGGGCGACGACGTTCCACGAGGCGTGGCAGACGGCGGCGGCGAGGACGAGGAGGAGCGCGGTGGTGGACACGGAGGGACCCTTCGGGCCGGCGCGGGGCGCGCCGGTGGGGTCCTCCAGGCTTTTGTCCGTTCAGATGACGCCCGGGCGATGGCGCCCGGCCGTGGCGCCGCTCGGACCAGACGGGTGCTGAGACCCCGGAACCCTAGGCGCTGTCGGCGGGACTGTAGCAGGCGGGGGTGACGCGGCGGGGCTGAGCTGAGCGGGGTGCCGGAGTGGCGCTCTGCTCAGGCGTCGGGGGCCTGGGCGGGTGCCCGGCCGTGCGCCTCGTCGCGCTCGGCGGTGCGGACCCGCATGCCGCGGAGCCCCTTCGTCAGGTAGTACAGCCCCACGGCCACGAGCGGCAGGCTCGCCCAGGGGGTGTCGAGCGTCGACAGCAGGGTGACGCCGACGGCGAGGAAGACGACGCCGAGGGCGAGGTCGTTCGCCTTCGCGTCGGCGACGGGGCGGGCGCCGCCGGTCGGGTCGGGCTTCGTCGCGGCGGGCTTCGTCGAGGGGTTCGTCGAGTCGGGCTTCGTCGAGTCGTCCATCCGTCGACGCTACGACGAGCGGGCGGGCGTCGCCTCCGTCGCGCGACGGAGCCTCGGCCGGCCGGTGCGGGCCCAGCCGCGCGAGCTACCCTCGACGGAGTCCCCGCCGCTCGACGGCGCCCTGCCCCGTGACGGAGGCCCCGCATGCCGACCGACGACGCCGCCCCGACCGACCCGACGAGACCTCGCGACGACGACCTCGACGCCTGGTCGAGCGAGCGGCACCGCGAGCTCGAGCTGCTGGTCGCCCGCGACCGCGAGGTCGAGGCGGCCCGCCAGCACGAGGCCGAGCGCGCCGCTCGAGAGGCTCGGGCCGAGCACGCGGCCCGGCTCGAGCGGGAGCGCCGCCGCCGTGAGGCCGAGCTGCCGCCCGAGCTGCGCGACGCCGACGACGAGCCGTGGTCGGGCGGACCGCGGCGGCGCCTCGTCATGGGGTCGTCGCGGGTGCTCGCGGCCGTGGCCCTGCTCGCGGCGGTCGCCGTCGCGGTGACCGGGTTCCTCTAGGCCGACCCGCGCCTCCCCCGGTCCGCTGCGTGGGCGTGTCTCAGCGACCGACGCCGGAGGCCCCGAAGTCGGTCGCGCGGCTGCGGTCGGCCCAGGCGTCGATGTCGGAGCGGAGGTCGTCGAGGGCGCCGGTGACGACGTCGACGGCGTCCGAGCCGAGCAGCAGGAGGTAGGGCGCCTCGCCCGACTCGACCGCGTCGACCAGCAGGCGCGCACCGGCCGTCGGGTCGCCCGGCTGGGTGCCGTGGGAGCTGTCGACCCCGATGCGGCGCTTGCCGGCGGTTTCGGCGTAGTCGTCGATGACCGTCGCCGACTCGGTGAGCGAGCGGCCCGAGAAGTCGGTGCGGAACGAGCCGGGCTCGACGACGGTCGCCGTGACGCCGAGCGGCGCGAGCTCGGTGCGGAGCGCCATCGTCATCTGCTCGATCGCGGCCTTGACGGCGCCGTAGTAGCCCGAGCCGGGCCCGGTGCGGCGGGCGCCGATCGACGACAAGTTCACGATCGTGCCGCTGCGACGAGCGCGCATGCCGGGCAGGACGGCCTTGATCGTGCGGACCGAGCCGTGGAAGTGCGTGTCGAACAGGCGGGCGACGTCGGCGTCGTCGCCCTCCTCGACGGCCGCGCGGTAGCCGTAGCCGGCGTTGTTGACGAGCACGTCGACCCCGCCGAACCGCTCGCCGGCGAGCGCGACGGCCGCGGCCACCTGGTCGGCGTCGGTGACGTCGAGGGCGGTCGCCACGGCGTGGTCGGGGTGGGCGCCGGCGATGCCCTGCACGGTCGACGCGTCGCGGGCGGTGACGACGACGTCGTGCCCGCGGGCGAGGGCCTCCTCGGCGAAGGCTCGTCCGAGCCCCGTGGAGCATCCGGTGATCAACCAGGTCGACATGCGGTTCCTTCTCTCCGTGTGCGCGGGCACTCGTCGTGCCGACCTCGAGGCAACCAGGGAGGCGCGGTGCGCGTCACCCTCGTGGCCAGATCCGCGTCCGCGCCTGCTCGACGGACGGCCCTCGCCCCACGGCGGGGGCCGTCCGTCGCGTGCTGCGGGAGGGCTGGTCGATGCCCTAGCGTGAGCCGACCGACACCAGGGAGGCGCGACCGTGACCCGTCTCGTGATCGACGCGCACACCTGCCTCGCGCTGCTCCGCCGCGACGAGCGGGTGGAGTCGCGCCACCAGCTGGTCGCCCCGGTCGCCCTGAAGTCGGAGGTCCTGGCCCTCCTCTACGCCGAGGTGCGGGCGGGTGCCCTGACCGACGCGGTGGGGCGTCGCCAGCTGGACCGCTTCGCGGAGCTGCCGGTGCGCCTCCTCGGTGACCGCGTCTCGCGGGCTCGCGCCTGGGCCCTCGCCCGCGACCTCGGCTGGGACGACCCCGGCCCGGCCGAGTACCTCGCGGTCGCCGTGCTGCAGGCGGACGCCGTCGTGACCGCCGACCCCCGGCTCGTCGAGGGGGCGCGCGGGCGGGTGCCCGTGGTGTCGCCGGCAGAGCTGCTCACCGAGCTCGGCGGCGGGCCCGACGCAGCGGGGGTCGGCGAGCGCTGACGCCGCCCCGCTCCGCGCGCGGCGGCTCCGGGATCACCAGGGGCCGAGGTCGCCGCCGGAGATGCCGTAGAGCGCGATGACCGCGATCGCGGCGATCGCCAGCAGGCCCACGCCGAGCGGAGCCCAGTCCATGACGACGTCGAGGCGCGAGCGCGGGGGCTTCGCCGGGGAGGCGGGGGTCGCGTCGCCGGGGCCGGCGGCGGGGCCTGCGCCGCGGGTCGAGGGCCGGGCGGTGCTGCCGGTGCCGGTGCTGCCGGCGCTGCCGCTCGCAGGCCTGAGGCCGGTGGCGGCCTCGTCGGGCTCGGAGGCGCCGTCACCCTCGCGGTCTGCGGCCTCGAGGCTGCGGCGGAGCTCCTCCCGGAACCTGCGGTCGGCCTCGGAGCCGACGAACTCGTCGGGGTCGGTCATGGTGCTCCTGTCGCCTCGGCGGAGCAGGTGCCCCGTCGGGTCGAATCGTACCGGGGGGCCGCATCACGCATCGTGCTCGGAGTCGCGGAGCGTGAAAGCGGCAACAGACGGCGAGTTGTTGCCACTTACCGACGATGAGTGGCAACAACTCCTCGGGAAGCGACAGGGGCGCACGGCATCGAGACCTGGCGCGAGCACGTGACACGGATCGTGCCGTGGAGGTCCGCGAGTCGTCGCCCCCATGATGACCACCGAACACGGTCGACGCTCCTTCTTCGCTTGACAGACTGACTGAGTGCGCTCAGAATCGAGGCGACTCGGGTGTTGCCGTGCTGCTCACGAGCGCCTCCTCGACATCACTCCGACCGACCAGCCAGGAGCCCCCACCATGCGAGCCTTCGCCTTCGACGCCTACAAGGGACCGCTGCGCGAGGTCACGGTGCCCGAGCCGGCCGTCGGCGCCCACGACGTCCTGATCGAGGTCCACGCGGCGGGGCTGAACGTCCTGGACGCGAAGATCCGACAGGGCGACTTCAAGCTCATCCTCCCCTTCGAGCTGCCACTGACGCTCGGTCACGACCTCGCCGGCACGGTGGTCGAGGTCGGCGCGGCCGTCAGCACCCTGGCACCCGGCGACGAGGTCTTCGCCCGCCCCCGTGACCCGCGCATCGGCACCTTCGCCGAGCGCATCGCCGTCGACGAGGCCGACGTCGCCCTCGCCCCGACCTCCGTCAGCACCGTCGAGGCGGCGTCGTTGCCCCTCGTCGCGCTGACCGCGTGGCAGGCGCTCGTCGAGCGCGGCGACGTGCAGCCCGGCCAGAAGGTCCTGATCCACGCCGGCGCCGGCGGTGTCGGCACCATCGCGATCCAGCTCGCCGCGCACCTCGGCGCCCACGTCGCCACGACCGCGTCGGCGCGCGACGCCGACTTCCTCCGCGAGCTCGGCGCCGACGTCGTCCTCGACTACCGGACCCAGGACTTCGAGGAGGAGCTGTCCGGCTACGACCTCGTGCTCGACAGCCTCGGCGGAGAGAACCTCGTGAAGTCGCTCCGAGTGCTCAGGCGCGGCGGCCTCGCGATCGGCATCCAGGGGCCGCCCGACCCTGCGTTCGCGAAGGCGGCCGGCCTGAACCCCGTGCTGCGCCTGGCGATCGCGGGCCTGAGCCGCAAGGTCAGGGCCCAGGCGCGCAAGCTCGGCGTCTCGTACCAGTTCCTCTTCATGCGCGCCGACGGCCGTCAACTGGCCGAGATCGCGGCCCTGGTCGACGCGGGCGTCATCCGACCCGTCGTCGGCAAGGTCGAGCCCTTCACCGAGACGGCGGCGGCCCTCGCCCGCCTGGGGAAAGAGAGCGTCCGGGGCAAGGTCGTCGTCACCGTCCCGTAGCAGCCGGTCACGTCGACGCTGCGGGGGTCGCTCCGGTTGCTCACGCTGCTGGTGCTGAACGAGGCGAGGGCGACGTGCAGTTCGTAGGCTCGTCGCATGACGAACACGTGGCCAGCCGTCCAGATCGCCTTGTCCGCGGTCGTCCTCGCGTGCGCGATCGTCCTCATCGCTGGCGACAGCCAGCTGGTCGGCGTGCTGATGTCGATCAGCGCTGTGGCCTCGATCGCCGTAGCCGCACGGACCATCGTGGTGAACCGTCGCATCGAGCGGCAGCACGCGGCCCTCGAGGCGAGCGACGCGTAGGTGACGGAGCGGCCTCTCGACTGCGTCGGACATCTGCCCGTCGTCCGGCTGCCTCACCGCGTCGCCTCCGAGAGGGAAGAGAAAAGCCCCGAGCCCCTCGTCGATGCGAGGTTCTCGGGGCTTCTGCTCTGGCGGTACCGGTGGGATTTGAACCCACGGTGGAGTCTCCCCCACACATGTTTTCGAGACATGATCCTTCGGCCGCTCGGACACGGTACCGGGAGAGAGTTTAGTACATCCCGCGGCCATGTCGGAAATCGTGGTGGCGGGGGGGGGGGTGCTGACCCGCGCCTCCTGCACTCGGCCGGGGCCACGGAGAACCGCGTTCCGCTCCGTGGACCGCGGCACGACTCGGTTCACGGAACGGAACGCGGTTCATGGCCACGCCGCGCACGCCGTGAGCAGCCGCCGAACTGCCCGGCGTAGCGTCCAGGGATGCCCACACGCCACACCGCCGCCGCCTTCTTCTCGGGCGTCGGCGTCACCCTCGCCGCCACCGCAGCCGCCGGAGCCGGCGTCCGCAGCTTCCTCCGCCACCGGAACGCCGCCGCCGCCGACCTCAACGCCCTGCTGCCCGTCCACTCGGCCTGGTGGCGCGCCCGGTTCGACCGTGGCGGCGCGCTGCTCTACGTCGCGATGGGCGACTCCGCCGCGCAGGGCATCGGCGCCTCGAGCCCCGCCCGCAGCTACGTCGGCCGCCTCTCGGCGTACATCCGCCGCCAGGGCCACACCTCGCTGCGCGTCGTCAACCTCAGCGTCAGCGGCTCGACCACCTGGCTCTGCCGGAAGGACCAGCTGCCGAGGTTCGAGAAGTACGAGCCCGACGTCGTCACCGTGGCCATCGGCGCGAACGACATCGTCCAGTTCGACCCCGAGTCGTTCGAGAAGAACATCCGCGTCATCTACGGAGCCCTGCCGTCGCACGCCATCGTCGGCGACCTGCCCGCCATGTGGATCCCCGACCGCGAGAAGAAGCTCGTCGAGGCCAACCGCATCGTCCGCCGCGTCGCCGACGAGTTCGGCCTCACCGTCGCCCCGCTCTACGAGACCACCCGCAGGCAGGGCTTCTTCCGCACCTACCGCAACTCGGCCGGCGACCTCTTCCACCCCAACGACCGCGGCTACCGCGTCTGGGCCTCCGCCTTCGAGCCGGCCGTCGCCGCCCGCGTCGCCCGCATCGCCGCGGACCGCGCGGTCACCGACGCCACCGCCACCGTGCACGACGCCGCCGCCGCCGGGGCCGTCGCCCGCTCCGCCGAGCGCCGTGCCGGCCGCGCCTCCCAGCGCGGGACGGACGCCCCGGGCCACTGAGCGCCGGGTGGTCGCGAACGGCTCGCACTCCGGCGACGAGGAGCCGGTCGCGACCTCTCGACCCGCGCCTCCCGCCCTCCCCAGGTCGGCCGAGAGAGCCTTCTCCCCCGCAGCCCCGAGGAGGCGCCCCCGCTGTCGGTGGACCCACCTAGGCTGACCGCATGGCCCGCTCCACCTCCCCCTCCTTCCGCTGCACAGAGTGCGGCTGGACCAGCCTCAAGTGGGTCGGTCGCTGCGGGGAGTGCCAGCGCTGGGGCACCGTCGTCGACGTCACCTCGGCCCTGGTCAGCGCCCGCGGCACGGCCCCGGTCACCGTCGGCGGCGACCGCGTCGCCCGCCCCATCACGCAGGTCGAGGCGAACAGCGTCGCGTACTGGCCGAGCGGCATCCACGAGTTCGACCGCGTTCTCGGCGGCGGCATCGTCCCCGGCGCGGCGATCCTGCTCAGCGGCGAGCCCGGAGTCGGCAAGTCGACCCTGCTGCTCGAGGTCGCCTCCCGCGCCGCCGCCACCGGTGCCCGCGTGCTCTACGTCACCGCAGAGGAGAGCGCGGCGCAGGTCCGCCTCCGCGCCCAGCGCACCGGCGCCATGCACGACAACCTCTTCCTCGCCGCCGAGGTCGACCTCTCCGTCATCCTCGGCCAGATCGACCAGGTCGACCCGCAGCTCGTCATCGTCGACTCTGTGCAGACGGTCTCGTCGTCGTCCATCGACGGCATCGCGGGCGGCACGTCGCAGGTGCGCGAGGTCGCCTCGACCCTGATCCGCGTCAGCAAAGACCGCAACCTGCCGGTGCTGCTGGTGGGGCACGTGACGAAAGACGGCACGATCGCCGGCCCGCGCCTCCTCGAGCACCTGGTCGACGTCGTCTGCCAGTTCGAGGGCGATCGCCAGACCGCGCTGCGGTTCATCCGCGCCCACAAGAACCGCTTCGGCCCGACCGACGAGGTCGGCTGCTTCGAGATGACCGGCGACGGCATCGCCGAGGTCGCCGACCCCAGCGGCCTCTTCATGTCACGCGGAGGGCCACCCGTCAGCGGCACCTGCATCACCGTCGCGATGGAGGGGCGGCGGGCGCTCCCGGTGGAGGTCCAGGCCCTCATCGTCGCCAGCAGCACCCCGCAGCCCCGCCGGGTCGTCAACGGCGTCGACTCCTCCCGGGTCGCCATGCTGCTCGCCGTGCTCGAACGGCGCGCGGGCATCCGCCTCGGCGACGCCGACGTCTACGTCTCGACCGTCGGCGGCATCAAGATCACCGAGCCCGGCGCCGACCTCGCCATCGCCCTGGCCCTCGCGAGCGCCAGCCGCGACGCGAGCTTCCCCCACACCCTCGCGGCCGTCGGCGAGATCAGCCTCGCGGGCGAGATCCGGCCCGTGTCGTCACCGAAGCAGCGCGCGTCGGAGGCCCGGCGGCTCGGCTTCACGCAGCTCGTCGACTCGGAGTCGGGCAACCTGCGCGAGGCGCTGCGCCGCGCGTTCAGCGCTGCGGCGACGCCGCGCGAGCGCGAGCTCGACGCCGCGTTCTAGCGCGCGTCGCGCGCGCCACGAGACACCCCGTTCTCGCACGCGAACCCCGCCGCGGCAGGGTTCAGCGGCGAAGACGGGGTGCGGCGGCACGCTTCGCGCGGCGCGGCGCGGCGCGGCGCGGCGCCGCCCGGACCGGCCCGCGAGACACCACGTCCTCGCACGGGAACCACGCCGCGGCGTGGTTCCGAGGCGAGAACGTGGTGCGGCACGCCCCGCGCCGCCCGGCCCACCTCGCCACACACCCCGTTCTCGCACACGAACCCCGCCGCGGCAGGGTTCCGCTGCGAAGACGGGGTGCGGCGGCACGCTTCGCGCGGCGCGGCCCGGCGCGGCGCCGCCCGGCCCGGCCCGGCCCGCGAGACACCACGTCCTCGCGCACGAACCACGCCGCGGCGTGGTTCCGAGGCGAGAACGTGGTGCGGCACGCCCCGCGCCGCCCGGCCCACCTCGCCACACACCCCGTTCTCGCACACGCACCCCGCCGCGGCAGAATTCCGCTGCGAAGACGGGGTGCGGCGGCACGCCTCGCGCGGCGCGGCGCGGCGCGGCCCGCGAGACACCACGTCCTCGCGCACGAACCACGCCGCGGCGTGGTGCCGAGGCGAGAACGTGGTGCGGCACGCCCCGCGCCGCCCGGAGCGCCTCGCCACACACCCCGTTCTCGCCCACGAACCCCGCCGCGGCAGGGTTCCGGTGCGAAGACGGGGTGCGGCGGCACGCGCGGCGCGGCGCGGCCCGGCCCGGCCCGGCCCGCGAGACACCACGTCCTCGCACGCGAACCACGCCGCGGCATGGTTCCGGTGCAAAGACGTGGTGCGGCACGGCGTGCCCCAGGGCGGGGCGGCTAGCGCAGGGCCTTGAGCAGGTCCTCGGGGGTCGCAGCCATGGTGTGCGGCCCCGCGATGTCGAAGAAGACCTGCTCGAGCACGTCGAGGTGCACGTCGAGGAAGGCCCGCAGCGCGTCGGCGTCGTAGAGCATCACCTCGCGGCGCGGGTCGTCCGGCACCATCGCCGCGTAGGCGTCGGCCGACGAGAAGAGCAACAGGATCCGCTTGTCGGTGTTCTCGCGGCCGAAGACGCGGACCTGCTCGGCCGCCCCGAAGACGGGACCGTCGTCGGCGGGCTCGTCCGCGCCTCCCGCGCCTCCCTCGGCTCCGTCGGCCGTCGAGCCACCGCCAGCGCCCGAGGCGCCCGAGGCACCCGAGGCACCCGCAGCATCAGTACCCGCAGCAGCACCGCCCGCGGGCGCCACCAGCTTCGGCACCACGACCACATCGTGACGGAGGGCGAACGCGACGGCCGCGACGTCCTGCGACGCCAGCGCCAGCTCGAGGGCCTCGGAACGGGGAGAAGGATCGGTCATGCGCTCAGTTCAGGATCATGGGGGCGGTGTCGGCCGAGACGATGTCTCCGACGCTGACGGTCAGACGGTAGGTCGCGCCTCCCGCAGGAACCGGGGTGCGCGTGCCCTCGCAGGTGTCGGGGGTGGAGCGGGTGCGGTCCCAGGCGATCGCCGGCGTGGTCAGGGTCTGGCCGGCCTGGATGGTGACGACCTGGTCGGTCGGGTTCACCTGGCAGTCCTTCGACGACCACCACTGCTCCTGGCCGCTCGTGACCACGAGGGCCTGCTGGCTCGACCCGAGGTTGAGCGAGCAGTCGACCGAGCCGGTGTTCGTGATCGACATAGAGATCTGCGGCAGCTGCGTCGACGCGTACGTCGCCGCGTCGGTGATCGGCACGAGGTCGACGACGCCCGCGGCGCAGGTGGCGTCGTCACCCGCGGCGGGCGCGTCGGTGGCCGGAGCGGTCGCGTCGGCGGCGGGAGCCGCGCCCGTGGCGGGCGCCGAGGCCTCGGTCGTCTCCTCGGCGGCGGCCGGGGGCGTGCTCGTCGCGGCGGCGCCGGGCTCGGCGGCGCCGGAGCCGGGTCGCACGACGATCAACACGATGACGATGATGACGACGACGAGACCGAGGGCGACCATCGCACGCCGACGCCAGTACACCGAGGGCGGCTGCGGCCCGGTCGGATCCATGAACGTCGACATGAGCAGAGGTTAAGCGCTGGTCACCGCCGTGCCCGGGAGGGCGGCGGCGTGTGCGCTGAGAATGGGCCGAGCGTGCGCCGAGCCGCCGGCCGTCGAGCCCGTCGAGCCGGACGAGCCGGACGAACCCCGCGAGCCACGCGCGCCGAGTCGCCGACCTACGGCCGCGGCGGCAGTGCCTTCAGCATGCGCGAGTTGCCGAGCGTGTTCGGCTTCACGCGCGCGAGGTCGAGGAACTCCGCGACGCCCTCGTCGGTCGACCGCACGAGCTCCGCGTACACCTCGGGCGGCACGAGCCCCTCGTCGCCGACGTTGAGGTAGTCGTGCTTCTCGAAGAAGTCGACCTCGAACGTCAGGCAGAACAGGCGACCGATCTCGAGACGACGGGCCGCCTCCTCCAGGCCGTCGAGGAGGCGGTGGCCGACTCCCTTGCGGATCCACGCGGGGTCGAGGGCGAGGGTCCGGATCTCGGCCAGGTCGTCCCACATGACGTGCAGCGCACCACAGCCGACGGGCACCCCGTCGGGGCCGACCGCGATCTGGAACTCCTGCACGTCGCCGTAGAGCGTCACCAGGTCCTTGCCGAGCAGGATGCGTCGCTGCACGAACGGCTCGCAGAGCCTCTGGATGTGCGGCACGTCGCTGACGACGGCGTCACGCACGGTGATGCCGTGCTGGTCGGCGGAGGTCATCGGGCCAGCCTACCCACGCGCCCCGCGCCTCCGGCGGACGGGGAGAGCCGAGGAGGCGCGGGTCGGCGGGTCGGCGTCGGTGACGGCGGGTCAGCGCCCACCCGCCCGCGCTGAGGGTGACCCGCCGCACCCCACCGCGCGAGCACCGGACCACGGGAGCACGCGGACGCACGGACGCCCGAGGGCGGCCCGGCCGGAGCCGGACCGCCCTCGGGCGTCACTGCGGGTGAGACCCGCACGGGGTGCTGCCTAGTCGTCGCTCTTCTCGAGCACGAGCACCTCGTCGCGGCCCTGCTGGCGGGTCGTGGTGAAGACGAACTCGCCGTCGACGTAGTCGACCACGACGTGGTCGCCGGCCGTCAGGTCGCCCGTGAGGATGCGCTCGGAGAGGCGGTCCTCCACCTCGTGCTGGATGGCACGACGCAGCGGGCGAGCACCCAGGGCCGGGTCGAAGCCGACCTGGATGAGGCGCTCCTTGGCGGGCACCGTCAGCATGGCCGTCATGTCGCGGTCGAGCAGACGCTCGCTGAGGCGCTTGACGAACAGGTCGACGATCTGGAGCAGCTCGGGGCCCGACAGCTGCGGGAAGACGATGGTGTCGTCCACGCGGTTGAGGAACTCGGGCTTGAAGTGCTTCTTGAGCTCCTCGTTGACCTTGGCGCGCATGCGGTCGTAGCCGGTCGCGGTGTCGCCCTCGATCTGGAAGCCGACGGGGCCGCCGGCGATGCCCTTCGAGCCGAGGTTGGTCGTCATGATGATGACCGTGTTCTTGAAGTCGACGACACGACCCTGGCCGTCGGTCAGACGACCCTCCTCGAGCACCTGCAGCAGGCTGTTGAAGATGTCGGGGTGGGCCTTCTCGATCTCGTCGAACAGCACCACGGAGAACGGCTTGCGACGCACCTTCTCGGTGAGCTGGCCGCCCTCCTCGAAGCCGACGAACCCGGGAGGGGCACCGAAGAGGCGCGAGACGGTGTGCTTCTCGCCGAACTCCGACATGTCGAGGCTGATCAGCGCACCCTCGTCGTCGAAGAGGAACTCGGCGAGCGCCTTGGCCAGCTCGGTCTTGCCGACGCCCGTGGGCCCCGCGAAGATGAACGAGCCGGAGGGGCGGTTCGGGTCCTTCAGGCCGGCACGCGTGCGGCGGATGGTCTTGGAGAGCGCCGCGATGGCCTCCTCCTGACCGATGACGCGCTGGTGCAGCGCCTGCTCCATGAAGACGAGACGCGAGGTCTCCTCCTCGGTGAGCTTGAAGACGGGGATGCCCGTCGCCTGGGCCAGCACCTCGGCGATGATGCCCTCGTCGACGGTGCCGCCGGCTCCGGCCTCGCCCGAGCGCCACTGCTTCTCGAGGCGGAGGCGCTCACCGAGCAGCTTCTTCTCCTCGTCGCGGAGCGACGCGGCCTTCTCGAAGTCCTGGTCCTCGATGGCGGCTTCCTTCTGGGCGCGCACGCCGGCGATGCGGTCGTCGAACTCGCGCAGCTCCGGCGGGGCCGACAGGATCGAGAGGCGCAGGCGGGCGCCGGCCTCGTCGATCAGGTCGATGGCCTTGTCGGGCAGGAAGCGGTCGCTCACGTAGCGGTCGGCGAGGTTCGCCGCCGAGACGATCGCGCCGTCGGTGATGGACACCTTGTGGAAGGCCTCGTACTTGTCGCGGAGGCCCTTGAGGATGTTGATCGTGTGGGGCAGCGACGGCTCGTTGACCTGCACCGACTGGAAGCGGCGCTCGAGGGCGGCGTCCTTCTCGAAGTGCTTGCGGTACTCGTCGAGCGTCGTGGCGCCGATGGTCTGCAGCTCGCCGCGGGCCAGCAGCGGCTTGAGGATCGACGCGGCGTCGATCGCGCCCTCGGCGGCGCCCGCACCCACGAGGGTGTGGATCTCGTCGATGAAGACGATGATGTCGCCGCGCGTGCGGATCTCCTTCGTGACCTTCTTCAGGCGCTCCTCGAAGTCACCGCGGTAGCGGCTGCCGGCGATGAGCGAGCCCAGGTCGAGCGAGTAGAGCTGCTTGTCCTTCAGGGTCTCGGGCACCTCGCCCTTGACGATGGCCTGCGCGAGGCCCTCGACGACGGCGGTCTTGCCGACGCCGGGCTCGCCGATCAGCACGGGGTTGTTCTTCGAGCGGCGGGAGAGGATCTGCATGACCCGCTCCATCTCCTTCTCGCGACCGATGACCGGGTCGAGCTTGTTGTCGCGCGCGGCCTGGGTCAGGTTGCGGCCGAACTGGTCGAGGACCTGGCTGCCGCCCTGCGTGCCCTGCTGCTGCTCGCCTCCCACGGCCACCGCCTCCTTGCCCTGGTAGCCGGACAGGAGCTGGATGACCTGCTGGCGGACCCGGTTGAGGTCGGCGCCGAGCTTCACGAGGACCTGGGCGGCGACGCCCTCGCCCTCGCGGATCAGGCCGAGCAGGATGTGCTCGGTGCCGATGTAGTTGTGGCCGAGCTGGAGGGCCTCGCGGAGGCTGAGCTCCAGGACCTTCTTCGCGCGCGGCGTGAAGGGGATGTGACCGGTGGGCTGCTGCTGGCCCTGGCCGATGATGTCCTGGACCTGCTCGCGCACGGCGTCGAGCGAGATGCCCAGCGACTCGAGGGCCTTGGCGGCGACGCCCTCGCCCTCGTGGATGAGCCCGAGCAGGATGTGCTCGGTACCGATGTAGTTGTGGTTGAGCATCTTCGCCTCTTCCTGGGCGAGGACGACGACGCGACGGGCACGGTCGGTGAATCTCTCGAACATCTTCTCTTGCTCCCTCGGTGGCGGGGTGGGAGTGGCGCCACCGCTCATGCAGTCGGTGCCAACTGGGGGCAGCACCGGTGTCTGTTGTCGAGAGTAACCACGGGCCCCGGGGTTCGCAGCCCCTGTTCGCTGGGGGCGTGACGGAGGTGCAGCGACCTGTCGGAGGGCGCCGGTACGGTCGCTCCATGGGCACCTTCACCGTCGGTCTCGTGCCGCACCCCACCAAGTCCGTGGCCGAGTCGGTCGCGATCCTCTGCGCCTGGAAGCAGGACGGCCTGCCCGGCAAGGGCGACGTGCTGCTGATCGCGCTGCAGAGCGACGAGCACCGGGTCGCGGGCGCGGTCGAGCTGGTCGACGAGCGGTCGTTCCGCGACCGGGTCGACGTCGTGGTCGCCCTCGGCGGCGACGGCACGATGCTCGGCGCGATGCGCCTCGTGGCCGACCGCCCGGTGCCGGTGCTCGGCGTGAACTACGGCAACCTGGGCTTCCTCGTCGAGGTCGAGCCGGCAGACCTGCCCGACGCGCTCGAGCGCCTCGCCGCGAAGCGCTTCTCGCTCGAGCCGCACCACGCCGTCGAGGTGGTGCACTCCACCTCCACCGACGAGCACACCTTCCTCGCCTTCAACGACGTCTCGATCGCCCGCCGCCCGGGCGAGGGCGTCGTCACCGCCGACCTCGTCGTCGACGGCACGCCCTACGGCCACTACAAGGCCGACGCGATCATCGTCGCCACGAGCGCCGGCTCCACCGCCTACAACTACGCCGCGGGCGGGCCGGTCATGTCGCCGGCCGTCGCGGCGACGCTCATCACGCCGGTCGCCCCGATGTCGGGCATCGACCGCTCGGTGGTGCTCGGGCCGGGCGAGGCCCTGCGCTTCCAGGTCGGCGCGGGCACCCGGTCGGCGGCGCTCGAGGTCGACGGCCGCGTGGTCGCCGACGTCAGCGAGGGCTGCGTCGTGTCGATGCGGCTGCAGCGCGAGGCCGGCCAGGTGATCCGCTTCGACGCCGGGCGGCACGCGACGAAGGGGCGGCTGAAGCTCAGCCTGCTCGACCTGCCTCTCCGCGAGGACCAGCTGCTCGAGCTCGTGCCGAGCGACGTCCGCGCCAAGTTCAAGGCCCGGACGGCGCACCGCCGCGGCGGGCTCGTCTCCGCGGCGCAGCTCGAGGCCGAGGCGGCGGAGGTCGTGGCGAGCGTCGAGGCCGAGGACGAGGCGGGCGACGCCGCCTCCTGACCTGACCCCGGAGGCCCCGGGGAGGCGCGGGGCGGCACACGACGGAGGGCCGCCTCCCCGGGGCGGGGAGGCGGCCCTCTCGTGGTGGTGCAGGTGCAGCGGACGCTGCCGCCGGACTACTGCAGGTACAGCTGCAGGTCCTGGCTGACGGCCTTGGCGAACATGCGCAGGCGGGCGCGGCTCTCGACGCGCGAGACGGCCTGGCGCGAGCTGTGCACGCGCTTGCTGATCTCGTCGAGGGTCATCGGCTGGTCGTCGTCGAGGCCGAAGCGCATGCGGATCACGCGGGCCTCGTCCTCCGGCAGCGTCGCCACGAGGGCGTGCATGTCGCGGTTCAGCAGCGAGTTCTCGGTGGCGGCCGTCGGCGACGGGGTCTCCTCGTCCTCGATGAAGTCGCCCAGCTCGCTGTCTTCCGCATCGCCGACGACGGTGTGGATCGAGACGGGCTCGTGCGAGCGCGACTTGAGCTCGACGAGGTCGGCGACCTCCATCGCGACCTCGGCGGCGACCTCCTCGACGGTGGGCGCACGGCCCAGGTCGACGGTCAGGTCGCGCTCGGCGCGCGAGATGCGGTTGATGCGCTCCACCGTGTGCACGGGGATGCGGATGGCACGCGCCTTGTCGGCGAGGCCGCGGGCGATGGCCTGACGGATCCACCAGGTGGCGTAGGTCGAGAACTTGTAGCCCTGCGTGTAGTCGAACTTCTCGACCGCGCGCACCAGGCCGAGGTTGCCCTCCTGGATGACGTCCATGAAGGGGAGGCCGCGCTGCGTGTAGCGCTTGGCGATGCTGACGACGAGGCGGAGGTTCGCGGTGATCATGCGGTCCTTCGCACGCTCGCCGTCGTGCTGCAGCCAGCGGAGGTCGCGCATCGTCTCGGCGTGCGCCTTCGTGCGGACCTTCTTGACGGCGTCGGCGGCCTGGAGCTCCTTGAGCTTCTCGCCGGCGAAGAGGCCGACCTCGATGCGGCGGGCGATCTCCGTCTCCTCCGCGGCGTCGAGGAGGGGCATGCGGCCGATGTGGCGGAGGTAGTCGCCCACCTGGTCGGTGGAGGCGCCTCGCACCTGCGAGAGGACCTCGACCTCGGTGTCGTCGGTGGTGTCCGTGGTGGTGTTGCGCGTGGTGACGGTAGTCATCGTTTCTCTCCCTGCTCGAATTCAGACCGTGGTGTCGTGTCGAATAGTTCGTGAAGCTCTTCGGCGTACTTCGAGTCTGGTGCCAGCACGAAATGACACTGGTGTCATTCAGGCAGTTCACAAGGTTGTTCGGAGGGCACGTACAGGGTTTCGAGTGCTTCGGGGGACGAACGGGGTGCGGCTTTGACTCGGGGCACATCGCGGGTGTAAGCCCGGTCGGGGCCGCACGGGGTACGGCTTCCTGGGTGCGACCCCCGCGCATCCCCATGAACACGCGGATCGCGGGGTGTCAAGCGAACACTGCGCGACTGTCCACCGAACGCGCCGGGGTACGCGGCGACCGGCTGACCCTGCCCCGGGGAGGGGGACACCGAGGCCCGTGGGAGGCACCCCTCGGCCCCCCGAGACCACCCGGGTGAGCAGGGGGTCGAGAGCGCGGTCGCGGGCGTGCCGCCGCCCGCCGCGGGCGGGGTCGCCGCGGGAGGGGTAGTGGGCTGACGACGACGAACGAGGTGACCCGTCCGGGCCCCTCCACGAGGGAGAGGACCCAGGACGAGTCACCTCGTCAGAGCTCGGAGCGGCGCCTCAGCGGCCGGAGCGCTCCTCGGCCTCGGCGCGGGCGCGCTCTTCCGCCTCGATCTGCGAGTAGACGGTCCGCTCGGTGCGGTCGGCTCGGAGCAGCGACCGGACGGCGAACCAGAAGATCAGCCCGACGACGATGGTCGGGGTCACGGCGAAGAGCGCAGCTCCCCAGAAAGTCTCAGGCACTCCACAAGGGTAAGCGATGGTGCCCGGGAGTCCACCGGGTACCGCGGCCGGCCCTCACGAGCCGACCCGCGCCTCCCTCACTTGACGAGCGGGAAGAGGATCGTCTCGCGGATGCCGAGGCCGGTGATCGCCATCAGCAGGCGGTCGATGCCCATGCCCATGCCGCCGCTCGGCGGCATGCCGTGCTCGAGCGCGCGGAGGAAGTCCTCGTCGAGGCGCATCGCCTCCGCGTCGCCGCGGGCCGACAGCGCGGCCTGCTCGACGAAGCGCTCGCGCTGGATCACCGGGTCGACGAGCTCCGAGTACGCCGTCGCCAGCTCGAAGCCGCGCACGTAGAGGTCCCACTTCTCGACCACGCCGGCCTTCGACCGGTGCTGGCGCACGAGCGGGCTCGTGTCGACCGGGAAGTCGACGACGAAGGTGGGGCGGTCGAGCGACGGCTTGACGAAGTGCTCCCACAGCTCCTCGACCAGCTTGCCGTGCGTCTCGTGCGGCACGACGAGCTCGACCGAGTCGGCGAGCTCCTGCAGCTCGGCGACCGTCGTCTCGGGCGTGATCTCGCGGCCGGCGGCCTCGCTGAGCGACTCGTACATCGGCACGCGGGCCCACTCGCCGCCGAGGTCGTACTCCGAGCCGTCGGCGAGGGTGACGAGGTGCGAGCCGGCCACGGCGTGCGCGGCGTTCTGCACGAGCTCCTGCGTGAGGCGGGCCATCTGCTCGTAGTCGCCGTACGCCTGGTAGGCCTCGACCATCGCGAACTCGGGCGAGTGGGTGGAGTCGGCGCCCTCGTTGCGGAAGTTGCGGTTGATCTCGAAGACGCGGTCGATGCCGCCGACCACCGCGCGCTTGAGGAACAGCTCGGGCGCGATGCGGAGGAAGAGCTCGGTGTCGAAGGCGTTGCTGTGCGTCTGGAACGGACGCGCCGCGGCGCCGCCGTGCATCGTCTGGAGCATCGGGGTCTCGACCTCGAGGTACTCGTACGAGTCGAAGGTGCGACGCAGCGACGAGACGGCCGCGGCACGGGCCCGCACGGTCACGCGAGCCTGGTCGCGCACGATCAGGTCGAGGTAGCGCTGACGCACGCGCGTCTCTTCGCTGAGCTCGGAGTGCAGGTTCGGCAGCGGCAGGATCGCCTTCGCGGCGATGCTCCACTCGGCGACCATGATCGACAGCTCGCCCCGCCGCGACGAGATGACCTCGCCCTTCACGAAGACGTGGTCGCCGAGGTCGACGAGCTCCTTCCAGTCGGCGAGCGCCTGCTCGCCGACGGCCGCGAGCGAGACCATCGCCTGGATGCGTGTGCCGTCGCCGGCCTGCAGCGCGGCGAAGCAGAGCTTGCCGGTGTTGCGCGCGTGCACGACGCGGCCGGCCAGGCCGACGACGTCGCCCGTCTCGGCGCCGGGCTCGAGGTCGGCGTGGCGGGCACGGACGGCGGCGATCGTGTCGGTCACCGGCACGCCCACGGGGTAGGCCTCGCGGCCCGACTCGAGCAGGCGGGCGCGCTTCTCGAGGCGCACCTGCTTCTGCTCCGACGCCTCACGGGCCGCCTCGGCCTCGGCGGCCGCCTCGTCGGTGGGGGTGCTGGTGTCGGGGGCGTCGGTCATGTGCGAGGGGCTCCTGCAGGGGACGAAGGGTGGAGGCGGTGCGGGCGGTGCGGGTCGAGGCCGGACCTCACGCCCCGTGCCGCGGTGACGGCCCGTCGTCGGCCGACGGGCGCCCGAACGGCGCAGTGTCGATGGTACCGGGGCCCACCGACCCCGCGGCGACGGCGAGGGCGCGGTCCATGGCCGAGCGGACGAGCGGCGCGATCACGCGACCGGGGTCGGGCACGCCGAGCTCGGCGAGCATGCCGACCGACTGGGTGACGATCGCCGCCGAGAACTCGGACGCGGTGGCGACGGCCTCGGCGTAGCGCGGCCGGTCGGCCTCCGCGACGAGCACCGGCTCGGCGCCCATCTCGACGACGAGCGCCTGGCCGATCGGCTGCACCGGCACCGGCGCGGTGACCGCGCAGTACGCCTCGCGCAGCCGCACCAGGTCGATGGTCGTGCCGGTGAAGGTGAGGGCGGGGTGGATGGCGAGCGGGATCGCCCCGGCCTGCAGCGCGGGGCGGAGCACCTCGAGCCCGTGCACGGGCGACGTGTGCACGACGAGCTGGCCGGCCTGCCAGGCGCCGGTCGCGGCCAGGCCCGTGACGAGGTCGGCGAGCTGGTCGTCGGGCACCGCGAGCAGCACGAGCTCGGAGCGCTCGACGATCTGCTGCACGGTCAGCACCGGAGCACCGGGCAGGATCGCCTCGGCGCGGTCGCGGCTGCGCTCGGAGACGGCCGAGATGCCGACGATCGCGTGGCCGGCCGCGGCGAGCGCGGCGCCGAGCACGGGCCCGACGCGGCCGGCGCCGACGACTCCGATGCCGAGGCGTCCGCTCTGCTGGGGGCTCATCGGGGGTCGTCCTCTCGGTGGCGGGCGGGGGCGGGGGTGGGTGCGGAGGCGGGTGCGGACGCGGGTGCGGGTGCGGACGCCGGCGTCGGGGCCGGTGCGGGGGCCGGTGCCGGGGCCGGGGCGGGTGCGCGTGGCGGTGCCGGGGCGGGTGCCGGCGGGGCGTCCGGGGGCGTGACGGGCGTCGGCGACCCGACCCGCGACTCCTCGGGGGGAATCCGAGAGGGATCCGACGCAGCGAGCCCGTTCTCCGCGGCTGCCTGGTCGCTCGCCACCGGATCACTCTCAAATTTGAGAGCAGGGGCAGGGGCAGGGGCAGGAGCAGGAGCAGGAGCAGGAGCAGGAGGGGCGGGAGCGGGAGCGGCGGGAGCGGGAACGGCGGGAGCGGGAACGGCGGGAGCGGGAGCGGCGGGAGCGGGAGGGACGGCTGGGCCCGGGGAGGCGGCGGGCACGACGCCGGCAGCGGTGGCAGGAGCCGAGGCGGCGGCGGGGACCGGGGAGGCGGGGGACTCGGCGGCCGAGGCGACGGCGAGCCAGCGGTGGGTGCGGTCGGCCCGGGCGGCCTCGACGCCGTCGCGGGCGGCTCCGGTGAAGAAGGCGAGGGCGTCGGCCTCGTCGAGGGCGCCGATCTGGGCGGTGATCGGCCCGGCGACCGTGTGCAGGTGCACGGCGGCGAGGCGGAGCCGCCGCAGCAGCGGTCCCTGGTGCAGGCTCACGCTCTGCACCCGGGGCAGCGGCACGATGATCAGCTCACGCCAGATCGCGCCCTTCCGCAGCAGCAGCGCGCCGGGCGCCGCCCGGAAGCCGTTGCGCCGCCACGAGAACCAGCGCAGCACCGCGGCCCGACGCGGCGACGTCGTGAAGCCGCCGTCGGAGCCGCGCGACGTGAGGCCGTCCTCGACGAGGCGCAGCGTGTGCGAGGCGTGCTCGTCGGCCGCGGCGCGCAGGTCGTCGGGGGGCGAGGCCGCCGCAGCGGGCCCTGCCGGGCCGTCGGCGACCACCGTCGGCGCCCCGTCCGCGTCGGCCTCCGCCGCCGCCGCGAGCCCGACCAGCTCGGGCAGCACGAGCTCGAGCACCCGGCGCACGTCGCCCTCGTCGCCCACGGGCAGCAGCACGCTCGCGCCCTGCTGCCCCGTCGACGACGACGCCGCCGCGCTCGAGCGCGAGGCGCGGTTGATGCTGATCTCCCACCAGCCGAACGGCCGCCAGAGCAGCGGCTGGCTCACGCGCACCGAGTGGATGCGCCCGGGCGGCAGCGTCTCGTTCGTGGTGGAGAAGAGGCCGTAGCCGATGCGGATGCCGTCGCGGGTGCCGGCGATGCTGTACCGCAGCGACTTCGACACCCGGTTGACGTAGTAGCCGCCCGAGCCGAGCACGGCCGGCAGCAGCGCGAAGAGCAAGAACCACTCCCCCGTCAGCCGCACCGTGACGACGACGGCGATCGCGGCGGCGACGATGAACAGCGTGTAGCCGCTGAGCACGACGGAGCCGACCAGCCTGCGGAGGTCGACCCGCACGACCGACTCGGGAGGCGCCTCCTCGGTGCCGTCCGCGAGGAACTCCGCGGCGCGCTGCTCGACGAGGCCGACGAAGCCCGGCCGCCCGGCCGGCCCCTTCGCCAGCGAGACCCCCTCGGCGCGCTGGGCCCCGGAGGCGCGGCGCAGGATCTCGCGTCGGAGGTCGTCGGCCGAGGCGGAGCGCAGGTACGCGAGGCTGACGTTGGCGTCGTCGCCCGCCTGGCTGACCTCGAGCTTGGCGGCGCCGAACAGCCGCGCGAGGACGGGCCGCTGCACGGCGATGCCCTGCACCCGGTCGAGGCGGGCCCGACGCTCGGTGCGGAAGACGATGCCGCTGCGCACCTCCACCGTCTCCTCGGTGACGCGGAACGTGTTCATCCGCCAGGCCAGCCAGAAGAAGGTCGACAGCACGGCCACGACGACGACGAGCCCGAGCAGCACCCAGCCGAGCAGGCCGTGGTCGACGACGTAGCCGAACGGGTCGCCGTCGTCGCCCCCGCGGCGCCCGCTGACGATGCCGGCGACGAGCTGCACGACCCAGTCGCGCGCGTTGTAGACGATGATGCCGAGCGCGACGATCAGCGCGGTGCCGCCGCGGAGCAGGGGCGTCGCCGGGTGCAGCCGGTGCCACTCGCCGTCGGTGAGCGCCGCGACCTCGGCGGGGGCCGACGGGCCGGCGGGGCCAGCGCGACCGGCCGGGCCGACGGGGCCGGCGGGATCGGCCGGCCCGGCAGCCGACGGCCCGACGTCGGTCACAGCCCCGCCCGCCTCGACTCGGCGAGCTCGACCAGGCGGTCGCGCAGCGCCTCCGCCTCGGCCTCGGGCACCCCGGGGATGGTCACGGCCGAGGACGCGGCCGCCGTCACGAACTTGAGGTCGCTGAGCCCGAGGGCGCGCACGACCGGCCCGCGGTTGATGTCGATGAGCTGCATGCGGCCGTAGGGCACGGCGACGACGCGGGTGAACAGGACGCCCTTGCGCAGCAGCAGGTCGTCGTCGCGCAGCTGGTAGCCGATGGCCCGCACGCGCCGCGGCACGAACGCGCAGACGAGGAGGGTGACGACGACCAGCCCGGCCGTGAGGAGGCGCCACCACAGCGAGTCGAGGAACCACAGCGGCAGGGTGGCCGCCGCCACGACGAGACCCGTGACGAGCCAGCCGATCACCTCGGGCCAGACGTACCGCGGCGAGACGCCCGTCCAGGTCGCGTCGGCGACGTCGAGTCGGCTCATGGCGGTCCTCCGGGGCGGTGCGGTCGGCGGGCGTGCTCTCAGGCGGCCTGGGCCCCCGGCCCGCCGTCGTCGTCGTCACCGGGCGGCACGGTGCACATGTGCTCGGCGACGATCCCCCCGACGAGGAGGCCGAGGCCCCCCACGACGGCCACGACCGCGGGCACGACGGAGCCTACTGCCACCCCCACGCCGCGCGTCGTCATGAACAGCAGCACCCCGCCGGCGCCGCCGCCGAAGAGCGCCCCGGCCAGGCTGCTGGCCTTCGCGAGCAGCAGCACCCGGGTCGCGTAGTACGGGTCGACGCGCTCGGTGCGCGAGCCCCGGGCCACGCGCCGGACCGGCATCGCCATCGTCACGACGATGCCGCCGATGGCGAGCAGCACGAGCCCGAGCACCACGGGCGGCACGATCGACGGCCGACCGGTCGCGACGAGCGCCGCGTCGAGCACGAAGCCGACCACGAGGGCGACGACGGCGAGGCCGATCAGGGTGGCGGGGCGGGTGTGTCTCACGCGTCGGCTCCGGGGGTGTGGTCGGGGGCGGGGGCGGCGGGCTCGGAGCGCACGGCGCCGGGAGCGCGCTCGGCGGGCGGCCAGAGCGCGCCGGCTCCCGCGACCGGCCGGGTGCGGTCGGGCAGCGCGGCGAGCAGGTCGGCGACGCGCCCTGCCCGGCCGAGCCGCGCCTCCGGCTCGACCTGCAGCCAGGGCTCGAGCACGAAGGCCCGCCCGGCGGCGCGCGGGTGGGGCAGCGTGAGGCGCGGGTCGTCGCTCTCGTCGTCGCCGAGCACGACCACGTCGAGGTCGAGGGTGCGGTCCCCCCAGCGCTCGGTGCGCACCCGGCCCCGGTCGGACTCGATCGACTGCAGGGCCGCCAGCAGGTCGAGACCCCCGAGGGTGGTGTCGACGAGGGCGACGGCGTTGAGGTAGTCGGGCTTGCTCTCGTCGGGCCCGTCGAGCGTGACGGCCACCGACGAGACGGGGGCAGACGCTGCGACGACGTGCACCCCGTCGACGGCGTCGAGGGCCGCGACGGCGTCGCGGAGCAGCCCGTCGCGGTCGCCGAGGTTGGAGCCGAGCGCGATCACCGCGCGACGGGCGAGGGGCCCGGGAGGCGCGGTGCGGGAGCCGGGGACCGGGACGGAGCCGCGGCCGGAGCGCGCGGGCCCCGCCGTGCTCACGCGCGCTCCCGGACGACGGTGATCGACACGTCGCCGAACGGCACCGTGATCGGCGCGTGGGGCTTGTGCACCGTGACCTCGGCCCGCACCGCGGCGGGGAACGACAGCACGACGTGCGCGAGCCGCTCGGCGAGGGTCTCGACGAGGTCGACCGGGTCGCGCTCGACGGCGGCGACGAGCTGCTCGGCGAGCACGCCGTAGTGGACGGTCTGCGCGAGGTCGTCGCCGTCGGCGGCCGGCGCGGCGTCGAGGTGCACGACGACGTCGACCACGAACTCCTGGCCGTCACGGCGCTCGTGCTCGAAGACGCCGTGGTGGCCGGTGGCCCGCACGCCGCTCAGGCGCAGCACGTCCAGGCCGCGCGGCACGAGGCGGAGGGCCGGGGCGGCCGGAGCTGCGCCGTCAGCGGCAGCGCCGGCGGCAGCAGCGCCGGCGGCAGCAGCGCCGGCGGCGTCCGCGGCACCGCCCGCCGGCACCTCGGCGCTCACGCGTGCCTCGCCGGTCGCGCGGGCACGGCGGCGCCCTGCCAGGCGTGCAGCACGTCGAGGGCGACGCGGGTGCCGGCCGCGTCGTGCACGCGCACCGCCCACACGCCGGCCTGGGCCGCGAGCACGCTCACCACGGCGGTGGGCAGGTCGCGCTGCTCGGGCGGGGCGCCGTCGGGCAGCAGCTCCCCGAGGAACCTCTTGCGCGACGCCCCCACCAGCAGCGGCTGGCCGAGGCGGGCCAGCTCGGGCAGGGCGGCGAGCACGCGCCAGTTCTGGGCGGCGTCCTTCGAGAAGCCGACGCCGGGGTCGAGCACGAGGCGGTCGAGGCGCACGCCCCGACCCGCGAGGGCGTCGACGCGGGCGGCGAGCTCGTCGCGGACGCGGCGGGCGACGTCGCCGCCGTAGTCGGGCGCGCCGCGGCCGTGCTCGAGGTGACCGCGCCAGTGCATGGCGACGAACAGCCGCTCGGTCTCGGCGGCCACGTCGGCCATCGCGTCGTCGGCGAGGCCGCCCGAGACGTCGTTGATCACGTCGGCGCCGGCCTCGACGGCGGCGCGCGCCGTGGAGGCGTTCATCGTGTCGACGCTGACCCGCACGCCCTCGGACGCCAGCTCGCGGACGACGGGCAGCACGCGGCGCTGCTCCTCGAGCGGGTCGACCCGGGACGCCCCGGGGCGCGTCGACTCGCCGCCCACGTCGACGAGGTCGGCACCCGCGGCGACGAGCTCGCGAGCGTGGTCGAGGGCCGCGCCGAGGCCGACCCAGCGACCGCCGTCGCTGAAGGAGTCGGGGGTCACGTTGAGGATGCCCATCACGAGGGCGCGGCCGCCGTCGGCGGGCAGCAGGTCGAGCGGGACGGCCGGGCGGGACCGGACGACGACGGGCGCCGCGTCGGCTCCCCGACGCCGTGCGCGCTCACCACGGGGCCGGCCGGGCTCGACCGAGGAGCGCGGGGGCCCGTCGACCAGCCCGGGGGCGGCGTGCGAGCCGACCCGGGTGCGCTCGGCGCCGACGGGCAGCGGGCCGTCGAAGCGGCCCCCCGCGACGAGGCGACGGCCGGAGGCGCGGGTCGGCTCGGCCTCGCCGCCCGCCTGCACGGGGGTCGAGACCGCGCGTCGCGACACGGCGTCGCGCGCCGGCGTCGGCTGCGCGGGCTGCGCCGAGGTCGACTGCGCGGGAGTCGGCGTCGGCTGCGCCGGGGTCCGGGCCGGCGGCACGCGGATCACCGCGGCGGGCACCTCCGCCGCTGCCCGCGTCGCCGGAGTGTGCGTCACGGGAGGGAGCTGGGCGGGCGGCCGGACGGCGGCCGTCTCGTCGAGGGCGAGCGCGAGGCGTCGCTCCGTGCCGGAGGCCGGGGCCGACGTCGGCGGAGCGTCGACCTCGACCGGGTCGGGGTACCGCTCTCGCCCGCGGGGCCGCCGCCACGCCGGAGCGTCGGGCGCGGCGGCCGGGTCGCGGCGGGAGCCGCCGGTCGGCGAGTCGGTCACGAGGTGCTCCTTGCCATCAGGCCTACGGTTCGACTGACCAGGCTACCGACCGGGGCGGGAGCTCCACACAGCCCCGGTCGGGTGGCCCGCTCAGGCCGTGGCGATGCCGGGAGCGGTGCGCGGCGGGCGCTTGCGGGTCGTGAGGCCCTCGGGCTCCGGCTCGGAGCCGACCCCGCCGTCGACGGCGTCGGCGTCGACGGGCGCCTTCGTCGGCATCGGGATCGCGGGGCGGTCCGACACGGGGCGCTTGTCGCTGGAGAGCCACTGGGGGCGCTCGGGCAGCTTCTTGACGTCCTTGAAGATCTCCGCCAGCTCGTCGTGGTCGAGGGTCTCCTTCTCGAGGAGCTCGGCGGCGAGGTGGTCGAGGATGTCGCGGTTGTCGTTGATGACGGCCCAGGCCTCGTCGTGCGCCTGCTCGAGCAGCACGCGCACCTCGGCGTCGACGGTCTCGGCGATCGTCTCCGAGTAGTCGCGCTGGCCCATGTCGCGGCCCATGAACTGCTCGCCCGAGCCCTGGCCGAGCTTGACCGAGCCGACCTTGTTGCTCATGCCGAACTCGGTGACCATCTTGCGGGCGGTGCCCGTGGCCTTCTCGATGTCGTTCGAGGCGCCGGTGGTCGGGTCGTGGAAGACGAGCTCCTCCGCGACGCGGCCGCCCATGGCGTAGGTGAGCTGGTCGAGCAGCTCGTTGCGGGTCACGCTGTACTTGTCCTCCAGGGGAAGCACCATCGTGTAGCCCAGGGCACGGCCGCGCGGCAGGATCGTGATCTTCGTGACCGGGTCGGTGTGGCGCATCGCCGCGGCGGCGAGGGCGTGGCCGCCCTCGTGGTACGCGGTGATGAGCTTCTCGTGGTCGTTCATGATGCGGCTGCGGCGCTGCGGGCCGGCCATGACGCGGTCGACGGCCTCGTCGAGGGCGCGGTTGTCGATCAGCTGCGCGTTCGAGCGAGCCGTCAGCAGCGCGGCCTCGTTGAGCACGTTGGCCAGGTCGGCACCGGTGAAGCCCGGCGTCTTGCGGGCCAGCACCTCGAGGTTGACCGAGGCGGCGAGGGGCTTGCCCTTGCCGTGCACCTCGAGGATCTGCTTGCGGCCGTCGAGGCCCGGGGCGTCGACGCCGATCTGGCGGTCGAAGCGGCCGGGGCGCAGCAGGGCGGGGTCGAGCACGTCGGGACGGTTGGTCGCCGCGATCAGGATGACGTTGGTCTTGACGTCGAAGCCGTCCATCTCGACGAGCAGCTGGTTCAGCGTCTGCTCGCGCTCGTCGTTGCCGCCGCCGACGCCGGCGCCGCGGTGGCGGCCGACGGCGTCGATCTCGTCGACGAAGATGATGGCGGGCGAGTTCTGCTTGGCCTGCTCGAAGAGGTCACGGACGCGGCTGGCGCCGACGCCGACGAACATCTCGACGAAGTCCGAGCCGGAGATCGAGAAGAACGGCACGCCGGCCTCGCCGGCGACGGCGCGGGCCAGCAGGGTCTTGCCGGTGCCGGGAGGGCCGTAGAGCAGCACGCCCTTGGGGATGCGAGCGCCGACGGCCTGGAACTTAGCGGGCTCCTTGAGGAACTCCTTGATCTCCTCGAGCTCCTCGATCGCCTCGTCGGCGCCGGCCACGTCGGTGAACATGACCTGCGGCGTCTCCTTCGACGCGAGCTTGGCCTTGGACTTGCCGAACTGCATGACCTTGCTGCCGCCGCCCTGCATCGACGAGAGCAGGAACCAGAAGATGGCGCCGATGATCACGAAGGGCAGGAGGACGCTCAGCAGCGAGAGGAACCAGTTGCCCTGCGTGACGTTGTCGTCGAAGCTCTCGAGCTTCGCGTCGTCGACCGCCTGGACGACCTCGTCGCCGCGCGGGGTCGCGTAGTAGAACTGCTGCTGCTCGTCGCCGTCCTTCAGGACGAGGTCGACGCGCTGCTCGTTGCTGAAGATGGTCGCCGAGGAGACCTTGTCGTCGTTCAGAGCCTCGAGGCCCTTCTGGGTCGACACGCGCGTCGAGCCGGAGGCGCTGATGACGCTCCAGCCGATCCCGATGCCGAGCACCGCGATCACGACGTAGATGATCGGTCCGCGGAAGAGTTTCTTGAGGTCCATGTCAGTACGGGCGGAGCCCGACACCTTTCTGCAGGGAGAACGTGAGGGAGAGGTTACCTCGCGTCCCCTCGGGGGCTGGTGGGTGTTCGCTCTGAGCGGTCGGGGAGCCCCTCACTGGGGCCACGGCCCCCGTCGGGCCCTCGGCCCGCCCGGGCCCCGGTCAGCTGTAGACGTGGGGCGCCAGCACCCCGACGCCGCGCAGGTTGCGGTACTTCTCGTCGAAGTCGAGGCCGTACCCCACGACGAAGTCGTTGGGGATCTCGTAGCCGACGTACTTCACGTCGACCTGCACCTTGGCGGCGGCCGGCTTGCGGAGCAGGGCGAAGATCTCGACGGAGGCGGCGCCGCGGCTCTTGAGGTTCTCGAGCAGCCACGAGAGGGTCAGGCCCGAGTCGATGATGTCCTCGACGATGATGACGTCGCGACCGTGCAGGTCGGTGTCCAGGTCTTTCAGGATGCGCACGACGCCCGACGACTTCGTCCCCGAGCCGTACGACGACACGGCCATCCAGTCCATCGGCGCGTTGAGCTTGAGCTCGCGCGCGAAGTCGGCCATCACCATGACGGCGCCCTTGAGCACGCCCACGAGCAGCGGGTCACGGCCGGCGTAGTCGACCTCGACCTGGCGGGCGACCTCCGCGATCTTCGCGTGGATCTGCTCCTCGGTGTAGAGGACGCTGGTGAGGTCGCCGTCGATGTCGCTGAGTTCCATGGGCGCGCGTTCTCCTGGGGGGTCGGGGATGACGGGGTGGGGGCGACGACGTCGGAGGTGACGACGTCGGGGGCGAGGGGCGGCGGCGCTGGTCGAGCGGCCGGGCCTCAGGCGGTGCCGGCGGCGCTGAAGTGCAGCACGCCCCCGGTGCGCTCCACTGTAACGCCCGGCAACGAGACGGCTCCCTGGCCGTGCCAGTCGGTCACGAGGCGGGCGACCTCGAGGGTCTGCGAGCGGCTGAGGACGACGCCGAACTCGCCCTCGACGGCCAGCCGGATCAAGCGCTGTCGGAGCGCGGCCGGGTCGGCCGCGAGAGCGCGGACGTCGAGCGAGATGCCGGCCTCGGCGTGGTCGGCGACCTCCTCGGCCTGCTCCTCGGCGAAGTGGTCGAGTGCCTCGGAGTCCTCGCGCAGCTGCGCCGCGGTGCGGACGAGGGCCACCGCGACGCCGGGGCCGAGCTCGCGCTCGAGCACCGGCAGCACGACCTGCCGGACGCGCACGCGGGCGAACGAGGCGTCGTCGTTGTGCGGGTCGAGCCAGGGGTCCAGCCCGAGGTCGGCGCAGGAGGCGCGGGTCGTCTCCCGCCGGACGGCCAGCAGCGGCCGTCGCCACGGCCCCCGCACCGCGTCCATCCCGTGCAGGCTGGTGGGGCCGCTCCCCCGCGCGAGCCCGAGCAGCACGGTCTCGGCCTGGTCGTCGAGGGTGTGGCCGAGGAGCACCGCGACCGCACCGGTCTCGGCCGTGACCTCGCGCAGGGCCCGGTAGCGCGCCTCCCGGGCTGCCCCCTCCGGGCCGCCCTCGACGCCGACGGCGACGCGGCGGACGACCACCGGGGCGAGCCCGAGCGCCGTCGCCTGGGCCGCGGCCGCGGTCGCCACGTCGGCCGACCCGGCCTGCAGCCCGTGGTCGACCACGACGGCTCCGGCCCGAAGCCCCGCCCGGGGCGCCTCGAACGCGGTCGCCGCGGCGAGCGCCAGCGAGTCGGGCCCGCCGCTCAGGGCGACGAGCACGAGGGAGTCGGCGGCCAGGTCGCCGAGGGAGCCGCGGACGGCCCGGCGGACGTCGGCCATGGCGGGGGTCAGACGCGGTCTGTCGGGCATCTTGTAACGTTACCGGCAGCCGCCGACCGGTCTGGTCGGCACCCCCACGACTGAACCAGGAGCACCCATGGCCGCGTACGACGCCGTGATCGAGATCCCCAAGGGAAGCCGCAACAAGTACGAGGTCGACCACGAGACCGGTCGCGTCTACCTCGACCGCGTGCTCTTCACCGGCTTCGTCTACCCGACCGACTACGGGTTCTTCGAGAACACGCTCGGCCTCGACGGCGACCCCGTCGACGTGCTCGTGCTGCTCGACTACCCGCTCTTCCCGGGCGTGGGCGTGAAGGTCCGCCCCGTGGGCGTCTTCAACATGACCGACGACGGCGGCAGCGACGCCAAGGTCATCGCCGTGCCGGCGAAGGACCCGCGCTGGGAGCACATCCAGGACGTCACCGACGTGCCCGAGTACCTGCGCAAGGAGATCGAGCACTTCTTCGAGCACTACAAGGACCTCGAGCCCGGCAAGTGGGTCAAGACCGAGGGCTGGGGCGACGCCGCCGAGGCCGAGGCCATCGTCGAGGCCGGCATCGTGAAGCTGGCGGCCGAGGGCCACTGACCCGCACCCGCCGACCGCGCGACGGAGGGCCCGACACCTGCTGGTGTCGGGCCCTCCGTCGTCGTGCCGCTAGAGGCGGATGCCGCGCTGCGCCATGAAGTCGACCGGGTTGGCGGGCGTGCCGCCGACGCGCGTCTCGAAGTGCAGGTGGCATCCGGTCGAGTTGCCGGTCGAGCCGACGTGGCCGATCTGCTGCCCGACCTCGACGTGCTGGCCCACGCTCACCGTGATGCCGCCGTTCGGCTGGTGCCCGTAGCCGGTGGTGACGCCGCCGCCGTTGTCGAGCAGGACGAAGTTGCCGTAGCCGCCGTACCAGCCGGCGTAGCTCACCGTGCCGCTCGTCGCCGCGAAGATCGGCGTGCCGCAGGCCGCGGCGAGGTCGGTGCCCGCGTGCAGGATGTAGGCGTGCGTGACCGGGTTCACCCGCATGCCGAAGCCGCTCGAGATGTTCCCGCCCGACGGGCGCGTCCAGCCGGCGCTCGAGACGACGCCGGTGGGGGTGCCGTTCGTGGGGCTGCCCAGGCGGGCCGCCTCGGCGGCGGCGGCGGCCTCCGCGGCCTTGCGCTCGGCCTCGCCCTTCTCGAACTCCTCCTTGGTCGTGGTGAGGTCCGACTGGAGGATCGCGAGCTGCGTGTCGAGCCGGCTCTTGTTCTCCTCCTGGGCGGCCACGGCGTCCGCCGCGGCCTGGGCGGCCTCGTTGGCCGCCGCCAGCGCGTCCTCCGCCTCGACGGCCAGGGCCTTGAGCGCCGTGGCGGCGACGTCGGCCTGGTCGCTGAGCGACTGGGCGGTGTTGCGGTCCTGCGTGGCCTGCGAGTAGATGCCGTCGGCCTGCTCGGTCAGCTTCGACATGGCGCCGATCTTGTACAGCAGCTCGTTGGCGTCGCCCGGGTCGGCGATGAGGCTGCTGCTGATGTCGTTGCCGCCCGACGAGCGGCCGAGCTGGGCGGCGAGCTGGCCCGCGCGCTCCTCGCTGGCGGCGGCGACGGCGTCCGCGGCGTCGGCCTGGTCCTGCAGCTGGCCGAGCTTGAACTCGGCCTGGTCGTAGGCGGTCTGCGCCTCCTCGTAGGCCGCGCCCTTCGCGACGGCGTCGGCGTTCGCGGCCTCGAGGTCGGTCGAGAGCTGGGCGAGGAGGCCCGTGATGGTGGCGATCTCGGCGGCCTTCGCGTCCGTGTTCGCCTGGGCGGCGGCGACCTGCTCCCACGTGGGGTAGTCGGCGGCCCGGGCGGGCGTCGGGGCCGCGAGCACGCTGCCGGTGACGACCAGCGAGAGGGCGGCGGCGACGAGGGCGAGGCGGACGGGGCGGCGGTCGGCGCTCGTGAGGAGGCCGCGGGCGGCACGCGGCCGTCGGGGGGAGGTCGAGATCATGAGGCATCACCGGTTCGTCGTGGTCGAGGCGCCGTGCGGCTCCGCCCGGCCGGGCGCAGGGCCGTCGCGACCAAGCATCAAGGACAGGTCGAACCTAGCTCCCGCTCCCCCCTCCGAGCGAGACCCCCGTCGGTGTGGCGACGGGGCGTCGCGGTCGTGAGGGACCCTCCTGGACCGGGGAGGCGCCTCCCCGGTTTGCATCGTGGCCGCGGGTTGCGTATGCTCCTTCCTCGGTTGCTCTGTGATCTTCCGAGGTCACTCGGCCCCATCGTTTAGTGGCCTAGGACACCGCCCTTTCACGGCGGCAGCACGGGTTCGAATCCCGTTGGGGTCACGGTTCCAGCAATGGTCTCGAGTCCGGTAGCATCGTTCACGGAAACACCACGCACCACCAGTTTGGCCCTGTAGCGCAGTTGGTTAGCGCGCCGCCCTGTCACGGCGGAGGTCGCCGGTTCAAGTCCGGTCAGGGTCGCAGCGACGGGTCACCCCGTCCGAGAGGCACCGCCTCTCACCAGGAGCTACGGCTCCCTCGGCTGGGTAGCTCAGTTGGTAGAGCGTTCGACTGAAAATCGAAAGGTCCGCGGATCGACGCCGCGTCCAGCCACCACGAAGCCCCCGGCCCCGCCGGGGGCTTTCTCGTTGCCCGGCGCGCGCTGCCGACGTGCCCGGGCTCGCTCGCAGCTCCCCCCGGGGTCGCTCGCGACGCGTCGGAGGGGCACCCGCTAGCATCGGACGACCGTCCCCGCGCCCGAAGAACCGAGAGGTCCACGGATCGATGCCGTGCCCAGCTGCCGAGAGCCACGCCGAGGGCCCCGCCGCCGCGGGGCCCGGCTCCCCTGACCTCCGGGCCGCCGTCGCGTGAGCATCGGGCACGACCCCGCGGTCGCACACCCCCGCAGCCGCTGGCTCGACCCCGTGGTCGCCGGCCTGGCGGCGCTGCTGGTGGGCTTCGCGGCGTCGTGGGTGCCGTCGTACTGGAGCGACGAGGCGACCACCCTCCAGGCCGCCCGCCTGCCCCTCGGCTCGCTGCTCGAGTTCACCCACCAGCGGGACGCCGTGCACACCGCCTACTACGTGGTGATGCACGCCTGGACGACCCTGTTCGGCGAGAGCACCCTCTCGACCCGCCTGCCGAGCGCCCTCGCCGCGGGGGCCGGCGCCGCGGGCCTCCTGGTGCTCGTGCGGATGCTGACGACGCGCACGACGGCCGTCCTCGCCGCCGGCATCTACGCGGTGCTGCCCCGGCTGACCCTCGAGGCGGCGGAGGCCCGGCCCTACGCCCTCACCGCCGCCCTCGCCGTCTGGGCGACCGTCCTCGTCCTGGTCGCCTCGCGGCGGCAGAGCCGGTGGTGGTGGGTCGCCTACGGCGCCGGCCTCGCGGCGTGCATCGCCGTGTTCGTGCCGATGGCGACGATCGTGCTCGTGCACGGCGTCTTCCTGCTGCTCGCCCCGGCGCAGCGACGTCGTCGGGGAGCGCGCCACCGCCTCCTCGGCTGGTCCATCTCGACCGGCGCCGCGCTGCTCGTCACCGCCCCGGTGATCGGCACGGTCATCCGCGAGCGCACTCGGCTGCTGGGCAACGGCGACCCCGCGACGGGCTCCGACGTCACCTGGTACTCGGTGCTCGTCGAGCCCTGGTTCGCGACCTCCGTGGCCTACGCCGTGCTGGGCGCCGCCCTGCTCATCCTGCTCGGCACGCGCCTCCGCGACCGCTCGCGCACCCCCGGCAGCGTCGTGCTGCTCGGCGCGCTCTGGGTCGTGCTGCCGACCGGCGTGATGCTGCTGGTCGGCCTCGCCATCGCGCCGCTCTTCCAGGCCCGGCTGGTGGCCTGGTCGGCGCCGGGCATGTGCCTGCTGCTGGCGGTCGCCATCACGGGGTTCCGGAGGCGGTGGGTCAGCATCGCCCTGATCGCCCTGCTGGTCGCGGCCTCGGTGCCGACGTACGTGCTGCAGCGGCTGCCCGACGGCAAGGGCGGCGGCGCCGACCTCGCGCAGGTCGCCAGCTACGTCGAGCAGCAGGCCCGCCCGGGCGACGCCGTCCTGCTCGACGCGACCGGGGTCGTCTCGACCCGGCCCCGCCAGGCGCTCTACGCCTACCCGCAGCGCTTCGCGGGCCTCGACGACGTGGCCTTCGTCAGCTCGGGCATCGCCGCCGGGAGGTTCACCGACGAGACGCTCCAGCTCGACGACGCCGACGACCGCGCCGAGCTCTCGGAGCGCCTCGCCGCCACCGACCGGGTCTGGATCGTCCGGCGCCAGGTCGACGTGCTGACCGACGACGACCGCGAGCTGCTCGAGGGCCTCGGCTTCGCGAACGCCCAGGAGCACCGCACGGGGCGGAGCGTCGTCTACCTCTTCGTCAAGCCCGAGGGGCGCGCGGGCGGCTGAGGCCCGGCCGGCCCGGCCGGGCCGACCGGGCCGGCCAGGCCGGCCGGCGACCCGACCTCAGGCGCGGAGGTCGCGCAGCACGGCCGCGAGCGTCGACACGAGCTCGTCGACCTCGGCCTCGGTGATCACCAGCGGCGGGGCGAGGCGGATGGTCGAGCCGTGCGTGTCCTTCGCGAGGACGCCGCGGCGCATGAGCTCCTCGCAGACCTCCCGCCCGGTGCCGACCGCAGGGTCGATGTCGACGCCCATCCACAGGCCGGCGCCGCGCACGGTGACGACGCCCCGACCGACGAGCGCGTCGAGGCCCTCGCGCAGGCGGGCGCCGAGCCGCGCCGCGCGCTCCTGCCACTCTCCGGTGGCGAGCATCCGCACGACGGCGAGGCCCACGGCCGCCGCGAGCGGGTTGCCGCCGAACGTCGAGCCGTGCTCGCCGGGCCGCAGCACGCCGAGCACGTCGCGGTCGCCGACGACCGCGCTGACCGGCACGACGCCGCCGCCGAGGGCCTTGCCGAGCAGGTAGAGGTCGGGCACGACGTCGACGAGGTCGCAGCTCACGGTCGCGCCGGTCCGGCCGAGGCCCGATTGGATCTCGTCGGCGATGAACAGCACCCGGCGCTCCCGCGTGATGCGGCGCACCTCGGGCAGGTAGTCGGCCGGCGGCACGACGACGCCCGCCTCGCCCTGGATCGGCTCGAGCAGCACGGCCACCGTGTCGTCGTCGATCGCGGCCTCGAGCGCGGCGGAGTCGCCGTAGGGCACCGTGACGAAACCGGGGGTGTAGGGGCCGAAGTCGGCCCGCGCCTCCTCGTCGTCCGAGAAGCTGATGATCGTCGTGGTGCGGCCGTGGAAGTTGCCCGACGCCACGATGATCTTCGCGGCCCCGGGCCGCACGCCCTTGACGCGGTAGCCCCAGGCACGGGCGACCTTGACGCCCGACTCGACGGCCTCGGCGCCGGTGTTCATCGGCAGCACCATCTGCTTGCCGAGCAGGGCGGCGAGCTCGGCGGCGAACGGGCCGAGCTGGTCGTTGTGGAACGCCCGGCTGGTCAACGTCACCCGGTCGAGCTGGTCACGGGCGGCCGCGACGAGGGTCGGGTGGCCGTGGCCGAAGTTCACGGCCGAGTACGCGGCGAGGCAGTCGAGGTAGCGGCGGCCGTCGACGTCGGTGACCCAGGCGCCCTCGGCGGTCGCGACGACCACGGGCAGCGGGTGGTAGTTGTGGGCCAGCGCGGCGTCCTCGACGGCGATGGCCGCCTCGGTGGGGCCGGAGGCGCGGGTCGTGTCGATCGTCATCGTCGCAGCTCCAGGGTGCAGCACTTCACGCCGCCGCCGCCGAGCAGCAGCTCGGAGAGGTCGACGCCGACCGGCTCGTAGCCCCGCTCGCGCAGCTGTCGCGCGAACCCCGTGGCCTTCTCGGCGATCACCACGTGGAGACCGTCGCTGTAGCTGTTCAGGCCGAGGATGGTCGCGTCGTCGTCGCTGACCAGGACGGCGTCGGGGAACCGCTCGCGCAGCACGGCCAGGGAGGGCTCGTCGAACGCGCTCTCGAGGTAGGCGATGTTCTGGGCGCCGCCCTCGACCGGCTCCGGGTCGAGCACGGCCACCGCGGTGTCGAGGTGGTAGAACCGCGGGTCGACCAGGGTCAGGCCGACGACCTCGCGACCGGTGACCCGGGCGAGCTCGGCGTGGGAGTCGGAGGCGCTGCGGAAGCCCGTGCCGGCGAGGATCACGTCGCCCACGAGGAGGAAGTCGCCCTCGCCCTCGTTGACCTCGACGGGCTCGGCGACGCGGAGGCCCGCCTGTCGGAACCACTCCATGTAGGCGGGGCCCTCGGGCTGGCGCTCGGGGTAGGTGAACTTGGCGCCGTAGGCGACGCCGTCGAGCACGAAGCCCCCGTTGGCCGCGTAGACCATGTCGGGCAGACCGGGCAGCGGGTCGATCAGCTCGACCTGGATGCCGAGCCGGAGGTAGGTCTCGTACAGTGACTCCCACTGCCGCACGGCGAGCGACGTGGAGGTCGGCTTCGACGGGTCCATCCACGGGTTGATGCGGTAGCTGACCGTGAAGTGGTCGGGCCGGCACATCAGCACCGTACGTCGGGAGGCCCGTCGCGTCGGCGCCGGCGAGGCGGCTGCGGAGGGCTGGGCGGTGGGGGCTGCGATGCTCACGCCAGCCAGTGTCACACGCAGCCTGCGCATCATGGACGCTCAGGACGCACTTAAGTTGCGCAGGCGAGGCGCACCGCGCAACTTTCTAGCGTATGATGCCCGATGTGGACAACCTCGACTACGGCATCATCGACCTGCTGCGCCAGAACGCCCGGGCGGGCTACGGCGACATCGGCTCGTCGGTGGGCCTCAGCGCCTCCGCCGTGAAGCGACGCGTCGACCGTCTGGTGGCCGACGGCGTCATCAAGGGGTTCACGGTGCAGGTCGACCCCGCCGTCGACGGACTCGGCACGGAGGCGTTCGTCGAGCTCTTCTGCCGGGGCACCGTGTCGCCGGCCGAGCTGCAGCGCATCCTCAGCACGGTGCCGGAGGTGGTCGACGCCGGCACGGTCACGGGCAGCGCCGACGCGATCGTGCACATGCGCAGCCGCGACATCCCGTCGCTCGAGGAGGCGCTCGAGCGCGTCCGGAACGCCCCGAACGTCGACCACACCCGCAGCGCCATCGTGCTGTCGAAGCTGATCAGCCGCCAGCCCGCGTAGCGCGCCGCGCGCCTGGCGCGCTCCGTGCCGCGAACGCGCGCCGCCCCCGCGGCGCGCGCGCGGACTCCCGCGCCCTACAGGCGCAGGTCGCGGAACGCCGGGTCGACGTGGCCGGCCCGGTGGGTGACCACCGCCACCGCCTGCTCGCGCACGAAGGGCAGCAGCTCGACCCGCCCCTCCTCCGTGACGTCGCCCGCGTGCACGACGACGTCGAGGCTGCCGCCGACGGCCACGGCGAGCGCCCGCGGGTCGCCGCCCACCATCCGGACGACCAGGTCGCGGTACCGAGCCACGGCCTCCGGGTCGGCGGCGGGCAGGTGCCCGTCTCCCCGGGCGTCCCGCGCGACGGCTCCCGCGGCCCCGGCGGCGGCCTCGTCGTCGGAGGCGCCCTCCGCCGCGTCGGGCTCGGCCGCCCGGGCCAGCAGCTCGAGGTCGTCGAGGGGGTCGGGCCGCCCGCCGCCGCGCTGCAGCAGGCCGGCGGCCGCCCGGGCACGGAACGCCTCATCGCCCTCGACCACGATCTCGCCCACGCGGAGCGGCGCCCCGGGCGCCCGCACGAGCTGGACGAGCGCCGCCGGCAGGGGCACGGGCGAGCTCACGTCGACCGGGGCGCCGGCCCGCGCCGCCGCCACGAGGAGACGCACCAGGTCGGCGAGGTCGCCGTCGGACGAGAGGCGGACGACGACCGGGCGTGCCCGGTGCCGCAGCAGGACCCTCTCGACGCCGGCGCCGACGGCCTCCCGGGGGGCGAAGACCGCCTGCCAGGCCTGCTCGTCGGAGACCGCGCCCGACCGGACGCGGTCGAACTGCTCGAACGACAGCCCGGAGCGGGCGGCCTCGATGACCGCCACCACCGCCTCCGACAGGCCGGTGAGGCGGAGCGACGCCTGCGGCTCGCGGGGCACGCTCCACCACCGCCCCTGGGCCACCACGGCGTCGGCGCCGGTCGGCGAGACCATGCCCACCGACGAGCGGCCCCAGCCCGCCGCCGGCTGACGTCGGGCGGCGACGTCGGCGGTGCTGCCGTTCACGACGAGGGCACCGGCGTCGGTGCGGCGCACCCAGCGGGCCACCTCGTCGACGTCGCGCGAGGCGACGGCGGCCACGTGGCCGCCGCCGAGGGCGGCCTGGTGGGCGAGGGCCTCGTCGAGCGTGGCGACCCGCACGACGCGCAGCAGAGGGCCGCGGACGGCCTCGTCGACGACGCCCGGCTCGCCGACGCCCTCGACGACCCCGAGCGACCAGAGTGCGCCCTCGTCGTCGAGCTGACGGGGCTCGACCAGCCAGCGGTCGCCCTCGCGCAGCGTCGTGAGCGCGGCCCGGAGGGCCGGCCCGGCGGGCTCGACGAGCGGGCCGAGGCGGGTGGAGAGGTCGTCGGCCCGCCCGACGCTGAGGCTCGAGGCGGCGTCGACGAGCTGCCGGCGCAGGCGGGGGTCGTCACCGGCTGAGCCGACGAGCAGCACGTGGCTGGTCGCGACGCGCGAGCGGCCCGCGCCGGCGACGGCGCCGCGCACGATCGAGTCGACGGCGAGGTCGACGTCGGCGCTCGGCGTCACGACGACGACCCCGGGGGCGTCGAGCCGGGCCGTGAGCGGCAGGTCGGGCCGCCACGACCGGAACAGGCGGGCCGTCTCGACCGAGCCCGAGAACACGACGCGGTCGACGGCGGGGTGCACGACGAGGTCGCGGCCGAGGTCGTCCTCGTCGAGCTCGGCGAGCGCCAGCAGCTCAGGCGGGACGCCGGCCGCCCAGAGCACCTCGCAGAGGACGGCGGAGGTGCGCCGCGCGCGGGGGTCGGGCTTCAGCACGACGCCGCTGCCGGCGGCGAGGGCCGCGGTCGCGCCCTCGGCGGGCGCGGCGAGGGCGGCGGCGGCGTCCGAGACCACGACCGTCAGCCGGGGAGGCGCCCAGCGCGCTCCCGTGACGCCCTCGAGGCCGCGCGCCAGGGCCGCGTGCCGCCGCGCCGCGTCGACCACCTCGCTGACCTGGTGGTCGGCCTCCCCGACCGTGGTGCCCGTCTCGCCGACCAGCACCTCGACCAGGGTCGTGCGGGCCGCGGCGAGCGCCGCGGCCGCCCTGTCGAGGAGCTGGGCCCGTGTGGCGGCCTCGGCGTGGCCCCACAGGACGCCGGCCTGGGCCGTGCGGGAGACGACCTCCTCGAGGGCGTCGCGGTCGAGCACGCGGGAGCGGCCGACGGTCTCCACGCCCGCGTGCGACGTCGCGGCGCGGGCCAGGACGCGACGGGCGGCCCGCCGACTGCGCTCGAGGGCCGGGTCGGTGTCGCCGACCCCGCCGTGACCGGGCGCAGCGGGCCGGGTGACGAGGTCGTCGCCCCGGGCCGCGAGCTCCGCCGCGGCGAGCCAGCGCTCGACCGCCGCGTCGAGGTCGTCGGCGGTGGCCTCCGCCGACTCGCTGAGCCGGTGGAGCAGCCACGGGACGGCCGCGTCGGGCTCGGCGTGCGGCGCGACCGGCACGTGCAGCACGAGCCCGCCGGCCTCGGCCAGCACGGCGTCGGCCTCGGCCGCTCCGAGCTCCGCCTCCAGGTCGAGCAGGTGCGTGACCTCCCGCGCCCGCGCGAGGGTCCAGGCGTGGGCGAGGTCGAGGCGGCCGCGGGCGGCGACCGCGACGTGGGCGACCTCGGCGTGGGCGGGGCGCAGCGCCCAGTCGAGCACCCGGTGGTGGGCGGCGTCGGCCTCGACCGGGGCCGGCGGCGTGGCGGCGGCCCAGCCGTGGCGGTCAGCCTCGGCGACCGCGGACGACGGGTCGCCGCCGGCGGAGAGCCGGACGCGGATCGGGGCGCCGCCGCGGGCGACGCGGCCGCGCGCCCAGTCGGTGAGCAGCTGGAGCGAGGGCAGCGAGTCGGGCAGGCCGGTGGGGAGCGCGACGCCGGCGACGAGGTCGCGCAGGTGAGGCTGGTCGAGGAGGCGCGTGAAGACGTCGATGGTGAGGTCGAGGTCGGCCGAGCTGGTCACCTCGAGGGTCACCAGCCGGGCGGGCTCGGCGGCCAGGGCCCGCTCGTAGAGCGGCGTGAGCCGCTCGACCGCGAGCGCGCTGGTCTCGTCGACGGCCCACGGGGAGGACGGCCCGACGACGGCGTCGACGGTCGTGCGGACGCCCGCGACGTCGTCGTGGCCGAGCACGGCGGTCAGCTCGGCGAGCCGCCGGTCGGCGCCGGCCCGGCCGAGCACCGCCGGACCCAGCACACTGACGTCGAGGCGGACGCCCTCTCGGGCCCGCAGCGCGGCCAGGGCGGCGCCCCGCTTGTCGGGCGCGGCGTCGACCACGAGGTGCTGCAGCGTGCGACGGAGCGCCTTCCGCGCCACGCCGATGACCGACCGCGGAGCGAGCGGGCCGAACCCGCCCGCGGCAGAGACGGCGGCGCGGAGGTGCCAGGGCAGCGTCGACGGCATCGAGCGGCTGAGCGCGTCGAGCGTGCGGGCCGCGACGGCGGGGTCGGCGGCCCCCAGCACGCCGTCGACGACCGCGAGGCTGAAGGCGAGCCCGTCGGGGTCTCGGACGACCGCGGTGAGGCGCGCGGCGTCGCGGTCGGCGGGGGACGCGGCGGCGGCCGCGGCCCAGCGACGTGCCGTCTCGACGGTCTGCTGCGGGAGGTCGGCGGCGCGCAGATCGGACATGAGCAGAGGATATGCCGCGCCGCCGACCCTGCCCTGGCACGCGTCCCTATGCTGGGCCCATGCCCGACCCGCTCACCGACGACGACTGGGCCGTCTGGGACGAGTTCTACGCGATGCGGCGCCGCCTCGACCGGGCCCTCGAGCTCCGGCTGCACCACGACTCCGGCGTCTCCGCCCCCGAGTACGAGATCCTCGTCGGGCTCGGGCGCAGCTCCGACCGGCGGCTCCGCGTGCGCGACATCGCCGAGCAGATCGGCTGGGAGAAGAGCCGCGTCAGCCACCAGGTCACCCGCATGGAGAGGCGCGGCCTCGTGCGGCGCTCCGACTGCTCGTCGGACGCCCGCGGCACGTGGGTCGAGCTGACCGCGGACGGCCGCCGGGCCATGCTCGCGGCGACCCGCGGGCACACCGAGGCCATCCGCCGCTACTTCGTCGAGGCGCTCGACGCCGACGCCGGAGTCGTCCGCGGGTTCTCCCAGCGCGTCCTCGCCGCGATCGGCGACGACGCCTCCCCCGACGCCCCCGCACCGCGGGCGGCCGACGCGCAGCCCTGCTGAGGGCCTGCCCGGCCTCTCGCCCACCGGGCCTCACGCCCACCGGGCCTCTCGCCCACCGGGCCTCTCGCCTCAGTGCGACCGGTGGTCCTGGATCGTCATCCGCGGCCCGAACTTCGGCTTCGAGAAGCCGCTGCCGGTGATCAGGCGGACCACCCGGCCCCGGTGCCCCCGCCACGGCTCGAGCAGCTCGAGCATGCCGTCGTCGTCGACGGGCCGGCCGACGAGGGCCCAGCCCACGAGGGCGGCCAGGTGGTAGTCGCCGACGCTGGGCGCGTCGGGGTCGCCGTGCGCGCGCTGCATCGTCTCGGCGGCCGTCCAGACGCCGACGCCCGGCACGGAGCGGAGCCGGCGTTCGACCTCGGCGCCGCCGCGCCCCAGGGCGACGGTGCGCTCGAGCGACGCGGCCACGGCGCAGACCCGCATCACGGTGTCGGAGCGCTGCGGGCCGACGCCGGCCCGGTGCCACTCCCAGCTGGGCACCCGGCGCCAGGTGGCCGCGTCGGGCGGGACGGTGAGGCCCTCGGGCGCCGGCCCGGGCGCGGGGTCGCCGTGGCGGCGCACCAGCTCGCGCCAGGCCCGCCAGGCCTCGCGGCTCGTCACCTTCTGCTCGAGCACCGCGGGCACGAGCGACTCGACGACCAGGCCCGTGCGCGAGAGCCGCAGGCCCGGGGCCCGGTGCCGCGCGGCGGCGAGGAAGTCGACCCCCGAGACGTCGAGCCCCGACCAGTCGTCGCCCTCGCCGAGCATCTCGGGCACGGAGGCCAGCAGCCACTCGGCGCCGGGGCCCCAGGTCGCCGCGTGGACGCCGTCACGCCCGGAGGTCAGGCACAGGGTGGCCGCGCCCGCCGGGGTGCGGACGGCCCGCCACAGCTGGCCGCCGACCAGGCGCCACGCGGGGTCGCCCGCGCCGCGGGCGAGCGGCCGGAGGGTGGCCCGGACGTCGACGGGGGCCCCGGGCGACCAGGTGCTCTCGAGCGGCGCGGCGTCGTCGCCCGGCCCGGCGCCCGCGGAGGCGTCGAGGGCCGGTGAGAGCGTCATGCGGCGATGGTAGGCGACGGCGCCGACATCTCACCCGCGACACGGCCGACCATGAGACGTATGATGTTCCACGTGTCCGACGACGGAGGAGCCATGCCTGTACCTGAGCGACCCACGCGCGGCCCGCGCCGACTCCTCCGCGACCTGACCTTCGAGTCGGTCCTCGGCGCGATCGTCGACGGCACGCTGCGGCCGGGCGAGCGCCTCTTCGAGGACGACATCGCGACCTGGCTGGGCGTCTCGAAGACCCCGGTGAAGGAGGCGCTGGCCCGGTTGGCGAATCAGGGCCTGGTCGAGATCGAGGCGAACCGCTTCACGCGCGTCGCGCCGGCTACGGCCGCCGACCTCCTCGACTCGCTCGAGCTGCTCGGGCTCCTGCACGGCGTCGCCGTGAGGTCCGCGGGCGACGCCGACCCGGTCGAGGTGTCGCGCCTCGCGGCCACGGTCGTCCGGGTGCTCGACCGGCCCGGGGCCACCTGCTCCGACCTGCTGGCCGCGACGGGCGCCTTCCTGCCGGTCTCGGGCAACCCCCTCGCGCGGCAGGCCTCCGAGCCACTGCAGAACCGCACGGCCTTCCTCTCGCGGCACCTCGCGCTGCCCCTCGACTCCCCCTCGCTCGCCGCCCCCGTGGCCGAGCTGCGCCGGGCCCTCGACCACCGGGAGTGGTGCGCCGCGGGCGACGCGGTCGTGACGCTGCTCGGCCGGCGCACGCTCGAGCCGCTGCTCGGCAGCGTGCCCGCCCCCGAGCTCGTCGCGACGGGTCGCCACCGCACCTCCCGGTGACCCGGGCGCGGGCGGGCGGCCCGTCAGGCCGCGACGCCCGCGACCACGCGGTCGTCGAGCCGCACCAGGGCCGCGCCCCAGGCGCCGGGCTCCCCCGCCGCGGCGGCGTGACGGGCGGCCGCGAGGCCCTGCACGAGCAGGCCCGCGTCGGCCTCGCCCCCGACCCCCGAGGCGTGGTGGTGCAGCAGGAGGCCGAGGTGCTCGAGCACCGCGCCGAGCGACCGGTTCGCCGAGAACGCGGCGAGCGCGGCGCCCACCTCGCACAGGGTGGTCGTGACCGCGGCCGCCGCCTCGGGGGCGCCGGCGCGCACCTCCCCGCACCGCGCCTCCCCCGCCTCGAGGGCTCGCACGAGGCCGGCCCGGCCCGCGGGCTCGGCCGCGGCGACGTCGGCGTCGGCGAGGGCCCAGAGGCCCCAGGTGGTGCGCACGAGGTCGGTCAGCAGCTCGGGGCGGGCCGGCGCGACGCGCGTGACCCGGGTCGAGGTCGTCTCGACCAGCCCCAGGTCGCCCAGCCGCGCGAGCGCCATGCGGATCGGGGTGCGCGAGACGCAGAGCCAGGCCGAGAGGTCGTGGTCGCGGATGCGCTCCGCCGGCTCGAACGTGCCGTCGAGGATGGCCTCGAGCAGCCGGTCGTACACCTCGTCTCGGTGCAGGCGGCGGGGGATGCGCATGGTCGTCGTGGTGGGGACCGGCACGGGGACCTCCTCGATGTACAGAACTGGAGTTCCACGGTAGGGCATGTATGCCCTTCAGCGCGAGGGGGAGGACCGAGCCGACCGGATCGGCGCCGCTCCGGGGTACGACGCGGCGGTCCCTGGGAGGGGCGGTGCGCCTCCCCGGGTAGCTTCGGCGCCATGACCGAGACCAACGACATCCGCCGCGTCGCCGAGGTGCTCGACGCCGCCCGCATCGGGATCCTCACCACCCAGAGCGCGCGCCAGCGCCTCGTCAGCCGCCCGCTCGCCGTCGTCGACCGCGAGTTCGACGGCAAGGTGTACTTCTTCACCCCCGACCCCTCGCCCAAGGTCGACGACATCAAGGCGCACCCCCACGTCAACGTCGCCGTCGAGACGGGCAAGGGCTGGCTCTCGCTCGCCGGCGAGGCCTCGATCGTCAAGGACCGCGCCCTGATCGACGAGTTCTGGAGCGCGGGCACCGAGGCCTGGTTCGACCAGGGCAAGGACGACCCGACCGTCGCCCTCATCGAGGTCGACGTCGAGACGGCCGAGTACTGGGTCAGCAACGAGCCGAAGGCCGTGACCTTCCTCAAGTACGCCAAGGCCGCCGTGACCGGGGGGCACCCGCAGAACATCGCCGACACGGGCACCGTCGCCCTGTAGGAGGCGCGGTGAGGGCCGACAGCGCCGGCCCGGTCAGTCGCAGGTGACGCCGCGGCCCTCGTCGTCGACGTACTCGCCCGGGCCGAGCTGGGCGCACGTCGACGACAGCCGGGCCGCGTAGTCGAGGGCGGAGACGCCCGCGACGAGGCCGACGACGATCATGACGCTCGAGACGACGAGGCCGACGCGGGCCAGGGCGGCCGACGCCCCCGCCGCCGCGGCCCGCCGGGCGGCCACGAGGCCGAAGACGAGGCCGAGCGGGGCCGCGAAGACCCCGAAGACGACCGAGGCGACGGCGAGCCCGCGACCCTCGTCGGCGCCGTCGCGCGGCCGCGGCGGCGGGGGCCACTCGTCGTCGCCGACGGCGAAGTACGAGCCGACCCCGGGGGCGGCGGGGGCCGGCCAGGTCAGGGCGTCCTGCGCCGACGAGGCCTGCGGCGCGGCGGCCTGCGGGGGCGCGGCCTGCGGGGCCCACGGCGCCGCCGCCGTCGCGGCCGCGGGCGCGGGCGCGGGGAACGGCTGCGGGTGCGGCGGGAACGGCTGCGGCGACTGACCCCCGACCTGCGGGAACGGCTGACCGGCCCAGGCCTGGTCGGCCCCGCCCTGCCCGGGCGCCCCCTGCCGCGCGGGCGGGGGCTGCACCTCGGCGCGCGGCCGCTGCTCGCCGGGAGCCGGGCGGGCGAAGCGGGCCCAGGGCGACGGGGGCCGCGGGGCGGGCTGGTCGGTCATGCGCACGAGGCTAGCAACCGCGGCCGACGGCGACCCCGGCCGTCGGGGCTGCCGTCCAGCCGCGGGTGCGCCATGATGGGACCGATCTCGGCCGGCCCGACGGGCCCGACATGCGACGGAGCAGCGCGATGCGAATCGGTATCCTCACCAGCGGCGGCGACTGCCCCGGCCTGAACGCGGTCATCCGCGGGGCCGTGCTCAAGGGCACGACGATCCACGGGCAGGAGTTCGTCGGCTTCCGCGACGGCTGGCGCGGCGTCGTCGACGGCGACGTCATGCCGCTCACGCGGAAGGAGATCCAGGGCATCGCCAAGCAGGGCGGCACCATCCTGGGCACGAGCCGCACCAACCCGTTCGAGGGCGACGGCGGCGTCGCGCGCATCAGCGAGGTGATGGACCGCTTCGGCATCGACGCCATCATGGCGATCGGCGGCGAGGGCACCCTGGCGGCGGCCAAGCGCCTCACCGACGAGGGCCTGAAGATCGTCGGCGTGCCGAAGACCGTCGACAACGACCTCGGCGCCACCGACTACACGTTCGGCTTCGACACGGCCGTGCAGGTCGCCACCGACGCCATGGACCGCCTGCGCACCACGGGCGACTCGCACAGCCGCTGCATGGTGGCCGAGGTGATGGGCCGCCACGTCGGCTGGATCGCGCTGCACTCGGGCATGGCCGCCGGCGCGCACGCCATCCTCATCCCCGAGCAGGCGACGAGCATGGACCAGATCGTCGCGTGGGTGAAGGCCGCCTACGACCGCGGCCGGGCGCCGCTCGTCGTGGTCGCCGAGGGCTTCGTGCCCGACCACGAGAGCGACGCGCACTCCGAGCGGGGACTCGACGCCTTCGGGCGCCCGCGCCTCGGCGGCATCGGCGAGCGCCTCGCACCGGTGATCGAGGAGCGCACCGGGATCGAGACGCGGGCGACGACGCTCGGCCACATCCAGCGCGGCGGCACCCCCACCTCCTACGACCGCGTGCTGGCGACCCGCCTCGGCATGGCCGCGAGCGACAGCGTGGTCGAGGGCCGCTGGGGCCGCATGGTGGCGCTGCGCGGCACCGACATCGTGCACGTCTCGTTCGAGGAGGCCCTCGACAGCCTCAAGACGGTCCCGCAGCACCGCTACGACGAGGCCGCCATCCTCTTCGGCTGAGCGACCGCCGAGGAGGCGCCCCGTCGCCGGGCGGGGAGGGCCGCGCCCCAGCCCGCGCGCGTAGCGTGTCGCCATGCGCGCCGTCGTCGTCGAGAGTGACCGCCCCGCCTCCGTGCGGGAGATCGAGCAGGAGTTCCTGGGCACGGGCGACGTCGTCGTCGACGTGGCCTGGTCGAGCCTGAACTACAAGGACGGCATGGCCCTGGCGGGCGACCCCGGCGTGGCCCGCACCCTGCCGCTCGTTCCGGGCATCGACCTCGTGGGCACCGTCGCGACCAGCGCCTCCCCCGCCGTGTCGCCGGGCGACCTGGTCGTGCTGAACGGCGCGGGCGTCGGCGAGAGCCGGCACGGCGGCTTCGCCGAGCGGGCCGTGGTCGACGCCGGCTCGCTCGTCCTCGTGCCCGAGGGCGTCTCCGCCCGCCAGGCCGCCGCGATCGGCACCGCGGGCTTCACCGCGATGCTCAGCGTGCTGCGGCTCGAACGCGACGTCCGCCCCGGCGACGGCGAGGTCGTCGTGACCGGGGCCGCGGGAGGCGTGGGCTCGGTGGCGATCGCGCTGCTGAGCCGTCTCGGGTACTCGGTCACCGCCTCCTCGGGTCGCGTCGACGAGCTGGGCGGGTACCTGCGCGGCCTCGGCGCCACGACGGTCGTCGACCGCTCCGAGCTCGCCGAGGCCGGCCGGCCCGTGCAGCGTGCCCGCTGGGCCGGCGGGATCGACTCGGTGGGCAGCACGACGCTCGCCTCCGTGCTCGCGCAGACGCGGTGGGGCGGCACCGTGACCGCCTGCGGGCTCGCGCAGGGCGCCGACCTGCCGACCTCGGTGCTGCCGTTCATCCTCCGCGCCGTGTCGCTCGCCGGCGTCAACTCGGTCGACGCCCCGGTCGAGCTGCGCCGCGAGGCGTGGGCGAGGCTCGCGACCGACCTCGACCTCGACCTGCTCGACTCGATGACGACGGAGGTGGGCCTCTCGGAGGTCGTGGAGCTCGGGCCCCGGATCGTGGCCGGGTCGGTGCGCGGCCGGACCGTCGTCGACGTGCGCCGCTGAGCGCTCGTCACGAAGTCACGGCGTGGGCTCGCCACGGCGGCCCCGACCGTACTAAGGTCGTGTGAAGTACCGGATACCCGATACGTCCTCGTACATGGTGGTGCGACATGCGCCTCGACCGGTGACCAGGGCCCCGCCCTGGGCCGTGAGCCCGTCGCACCCCCACTCCCGCCCCCGAACAGGAGCACCCGGATGCCGATCCCCACCCTGACCGACCAGCCGCCCGCCCCCCGCCGCCTGCTGCGCGACGTCGTCTACGACAAGATGTTCGACGCGATCATCGACGGCACCCTCGAGTTCGGCGAGCGCCTCAACGACGACCAGCTGGTCGCCTGGCTCGGCGTCTCGCGCACCCCCGTCCGCGAGGCCATCGCCAAGCTCGCCGACCAGGCCCTCGTCGACATCGAGGCGAACCGGTACACGCGCATCGTCGCGCCGACCTTCGCCGAGTTCACCGACACCGTCGAGACCGGCTACCAGGTCTGGGCCCTCGTCGTCGAGCGCGGCGTGCCCGCCCTCACCAAGGAGCAGCGCAAGGAGGTGACGGCGATCCTCGACCGCCGCCTCACCGCGTTCTCGAAGCGCAAGCCCGAAGACGTCGCCGATCTCGTCCGCATGAACGAGCTCCTGCTCGACGCCTCCGGCAGCTCGTCGCTCCGTCGCCTCTGGGCGGCCACCGGGCCGCGCCTCCTGCTCGTCCTCCGACGCCCTGCGACCGACGGGATGTACCCGTGGGAGCAGGCCGTCGAGCTGACCCGCGGCCTGCGCGACGCGGTCGCGGACGGCGACGGCGAGGCCGCGGCCCGCCTCGTCCGCGAGCAGCCGGCCTCGTTCGGCGCGTACTTCGACGAGGTCTCCGGCAGCGGCATCTACGCTGCGTGACCTCCCGGGCGGCCCTGCGACGAGCAGGGCCGCCCGACCGGCGCCGACCCGCGCCTCCCCCGCACCACCAGCACCCCGCACCACCAGCACCCTGCAGGAGCGAGACACCGTGCCCATCCCCGTGCCCGACGCCGTCCCCACGCCCCGACGCCTGCTGCGCGACGTCGTCTTCGACCGCCTCGTCACCGCGATCGGCGACGGCACGCTCGAGTTCGGCGAGCGGCTCAACGACGACCAGCTCGTCACGTGGCTCGGCGTCAGCCGCACCCCCGTGCGCGAGGCGATCGCGAAGCTCGAGGAGCTCGGCCTGGTCGAGATCGAGGCCAACCGGTACACCCGCGTGGTGACGCCGACGGCAGAGCTCTTCGAGGACTGCTCGACCACCATCCTCGGCCTCTGGTCGCTCGCGGCGACCCGGGGCGTGGCGACGATGAGCGACGCCGACGTCGCCGAGATCACGCGCCTCGCCGAGCTGCGCCTGAGCGACGGCGTCGTCGAGACGCCCGAGTCGATCGACGCCATGTTCGCGCTCTTCGACGTGCTCATGCGCGCGGCCGGGAGCCCGACGCTGCTCGCCTGCGCCGAGCCCGTCTCACGCCTCACCACGGTGATGTTCCGCCGCCTCGCCGAGAACTCGGCATACCCCTGGCAGCTCGGTGCCTCGACGACGACCTCCGTGGCCGAGGGCGTCGCCCGGCGCGACGCCGAGGGGGTCGCCGACCTGCTGCAGCGGCAGTCGGCCGCCCTGGCCCCGTTCTTCGCGGCCGTCCGGGAGACCGGCTTCTACGCCGCGCAGGCGTGACCGAAGGCCTCGCCGACGCACCCCCCGAGCCGGTCGGCGGGGCCCCGCTCGTCCTCGCCGTCGAGCACGTGCGCGTCACCCGACAGGGCCGCGACCTGCTCGACGACGTCTCGCTGCACGTGCGCGCGGGCGAGCACTGGGCGCTGATCGGCCCGAACGGCGCCGGCAAGACGACACTGCTCACGCTCGCCGGGGCCCTCGGGCACCCCACGAGCGGCACCGTCGACGTGCTCGGCCACCGGCTCGGCCGCGTCGACCTCCGCGAGCTCCGGCAGCACGTGGGCCACGTCGACCCCCGGCACCGCGTGCTCGGCGACGCGACCGTGCGCGAGGTCGTGCTCACCGGGCTGACGGGCAGCACCGACCCCGTGGCGCGGTGGCGGCCCACCCCGGAGCAGGAGGCGCGCGCCGACCTGCTCACCGCCTCCGTCGGGCTGGAGTCGCGGCGCGAGGGGATCTGGAGCGTCCTCTCGCAGGGTGAACGCGGCCGGGCCCTGATCGCCCGCGCGCTGCTCGTCGAGCCGGCCCTGCTCCTCCTCGACGAACCGGCCACGGGCCTCGACGTCGCCGCGCGCGAGCACCTGCTCGACACCGTCGACGCCCTGCGGCTCGCGCACCCGGAGGTCGCGTCGGTCACCGTGACCCACCACCTCGAGGACCTGCCGGCGAGCACCACCCACGCGCTGCTGCTGCGCGACGGCCGGGTGGCGGCGTCGGGCCCGGCCGACGAGGTGCTCACCTCGGAGCTCGTCTCGGCGGCCTTCGACCACCCGCTGGCGATCGACCGCGTCGACGGGCGCTGGCGGGCGCGCTCCCGGCCGCGGACGACGCCGAGGTGACCCGATCGGGGCCCTCGACCGTAGTCGGGGCCTCGATCGAGTCACCTCGACGTGCGGCGGGCGCCGCGCGCGCCGCTAGCGCCGCGCGCGTCGCCGCGCGCTACGCGGTGGCGGCGGCGGCCGCCCGCGCGGCGGCGGGCAGCGCGTCGACGATGCGCGACACGGCCGCCTCGTCGTGCGCGGCCGTCACGAACCACGCCTCGTAGACCGACGGCGGCAGCGAGACCCCGGCGTCGAGCATCGCGTGGAAGAACGGCGGGTAGCGCCAGGTGTCCTGCGCGCGCATGTCGTCGTAGTCGACCGGCGTCGTGTCGGTGAAGGCGAACGAGAAGAGCGACCCGGCGCGCTGCACCGTGTGCGCCACGCCCTCCGCCGACAGGGCCGACGAGACCTCGGCCGACAGCTGGTCGGCGAGCGAGTCGAGCTTCGCGTAGACCTCGGGGGTCGCGAGCCGCAGCGTCGCGATGCCGGCGGCCACGGCGACGGGGTTCCCGCTCAGCGTGCCCGCCTGGTAGACCGGCCCCAGCGGGGCGAGGAAGTCCATCACCTCGGCGCGGCCGCCGAGCGCGGCGAGCGGCAGGCCGCCGCCGATGACCTTGCCGAAGGTGACGAGGTCGGGCTCCCAGCCCGCGCCGTCGGGCACGACCTGGGCGGCCTCGAGGCCCCACCAGCCGGCGGGCCCGACCCGGAACCCCGTGAGCACCTCGTCGACGATCAGCAGCGCGCCGTGGCGCTTCGTGATCTCCGACAGGCCGCGGTTGAAGCCGCGCACCGGGGGCAGCACGCCCATGTTCGCCGAGGCCGCCTCGACGATGACGGCCGCGATGCGCGGCCCGTGCTCGTCGAACACGGCGCGCACGGCGTCGAGGTCGTTGTACGGCACGACGAGGGTCTGGGCGGCCGTCTCGGCGGTGATGCCCGCCGAGCCCGGCAGCGACAGGGTCGCGACGCCCGAGCCGGCCTCGGCCAGCAGCGAGTCGGAGTGCCCGTGGTAGTGCCCGGCGAACTTCACGAGCAGGTCGCGCCCGGTGTAGCCGCGGGCCAGGCGGATCGCCGTCATGGTCGCCTCGGTGCCGGTCGACACCATGCGGATCTTGCCGATCGGGTGCGCGTCACCGACGGCCACGCGCTCGCGCACGAGCTCGGCCAGCTCGGTCTCGCCCGGGGTCGACGCCCCGAACGACAGGCCGCGCGCCGCCGCCTCCTGCACGGCCCGGACGACCTCGGGGTGGGCGTGCCCGAGGATGGCCGGGCCCCACGAGGCGACGAGGTCGACGTACTCGCGCCCCTCGGCGTCGATCACGTGGGGGCCGCGGGCTCCGACGAGGAAGCGGGGCGTGCCTCCCACGCTGCCGTAGGCGCGCACCGGCGAGTTGACCCCGCCCGGGATGGACTGCTTGGCGCGGGTGAAGTAGTGGTCGTTGCTGTGGTCGCTCATCAGAGGTGCCCCTTCCGGAGGCGCGTGGCCAGGTCGGTCGCCCAGTACGTCAGGATCGTGTCGGCTCCCGCGCGCTTGATCGACAGGACGCTCTCGTACGAGGCGGCGTCCGCGTCCATCCAGCCGTTCGCGGCGGCGGCCTGGATCATCGCGTACTCGCCGCTGATCTGGTACGCCCAGACCGGCACGGGGCTCATCGCCGCGGTCTCGGCGAGCACGTCGAGGTAGCTCATCGCGGGCTTGACCATCACGATGTCGGCCCCCTCGGCGAGGTCGAGCTCGACCTCGCGGATGCCCTCGCGGCCGTTCGCCGCGTCCTGCTGGTAGGTGCGGCGGTCGCCGACGAGGGTCGACTGCACGGCCTCGCGGAACGGGCCGTAGAACGCCGAGGCGTACTTGGCGGCGTAGGCGAGCAGCGCGGTGCCGCCGTGGCCGGCGTCGTCGAGGGCCTCGCGGGCCGAGCCGATCTGGCCGTCCATCATGCCGCTCATGCCGATCAGCTCGCTGCCGGCGTCGGCCTGCACGACCGCCATCTCGTCGTAGCGCGCGAGCGTGGCGTCGTTGTCGACCGAGCCGTCGGCGGCGAGGACGCCGCAGTGGCCGTGGTCGGTGAACTCGTCGAGGCAGAGGTCGGTCTGCACGACGAGGGCGCCGCCGGCCGCGTCGGCGGCGACGCGGGTCGCGACGTTGAGGATGCCCTGCGGGTCGGTGGCGCCCGAGCCGACGGCGTCCTTCTCGAGCGGCACGCCGAAGAGCATGACGCCGCCGACGCCGGCCTCGGCGGCCTCCTCGACGGCACGCGGGAGGCTCGCGAGGCTGTGGTGCACGACGCCCGGCATCGAGCTGATCGGCTGGGGCTCGTCGATGCCCTCGCGCACGAACATCGGCAGCACGAGGTCGGCGGGGTGCAGCCGGGTCTCGGCGACCAGGCGGCGCATGGCGGGGGTCGCGCGGAGGCGACGGGGGCGGACTCGGGGGAACTGCGACATGGTCCTTCTCGGGTGATCAGGTGCGGGGGCCGGTGCCGCGCTCGTGGCGCGGACGGACGGAGGGGCGGGAGGCGCGGGGCACGTCGTGCGCGCCCCGCGCCTCAGAGCGCCTCGTCGAGGCGAGGGGCCTCGGGCGGGGCGTCGGCCGCGAGCGCGCTCGCGTGGTCGACGACGGCCTCGACGAGCGAGGCGGCGGAGCGGGTCTCGGCGATCAGGTGCACGGGCAGCCCCGCGGCACGGGCGTCGAAGGCGGTGCGGGGGCCGATGCACGCGACGAGCGTCGACTCGGGCAGGGGCGCGAGCTGGGCCGCGATCTGCCGGGCGACGCTGCCGGAGGTGACGAGCACCACCGAGATCGAGCCGGAGGCGACGTCGGCGGCGACCTCGTCGCTGACCGGCACGCCCACGGTGCGGTAGGCCGCGACGAACTCGGCGTCGAAGCCGCGGGCGGAGAGGCCGGCGACGAGGGTCGGCTCGGCGATGTCGGACTGCGGCACGAGCACGCGGCCCGTGACGTCGGAGCCCGGCCACTCCTTGACGAGGCCGCGGGCGCTGTTGTCGCCCTCGGGCACGAAGTCGACGCGGTACCCCGACAGGGTCAGGGCAGCGGACGTCGTCTCGCCGACGGCGGCGATGCGCGTCTCGGCCGGCGGGCGGATGCCGTGGCCGACCAGCACGTCGACGGTGGTGGCGCTCGTGACGACGAGCCACTCGTAGACGCCGGCCTGCAGCCGGGCGAGGGCCGCCGCGAGCAGCTCGGGCGTCTCGGCCGGGGCGAAGTTGATCAGCGGCGCGATGACGGGCGAGGCGCCGAACGAGCGCAGCGACGCCGAGACGCCGTCGCCCCACTTGCCCCCGCGGGGCACGAGCACGCGGGCGCCCTTCAGCGGCTTGCCGGCGGTCACGAGGCGCTCCCGACCGGGTCGCCGCCGCCGGGGCCCTCGCCGAGCGGGGCGAGGTCGGCGGCGCCGAGCTCGAGCAGCTCGGTGACGACTCGGCCAGCGACCTCGTGCACGTCGACGAGCTGGTCGGCGAGCGAGCCGCCCTCCAGCGAGACGGCGTGCGAGGCGCTGACGTGGGCGCCGCCGTCGGGCCGGTAGACCGTGGCGCTGAGCAGCAGCAGGCCGGCGTCGACGACCGCGGTGGCGCCGATGGGCGCCGAGCAGCCGGCCTCGAGGGCGGCGAGCACCTGGCGCTCGGCGGTGACGACGAGACGCGTCTCGCGGTGGTCGACGGCCCGGAGCGCGCGGGCGAGGTCCGGGTCGGGGTCGCCCTCGCGCACCTCGACGGCGAGCGCGCCCTGGCCGGGGGCGCTCGGCCACGGGCCGAGGCCGAGGAAGTCGGTGACCTGGTCGAGGCGGCCGAGACGGCCGAGGCCGGCCGCGGAGAGCACGACGGCGTCGAGGTCGTCGGTCACCCGGCGGAGGCGCGTGTCGACGTTGCCGCGGATGGGCACGACCTCGAGGTCGGGCCGTGCCGACAGCAGCTGTGCGACCCGGCGGGGCGAGCCAGTGCCGACCCGGGCGCCCTGCGGCAGGGTCTCGAGGGTCAGGCCGTCGCGGGCGCAGAGCGCGTCGCGGGCGTCGGCGCGGCCCGGGATCGCCCCGATCACGAGGCCCGGGTGGGAGGCGGTGGGCAGGTCCTTGAGGGAGTGCACCAGCACGTCGCACTCGTCGGCGAGCAGCGCCGCGCGCAGGGCGCTGGCGAAGACGCCCGTGCCGCCGAGCGACAGCGACTCACCGGTCGCCTGGGTGCGGTCGCCCTCGGTGTGGACGCGCACGAGCTCGACGTCGTGGCCGGTGGCCTCCGCGAGCCGCTCGGCGATCGTCGTCGACTGCGCGACGGCGAGGGCGCTGGCCCGCGTTCCTACTCGGAGGGTGGTCACGTCGCTACGGCACCAATCCCGAGACGGCGGGCTTGAAGCCGAGGCGCACGTTCTCGCAGCAGCCCGGCCGGCAGACGTCGTACCAGGGGCCGATGTCGGTGAGGTGCGGGCGGTCCTCCGCCGGGACGCCCTCGACGCGCTCGAGCACGAGGTCGACGAGGCCGGTGACGTAGTTCGGGTCGATGCCGGGGGTGGGCGTGCGCGTGGCCCAGAAGCCGTTCTTCTCGCTCGTCTCCAGCGCCTCCTCGTCGAGGTCCCACATGACCTCCATGTGGTCGCTCACGAAGCCGAGGGGCACGATGACGACGGCCCGCGTCGGGCCGCCGGCGAGGTCGTCGATGGCGTCGTTGATGTCGGGCTCCAGCCACGGCATCGAGGGCGGGCCGCTGCGCGACTGGTAGACGAGCTGCCAGGGCACGGTCGTGCCTCCCTCGGCGGGGGCCTCGAGGCCCAGGCCCGCCTCGGCGGCGGCCATGACGACCTCCGCGACGGCCTTGTGCTGGGCGGCGTAGGCGCCCTCCTCGTCGAAGCCGCGCGCCTGCGGGCCGCTCTTCGCCGCGTCGGTCGACGGGATGGAGTGGGTGGCGAACAGCACCTGCACCTCGGTCGCGAGGTCGAGGCCCTCGTTCTCGGCCCGGGCCTTCTCGAGGCCCTCGCGGACGCCGTCGATGAAGGGCTGGACGAAGCCGGGGTGGTCGAAGAACTGGCGCACCTTGTCGATCATGACCTTGCCCTCGAGGCCGGTCGCCTCGAGCGCCATCGCGAAGTCCTCGCGGTACTGGCGGCACGAGCTGTACGACGAGTAAGCGCTGGTGGCGACGGCGATCAGCTTCGTGAAGCCTCGCTCGTCGGCCTCGCGCACGGCGTCGGCCATGTAGGGATCCCAGTTGCGGTTGCCCCAGATCACGGGCAGGTCGACGCCACGGCGGGCCAGCTCGCCCTCGAGGGCGACCTTCAGCTCGCGGTTGTGCTGGTTGATCGGGCTCACGCCGCCGAAGTGGCGGTAGTGGGTCGCGACCTCCTCGAGGCGCTCCTCGGGGATGCCCCGGCCGCGCGTGACGTTGCGGAGGAAGGGGATGACGTCGTCCTGGCCCTCGGGCCCGCCGAAGCCGGCCAGCAGGATGGCGTCGTACTCGGTGGGCTCGCTCACGTGCTCGGGGCCCTGGGCGGCCGCGGGGGTGGCGGCGCGCACGAGCTGGCCGTTGGTGATGCCGGTGGTGTCAGTCACGACAGGACCTCGATGATCTCGGTGGTGGTGAGGCGGCGGCCCGTGTAGAACGGCACCTCTTCGCGGACGTGGCGGCGGGCCTCCGTGTAGCGGAGGTCGCGCATGAGGTCGACGAGCTGCACGAGCTCGGGAGCCTCGAGCGCGAGGATCCACTCATAGTCGCCGAGCGAGAAGCTCGCCACGGTGTTGGTGAGGACGGCGCGGTGGGCGGCGCCCTGCTTGCCGTGGTCGGCGAGCATCTGGCGACGCTCCTCCTCCGGCAGCAGGTACCACTCGTAGCTGCGCACGAACGGGTAGACGGTGAGCCAGGCCTCGGGCTCCGCGCCCCGCATGAAGGCGGGGCTGTGGCTCCGCGAGAACTCCGCCTGGCGGTGCATGCCCATGGCGTTCCAGGTCGGCAGCAGGCCGCCGAGCACGTCGGTGCGGAGGAGGCGGCGGTACGCCGACTGGATCGCCTCGGGGACCTCGCCGTGCAGCCAGATCATCAGGTCGGCGTCGGCGCGCAGCGCGCTCACGTCGTAGAAGCCGCGGACGACGACGCCCTCGCCGGCGAGCTCGGCCACGAGCTCGTCGAGCTGCGGGACGTCGTCGAGGTCGGGGGCGTAGGGGTTCTGCGGGTCGCGACGCAGCACGGCCCAGAGCGTGTAGCCGAGGGTCTCGGCGGGCTGGTCGCCGGGGGTGCCCTCGGGCGACGGGGCCGGGCCGGAGTCGGCGGTGCGGGGGTGGGTCGGCTCACCCGTGAGGGCGGCGGGGGAATCAGACGTCGGCAGCTCGGGGACTGGCGCGTCGGCGCTAGGACTCATGCTCATCATTCTCCTCCCGCCACGGCTGGGAACCCAACCAGGTAGCAGCACGTCGAGGCATCTGCGGCGACGCCCTCGGCCCGGGGGCGGAGGGCGTCGCGACCGGCGCTGCCGGCGGGGAGGGCGGAGGGGCTCAGCGGCGCTTCACCGCGGCGACGACGACGCCCGCGAGGGCCAGGGCGGCGGCGCCGGCCCCGGCGAGCCACGGGGTGCGGTCGCGCTCGAACGACGCCTTGGCGCGGTGGCCGGCGGCCCCGAGCTGCTTCGGCACGTTGAGCTTGTCCTCCAGCTCGTTGAGCGTGGCGGCGAGCTCGGCGCGGGTGCGGTCGACGCGGGCCTGGATGTCGTCCGCGTCGGTGCGGTCGGCCTTGCTGCTGTCGTTCTTGCTGTCGCTCACGAGGACTCCGTTCGGTGCGGGCGGTGCGGGGGTGCGGTGCTGGTGCTGCTCGGTGCGGGGTGCCGCGCCGGTGCTGGTGCCGGTGCGGCGCTGTCGGTCCGGGCGGGGGCCCGGCCGGGTCAGCGGTCGGTGAGGTCGGCGCGCGGGATCGAGCCCACGCCCTTGATCGCCTTGAGGTCGCGCTTGAGGCTCGCGATCGTCTTCTCGGGCACCGCGGGCAGGCCCTTCTTGATGCTCTTGTAGCCGAGGAAGGCCAGCAGCGCGGCGACGAGCAGCAGCACGAACGCGACGATGAGCGCCGAGAGCCAGCCCGGCAGCCAGATGGCGATGAGCAGCACGATGCCGGTCAGGAGCACGCCGAGCATGGCGAACACGAACACGAGGGCGCCGACGAGGAAGCCGGCGCCGATGCCGAAGGCCTTGAGGGTGCCGATGACCTCGTACTTGAGCAGGGCGAGCTCGCCCTTGACGAGGTCGGTGACCAGCGTCGGGACGTCCTGCACGAGGGCGAAGAACGACCGCTTGGACGCCTTCCCCCCGTGCCGCACCCCGGCGCTCCGGGTGGAGTCGGTCACTTCTTCTTCTTCCCGCCGCCGAAGGCGCGCGTGACGAGGAACTTGACCCCCTCGACGACCGCGTCGACGGCGTCGGCGGCCTTCGCGCCCGCGAAGTCCTCCGCCTTGACGACCTGGCGCTGCACGGCGCGGCTGTGCCACACCTTCGACGTCTTGTCGGCGATCTGGTCGTAGCGGTCGTGCCCGGCGCGCGCGCCCAGCACGAACCCGAGTGCTGCTCCGGCGACGAAGATCAGTTTGCCTCGCATGTCGCTCCATTCGATGTCGTCCGCGCGCGGACGAGTGCCCGGCGCGTGGGTCCAATGTAGCCCGGGGCCGCACGGAGATGCCCGGACGGGCATGCCGACCCGCCGGGCGGGGACAGCGCGCCCGCGGTGGAGGGAGCGGCGGGCCGCGCTCCGGGCCGTCAGCCCTCCAGCAGCTCCGCGGCGGCGCGACGCGACCGGGCGATCACGGCGGCGAGCCCCCGGCCGGCCACGGCACCGCCGACGCGCACGACGCCGTCGAGAGGCGAGGGGGAGGCGGGGGGCGCCTCCTGGGGGAGGGGAGCGTCCCAGACGACCCGGGCGGTGCCCTCGACCGAGCGCTCGTCGAGGTCGACGCCGAGCAGGGCCGACGCGTCGGCCAGCGCGGTGCGGCGCAGCTCGTCGTCGGGGGTGCCCGCGTCGACCACGGGCGAGTCGTAGCTGAGCCGGAGGACGTGACGACCCGCCGCGGCCTCGGCGAGCCAGGGCCACTTGACGGTGCCGTGGGTGAGCGCCTTCGCGCGGACCCCGACGGCGCCCGGCGCGACGAGCACGCCGGTGCCCCGCGGCCCGACGTCGAGCCGGTCGTCGCGCAGCACGATCGTGGCGAGGGTGATCAGGCCGGGCTCGGGGGCGCGGCGGCCGGCGAGCGCCCGGGCGGCGCCGTCGCCGACGGCGAGCAGCACGTGGGGAGCGTCGAGGCGCTCGCCCGTGGCCAGGGTCACCGAGCGGGAGTCGACCGCGGCGACGGGGGCGTCGAGGCGGACGTCGACGCCGAGGCGGTCGAGGTCGGCGACGAGGGCGTCGACGAGGCGGGCCATGCCGCCGCGGAGGCCGGCCACGGCCGAGCCCGCCGGCGCGAGGGCACGGACGCTGCGGACGGCGGCGGCCAGCGAGCCCTCGTCGCGCAGCGCGCGCCGCAGGGTCGGCGCGACCCGGTCGACCGGCAGCGCGTCGGGGTGGACGGAGTGGACGCCGCCGACGATCGGCGCGACGAGCCGGTCGAGCACCGCGCTGCCCATCCGGGCGCGCACGAAGGGCCCGACCATCACCTCGTCGGCCCCGACCTCGCCGGGGGCGGAGTCGAGCCGGGCGGCCTCGGCCGCGGCCTCCTCGCCGATGACGGCCACGACGTCGGCTGCACCGAGGTCGCCCGGCACGCCGAGCAGGCCGGTGCGCGGCAGCGGGAACGCCTCGCCCGCGCCGTGCTGCACCCAGGCGCCGCGGGGGTCGGGCAGCACGACGTCGTCGCCGAGGCCGAGCTCGTCGAGGAACGCCGCGACCGTGCCGCCCTTGGTCGCGAAGCTCTCCGCGCCGGCGTCGAGGTCGATGCCCGCGACCGTGTGGCGCGCGACCTCGCCGCCGAGGCGGGGGCCGCCCTCGACCAGCACGACCCGCCGGCCCGCGCGCGCGAGGTCGCGGGCGGCGACCAGGCCGGCCACTCCCCCGCCGACCACGACGACGTCGCCCGCGGCCGGCGCCTCCGAGGAGGCGCGGGTCGCGGCCCCGGAGCCCTCGGCCCCGGGTGCGCTGGTCGCGTCGGTCACGGTCTCGCGCCTCCTCAGAGGGTGTGGGCCAGCTCGACGATGCGCGTCAGCACGTCGGGGTCGGTGTCGGGGTTCACCCCGTGGCCGAGGTTGAGCACGTGGGCGGGGGCGGCGCGGCCGCGGCGGACGACGTCGCGGACGTGCGCCTCGAGCACCGGCCAGGGCGCCTGGAGCATCGCGGGGTCGATGTTGCCCTGCACGGGCACGTCGCCGCCGAGGCGCCGCGACGCCTCGTCGAGCGGGATCCGCCAGTCGACGCCGACGGCGCCCACGCCGATGCCGTGCATCGCGCTGAGCACCTCGCCGCTGCCGACGCCGAAGTGGATCGTCGGCACGTCGAGGTCGGCGACGTGCGAGAGCGCCCGGGCCGAGAAGGGGGCCACACGCTGCTCGTAGTCGGCGAGCGAGAGGCTGCCGACCCACGAGTCGAAGAGCTGGGCGGCGCTGGCGCCGGCGAGCACCTGGGCGCGCAGGAAGGCCCCCGTGACGTCCGCCGCCCAGGTGAGCAGCGCCTCCCACGTCTCCGGGTCGCTGTGCATGAGGGTGCGGGCCCGGATGTGGTCCTTCGACGGGCCGCCCTCGACGAGGTAGGCCGCGAGCGTGAACGGGGCGCCGGCGAAACCGATCAGAGGGGTGTCGCCCAGCTCGGCGACGGTGCGGGCGACGCCCTCGGCGATCGACGACAGGGCGTCGGGCTCGAGGGGGCGGAGGGCCGCGACGTCGGCCGGGGTGCGGATCGGCGACTCGAGCACCGGGCCGCGGCCGGGCACGATGTCGACCGCGACGCCCGCGAGCTTGATCGGCACGACGATGTCGCTGAAGAAGATGCCGGCGTCGACGCCGTGGCGGCGGACGGGCTGGAGCGTGATCTCGCTCGACAGCGCCGGGTCGAGGCAGGCGTCGAGCATCTTGGTGCCGACGCGCAGCTCGCGGTACTCGGGCAGCGACCGGCCGGCCTGGCGCATGAACCAGACGGGGAGGCGCTCGGGGCGGTCGCCGCGGAGGGCGCGCACCAGCGGCGAGCCGCTCGTGAGGCCGGAGCTGAGGGGGTGCTGGTCGGGCAGGGTCACGTGCTCCATCCTCGCACCCGGGCGCTGGGCGGCCGGCGGGGGCCGCTCGACGTCGAGGCGCCCGGTGCGGCCGCGACGCGCGGCGCCCGCGGCGCCGACGAGGCGACCCGAACAGGGCCCCGGCGAGCGCCGAGGCCCCGGATCGCGTCACCTCGAGGGCCGGAGGCGCGGGTCAGCCGACGCGGACCACCATCTTGCCGACGTTCTCGCCGCGCATCAGGCCGGTGAACGCGTCGAAGGCCGAGTCGATGCCGTCGACGACGGTCTCGTCGTGGACGACCTCCCCGTCGGCCAGCCACGGGCCCATCTCGGCCTGGAAGGCGGGGGCGACGTGGCGGTAGTTCCCGAGCGTGAAGCCCTGCATCGTGAGGCCGCGCGTGACCATGTTGGTCATGTTCGTGATGCCGACGGGGGCGCCGGTCGCGTTGTAGTTCGCGATCGAGCCGCAGAGGGCTGCCCGGCCGCCGTCCTTGAAGGCGCCCAGCGCGGCCGACAGGTGGTCGCCTCCCACGTTGTCGAAGTAGACGTCGATGCCCTCGGGCGCGGCCTCGGCCAGCAGCTCGGCGACGTCGCCCGTCTTGTAGTTGAAGGCCGCGTCGAAGCCGTACTTCGAGGTGAGGAGCGCCACCTTCTCGTCGCTGCCCGCGCTGCCGACGACGCGCGAGGCGCCCTTCAGGCGGGCGATCTGGCCGACCATCGTGCCGACGGCGCCGGCCGCGCCGGAGACGAAGACGACGTCGCCCTCGCGGATGTGGGCGATCTCGGTGAGGCCGACGTAGGCGGTCAGGCCGGTGAGGCCGAGCACGCCGAGGTACGCCGAGAGCGAGACGCCCTCGGTCGGCTGCACGGGGCGGAAGCCCGCGGCCGGGCCCTGGGCGACGTCGCGCCAGCCCAGGTCGTGCAGCACCACGGTGCCGACCGGCAGGTCGTCGCTGCGCGACTCGACGACCTCGCCGACGGCGCCGCCGGTCATGGTCTCGTCGAGCGCGAAGGGCGGCACGTACGACTTCACGTCGTTCATGCGGCCGCGCATGTACGGGTCGACCGAGAGGAAGGCGTTCTGCACGCGGACCTCGCCGTCGGCGAGCGCGGGCAGCTCGACCTCGACGCGGCGGACGTCGTCGGCCGTGGGCTCCCCGACCGGGCGGGCGGCGAGCTGCCACTGGATGCTGGTGGTGGTGGTCATGGTCCTCCTCGTGGTGCACTGTGTTGCATTCGGCAACGATCATGGCCCCCGAACCCGAGCATCTTCTCGACGTCGAGTCAACGCACAGCCGAAACAGCCGATCAGAGTTAGGATCGCTCAGTGCTCATCTGCCTCACGGCGTCCCACCAGAACGCCAGTTTCGACTTCCTCGAGAAGTTGAGCATCGGCGCACCCTCGGCGGCGAGCACCCTGGTCGACGGCAGCGACTTCGTCAGCGGGGCCGTCGTGCTCGCGACCTGCAACCGCTTCGAGGCCTACCTCGACGTCGACGAGCCCCTCACCGCCGCCAGCGCCGTGGCCGTCGAGGCCACCATCAGCACGATGAGCGAGGCCAGCGGCGTCGACCCCGACGAGATGCGCGACACCGTGCGCGTCATCACCGGCGACGAGGTCGTCGAGCACCTCTTCGCCGTCTCGAGCGGCCTCGAGTCCGTCGTGATCGGCGAGGACGAGATCTCCGGCCAGGTGCGCCGCGCCCTCGAGCGCGCCCGCGAGGTCGGCACGACGTCGTCCGACCTCGAGCGCCTCTTCCAGAAGGCCTCGCACACGTCGCGCGGCGTCAAGAACCGCACGAACGTCGGAGGCGCGGGTCGGTCGCTCGTGCGCCTCGCCCTCGAGCTGGCCTCCTCCCGCGTCACGGACTGGGCCCATGCCCGCGTGCTCATCGTGGGCACCGGCCAGTACGCCGCCACCACCGTCACCGCGCTCCGCGACCGCGGCGCCGACGACCTCGCCGTGTTCTCGTCGTCGGGCCGCGCCTCCTGGTTCGGGCTCAAGCACGACCTCCGCCCCTTCGACGACCTGGCCGAGGCCATCGCCTGGAGCGACGTGCTCGTCACCTGCACGACCACGACGACCCCGGTCGTCGTGCCCGAGGTCGTCGACGCCTCGCGTCGCCTGGTCATCGACCTCGGCCTGCCGCGCAACGTCGACCCGCTGGTCGCCACGGTGCCGGGGGTCGAGCTGCTCGACCTCGAGACGATCAGCCTGCACGCCCCGCTGACGCAGCTCACCGCCGCCGACGACGCCAGGGCCATGGTCTCCGACGCCGCCGCCGAGTTCCAGGCCGTCGCCGCCGAGCAGTCGCTCACGCCGGCCGTCGTGGCACTGCGCAAGCACGTCTTCGACCTGCTCGACTCCGAGATCGAGCGTGCCCGGTCGCGCGGCGACTCCTCCGACCGCACCGAGGCGGCCCTGCGCCACCTGGCCGGCGTGCTGCTGCACACCCCGTCGGTCAGGGCCCGCGAGCTCGCCCGCGAGGGCCGCGGCGAGGACTTCCGCGACGGCCTCGAGGCCCTCTTCGGCCTCACCGACACGCGGGCGGCTGCCGCGCCGCGCCCGCTGCGGTCCGTCGACGACGTGCCCCGCGCCTCCGCCGGCTGAACCGGCCGCCCGAGGGTCGAGTGGCCACGCCGTGCCGCTCCCCCGCCGACCAGCAGCCGACCGTGACCGCTCGACGCGGGAGGATGGGCACCATGGAGCCCCTCGTCGTCAGCGCGCTGGTGCTGGTCCGTGATCGCCGCCTCCTCATGGTCACCGCCCGGGGGCGCGACGTGCTGTACCTGCCCGGCGGCAAGCGGGAGGCGGGCGAGACCGGCGAGGACGCCCTCGCCCGCGAGACCCGCGAGGAGGTCGGCCTCGAGCTCGACCCCGCGAGCGTCCGCGAGCTGACGACGGTCAGCACCCAGGCGCACGGCGAGCCCGACGGGCGCCTCGTGCACATGACCCTCTACGCGGCCGAGCCGCTGTCGAGCAGCCCGCCCGCGACTCCCTCGGCGGAGGTGGGCTCGCTGCACTGGGTCACGACGGCCGACGCCGACCGCTGCCCGCCCGCCGGCGTCGAGACGCTGCGCGTCGTCGCCGGGCTCGGGCTCATCGACTGACCCCTGGCCGGTCGGGCGCAGGCGCCCCGGCTCAGTGCACGTGCTCCAGCAGGTCGGTGCCGAGTGCGCGCAGCGCGTCCACCACGCGGAGGCGGCGGGCCAGCGTGAGGTCGTCGAACGCCACGGTCACGGCGTACGCCACCCCGCGGGCCGGGCCGCGCAGCACGCCGAGCTCGGAGCGCGTGCCCGGTGAGACCCCCACCGTGTTGACGAGCTGCAGCCCGTGGTCGAGCCGCCGGTGCGACACCGGGTCGAGGCCGAACGACCCGGCCACGAGCGAGAGGTCGACCCCGAGCGACAGCCAGCCGAGCACGCGGCTCGAGACCGCCTCGTCGACGACCTCGCCGTGCGTCAGGCGGGTCATCAGCCCGACGAGCTCGACCGCCGTGCCGACGGCGAGGGCCGGGGCGTCGTCCGGGCCGCGCTCGGCGCGCACCTCGTCGAGCAGGGCCGTGCGCACCAGGCCGAGGCCGTCGGCGCGGGCGCGGACGGCGTCGAGGCCGACCCTCCCCACGAGCGCGTTCACGGCCGCGGGGTCGCGCAGCGCGCCGACCAGCGCCGCCGCGTCGGTGACCGCGAGGGCCCGGCGCTGCAGGTACGACCAGACCCCGCCGCCGCCGAGCGCGGCCCGGTCGCCGGGGCCGGCCAGGCGCTCGAGCTCGTCGAGGGCGCCGAGACGGCCCGACTCGATCTGCGCGCTGACCTCGACGAGCAGCAGCAGGGCGCCGACCTGGGCGACCGGCAGGGCGACCGTCTCGTCGACGCTCAGCAGGTCGTCGCCGCCGTCGAGGTCGCGCACGGCCACGGAGACCGACGCGCCCTCCACGGCGAGCTCGCCGAGCGTCGTGAACGACCGGCCGAACGACTCGGGCGCACGGGAGCCACCGTGGCGCGCACCGGCGCCACGGTCGCCTCCCCGGCGGTCGCGACGACCGCCTCCTGCACCCTCCGTCACCCGCGCGGGGCTACCAGATCGTGACGCGCTCGGCCTCGGGCAGCCAGAGGCGGTCGCCCTCGGTCACGCCGAACGCCGCGTAGAACTCGTCGATGTTGCGGACGATCTGGTTGCAGCGGAACTCGTTCGGCGAGTGCGGGTCGATCGACAGGAGGCGGATCGCCTCCTCGTCGCGGATGGCGATCTGCCAGGCCTGGGCCCAGCTGAGGAAGAAGCGCTGCGCGCCGGTCAGGCCGTCGACGACCGGCGCCTCCTCGCCGCCCAGCGAGAGGAGGTACGCGTCGTAGGCGATCGACAGGCCGCCGAGGTCGCCGATGTTCTCGCCGATCGTGAGGGCGCCGTTGACGTGGTGGCCGGGCACCTGCGCGGGCTCGAGCGCGTCGTACTGCGCGATCAGCGACGAGGTGAGGGCCTCGAAGGCCTCCCGGTCGGCGGCCGTCCACCAGTCGGTCAGGCGGCCGTCGCCGTCGTACTTCGAGCCCTGGTCGTCGAAGCCGTGGCCGATCTCGTGGCCGATCACCGCACCGATGGCCCCGTAGTTCGCGGCGGCGTCGCGGGTCTCGTCGAAGAACGGGAACTGCAGGATGGCGGCGGGGAAGACGATCTCGTTGAAGCCGGGGTTGTAGTACGCGTTGATCGTCTGGGGCGTCATGAACCACTCGTCGCGGTCGATCGGCGAGCCGATCTTGGCCAGCTCGCGGTCGAACCCGACGACGGCCTGCGAGCGCACGTTGCCGATGAGGTCGCTCGCGTCGACCTCGAGGGCCGAGTAGTCGCGCCACTTCACCGGGTAGCCGATCTTCGGGGTGAACTTGTCGAGCTTCTCGAGCGCGCGCTGCCGGGTCTCGTCGGTCATCCACGAGAGCTGCGTGATGCTCTGGCGGTAGGCCTCGACGAGGTTCGCGACCAGGTCGTCCATCGCGGTCTTCGCCGCCGGCGCGAAGTGCCGCTCGACGTAGATGCGGCCGACGGCCTCGCCCATCGCGCCCTCGACGAACGAGACGCCGCGCTTCCAGCGCGCCCGCTGGACGGGGGTGCCGGTCAGCGTGCGGCCGTAGAAGTCGAAGTTCGCCTCGACGAAGTCGGACGAGAGGTACGCGGCGAACGAGCGGACGACCTGCCAGCTCAGCCAGTCGCGCCACTCGGGCAGCCGCTCGTCGACGAGCAGGCCGGCGAGGCCGGAGACGAACGAGGGCTCGCGCACGACGACCTCGTCGAAGGTGCCGGCCGGCGCCTGCACCGCGTCGCGCCAGACCGCAAGGTCGACCCCCGCCGCCGAGGCCGCGAGCTCCGACCACGGCTGCAGGTTGTAGGTGGCGTCGCTGTCGCGGGTCGCGACGTTGCTCCAGTGGTGCGTGGCCAGCTCGGTCTCGAGCGCCACGACGCGGGCGGCACGGCCGGCGGCGCCGTCGAGCCCGGCCAGGCCGAGCATGGTCTCGACGAAGGCGACGTACGCCGTGCGGACGGACTCGAACTTCTCCTCCCGGTAGTACGACTCGTCGGGCAGGCCGAGGCCGCCCTGCTCGAGGAAGACGACGTAGCGCTCGGGGTCGCCCGGGTCGTTGTCGACGAAGAGCTGCACGAAGCTCGCGACGCCCTGCTTCTCGAAGCTGCCGACCAGGCGCAGCAGGTCGGGCACGTCGCCGACCTGCTCGACCTGCTCGAGCAGCGGGCGGAGCGGGGCCGCGCCCAGCGCCTCCACCCGGCCCTCGTCGAGGAAGCTCGTGAACAGGTCGCCGACCTTGCGGGCCTCGGTGCCCGGCTCGGCCTCCTGCGACTCGTGGATGATGTCGCGGACGGCCGCCTCGGCCTCCTCGGCCAGGACGAGGAAGGAGCCGTAGCGCGCCTTGTCGTCGGGGATCTCGGTGCGGGCGATCCAGCGGCCGTTCACGTGGCGGAACAGGTCGTCCTGCGGGCGCACCGCGGGGTCGAGGTCGTCGGTGGTGATGCCGGAGGTCAGCGCGTCGCTCGTCATGCCCGTCAGCCTAGGTGAGGCCCCCGACGGCCGTCCGGGAGGGGCCGGGAGACGCCGTCCGGCCCGCACGACCGGCTCTTCGGCCGCCGTCCCCAGGAAACACGAAGGAAATCGCTTCCTCGCTACAGTTCTCGGCATGGCACTCCCCTGGGCACTGCACGGCGACGGCAAGACCGTCGACTCGACCGAGATCGTCGCCCCGGAGGAACGCCTCACCTGGCCCCGCACCGTCGGCCTCGGCGGCCAGCACGTCGTCGCGATGTTCGGCGCGACCTTCCTCGTGCCGATCATCACGGGGTTCCCGCCGAGCACGACCCTGCTCTTCTCCGGCATCGGCACGCTGCTCTTCCTCCTCATCACGAAGAACCGGCTGCCCAGCTACCTCGGCTCGTCGTTCGCCTTCCTCGCGCCGATCGCAGCCGCCACCGACGTGGGCGGCATCCCCCTCGCGCTGAGCGGCATCATCGTCGTCGGGGCGCTGCTCGCCCTCGTCGGCGTGCTCGTGCACCTCGCCGGCACGCGGTGGATCGACGCCCTCCTGCCGCCGGTCGTCAGCGGCTCGATCGTCGCCCTGATCGGCTTCAACCTCGCCCCCGCCGCCCGCGACAACTTCGCGCTCTCGCCGGGCATCGCCCTCATCACGCTCGCCGCGGTCGTGCTCAGCGCCGTCCTCTTCAAGGGCCTCCTCGGGCGCCTCTCGATCTTCGTCGGCGTCGTCGTCGGCTACGTCGCCGCCGTCATCGCGGGCGCCGTCGACTACAGCGCCGTCGCGGCCGCGCCGTGGGTGGGCCTGCCGACGTTCACCGCCCCCGCCTTCGACCTCGGTCAGCTGCCGATCTACCTCGGCTTCCTGCCCGTCGTGCTCGCGCTGATCGCCGAGAACGTGGGGCACGTGAAGGGCGTGGGGCAGCTGACGAAGCGCGACCTCGACCCGCTGACCGGTCGTGCGCTCTTCGCCGACGGCCTCAGCACCGTGATCGCGGGCCTCGGCGGCGGCTCGGCGACGACGACCTACGGCGAGAACATCGGCGTGATGAGCGCCACCCGCGTCTTCTCCACCGCGGCCTACTGGGTCGCCGGCGTCGTGGCGATCCTGCTCGGCCTCTCGCCCAAGATCGGCGCCGTCATCTTCACCATCCCGCCGGGGGTGCTCGGCGGCGTGACCACCGCGCTCTACGGCCTCATCGGCGTCATCGGCATCCGCATCTGGGTCGAGAACAAGGTGGACTTCAGCCGCCCGAAGAACCAGCTCACCGCCGGCGTCGCGCTGATCATGGGCATCGCCGACTTCACCCTCGTGCTCGGCGGCGCCAGCTTCGGCGGCATCATCCTCGGCACGGTCGCGGCGATCGTCGTGTTCCACGTGATGAGCGTGCTGGGTCGGCTCCGGGGCACCGACTGAGCGTGCGCCTCCGCTCGCCCCTCGACCGTGAGATCGTCCGCCTGGCCGTGCCGGCGCTGGGGGCCCTCGTCGCCGAGCCGCTCTTCCTGCTCACCGACACCGCCCTGGTCGGCCACCTCGGCTCCGTGCCCCTGGCCGGCCTCGGCGTGGCCAGCGTCGTCCTGCAGACGGCCCTCGGGCTGCTGATCTTCCTCGCCTACGCCACGACGCCGACGGTCGCGCGGCGGCTCGGCGCCGGTGACCAGCGCGGGGCGATCCGTGCCGGCGTCGACGGCATGTGGTTCGCGCTGCTGGTCGGCGTGGTCGTCGCGGGCGTCGGCGCGGTGACGGCCGAGCCGCTCGTGGGCCTCTTCGGCGTGGCCGACGACGTCGCGGCGGCCGCCACGACCTACCTCTCGGTCTCGCTGCTCGGGCTGCCCGGCATGCTGCTCGTGATCGCCGCGACCGGCCTGCTGCGCGGGCTGCAGGACACCCGCACCCCGCTCGTCGTCGCCACCGTGGGCTTCGCGGCGAACGCCGGGCTCAACGCGCTCTTCCTCTACGGCCTCGGCTGGGGCATCGCGGGCTCGGCGGCCGGCACCGTCGTCGCGCAGTGGGGCATGGCGGCGGTCTACGTCGTCATCGCCGTGCGGGCCGCCCGAGCCGTCGGCGCCGACCTGAGACCGGGGCTCGCCGGGGTCGGCCGCACCGCCCAGGCGGGGGGCTGGCTGCTCGTGCGGAACGCGGGGCTCCGGGCCGCGCTCATCGCGACCGTCGCGGCCGCCGCCTCCTCGGGGGTGACCGGGCTGGCCACGATCCAGGTCGCGCTGACGCTCTTCAGCACCCTCGCGTTCGCCCTCGACGCCCTCGCGATCGCCGGGCAGGCGATGATCGGGCACGCCCTCGGCCGCGGCGACCGCGAGCGCGTGCGGGCGGTCACGCGGCGGCTGATGCTGTTCGGCGTCGGTGGAGGGGTGCTGCTCGGCGGCGTGCTGGCCCTGCTCGCGCCGGTGCTGGCGCCGGTCTTCAGCCCCGACCCGGGCGTGCAGGCGGTGCTGCCGTCGGTGGTGGTGGCGATGGCGGTCGGCATCCCGCTCGCGGGCTTCGTCTTCGTGCTCGACGGGGTGCTGCTCGGAGCGGGCGACGCCCGCTACCTCGCGATCGCGTCGGTCGTGAGCCTCGCCGCCTACCTCGCGGTGCTGCTGCCGGTGGAGTCGCGGGTCGGGTCGACGACGTCGGGCGCGGTCGCGCTCTGGCTCGCGTTCGGCCTCGGGTACATCGGGGCCCGGGCGGTCACGCTCGGGCTGCGCGCGCGGACGGACCGGTGGATGGTCGTCGGGGCGCGCTGAGGGTCGCGGGCCGTCGGCTGCGTCGCTCGGGGTGCGGGGCGCTGGGTCTCGCCGGCCCTCGACTGCGGGTTGGGCGGCAAATGCCGACCAGATCGGCCCCGAGCGCACTCTGGCGACCGGATATCCAGTCGTTCTGGGCTCCGTGGTCGGCAATTGCAGCCCGGCGGCGCGAGGGGAGGCGCGGATGACGGGAGCAGAGGAGTGGCGGGAGGCGCGTGGTGCGGGGGCGTCGGCGCGGCGTCAGGCGGTGGGGGCGTGAGGCGGTTGGGGCGTCAGCGCAGTGGGGGGGGCGTCAGCGCGGTGGCGGCGTCAGCGCTGCGCCCCGCGCGCGTCGCCGGGGAACGACGCGGCCCAGACCTGCGGCAGCCGCGTGCGCAGGTGGTCGGCGAGCAGGTCGTGGTTCAGCTCGAGACCGTCCGAGATGAAGAGCTTGCCCCCGTCGGCCCCCTTCGCCACGATGCCGCCGTACTGGCTCGCGTACGGGGTCAGCCGCGCGATGTCGGAGAGCAGCACCAGGCGCTCGGCCCGGAAGCCGCGGCGGGCGAGGAGGCGGTCCTCCCAGACCTGGAGCCGGGTGCGCCCGAGGGCGCTGGCCATCATGACGAGCCAGACGCCGAAGGCGAGGATGAGCACCGCGGCGATCCAGAACCCGAACGGCAGGGCCTCGTCGGGGTCGGTGAAGCCGACGACGGCCCCGATGAAGGTCATGAACGCGCCCACGATCGCCATGACGTAGCCGATCACCCGCAGCAGCACGCGCTGCCAGCGACGGGTGCGCACCTCGAACAGCACGCCGGTGACGGCGTCGGGCACCGGGAACGTCTTGCCCCGCGCCGCGTCGCCGCGACGGACCAGGGCGGCGACGACGATCGGCACGACGATGCCGATCACGAGGGCGAGGGAGACAGACAGGACTGTGATGTGCACACGGCGACGCTAGGGGCGGGAGGCGCGGGTCGGCCGGTGCAGGCCCCGCGAGTCGCGAGAACTGCTCACCGCAGAGGCCCGCGCCGCACGCGCGACCGCCACCGTGCGCTGGCCCGCGCCGCGCGCGAGACCGCGACGGCGACGTGCCCCGTCGTGGGACCTCGTGCGCACCGAGGGCCCAGGAGGGGGCACCTCGGCGGCCTCTCGGCGGCTCGGAGGGGCGAGCCGGCGGGGCGAGCCAGGTGCTCCGAGACGGCGCAGCCGCGTGCGACGCCCGCTCAGCGCGCCGGCGGCGCCGTCGTCGAGCCCGCGCGGAACACGCTCGTGAAGGTCGTTCCCACCGCGTCCTCCCCGGCGAGCAGCGCGAGCACGGCACGCCCCGCGGCGCGGCCCTTCTCGACCGCGGGCTGCACGACCGTGGTGAGGTCGGCGGCGCGCGGGTCGTCGAGCCGCACCCCGTCGTAGCCCACGACGCTGAGGTCGCGCGGCACCGAGAGCCCCAGCTCGGCCGCGGCGGCGATGACGCCCGAGGCCAGCAGGTCGCTCTGCGCGATGATCGCGGTCGGCCGCTCGTGCTCGGGCACGTCGAGCAGCTGCAGCCCGGCCCGGTGCCCCTCGCTCGTCCAGCTGCCGTAGGTGACCAGGCCGCCGACGCCCGGGTAGACGCGGCGGGTGCCGCGCAGCCGCTCGAGCGTGGGCCACGAGGTGCCGAGGGCGACGCGCTCGTCGGTGAGGGGCCCGACCCAGCGCGTGGGGCCCAGCTCGAGGGCCACGACGGCGACGCGACGGTGGCCGAGGTCGTGCAGGTGGCGGGCGAGCAGCTCGGAGGCCCCGACGTTGTCCTCGCCGATGTCGAGCACGCCCTCCATCGGCTTCGCCTCGATCGACACGAGCGGGATGCCGCGGCGCCGCACGGCCTCCACCGACTCGTCGAGCCGCGTGCTGCAGCCGAAGAGAACGGCCGCGTCGAGGGGCGCGTCGAGCAGGCGCGAGTGCTCGCCCTCGTTCTCGGTGAGCAGCAGCAGCGAGTTGTCGGCGGGGCCGGTCACGTCGGCGATGCCGTCGAGCATCGCGACGTTGATCGGGTCGCGGAAGGCGTTGCTCAGGGTGTCCTCGAGCACGGCGCCGACGATGCCCGACCGGCCGCGGCGCAGCGAGCGCGCCCGGGGGTCGGGGCCGCCGTAGCCGAGCTCGGCGGCAGCCGCGAGCACGCGCGTGCGGGTCTCGTCGGAGACGGGGCCGGCTCCGCTGAACGCCAGGGAGGCGGTGCTCGCGCTGACCCCGGCCGCCCGCGCGACCGCGGCGAGGGTCGGCCTCGCGGCGACGTCGCCCTCTGCCCGGCTCATGGTGCCGCAGCCTAGCTGACCGGCCCGGACGCCCCCGCAGGGCCGGGCGCCCAGCGCCCGGCGCCGCAGGGCCGGTCCCCGCGAGGCGCCCACTCAGGGCCGGCCCCGCAGGGCCGCACGCCGCCGCGGGCGCGCCGCTCAGTTCGCGGCGAACCGCTCGTCGGTCGCGGCGAGCACGCGCAGGACGTTGCCGCCGGCCAGGGCGCGCAGGTCTGCGGGGCCCCACCCGCGACTCCTCAGCTCGTCGGCGAGCACCGGGTAGCGCGACACGTCGCGGAGGTCGTCGGGCAGCGTCGGCGTGCCGTCGTAGTCGCCGCCGAGGCCGACGTGGGCCGCCCCGGCGAGGTGGCGGGCGTGCTCGACGTGGTCGGCGACGTCGGCCACGGTGACCGGCGGCGCGGCCTCGCCTGGCTCGCCCTCGGCCCGGGCGACGTCGGCGGCGAGCCAGTCGGCGTACCGCCGCGAGACGAACTGGGGCACGAAGGTGACCATCACGACGCCGCCGACGTCGGGCAGCCGCCGCAGCACGTCGTCGGGCACGTTGCGCGGGTGGTCGGCCACGCCGACGGTCGACGAGTGGCTGAAGACGACCGGCGCCGTCGCGACGTCGAGCGCGTCGCGCATCGTGTCGGGGCTGACGTGCGAGAGGTCGACGAGCACGCCGAGCCGCTCCATCTCGGCGACGACCTCGCGGCCGCGGTCGGTGAGCCCGCCGTGCGGCCGGCTGCCGGTGGCCGAGTCTGCCCACGGGGTGTCGTCGTTGTGCGTCAGCGTCATGTAGCGGACGCCGAGGCGCGCGAAGGTGAGCAGCACGGCCAGGTCGTCGCCGATCGAGTGCCCGCCCTCGGCCCCGAGCAGCGACGCGACGCGCCCCTGCTCCACGGCCCGGACCACGTCGGAGGCGGTGCGCGCGAGGGCGAGCGACTCCGGGTAGCGGGCGACCATCCGGTGGACGAGGTCGATCTGCTGCAGGGTCGCGCGCACCGGGTCGGGCTCGGTCGTCTCGACGAACACCGACCAGAACTGGCCGACGACGCCGCCCGCCCGGAGCTTCGGCAGGTCGGTGTGCAGCGTCAGGGCCGTGTCGTCGACGCCCTCGACGCTCGAGCCGCGGGCGACGCGGCACTCCCAGGGCAGGTCGTTGTGGCCGTCGATCACCGGGAAGGCCAGGTCGGCGGGCAGCGTGAGCGTCGTCATGGGCCGACCCTACCCACGAGGCGCCGCCCGGCAGCCGCCCGGTCGCCACCCGGTCGTCGCTCGATCGTCGCTCGCCCGGCCCGCCCTCGACAGCGGGCCCGACGACCCCCTAGGCTGACGGTCGAATCGATTCGACCCGCACGTCACCAGGCCCGAGGAGGCGCGGTGCCGGCCGGTCGGAGAGCTCCCGCCCGCCGAACACCGACGCTCGAGGTGACACCGCCATGACCAGCCCCACCGCCGAGAAGCGCAGCTACGACGGCGACCTCACCCGCCAACAGGTCGTCCGGTGGCGGAACGCGCTCTTCGTCGTCTTCGGCCTCAGCGGGCTCGCCGTCGCGACCTGGCTGGGCCGCGTGCCGGCCGTCCGCGACGTGCTCGGCGCGACGACGCTCGAGATGGGCCTGCTCGTCGCGGGCCTCAGCGTCGGCTCGATCGTCGGCATCACCTTCTCGAGCCACCTCATCGCCGCGCTCGGCGCCCGCCGCACGGTGCTCGCCTCGCTCGGCACGGTGGCCGTCGGCCTCACCATCGCGGGCCTCAGCACCGACCTCGGCGTCGGCTTCGTCGGCATCGTGCTCGGCCTCGCCGTCTTCGGCCTCGGCAACGGGCTCTGCGACGTCGGCATGAACGTCTCGGGCGCCGCCGCCGAGCGCGTGCTCGGCAAGACCGTCATGCCCCTGTTCCACGCCGCCTTCAGCCTGGGCACCATGGTCGGCGCCCTCCTCAGCGCCGGGGCCGAGGCGCTCGACGTGCCGGTGTCCGTGCACGTGACCGTGCTGGCGGTCGCGATCGCGGCCACGGCGCTCGTCGTCACGCGGTGGATGCAGTCGGAGGACCTCGGGCACGCGCCCGTCGAGGGCGACGCGGCCGGCGCCTCCGGCAGCTCCGGCGGCTGGCGCTCGCGCCTCGCGGTGTGGCGCACCCCCGGCACGGTGCTCATCGGCCTCATCGTGCTCGGCATGGCGACCGCGGAGGGCTCGGCCAACGACTGGCTCGCCCTCGCCATGGTCGACGGCCACGGGCTCGAGAACGCCGCCGGCACCGTCGTCTTCTTCGTCTTCGTCACGGCCATGACGATCACCCGGGTCGCGGGCTCGCCGCTGCTCGACCGGTTCGGCCGGGTGCCCATGCTGCGCTTCTCGGCGGTCTCGGCCGCGCTCGGCCTGCTGCTCGTGATCGTGGCGCCCGAGCCGTGGCTCGCGATCGTCGGGGTCGTGTTCTGGGGCGCCGGGTCGGCGCTCGGGTTCCCGGTCGGGCTGTCGGCCGCCGCCGACGACTCGCGGAACGCCGCGGCGCGCGTGAGCGCGGTGGCGACGATCGGCTACGTCGCCTTCCTCGCGATGCCGCCGGTGATCGGGTTCCTCGGCGAGCACGTCGGGCTGCTCAACGGGCTCTGGGTCGTGCTGGTGCTGATCGCCGTGGCCGGGCTCGCCTCGGGTGCCGCGCGGGAGCCCTCCCGCCGCTGACCCGCGCGCCGTCCGCCCCGTCCGTCCCGTCCCGAACCCCGTCCTCGCACGGGAACCCTGCCGCGGCGGGGTGTCGGTGCGAGAACAGGGTGTCGGTGCGAGAAGAGGGTGCACCCGCGCCGGTCAGGCGGGGTCGCCGGGCGAGCGGGGCTCGTCGACACCGAGCGCGACCGTGTAGTCGGCGACGAGGCCCGGCACGTCGGCCCAGTCGCCGTAGTGCGCGGCCGCCTCGACGAGGTCGACGATCGCCCCGCGGACGCCCTCGGGCAGCGCCGGCACGACGCCGTGCACGTGCAGGGCCGTGGTCGTCGAGAGCACGGTGAGCGGCAGCAGCAGCTCCGAGTGCACCCGGACGCGCTCGTCGGCCGGCAGCGTGTCGACCATCGTGCGGGCCAGGTCGAGGAAGTGCTCGACGTCGGCGGGCAGCGCGAGGCCGTGGCGCACGAGCAGGTCGGCGGCGGGCAGGCGGGTCTCGGCGGGCTCGGGCAGGGTCTCGAGCACGGGCGACGCGGCGGCGACGCCCGCCAGCACGCGGCCGAGGCGACGCATCAGCGCCTCGTTCGTGCGGCGGTGCCAGACGACGACGCGGGTGCCGCTGAACGGCACGCCGGTGACGAGGCCGGCCCGCCGCAGGTCGTAGAGGGCGATGCGCACGTCGACGGGGCGCAGCCCGTGCTCGCGGGCGACGACCTGGGCGTCGATCTCGTCGCCGGGGAGGTACCGGCCGGTCGCGATGTCGACGAGCATCAGGCCCGCCGGGTCGACGGCCGGGCGGGGAGCGTGGGAGTCGCGGGTGCGGTGCGGCTGGGCGGGGCGGGTCGGGCGGGGCAGGGTCGCGCTCACGGCGGGGCCTCTCGATCGGGTGTCGGTCGGGGCACGGCCCCTCGGTCACCCCGACGGTATTTCGCATCTCGCATTCTGTCAAGAAGATATCGACGGATCGTCACGAGCCCGACGGCTCACCGGGCACCTAGGATCGTCGGGTGCGCCTCGTCATTGCCCGCTGCTCGGTCGACTACGCCGGCCGACTCAGCGCCCACCTGCCCCTCGCCACCCGCCTGCTGATGGTCAAGCGCGACGGCAGCCTCCTGGTGCACTCCGACGGCGGCAGCTACAAGCCGCTGAACTGGATGAGCCCGCCCTGCACCGTCCGCGTGGTCGAGCCCGACGACGACCAGCGGGAGGCGGGGGTCACCGAGCTCTGGAAGGTCACGCAGCCGAAGACCGCGGACGTGCTCGTCGTCTCGATCCACGAGGTGCTGCACGACTCGAGCCACGAGATGGGCGTCGACCCGGGCCTCACGAAGGACGGCGTCGAGGCCGACCTGCAGAAGCTCCTGGCCGAGCAGATCGAGCTGCTCGGCGAGGGCCACACCCTCGTGCGGCGCGAGTACATGACGGCGATCGGGCCGGTCGACATCCTCGCCCGGGACGCCGCGGGAGGCGCGGTGGCGGTCGAGCTGAAGCGTCGCGGGGACATCGACGGCGTGGAGCAGCTGACGCGGTACCTCGAGCTGATGAACCGGGATCCGCACCTCGCCCCGGTGACCGGCGTCTTCGCGGCGCAGGAGATCAAGCCCCAGGCGCGAACGCTCGCCCACGATCGGGGCATCCGGACGCTGCTGCTCGACTACGACGCCATGCGCGGGCTGGACGACTCGCACTCGCGGCTGTTCTGAACGGCCGCGCCTCGCCCCTCGCGCCCGGTTGCGAAATGTGAATATCAGCGTAGTATTCCGGGAGGCGTCCGGGCAGGCCGGCGCCGACCCGCAGGAGGACCCGCCATGACCTCGCCCATCTTCGACGCCATCGTCGCCCGTCGCGACGCGACCCCGATCTTCGAGTCGATCGTGGTGACGCGGCCCCTCGACCTGCCCGTCGACGTGCCCGTCGGGCGCATGACGCCGAGGGCCGAGCCGTCGCTCGTGTCGGCGACGCCCGCCGTCGTGCTCGAGCCCGCGACGACGACCTGGCCGCTGCGCCGCGTCGGCTGACGACCCGGCGGCGCCGTCCGCTCCTAAGCTGAGGGCGATGACTCTCCCCTACACCGCCGTCCTCTACGACCTCGACGGCACGATCGCCGACTCCGCGCCCGCCATCACGGCGAGCCTCGCGTTCACCATCGAGCAGCTCGGGCTGCCCGTCCCCCCGCAGGCCGAGATGCTCGCCTGGGTGGGCCCGCCGCTGCCGCAGAGCTTCGAGGTGCGCCTGGGCCTCTCCGGCGACCGCCTCGTCGAGGCGATGAGGGTCTACCGGGCCCACTACCTCGCGCACGGCGCGCTCGACAGCCCGATCTTCCCGGGCGTGCGAGAGCTCATGGCCGCCGTGCACGCGGCCGGGCTGCCGACCTCGACGGCGACCTCGAAGCCGGAGACCCCGGCCACGCGCATCCTCGAGACCCACGACCTGCTGCAGTACCTCGACCTCGTGACGGGCGCCTCCGACGACGAGGTCCGCAACACGAAGGCCGACGTCGTCGCCGAGGCCCTCCGCCGTCTCGGCGAGCGTGGCGTCGACCTGTCGCGGCCGGTGCTGATCGGCGACCGCCACCACGACGTCGAGGGCGCCGCGGTGCACGGCGTGCCGACGATCATGGCGGGCTGGGGCTACGGCGACGAGGCCGAGCACGTCGGGGCCGTGGCGGTCGCGGCGACGCCGGCCGACGTCGCGGTGCTGCTCGGCGTCCCGCTGCGCGGCGCGGCGTGACGAAGGTCGGCGGGGCGGCCGTCCGCTCCGCGCCGATCTGGCTGACCACGCTCGCGATCGTGCTGATCGCGCTGAACCTCCGCGGGCCGATCGTGGCCACGGCGCCGGTGCTCGACCAGATGATCGGCGACCTGCAGCTCTCGGCGGTCGTCGCGGGGCTGCTGACGAGCATCCCGGTGCTCTGCTTCGCGCTGGCGAGCCCGCTGGCCTCGGGCCTGATCGTGAAGCTCGGCCCGGAGCGCGCGGTGTCGATCGGCCTCGCCGGCGTGCTCGTCGGCACGGTGCTGCGCGCCCTCGGCACGTCGTCGTGGCTGTACGTCGGCACGATCGTGATCGGCGTCGCCATCACGGTGGGCAACGTGGTGCTGCCGGTGATCATCCGCCGCGACTTCAGCCCCGAGCGCGTGGGCTTCGTCACGGGCATCTACACGTCGGCGCTCAACGTCGGGTCGATGATCACGTCGCTGGCGACGGCGCCGATCGCGGCGGGCGTGGGCTGGCCGCTCGCGCTCATCACGTGGGGCGTGCTCGCCGTGCTGGCGGCGGTCGTCTGGTCGATCGCGGTCGGGCCGCGGGTCGCCTTCGGCCGCGGTCGACCGGCAGGAGTCGCGGGCGGGGTCGGCGAGGCCGGCGGGGCACCCGGGGCGGCCGGCCCCGACGACGCGACCCGCGCCTCCGCGCCGGGTGCGGGCTCGACGTCGGCGTCGGACGTGCTCACCGGCGGGATCTCGGTCGTCGACGAGGCGTCGGCGGCGCGCGACGCGGCCGAGCGCCGGCGCCCCCTGCTGCGCCGGGCGACGACGTGGGGCCTGATGCTGGCCTTCTCGGGGCAGGCGTTCGCGTACTACGGGCTGACGGCCTGGATGCCGACGCTGCTGCGCGACGAGGTCGGGCTGACGCGGGAGGCGGCGGGGGCCAGCTCGTCGATCTTCCAGATCCTGGCGGTCGTGGGGGCGCTCGGGGTGCCGTTGCTCGCGCTGCGGGTGCGCCCGGCGGTCGTCATCGCGATCATCGCGGTCTGCTGGACGGCGATGCCGCTCGGCCTGCTCTTCGCCCCGGAGATGTGGTTCGTCTGGTCGCTCTTCGGCGGCGCCGCCCAGGGCGGCGGGATCACCATCGTGTTCATCGTGATCGTGCGGATGGCCTCGACCGACGACGACGCCCGACGGCTCTCGGCCCTGGTGCAGGGCGGCGGGTACGCGATCGCGTCGCTCGGGCCGCTCGCGATCGGGGCGCTGCACGACGTGTCGGGCGGGTGGCAGCTGCCGATGGTCGGGGTGTTCCTGTCGACGGTGGTGCTCGGCGTCAGCGGGGTGCTGTCGTCGCGTCGCGTGCGCTGAGCCCCGGTCGGGTCCGACGGCCCGGGGCCCCGGGGCCCCGGGCGCCCGGGCCCATGGGTCCCCAGGCCCTGTCCTGGCTCGGCCCCTGGCGGGAAGTGCCCGCCAGGAAGTGTCCGCCGGGAAGGCCGTTCCACTCCGGAGTGGAACGGCCCGTGTCAGGACGACGCACCCCGTCCCGGTCCTCCACTCCAGAGTGGAGGACCCGCACGCTCCTCCACTCCGGAGTGGAGCACCTTCCCGCTCCTCCACTCCGGAGTGGATCAGCCTTCTCGGCGGGCATCTCCGGGACGAGCCGCTCCGCCCGGTGCCGCCGCGCCCTCACCGCACCGGCAGCGGCACCCGCACCCGCACCAGCACCAGCATCGGCACCCGCACCGCACCGGCACCGGCACCGGCACCGGCACCCGACCCGCCCCGCCCCGCCCCGACGACTCAGCGCCCCCCGAACAGCCCCTCGATCGACAGCGGCGCGTGCCCCGTGAGCGTCCGGACATCGTCCGTCACGCGCGACACCTCCCCCGAGGCGATCGACGTGTACGTGCTCACCCACGCGTCGGCCTGCCACGGCTCCGGCTGCCAGCGCTGCCGCGACTCGTAGGCCTCCTCGACCGTCTCGGGGTGGTACGTGAACGGCCGGCCGAGCACGGCGCTGAGCCGGGCCACGACCTCCGAGAGGGTGAGCGCCTCGGGGCCCGTCAGCTCGTAGACCCGCCCGGCGTGCGCCTCCGGGGCCTGCAGCACCGCGGCGGCCGCGTCGGCGACGTCGGCCCGCGCCACGGCCGCGACGCGCCCCTCGCCGGCCGGTCCGCGCAGCACCCCCGCCTCGTCGGCGAACTCGGGCAGCACGTCGAGGTAGAAGCTGTCGCGCAGCACCGTCGTCGCGAGCCCGGACGCCGCCAGGTGCTCCTCGGTCGCGGCGTGGTCGCGGGCGAGCGTGAAGACCGCGTCGGGCCCCGCGCCCTGGAACGACGTGTAGACCACGTGGCGCACGCCGGCCTCGACCGCGGCGTCGACGAAGCCCCGGTGCTGGGCGAGACGGTCGACCGCCTCCGCCGCCGAGACCATGAACAGCACGTCGGCCCCGCGCAGGGCCGCCACCGACGCCTCGTGGTCGCCGTACGTGGCGACGGCGACCTCGACGTCGGCCGCGCCGAGGTCGGGAGCGCGCGAGGCGTCGCGCACGACCAGCCGCAGCGGCACGCCAGCCGCCGCGAGCGTGCGCGCGACGCGCCCGCCGACGGCGCCGGTCGCGCCCGTGACGGCCACGCGGCGGCGCAGCGCGGGCTCGGCGGACGGAGAGGACGAGGAGGCGGTGGTGTCGGTCATGCGCCCAGCCTGGCCCTCCGTCGGGTGCGGTGGTGGCGCCTCCCGCAGTTCCTGACACCGAGAATCGTCATCGACTGGGCCGCGGGCATGGTGCTGCGCGGTGCGCGCGGGTAGGTTCGTCCGCGGCGACCGCTGACGACCCCGCCCGGGCCGGCGGCTCGGGCCCCACGAGAGAGCACGAGATGGCGCACGACCACACGCACGGGCACATGGCCGCCGACGGCCGACGCCTGCGCCTCGCGATCGCCGTCGTCGCCCTCGGCCTCGTCGCCCAGGCGGTCGGCGCCGTGCTCTCCGGCTCGCTCGCCCTGCTCGCCGACAGCGGGCACATGGCCTCCGACCTGATCGGCCTCGTCGTCGCGCTCGTCGCCACGGTGGTCGCCGCCCGCCCGGCGAGCGGGCGCCAGACCTACGGCTACCGGCGGGTCGAGGTCTTCGCCGCCCTCGTGAACGGCCTGCTGCTGCTCGCGGTCGCCGGCTCCGTCGCCGTCTCGGCGGTCGGTCGGCTGCTCGACCCCGCCACGCACGAGGTGCTCGGCGTGCCGATGCTCGTCGTCGGCGTGGTCGGCGGGGCGACCAACGTCGTGGCGTTGCTGGTGCTCCGCGGCGGGGCGAGCCACTCGATCAACATGCGCGGCGCCTACCTCGAGGTGCTCGGCGACCTGCTGGGCTCGGTCGCGGTCGTCGTCGCCTCGGTCGTCGTGCTGACGACCGGCTTCGCCCAGGCCGACTCGATCGGCTCGCTCGTGATCACGGCGATGATCGTGCCGCGCGCCTGGGCGCTGCTGCGCGAGGCCGTGCGGGTGCTCTTCGGCTCGGCGCCGGGCGACATCGACCTCGACGACGTGCGGAGCCACATCGCGGGCACGCCCGGGGTCGTCTCGGCCCACGACGTGCACGCGTGGCAGATCACGAGCGGGGCGACGGTCTTCTCGGCGCACGTGGTCGTCGAGCGCGACGTGTTCTGCGACATGAAGGTCGACGAGACGCTCGACGCGCTCGACCGCTGCCTCACCGCCCACTTCGAGGTCGAGCACGCGACCTTCCAGCTCGAGCCGGCCGACCACGCCGAGCACGAGCGCTCCACGCACGTCTGAGCCGGGCTGCGCGGCGAGTCGGCGGCGACGCCCGCCGCCAGCGCCCGCGCCGTCCGCCCGTCAGGCTGGGGCGAGCAGCGACCCGAGCCAGAGCCCGAGCCCCGCGGCCGCCACGCCGGCGACCAGGAGGCCGAGGGCGGAGGCGGCACCGGCACCGCGCCTCCCCGCAGCGAGAAGGCGGACGGTGTCGACGCTCGCCGTGCTGAAGGTCGTGTAGCCGCCCAGCAGCCCGGTGCCGAGCACCGCCCGCCAGGTCGGCGAGACGACGGCTCCGAGCGCGAGCGCCGTGAGCAGCCCGAGCAGCAGCGACCCGCTGACGTTGATCACGGCCGTGCCCCACGGGTAGGGCGCGAGGGCGGCGGCGTCCGCACCGCCGACCGCGCGGCGTGAGCGACGAGCCGCGAGCGCATCGCCCACCGCCCCGTCGACCCAGAAGCGCGCGCCCGCCCCGACCCCGCCGGCGAGGGCCGTCGCGGCGACCAGCAGCGGCGTCACCGGGAGCCCCGGGCCCACCGGGCCCCGACGGCGATCCCCGCGGCCGCCGCGAGCACCCCGAGCAGCACCGACGCCAGCCCGTAGACGGACGCCGTCAGCACGTCGCCCGCGGCGCCGAGGGTCGCCGTCTCGGTCGCGAGCGAGCTGTAGGTCGTGAAGCCGCCGAGCACGCCGGTGCCGAGGCCGAGGCGCAGCACGCGACGACGCCCCTCGTCGGGCCCGCCGCGGAGCAGGCGCTCCAGCAGCAGGCCGAGCACGAACGCCCCGACGACGTTGATCGCGAAGATCGCGGTGTCGAACGAGCCCGTGGGAGGCACGGCCAGCGTCACGAGGACCCGCAGCGCCGTGCCCACGGCCCCGCCCGCGACGACGAGCAGCACGAGCGGGAGGCGCCGACGGAGCGGGGTCGACGGGCTGAGCTGCGGGGCCGACGGGTCGCGCGGCGGGGTCGACGGGCTGACGGGCGGGGTCGGCGGCGTCACAGGTCGTCGTCCCACGGCAGCGCCTCGGAGCGCGCGACCGGGGCGAGCGGGACGACCACGACGGGCCGGTGCTGGCGGTGGCTGAGGTGGAGCGCGACCGACCCGGCGAAGAACTCGCGGACGCTGCCGCGGAGCCCCGCCTCGCGGCTGCCGACGACCACGAGCGGGGCGTCGACGCGGTCGGCGAGCGCGCCGAGCACGTGGGCCGGCTCGCCGGTGAGGCAGGTGGCGACCAGGTCGACTCCGCGGGCCTCCGCGATCGGCCGCAGCCGCGCCTCCAGCGCCGGGTCGAACTCGAGCTCGGCGGCCCAGCTCTGGGGGTCGAGCGGGTAGGAGAGGACGGTGCCGTCGATGCCCTCGGCGAACGCCATCCGGTCGGGCTCGACGCTGACGCAGGCGAGGCCGGTGCCGAACCGCGCCGCGAGGTCGACGGCGGTCGCGACGACCCGTTCGGCGGTCGACGGCACGACCCCGACGACGACGTAGCCGCGGATGCTGCGCTCGGTGCTCTCCATGCCGCCAGTGTTCCACCGCGGGGGTCCGGGCGCGAGCACCGGGCCCGGGTCGGGCCGACCCCTGGCGCGGTGGGGCACGGAGGCGGAGACTGGGGCGATGTGCGGTCGCTACGTCGTCTCCCGGGCGACCTCCGAGCTGTTGCCCGACCTGCTGGCCGGGCTGCCCGACCTGCCCGACGACTTCAACGTCGCGCCGACGACCGCGGTGCCGGTGGTGCGGCAGCGGCACGGGGAGCGCGAGCTGCCCCGGGCGCGGTGGGGCCTGACGCCGTCGTGGTACCCCGACCTCAAGAAGAGGCCGCAGCCGATCAACGCGCGGATCGAGACGGTCGCGACGAACGGCATGTTCCGGCGGCCGTTCGCGCAGGCGCGCTGCATCGTGCCGGCGCTGGGCTACTACGAGTGGGTCGTGACGGAGACGGGCAAGCAGCCGCACTTCGTCCACCAGCCGGAGGCGGCCCTCGCGATGGCGGGGGTGATGAGCGCCTGGCCCGACCCCTCGAAAGCCGACGACGACCCCGACAAGTGGGTGCTGTCGATGTCGATCATCACGCGCGACGCGCACGTGGCGCCCGGCGAGGTGCACGACCGCATGCCGGCCTGCCTCGCGCCCGACTCGTACGACGACTGGCTCGGCGACCACCTCGGCACGGCCGAGCTGCTCGAGCTGCTCGACCGCGACTCGCACGAGCTCGCCCACGACCTGACCCACCACCCGGTCAGCCGCGACGCCAACTCGGTGCGCAACACCGGCCCGCAGCTGATCGAACCGGTCACCCTGGGCTGAGGAGCGGAGCGAGGGCCGGACAACGGCAGGCGGGAGGAAGGACCCGCCCGCACCGCTGATCCACTCCGGAGTGGATCAGCGGATCTGGAGCGTGCCTCCGGGGGCGCGCCGCGCCCGGGGCCGGCGGTCCCGGCCGCTCAGCCCGCGCCTCCCCCGTGGCTCGTCAGACGCTCGCGGAGGTACGACGCCAGCGTGTCCTGGGCGTGCCGCGACTCGCCCGTCACGCGGTTCAGCGGTACACGGCCGCCCGCGGCGAGCGCCGGGTCGCGCGGGATGACCACGAGCGACCGACGGCCGAACTCGTTCTGCAGCGACTCCTCGGCGCGGGCCGTGCGGTGCTCGCCGACGTGAAGACCGCCATGGCGGACTACCAGGCCGACGGCTCCAGCGAGGAGTACGCGGGCAAGGAGCAACGCTGGAACCGCGTCGCCACCGAGGTGCGCACCATCATCAACACGCTGCGCACCTCCCTGCAGTCGAACGACGAGTCCGCCCAGACCGCGATGCAGCGCGCCAAGGCCGCGGTCGACGGCATCTAGCCCCACAACGGGCGAGTTCGACGCGTCCGGGCCGTCACGGACGCCCGACCCCGTCGAACCCGCCCGCCCGCGTCACCGCAGAACGGCTCACCCAGAGGGTGAGCCATTCTGCCCCTGCGCCGCAGGGGCGGCGGCGCAGCCGACAAGCACTGAGAACGAGAAAAAGACCCTCCAGAGGAGGGTCTTTCTCGTTCGTGCGCGAGGGGGGACTTGAACCCCCACGCCCTTTCGAGCACTGGCACCTGAAGCCAGCGCGTCTGCCAATTCCGCCACTCGCGCGAACTCAGCAACTCTAGCACGCTGGAGGGGCCCGGATGAGCGTCCCCAGGCTGGCCGACACCGACCTCGCACGCGACCCGGCTAAGATCGGGCGACCAGTGACCCCCGACCTGGAGACGCATGGGACTGCTCGACAACTTCGAACGTGGGCTGGAGCGCGCCGTCAACGGTGCCTTCGCCAAGACGTTCCGTTCGGGCGTCCAGCCGCTGGAGATCACGAACGCCCTGCGTCGTGAGCTCGACACGAAGGCCGCCGTCGTCTCCCGCGACCGGATCCTGGTGCCCAACGACCTCGTCGTCCGGCTGTCGGCGACCGACCACGCGAAGATGTCGGCCATCGGCCCGACCCTGATCGACGAGCTCACGCAGCTGACCCAGCGCCACGCGACCGCTCAGGGCTACGCCTTCGCCGGCCCGCTCAGCGTGCGGCTGCAGGAGGACGACTCGCTCAGCGTCGGCATCATGTCGATCGAGTCGGGCACCGTCCGCGGCGAGGTCAAGTGGCGTCCGTTCGTCGAGATCGACGGGGTGCGCCACCCGCTGGTCGGCCAGCGCACCGTCATCGGCCGGGGCAGCGACGCCGACATCACGGTGAGCGACACCGGCACGAGCCGTCAGCACGTCGAGGTCCTGTGGGACGGCCAGCACGCGCAGGTCCGCGACCTGGGGTCGACGAACGGCTCGAAGCTCAACGGTGCACCGCTCAAGAAGTCGCCCCTGCTGCCCGACTCCACGATCGAGATCGGTCGTACGCGTATCGTGTTCCGCGTGCTCCCCCTGTCCTCGACGCCCGACCCCTTCGCCGGGCCCGACTCCCGGGAGGCCCGTCGATGACCAGCGAGCTCACCCTCCTCGCCCTCCGGTTCGGCTTCCTGGCCGTGCTGTGGCTCTTCGTCTTCGCCATCGTGTTCGCGCTCCGCTCCGACCTCTTCGGCCAGCGGGCGCGCAAGCTGCCCACCGACGGCGGGTCGGGGCAGGCGCAGTCGACCGCCACCGCGCCTCCGGCACCCGCGGCTCCGCGAGCACCGGTGACGCCGGCCCCTGCAGGAGGCGCGGGTCGGCCCGCCCCCGCCGGTGACGGCCCCGCGTCCCGCCTGGTGATCACGAAGGGCGCCAAGGCCGGCCTCGAGATGCCGCTCGGCGACGGCCCGCTCACGATCGGTCGCTCGCAGGAGAGCAACCTCGTGATCCGCGACGACTACACCTCCACGCACCACGCCCGTCTGATGCTCTGGAACGGCCGCTGGGTCGTGCAGGACCTCGACAGCACGAACGGCACCTTCCTCGCGGGCGAGCGAGTGACCGTTCCCACACCGGTGCCGGTCGGCGCCACCGTGACGATCGGGCAGACGAGCTTCGAGCTGCGACGGTAGCGCCCGTGACGCACCCCAAGAGCGCCGCTCTGTCCCACGTGGGCAAGATCCGGTCCAACAACCAGGACAGCGGCTACGCCGGCACACAGTTGTTCGTCGTCGCCGACGGCATGGGCGGGCACGCGGGGGGCGACGTCGCCTCGGCGATCGCGATCCGCCGCATCCGCGAGACCGACAAGCAGTACACCTCGCCCGGCGACGCCGAGTTCGCGCTGCAGTCGTCGCTGATCGCCGCGAACCAGCTGCTCGCCGAGACGGTCTTCGAGCACCAGGAGCTCACCGGCATGGGCACGACCGTCAGCGCGCTGCTGCGCGTCGGCGACAGCATGACCGTCGCGCACATCGGCGACTCGCGCATCTACCTGTGGCGCGAGGGCGAGCTCAGCCAGATCACCGCCGATCACACGTTCGTGCAGCGCCTCGTCGACAGCGGCCGGATCACGGCCGAGGAGGCGGCGGTCCACCCCCGCAGGAGCGTCCTGATGCGCGTGCTCGGCGACGTCGACGCGGCGCCCGAGATCGACACCGCGACCCTCGGCACGCTGCCGGGCGACCGCTGGCTGATCTGCTCCGACGGCCTCAGCAGCTACCTGGCGGAGGACCGCATCAAGAAGGCCCTCGCGGCCGGCCTCGACCCCGAGCAGACCTGCCGTCGCCTGGTGAAGGAGACGCTCGACCACGGCGCGCCCGACAACGTCACGGTCGTCGTCGTCGACGTCGACGAGTCGGGCGACTCGTCGGTCGAGCCCGCCGTCACGGTCGGCTCGGCCTCCGAGCCCCTCACCTTCGAGGGCGAGGCCGGGCGCAAGTCGCTGCGCCTGCCCAGCATCCTGCTTCACCCGCTCAAGGTCGCGACCACGCCGGAGGACAGCCACTTCGAGCCCGAGAGCGACGAGTACCTCGCCGAGCTCATCGCCGAGGACCGCCGTCGTCGCCGCCGTCGTCGCGTCACCTGGCTGGTCGCCCTCGTCGTCGCGGTCGGGGCGCTGGCCGCCGGCCTCGTGCTGGCCTACCAGTGGACCCAGGACCACTACTACGTGGGCGAGCGCGAGGGCAGCGTCGTCATCTACAAGGGCGTTCAGCAGACCCTCGGCCCGATCAGCCTCAGCGAGGTCTACGAAGAGACCCCCGTGCAGGTCGACGACCTGCCCAACTACACGCAGCTGACCGTGCGCGACACGATCAACGCCGACTCGCTCAGCGACGCGCGCGCCATCGTCGAGAGGCTGACCGATGCCGCCGAGTGACGACGCGTCGACCGAGCTGATCGGCCAGTCCCGAGGAGGCGCGGGAGGCTCCCGCGGGCCCGTCACCTCGTCCGCCGCCTCCGCTCCCCCGGAGAACTTCACGCAGGCCATCACCATCCGCCTGCGTCAGCCGGCCCGGCTCCGCAACCTCGAGCTGCTGATGCTCGTGGCCGCGGCGGGCATCTGTGCCGGCGCGATCGTGCTGGTCCAGCTGGGGGCCACGGGGGCGATCGACCCGAGCGTCCTCGTGTCGGGCTCGAGCATCCTCGGCCTGGCCCTGGTCTTCCATCTCGTGCTGCGCGTCGTCGCCCGCGAGGCCGACCCGTTCATCATGCCGATCGCGCTCACGCTCAACGGCATCGGCATCGCCGAGATCTACCGCCTCGACCTGGCCCGCGGCGTCGCCGGGTGGGACGCCCTCGGCATCAAGCAGATCGCCTGGACGGCCATGGCGATGGCGATCGCCCTGGTGGCGCTGCTCGTCATCCGCAACTACCGCGTGCTGTCGCGGTACCGCTACATCGCGATGTTCGTCTCGATCGTGCTGCTGCTGCTGCCGCTGGTGCCGGGCATCGGCCGTGAGGGCCTCAACGCCCGCGTCTGGATCGACCTCGGGCCCTTCTCGTTCCAGCCCGGCGAGATCGCGAAGATCACGCTCGCCGTCTTCTTCGCCGGCTACCTCGTGACCGCGCGCGACAACCTCTCGTTGATGGGCCCGAAGATCCTCGGCATGCGGTTCCCCCGTGCCCGCGACCTCGGCCCGATCCTCATCGTCTGGCTCGTGGCAATGGGCGTGCTGATCTTCCAGCGCGACCTCGGCACCTCGCTGCTCTACTTCGGCCTGTTCCTCGTGATGATCTACATCGGCACGGGGCGCGCCAGCTGGATCGTGCTCGGCCTCACGCTCTTCCTCGGCGGGGCCCTCGTCGCCAGCACCTTCCTCGGCTACGTGCAGGGGCGCTTCGCCGCCTGGCTCAACCCGTTCGACCCGGTCGAGTACAACGCCGACGGCGGGTCGTTCCAGCTGGTGACCGGCCTGTTCGGCTTCGCGAACGGCGGCCTGCTCGGCACCGGCCTCGGCCAGGGCCGCCCGCAGACGACCCCGCTGGCCGAGAGCGACTACATCTTCGCGGCCCTCGGCGAGGAGCTCGGGCTCGCCGGCATCTTCGCGATCCTCGCGCTCTACATGCTGCTGGTGTCGCGGGGCTTCCGCATCGGCTTCGTCGGCCAGGACGACTTCGGCCGCATGCTCGGCGTCGGCGTCTCGTTCGTCATCGCCCTGCAGGTCTTCGTCGTCCTCGGCGGCGTCACCCGCGTCATCCCCCTGACCGGCCTCACCGCGCCCTTCCTCGCGGCGGGCGGGTCGTCGCTCGTGGCGAACTGGATCATCGTGGCCCTGCTGCTGCGCCTGTCCGATTCGGTGCGCTCCCAACCGAGGCTGGTGGTCGGCTGATGAACAAGGAACTGAGACGCGTGAGCTTCGTCGTGCTGGCGATGTTCGTCGCACTGCTCGTCTCGAGCACGTACATCACGGCCTTCCAGGCCGACTCGCTGCGGGCGGACAGCCGCAACTACCGCACGCTGCTCGCGAGCTACTCGGCGCAGCGCGGGCCGATCCTCGTGGACGGCCAGCCGGTCGCGCAGTCCGTGCCCGTCGACGACGTGTACGAGTTCCAGCGCACCTACCCGTCGGCCGAGCTGTACGCCCCCGTCACCGGCTACTACACGCTGGGCCAGGGGTCGCGGGGCATCGAGGACTCCATGAACGACTACCTCACCGGCAACGCGAACGCCCAGTTCTTCGACCAGGTCAACTCCGTGCTCACCGGGCAGGACCCTGAGGGCGCCACGGTCAACCTCACGATCGACCCGGCCGTGCAGCAGGCCGCGTACGACGCGCTGGGCGACAACTCGGGCGCGGTCGTCGCCGTCGACCCCTCGACCGGCGCGATCCTCGCGATGGTGTCGAAGGAGAGCTACGACCCGAACCTCCTCGCGAGCCACGACCGCGACGCCGTCAAGGCCTCCTACGACCAGCTCGTGGCCGACCCGGGCGACCCGCTGCAGAACCGGGCCATCCAGGGCGACCTCTACGCCCCCGGGTCGACCTTCAAGCTGGTCACGACCGCGGCGGCGCTGGAGAGCGGCGACTACACGCCCGACAGCGAGTTCCCCAACCCGGCCACGCTGACCCTGCCCGGCACCTCGACGAACATCAACAACGCCGAGGGCGGCAGCTGCGGCGGCGGCGAGACCGCGACGCTGGCGACGGCCCTGCGCCTCTCGTGCAACATCCCGATGGCGCAGCTCGGCCAGCAGCTCGGCGCCGACGCCCTGCAGGAGCAGGCGGAGGCGTTCGGCTTCGGCGACGACTCGATCGCGATCCCGCAGGCCGTGACCCCGAGCCAGTTCCCGATCACCGACGAGGACGGCGACCCCATCAGCGACGCCTCGCTCATGCTCCAGTCGTTCGGTCAGGGCTCGGACCGCGTCACGCCGCTCCAGATGGCCATGGTCTCGGCGGCGATCGCCAACGGGGGCACGCAGATGGACCCCACCCTCGTCGAGAGCGTCCTGAACCCCGACCTGAGCCCGGTGCGCGACTTCTCGCCGACCGAGTACGGCAAGCCGATCAGCGCCGACACCGCGTCCACGATGACCGACATGATGGTGCAGGACGTCGCCGACGGCGCCGCCAGCAATGCGAGAATCAGTGGCGTCGACGTGGCCGGCAAGACCGGCACGGCGGAGAACGGCCCGGGCGACCCCTACACGCTCTGGTTCACCGGCTTCGCCCCCGCGGTCGACCCCCAGGTCGCGGTGGCCGTCGTCGTCGAGAACGGCGGAGGACAGGGCCAGTCGGCCTTCGGCAACAGTGTCGCGTCACCAATCGCGAAGAAAGTACTAGAGGCGGTGCTGAACAGATGAGACCTTCCGGCGGAATCACCTTCGGTGGGCGATACCAGTTGTCGACCCGCGTCGCCATCGGCGGCATGGGCGAGGTCTGGGAAGCCACCGACCTCGTCATCGGCCGCACGGTCGCGATCAAGATCCTGAAGGACGAGTACCTGGGCGACCCCGGGTTCCTCGAGCGCTTCCGGGCCGAGGCGCGGCACGCGGCCCTCGTCAACCACGAGGGCATCGCGAACGTCTTCGACTACGGCGAGGAGGAGGGCAGCGCCTACCTCGTGATGGAGCTCGTGCCCGGCGAGGCCATGTCGACGGTGCTCGAGCGCGACCGCGTGCTCCCCACCGACAAGGTGCTCGACATCGTCGCGCAGACCGCCTCGGCCCTCCAGGCCGCCCACGCGGCCGGCCTCGTGCACCGCGACATCAAGCCGGGCAACCTGCTCGTCACGCCCGACGGGCGCGTCAAGATCACCGACTTCGGCATCGCCCGCATCGCCGACCAGGTGCCGTTGACGGCCACCGGCCAGGTGATGGGCACCGTCCAGTACCTGTCGCCCGAGCAGGCCAGCGGCCACCCCGCGTCGCCGAGCACCGACATCTACTCGCTCGGCATCGTCGCCTACGAGGCCCTCGCCGGCCGTCGCCCCTTCACGGGCGAATCGCAGGTCGCCATCGCCATGGCGCAGATCAACGAGCAGCCGCCGGACCTCCCGGCCTCCGTCCCGGAGCCCGTCCGTCGCCTGGTGCTCTCCTGCATCGCCAAGAAGCCGGCCGACCGCCCCGCGTCCGCGTCGGCCCTCGCGCAGGCCGCTCGCGCGCTCCGCCGCGGCGACGTCGCGGCAGCCACGGTCGCCGTCCCGGCCATCGGCGTCGCCGCCGGCGCCGAGGCCGCCACCCAGCTCTTCTCCGCTCAGGACGACAGCACGCGCGCCTTCGCGCCCGCCGGCGCCGCCGCGACCGGGGCGTACGTGCCCGGCTCGGCCGACCCCGACGCGCTCCGCGGCGACGAGCTCGACGACGACGAGAAGAAGAAGCGCAGCCCCTGGTTCTGGCCGCTCATCGTCCTCGGCGTGCTCGTGCTCGCCGGCGTGATCGCCCTCGCGGCCTTCGCCCTCAACGGCGACGACCCGGAGCCCGCGCCGACGCCGAGCGTCACCTCGTCGACGCCGACCCCCGAGCCGACGACCCCGACCCCCACGCCGAGCGCGACGCCCACCACCGTCCAGGTCGACTCGAGCGACTTCGTCGGCCTGGCCGAGGACGACGCCCGGGCCCAGCTCGAGGACCTGGACCTCGTCGTGCTCTCGCAGGACAGCTCGACGCCGGCCCCTGACGCCGCAGCGGTCGGGACGGTCGCGAGCCTGAACCCGACGGGCAACGTCACCATCGGCTCGACGATCACGCTGTCGATCTACCGCGCCGCGCCGACCCCGACGCAGCCGACGGCACCGACGGCGACGCCCACCACGATCACGGCGGACGGGCAGACGACGTCGACCGTCTCGTGGCAGGCCTACCAGAACTGCCCGTCGGGGTACTCGCTGACCGGGTACTCGTACAACATCACGGGAGGCGGCACGGACTCCGCGGGCGCGACCAGCGGCGCTCTCGGCACCAACGTGACACAGGTGCAGGTGAAGTCGACCACCGCCGGCAACATGACCGTCTCGTACGTCGCGAACTGCGGCGAGCTGCAGAGCCCGCCCTCGGCCGGCGTCACCGTCCAGGTGGCCGCGGCTCCGGTCCAGACGCCCAGCCCGAGCACGCCTCCGGGCACGGAGGGCTGAGCTCGACCACCCGCTCCGCCACGACGGCCGCGACCCCCACGGGGCCGCGGCCGTCGTCACGTCACGGGAGCATCACGAAGCCCTGACAATCATCCTCCCGGCGTACCGAGCGACCCGGATGGGGGGCGGGGCGGCAAGTACACTTGCGAGGACCGCTGATCCGACCTGCGGTCGCGACGGGAGTGCAGGGCGTGGTTGAAGGCGTGAGAGAGGGAATCCACCTCCTCGCCAACCGGTATCAGATCGGCGATCTCATCGGTCGGGGCGGGATGGCCGACGTCCACGTCGGCACCGACGCCCGGCTGGGGCGCAAGGTCGCGATCAAGCTGATGAAGCCGTCGCTGGCGCTCGACCCGGCCTTCCGCACCCGCTTCCGCCAGGAGGCCCAGGCGGCCGCCCGCATGGCCCACCCCACCATCGTCCGCGTCTTCGACGCCGGCGAGGAGTCCGCCCGCGACGCGCGCGGGCAGGAGGTGCAGGTGCCCTTCATCATCATGGAGTACGTCGAGGGCCGCCTGCTCAAGGACATCGTCGCCGAGGGCCCGCTCGAGCCCGCCGAGGCGGCCCGCCTCACGGAGGGCGTGCTCACCGCCCTCGAGTACTCGCACCGCGCCGGCATCGTGCACCGCGACATCAAGCCCGGCAACGTCATGGTCACCCACGCGGGCCAGGTGAAGGTGATGGACTTCGGCATCGCCCGGGCCATCTCCGACTCCGCCGCGACCGTCGCACAGACGACGGCGATCCTCGGCACCGCCCAGTACTTCAGCCCCGAGCAGGCGCGCGGCGAGACCGTCGACGCCCGCTCCGACCTCTACTCGACCGGGGTCATGCTCTTCGAGCTGCTCACCGGCCGGCCGCCGTTCCGGGGCTCGTCACCGGTCGCCGTCGCCTACCAGCACGTCAGCGAGGCTCCCGTCCCGCCGAGCACGATCGCTCCGGCGGTCTCGCCGGGCCTCGACGCCGTCGTGCTCCGCGCCCTGGCGAAGGACCGCTTCGAGCGGTTCCAGACCGCGGCCGAGTTCCGTGACGACGTCGCCGCGGCCGCCGCGGGGCGCGCCCCGGCGCGGCGGCAGCCCGTGCACGACGCGAACGCGACCATGTTCGGCGTCGACGCGCTGTCCGCGGTCGGCAGCGACGCGGCCCTGAAGGAGCTCTCCTCCGACGACAACGACCGGCCGCAGCGCACGCAGACGCGACCGCCGGTCGCGTGGATCTGGGCCGGCATCGTGCTCGTCGCCATCGTCGTGCTCGCCGTCGTCTTCTGGGTCGCCAACATCAAGCCCCCCGAGATCGCGACGGCCACGGGCTCGACCGTGCCCGCCGTCGTGGGCATGAGCTACGACGACGCCGCGGCGGCCCTGGAGGACGTCGGGCTCGTGGCCGTCCGCGCTGACGTGCCCAGCGACTCCGTCCCGGTCGACGAGGTGATCGGCGCCTCCCCGGCCGAGGGCACCACGGAGGTGCCGGAGGAGACCGAGGTGACCCTGCAGGTCTCCTCGGGGCCGACAATGGTCGCCGTCCCGGCCCTGAAGGGGCTCGACGTCGCGGCCGCCTGGGCGGCCGTCACCGGCGCCGGGCTCACCCAGGGCACGCAGACGACCGACTACTCGACCGACGTCCCCGCGGGGGGGGTGCTCGAGGCCGACCCCGCCGAGGCCGAGCAGGTGGCCGAGGGCACGACGGTCGACCTCGTCGTCTCGAACGGCCTGGTGCAGGTGCCCGACGTCACGCGTCAGTCGGTGACGGCGGCGATGAGCGTCCTGGGCGACGAGCTGGGCCTCGTGGTCGGCACCTACCCCGACGCCGGCTGCTCCGGCCAGAGCGTGTCGACGCAGTCCCTGCCGCCGGGCGACCAGCCGCAGGGCTCGACGATCCAGCTGGGCATCTGCAGCGCCGAGTAGCCCCAGCGGCCCGGAACACGCTCGTGCGCCGGGTGCGCCCTCCGGTCAGCGGCGACCCGTCAACGGGTCGAGCCCTCGGGCGGTGACCGCCGCCTCCGGCAGGCCCGCGACGCCGAGCCAGTTGCCGATCATCCGGTAACCGCCCTGGGTGAGTACCGACTCCGGGTGGAACTGCACGCCGTAGACGGGCGCCGACCGGTGCTGCAGGCCCATGATCACCCCGCCGTCCGTCCGCGAGGTCACCTCGAGGTCGGTCGGCACGGTCTCGTCGACGACCGCCAGCGAGTGGTACCGGGTGGCCGTGAAGGGCTGCGGCACGCCGTCGTAGATCACGCTCGCGTCGTGGCTGACCTGCGACGTCTTGCCGTGCATGAGCTCCTCGGCGTGGGTGACGGTCGCGCCCATCGCCTCGGCGATCGCCTGGTGGCCGAGGCACACGCCGAGCAGGGGCAGGTCGGCCTCGAGCGCCGCGTGCACGACGTCGATCGAGACGCCGGCCGCGGCCGGCGTGCCCGGGCCCGGCGACAGCAGGACGGCGTCGTAGTCGGCGATGCGCGCCGCGACGTCGGCGGCGGCGAAGGCGTCGTTGCGCACGACGTCGGTCTCGGCGCCGAGCTGCTGCAGGTAGCCGTTCAGGGTGTAGACGAAGCTGTCGTAGTTGTCGACGACGAGTACTCGGGTCACGGGGTCTCCACGGTGACGTCGGGGGCGGGGATGATCTCGTTCACGAACGGGAAGACCCACTCGACGAGGGCGTACAGGGCGGCTGCGAGCAGCACGAGGACGAGGAACAGCCGCACCCACCAGGGGCCGGGCAGGACGCGCCAGAGGCTCGAGTACATCGTCAGGCTCCCACTCCGGCCGCGGCCAGCTCGGCCGGCACCTCGGTGAGGGGCGACCACGAATCGTAGACCCCGTACGCCACGATGCGCTCCTGCGCCGTGAACATCGGGTTGCAGCTGGTCAGCGTGATGAGACGCTCGCCGGAGGCGGCGCTCACGTCGGGTGCGTCGGGCACCGGCTGCAGCACGGAGACCTGGGTCGCCGGCACGTACTGCAGGTTGCGGAAGGTGTACGTGTACCAGCCGTCCTGCGTCTGCACGTAGATCTTGTCGCCGGGCTGCAGGTCGGCGATCTTGTTGAACGGCGCCCCGTACGTCGTGCGGTGCGCCGCGATGCCGAAGTTGCCGACCTGACCCGGCATCTGCGTCTCGTCGTAGTGGCCGATGCCGATCTTGTTGAGCGTGCGCACCGTGCTCGTGCCGCCGGCGATGGGCACGGCGTAGTCGGCGCCGAAGCGGGGCACGTAGAAGTTCGCGAAGGTCTGCGCCTCGGCCGGCGCGGCCGTCACCGGTGGGTCGGCGCCCTCGGGCACCTCCGTGGGCGCCGCGCTGGCCTGCTGCTCGAACTGCTCGCTGAGCTGCGACGCCTGGTCACGGTGCTCGTCGGCGACGACGAGGTCGTTGAACCACTGCTGCCACGCGATGAACAGCAGCACGAGGACGCCCGCCGTGATCAGCAGCTCGCCGAAGACCCCCACGACCGAGACGCGCCGTCGGGGCCGGCGAGGCCGTGGCGGCTTCGCCGCGGCGGCACGGCGTCGGCCACGGGACCGGCGGGAGTCGTCATCCATGGCTCGATCCTACGTGCTGCACCCGTGCGGGAAAGCGGCCGTCACACGGCGTTCACCTGGGGAGGGACCAGGGCTCCCCCAGCACCCGGGACGCTAGTATGTGCGCCATGGCCACTGACAAGAACCGCACGACGAAGCCCGCCCGCGCCCGCGAGGCCCGCTCCGGCGAGGCTCACACCTCCGCCGAGGCGCCGAACCCGGTCTGGTTCAAGCCGGTCATGTTCGGCTTCATGCTCGTCGGCCTGGCCTGGATCGTGGTGTTCTACGTCAGCCAGAGCACGCTGCCCGTGCAGTCGCTCGGCTCGTGGAACATCTTGATCGGCTTCGGCATCATGTTCGTCGGCTTCCTCATGACCACCCGCTGGCGCTGACGCGGGCTCTCCGCGTCATGGCCTGCTCGAACGGGTCTTCGGAACTACCCCTGCGTAGTTCTCCCCAGTGTTAATAAGCCTGTGGATAACTCCCTGTGGAGAACACTGAGGAGAAAGTCCCGGTCACACTGCCCGGCCAGAACCGAGAAGAGGCGGCTCCCCACAGGGGAGCCGCCTCTTCTGTCGTTCAGGTGTTCGAGCCCGGACGGCGCTCGACGCTCAGAGCAGACCGATCAGCTGCGCCGACCTGAGCAGGGTGATCGCGACCACCGCGACGCCGAGGGCGACGAGCACGCCGGTCTGCAGGACGCGCTTCGACCGGTGACGTGTCTTGGAGTACAGGAACGCCACCGCGCCTCCGGCGATCAGGCCACCGACGTGGGCCTGCCAGGCGACGCTCGGCAGGATGAAGCCGAGGGCGAGGTTGATCGCCACGAGCACCAGCAGCTGGATGCTGCGGCTGCCGAGGCTGCGGGCGATCACGAAGAACGCGGCCATGAGGCCGAAGACCGCACCGGAGGCGCCCAGCACCACCGAGGACGGTGCCAGGACCGCGACCGCCGCCGACCCGCCGATGCCGGCGATGAAGTACAGCGCCGCGTACCGGGCCCGACCGAGCTGGCGTTCGAGCTCCGCTCCGAAGATGTACAGGGAGTACATGTTGAAGAGGATGTGCCAGAAGCTGCCGTGGACGAACATCGTCGTGACCATGCGCCAGGGCTGCTGGATCTCGACCGGCGCGTAGAAGACGAGCGCCTGCGTCACGACGCCGTTGCCGACCCCTGTGAGCAGCTGCAGCAGGAAGACGACCGCGGTGACGGCCATGATGCTGTACGTCACGACGGGCTTCCCCGCCGCGGCGGCTCCGCGGAAGCGGGTCACGACGGCCGGCTTCACGCGCGGCGCGGAACCGCGCGCCTCACGCACGCACTCGGGGCAGTGCACGCCGACCGCGGCCGGGGTCTGGCACTCGCCGCAGATCGTGCGCCCGCACCGCTGGCAGAGCACGAAGCTCTGCCGGTCGGGGTGGCGGTAGCAGTAGTTCGCGGCGTTCCGGGGAGCGTCGGTCACCTAGACCTCGTCGATGGTGACGCTCTCGAGCACGACGTCGTCGATCGGCTTGTCGCGGGCGTCGGTCTTGACGGCCTCGATCGCGTCGACGACCTTCTTCGACTCGTCGTCGGAGACGACGCCGAAGATGGTGTGCTTGCCCTGCAGCCAGGGGGTGGGCACCGTGGTGATGAAGAACTGCGAGCCGTTGGTGCCCTTGCCGCCGCGGGTGCCGGCGTTGGCCATGGCGAGGACGTAGGGGGCGTTGAAGTTCAGCTCGGGGTGGATCTCGTCGTCGAACTGGTAGCCGGGGCCGCCGACGCCCTGGCCGAGCGGGTCGCCGCCCTGGAGCATGAAGTCCTTGATGATGCGGTGGAAGACGACGCCGTCGTAGAGCTTGTCGGTGCTGACCTTGCCCGTGGCGGGGTGGGTCCACTCGATCGTTCCGGTGGCGAGGCCGACGAAGTTGGCGACGGTCTTGGGGGCGTGGTCGCCGAAGAGGTCGACCTTGATCGTGCCGAGGTTGGTCGTGAGGGTGGCGACAGCAGTGTGCGTGGACATGAGCGCCATTCTCCCACAGGGCCCGGACCCCCCAGCAGGTGCCCAGCGATCGCGGTGTTACCTGCCAGGATGCCTCGTGCCAGGATGGGAGGCCAGCATCGTACTCACCCGTTGCCTACTAGTCGTTGGAGGAACACTGTGGCCCTGTCACGCAAGCAGAAGAAAGAACTGAAGAAGTTCAAGAAGCACGCGGTCGACGTGTGGTCGGAGCAGCGTGAGGTCCTCGGCCACGCCGGCAAGGTCATCGGCGACGCCCGTGACCACGGCGTGAAGTACGCCAACAAGACCGTCGTGCCGCGCGTCAAGGGCGCCGTCGACGCGAACGTCCGCCCGGCCGTCTCCTCCGGCCTCGCCGCGAGCTCGCACGCCGCGGCCGTCGCGCAGGACCGCTGGAAGCACGACGTGTACCCGGCCGTCGCCTCCTACCTCTCGGGCCTCGACCTGGTCAACGACCCCAAGGTGAAGAAGGCCGTCAAGAACGCCAAGAAGCAGGGTTCGAAGGTCGCGGCCAAGTACGTGCCCTCGAAGAAGAAGTCGGGCCCCGGCGTCGGCGGCGTGCTGCTGATCGGTCTCGGCGTGGTCGCCCTCGGCGGCATCGTCTTCGCCGCCGTGCAGACCCTCCGTGCCGACGACGAGCTCTGGGTCGCCGACGACGACGCCGACACCAAGGCCTAGCCGCCCCAGCACCTCGCACCACCCCCGAGAGGGCCCGCTCCCCCCGGAGCGGGCCCTCTCGCACGTCCACCCCCGGTCGACGAGCGAAGCAACGTCCCCCGCTCCCGTCCGCGGCTCCGAGCCCGGCCCCCGAGTCCCCGTCGTCCCCTCCGACCTCCTAATTTGAGAGAGATCGCCCCGCGGATGCGGCTGAACCCGCACTACCGGGGCCTCATCCCCCGGATCTCTCTCGCTTTCCGCCACCGCGAGCCGAGCCGCGTCGCCTCCCGCCCCCCCCCGACGAGCGAAGCGACGCCGCCCGTCAGATGACGAGCGAAGCGACGTCATCCGGCAGGTGACGAGCGAAGCGTCGTCACCCGCGGCGACGAGCGAAGCGACGTCCCCCGCAACGAGCGAAGCGACGTTGCGCCTCCCCCTTCGGGAGCTGGTCCCGCACGGTGCTGCGCCGCAGGAGCGGCGGCGCAGCCAACAAGCACGAACGAAAAATCCCCGCAAGTTCCCCGAAGGGGAACGAGCAGGGATAGACCCATTTTTCGTGGAGCCTAGGAGAATCGAACTCCTGACATCCTGCTTGCAAAGCAGGCGCTCTACCAACTGAGCTAAGGCCCCGTTCGGCGGAGTGAACCGCGCCGGGGAACCCGTCGGTGGTTCTCACGGGAGTGGGGCTAACAGGACTTGAACCTGTGACCTCTTCGTTATCAGCGAAGCGCTCTAACCGCCTGAGCTATAGCCCCCGGACCGTCGTAAAGCCTACAGCACGACGACGGAGTTCACGAATCGAGCGTCTGCTCGGCCCGTGAGCCGGTTCAGTTGTTCGTGAAGCCCACGAGCAGGCCGCCGGTGACGCGGACGCTCAGGTTGTACAGCACGGCGACGATGGCGCCGATGACGGTGCCGACGACGACGTTGAGGACGGCCACGACGATGCTGAAGAGCATGATCTGGGCGATCGAGAACGTGTCCTGGATGGAGAAGTTCTGGTCGCCGAGGATGTCGCGCAGCAGGGTGTCGAGGTCGTTGAAGATCCCGGTCTGGTTGAGGATCAGCCAGATCAGGAACGTCGCGACGATCGTGATGATGCCGAGGGCCACCGCGATGAGGAACGACAGCTTCACGACCGACCAGAAGTCGATGTAGACGAGCTTGAGTCGGACCTGCTTGGTGCCCGAGGGCTTCTTGGCCTTGCTCTGGAGTCTGTCAGCGACGCTACTCATTGATCGGTTCCTCTTCCGTGCTGTCGTCAGCGGGCTCGACGGCGGGCTCTGGAGCGTTCTCGACGGTGTCGATCACGTCGCCGGGGCTCACGGCGGGCACAGCTTCGTTGTCACCGACCGCGTCGATGACGGCCTCGTCGGACTGTGCCACGAGATTCCGTTCGGTGTTGCGCGCCACGGCGATGATGCGGTCATCAGCGGCGAAGCGCGCGAACACGACGCCCATGGTGTCACGGCCCTTGGCCGGCACCTCGGCCACGGCAGACCGTACCACCTTGCCGCTCGAGAGCACGACGAGCACCTCGTCGTCCTCGCCGACGATGAGGGCGCCGGCGAGGTCGCCCCGCGCCTCCGCCAGCTTGGCGACCTTGATGCCGAGGCCGCCGCGGTTCTGCACGCGGTACTGGTCGGCGGCGGTGCGCTTCGCGTAGCCGCCCTCGGTGACGACGAACACGTAGCCCGTGTCGTCGGCGACCGACGCCGACAGGAGGGTGTCGCCCTCGCGGAAGGTCATGCCCTTCACGCCCGAGGTCGAGCGCCCCATCGGACGGAGGGAGTCGTTGGTGGCGGTGAAGCGCAGCGACATGCCGTGACGGGACACCAGCAGCAGGTCGTCGCTCTCGTCGACGAGCAGCGCCGAGACGAGCTCGTCGTCGTCGCGCAGGTTGATCGCGATGATGCCGCCGGTGCGGTTCGTGTCGTACTCGGTGAGCGCCGTCTTCTTGATCAGGCCCTCCCGCGTGGCGAGCACGAGGTACTGCGCCACCTCGTAGTCGCGGATGTCGAGCACCTGCGAGATGGACTCGTCGGGCTGCATCGCGAGCAGGTTCGCCACGTGCTGGCCCTTGGCGTCGCGCCCGGCCTCCTGCAGCTCGTAGGTCTTGGCGCGGTAGACGCGGCCCTTGTTCGTGAGGAAGAGCAGCCAGTGGTGCGTCGTCGTCACGAAGAAGTGGTCGACGACGTCGTCGGCGCGGAGCTGGGCGCCGCGGACTCCCTTGCCGCCGCGGTGCTGGCTGCGGTAGTTGTCGCTGCGCGTGCGCTTGACGTACCCGCCGCGGGTGATGGTGACGACCATCTCCTCCTCGGGGATGAGGTCCTCGACGCTCATGTCGCCGTCGAAGCCGAACATGATCTCGGTGCGGCGGTCGTCGCCGTACTTGTCGGTGATCTCCTGCAGCTCGTCGCTGACGATGCTGCGCTGGCGCTCGGGCTTGGCGAGGATGTCCTTGTAGTCGGCGATCTCGCGCTCGAGCTTGTCGGCGTCGTCCTGGATCTTCTGGCGCTCGAGGGCCGCCAGGCGGCGCAGCTGGAGGTTGAGGATGGCCGAGGCCTGGATCTCGTCGACGTCGAGCAGCTCCATCAGGCCGCCCCGCGCCTCCTCGACGGTGGGCGAGCGGCGGATGAGCGCGATGACCTCGTCGAGGGCGTCGAGCGCCTTGAGGTAGCCGCGGAGGATGTGCGCGTCGGCCTCGGCCTTCTTCAGCCGGAACTGGGTCCGACGGACGATGACCTCGATCTGGTGGTCGACCCACGCCGAGATGAAGCCGTCGAGCGCCAGCGTGCGGGGCACGCCGTCGACGATGGCGAGCATGTTCGCGCCGAAGTTCTCTTGCAGGCTGGTGTGCTTGTAGAGGTTGTTCAGCACGACCTTGGCGACGGCGTCGCGCTTGAGCACGATGACGAGGCGCTGGCCGGTGCGGCCGGAGGTCTCGTCGCGGATGTCGGCGATGCCGCCGATGCGGCCGTCCTTGACGAGCTCGGCGATCTTGATCGCGAGGTTGTCGGGGTTCACCTGGTACGGCAGCTCGGTGACGACGAGGCAGGTGCGCCCCTGGATCTCCTCCACCGAGACGACCGCGCGCATGGTGATCGAGCCACGGCCCGTCCGGTAGGCGTCCTGGATGCCCTTGACGCCGAGGATCTGCGCGCCGGTCGGGAAGTCGGGGCCCTTGACGCGCTGGATCAGCGCCTCGAGCAGCTCTTCGCGGGTGGCCTCGGGGTTCTGCAGGTACCACTGCGCGCCCGCCGCGACCTCGCGGAGGTTGTGCGGCGGGATGTTCGTGGCCATGCCGACGGCGATGCCGACGGAGCCGTTGACGAGGAGGTTCGGGAACCGGCTCGGCAGGATCGCGGGCTCCTGCGTGCGGCCGTCGTAGTTGTCCTGGAAGTCGACGGTGTCCTCGTCGATGTCGCGGACCATCTCGAGGGCGAGCGGGGCCATCTTCGTCTCGGTGTACCGGGGGGCGGCGGCGCCGTCGTTGCCGGGCGAGCCGAAGTTGCCCTGGCCCAGGGCGAGCGGGTAGCGGAGGCTCCACGGCTGCACGAGGCGGACGAGCGCGTCGTAGATCGCCGTGTCGCCGTGCGGGTGGAACTGGCCCATGACGTCGCCGACGACGCGCGAGCACTTCGAGAACGCGCGGTCGGGGCGGTAGCCGCCGTCGTACATCGCGTAGATCACGCGGCGGTGGACGGGCTTGAGGCCGTCACGCACCTCCGGCAGGGCACGCCCGACGATGACGCTCATCGCGTAGTCGAGGTACGAGCGCTGCATCTCGAGCTGCAGGTCGACCTGCTCGATGCTGTCGCGCTTGATCGCCGGGGCGAAGGTGGGGGTGCCCTCGGCGTCGTCGCCCTCGGGGGTCTGGGTCGGCTCGTCGGCCATGATTCTCCGTCTGTCGTGGTGTGCCCCGGTCGTCTCCGCGGGGCGCGGGCGTGCTCCGGCTCAGCCGGAGGCGCGCATCAGATGTCGAGGAAGCGCACGTCTTTCGCGTTCTGCTGGATGAAGGCACGGCGCGACTCGACGTTCTCGCCCATCAGCGTGTCGAAGATCGTGTCGGCGGCCGCGGCGTCCTCGAGGGTGACCTGGAGGAGGGTGCGGGTGTCCGGGTCCATGGTCGTCTCCCACAGCTCCTTGTAGTCCATCTCGCCGAGGCCCTTGTAGCGCTGGATCCCGTTGTCCTTCGGGATGCGCTTGCCGGCGGCACGGCCCTGCACGAGCATCGCGTCGCGCTCGGCGTCGCTGTAGACGTACTCGTGCGGCGCGTTGCTCCACTTGAGCTTGAACAGCGGCGGCTGCGCGAGGTACACGTAGCCGAGGTCGATGAGCGGGCGCATGTAGCGGAAGAGCAGCGTCAGCAGGAGGGTCGTGATGTGCTGGCCGTCGACGTCGGCGTCGGCCATCAGGACGATCTTGTGGTACCTCGCCTTGTCGGGGTCGAAGTCCTCGCCGATGTCGGCGCCGAACGCCTTGATCATCGCCTGCACCTCGTTGTTGCCGAGCGCACGGTCGAGGCGCGCCTTCTCGACGTTGAGGATCTTGCCGCGGAGCGGGAGGATCGCCTGCGTCTCGGGGTTGCGCCCCTGGACGGCCGAGCCGCCGGCCGAGTCGCCCTCGACGATGAAGATCTCGGAGAGCGACGGGTCTTTGCTCTGGCAGTCCTTGAGCTTGCCGGGCATGCCGTTCGACTCGAGGACGCCCTTGCGGCGGGTCTGCTCGCGCGCCTTGCGGGCGGCGAGGCGGGCCTGCGAGGCCAGGATGCCCTTGCGGACGATCTCGGCGGCCTGCTTCGGGTTGCGGTCGAACCAGTCGTTGAGCTGCGAGCCGGCGACCTTCTGCACGAACGACTTCGCCTCGGTGTTGCCGAGCTTGGTCTTCGTCTGGCCCTCGAACTGCGGCTCGCCGAGCTTGATCGAGATGACGGCGGTGAGGCCCTCGCGGACGTCGTCGCCCGACAGGTTGTCGTCCTTCTCCTTGAGCAGGTTCTTCTCGCGGGCGTAGCGGTTGATCAGCGTCGTCAGCGCGGCGCGGAAGCCCTCTTCGTGGGTGCCGCCCTCGTGCGTGTTGATCGTGTTCGCGTAGGTGTGGACGCTCTCCTGGTAGGAGGTGTTCCACTGCATGGCGACCTCGAGCGAGATCTTGCGCTCGACGTCCTCCTGCTCGAAGGCGATGATGTCGTCGTGGACGGTCTCGACCTTCTTCACGGTGTTCAGGTACTCGACGTAGTCGACGAGGCCCTTCTCGTAGTGGAAGACGTCGTGGCGGGCCTCGACGCCCTCCTCCTGCACGCGCTCGTCGCTGAGCTCGATGCGGAGGCCCTTGTTGAGGAAGGCCATCTGCTGGAACCGGGTGCGGAGGGTCTCGTAGTCGAAGTCGACCGTCTCGAAGATCTCGGCGTTGGGCCAGAAGGTGATCGTGGTGCCGGTGGTGTCGTCGGCCTCGCCCTTCGCGAGCGGCGCGACGGGCACGCCGTCGGTGAAGCTCTGGCGGTAGACGTTGCCCTGGCGGCGGACCTCGACGTCGAGCTCGCTCGAGAGGGCGTTGACCACCGAGCTGCCGACGCCGTGCAGGCCGCCCGAGACGGCGTAGCCGCCGCCGCCGAACTTGCCGCCCGCGTGCAGGACGGTGAGCACGACCTCGACGGTCGACCGGCCCTCGATCGGGTGGACGTCGACCGGGATGCCGCGGCCGTTGTCGACGACGCGCACGCCGCCGTCTTCGCGCATGGTGATCTCGATGTGGTCGCAGTGGCCGGCCAGCGCCTCGTCGACCGAGTTGTCGACGATCTCGTAGACCAGGTGGTGCAGACCGCGGGGGCCCGTCGAGCCGATGTACATGCCGGGCCGCTTGCGCACGGCCTCGAGGCCCTCGAGAACCTGGATCGCACTGGCGCCGTAGGAGTCGTCGGGCTGGGCGTCGGTGGGGTTCGGTGACATGTGCGTGGGGGCTCCTGCCGGACGGGACGAGGGGTGTCGCCCCGCTGCGACACGCGGGCGCGCAGAGCGGTCAGACGACCCTCAGAGTCTACCGCAGGCGTGTCCCCCGTAGGGCGAGATCCGCCCACAGACGGATTTTCACGAGCCGGTTGGACGATTCACCCTCCCTAGCCGTAAGTATCGCGAGGACCACGCCCTGGAACCGATCTGGGGCCGCGTTTCCAGGACGGGGCGTTGGGTGCCAGGAAACGCACCGACTGGATCCCCGCGTCGGGGTACCTCTGGACGATGGTCGTCGTGACCGTCCCGCGCATGAGCCGGAGCTGCGTCGCCCACGCCGTGGAGTCGCACTGCACGGTCAGCGTGCCGTCGTCGATCGACACCGGGTCGGAGTGCGCGGCGAGCTCCTCGCCGACCATGTCGGGCCACGCGGTCATCAGCTCGGACTGCGCCAGCGGCGAGCTCCAGCCCATCTCGGTCGTGACGGTGGCGAGCACGTCGGCGATGCCGCGGGGCTCCCGGCCCGTGCCGAACGGCTGGCTCGGCGAGCCCAGCTTGATGGCCTTGCGGCGACGGCCGTCGCGCGAGCGGCCGTTCGGGTCGCCGAACACGCGCCGGAAGCGGAGGTACACGCGCTGCGCCTCGTTGTCGCCCCGGGGAGGCGCGGGCTCGGTCGCCGGGGCCGGCTCCGTCGCCGGGGTGGTCGCGTCGTCGCTCACGGGGTCGCCGCCTCGTCGACCGGCGCCGCTTCGTCGACCGGCACGGGCTGGTCGACGATCGTGCCCTTCGCGATCCGGACCGTGTGCGCCTTGAGCCGGGCGGGCACGTCGCCCTCGACCGCGGCGGTGATGAGCACCTGCTCGTAGTCGGCGACGGCGTCGGCGAGGCGCTCGCGCCGTGACCCGTCCAGCTCGGCGAACACGTCGTCGAGCACGATCACCGGGTCGCCCGTCGCGGAGTCCGTGCGGATGACGGCGGCCGACGCGAGCTTGAGCGCGAGGGCGAACGACCACGACTCCCCGTGGCTGGCGTACCCGCGCGCCGGCAGCGCGTTGAGCGAGAGGAAGAGGTCGTCGCGGTGCGGGCCGACGAGGGTGAGACCGCGGTCGAGCTCGGACGGCCGCACCCGCGCGAGCGCCTGGCGGAAGACCCCGGGGACCTCCGCCGGCGGGATCGACTCGCTCGGCGACTCCGCCGCGGTGGTCTCGTCGTCGGGCACGGAGCCCCGGATGCTGAGGACGGTCGAGAGCCGCGCGGCGTGGTCCTCGCCGGCGACGGCGGCGTACGACCGGGCGACCTCGGGGGCGAGGTCGGCGACGAGCTGGTCACGGGCGACGACGATCTCGCTGCCGAGCGCGACGAGCCGTTCGTCCCAGATGTCGAGCGTGCCGAGCTGGTTCGGCTTGACGCCGGAGGCGCGGGCCGACTTCAGGAGCGTGTTGCGCTGCTTGAGCACCCGCTCGTAGTCGGCCTGGACGCCCGCGAGGCGCGGCGACCGGGTCACGAGCAGCTCGTCGAGGAAGCGACGGCGGCCCGAGGGCTCCCCGCGGACGAGTGCGAGGTCCTCCGGCGCGAAGAGCACGCTGGTGAAGTAGCGCGGCAGCTCGCGGGGCTTGATCGCCCCGCGGTTGACCTGCGCACGGTTGGGCGACGACCGGTTGATCTGGACCTCGGCGAGGAGCTCGCGGTCTCCCGCCTCGAGGCGGGCCCGCACGATGGCCGAGTCGGTGCCCTGCCGGATCAGCGCGGCGTCGGACGACACCCGGTGCGAGCCGAGGCTCGCCAGGTAGCCGAGCGACTCGACCAGGTTCGTCTTGCCCTGGCCGTTGCTGCCGACGAAGAGGTTGGGCCCGCGCGCGAGCGCGACTTCTGCGGACGCGTAGTTCCGGAAGTCGGTCAGGCTGAGATGCAGTACTCGCACGCGGGCCGGTGAGGCGACTAGGCCTTCTTGACCGCGTGGCCGCCGAACTGGTTGCGCAGGGCAGCCACGGCCTTCATGGTCGGCGAGCCCTCGCCCTGGCGCGACACGAAGCGCGCGAAGATCGAGGCGCTCAGCGCGGGCATCGGGACGGCGTGGGCGATGCCCTCCTCGAGGGTCCAGCGACCCTCTCCGCTGTCTTCGACGTAGCCCGACAGGCCGTCGAGCTTGGGGTCGGCCTCGAGGGCCAGCACCATGAGCTCGAGCAGCCAGGAGCGGACGACCGTGCCGCGCTGCCACGCCTTGAAGACCGCGGGGACGTCCTCGACGAGGCCCTTGGCCTCGAGGAGCTCGTAGCCCTCGCCGTACGCCTGCATGATCGCGTACTCGATGCCGTTGTGGACCATCTTCGCGTAGTGGCCCGCGCCGACGCCGCCGGCGTGGCTGAAGCCCTCCTCGCGGGGGCCCTCGGGGCGCAGCGCGTCGAAGACGGGCATGGCGCGCTCGACGTCGGCGGCGTCGCCGCCGACCATCAGGCCGTAGCCGTTCTCGAGGCCCCAGACGCCGCCGGAGACGCCGGCGTCCATGTAGCGGATGCCCTTGGCGTCGAGGAGGGTCGCGTGGACCTCGTCGTCGAGCCACTTCGAGTTGCCGCCGTCGATGACCAGGTCACCGGGCTCGAGCACCTCGCCGAGGTCCTTGATGACCGCGTCGGTGATCTGGCCGTGCGGCACCATCACCCAGACGAGGCGGGGCGACGGCAGAGCCGCGGCGAGGGCGCCGAGGTCCGCGACGTCGGAGACGGCGGGGTTGGCGTCGTAGCCGGTGACCTCGATGCCCGCGTTGCGCAGGCGAGCGCGCATGTTGTTGCCCATTTTGCCGAGACCGACGAGGCCGATGTGCATGAGATTCCTTCGTTCAGTGGAGGCGCCGTCTGAGCGCCTTCGTCGTGGTGCGCGTCAGCGCAGGAGGAGGTTGGGCTGCAGCAGGTACTTGTAGCTGTCAGCACCGGCCTGGTCCCTCGAGGACTGACTGGTGATCAGCACGGGACCGGGCTTGTTCGGGTTCTCCGTCTTGGTGAAGGAGATCCGCACGAACTCGGAGTGGACCGCTCCGAGGCCGTCGAGGAGGAACTGCGGCTTCAACGAGACCACCGTGTCCTCCCCCGTCAACAACGCGTCGATCGACTCTGATGCCTGCGCCTGCTCACTGCCGATGGCCTCGAGCGTGAGCCCGTCGATCGTGAACGTGAACCTGAGGGCCGCCTCGCGCTCGAGCACGAGCGAGACGCGGCGGACGGACTCGACGAGCTCCGCCGTGTTGATCACGGCGTAGTTCTCGACGGTCTCGGGGAAGAGCCGCTTGACCGGGGGGAAGTTGCCCTTGATCAGCAGCGACGTGACGGTCTTGTCGCCCGCCTGGAACGCGATCAGCTCACGGTCGTCGCTGCCGGTGATCGAGACGGCGACGGTGGTGGCGCTGCCGAAGGTCTTGCCGACCTCCTGCAGGGTGCGGGCCGGGACGAGCGCGGTGGTCGTCTCGGCGCCGCCGGTCGTGCCGGCGTCGAACTCGATGCCACGGACGGCGACGCGGTAGCGGTCAGTGGCCACGAGCGAGAGGGAGTTCTCGGAGACCTCGAGCTGCACGCCGGTGATGACCGGGGTGACGTCGTCGCGGGACGCGGCGACGGCGACCTGCGAGATGGCGAGCGAGAAGGCGTCGCCGGGGACGACGCCGGACTGCGCGCCCACGGTGGGCAGCGTCGGGTACTCCTCGACGGGCATGCTCAGCAGCGAGAAGTTGGCGGAGCCGCAGCTGACGGCGATGCGGTTCTCGTCGGTGGCGAAGGTGACCGGCGCGTTGGGCAGGCGGCTGGCGATGTCGGCCAGGAGGCGGCCGGACACGAGGATCGTGCCCGGTTCGTCGACCTCCGCCGCGATGCTCGTCTGGGCCGAGACCTCGTAGTCGAACGACGAGAGCGTTAGCCCGTCGGCGTCGGCCTCGATCAGGACTCCGCTGAGGATCGGGAGCGTCGTGCGCTGCGGGAGGAGCTTCACCGCGAACGAGACGGCATCGCTGAAGACGTCACGGTTGACCTGGAACTTCACGCGGGGACCCCTGTTCGACTACGCACCGGTGGATTGCCCGCCAATACTGCCACAGCGATGAGGCGGGCGGTCCCGGGGCTCCGGAGGGCAGCCCGCTGTCCACAAGGTTGTCTCTCGATCAATTTCTTGTAATCCAGGATTAACAGTCTTAACCGTTGTGCACAGTGTGGATAACCTGTTTAAAACCCCGCGGCCAGAGGGAACTACACGTTTGTGACTTGTGCACGGAGTGTGGAAGTCGGAGGGGGAACCCCCGGTGTCCGACCCCGGTCCCCCGGGCCGTTCCCACAGGTCGAGGCGATCTCCCCACAACGAGCCCCCGAGTTGTCCACGAGTTTCCACAGGTTATCCACACTGTGGGATCGTCCCCGGTCCTGGCGTGGCGCGGGGCGCCTCCCACCGGCCCACGGGACGACGAACGGGCGCCGACACGAGGTCGACGCCCGTCGGGGCGGTTCGTCGGGGAGGCGCGCGGCAGCGGCCTCGACTCCCCTACTTGTAGCGGGTGTCCTGCTTGATCCGGCTCGTCAGCTCCGTCACCTGGTTGTAGATCGAGCGGCGCTCCTTCATGAGCTCGCTGATCTTCTTGTTCGCGTACATGACGGTGGTGTGGTCGCGGTTGCCGAAGAGCTGGCCGATCTTGGGCAGGGAGAGGCTCGTCAGCTCGCGGCAGAGGTACATCGCGATCTGCCGGGCGGTCGCGATCGCCTGCGAGCGGGACGACCCGTAGAGGTCGTCGACCGAGAGCTTGAAGTAGTCGGCGGTGTGGTTGATGATGTCGACCGGCGCGATGACGTTGTCCTCGTCGAGGGTGATGAGGTCCTTGAGGACCGTCTGCACGAGCGAGAGGTCGACCGCCGTCCGGTTCAGGCTGGCGAAGGCCGTGACCCTGATCAGGGTGCCCTCGAGCTCGCGGATGTTGCTCGACACCTTCGTCGCGATGAACTCGAGCACCTCGTCGCGGATCTGGAGCTTCTCGCTCTGCGCCTTCTTGCGGAGGATGGCGATGCGCGTCTCGAGGTCGGGCGCCTGGACGTCGGTGATCAGGCCCCACTCGAAGCGCGACCGCATGCGGTCCTCGAAGCCGGTCAGGTGCTTCGGCGGCAGGTCGCTCGTGATGACCAGCTGCTTGTCGTGGTCGTGCAGGGTGTTGAAGGTGTGGAAGAAGGCCTCCTGCGTGGAGTCCTTCCCCTGCAGGAACTGGATGTCGTCGATCAGGAGGATGTCGATCTCGCGGTACCGCTGCTGGAAGAGGTTCGAGCGATTGTTGGCGATCGAGTTGATGAAGTCGTTCGTGAACTCCTCGCTGCTCACGTAGCGGACCCGGATGCCCGGGTACATCGTCTCGGCGTAGTGCCCGATGGCGTGGAGGAGGTGCGTCTTGCCCAGCCCGGACGAGCCGTAGATGAAGAGGGGGTTGTACGCCTTCGCCGGCGCCTCGGCCACGGCGACCGCCGCCGCGTGGGCGAACCGGTTCGAGGCCCCGATCACGAAGTTGTCGAAGCTGTACTTCGGGTTCAGGCGCGAGTCGTTGCGCTTGCCCGATGAGGGCGACTCGACCGGGGTGGGGACGAACGGCGCCTCGATGTAGTGGACGGGCTCCGACTCCTCGGGCTGCTGAGTCAGGGTGTCGGGCGTGATGTCGGGGTTCACCGTGATGGCGAAGCTCGCCACGGAGGCGTCGCCCAGGGCGGCGATCGACTCCAGCAGGGGGGTGCGGATGCGCTGCTCGAGCATGCCGCGGGTCAGGTCGTTGGGCACCTCGAGGTAGAGGGTGCCGCCGAGCACTCCCTTCGGCTCGACCAGGCTGATGAAGCCGTGGAGCTGAGGGGTGATCCGGTCGTCGGTGGTGAGGGTGGCGAGGACGGACCGCCAGAGGTCCTGGACCGGATCGACGGTGTTCGCCACGGGTCATCACTTCCTGTCGGGTGCGCGAGGGGGCCCCGGCTGTCGTTCGGCAGGGCCCGGTCGGGCCCGCACGAGGATCTCTCCTGCACCAAGTTATGCACAGCTTTCTCCACCGGTGGACGATCGTCGTCTGAGCCGGGAGAGCCGCGGATTCCCCGTGGTTACAGGGATCTGGAGCAGGAAGTACCCACCTTAGTTCGGATGAGTATGACCCCCGCAATCGAAGTTCTCAACAGTGTGGACAAATGCCGGGAGCCCAGTCGTTTGACCGCAGCGCGGATGCCGCGTACTTTTAATCAGTTGATTTCAGCCGATTGGGCTGTGACAAGACTTCTTCGGACACGGCAGCAGGCCAGGTCCGCTTCCCCCACGGAGAGAACACCATGAGCAAGAGAACGTTCCAGCCGAACAACCGCCGCCGCGCCAAGAAGCACGGCTTCCGTGCCCGCATGCGCACCCGCGCCGGCCGCGCGATCCTGGCCGCTCGTCGTGGCAAGGGCCGCACCGAGCTCTCCGCGTAGCTAGTCCTTGTTGGCCCGCGCCAACCGGATCGTCCGCGCAGACGACTACCGCAACACAGTGCGCCGTGGCCGCAAGTCGGGCACGGCGCACTCGGTCGTCTACGTGCGGCGTCGTCGAGACGACGACGCGATCCGGTTCGGCTTCATCGTGGCCAAGACGGTCGGCAACGCCGTGGCGCGGAACACCGTCCGGCGGCGGCTCAAGCACGTGTGCCACGAGCTGCTCCCGACGATGAGCCCCGGCACCGACGTGGTCATCCGCGCCTTGCCAGGCAGTCTCGACGTTCCGTGGTCTACCCTGCTCACGGACATCTCGGGGGTCGTCGACGAGAGCGTGAGGTCATGACCGGTGCACTGCAGTTCGTGGCTCTCCTGCCGCGCAACGTCTGCGTCGTGATCCTCCGCGCCTACCGCGCCGTGGTCTCTCCTCTCTACGGCGAGGTCTGCCGCTACCACCCGTCGTGCTCGCGGTACGCCCTCGAGGCGATCCAGCAGCACGGGGTCGTCCGCGGCGTCGCGCTCGGCACCTGGCGCATCGGTCGCTGCAACCCCTGGTCGGCAGGGGGCGTCGACGACGTCCCGGAGCCCCGTCGGCAGAAGCACTCCCTCACCGCCTTCGGGTTCGTGGTCCCTCGACGGGCCGACTCCGCCCCGCAGACTCCCCCGCGCCTCCTCGCACAGACCCACTGGAAGGGCTGACCCGCCACCATGGACCTCCTCGGTACCGTTCTCTGGCCGCTGAAGTGGATCGTCGAAGCGATCCTCGTCAGCTTCCACACCATCCTCACGGGTGCCGGCATGGGCACCGACTGGGGCAGCACCTGGGTGCTCTCCATCGTCGGCCTCGTCCTCGTCGTCCGTGCCTGCCTCATCCCGATCTTCGTGCGGCAGATCAAGAGCCAGCGTCGGATGATGGAGATCGCTCCGCGCCTGAAGAAGATCCAGGACAAGTACAAGGGCAAGCGCGACCAGTTCAGCCGCGAGGCCATGTCGCGCGAGACGATGGCGCTCTACAAGGAGACCGGCACCAACCCGCTGAGCTCCTGCCTCCCCCTGCTGATCCAGATGCCGATCTTCTTCAGCCTCTACTCGGTGCTGCACAACGCCCAGCAGGACAAGGTGGGCATCGGCCTGCTCAACCAGGCCCTCTCGACGTCGTTCGGCGAGTCGACCCTGTGGGGCGCTCCGCTGAAGGAGACCTTCCTCGGCGCCACCACGTGGGAGGTCCGCCTCCTCGCCGGCGCGATGGTCGTCGTCATGACCGCGTCGCAGTTCATCACGCAGCTGCAGATCGTCTCGAAGAACATGTCGCCCGAGACCAAGGCGAGCCCCATGTTCAAGCAGCAGCGCATGCTCCTCTACTTCCTCCCCCTGGTGTTCGTCTTCTCGGGCCTCTCCTTCCCCCTCGGCGTGATGTTCTACTGGCTGACCTCGAACATCTGGACCATGGCCCAGCAGTTCCTCGTCATCAGGAACATGCCGACGCCCGGCAGCGAGGCCGCCCTGGCCCGCGAGGAGCGCCTGGCCAAGAAGGCCCAGCGCAAGGGGCTCTCGCTCGGCGACATCACGGTCACCGAGATCGAGCCGGCCCCCGCCGTGCCCAAGCCGACCCAGCGCGTGCAGCCCGTCGGCAAGAACCGCTCCAAGAAGCAGAACGGCGCCAAGAAGTAGCGTGTCGGCCCTCCCCGGGCCGACGCCTCCCCCCTGCAGTGCCGCAGCACCTTCCCCGCCGTGATCCCGACCGACCCGGAGAGACGACCGACATGAACGACATCGACAGCACGAGCGCCGACCACGAGGTCGCCCCCGAGGCCACGCCGGAGGCGCGGGTCGAGACCGACGCACCGGTCGCCTCCCCTGCTCCCGCCGTCGACGCCGTCCCCGGGCCCCCGGCCCGGCGCGAGCCCGTCGGCGACGCTGCCGCGGCCTCGCCGGCGCCGTCCGCCCAGTCGATCATCGACGAGGGCGAGATCGCCGCCGACTACATCGAGGAGCTCCTCGACATCTGCGACTTCGACGGCGACATCGACATCGAGGTCCGTGCCGGTCGGTCGTACATCTCCATCGACTCGAGCGGCGGCGAGGGCTCGCTGCGCCTCCTCTCGAAGCCCGACACGGTCAACGCCCTCCAGGAGCTGACCCGCATCGCCGTCCAGGCGAAGACCGGAGAGTTCTCGCGCCTCATCCTCGACATCGGCGGCTCGCGCGCGACGCGCGAGCAGGAGCTCGGCGCCATGGTCGACCGGGCCGTCGAGAAGATCGAGGAGGGCGCCGCGGCGGCCTCGCTGCCGCCCATGTCGTCGTACGAGCGGAAGCTCGTCCACGACATCGTCGCGGCCCGCGGCTTCACCTCGGAGTCCGAGGGCGAAGGCCGCGACCGCCACACGGTCATCACCCGCGCCTAGCCGCGCTGCGCCGACGCCCCGCCCGGCGACCCTACCTCCCTGCTCCACCCGACCGGATGACCTGCTGACGCCATGACCGACACCGCCGAGCTCGAGACCGAACCCGCCGTCGCCGCCGAGATCTTCGGTGACCGCCTCGAGGTCGTCCGTCGCTACACCGCCGACCTCGCCCAGCACGGCGAGGAGCTCGGTCTGATCGGGCCGCTCGAGCTGCCGCGCCTGTGGACCCGGCACGTCATCAACTCCGGTCTCGTCGCCCCGCTGCTCACGGCCGGTCGGGTCGGTGACGTCGGCTCGGGGGCCGGGCTGCCCGGTCTCGTCCTGGCGGCGGCCCGACCCGACGCCACGCTCGTGCTGATCGAGCCGATGGAACGCAGGGTCGAGTGGCTGATCGCCGAGGCGGAGCGCATGGGCCTCACGAACGTGGAGGTGGTCCGCGCCCGCGCCGAGGAGGTCGAGCTCGACGGGTGGCTCGACCAGGTCACCGCACGCGCCGTGTCCGCGCTGTCCAAGCTCATCCCGCTCACCGCGCCCCTCGTGAAGACCGGCGGCCAGCTGCTCCTCATGAAGGGGGCTCGTGTGCAGCAGGAGATGGAGGCGGCTCGCAAGGCGATCGCCAAGGCGCACCTCGTCGACGTCGAGGTGCTCGAACTGGGCGTGGGCCTGGTCGACCCGGCTGAGGTCACACGCGTCTTCCGCGCGACGCTGGACTGACGGTTCGGGCCGTCTCCACAGGAGGCGATCTGAGCGGGGGGCGAGGTCGGTCGAGCTGGGCTGCCGCCAGGGCTCGCGTTCTGTGGGCGTGTGGTGCCCAAGGTCCGCGACCACATCCCATCAGATGCTCCTGAACAGCACATTGTCTGGTTTTCGCGCGTCATGCCACGCCCTCGTGCCGATCCGGCCGAGGCAGTTACCAACATGTTGGTGAGCCTGTGTAGAAAGTCGTCCACAGGCGCCCACGGCGACGCCGGGTGACCCCTGTGGATGCCGTGCCGGACACTGGGGACACCCCGCTCTGGACCTCCGTCGACTGCGGTCGACGAGCTAGAGTTGACCGTGGTCGACCGCAGTGCTGGTCGATCAGGAGCCGACACGAGTCGCTGCTCCCACCCCGCGACCGGAGGCGTCGACCGTCCCGAGTCGACCACCGTTCCACGTGAAACATGGCGAGCAGGAGATCAGATCGGTGAGTTCCTCCACGGAGTTCGACAACAGCACTCCCCTCGCCCGGGAGCTCGCTGACCTCAACCGCCGCAAGCGAGCGCTCTCCAAAGAGCCCCTCCCGGCGCCGGCGAAGACCAGAGTCCTGACGGTCTCCAACCAGAAGGGCGGAGTCGGCAAGACCACGACGACCGTCAACCTGGCGGCGGCACTGGCTCGCAGCGGTGCGCGCGTTCTCGTCATCGACCTGGACCCTCAAGGGAACGCCTCGACGGCGCTCGGGGTCGAGCACCGCGCAGAGACGCCCAGCGTCTACGACGTCATCGTCGGCGAGGGAGACGTCGCCGACGTCGTGCAGAAGACCCCGGAGTTCGAGGCCCTGTACTGCATCCCCGCGACCATCCACCTCGCCGGTGCGGAGATCGAGCTCGTCTCCTTGGTCGCCCGTGAGCAACGGCTCCGCCGGGCGCTCGACACGTACCTCGAGCAGACCGAAGCAGCGGGTGAGCGCTTCGACTACGTCTTCATCGACTGCCCACCGTCCCTCGGGCTGCTGACCATCAACGCCTTCGTGGCCGCCAGCGAGGTCCTCATCCCCATCCAGTGCGAGTACTACGCGCTGGAGGGCCTGAGCCAGCTGCTCCGGAACATCCAGCTGATCGAGAAGCACCTCAACCCGACACTCAAGGTGTCCAGCATCTTGTTGACGATGTACGACGGCAGGACGAACCTCGCTCAACAGGTCGTCGCCGACGTGCGTGAGCACTTCCCCGCGGAGGCCCTGCAGACCCTCATCCCCCGGTCCGTCCGCATCAGCGAGGCGCCCGGCTACGGGCAGACCGTCATCAGCTACGACACCAACTCACCGGGCTCCATCTCGTACCTCGAGGCGGCAGCCGAACTAGCGCGCCGAGGAGCACCCCAGTAGTGGCAACCAAGAGAACAGGGCTCGGCCGTGGCATCGGCGCCCTCATCCCCGTCGCTGACGAGTCGCAGGACCGGCCCGTCGACGTGTTCTTCCCGACCGCGCAGCAGACGGCGGAGGAGCTCGTAGCCGTCCCCGGCGCCCGCCTGGCGAACCTCAACCCGCTCGACATCCTGCCCAACGCTCAGCAGCCCCGGACGGAGTTCCGCGAGGAGGAGCTGGCGGAGCTGGTCACGAGCATCCGGGAGGTGGGCGTCCTGCAGCCCATCGTCGTCCGGCCTCTGCCGGCGGCACCGCGCGGCAAGGGCAAGGGGGCGTCCCGCGAGACGACGGACGTGCAGTACGAGCTCGTCATGGGCGAGCGACGGCTGCGAGCGACGAAGCAGCTGGGTCTGGCCACCATCCCCGCGATCGTCAAGGACACCGCGGACGAGTCGATGCTCCGGGACGCACTGCTCGAGAACCTCCACCGTGCAGAGCTCAACCCGCTCGAGGAAGCGTCCGCCTATCAGCAACTCCTCGCGGACTTCGGCATCACGCAGGACGAGCTGGCCAACCGGATCGGTCGGAGCCGGCCGCAGATCAGCAACACCCTGCGACTGCTGCGCCTGCCGGCGTCGGTGCAGCGCCGGGTCGCGTCAGGTGTCCTCTCGGCCGGGCATGCGCGAGCCATCCTGTCGACGGGTGATTCGCTCTTGATGGAGCGTCTGGCTGACAAGATCGTCAACGAGGACCTCTCCGTGCGGGCCGCGGAGGCGATCGCGGCGGGTGGGAGCAGCAAGCCCCGATCCACGCGCGCTGCGGTCGGCAAGCACCAGGCCCACCTCGACGAGGTGGCGGAGAACCTGGGTGACGCGCTGGACACCAAGGTGAAGGTGCGGCTGGGTGCCCGGAAGGGGTCGATCTCCATCGACTTCGCCTCCATGCAGGACCTGAACCGCATCTTGGCCGCACTGGGGCAGGATCCCTTCGCCCAGGAGTAGCCGGTCCTGGTCTGCGTGACGCCCCTCTCGTCGAGAGGGGCGTTTCACGTGGAACGGGGGCGGGGGGGTGAGCCGAGTCGTCTCGGTCTCGCTTCCCGATGGACGAGAAGAGGGTGGAAGGTTCTCGTCCGTCCATCTGCGTCCTGCCAGCGTGGCAGTGGTCGGGTTTCACGTGGAACGGGGGCGGCGGTGCTGGGAACCGTGGATAGCGGCAGAAGCGCGCCCGACTACGAGGCTGGGCCTGTGCGTGCTGTCGGACCCGTGAAGACATGCGTGCATGTGGCGAAATGCCTAAGATCGACCTTAGTCAGAGATCAACGCCTCACCGCGCAACAGCCCGAACGCTCATAGTATGGCGATCGCAGGGACTGACTGTCGTGCTCTGGTACCGAACCCAGCCATGATGACTGTTGACCGACCACCCGGGCACCTTGCCTTTCAGGGCATTTGTGCCGTGACGGTTGTGTCAGCCAACGCATGTCTCTGTCACGGCTGTCGCGGTTGATCAGCACCTTGCTGAATTAGACCATACGAACGGCGGCCGCCACGTCGCCTCGTTCGGGGGTTGACGTGACGGCTCACCGATGAACCCGCTCGCCCGGCGCCGCGCGGAAGCACCCTGTTCCACGTGAAACGGCCCGCACCCTGAGCAGGATGCGGGCCGTTCTACGCCAGAGTTGTCAGCCGTGGTCGCGGACGGCCTTCTCCGCGAGGGCTGCGTAGACGAGGCCGAGCTCGTATCCAGCCGCGTCCAGGGCCATCGGCACGAGCGACGTCTCGGTGAGGCCGGGCAGGACGTTGACCTCCAGGAACCACGGGGTGCCCGCGGCGTCCACGATTAGGTCGACCCGGGAGAGGTGACGCAGGCCCAGCGCTTCGTGGACCGCCACGGCTGCCGCAGCGGCCGCCTCCCCGGCTGCCGCATCCAGCCGTGCCGGCGTGTAGAACGTCGTCTCCCCCGCGTTGTAGCGCGCCTCGAACCCGTACGTCCCTGATCGGGGCACGATCTCGACGGCGGGCAGGGCCACGGGGCCGTCGCCGGTGTCGATGACGCCGACGGCGATCTCCGTGCCGGTGATCTTCTGCTCGACGATGACGTCGTCGCAGTAGGTGTACGCGTCGACCATGGCGCGAGGGAGCCCTCCGGGCTCGTCGACGACGGTGACTCCCTGCGCCGAGCCGCCGCGGGCGGGCTTGACCACAACGGGGACGGGGTGCTCCTCGGCGATCGCGGCCAGCACGCCGGCTGCGCCGAGCTCCCGGAACGCGTCGTGGGAGAGGGTGATGCCTCGCGGCGTCCTGACCCCGACGCGACGAGCCAGCTCCTTCGCGGTCGGCTTGTCCCAGGCGAGCCGGGCGGCGGCGGAGGTGCTGCCGACGAAGGGGATGTCGAGGGCCTCGAGGAGGCCGCGGAGGGCGCCGTCCTCGCCCGAGGCACCGTGCAGGGCCGGCCAGATGACGTCGGGGCGGTCGGACGTGAGGTGCGCGAGGAGGGAGGCGTCGGGGTCGCGGAGCTCCACCTGGATGCCGTTGGCCGCCAGGCTGTCGACCACGCGCCTCCCCGATCTCAGGCTCACGTCGCGCTCGTGCGAGATGCCTCCGGCGAGCACGGTCACGGTGTGGATGGCGCTGGTGGTCATGGTTTCTCCCCGGGGGTCGAGCGTGAGGGCAGGGCGGGCGTCGAGGCGACGATCAGGTCGAGGGCGTCGTCGCCACCGAGACGGCCGACCATCCCCCTTATCAGGTAAATGCTGGTCAGGAGATGTTCGGGGGCGGCATCGTGACGCCCTGGCGCAGCACCGAGGGCGCCCCCAGCGAGGCCGACGAGAACGTCGCGAGCAGGTCGAGCTCGCCGTTCACCACGGTGGCGAGCCGGGCCACGCCCGTGCGGATCGCCTCGGGGGTCGGGTAGCAGAACGACAGGCGGATGTTCTGGCGACCGCCGCCGTCGGCGAAGAACGCGGTGCCGGGGGTGTACGCGACGAGCTCCTTGACCGCCCGGGGCAGCATGGCCTTCGAGTCGAGCTGCTCGGGCAGGGTGACCCAGACGAAGAAGCCGCCGTCGGGCTCCGTCCAGGAGAGCTGTGGGAGGTACTCCCCCAGGGCCGAGAGCATGGCGTCGCGACGCTCCCGGTAGAGACCGCGGAAGGTCTCGATCTGGGCCTTCCAGTCAGCCTGGTCGAGGTACTCCGTGATGACGAACTGCCCGAACGAGTTGGGCGAGAGCGTCGCCGACTCGTTGGCGAGGATGAGCTTCTCGCGGATGGCGTGCGGCGCGAGCGCCCAGCCCACCCGGAAGCCGGGGGCCAGGGTCTTGGAGAACGAGCCGAGGTAGATGACGCCCTCGTCGTCGACCGAGCGCATGGCCTGCGGCGCGGGCTGGTCGAAGTACAGGAGGCCGTAGGGGTTGTCCTCCAGCACGAGGATGCCGGCGTCGCGGCAGATCTCGAGGATCTCCAGCCGCCGCGCCCACGTGAGCGTGACGCCCGCGGGGTTGTGGAAGTTCGGGATCGTGTAGAGGAACTTGATGGTGCGCCCCTGGGACCGCACCGCGGCGATCGTCTCGCGCAGCGCCTCCGGCACGAGGCCCTCCGCGTCGGTCGCCACGTGCGCCACGTCGGCCTGGTAGGCCTTGAAGACGCCCAGGGCGCCCACGTAGCTCGGCGACTCGGCGAGCACGACGTCGCCCGGGTTCACGAACAGCCGCGTCACGAGGTCGAGCGCCTGCTGCGAGCCGGTGGTCACCACGACGTCGTCGGCGCTGCCGCGGATGCCCTCCATCGCCATGATCTGCATGATGTGCTCGCGGATCGCCGGGGTGCCCTGGCCGGAGCCGTACTGCAGGGCCATGGCCCCGCCGTTCTGCGACATGACGCGGTCGATGGCACCGGTGACGAGCTCACGGGGCAGCGCGGAGACGAAGGGCATGCCGCCGGCCAGGGAGACCACCTCGGGGCGGCTGGCGACGGCGAACAGGGCTCGGACCTCGGAGGCGCTCAGGCCGGCCGTACGGTCGGCGTACGAGTCGTACCACGGGTCGAGGTTGGTGCCCTTGTTCGTCATCTGCGTCCCTGTCTGTCGGGGGTGGTGCGGTTCAGGATATGCCCGGAGGCCGCCGGGTACGGCGAGAGCCCGCCCAGCGGGTGTGCTGGGCGGGCTCTCGGGGTGCTGTCGAGGGTGTCGACTACGCGAGGAACTCCGCCAGGTCGGCCTCGAGGGCCGGCTTGGGCTTGGCGCCGATGACGGTCTTGACGACCTGGCCGCCCTGGTAGACCTTCATCGCCGGGATCGACGTGATCTGGTACTGCATGGCGGTCTGCGGGTTGTCGTCGACGTTGAGCTTGACGATCTCGATCTTGCCCGCGTTCTCGGCCGCGATCTGGTCGAGGATGGGCGAGACCGCGCGGCACGGACCGCACCACTCGGCCCAGAAGTCGACCAGGATCGTCTTGTCGGACTTGAGGACGTCGGCCTCGAAGGACGCGTCGGTGACTGCCTTGGCGGTGCTCATGGTGGTTCCTTTCGTCGTGTGGTTCAGGGGGAGCGCGAGGGTCAGACGGCCACGGACTCGGCCGTGTCGATGCCCTCGGCGGCGCCGTCGGTGTGCTCGGCTAGAAACGTCTGGTCGAGGCTGGCGAGGAAGTGCTCGGCGTCGAGCGCGGCGACGACGCCCGACCCGGCGGCGGTGGCCGCCTGGCGGTACGTCGCGTCGATGACGTCGCCCGCGGCGAAGACGCCGCGCAGGTTGGTCTTCGAGCTGCGGCCCTCGACGGCGATGGTGCCGTCGCTGGTCAGGTCGAGCTGGCCGTGCACGAGGTGCACGCGCGGGTCGTTGCCGATCGCGATGAACAGGCCGTCGAGCTCGAGCTCGCTGGTGCCGCCCTCGACCGTGTCGGTGAGCTGGACGCCGGTGGCCTTCTCGCCGCCGAGGATGGCCGTGACCTGCTTGTTGAACAGGAACTCGATCTTCGGGTTGTCGAGGGCACGCTGCTGCATGATCTTCGACGCGCGCAGCGACTCGGAGCGGTGGATGACGTAGACCTTGCTCGCGAAGCGCGTGAGGAAGGTCGCCTCCTCCATCGCGGAGTCGCCGCCGCCGACGACCGCGATCTCCTTCTGCTTGAAGAAGAAGCCGTCGCACGTGGCGCACCAGCTGACGCCGCGGCCGCTCAGGCGCTCCTCGTCGGCCAGGCCGAGCTTCCGGTACGCGCTGCCCGTCGCGAAGATGACCGAGACGGCCTCCTCGACGGCGCCGCTGCCGAGCGTGACCTTCTTGACGTCGCCCGTCAGGTCGACGCTGGTGACGTCGTCGAGCAGCACCTCGGCGCCGAACTTCTCGGCCTGCTCCTGCAGCTTGAACATGAGCTCGGGGCCCTGGATGCCGTCGGGGAACCCGGGGAAGTTCTCGACCTCGGTGGTCTTCATGAGCTCACCGCCCGCCTCGACGGAGCTGGCGACGATGAGGGGCTCGAGACCGGCGCGGGCCGCGTAGATGCCGGCCGTGTAGCCGGCGGGGCCGGAGCCGATGATGATGATCTGGCGCATGAGCACCTTCCTCGAGGAACGTTCTGGATGGGGTGGGATCGAACCGTCGGAGCCGCGGGGCCCCTGCTGTCTCCCTCGACCGTCTGATCAAACGCATCCTAGCGGCGGGGCATTCCCCGTCCCGGGCCCCCTCCCAGAGGGCGTCCAGGAGGCGCGGCGGAGGGCGCCGGGGAGGCGCGGTGCGGCCCTCGGGGAGGGCTCGCGTCAGCGTCGGCGCAGCTTGCCGGCGAGCGGTGCGAGGCGGCGCAGCACCGGCCGGAGCAGCTCGTCGAGCTCGGGCAGGCGGATGAGCGCGAGCAGGCCGAAGTAGACGAGAGCCATCACGGCAGCGGCCACCACGACCGTGGCCAGCCCGGCGATCCGGCTCGAATGAGCGAAGCCTTCCGAGACGAAACCCCCGAGGCCGGTGACGACGAGCAGGCCGACGACGCCCGACAGGAGCGAGAAGAACGCGTACTGGACGTACCGGCGCAGCACCCACCGGCCGTCGATGCCGCCGAGGCGGCGCTTGACGAGCACGAGCGCGACGACCGTCTGAGCCGAGCCCGCGATCGAGGTCGTGACCGCGATGGCGACGGCGATCCGGTCGTCGGGCACGACGGCCGAGGCGACGAGAGTGCCGACGACGAAGATGCCCGACTGCACGAGCTGCATGAAGAACGGCGTGCGCTGGTCGTGGAGGGCGTAGAAGACCCGCTGCACGACGAACAGCACGCTGAACAGCACGAGCCCCGGCATGAATCCGACGATGACCTGGGCCATCTGGCCGGCGCCGCGGAAGGTGCTCTCGAAGAAGCTCGCGAAGGGGTAGGCCACCACGCACATCGCGACCGTCGCGAAGACCATGAACATGCCGATGGTGCGGAGCGACTGCGAGAGGTCGACGCGCACCGAGCGGAGGTCGCCGCGCGAGGCGTGGCCGCTCATGCGGGTGAAGTACGCGGTCGCGATCGACACCGCGACGATGCCGTGCGGGAGCATGAAGAGCAGCCACGCGTTCGCGAGGACGGCGTTGGAGGCGCCGGTGCCGCTGCCCTCGGAGGCCACGCGGCTCTGCACCAGGCCGGCCAGCTGCGTCACGAGGACCATGCCGAAGAGCCAGCCCGCGGCCTTGCCCGTGGCGCCGAGGCCCACCCCGCGCCAACGGAAGTCGGGGCGGTACGTCAGCCCCGCGCGGCGCCAGAACAGCAGCAGGAACCCGGCCTGGGCGAGCACGCCGAGGGTGGCCGTGCCGGCGAGGAGGGTGATGCGCCCCGGCGTCCAGACGTCGACCAGCGAGTTCTCGCCGGCGCCGCCGAAGGCGACCATGAAGACGACGAGGCCCGCGATGGCCACGACGTTGTTGATCACGGGCGCCCAGGTGAAGGGGCCGAACACCTGGCGGGCGTTGAGCACCTCGCTGAGCAGCGAGTACATCGCGTAGAAGAAGATCTGGGGGAGGCACCAGTACGCGAACGCGGTCGCCAGCGCCAGCGAGTCGGAGGTGTAGCCCCCCTGGCCGGCCGAGTTGGCCTGCTGCGCGTAGATCCGCACGAGGACCGGTGCGAGGAGGGTGCCGAGCAGGCCGACGACGGCGAACAGCATCGTGCCGAGCGTGACCACCTTGTTGATGAAGCGCTGGCCCCCGTCGTCGTCGTGGGTCGCGGCCCGGACGATCTGGGGCACCAGGACGGCGCTGAGCAGGCCGCCGGCGATCAGCGCGTAGATGTTGTTGGGCAGCTGGTTCGCCAGGGCGAACGAGTCGGCGGCCCGGCTGGCCGTCTGGCCGATCGCGGCGGCGAGCACCGCCGTCTTCACGAAGCCGAGGACGCGCGACACCATGGTGCCGGAGGCCAGGAGCACGCTCGCGCGCCCGAGGCCGGCCTGCCCGCTCACGAGCGGCCCGCCCGTCCGTCGGCGGGGTCGGAGGCGTCGGGGCCGTCGGCCTTCGGCCCGTCGGCCGTGACAGGCTCGAGGCCGTCCGCGCCGTCCGCCCCGTCGAGCCCGTCGCGGGCGCGGCGTCGCTTGCGGAAGGTGCGGTACAGCCCGCCGCCGAAGAGCAGCACGAAGCCGACGGCGAAGACCCAGGTCAACGCGGTCTCCCAGCCGGCCTGGACGTTGACCTGGACGGTGCTGGGCGCGCCGATGACGGCGCCGGTCACGCTGGCGAGCGTGATGCTGGCCGAGACGGTGCCGTTGGCCACGGACTGCACGGGGACGCGCACGCGGACCTGCGACTGGGCCTGGACGGTGACGGGGATGCCGACCTCCTCGACGGACAGGATGGAGTTTGACGGCCTCACCGTGACGTAGACGGTCGCCGCGGAGCTCGTGCCGTTCTCGACGTAGAGCGGCATCGACGAGCGGTCGCCGAGGATGAGCTGGTCGCTGCCCCGCACGACCGACACGAGCCCGGCGGTCGCGCTCGCCTCGGCGTCGGCGACCCCGACCTCGCTGGCGAGGCCCTCGGGGTTGTCGCGCCACGACTGCGAGGTGAGACCGAGGACGCGCAGCCGGACGGCCGCCGTGACGGTCTCGGGCTGCGCGAGGGCGGTGCCGAGGTCGACGACCCGCTGGTCGGCGGCGAGCAGGGTGCGCACCTGCGCGACCCGGGTCGCGTCCTCCGCGCGGTCGACCACGACGGCGCTCGTCCGCGGGGCGTCGAGGGCGTCGCCCAGGCCGACCGTCGTCGTCCAGGGCAGCCCGGCGAGGGCCACGAGCGTCTGGTGCAGGTACGGCCCCTGGGCCGCCCAGTCGCGGTCGAGGGCGGTGAGCAGGGTGCGCGCGTCGCTCGGCCGCTCACGGGCGACGGTGGCGACGCTCGCCGAGAGCTCCGCCACGGCGGCGGCCCAGGCGGCGTCGTCCGGGGCGCCGGCGGCCTGGCCGACCAGGGCGGTGAGCGAGTCGTCGGAGACGAGGCCGGTGCGCCCGCCGAGGTCGACCGCCGCGTTCTCGGTCGAGTCGGTCGAGCCGTCGACGTTCGAGCTCGAGAGGATGGCGCTGGTGGCGCCCGACGCCGTCCAGACGTCGAGGTCCGCGGCGACGACGGAGTCGTCGGTCGGCCAGACGACGCCGGTGTGGCTCCACGGCCAGCTCAGCAGCGACTCCGTGGTGGGGAGGGGCGGGGCCGTCGCGCCGTCGCCGGGCTGCTCGCCGGCACCGGGAGCCTGCCCGCCGGGGTCTGTGCCGGCCCCGGCGTCGTCACCCGCGCCTCCCTGGCCCGCGTCGCCCTCGCCCTCGGTCGAGGGCGACGGGTCGCCCGTGCCGGAGGGCGTGGCCTCGCTCGTGGGCGTGGGCTCGGGGGCGGGCGAGCCGGTGTCGTCGACCTCGGCGAAGAGCGACGGGTCGATCAGCGGGTCGAGCGAGAGGGGCGACGGCAGCGAGGCGGCGCCGGCCTGGCTGAGCGCGGCGGCGTCGGCGTCGGCCCAGGCGAGGGAGAACGACTCGAGCCCCGACGACTGCAGCTGGTCGAGCCAGGAGAGGGCCGAGGGAGGCGCGGAGCTGCCGAGCAGGCGGACGGACGCGATGATCATCGGGTCGACGGCCACCACGGCCCCCGTGCCCTGGACGGCGCGGAGCTGGCGAGTGAGGGTGCCGTCGACCGAGGTGTACGCGCTGAGGGCGGCGGCGTCGAGCACGCCGTTCTCGGTCTCGGGAGTCGTGATCGGCACCGCGACCGCGAGGCGGGTGGGCTGGAACGACTCGCCGGGGAACCACACGACGCTGCTGCGCGTCTGGGCGACCTCCTCGCCGTCGTCGTCGAGCAGCCGGGCCCCCAGGGCGCGGGCGCCCCAGGTGTAGCCCTCGAGCCCGACGTCGGCCGCGGCGACGGTGACCGAGGCCACGGTCTGCGTCGAGCCCGCCGGCACCGCCGGCACGTCGAGCCGGGTGAGGTACGAGCCGAGGTAGTCGGAGCCGGAGGTCGACTCGGGCCGCAGCCAGTTCGCGAGCTTGCCACGCGTCGCGAACGCGCCGCGGTCGAGGTAGACGCGGGCGACCCCGGCCGCCACGTCGGTGTCGCTCGCGTTGCGCACGGTGACGTCGAGGACGAGGTCACGGCCGGGCACCAGCACCCCGTCGGCGGCGGGCGACAGGGTCAGCGTGACGCCGTCGACGGCCTCGCCCTCGTCGGCGGCCGCGGACGAGCTGCTCGCGGAGGGGCTCGACGAGCCGGAGGGCGCGGCGGTCGCGGCGGCCGGCAGGCCGACGACCACGACGAAGACGGCCGTCAGCGCGGCGAGGAGGGCGTGGAGAGATCTCATAGGCAGTGTGCCCGCCGAGCACGAGGCGGCCGGAGGGCATGGCGAGTCTAGGGAACCGAGCCCGGGGGCACGCGGTGCGGCACCCGGGAACCCGCCCACCGGCGGGCCAGGACCATCCCTGGGGAGGAGGCGCGCGGCCGGGCCCGGGGAGGTCGCTGTGGCAAAGTGGTGCGTCATGGACACCGTCGCCTCCGCCCTCCAGCGACTGGACCTCCTGGCCGCCGCCCCCCGCGTCTCCGCGCTCGCCTCCGCCTTCGCCGCGGCCGGCCACGAGCTGGCGCTCGTCGGCGGCCCGGTCCGCGACGCGTTCCTCGGCCGGCCGGTCAACGACCTCGACTTCACGACCAACGCCTCCCCCGACGAGATCCTCGCGATCGTCGTGCCGCTCGCCGAGGCCCACTGGGACGTCGGCCGGGCCTTCGGCACCATCGCCGCCCGCGTCGACGGCGAGGTCGTCGAGATCACGACCTACCGCAGCGACGTCTACGACGGCGAGACCCGCAAGCCCGTCGTCGAGTTCGGCGACACCCTCGAGGGCGACCTCGTGCGGCGCGACTTCACCGTCAACTCGATGGCGCTGCGGCTGCCCGAGAAGGTGCTCGTCGACCCCGCGGGCGGCGTCGAGGACCTGCTGGCCCGCCGCCTCGCGACGCCGGGCACGGCCGTCGACTCGTTCCGCGACGACCCGCTGCGCATGATGCGGGCCGCACGGTTCACCGCGCAGCTCGGCTTCGAGGTCTCGGAGGAGGTGCGGGAGGCGATGACGACCCGCGCCTCCACCCTCTCCATCGTGTCGGTCGAGCGCGTCGCCGACGAGCTCTCGAAGCTGCTGCGCACCGACACCCCCCGAGACGGTGTCCGCCTCCTGGTCGACACGGGTCTCGCCGACCACGTCGTGCCTGAGCTGGCCGCGATGCGGCTCGAGGTCGACGAGCACCACCACCACAAGGACGTCTACGAGCACAGCCTCACCGTGCTCGACCAGGCCATCGGCTACGAGCGCGAGCGCCACCCGGGCGAGGCCCCCGACCTCACGCTGCGCCTCGCCGCGCTGCTGCACGACTGCGGCAAGCCCGCCACGCGCCGACTCGAGGCCGGCGGCGTCGTCACCTTCCACCACCACGACGTGGTCGGCGCCAAGCTCGCGAAGAAGAGGCTGAAGGCCCTCCGCTTCGACAACGACACGATCGCCGCCGTCTCGCGCCTGATCGAGCTGCACCTGCGCTTCTTCGGCTACACCGAGGGCGCCTGGACCGACTCGGCCGTCCGTCGCTACGTGCGCGACGCCGGCGACCAGCTCGAGCGGCTGCACATGCTCACCCGCGCCGACGTGACGACCCGCAACCGGCGGAAGGCCGACCGGCTCGGCTTCGCCTACGACGACCTCGAGGCCCGGATCGCCGAGCTGCGCGACCGCGAGGAGCTCGACTCGCTGCGGCCCGACCTCGACGGCGACGAGATCCAGCGCGTGCTCGGCATCTCGCCGAGCCGCGAGGTGGGCGAGGCCTACCGGTTCCTGCTCGAGCTGCGCACCGAGGAGGGGCCGCTGGGCGCCGAGGTCGCCACCGAGCGCCTGCTCGCGTGGTGGGAGGCGCGGCAGGGCTGAGCCCGACCGGCCGGACCGTCCTGTCCGGGGTACGCGGCCCTGCAGACGGGCACCGCGACTCCCCCGGTAGCCTGCACGCGTGCGCAGCAGACCCCGAGCCGACTCCACCTTCGTCGCGACGTCGGTGGGCGTGCTGATCGTCGCCGCCAGCGCCGCCGGCATCGCCGCGTTCGGCGCCTCGACGGCGCCGGCCCCGGGCGCGCGGCTGACGCCGTCGGAGCAGGGCGAGACCACCGTCACCGTCCGCCTCTGGGACGAGACCGTCGCCGCCGGTTATGAGAAGTCGTTCGCCGCCTTCGAGCGCGACAACCCCGACATCGACGTCGAGGTCGAGGTCGTGCCCTACGCCGACTACTTCGACCAGCTCGCCGACGACGTCGACGACGGCGACGCGCCCGACGTCTACTGGCTGAACAGCTCCCACTACGACGGCTACGCCGAGGCCGGCGACCTCGTCGACGTCGACGCCGTGCTCGGCGAGAGCGCCCGCCGTGCCTGGAGCCCGGCCGTCGTCGACCAGTTCACGCACGACGGCTCGCTCTGGGGCGTGCCGCAGCTCAGCGACGGCGGCATCGCGCTCTACTACAACGCCGACCTGCTGGCCGCGGCGGGCGTCGACCCGGCCTCGCTCGACGACCTCACCTGGGCACCCGGCGGCGGCGCCGACGACACCCTGCTGCCGCTGCTCAAGCGCCTCACCCTCGACGACCAGGGCCGGAACGCCGCCGACCCCGCCTTCGACGGCACCGTGGCGCAGTACGGCTACAACGCGGGCAACGACCTGCAGGCGATCTGGTACGACTACCTGGGCTCGGCCGGGGGCCGTCTCGAGGACCCGGAGGGCGCCTCCTTCGAGCTGGACACGCCGGAGGCGCAGGCCGCGTTCCAGTACCTGGTCGACCTCGTCGGCGTGCACCGCGTCGCGCCCCCGGCCGCCGCCACGAACGCCGACCCCGACCACAGCCGCGACCTGTTCACGGCCGGCCACATGGCCCTGTTCCAGTCGGGGCTCTACAGCCTCTCGACGGTCGAGAGCCAGGCGCAGTTCGACTGGGGCGTCGCGATGATGCCCGCGGGGCCGGCCGGCCGCGTCAGCGTCTCGAACGGCATCGTCGCCGCGGGCGACGCCCACACCGCGCACCTCGACGACACCGCGAAGGTGCTGGCCTGGCTCGGCTCGACCGACGGCGCCGAGTACATCGGGCGCGACGGGGCCGCCGTGCCCGCGGTCACCGGCGCGCAGGAGCCGTACTACGCGTACTGGGCCTCGCGCGGCGTCGACGTCTCGCCGTTCTTCGACGTGATCGCCTCGGGCGACACCATCCCGGCCCCGACGTCGCTGTACGGTGCGGCGCAGCCGGCGCTCGACCCGCTGCTCGACCAGGTGTTCTCGGGCTCGCTGCCGGTGCCCGAGGGGCTGGCGGCGGCGCAGGCCGCGGCGGAGGCGGCGGTCGCGGCCGCCGAACAGGCCAGCGACCCGTCGGCGACGCCCGCGCCGTAGGGCCCTGGACCCGGCCGTCTCGGGGGCCGTGACGGGCCCGTGGGGGCCGACCCGCGCCTCCGGCGTTGTGGCCGGAGGCGCCAGCAGCTACGCTGGGAAGGTTGCGTCTGCCTCTCTGGCCGACGCAGCGTCATGAACACCCTCCTGTCACAGACCGTCTGTGGCCGTCAAGTCCGAAGGAGGTGGGTTAGTCATGCACCAGTACGAACTGATGGTCATCCTGGACCCCGAGATCGATGAGCGCACCGTCGCCCCGAGCTTGGACAAGTTCCTCAACGTCATCCGCGCCGATGGCGGCACCGTCGACAACGTCGACATCTGGGGCCGTCGTCGCCTCGCCTACGAGATCAACAAGAAGTCCGAGGGCATCTACGCCGTCGTCAACCTGACGGCGAACCCGTCGGCCACGGTCGAGCTCGACCGCCAGCTGGGTCTCTCCGAGGCCGTGCTGCGCACGAAGGTCCTCCGCGCCGAGGAGGCCATCGCGATGGTCGCCGCCGCGAAGAAGCTCTCCGACGAGAAGGCCGCCCGCAAGGCCGCCAACGCTGCCGCCGCCCCGGCCGCCGCTGCTGCTCCGGCCGCCGCGGTCGCCGGTGCGTCGCCCGCTGCCCCGTCCGCTCCCGCGAAGGCTGCCGAGTAACCGATGGCAGGCGAGACCGTCATCACAGTGGTGGGCAACCTCACCAGTGACCCCGAGCTGCGCTACACGCAGAACGGGCTCGCGGTCGCGAACTTCACCATCGCGTCGACCCCCCGCACGTTGGACCGCGCGTCCAACGAGTGGAAGGACGGCGAGGCGCTCTTCCTGCGTGCCAGCGTCTGGCGCGAGTTCGCCGAGCACGTGGCCTCCTCTCTGACGAAGGGCTCGCGCGTCATCGTGCAGGGCCGTCTGAAGCAGCGGAGCTACGAGACGAAGGAGGGCGAGAAGCGCACCAGCTTCGAGCTCGACGTCGACGAGATCGGCCCCTCGCTACGCTACGCGACCGCTCAGGTCACCCGTGCGGCCTCCTCCCGTGAGGGCGGCGGCGGCGGCGGTGGCTCCTTCGGGGGCAACCGCGGCGGCGGCCAGCAGGGCCAGGTCGGCGGCGGCCAGCAGTCCGAGCCGTGGGGCCAGCCCGCGCCGGCCCAGGGGGGCAACTCCCAGGGCGGCGGCGACGTCTGGAACACGCCCGGCGGCGGCGGCACCTACAACGACGAGACCCCCTTCTAGGTCGTCACCGACCTCCCAGGTCGTCTCGTCAGGGGCCTCCCGCCCCACCCCCTCAGAACTTCACCATCACTCGAAAGCAGAACAACAATGGCTGGAAAGAGCAGCGGCGACCGTCGCAAGCCCCTCCGCGGCAAGGGCGGCAAGAACGCCGCTCCCGCGAAGGCGATCCGCGTCGGCGTCATCGACTACAAGGACGTCGCGACCCTCCGCAAGTTCATCTCGGAGCGTGGAAAGATCCGCGCCCGTCGCATCACCGGCGTCTCCGTCCAGGAGCAGCGCCTCATCGCCCGTGCCGTGAAGAACGCCCGCGAGATGGCGCTCCTCCCCTACGCCGGCTCCGGCCGCTGATCCAGCGCCGACTGAAGGAGAAGCACCATGTCGAAAGTAATCCTCACGCACGAGGTCTCCGGCCTCGGCTCGGCCGGTGACGTCGTCGACGTCAAGAACGGCTACGCCCGCAACTACCTCGTCCCCCAGGGCTTCGCCGTGGCGTGGAGCCGCGGTGGCGAGAAGCAGGTCGCGCAGATCCGCACGGCCCGCGAGACCCGCGAGCTCAAGACGATCGAGGAGGCCCACGACCTCAAGCAGCGTCTCGAGGCCCAGAAGATCCGTCTCACCGTCAAGACCGGTGCCGACGGCCGCCTCTTCGGCTCCGTCCGCCCCGGCGACGTGGCCGACGCCGTGACCGCCCAGGGCGTCGCGACGATCGACAAGCGCAAGGTCGAGATCCCCTCGGCGATCAAGGTGACGGGTGAGCACGAAGCCACCCTCCGCCTGCGCGAGGACGTCATCGCCACGATCACCCTCACGGTGGTCTCCGCGAAGTAGCTCCACCCGCAGCACCTGCACCGTCACGAGAGCGGCGGCCCCCTCGGGGGTCGCCGCTCTCGTGCGTCGTGGGGTGGCCGGCAGCAGCAGGCCCCGCAGAACCACGGACTGATCAAAGAACCACGTCATCGCGTGGTTCTTTGATCAGTCGGTGGTTCTCGAGCGGGGTCGGGGGACTCGGGGAGGCGCGGGGTCGGGGGACTCGGGGAGGCGCGGGGACGGGGGACTCGGGGAGGCGCGAGGAGCGCGGGGCGGCAGCCGGCGTGGGCGCGGTTGACAGGGCGGGGGCCAGCGCCTACTGTCGTGGAATCGATTCCATGGAATCGATTCCACAGCCCCACTACGACGAGGTAGAGCCCGATGAACGCCGTCACGATCAAGGACGTCGCCACGCGCGCCGGAGTGTCCCCGGCCACCGCGTCGCGGGTGCTGTCGGGCAACCCGTCGACCTCCGCCGAGTCGCGCGAGCTCGTCGAGCGGGCCGTCCGCGAGCTCGACTTCCGGCCCAACGCGCAGGCCCGGGCCCTCCGCTCGACGCGCTCCGACACCGTGGGCCTGCTCGTCTCCGACGTGCGCAACCCGTTCTTCGCCGACCTGGCCCACACCATCGAGCAGGCGCTGCTCGAGCTCGGCTACGTCACGCTGCTCGGCAACGCCAACGAGAACCAGCAGCAGCAGGACCGCTACCTCGACACCCTCATCTCGCGCCGCGTCGACGGCGTCATCGTCGCCCCGCAGGGCACCGACTCCGCCAGCATCGAGGCGCTGCTCGCCCGCGAGGTGCCGACCGTCTTCGTCGACCGCACGGTGCCCGGCCTCGACGTGCCGAGCGTCACGACCGACAGCGGCCCGGGCATCCGGGCCGCCGTGCGCCACCTCGCCGAGCTGGGCCACACCCGGGTCGGCTACATCGCCGGCCCGCAGAGCGTCTCGACCGGTCGCGAGCGGCTCGAGTCGTGGACGGCCGCGATCGCCGAGCAGGGCCTCAGCGACGACCCCGCGCTCGTGCACGTCGGCGACTTCCAGTCCGCCAGCGGCTCGGCCGCGGTGCACGCCTTCCTCAGCCTCGACGAGCCGCCGACCGCCATCCTCGCCGCCGACAGCCTGATGGCAGTCGGCGCCATCGCGATGCTGCACCGCCTCGACCTGCGCATCGGCCGCGACGTCGCGGTCGTGGCCTTCGACGACATCGAGTGGTTCTCGCTCATCGACCCCGCCCTCACCGTCATCTCGCACAGCGTGGAGGACATGGGCGCCACCGCCGTCGCACTGCTCCAGGAGGTCATCTCCGGGGGGCGACCGGAGTCGGTGACGCTCGTGAGCGAACTGGTGATCCGCGCCTCCTCGTCCTCTCCCGTCCCGACACCGCCCCGATCCCTCGGCAGGAACTGACCATGACCCCCACGATCGACGACGATCGCCCGCTGCTCACCCTCGACCACGTCAGCAAGTCGTTCGGCCCGGTGACGGTGATCGACGACGTCACCGTGCACGTCCGAGCCGGCAAGGTGCAGGTGCTGCTCGGCGAGAACGGCGCCGGCAAGTCCACGCTGATCAAGATGATGTCGGGCGTCTACCAGCCCGACGGCGGCCGTGTGCTCGTCGACGGTGAGCCCGTCTCGCTGCCCGGCACGCTCGCGGCCGAGAAGCTCGGCATCGCGACGATCCACCAGGAGCTCAACCTCGTCGCCTCGCTCAGCGTCGCCGAGAACGTGATGATGGGCCGCTTCCCGCGGAGGTTCGGCATCGTCGACCGCCGCGAGCTCAAGCGCCGCGCCCGCGCCGCCCTCGAGATGATCGGCCTCGACGTCGACGTCGACACGAAGGTCGGCACGCTCGGCATCGCCCGCCAGCAGCTCGTCGAGATCGCGAAGGCGCTGAGCATCGACGCGCGCATCCTCATCCTCGACGAGCCGACCGCGGCCCTGACCCGCCACGAGACCGAGCAGCTCTTCTCCGTCGTGGCGCAGCTGCGGGCCCGCGGCGTCGGCATGCTCTTCATCAGCCACCACCTCGACGAGATCGCCGAGATCGGCGACACCGTGGCCGTGCTGCGCGACGGGAAGTTCGTCGCCGAAGTGCCGGCGAGCACCCCCGAGGCCGAGCTCGTGCGACTCATGGTCGGCCGCGACATCGACGAGCAGTACCCGCGCGGCACCGGCCCGGTCGACTCCGCCGAGGAGGTGCTGCGCGTCGAGGGCCTCACCTCGAGCGTCTTCCGCGACGTCAGCTTCACGGTGCACGCCGGCGAGGTGCTCGGCATCGCGGGGCTCGTCGGCGCCGGCCGCACCGAGGTGGTCCGGGCGATCGCGGGAGTCGACAAGTACGACTCCGGCACCGTCAGCGTCCGCGGCGTGGTGCTGAAGAAGGGCGACGTCGCCGGGGCCATCGCCGCGGGCGTCGGCCACGTGCCCGAGGACAGGAAGGCGCAGGGCCTCGTGCTGGGCGCCTCCGTCAACGACAACCTCGGCTACGCGACGTTGGCCCGCAGCGCGAGGGCCGGGCTGGTCGACTTCGCCGGCCAGCGCTCGGCGGCCGAGGCGGTCGCGTCGCGCCTCCGCATCAGGATGCGCGACATCGACCAGCAGATCGGCTCGCTCTCCGGTGGCAACCAGCAGAAGGCCGTCTTCGGCCGCTGGATCATCGCCGGCTCGACCGTGCTGCTGCTCGACGAGCCCACCCGGGGCGTCGACGTGGGAGCCAAGGTCGAGATCTACGAGCTCGTCAACGCGATCACGGCCGCCGGCGGAGCCGTCGTCATGGTCAGCAGCGAGCTGCCCGAGGTGATGGGCATGAGCGACCGGATCCTCGTCATGCGCGACGGAGTCGTCGCCGGCGAGGTCGCCGCGGCCGACGCCACGCAGGACGCCCTGATGACGCTCGCCGCCCGCGACGTCGCCCCCACGAACTGACCCCGACAGACGAACCCAGGAAGACGACCCAGATGACCACCACCACCGTGAAGGCGCAGCGACGCTCCTTCGACATCAAGGCGTTCCTCGCCGCCAACGGCGCCCTCGTCGGGCTCGTCGTGCTCTGCCTCGCGCTGTTCATCGCGACGCCGGACTTCCTCACCGGGCGCAACCTGCTCAACATCGGCATCCAGGTGTCGACGGTCGCCGTGCTGGCCTTCGGCATGACCTTCGTCATCGTCGCCGGCGGCATCGACCTCTCGGTCGGCTCGGTCGCGGCACTGTCGGCCATGGTGTCGGGCTGGTTCTTCGCCACGGCGGGGCTGCCCGGCGGGCTGGCGCTCGTGCTGGGGCTCGGCACGGGCCTCCTCGCCGGCGTCGTCAACGGCCTGGCGAGCGCGTACGGCAAGCTGCCGTCGTTCATCGCGACGCTCGCCATGCTCAGCGTGGCGCGGGGGCTCACCCTCGTGGTCTCCGACGGTCGCCCGATCGCGACTCCCCCGGCCGTCTCCTTCCTCGGCGGCAACGTCGGGCCGGTGCCCGTGCCGATCATCGTGCTGGTGATCGCGGCCGCGATCGCGTCGTTCATCCTCAACCGCACCGTCATCGGCCGCTCGATGTACGCCGTCGGCGGCAACGCCGAGGCCGCGCGCCTCTCGGGCCTGCCCGTCAAGCGCATCGTCGTGGTCGTCTTCGGCCTCGCCGGGCTGTTCGCCGCGCTGGCGGGCCTGCTGCTCGCCGGCCGCCTCGACTCGGCCCAGCCGCAGGCGGCCTCGGGCTACGAGCTCGACGCGATCGCCGCCGTCGTCATCGGCGGCGCGAGCCTGGCCGGCGGCGTCGGGCGCATCTCGGGCACGATCATCGGCGCGCTCGTGCTCGTCGTGATCCGCAACGGGCTCAACCTGCTGAACGTCACGTCGTTCTGGCAGCAGGTCGTCATCGGCGTCGTCATCGCGCTGGCGGTCGGCGTCGACGTGCTGCGGCGCAAGACGCGCAACGCCTGAGCGCTACGGCCGCCCGGCCGCTGAGCGTCCCGTGGCCGACACCACGCGCCGCGCCGCTCCGGCGGGCTCCCCCGGGTGCCGGCACCGCGCCTCCCACGCTCCCCCTCCTCTTCTCCCCCACCCCCCACCCGCACCCCACGAAGGACCCACGATGAAGTCGACCTCGTTCCGCAAGACCGCCACGATCGCGGCGATCGCCGCCCTGATCACGACCGGCGCCGCCGGCTGCAACCGCACCCCCGCCGGTGAAGCGGACAAGCCCACGGTCGTGCTCTCGCTCAGCACCCTCAACAACCCGTTCTTCGTCGAGCTGCGCGACGGCGCCGTCGCCGAGGCGAAGAAGCAGGGCGTCGACCTCGAGGTGGTCGACGCGCAGAACGACTCCGCCACGCAGGCGAACCAGCTCGCGACGGCCGCCTCGAGCGCCGACGCGGTCATCCTCAACGCGGTCGACAGCGACGCCGCCGGCCCCGCCGCCAAGCAGCTCAACGACTCGTCGGTGCCGATCGTCGCCGTCGACCGGGCCGTCAACGGCGCCGACGTCGCCTCGTTCGTCGCGAGCGACAACGTGGCCGGCGGCAAGCAGGCCGCCGACGCCCTCGCCGCCGCCATCGGCGAGAAGGGCGAAGTCATCGTGCTGCAGGGCGTCGCCGGCACCTCGGCCAGCCGTGACCGCGGCCAGGGCTTCGCCGACGGCATCGCCGCGTACCCGGGCATCACGGTGGTCGGCCAGCAGACGGCCAACTTCGACCGCGCCACCGCGCTGGACGTGACCACCAACCTGCTGCAGGCGCACCCCGACGCGGTCGGCGTCTTCGCCGAGAACGACGAGATGGGCCTCGGAGCGATCCAGGCGCTCGGCTCGCGCGCCGGCACCGACGTGAAGGTCGCGGCCTTCGACGGCACCGAGGACGGCCTGAAGGCGGTCGAGGCCGGCACCATGTCGAGCACGATCGCCCAGCAGCCCGCCAAGCTGGGTGCACTGGCCGTCGACCAGGCCGTCAAGGCGATCGACGACGACGGGGCGGCCGACGAGGCCGTCGACGTCATCACGGTGACGAAGGAGAACGTGGGTGACTTCAGCTGATGAGCAGTGCGGATGAGGCGGGTGCGGGTGCGGCGGCCGCCGGGCAGGTCGGTGCGGGCGGCGACGCCGGTGCGGCCGGTGGGGCCGGTGCGGCCGGTGCCGGGCAGGTCGGGACCGAGGGAGGCGCGGGGTACGGCCTCGAGGCCGGGATCGTCGGTGACGTGACCGGCTCGGGGCAGCCGCGCCGCGCCTCCGGCGGGCCTGCGGCGGGTGGGGAGGCCGGGGCTGACGCCCAAGGCTCCCCCGCCGACGGCGACCGCTCGGGCACTCCTGCCGCCGGCACCGTCACCGGCACGGTCGTCGTGGTCGGGTCGATCAACGTCGACCAGGTCGTGACCGTGGCGCGCCTGCCTCGTCCGGGCGAGACGCTCATCGGCACCGGCATGGTGCTGCTGCCCGGGGGCAAGGGCGCCAACCAGGCCGTCGCGGCCGCGCGTCGCGGGGCGTCGACCGTCATGGTCGGTGCCGTCGGCGACGACGTGCACGCGGCGGCGGCGACCCCGCTGCTGACCGAGAGCGGCGTCGACACGTCGCGCGTCGAGGTCGTGGCCGGCCCCACCGGGCTGGCCGTGGTCAGCGTCGGCGACGACGCCGAGAACACGATCGTCGTCGTGCCGGGCGCCAACGCGTCGGTCGGGCACGACGCCGTGGAGCGTCACGCCGACGTGCTGCGTTCGGCGGCGGTGGTCGTGCTGCAGGGCGAGATCCCGGCCGACGGCATCGAGCACGCGGCGCGGCTCGCGACCGGGCGGGTGCTGCTGAACCTGGCGCCCGTCGTCGCGGTCGACGCCGACGTCGTGCGGCTGGCCGACCCGCTGGTGCTCAACGAGCACGAGGGGCGCCTGCTCCTGGCGGCGCTCGAGGGCTCGGCGTCGGTCGCCGACGCCGCTGAGCTCGGTGACGACGCCGTCTCGTCGGTGTCCCTGTTCTCCGACTCGCCCGAGGGCGGACCGACCGACGGCTCGGACGGCCTGGGGGAGGCGCGCGACGCGGACGCCGCGGTCGTCACCGCCCTGCGCCAGCACGGGGTGCCCTCGGTGGTGCTCACGCGCGGATCCGCGGGCGCGATCGTCTCGGACGCAACAGGTCTGCACCACGTCGCGTCGCCGCGCGTGGCGGCGGTCGACTCGTCGGGGGCCGGCGACGCGTTCGTCGGCGCCCTGGCGGCGCGGCTCGCGGCGGGGGCGACCCTGCTCGAGGCGGCGCACGAGGCCGTGCGGGTCGGGGCGTACTCGGTGACGGGCGCGGGGACGCAGCCGTCGTACCCGGGGCTGGGGGACGAGCTGCCGTCTGTGGAGTCTGTGGAGTCTGTGGAGGACGGTGACGCGGCGGGCTCTGTGGAGTCTGGGGGCGCCTCCTTCACTGCCTCTCCCGCTGGGGATTGCGCGTGAAGCGCGGCGGACTGCTCAACGCGCAGCTGAACGAGGCGATCAGCCGGCTCGGGCACGGTGACCTGGTGGTCGTGGCCGACTGCGGGCTGCCGCAGCCGGTCGGGGTGCCGGTCGTCGACCTCGCGGTCGTGCACGGGCTGCCGAGCTTCGCCGGGGTGCTGGACGCGCTGCTGAGCGACCTGGTCGTCGAGGGCGTGACGGCGGCGGCGGAGAGCCGCGGGGTGGCGGCTGGTGAGGTGATCGAGGCGCGGTTCGGTGCGGGCGGGCTCGGGCTCGAGGTGGCGCACGTGTCGCACGAGGAGCTCAAGCGGCTCAGCGGCACGGCGCGGCTGTTCGTGCGCACCGGTGAGGCGACCCCGTTCGCGAACGTGGTGCTGCGCTGCGGGGTGCCGTTCTAGCTCGCCCGCTGCGCCCTGCCGAACCCCGTTCCGCTCATCGCACCCCGCTACGTCGGGGTGCGGTGAACGGAACGGGGTTCTTCAGCGCCCGGGGAGACCCGGGCGTCAGAACACGGCCCACGACGAGGCCCGGTCGCCGTCGAGCTCGGCGAGGGCCCGGCGCCGGTCGCGGGCGGCGGCCGAGCGCTCGGCGAGGAGCGGCCCGAGCGCGCCGAACACGACGCCCGGCAGCACCCAGCCGGGCCACGGCAGCACGAACCCGCCCACGAGCACCATGGCCGTCGTCGACAGAGCTGCCGAGATCGAGCCCAGCACCAGGACGCGGAGGCGCGGTGAGGCCCCCGCGAGGACGGGCCGGAAGAGAGACACCAGCGCCCCGAGCAGCGCCCCGGCGACGAGGCCGACCGGGACGGTGAAGCAGGCGAAGAGCAGCCACGCGATGACGAGGCCGGGCGCGGCAGCCCACGAGCTGCTCAGGAGGCCGCCGTCGGGGGTGAGCGTGAGGGCGGAGGCGGTCACGGGGGAGACGAGCCCGGCGGCGGCGCCGACGAGCAGGCCGGTGAGGGCGTAGGGGCCGGTGCGGGTCGAGGCGTCGCGCAGTGCGGGGGCGGAGGGGTCGTCGGTCATGCCCGCCCCCCTGTCGTCCGGTCGCCGGGCGTGGTCGCCCGTGCTGACTCCATCCAGGCCCACGCGCGCCCCGCGCGCAACCCCTCGAACCACCGACTGATCAACGAACCACGTTGTGACGTGGTTCGTTGATCAGTCGGTGGTTCGGGCGCGCCAGCGGGCTGTGCGGGCGGCGGGCCCGGGGGAGTCGCGGCTCGGCTCCAGGGCCCGCCACCCCCGAACGAGGGGGTTGCCGGAAGCTGAACACGAGCCGTGCCCGTACAGGTCCGCGAGCCCCCGTGTCAAATCTCTCGTCCACAGGCAGTTGTCAAATCGGGAGTCTCAACTCCTGGTTCAGACTATTTTCTGCACACAGGGTGGGGAAACGGAAACCCCAGGTCAAAGCCGGTAGACCGGCCGGAATCCCCATTTTCTCCACAGGTCGATCCACAGTTGTCCCCAACCGCCTCCGGCGTTTCTCACCGGTTCTCCCCAGGGTTATCCACAGGGCTGTTTGCTGTGGAGAACTAGGTGTCCATAAGGTGTACCAGCGCTCGTCAGGGTGGGTCGCGACGGTCTGGTCAGGGGTTGTCGGGGGTCTGCCGTAGAACGGTCTCGAGCGCCTCCCGTGCTGCCCGGCACGGCCCCGAACACCGTCTCTTCTCCTCCGGAGGTCCCATGTCGATCGCCCACCTCGGTCTCGCCAGCGACACCAGCGACCGTGACCGGAAGGGCGGCGGCGACCGCGGCAACATGATGGACCGCGTGCCCCCGCACGACCTCCTCGCCGAGCAGAGCACCATCGGCGGCATGCTGCTCAGCAAGGACGCCGTGGCCGACGTCATCGAGACGGTGCGCGGCATGGACTTCTACGTGCCGAAGCACGAGGTCATCTACGACGCCATCCTCGGTCTGTACTCGCACGGCGAGCCCACCGACGTCATCACGGTCAGCGACGAGCTGATGAAGTCGGGCGACCTGTCGAGGGCCGGAGGCGCGGAGTACCTCCACACGCTGACCGGCGTCGTGCCCACGGCCGCGAACGCCGGCTACTACGCCTCGATCGTGGCGGAGAAGGCCGTGCTGCGGCGCCTGGTGGAGGCCGGCACGCGCATCGTGCAGATGGGCTACGCGAGCGAGGGCGAGGTCGTCGACCTGGTCAACAACGCGCAGGCCGAGGTCTACAACGTGGCCGGGGGAGTCCAGACCGAGGACTACGTGCCGCTGAACGAGGCCGTGACGGTCGCGATCGACGAGATCGAGGCGGCCAAGGGCCGTGACGGTCAGATGACCGGCGTTCCGACCGGCTTCGCGCAGCTCGACGCGCTGACGAACGGGTTCCACCCCGGGCAGCTGATCATCGTGGCCGCGCGACCGGCTCTGGGTAAGTCGACGTTGGCGCTCGACCTGGCGCGGGCGGCGTCGATCAAGCACGGGCAGGCGTCAGTGTTCTTCTCGCTCGAGATGGGGCGCAGCGAGATCGCGATGCGTCTGATGTCGGCGGAGTCGAGCGTGCCGCTGCAGAACATGCGCAAGGGAACGGTGGATGCGCGTGACTGGACGAACATCGCCCAGGTGCGAGGGCGGATCAACGACGCGCCGCTCTTCATCGACGACTCGCCGAACATGACGCTGGTCGAGATCCGGGCGAAGTGCCGTCGTCTGAAGCAGCAGCACAACCTGAAGCTGGTCGTGATCGACTACCTGCAGCTGATGACGTCGGGCAAGCGGGTGGAGAGCCGTCAGCAGGAGGTCTCGGAGTTCTCGCGAGCCCTGAAGCTGATGGCGAAGGAGCTGCAGGTGCCGGTGATCGCGCTGTCGCAGCTGAACCGTGGCCCCGAGCAGCGTGCCGACAAGAAGCCCGCGATCAGCGACCTGCGTGAGTCGGGGTCGCTCGAGCAGGACGCCGACATGGTCATCCTGCTGCACCGCGAGTCGGCCTACGAGAAGGACAACCCCCGCCAGGGCGAGGCCGACTTCATCGTCGCCAAGCACCGCAACGGGCCGACGGACACGATCACGGTGGCGTTCCACGGGATGTTCTCGCGGTTCGTGGACATGCCCAGCTAGGCCTCGACAGTTGTGGATTCTCACGCGAATCTGCCACTTCTCAACTTTATTTGCCACACGTTAGGCAGGCTGACAGGATCTCGCGGCACGACGTGACGGTGATGACCGCTCCGGTGATTCCCTAGCTGACAAGGATGTCCATGACCGAGACCGCCGAGGCCTGGCTGAACCGAACCACCAGCTTCTGGACCCCTAACGCCACCCAGTTCGACGGAGCACGGAGCCACCGAACGTCGATTGAGTCAAAATTGGACGCCGCCCTCGGCATTTACCGGATGTTCGAGATCGGTTCCCTCAGACACGGCACCGGCATCTGGCTGCACAGCGACGCTGACTACCTGGTCTCGCTGAAGGGCAACCAGCCGTCGTCCCCCTGGACGGTTTTGAGCAACGTCAAGGCCGCTCTGCAGGATCGCTTTCCCCACACCACCATCGTGGTCCGCCAACCGGCCGTGGTATGCCATTTCTCCGATGGGATCGTCGAGGTCGTACCGGGCTACATCACCACAAGCGGATACTCCATCCCAGATCCGACGGGTGGGTGGATGAAAACACACCCCGACGAGCACAGTTCTTGGGTCAACGAGGTCAATAAGAAGCACGGAGGGGCGGCGAAGAAACTGGCTCGTCAGGTGAAGATCTGGAAGTACAAGCGGAACGTTCCTGTGTCCTCGTGCTACCTCGAGATGAGAGCCGCCAAGCACATTAACGGGGAAAGTTCTTACTTCCCCGTCTGGGACCTCCACCTCGCGCTGGAGAAGATCCACGACGCCAACTTGGCTGCGATGAACGATCCGACAGGCCTCGGATCGCGATTCACCGCGACGTCGTCCGAGACTAAACGGGCAGACGCGATGTCGAAACTCGCGACAGCGGTCTCGCGGGCCGAGAAGGCACGCGAGTACGAGAAGGCTGGCGACCACGTCGCGGCGATCGTGCAGCTCAAGCTCCTTTTCGATGAGTAGGCCCGGCATGTCTCGGTTCGATTACTTCCCACCACCCAGCGAGTCAATAGTTGCTCGGCAGAATGACCTGCACGCCCTGCGTCTGCTTCTCGCGCAGCGGCGCCTCTATACTCGTGCGAAGCGCTGGCAGGGCGCCAGGTGGGTCGGGATGCTGGTTCTTGGCATTGGAGCGCCGTTCGTCGCTCTACTCGCTCCTGCTCTCGCCGTCGTCGTCGGAGCTATCGCAGGGTTGTGGCTCCTCGCCGGCCGAACCGTCTTGGCATGGTTGGAGACACGGACCATGGTTCGAGCCGCTTGCGTGCAGGAGCAACTTGACCACTATCTCTTCTCGATGCCTGAGACCATCACCCGAGCTGAGCGGCCGTCGCCCGAAGACATCGCCTTAGTTGCGCCCGAGGAGGAGGCTTCGCTTGTCAAAGCTGCAAAGAAAGAGCGTCTGATCGATTGGTACCCAGTTGACGCCGCCACCCCTGGCGCTGTGACCATCGCCATCGCGCAGCGAAGCAACGCTGCTTACACAGACCGGCTCATCAGGACGACTGTCACCGTCTGGGCTCTCGGTGCGGTTAGCTGGCTTGCCATCCTCGTGATCTGGGCAAGCCTAAGCGGTATAACACTCGCGAATTTCCTCCTCGGTGCGCTTTTCCCTGTTCTCCCGGCGTTCCTCGATGTGGCCGAGTACGTCGGTAATACCTGGAAAGCGGCACAAGACCGTTCCGACCTGGCCGCCACGATCGCTCGCCGACTTGCTCAGGACGCCACCTCTGTTGATGGACAGGACCTTCTTGTCTGGCAGGAGCGGCTCTTCGATCTCCGGCGTACCACCCCACAAGTCCCTAACTGGCTCTACTGCCTTACCCGTCGACGCAATGAACGTGCCATGAACGCCGCAGCGCGGCAGCTCCGCCGCACCATCAGCTAACCCCCCCCACCGAGCAATGCTTCGTCAACGCGTGCCGAAATCAAAGGCCAGCGGCCGTGGAGGCCACTCCGACGGGTCATCGGAGCGCCGTCGCTCGATCAGAACGGTATTCCGCCACACACCGGCGTAGGGCCCGGCTTCTGCTTGCGCGATACGTTCCCGTGTCCCGATCCGGCGGAACCCCGCCCGGTCGTGGAGGGCCAGGCTCGCCCCGTTCTCGGGGAAGATCGACGACTGAACGGTCCAGATTCCCGCGGCATCGACTGAGGCGAGGAACGAACTCAGCAGCTCACGCCCGATGCCTCGGCCCTGGGCCGAGGCGGCGATGTAGACGGAGTGTTCGACGACGCCGGCATAGGCCGGCCTGGCCGACGTCGCGGACGCCGCCACCCAGCCGAGGACCGCGCCTGTGGTGTCGTCGACGGCGACGAATCGGTGCGGCGCGAGCTTGCCGGCATGGAACGCCTCCCAGGTCGGGGTACGGGTCTCGAAGGTGGCGTTACCGGTGTTGATGCCCTCTTGGTAGATCTGCTCCACAGCGAGCCAGTCGTCCGGGGTCATGGCCCGGACGGTGACGCTCACGAGCAGCACCCACCTGCTGCCGGTCCGTCGACGGCGCACCCGGAGGCGTCCGGGAGGTTGGTTGAGCAGACGCCCGTCTCGGGGAGTTCGAGCTGCACGAGGCGGGCGGCTTCGTGGTTGCCGGCGAGTTCGTCGGCGATGGATCGGACCTGCTCGTAGCCGGTGAGGAGCAGGAACGTCGGGGCGCGGCCGTAGGACTTCATGCCGGCGATGAAGAAGTTCGGTTCCGGGTGCCCGAGCTCTGCGATGCCGTGCGGGTAGACCGTGCCGCAGGAGTGCAGGTTTGGGTCGATCAGCGGTGCGAGCTGCCGAGGCGCTTCGACGATCTCGTCGAGCGACACCCGGACCTCGCGGAGCATGTCGAGGTCAGGGCGGAACCCGGTCGCATTCACCACAACGTCCGCAGCGACCGTCAGGGCCTCACTGCGTCGCCGCCCGACGAGCTGCACGCCGACGTCGGTTTTGGTGACGTCGTCGACCTCGAACCGGTCGAGCAGGGCGATCGCGCCCGCTCGGACGAGGTCGCGGACGGCGCTGCCGAGGTCGCCGCGGCCCTCGAGCTGGTCGGCTGCGGACCCGTAGACGCGGGCGGGGTTGCTGCTGCGGATCGCCCACGTGATCGTCGTCCCGGGGGCTTCCCTGGCGAGGGTGGCGAGCTTGATGAGGGTGTTCGCGGCCCCGTGCGAACACCCCATGGGTGTCAAGGCGATGAGCCCTGACCTGATCGCATGGTGCCTTCATCCGCGAGGGGTAGATGGTTGACCTAAGAGCCGAGTGGAGTGCTCTAGGCCAGAGTCGCCAACGAGCGAGGTACGAGTTTCGGAACGGGGTGCTGTTTTAGGGCATGCACCGCCGCTCGCGGATGTCAACTAATACTTGCGGGAAGCGGTCTCAGTCTGAGCGACGCATCCGGGTCGAAAATCGATGTGACAGCCTTTGACAATGGGTAATTGACCTACTTGACTGGCGCTTAGTCGCGTTCCACGGGCTGCGACAGCACGTTCTCAGCAATGAATTCCGTCCGCAGGACCTGTCATCAGCCCCCTTCGAAGGTTGTTCTCATGAGTCTTTCCTTGCCGGACGTTGACTTCGCAAGAATTCGGCCTTACGGGCAGCCGGCGGCTAGGAGCAACGCATTCGAAGAGTTGGCTTCCATTCTCATTCAACAGGGAGTGGCTCACTGGCCGGCCGGAACAAGTTTTCACCGCTTTGGCAACCCGGATGGCGGCCGAGAGGGAAAAGGCGTTTTGCCCAATGGAGACGTGTGGGCATGGCAAGCGAAGTACCTCTTCACCTTCGACTCATCCGCAGCGGGTCAAATCGATGGCTCTGTCCGGCGTGTTCTTGAGCTGGAGCCGAATCTTAAGAAGTACTTTGTTGCTCTTCCAATCGACTTGCCGGCTGGGGACACCGCCACGCGGGTGTCAGCCAACACCCGTTGGGACCAGAAAGTAGCTGAATGGCAGGAGCTCGCCAATGCAAAGGGGCTCTCGGTCTCTTTTGTTTTCGTTGGCGCTCATCAACTACTGACGGCTCTCACGGAACCGAGGCATGCGGGTCGGGCACGGTACTGGTTCGATGCGCCCGTACTCACGAAGGTCGCGCAGGAGCACTTGATTTGTGAAGTGCTCGCCAAGGCGGGTAGACGGTACAGCCCCCGACTCCACGTTGCCGTGAGTACGACCAAAGCACTCGATGGAGTTGGACGAGTAGACAGTTACACCGAACGCTGGCAGAATATTTTGGCTGACTTGCGCTCTACACGAAGGTGGCCCTGGAGGGCTCCAGAAGCAGATAAAGAGGCGTATGACGACGCCTTAGCCCTTTGCGACGCGGCTCTAGTCTCGGCCGACGAGTCATTGCAGCAAATGATCAGCGCTACACGCTCATTTGACGAGCTACCTGATCTCAGTGGTGCACTAAGAACCTCCCTTGAGAGACTCAACACCGTCTCTGGCTTGCTCCGCGAGCGAGCTCAATCGGAGTCCGGGTTCTACCTTGACGCGGCGGGCACGTTGTACACGGACGTCCGGGATGCGACGGTCGCTCTTGGGCGAGGCCAACAGCTTGTTGATTCCGTCGCAACGCAGGCCGCGCAGACGAACGAAATGCTCTTGGTAGGGGGAGCCGGTGTTGGCAAGACGCACTTGTTGTGCGACGTGGCCCGTAAGCGAGTCGCTGCTGGGCGTCCTACCGTGATGATCCTTGGTCAGGACTTTGATGGACGATCTCTCTTCGCGCAGGTCGGGGAACTCAGCGGCTTGGGAGGATCCGTCGATGAGGTCCTGGCCGTACTTGATGCAGCAGCTGAAGCTTCGGGCGCTCGTGGCCTCCTGATCATCGATGCTGTGAATGAAAGCGAGAAGCCGGAGCGATGGTTGGACACTGCTCGGGCCCTCCGAACAAAAGTTGCTCGATTCCCTCATGTTGCTCTCGTGCTTTCATGCCGTAATGAGTTTCTAGGGTCCGTGATCGAAGCCGACGACCTGCCCCTCGTTGAGCACTTCGGTTTCGACGAAGCCGTAGAGGATGCTGTTCAGCGCTTTGCCACCGAATATGGCCTGGAAGCTCCATCGTTTCCGGTGCTCAACGTTGAGTTCAGCAACCCACTCTTTTTGAAGCTGACCTGCGAAGCGTTGACAACTCTGGGTTCGTCTCGTTTCACTTTTGGCGCTGCTGGGCTCACGACGTTGTGCAACGCCTTTACTGAGGCGGTAAACCTTCGCCTTTCGTCGCCTAGCCGCTGCGACTTTGACGTACGAAGCAACCTCGTGGGGCAGGTGGTCCACGAATTGGCCCGCTTGGGAAACCGGACTATGACCCGGCTAGAGGTTGAGAAAGTGACCTCGGCCCTGCTGCCACAACGGACCTGGTCCAAATCGCTGATGAGTGGTCTTCTCGCCGAGGGACTTCTCATCGAAGTAGGAGATAAGAAAATCGCATTCGGCTACCAGCGACTTGGCGACGTAGCTTTGGCGGCCGAAATAGCGGGGAAGACACCAGGAGATATTCGGGCTTGGGTGCTCGGCCTTGGCCGTAGCACCTGGCGGGAGCACGGTGTCATCTCGGCCTTGGCCGTCATGGTTCCCGAGATCCATAAGCTTGAGCTTGTCGATCTTGTTGCGGTCGACGGGAGCGTTCCAGCGTATGCGGTCGACAGCTTCCTGGAGAGCCTTGTGCTCCGCGAACCAAGTTCCATAGACAAGCGAACGATTGAAGTCGTCGAAGGCCTCTTAATTTCGGATCTCTATTCCAATGAAATGTGGGACCGACTTGTCCGGCTCGCTTGTATCCCGGATCACCCTCTAAATGCTGCTTGGCTCCACCAGCACCTTGCGGCGCTGACGATGCCAGATAGAGACGCGACATGGTCCACGTGGCTTGTCGGAGCGCTTGATGTCGAGGAATCATCGCCGGTCAAAAACACGATCCGGTGGGCCTGGCCCGGAGGCGATCGAGGTAGCGAACACATTTCGGAAGAAGTGGCGCCGCTTGCGACGCAACTGCTGGCTTGGTTCCTTACGACTACTGATCGACGTGTTCGAGATCAGGCAACAAAGGCGATGGTGAGCGTTGGCGAGCGCCGTCCTAGGGCACTCGTCGACGTCCTAACTCGTCTGAACGAGACAGATGATCCATATGTAATCGAACGGGTGACGGGTGCAGCTTGCGGTGTTGCCCTTCGACAGCGGCAGACCGAAGTGGTATTTCCAATAGCGGAGGCTCTGCAGGAGTATGTAGAACCCGGTTGGCCAATGCACCTCCTCACTCGCGATTACATTCGGCGCGTCATGCAAGTCGCCAGGGAAATGGGGTGGGATGGCCCCGACGGATCGCCGCCCTATGGAGCCGCCTGGCCGGTCACCTCTATTTCGGCCGATGAAATCGAAGCACTCGCCGGCCCACCGGAATACTCCTACGGTTCAATCTGGCACTCGCTTTCCGGCATGGGCGATTTTGGACGCAAGGTCCTCAAGCCGGCACTTGGAAGGTTTCAATGTGACGACCGAGGGGCGCTCCAGGACGCTGCGGAACGAGCCATTTTTGACCGGACGCTTGACCTGGGTTGGTCGCCCGAAAAATTTGGCCTAATCGACGATCGGCGCCGAGCGCCAATGGACGGACCGGTGGAGAGGGTCGGAAAGAAGTACCAATGGATCGGGATGTACGAAGTGCTGGGCGCCATCTCAGATCACACGGAACTTAAGGAGGAATGGTCCTCGGATGGACCTCGCGCATATGCCTCAGCCGAGGATGTGATCTGGCGAGACATCGACGTTACGATCCTTGCGCGCCAGCCCGGCGCTAACGATGCGCCTAGCGACTGGTTCTCGCCCTTGAAGCCGACATTTCCCACAACGCTTGTCACTGACTACCCCGTAGACATGTCGGGAATCCCGGACCCGATAGACCTTCTGGGGCCGACAGATCCGGACGGTAATCAGTGGATCGCGCTCCTCAGCTTCCCCAGCTGGCGGCAAGAACATGATCCTGAGGTTCTGGCAGTGAATCCGCCTACTCGCGACGCGTGGATGCAATTGCATGCCTACCTTGTCCCCACAGACGAGCTGGAAACGCTCAAATCCTGGGCTATGGGGCGCGATTGGTTCGGGCGCTGGATGCCGGATATTGCCGAACCGGCCAATTTACTTCTAGGCGGCCATCCTTCTGACACGCATTGGGCGACAGCATCAGGTCAAATTAACGCCGACGAGTGGAATACATACTCGGGGGGGCCTCAACCGGTGGAACTCATGCAATGCGGCGCCGCATACGGAGGCACCGGCTCAAATCGTGATGCTTCGGACGCTCGCGAGACCCAAGGTTTCCTCCCTACGCGTGCGCTCTTTGACATGCTCGGATTGCGACATGGTATTGACTTTCTCTGGAACGATGATGAAGGCCTAGCCGTTTTCGACCCGTCAGTGTCGGGTGGTGGTGAAGGCGTCTTGCTTCTTCGTAGAGACCTTGTCGCCACTTTAGAGCGGGGTGGGTACAGCTTGTTCTGGACGGTTCTTGCCGGCCATGAGCATTCGACCGGTGGATTCGGAGTCGGTCGCGAGGACTATCGGTGGATTAGCGCCAGCGCGGCCTATGTGCTCGAAGGGAACTCCATCAAGAAGGTCTATTCCCGAGCTGCTCGATTCAGGCCAGGTCCGGAGAAAGAATATGAGTTTAATTGGGAATTGAGGCCCGAGGAGTAGACCCCTCGGTGGCTATCCGGCGCGGTCCATTTCTCACCTATTTTGCGGAAAATGCTCCTTTAAGTCCCTGCTCTGTGGTCCTGTGATGTTCCTTCTGACAGGCCCACATGACGCCTTTTCGAGGGTTGCCGTGGCCAAGGCTCATATTCGGACAATTCATACATCCCAGCCGAAACTCCTCTGAGAGGTTGTGTAGTCGAGGAACGAGGGTGAGCGTCTGTCTGCTCCAACAGAAGTCGCTGCATTCCCAGAAGCCAGTTGAGAGACGCATTTGGCTAAATTATTGTGAGAACGGGATTGGCAAGACTCCTGAGAAACGGTGAGCAGAACAGGGTTGAGTTCGCACGCTCCCGTGAAAAGGCACAACAGTGTTGTGACTTCTCATCGGTTTCTGGGTTTGACCCTGACAATCCAACCAGGACTGGACCCAGCTTCGTAGCCCTGACTTGTCTTGCCCGTCAGTGGCTGAGGGGTGGGCTCGACTCACCATTCGCGGGACGCTTGATGAGCAGGGACAGGTGATGAGTGACGCCGGCGCAGACATGGGCGGAGCATCGGCCATGTTCGAGGACGAAGAATCAGTGGCGAAGATGGCAGGATCGTTCCCGCTGAAGCGCCTCGGATCGATGGGAGGCGGAGGCATGACCCCTGATTCCCTCGCCCAGCTGCTGGCCGCAGCCAATGCGCCTCGCTGACAGCACCACTGATCTGGACAGGACCAGCTTGCATGGATGACACCGACATCATCCACCGGGATCAGTTCCCGGGAGATTCTCGGACCAATCGTGAACGGATGCTCGCCGGCGACCTCTACATCGCCGATGACCCCGACAACGAGCGCCTCGCCGCCCGGGGCGCCCGGCTGGCCGATGCGTACCATCGGGCGCAGATCGACGGCGATGCCGAGTCCCGCACGCTCTTGACCGATCTCCTGGGTTCATTCGGCGAGGACTCCTTCATCAAGGCACCCCTCTTCGTGGACTACGGCGAGAACATCCACATCGGCCGCCGGACCTTCGTCAACTACAACCTGACCGCCCTGGACGTGGCAGCCATACACATCGGTGACGACTGTCAGATCGGCCCGAACGTGCAGCTCCTCACACCCACCCACCCCGTCGAAGCCGAAGCACGACGGAACAAGCTCGAAGCAGCTCGCCCGATCAGCATCGGGAACAACGTCTGGCTCGGTGGCGGCGTCATCGTGTGCCCGGGCATCACGATCGGGGACGACAGCGTCATCGGGGCAGGAGCCGTCGTCACGAAGGACATCCCCGCAGGTGTCGTGGCCGTGGGCAACCCCGCTCGGGTGGTTCGTTCGATCTGACGCTCACCACGATCAACATCCGTGACGGCCCCTGCTGGCACTTCTCGTGCCGACAGGGGCCGTCGTCAGTCGACTGGGGGCGAGGCTGGGGCTGTGGAGGACGTGAACAGGCACGACGAGCGGGGGATCAGTGACCGAGCTCGATCAGGAGGACGCCCGCGATGATGCAGGCGATGCCGGCTCCCATGAGCCAGGTGAGGGGGTCCTTGAACAGGAGGCGCCCGATGACCGCCGTGAGGGCGACGCCGGTGGCGGCCCAGACGCCGTAGGCGACTCCGATCGGCAGGCCCAGTGAGAGAGCTCCGGCCAGGAGTGAGAAGGCGGTGACGTAGCCGATCCCGACGACGATGTACCAGCGCTTCCTGCCGTCGGTGGCGAGCTTCAGGCTGACGGTGGCCGCGACTTCTAACACGATCGCGACGGACAGCAGGATCCAGGCCATCAGATGCTTCTCTCGAGGCGGAGAGCAGCAGCCTCGGCACGTGCCGCATGCGCCCGCTGGGACCCGAGCTCGACGAGGAGCACGCCCGCGACGATGAGCACGAGGCCGAGGACCATGACCCCAGTGAGTGCTTGGTCGAAGAGGATCGACGCCATGACGGCGGTCACCGCGACGCCCGCGGCGCCCCAGATGCCGTAGGCGACTCCGATGGCCATGTTGCCCTTCAGGACGCGGGTCAGGCAGAAGAACGCCGAGAGGTACCCGGCCACGACGAGGGCGTACCAGCCGGGAGCGTCGACGGCGGCCTGCAGGGCGAGAGAGGCGGTGACCTCGACGGCGATCGCCCCGGCGAGCCACAGCCAGGTCACGACCCGCTCCCGTCGAGCAGGGACGCGACGGCCCGGGCGGCGAGGCCGACGGAGGCGCGGGCGGCCTCGTCGTCGCGGTCGGCGAGCCAGGCGGTGGCGACCCCGTCGGCGACGGCGATGAGCAGCGCCGCGACCTCGCTCGTGGGGGCTGACCAGCGGAGCCCGTCGGAGGCGGTCCACTCGTCGACGTTGCGGGTGACCTCCCGGCCGTATTCCTCCTGCTCCCACCGGGCCAGGTGGCGGAGGGCCGGGTCGCGGTGCGACAGGGCGGTCAGCTCGACGAGGGCGACCGCGTGGTCGGGCCGTGCCGCCACGAGGTCGAGCCTCGCCTGCAGGCCGTTGGCGATGCGCTTCGTGGGCGAGAGCGGCTCAGCCGGCGGGTCGAACGCCGCGACGAGGGAGGCGCGGAGCTCCTGGCCGAGGATCGCCGAGAAGAGATCGGCCTTGGAGTCGAAGCAGTAGTGGAACGACCCGTGCGGCAGGCCGGCACGAGCCGTGACGGCACGGGTGGTGACCGCGGCGACTCCTTCGTCGGTCATGACAGCGACGGCCGCGTCGATCAGCTGGCGGCGGCGTTCGTCCTGGGGGCGGTGCTCTCGGGGCGGGGTCATGACCGCGAGCCTACGCATATTTGGCCATGTGGCCAACTGCGTGTTCACCGAGTACTTCCTGACCATCGAGCGGTCACGGCCCCTATTTGGCCACTTGGCCAGATCGAGGTCGTACGGTCACCCCATGACCTCTTCCAGGAAGCGTCCCCCTTCGCCGACACCATCGTCGCGAGACGCCCGCTCAGTCGACATCCGACGGGCTCACCCCTCGCAGCGAGCGGCCGCACGGCCGCTCGCTGAGGCGTTCGAGAACGATCCGGTCATGGCGTCGTTCGTCCCTCCGGGTCCTCGGCGACGGCATCGGCTCGAGGAGCTGTTCTGGGCGATGCTGCGCTCGGGGCCGGTGCAGGCCGGCACGGTGGACGTCGCCGTCGATGCTCGGGGCGAGGTCGTCGGCACCGCGGTCTGGGAGGCTCACCGCACCGGCCGGGAGTCGCCGTGGCCCACCGTGGCGCAGCTGCCCGGCTACCTGCGGGCACTGGGCATCCGTGGGGCGGTGGCGGCGCTGCGGCACCGCACGGCGCTCCAGCGTCCACGACCGACGCTGCCCCACTGGTACCTCGCCGAGATCGGCGTCTCGACGACCGCGCGGGGCCTCGGAGTCGGGACGTCGCTGCTCGAGCATCGCCTGCGGCAGATCGACGCGGCGGGTGATGCTGCTTACCTCGAATCCTCGACGGAACGGAACAGGGCCCTCTACCGCCGCCACGGCTTCGTCGAGCTCGGCCCCATCACGGGCCTTCCCTCGGCCGAGCCCATGGCGATGTGGCGTCCACGTGACGCGAGCGGTGGTGCATCCATCACGACCTGAGCCCGAGATCGACGGTTCCAATGACCGGCTACCGGAAGGGTGCCAGATGCGAAGCGTCGATCGTCAGGCGCCGCGCACGGCCGCGAGCATGACGTCGTCGGTGATCGGCAGCGAGGAGAACGGTGATTCACGACTCGTCGCGGAAGTCGGAGATCGTCTTCTCCACGAGGCACGGTTCCTCGAAGACGACGTCGCAGCCCTCGCTCTGAGGCGACTGGGCCTCGAGCCCGACCTCCACAGGCTCGTCACCCTTCGGGAGGGAGAACGCGCGGATCAACATCCAGAAATCACCAGCGGGAGCATCCGTTAGAAGCGTCGCAGCGTCGTGCAGTGTCGACGACGTGACTTGGCCGCCGTCGTCTCCGCCTGGGTCAATCAAGATGTCGGTGCCTGGGATGCTGGACACGCTGAGTGTCTTCACGCTCCCGACAGGCATCCCGCGTTCAGGACCGGGTGCTCGGGGCGGTGACGACGATCCCGGCGGCGGCACCGGCTAGCCCGTTTGCCTAGATCGGTCGGGGGGCGTCAGCAGGACCACCGACATCTGTATGGACTCGCGAGTCGTACTACGCTCCGTGCATGCCCGAAGCCACGATCTACGACGTGGCCAAGCGTGCAGGCGTGTCTCACCAGACCGTCAGTCGGTTCCTGCGGGGCTTCGAAGGGATCCGTCCGGCCACGCGCGAGAAGGTCGAGAGCGCGTTGGCTGAACTCGACTACCGACCGAACAGCGCAGCGCGGTTCCTCCGTCTCGGACGCTCCAACCGCATCGCCCTCCTCGCGGACAACATGCACCAGTCGGGCCCAGCGCTCACGATCGCGGGGGCCACCGAGGCCGCGCGCAGCCTCGGCTACGTGACCGACATCGTCTCCATGGACGGCACCGACGTCGACAGCGTCAGAGACGCACTCGACCTCGTGCTCAGCCAGCAGATCTCGGGCATCGTCCTCACGGCTCAGACTGCGGTGGCGCGGGAGGCGATAGCCGAGCGGAACATGACCGTGCCCGTTGCGCGGGACTTCGGACTGTTGCTCAGAGATTCCGACCAGACGGTAAACGAGGACGTCGGCCGCCTGGCCGGAGAGCACCTCCTCACCCTCGGTCACCGCGACGTCGCGTACGTCGCGGGCCCCCTCCAGTGGCTCCCGGCACGAGAGCGCCTCGACGGCTTCAGGAAGGCCTTCATCGGCGGCGGAGGCCGCATCGCTCGAGTCGTCGAGGGAGATTGGTCCGCCGACTCGGGTTTCTCCGCAGGCCTGACTCTCGTCGCGGATCATGCGTTGGGTGGAGGCTCCGGCGGGATCACGGCGATCGCCCTCGCCAACGACCCGATGGCGATGGGCTTGATGGCCGCCCTGTCCTCTCACGGAGTGTCAGTGCCGGCTGACGTCAGTGTCGTGGGCGTCGACAATGCTCCGGAGGCGAGGTTCATGGTCCCGCCGTTGACGTCGATCGACATGGACTTCCGATCGGAGGGCGCTCATGTCGTGACCGCCCTCATCGCGGTCATCGAGGGCAAGGCAGAAGATCGCCCTGTCCGCCTCCCCGCTCCTCGGCTCATCGTCCGCACCTCCACGGCTGCTCCGCGCTCGTGACCTCCCTCTCGGGCACCCCGCTCGGGTGACCTCGAACATCCTCTTGCGATGCGCGAGAGGGTGGGCTAGCTTCACTTCCACGGCGATGTTATCGACAACATCGCTGCAGGCAGCAGCAGGAAACTGTGGCGCACACCGCCGGTCGACGACGTCCGGCACGAGAGAACAGGTCGACGATGACGTCAGCACCCACCCACTCCGGAGTCCTCTTCGGGGCCGCCTACTACGCCGAGTACCAGCAGGACGGCACCCTCGATCGCGATCTCGATCTCATGGTCGAGGCGGGCTTCACCGTCATCCGCGTCGGGGAGTCCGTCTGGTCCACCTGGGAGCCCCGCGAGGGCGAGTTCGACCTCGACTGGCTGCAGCCCGTCCTGGACGGAGCCCACGCCCGCGGCATCTCCGTGATCCTCGGAACGCCGACCTACGCCGTGCCGCCGTGGCTGCAGGTGCTGCACCCCGAGATCGCCGCCGAGCGCGTCACCGGCCACCGTGCCGGCTGGGGCGCCCGCCAGGAGATGGACCAGAGCCACCCCGCCTACCGCTTCTACGCCGAGCGCATCGTTCGTCGGGTCGCCGCGCGATACGCGGACCACCCGGCCGTCGTCGGCTGGCAGGTCGACAACGAGCCCGGCAACGAGCTGCCCCGCAACGACCAGGTCTTCAGGCGTTTCGTCGCATGGCTCGAGCGCCGCTACGGCACGGTCGAGTCGTTGAACGACGAGTGGGGTCTCGTCTACTGGTCGCACCGCCTCACGGACTGGTCGCAGCTCTGGCGCCCCGACGGCAACGTCCAACCGCAGTACGACCTCGAGTGGCGCCGCTTCCAGGGCGAGCTGGCTGACGAGCTCATCGCCTGGCAGGCCGACGTCGTGCGCGAGTACGCCAGGGACGACCAGTTCGTCACGACCTGCATCTCGTACGCCCGTCCCCAGGTCGCCGACGACCGCCTCGTCAAGAGCTTGGACGTCACGGCCGGCAACCCGTACTACAAGATGCAGGACGGCCTCACCCGCGGCGTCGAGGTGCAGCGCGAGGCAGGCTGGTGGCACACCGGCGTCTGGGCCCTGCACCAGTGGGGTGACCGTGCCTTCTCGTCGGCGCAGGCGCCGTTCCTCGTCACCGAGACCAACGCCCAGTCCATCGGCGGACCCTGGCAGAACCAGCCGCCGTTCGACGGCCAGATCAAACAGGCAGCCCTCGCGCTCGTCGCCCGCGGCGCCCGCATGGTCGAGTACTGGCACTGGCACACGCTGCACTTCGGCGTCGAGACCTACTGGGGCGGCGTGCTGCCGCACAGCCAGCGTCCCGGCCGTATCTACCGCGAGGTCGCAGCCCTCGGCGCCACGCTCAAGGCCCTGGGGGGCGCGGTGGACGGCCTCGTCCCCACCGCCGACGTGCTCATGCTCTGGTCCACCGACACGAAGTGGTCCTTCGAGGGCTACCCGCCCCTCGCTCTCCCGGACGGCAGCCCCGACCCCGACTCGTACCTGCACCTGTTCGATGCCCATTACCGGGGGCTCGCCGAGGCCGGCGCGCAAGTGCGGATCCAGCACGTGGCGCAGTTCCTCGCCGCCGACCCCGCATCCGTCGCGGCAGAGCACCCCGTGCTCGTCGTGCCCGGTCTGTACGTCGCCGACGACGAGACCCTCGAGGCCCTCGCCGCCTACGCGGAGGCGGGTGGCCACCTCGTCGTCGGCGTCCGCACCGGCTACGGCGACGAGCTCGCCCGGGCACGGCGGGACGTCGCCCCGGCGGTCCTCTCGGGCCCCGCCGGCGTCTGGTACGAGGAGTACACCAACCTCGATGAGCCGCTGCCGGTGCAGACGGCAGTAGCGACGACACCGGCGGGCGAGCTCGAGCTCGAGCCCGGCTCGGCCGGCACACGCTGGGCAGACGTGCTGGTCGTCGAGGAGGCGGAGGTCGTGCTGTGGTTCCCGGACACCGAGATCAGAGCCGACGCCGTGATGACGACCCGCACCTCCGGTGCAGGTCGCGTCACGTACATCGCCACGGTGCCCAACCCCGAGCTCTCGCGCAGCATCGCCCGCTGGCTCCTGCCGGCGACGTCAGCGAGTGCATGGGCGGCGACCGACACGGTCACCGTCACGACGGGCACCCGCCCCGGGTTCTCCGACCTGGCGTTCGTGTCGAACTGGTCGGCCCACGAGGCGACCGTCACCACGCCCACAGCGGTCCGCGACCTCGAGACCCGCCAGGCCGCGGCAGCCGGGACCACCGTCACTCTCGCCCCGCGCTCGGCCCACGTCTTCGAGCTCATCGACGGCGAGGCCGGGACCGAGCCAGCGACCCCCTAGTCACCCCCTCCACCACCCCTCCCTACCGGCCACAACCCCCACCCCCTCTAGGAAGAACTGTCATGAAGAGAAAGAACACAGCAAAGGCGCTCGTGTCCCTGGCGATCGTCTCGGCGTTCACGCTGACCGCGTGTGCACCGTCCGGCGGCGCGGCCGACGGCGGCGGCGGCACCACCGACACCGTCTCCCAGGCCGACATCGACAAGGCGATGGACACCGAGACGACGATCACTTTCTGGACCTGGGTGCCTGACGTCCAGAAGGAGGTCGACCTCTTCGAGGCCAAGTACCCGAAGATCAACGTCGAGGTCGTCAACACGGGCACCGGTACCGTCCAGTACCCGAAGCTCCGCACGGCGCTGAAGGCCGGCAAGGGCGCGCCCGACGTGGCACAGATCGAGTACCAGTACATCCCGTCGTTCCGTCAGACGAACAGCCTCGTCGACCTCACGCCCTACGGTGGTGCGGAGCTGGAGGACAAGACCGTCGACTGGATCTGGAACCAGGTCGCCGACGACACCGGTGTCTGGTCGGTGCCTCAGGACTCCGGCCCGATCGGCAACCTCTACCGGTCCGACATCTACGAGCAGGCAGGACTCACGGAGGCGCCCGCCACGTGGGACGACTTCGCCAGCGACGCCCAGGTCATCAAGGACAAGACCGACTCGTACATCTCCAACCTGCCCGGCAACGACCCGGGCCAGGTCGTGAGCCTCTTCTGGCAGGCTGGCGCGCAGCCATTCTCCTACGACGGCGACAAGACCGTCGGCATCGACCTGGACTCGCCCGACACGCAGAAGGTCGTCACCTTCTGGCAGGACCTGATCGACAAGGACCTCGTCTCCACGGACGCCGACTTCAACGACGCTTGGTACCAGGGCTTCTCGTCGGGCAAGTACGCCAGCTGGCAGACCGCTGCGTGGGGCCCCGTGTTCCTCCAGGGCACGGCCGCGAACACCGCCGGCAAGTGGACCGCCGCGAAGATCCCGCAGTGGGAGGCCGGCGACGACGTCTCGGGCAACTGGGGCGGCTCGAGCGACGCCGTGATCGAGGGCACCGCGAACCCGATCGTCGCTGCCGAGTTCAGCAAGTTCCTCAACACCGACCCCGAGTCGACGCTGCAGTTCGCCAACGAGCAGTTCCTCTTCCCGACGACGACCGACACTCTGACGAGCCCGGAGTTCACGGACACAGCCTCGGACTTCTACGGCGGCCAGAAGGTCAACGAGCTCTTCGCCGACATCTCCGACACGGTCAGCACCGACTTCCAGTGGCTGCCGTTCAACGACTACGTCTACTCGAGCTTCAACGACACCCTCGGCAAGGCGATCGCTGACCACGGTGACATGTCCGCCGCCCTCACGGCGTGGCAGGACGACGTCACCGCCTACGCGAAGCAGCAGGGCTTCACCGTCAAGTAGCGCTCACGGACGCCCCTGTCGCCGCCCCCTTCCCCGGGGCCGGCGGCGACGGGGGCGCCCCCGGCCCGGCAAAGGAGTCCCCATGGCCACGTCCGTCACCCCTCCTCGTGAGGCGCCCCGCGCCTCCTCGTCCTCTCGTCAGCCCGCGACGCCGCGGCGCTCGAGCTCGCTGCACCGCCCCCAGCTCATCGCGGCATGGGCGCTGGCGATCCCGTTCCTGGTCGTGTTCGCCGGCATGTTCCTCGTGCCGCTCGGCTACGCCGGGTACCTCAGCACCTTCACCTCGCAGCTCGTCGGCGGGCAGGTCTTCTCCGGCCTCGCCAACTACCAGCGCGCCCTCAGCGACCCCAGCTTCTACGCAGGCCTCGGGCGGGTGGCGCTGTTCCTGTTCGTGCAGGTGCCGATCATGCTCGTGATCGCGCTCTTCGTCGCCCTCGCCCTCGACACTGGCAAGGTCGCCGGCAGCAAGTTCGTCCGGCTCGCGATCTTCGTGCCGTACGCCGTCCCGGGCGTCGTCGCGACGCTGATGTGGGGCTATCTCTACGGCCGCGAATCCGGCCTCATCGCCCAGGTGCTCACCAGCGCTGGCCTGCCCGCGCCCGACCTGCTGTCACCCCAGAACGTCCTCGGCAGCACGATGAACATCGTCAGCTGGGAGTTCATCGGCTACAACATGATCGTCCTCTACGCCGCGCTCCGCAGCGTGCCCACCGAGATGTACGAAGCCGCCGAGATCGACGGCGCCGGCCCCTGGCGGGTGGCCTGGAGCATCAAGATCCCCGCGATCCGCTCGGCGATCCTGCTCACGGTCATCTTCTCGGTGATCGGGTCGTTCCAGCTCTTCAACGAGCCGAACCTGCTCTACAGCATCGCCCCGAACGCCATCGGCTCGGACTTCACTCCGAACCTCTACGCCTACAACGTCGCCTTCAAGAACCAGGACGTCAACTACGCAGCGGCCATCGCGTTCTTGCTCGGGTTCCTCATCATGATCATCAGCTACGTGGTGCAGCTCGCCACCTCGCGCAAGGAGCGACTCTCGTGACGATCGCACCCGCACCCGTCGACACCGCCGGAGCCACGGCCGCCGACCGACCTGATCCCCGCCTCGAGAGCGCAGGAGGCGCGGGTCGGCGACGCCCTCGAGGTCGCGTCGACCGATCCAAGAAGAAGGCGCCGATCCTCACCGTGATCCTCTGGATCACGCTGGCGTACTTCCTCCTGCCGCTCGTCTGGCTCGGGGTGCAGGCGACGAAGACGAACGCCGACATCTTCAGCACGTTCGGCCTGGCGTTCGGGCGCACCTTCGCTCTCGGCGACAACGTCGCCCAGCTGTTCACCTTCCAGGACGGCATCTTCCTGCAATGGATGGGCAACACGGTCCTCTACGCCGTGGTGAGCTCTGTCGGAGCTGCGATCCTCGCAACCATGTGCGGCTACTCCCTGGCGAAGTACGTGTTCCGCGGCCGGTCGTTCGTCTTCGGGCTGATCCTCGGCGCCGTCATGGTGCCGCTGACCGCCCTGGCGATCCCGACCTACCTGCTGTTCAGCGCGGCCAACCTCGTCGACACCCCGTGGGCGATCATCCTGCCGTCGCTCGTCAGCCCCTTCGGCGTCTACCTCATGCGCGTCTACGCAGCCGAGGCGGTCGACGACAGCTTGCTGGAGGCGGCCCGCATCGACGGCGCCGGCGAGCTGCGCATCTTCCTCACCATCTCGTCGAGGCTGCTCGCCCCGGGCATGGTGACCGTACTGCTGTTCGCCCTGGTGTCGACGTGGAACAACTACTTCCTCCCGCTCATCATGCTGAACGACCCGAGCCTGTTCCCGGCGACGGTCGGCCTCGCTCAGTGGCAACAGGCAGCGACCGGAGGCGGCGGCGCCCAGGTGCTCTTCTCGACCGTGCTGACAGGGTCGTTCGTCTCCATCCTGCCGCTCGTCGTCGCCTTCCTCTTCCTGCAGAGGTTCTGGCAGTCGGGGCTCAGCGCAGGAGGGGTCAAGGGGTAGGGAGGCACGTCGGGGCGGTCTGCTCAGGACCGGCCCCGACGTCCCGCTCTCGACCCCGCGGCTCATCGAGGAGCGTGACCGGATGACAGGGACGAGGAACGCGACCATGCGAGACGTCGCGTGCACGGCCGGGGTCTCCCAGCAGACAGTCTTCCGCGTGCTGCGGACCCCGGACGCTGTCGCCGCGGAGACTCGAGCACGTGTCCTGATGGTCATCGCGACGCTGGGGTACGTGCCCAACGAGGCTGCTCGACAACTCCAGTCCGCTCGCTTCACAGAGCCACCCGTCTCAGCCACCGATGCGGGCGCCGAGTGGCTCAGCCCGATGCCAGCCGGGGACGAGCTCGGCTACCCGGAGGCGTGTCACGTTCTCGCGAGCCTTCATCTGTTGGCCAGAGCTTGGGGGGCGAGCCGTCTCGACACCGACGCGCGCGAGCGAGTATCGATGTCCCTCGCCGCGGTGAGAGGACAACTAGTAGCTCATGATCTCGAAGGTCCCGGAGCACTGCTGAACGCGCAAGGGGAACTAGCCAGAGCCTCGCGCAACGCGATGCTGATCGGCCTCGAGGAGCACCTGCGAGCTCGAGTCCAGTCGCTCTTGCCCCGAGAGCCCGACGCATACGACTGGGGCACCCTCCTGAGCTCTGTTGAGCAACTCGCGACAGCTCTCGACACCCCGTCTTCACCGTGAGCACCACCAGACAGGAGCATCCATCGAGCTCGTCGACCTGAGGCCGAGGTCGCGGTCGGGACACAGCGAGCCATCGCCCTGCAGCGCACTTCACTGCCAAGCTGACCCCATGATTCCCGTCGTCATCATCGGCACGCGCTCCGAGGGTGTGACCGTCCTCGACGTCGAGCGGTTGCCGCACGAGGAGGGCGAGCAGGTGCTGGTCGAGATCAGCCGCGGAGGCCTCACCGCGGCTCGCTGGGTCTTCTTCTTCCACGATGCACCTGAGCTCGCCCGCTACTTCTCCTCCCTCTCCCGGCACTGGCGCGGGTGGCAGGGCACGAAGGAGTGGAAGAGCCTGGAAGGCGATCTCGACATCCAGGCCTCCCACACCGGGTCCCACGTCGACTTCGTCGTCTCGCTCCGCTCCGAGCCGTCCTGGCGATCCGAGATCAGCCTCACCGTCGCGGCCGGCACCGACCTCGAGCGGATCGCCGACGTCTTGGCGGCGACCCTGCCAACCTGAGCGGGCGGCGATGGGACGGGTGCGGGGAGTCGACCTGCGACTCCTCGGGTCAGTTCTGGTCGTGGACGCAGGGGGCGTCGTCGCCGAAGGCCTCGGTGACGCGGCGGACGGCCTCGGGGGTGCCCCACTGCTCGACGTGCTCGCAGGCGCGATCGGCCCGGGAGGCGTACATGCCGAAGACGCCGACGTCGACGTAGGTGTAGTCGTGGACTCCGACGGAGCGGGCGCCGGTGCCGGGCTCGTCGGGCAGGTCGATCACGGCTCCGTCGGGGAAGCGCATCTCGACTCCGTGCGGCGCACAGGTGGGCAGGGCGTCGGTCGAGAGGTCGGCCACGATCACCGGCTCGTCCGTGCTGCACCACGGGATGTCCGTCTCGGCGGCCGTGAGGGTGAGCGGCACGTCGGGGTCGGCCCTCACCGCGAGCACCAGCAGGCCCAGGGCGAGGAGGAGCGCCGCCGTGATCCCTGCGAGGAGCTTCATGAGGCGAACCTACTGCTGGGCCGGGGGCCGAGGGAGGCGCTGGTCAACTGACCCGCGCCCCCGTCAGTTGCCGGTGGCGTCGAGCAGGGCCGCGACGGCCTCGTCGACGGTGTCGTGGGTGGTCAGCGTCGTGGTGGGGGTGGCGGCCTGCCAGCCCTCGCCAGGGCGCCCGCGGAGGGAGCCGACGTGGTCGGTGTAGCGACCACGGTCGTCGGTGGCCGACGACGAGAAGACGGCGAACTCCACGAGGAGGCCGGGACCCGTGGGAACAGGACTGACGACCGACCCCTGCGGGCCGGGGAACGGCTCGGTGGCACTCACGGCTGTCATGTCGGCCACGTACGAAGCGTGCCGGTCGGCCCTGATGATCTCGAGGTCGCGACCTGCCCGCCCCCGTGCGAGGCCGTCGTCGAGGGCGTCCGACTCGGAGTCGTACACGGTCGTCCGCCCCCACGGTGACGCACGTTCGCCGGTCGCCCAGACCTGGTAGCCACCGGTGTCGCCCGTCGTGACCACGACCATGTCGGTGTCGTTCAGGTGCGGCTCGAAGATCTTCATGCGCAGGCCCTCCGCGTCGCGCAGGGCGCGGGCCTCGTCGACGGTCGTCATGCGTCAGGCCTCGAGGTCGGTCGTGTCGGTCATCTCTGTCCCCCCGTCGATGAAGCCGTCAGGAGCGGCGGCTCGTCGTCGATCTTGGCATTGCCTGCCCGAGGGCTCGGGCTCGGGCTTGATGCTGCCGGTGGGAGGCGACAGCCTGAGCAGGACTCGGTCACGAGGCAGCGCGACGTCGCACGGCAGGGCGCCCGCCTCCTCGCCGGCCACCCCACGGAACGGACGAGGGACCACGACGACGCTCACCACACGCGGCCTGGCCTGCGCGGCCACGGGCGCCGTCGCGCTCGTCCTCTCCGACTGCGCCCCGAGCCCCGCCGAGCAGAGCCCGACGCCCGCGACGACGCCCGCGGCCGCGGCCGCCGCCGCCCAGGAGCTGACCACCCGCACGACCGTCCTCAGCCGCGACGGCAGCGCGGCCCCGGTGCTCTGCCTCGACGTCATCTTCGAGTCGTACCCGCCGATCTGCGACGGACCGGCCGTACAAGGCTGGGACTGGTCGGGCCTCGAGGGCGCCGAGACCGCCGCGGGCACGACATGGGGCCGGTACGAGGTCACCGGCACTTGGGACGGGACGGCGTTCACCGTGACCTCCCCGGCCCGACCGTGGGACGGCGTGGCCGTCGACCTCCTCACGCCGGGCTCGTCCGACACCGCAGGCACGGCAGCGTCACCGGCCGTGACCGCATCCGTCGAGGACTACCGCGCGGCGAGCGGCACCGACGGCACCGTCCTCGGCGTCGAGGAGTTCGACGGTCGGGCCCGCGTCCACGTCATCGTCGACGACGGCACCCTGCAGCGGGCGGCGGACGAGCGCTACGGCCCTGGCGTGGTCGTGATCGACCCGGCGCTCGAGCCGGCCGCCGACCCCGCGAGCTGAGGTGGCGAGCTGATCCGGCAGGGGCGCAGGGGCGCAGGGGGGAGGCGCGAGTCGCGGGACCAGCGATCCTCGCGGACCTGCCTGGGGTGACAGGTGCCAGCCCAGCTAGCCCCGCTCGACGCTGCCGGCGTTCGCGGCTCGGGTGGTGCTGTCGCGCCGGCGGCGGAGCGCCAGGGTGCCGACTGCTCCGCTGAACACCACCAGGGCGGAGGCGAGGGCCGGCATCCACTTCGTGTCGTCCGGCGAGGCAGCCAGCCAGGCCGATGAGGCGATCAAGGCCGCGGTGGCGACGACGTAGAAGATCCAGCGCATGGGGCTCGCTCCTGAGGTGGAAGGTGCTCGGTGGGAGCAGCCTAGGACCATCTGCCGGAATGTCAATTTTGGCGCGCCTGGGCCCGGATGTCTAGCGTTCCCTCGATCGCCATGTCCTCGGGCGTGGTGGCGATCCCATTCGTCCCCTTCGTGACGGGATCGTTGCGAGAACGATTGCTGACATGTCGTACGTTGGTCGTGGCCCGCACTGGGCGGGCTCCGACCGAAGGAGTGACGATGCCGATGATCGAGTTCCAGAACACGTTCTCCCCGAGGGCCTGAGGCAGGCCGTGTCCCGCTCCGATCTGAAGTGGATGGTCGTCCTCAACGCAGTCGTCATCTCGCTGTTCGCCGTCGTCTTCGCGATCGACGTCGACGGTTCGGTCTTCTGGGGCCTCCTCGTCGTCGCCGCCATGGCCTGGCAGATCCGGTCAGCGACCCGGCCCGAGCGCCCGGCGGAGGCCGCTCCGGGCAACACGCGAGTCCGCTCGTGACCTGAGCGAGGAGGAGGCTCCCGGTCCTCCGCTCCGCACACCGCGCCTCCCGCGCGTCAGTCCGCTAGCCGCCCGCGCAGCACGATCGCGATCTCCGACGCGTCGAGGTTCGCGAGCGCGTCGGCCAGCACGTCGGCGTCGAACAGCCCGTTGTCGCGGGCGTCGAGCAAGGCTGACCGCTGCGCCGCCAGCATCGCGAGCGTGTGCGCCACCGACGCGTCGAACGCCTCCTTCGAGCGCTCGAGCACCGGCGCCTCGGGGGCCGGCACGGCGTCGCCGCTCGCGCGCATCAGCTCGAAGATCCTCGTCCGCTCCGACTCGTTGCGCTCGTGCAGCTCCACCTCGTCGACCGGCGGCGACAGCCGCTTCAGCAACGGACCGACCGTCCCGCCCTGCACCAGCAACGACAGCGCCGCCACCGCGAACGCGATCAGCACCAGCACCGGACGCTGCGGCGTGTCCTCCGGCAGCGTCTGCGCCGCGGCGACCGTCACCGCACCGCGCATCCCCGCCCAGACGACCGCCGTCCCGTCCCGCCAGCCGAGCGGCTGCCTCAGGAAGTACTCGATGTCGGCCAGGCCCTGCGTCACCCGCCTCGTGAACTGGTCGAGCGTCCGCTGCGACGGGGTCCGCGACGACGTGCGCCGCGACGACGACGTGCGCCGCGACCGGGTGCGGGAGGCGCGGGGCGAGGGCGTGCGGGAGCCTCCGGAGCCGAGACGGGGGGAGGGGGACGGCGACGCGACCTCCGCGGGGGCGGGCACGGCGACTCCCTCAGGCCCCGCCTCGGCGGCGAGCTGCGACGGGCCGGAGCGACCGCGCCGGTTCATCTCGGCGAAGGGCCCGACGGCCCCCTCGGTGCGGATCTGCTCGTGCATGCTCTGCACCCGCGGCTGCATCGCCTCGGCGTGCCGCGCCCTCGCCGACAGCACCCGCAGCAGCGGCGCCACGTACGCCGCCCGCACCACGATCGTCAGCACCAGCGCCCCCACCGCGATCAGCAGCGCGGGCGCCACCCCGGCGTGGTCCTCCTGCACGTCGACCACGATCGACCGGATCTGCAGGCCCATCGTCAGGAACACCGCACCCTCGAGCACCAGCTCGACCGTGCGCCAGTTCTGCGAGTCGGAGAGGCGGTTCTGCGGCGACAGCTCGCGCGGGGCCCGCACCCCGGTCACCAGGCCCGCGACCACCGCCGCCACGAGCCCGGAGGCCCCGACGGCGCTCGCCGGCAGCGACGCCACGAAGGGCACCGCGAACGAGATCACCGTGTTGACGGTCGAGTCGGTCACCCTCCGCCGCAGCGCCAGGTTCGCCGCCCCGACGACGAGCCCGATCACCAGGGCCACGACGACCGAGTACGCGAACGTGCCGACGGCGCCCCAGACCGAGAAGGAGGCGGCGGTCGCCACGATCGCCGTCCGCAACAGCACCAGCGCGGTCGCGTCGTTGAGCAGGCTCTCGCCGTCGAGCATGGCGACCACCCGCTTCGACACCGACGTCTGCCGCACGATCGACGTCGCGACCGCGTCGGTCGGGCTGATCACCGCGCCGAGCGCCACGCCCCACGCGAAGCCGAGGTCGGGCAGCACCAGCATGAAGAAGACGCCGAGCACGAGGGCGCTCGCCACGACCAGCACGACCGACAGGCCGCTGATCGCGCCGAACTCGCGCCGGAAGTTCATCGCCGGCATCGACACCGCCGACGAGTAGAGCAGCGGCGGCAGCACCCCGGCGAGGATCAGCTCGGGGTCGATCTCGACCGCCGCGAACGCGGGCAGGAAGCTCGCGCCCACCCCGATCGCCACGAGCAGCAGCGGAGCGGCGACCCTCAGGCGCGGCCCGACGAGCGTCGCGGCCGCGATCACGAGCAGCGCGGTCATGAGCACCGCGAGCAGCTCGGTGACCTCCATCAGGCCTCGAGCAGGATGCGCAGCGCGGCGACGAGCGCCTTCACGTCGGCCCGGAGCGTGGCGGCCTCGGCCTCGAGGGCGGCGGCACGGCCGGCGGGGGCGGGGGGAGCGGGGGAAAGGGGAGCGGGGGAGGCGGGGTATGGGTCGCGTGCCGGCTCCGCGTCGGCGGCGGTGTCGAGGTCGTCCTCGTCCTCGACGTCGTCCTGGTCCAGCTCGTCGTCCGTCGGCTCCAGATCGGGCTCGGGCTCCGGCTTGAGCTCGGGCTCGTCCGTGTCTTCCGTCGCGGGCGCCGGCTCGGCGTCGTCCTCCGTCACCACCGACTCCTCGGGGGTCGGCTCTTCCGCGTAGGTCGGCTCCGCCGCCGCGGCGTCCGGCTCGTCGGCGTCCGCCTCGTCGGCGACCGCCTCGTCGTCCGGGGCGTCCTCGTCAGCGGGGGGCGCCTCCTCGAGGGCCGGGGCCGGCTTCGACGTGCGGACGACCTGCGAGAACTTGGGGCGCGGCTTCTTGGGCGCGGCCGCGGATTCGGGTGACGCCTCCTCGACCCAGTCGGCGAGGGTCTGGCGGGGCACGCTGAACTCGTCGGAGACCACCGTGAGCACGTTGCGGTCGCCCGGGTTGGTCATCCTGCGCTGGAGGACCCGCGCGGTCGCGGCCTCCTTCGTGGCGTCGTCGTACCACTCGTCGAAAGGCATGGGCTGATTCTAGGGACGCTCCGGCGGTCGGTCCGCGCGATCCGCCGCCGCACACCTAGAGGGCCCCGCTGATGCAGCGAGGCCCTCCGGTCGTGCGCCGGGCGGGGCTCACGGGGCCGAGGCCCCTGCCCGCCCGGCAGGTCGGTGCAGCGCGGTCAGCGCGCCACGATCACGGCGCCGCCGTCACTCGGCGCCGCCGTCACGCGCGGCCCGGCGGCGGGCGCCGACCAGCAGCGCCGTGCCGAGCGTCAGCATCAGCGCCGAGCCCAGCAGCACGCCGCCTGTGCCGTCCGAGCCCGTGTAGGCCAGGCCGGAGGCGCGGGTGCCGCCGGCAGGGCGGGGAACGACGCGGTCGCCCCCGGCCGGGACGATGGCGGCGGGCGCGACGTAGGTGAACGGCAGCGCGTCGGACGCGCCTCCCGCCGTCGTCACCACGATCGTCGTGGCCCCGGCGACACAGGCCGGGGTGACGAACGTCAGGCGGGTGCCGTCCGCGGAGACCGTGACTGCCGTGGCCGGGATCGTGACTCCGCAGATCGTCACCGTCGTCGCCCCGGGCACGAACGGGCCGCCGATCACCGTCACGGTGTCGCCGCCCGTCGTCGAGCCCGAGCCGGGGTCGACCGAGGCCGCGCCGGGCTCCGCGAGGTACGTGTAGCCGTCCTCGAGCACCGCGGCCCCGTCAGCGCCGTCCAGGACGACGTCGACCGGGCCCGCGACCCCCGCCGGGGTCACCACCGTGACGCGCGTGTCGGTGGGGGTCCCGACGATCGTCGCCGCGACTCCTCCGAAGGTCACGTCCGTCACGCCGGCGAGGCCGGTGCCCGAGACGACCACCGTCTGGCCGCCCGCCGTGGGGCCGGCCGTCGGCGAGATCGAGACGACGGCGGGGCCGCCGGGGCTCACGTAGACGAAGGGGCTCGGTGCGGTCGTCGTCACTCCCGCGGGGGCGGTGAGGACGACCTCGGCGACTCCGGTGCCGGCCGGGCTGGTCACCACGACCTGCGTGCCGTCGGGCGAGACCGAGACGACCGTGCCGGGGGTGCCGTCGAACGTGACACCGGTGGTCGTGTCGAGGCCGGTGCCCGTCAGGGTCACCGTCGTGCCCCCGACGGCCGGTCCCTGCGCCGGGTCGATCGCCGTGATCGCCGGCGCGACGTACGTGTACGCGAGCTCGGCGGTGCCCGCCGTCGGCTCGGTGACCGTCACGGTCACCGGGCCCGCGGGGGAGGCGGGGGTCGTCGCCGTGAGGGAGTTGCCGTCGGCGGCCACGGTCAACGCGGTCGCCGGCAGCGTGCCGAACGTCACGGTCGTGTCGGGCGTGAAGCCGGTGCCCGTGATCGTGACGACCTGGCCGCCGCTCGTCGGGCCGACGACCGGCGTGATGCCCGTCGCCGTGATCTGCGCGGCCGCGCCCGCGGTCGGCGACTCGCACGCCGCCGAGGCGAGGGTGACCGTGCCGAGCGGCACGTCGACGATCTGCGTGGCACCGACGGTGCCGCTGAGGGTGAGGGCAGCGACGATCGACGTGGCGGTCGCGCTGCCGAACCGGGCCTGCTCGACGCGGCTGACGTCGACGGTCAGCGTCGCACCGAGCAGATCGCCCGCCAGCGCGGCGCTCGCCGAGACGGTCGGGGTGGTCGCGTCGAGGGTCGCCGCGGTGCCGAAGAGTGTGAGGCCGACCAGGCCGGCGTCCGCGGTCGTGCCGCCGCCACCGACCGGGCAGGTCACGTCGGCCGTGACGGCGTCGGCCGTGAGCACGTCGACGCCCAGCAGCGACACCGCGGCGCCCGCCACGTCGGACGACGCCGACGAGCCGGTGGTCGTGCTGGAGGCGCGGGTGCTGACCGCGCCCACGGTCACCTCCCCGCCCTGGACCGTCGCGAGGGTCGACCCCTGGCTGTCGAAGGCCCCGGGCGCGCCGCCCGTGCCGGCGGTGACGAGGCCGACGGCCGCCGTCGCGTCGAGGGCGACGAGGCCGGGGACGGTGCCGGTCAGCGCGACTCCGGCGCCGAGGGCCGAGGCGTCGCCCGGAGCGGCGGAGGCTGGTGAGGCCAGGAGGACGGACGAGCCGAGGACGAGGCCGGCGGTGACGCCGATCGCCGCGGTCCGCGAACGCAGGACAGAACGCATGTGTTGCTCCTTCGCAACAGGGTGCCCCTGATCGGCACCGGTCCGCCGAATCTAAGCTTTTCTCACGGTGTCGTCACCCCCAGTGCGAGGGTGACCGGTGCGGTCTCGTTTCCGCGGATGCGCGGTCGCGCTGGCCGGGTGACGAGTGCCGGGGCGGCCGAAGCTGGGAGGGGGCCGGAGGCGCGTGACCGGTGGTGAGCGGGACGCGTCATGTAGGGGAGTTCTGCACCGCGCCTCCTGAGGGGAGGGCGGGCGAGCAGGGCCGCGACCCCGGAGGAACCCATGTCTGACGACGACACCCGCGAGGCCCCGCGCCTGCGCGACCAGCTGAGCAGCCGGGCGATCGAGCCGATCGTCCGCGCCGTCCGCACCGAGATCGGCAAGGCCGGGAGAGAGGTCGCCGACCGCGCCCGCAGCGCCCGCACCGGCCTCGTGCTCGTGGGCGTCGGCGCCGTGCTCGCCGTCGTGACCGTCGGGCTGCTCGCGGCCGTCGTCGTCACCGCGATCGCCGTCGCGCTGCCGCTCTGGGCCGCGACGCTCATCGCCTTCGGGGCGTTCGCCGTCGTGTCGGCGATCGTCGTCCGCGTCGGGGTCTCCGCGGTCAGCCGCGGTGTGCCGCCGGTGCCGAGGGACACGATCGCCGAGCTCGGCGGACGCCGGGGGGCGGAGCGCGACGGCGGCGACCGTGACCGCGACCGCGACCGCGACCGCGACCGCGACGGCGACGGCGACCGCGACCGCGACGGCGGGGCTGCGCGCGACTAGCGCGCGGCTGCTCCGCCACCGGCGACCCGCGCCTCCCCCTGACCTCCACCCGTTCCACCCCACCCGACCCCCGAACACAGGAAGCAGCACCCCGATGGCACGCCAGGACCAGAACCCGAAGCCCGTCAGCCGATCCACCTCCGAGCAGCGCACGCAGCACGCCGAGACCTGGTCGAGCGGGGCGCGGTACGCCTCGGAGGCGTTCGGCGCCTTCCTGCTCGTGCTCGGCGGGGTGGGCACGGCCGTGCTCGCGTCGTCGTTCCCCGACGACGGCAACGCGCTGGGCGTGGGGTTCCTCGGCGTCGCGCTCGCCTTCGGCCTCAGCGTGACGGGCGGCATCTACGCCGTCGGCCACATCTCGGGCGGGCACTTCAACCCGGCCGTCACGGTCGGCGCCGCCGTCGCGGGGCGCACCGAGTGGCGCCACGTGCCCGGCTACGTCGTCGCGCAGATCGTCGGCGGAGTCGCCGGTGCGGCCGTCGTCGCCGGAGTCGTGGCCGACGGCCCCGCCGGCGCGTTCGCCGCGGCCCGCGAGTCGGGCTTCGCCTCGAACGGCTGGGGCGAGCACTCGCCCGGGGGCTTCGGCCTCGGCGCCGTGATGCTGATCGAGGTCGTGCTGACGGCCGTGTTCGTCGGCGTCATCCTCTCGGTCACCGCGAAGAAGGAGTACGCGGCCCTCGCGCCGCTCGCGATCGGCCTCACGCTCACGCTGATCCACCTCGTGAGCATCCCGGTCAGCAACACGTCGGTGAACCCCGCCCGCTCGATCGCCGCCGCGGTCTTCGCGGGGCCGGACGCACTCGGCCAGGTGTGGGCGTTCGTCGTCGCACCGCTCGTCGGCGCGGTCGTCGCCGGGGTCGCGCACCGGGCGCTGCGCCGCGCGGCGTGAGGTGACGTGCGGCCCCGGCCGGCCGGCGGCCTCGCCGGGGGCGGGGCGGCGCGGGGCGGAGACAGGTCAGGAGTCGCGGTGCCGGTCGGGCCCCGGAGTCGGCCGGTCGTGCGCGAACCAGCGGGCGAGCGGGCGGGCGCTGGCCAGCAGCAGGACAGCGAACGCCGTCTGGTCCACCGCGCCCCACACCGGGATGCCGCCGACCACCGCGATCACCGACCAGTTCACGGCGATGTCGGCGAGGATCACGACCAGCCCGAGCACGACCCCCGCACGTCGCCGGAGCAGCAGCAGCACGATGACGAGCGGGTCCCAGAGCGTCAGCGAGATCCAGAAGGCTCGCAGGGCGGGGTGGAAGCCGGCGTAGGCGTCGGCGCCCCCGACGACCAGATCGGCCACGTGCGTCGTGGTGCCGACGGCGAAGCCCGCGATCCAGAGCCAGCGGAGGAGCCGGGCGGCACGGTGGCGAGGCGCCGGGGCTGGGGCCTGCGGGTGCGCGGGGCCGGGAGGCGGGGTGACCGGCTGCACGGCGTGAGCCTAGCCCGGGTCTCGACCCGCGCCTCCTCGGGGCCTCGGGCTACGCGGCGATGTCGAAGACGACGATGCGGGCCGCGGACTCCTGCAGGAACGTCGCGACCTCGACGTGCTGCGGGTCGGGCAGGTAGCCGTCGAGGGCCGCCTTGTCGCGGAAGTGCACCGCGAGCATCCAGTCGAACCCGCCCTGCAGGTCCTCGTCGCCGATGTTCGGGCCGCTCGTCACCGAGAGCACGCCGTCGATCGACGTCAGCTTCTCGGTCGACCGCGCGCTCGCCTGCTCGGCGGTGTCTGCCCCGGCGGACTCCGCCCACTCGACCAGCACCACGTGCACCACTTCTCCTGCTCCGAACGCCATGGGTCTTCCTCTCGTCTGCGGCGCCGACTCGCTCGGCGCCTCCGTCGATCCTGCGCCTCCCGCCCGGACGGCGGCAGGGAGCGTGCGTCCCCCCTCCTTCGTCGGTGGGCAGGAGAACCACGTCTTCGCCGGCGAACCAGGCCGCGGCGTGGTTCGCGTGCGACGACGTGGTGCCTCTCGGGTCGGGCACCCCGTTCTCGCACGGGCACCCCGCCGCGGCGGGGTGCCCGTGCGAGGACGGGGTGTGCGGACGGGGGCGACGTGGGAGGGGCGGGAGGCGGCGAGGGAGGGGCGGGAGACGCGGGGGGCTGCGAGGGAGGGGCGGGAAACGCGGGGGTGGCGAGGGAGGGGCGGGAGGTGCGGGGGCGCGGGAGGCGCGGGAGGCGGCGAGGGCCGGGCCAGATCGGGTCGCGAGGGGGCGTGGCGCATCGTGGCGCAGGGTGACGCGGCCTGACGTGCCTGCGAGGGGCGGTCCAGATCCGCTCCTCCACTCCGGAGTGGATCGGCGGATGTGGACGGTGCCGTCTCCTGCCGTGCGCGGCGTGCGGCAGCCGAGCCCGCTCGAGGAACCACGTCTTCGCCGACGAACCAGGCCGCGGCGTGGTTCGCGTGCGACGACGTGGTGCCTCTCGGGTCGGTGCGCGGCGGGGCAGGGGGCGCCCGCCCCGACTACGGTGGGCCCGGATGAGCGACGACGACGTCACCCGCCCCGGCGACCCGGGCCCCGGCGAACCCGGCGACCCACGCGACCCCGCCGCCGGCCGCGGCGCCCCGCGCTGGGCGCCCCGCCGCGGCGCCGTCCTCACCATCGGCCTCATCGTCGGCATCTCGCCCTTCGCGACCGACATGTACATCCCCGGCCTCCCGGCCATCGCGGCCGACCTCGACGCGTCGACGGCGCAGGTGCAGCTCAGCCTCACCGCCTTCCTCATCGCGTTCGCCGTCGGCCAGATCGTCGTCGGGCCGCTCAGCGACGGATCCGGCCGGAGGCGCGTCCTCCTCGCCGGGACCGCCCTCTTCGCCGTCGCCTCCCTCGCCTGCGCCCTGGCCCCCGACTCGACGACCCTCGTGCTCGCCCGCGTCGTGCAGGGCCTCGGCGGCGCCGCCGGCAGCGTCGCCGCCCGCGCCATGGTGGGCGACTCCACCACCGGGGTCGCCCGCAGCCGCCTCTTCGCGACCCTCGCCGCGATCAACTCGGTCGGGCCCGTCGTCGCCCCGCTCATCGGCGGGCTCGTGCTCGCGGCGGGGTCGTGGCGCGCCACGTTCGCGCTGCTCGCCGTGCTGGGCACCGGGCTGACCGTCGCCGCGTGGCGACAGCTGCCGGAGACCCTCACCGCGCCTCCCCCCGGCGGAGCCTCGCTCGGCGCCTCGCTGCGGCGCATGGGCGGGCTGCTCGGGATCCCGCGCTTCCGCTGGTACCTCGTCACCGGCTGCGCCGCGACGATCGGCTTCTTCTCGTACATCTCGACGTCGTCGTTCGTCTTCCAGCAGCAGTACGGGTTCAGCGAGGGGCTCTACACGCTCGTCTTCGCCTCGAACGCGTCGTGCATGATCGCGTCGACCCTCGTCTTCCGCCGCCTCGTCGGCCGCTTCGCCGAGGACCGCCTCTTCACCATCGGCCTCGCCACCTGCACCGTCGGGTCGGCGCTCGTGCTCGTCGGGGCGGTCTCGGGGGCCGGGCCGGCGCTGATCTGGCCGGCGCTCGCGCTCGTGACGGCGGGGTGGGGCTGGGTGATCCCGGGCTCGATCACGCTGACGCAGGCGCTCGGGCACCGCGCCCCCGGCACGGCCGCGGCCCTGGTCGGCGGGCTGCAGTTCGGCCTCGGCGGCGCGGCCACCCCGCTCGCCGGCGCCCTCGGCGGCACGGCGGTCGCGATGGGCGGGCTGATGCTCGGGTTCATCGCCGTCGGGCTCGCGGTGCAGCTGTGGGCGTCACGGCCCGGTGCGCCGCAGGGCGACCGAGGGTAGGAGTCGCGGGTCGGGAGGCAGAGGAGGCGGGACCCACCCCTCGCGGGGACGAGTGGTCACGATGTGCTCCTCCCGGGGTCGCTGAGGCGCAGATCGTGACCACTCGGCGGCATGCCGGGCATCCCCGGCACGACGGAGGGCCCGGCGTCTGCGACGACGCCGGGCCCTCCGGGCATCCGGTGCGTGAGCACCGGGGGAGCGGGACTAGTGGTCCGTCGCGTCCTTGGCCTTCTCGGTCTCCATGCGGGCCTCGCTCATGGCCTGGTCCTTCTGGCCCTGGTGCGTGAGCTCGGCGTCGTCGGTCTTCTTGCCGACGGCCTCCTCGGCGTGTCCGGCGACCTTCTGAACTGCGTCCTTTGCCTTGTCTCCGAGCGACATGACGTCTCCTTCGTGAAGTGGGTGCCGACGAACGTCGGCTGATCTGGACGCTAGGCCGGGGGGAGTCGCGGGGCCTGTCTGCCCGGCAGGTTCACAGCCCGGGTGCGTCCGGTGGCCATGTCGGGGCCCGGGCCGCGCCTCCCGGTCGACCCGCACCGCGCCTCCCGCCGACCCGCACCGCGCCTCCTCGAGACTGGCTATTGACATTAGCCAAATGGCTACGTAGGTTAGCCACATGATGACGCAGACCACGGAGACCCGCCGCCTCGACCGCCTCGGCGAGGGATCGATCGCCTACGACGTGCAGGGCCACGGCCCGCTCGTCGTGCTCGTGCCCGGCATGGGCGAGCTCCGCTCGACGTACCGCTTCCTCGCCCCGGCCCTCGTCGCGGCCGGGCACACGGTCGTCACCACCGACCTGCGCGGCCACGGCGAGAGCGACGCCGGCTTCCGCAGCTACGGCGACGTCGACACCGCCGGCGACGTCGAGGCGCTGATCCGCGAGCTCGGCGAGCCCGCCGTGGTGGTCGGCAACTCGATGTCGGCCGGCTCCGCGGTGATCGTCGCGGCGGAGCACCCCGAGCTCGTGCGCGGCCTCGTGCTCGTCGGGCCGTTCGTACGCAACCCCCCGGTGAGCGGCGTCGTCACGGCGCTCTTCCGCGTCATGATGGCCCGCCCCTGGGTCGCCACGACGTGGGGCGCCTACCTCCCCACCCTCTACTCGGGCGCCAAGCCCGCCGACTTCGCCGCCGAGAAGGCCCGCGCCCTCGCCAGCATGCGCCGCCACGCCCACGCCCGCGCCTTCAGCCTCACGACCCGCACCGACCACGCCCCCGCCGAGGCGGCGCTCGCCGCGGTCACCGCCCCCACGCTCGTCGTCATGGGCGAGAAGGACCCGGACTTCCGCGACCAGGCCGCCGAGGCCCGCTGGATCGCCGACGCCCTCCACGGCCGGGCCGTCATGGTGCCCGACGCCGGCCACTACCCGCACGTGCAGCAGCCCGAGATCACGACGGAGGCGGTCGTCGGCTTCCTGCGCGGGCTCCCGACCGCGGGCGGTCCCGTCGCCGGCGCGACCGACGGCGCCGCGGACCAGGGCGGCGAGGGCTCGCGTGCCTAGGGCAGGGCTCGACGTCGCGGTCGTGGTGGAGCGGGCGGGCGAGCTCCTCGACCAGCGACCGGGCGACTCCCTCAGCCTCGCGGTCGTGGCCGACAGCCTCGGGGTGCGCGCGCCCTCGCTCTACAAGCACGTCGACGGCCTGCCCGGGCTGCACCGCGGACTCGTGCTGCTCGCCAAGGGCGCCCTCGCCGACGCCCTGCGCGACGCGGTGGTCGGCCGGTCGGGCGACGACGCCGTCGCGGCCCTCGCCGACGCGTACCGCCGGTGGGCGCTGACGCACCCGGGGCAGTACCCGCTGACCGTCCGGGCGCCCCGCGAGGGCGACGCCGACGACCTCGCCGTCTCGGAGCGCGCCACCAGCGTTGTCTACACCGCCCTCGGCGGTTACGGTCTCGACGGCGACGACGCGGTGGACGCGACCCGGTTCCTCCGCGCGGCGCTGCACGGGTTCGTGTCGCTCGAGACGAGCGGCGCGTTCGCGCTGCCGGTCGACCTCGAGCGCAGCTGGCGGCGTGCGGTGCAGCACGTCGTGGCGGCGCTCGCCGCCTGGTGAGCCGGCGCCCGGCGGCGCCGGGTGGTCACGTACTGCTGCTCCCGGGGCTCGGGAGGAGCAGATCGTGACCACTCGGCGCGCGGGGCGGGTGGCGGGTCAGGCGGGGGCGATCTCCGCGACGAGCCGCTCGACCCGTCGACGGATGTCGTCGCGGATCGGACGCACCTCGTCGAGGCCGCGGCCGGCCGGGTCGGTGAGCTCCCAGTCCTCGTAGCGCTTGCCCGGGAAGACCGGGCAGGCGTCGCCGCAGCCCATCGTGACCACGACGTCGCTGTCACGCACCGCCTCGGTCGTCAGGACCTTCGGCTGCGACCCGGCGATGTCGACCCCGACCTCGGCCATGGCGGCGACGGCGACGGGGTTGATCTGGTCCTTCGGCTCGCTGCCGGCCGAGAGCACCTCGACGCGGTCACCCGCGAGGTGCCGCAGCCAGCCGGCGGCCATCTGTGAGCGGCCGGCGTTGTGCACGCAGACGAAGAGCACGGAGGGGCGCGCGGTGGTGGCGGGGGAGTCGGTCATGGTGGTCTCCGGGGTCGGGTCGGGTCGGGGTCGGGGGCGGGCCGATGATACGGGGCGCAGGTGTCTCGACGGCTCGGGCTTCCCTGCCCGGCTCGCGCCTCCCTGCCCGGCCCGCGCCTCCAAGAGGGGCCCGGCCCGCGCCTCCCCGGGGTGGCGCTCCCGGGCGAGAGGGCGCACCATGGCGTGATGCGATCTGACCGAGACCTCACCTCCGTGTCCGAGCCCGCTCGCCCCGCCGTCGTCGACCGGGTGCGCGAGAGCCTCGACGACGCGGCCGCCCGCCACGGAGGGCGCGTCCGCGTCACCCACAGCTACGTCGCGGCCCAGCAGCCGGGAGGCGCGGGTCGCGTCGCCGGATGGCAGTCACGCGTGCAGGTGGCCGGCGTCCGTCGTCGCCCGGTCGACCTCTGGTGCGCCGTCGACGCCCGCGACCTGATGGTGCTCGGCGGGGCCGACCTCGCCGGCTGGCGCCTCGACGACCCCACCGCCGAGCGCGAGTGCCGCGCGGCCCTCGGCCAGCTGGTCGACGACTTCGTCGCCGGGCACCTGCCCGTCGACCGCACGTCGGAGCTCGCCCGCACGGGCGCCGTCGTCACCCTGCTCGCGACGGCGGCCGCCGCGACGGCGCTCGCCGTGGCGTCGGTGATCGCGGGGCGCGGCAAGCGCTGAGCTGAGCTGGGCTGAGCCGGTCGGGGCCGAGTGGTCGCGATCTGCTGCTCCCGGGGCCCCCGACGAGCACTTCGTGACCACTCGCTGCCGCCGCGTCGCCGCCCGCCGCCGCCCCCGCCCCGCCCTACGACGCGAACGCGTGCAGCCCGAGCTCCCGGCTCAGCGCCGCGCTCACGGCGGCCCCGCGCACGCTCGTGCCCTGCCCGTCGAGGGGCGGGCTGACGACCGCGGCCCCGAGCACGCGGGGAGCCGAGAGCACGATCGCTCCCGAGACGCTGGACTTGGCGGGCACGCCGACCTCGCGCATCCACCGCCCCGACCCGTCGTAGACGCCTCACGTCGCCATCACCGACACCACGTCACGGGCGACGGCGGCGTCGACGACCTGCACGCCGGTCACGGGGTTGCGCCCGCCGAGCGCGAGCGTCGCGCCCATCACGGCGAGGCACTCGGCGTCGACCAGCACCGCGCACGAGCGGGCGTAGGCCTCGACGGCGTCGTCGGCGGTGACGTGCAGCGTGCCCTCGGAGCGCATCAGGTGCGCGAGCGCGTGGTTGCGGTCGCCGAGCAGCTGCTCGGAGCGGCTCACGTCCTCGTCGACCTCGAGGTCGCGCCCCGCGAAGGCGCTGAGGCCTCGGAGGATGCGCGCGGCACGCCCGTCGGCGTCGCCGCCGTTGACGAGGGCGGCGGTGAGCAGGGCCCCCGCGTTGACCATCGGGTTCGGCGGGCGGCCCGTGCCCGCCTCGAGCTCGAGCGCGTCGAAGGCCTCGCCGGTCGGCTCGATGCCGACCCGGTCGAGGGCGTCGCCGCCGGTGTCGGCGAGGGCCAGCGCGAACAGGAACGGCTTGACCGCCGACTGCACCGAGAACGAGGTGCCCGCGTCGCCCGCGGTGCGCACCGTGCCGTCGGGCAGGGCGAGGGCGACTCCGAGCAGGTCGGGGTCGGCGTCGGCCAGCTGCGGGATGCTGTCGTCGACCTCGCCACCGGTCGTCCCGCGCACGCGGCGCAGCAGGTCGTCGAGGTCGAGGTCACGGCGCCGGGCGTCGTCGGGGGTGGGCATGGGCCCAGCTTGTCAGCGCGGCTCCGCGGCGGCCCGGCCGGGCGAAGGGCGGGAGGCGCGGGGCGGGCCCCCGGGACCACGTGCGGGAGGCGCGGGGCGGGCCCCCGGGACCACGTGCGGGAGGCGCGGTGCCGGCCTGGGCCGACCCGCGCCTCCCGGGGGGTGCGTGCGGTGCGTGCGTGCGGTGCGGATGCGCACCGCCGCGACGTCAGTGGCGGCCCGCGCCTCCGTCGGCGTGGTCGTCGTGCGCGTGGGTGATGGGCTCGCCCTCGACGCGCTCGCGCTTCGCCTTCTCGGCGTCGCCGCGGGTCTTGGCGAGGCTCGCCACCGTGGCGACGGTGATCGTGAGGCCGATGAACAGCAGCGAGAACCAGATCGGGATCTCGGGCACCCACAGCAGCGGCTCGCCGCCGTTGATGAAGGGCACCTCGTTGACGTGCAGCGCGTGGAAGACGAGCTTGAGGCCGATGAAGGCGAGGATGACCGCGAGGCCCTGCGACAGGTAGACGAGGCGCTCGAGCAGGCCGCCGATGAGGAAGAACAGCTGGCGGAGGCCCATCAGCGCGAAGGCGTTCGCGGTGAAGACGATGTAGGGCTCCTCGGTCAGGCCGTAGATGGCCGGGATCGAGTCGAGCGCGAAGACCAGGTCGACGAAGCCGATCGCGATGACGCAGAGCAGCAGCGGCGTGACGAAGCGCTTGCCGTCGATCTTGGTGGTGAACTTGTCGCCGACGAACTCGTCGTGCACCGGCAGCACCCGCCGGGCGATCTTGACGAAGGCGTTGTCGGCCGCGTTCCCCCCGTGGCTGCCCTTGATCTGCTGGTACGCGAGCACGAAGAGCAGGGCGCCGAAGATGTAGAAGACCCAGGAGAAGTTCTCGATCAGCGCGGCGCCCGCGGCGATGAAGCCGGCGCGCATGATGAGGGCGATGACGATGCCGATCATCAGCACCTTCTGCTGGTAGATGCGCGGCACGGCGAAGCCGGTCATGATCAGCAGGAAGACGAAGAGGTTGTCGATCGACAGCGCCTTCTCCGTGAGGTAGCCCGCGAAGTACTCGCCGCCGTAGCCCCAGCCGCTCGTGAACCCGATGCCGACGCCGAACAGCAGCGCGAGGCCGATGTAGAAGGCGGACCAGCGGGCGGACTCGCCGATCGTGGGCTCGTGCGGCTTGCGCACGTGGGTGAAGAACTCGTAGACGAAGAAGGCGATGGTGACGCCGATCGTGATGAGCCAGGTGGTCAGGGTGATGTTCACGGGGTGCTCCGCGGGTCTCGGGCAGGGTGCGGGTCGACGTCCGTGCGGGCGCGCGGACGGGGAAGGGCGGGTGTTCTGCCCCTCGACAGTAGGTCGGAGGCGCTGTCAGCTTGCTCGCAGGTAGCCCCCAGCCTCCTGAGAAGCTGCAGTGCCTGCACGGGCGTGTCCCCTACCGTGGCCTCGTGACCACCGCGCCCGGGCCCGTGCCGAACAGCCGCGGCGTGCGCCGTCGGAAGGACATCCTCGACGCGGCCCGCGCCGTCTTCGCCGAGGTCGGCTTCCGCGGAGCGACGATGGCCGCGATCGCCGCCCGCGCCGAGGTCACCCACGCCGGTCTGCTCTACCACTTCGCCACGAAGGAGGACGTGCTCGAGGCCGTCCTCGCCGACGGCAGCGAGCGGGGCCGCTCGATCGTCGAGGCCGGGCGCGGGAGGTCGGACCACCTCGAGGCTCTCGAGCAGCTCGTGGCGCTGAACGCCTCCGACCCGGGGTGGTCGCGGCTCTTCTCGGTGCTGCTCGGCGAGAGCGTGTCGCCCGGGCACCCGCTGCGCGACCGCATGGCCGAGCGGTACGACGGGATCTCAGCGTCGCTCGCGGCGCACCTCCGGTCGCTGCGCACGGAGGGCGGTGCGTGGTCGGACGACGACCTCGACGGGCTCGCCCGCGTGCTGCTCGCCGTGATGGACGGGCTGCAGTTCCAGCAGCTGACGGGCGCCCGGTCGCACATGACCGACGACTTCGGGCTGCTCGTCGAGGCGGTGCGCCGCTCGCTCTGAGGGCTGGACGCAGGCCGCTGGCCGCTGGGTGGCGTGCGCTGCGCTCCGCGGCCGGGACGGGGGAGTCGCGGGTCGTGACGGCGCCCGGCCCCGGCTGCGAGGAAGTGACGGTCCAGAAAGGCCCCTCCACTCCGGAGTGGAGGAGCGCGACGAGATGTGGGGACGCGCGCGGGAGCGACTTCCAGGAAGGGCGCTCCACTCCGGAGTGGAGGAGCGGGTGGCGGTCGGGTCCTGCGAGGGGGTCGTCCTCCACTCTGGAGTGGATCAGCGATTCCAGACCGTGCTTCTCGGAGCCGGAGCCGGAGCCGGAGCCGGTGCCGGCGCTGGCGCCGGTGCCGGTGCCGGTGCCGGCGCCCAAGCCGGGGGCCGGGGCCGGGGCCGGAGCCGTAGCCGCCGCCGCGGCCCCCCTCTCCCCCAGGAACGACCGACGCCGACCGTGCCCGAGGGCAGCGGCCGGCGTCGGCGGTGGTGAGCTGGGGCCGAGGCGGCCCCGGGTACCTAGCTCGCGCCTCCGGCAGCCCTGCGGCGGCGGATCACGACGAGTGCGAGGCCGAGGAGCACGAGCAGCGCTCCTCCGACGATGCCGGGCAGGGCGTCGCCGCCGGTGAAGGCGAGCGGGGTGCCGTCGGCGGCGGTCGCTCCCGAGACGACGCGGAGGTCGTCCCAGCCGTACAGCGACCCGTCGGCGGCCTGCACCACGACGCGGTGCGTGCCGAGCGTCGTGCCGGCCGGGATGGTCACCTGCACGCTCCCGTCGACCGAGGCCGTGGCCCGGGCCAGCACGACGGGCTCCGAGTGCAGCCAGACGGCCACCTCACGCCCGGCCCCGGCGGCGCCGAGGTCGACCGTGATGCGCTGGCCGCGCTGGGCCGTCGCCGGCACCGACACGGAGCCGCGGGCGGCGTCGGTCAGCTGGGCGTCGGGCACCGGGACGGTCGTCCCCGTGCCGGGCGCGGGCGAGGGCGACGGAGCCGGCGTGCCGGGGCCGCCGGGCGTTCCGGGGGTGCCGGGCTCGCCGGGGCCGGGCGTGGGCTCCTCGCCGGCGTCGCCGTAGCTGAGGCCGAAGCCGTAGGCGAAGAGCGGCGTCGCCGTGTCGTTCGGCACGTCGGGCAGCTGCGCGTCGACCTCGGCCATCGACGAGGGCAGCTCGAAGGGCAGGCGCCCCTCGGGCTCGGCGGCTCCCGTGACCACGGCGAGCAGCGCCTCGTCCGAGACGCCGTACGCACCCAGGACGGCGTCGCTCGACTCCACGACGTTCCCCAGCACGAGCGGTCGCGACAGCTGCGGCACGGCGATCGTCAGGGCGCCGGCGGCGTGCGCCGCCTGCAGGGCCTGGAAATCGGCCTCGGTGCCGGTGAAGTCGAGGTCGGTGAGGTCGTCGCCTCCGCGCGGGTCGGTGAGGCGCACGATGGCGACGTCCGCCTCCTCGGGGGTCGCGACGGGCGTCAGGCCGGCCGCGGTCGCGGCCTCGGCGGAGACCCCGGAGAGGTAGACGGTCGTGCCGGGCGCGACGGTGCCCTCGGCGTCGCCGAGCGGCAGGGCCGCGGCGCCGGTCGCGGGCACGACGTCGTTCGACAGCAGCGTCAGCGACCGGGCCTGGTCGTCGAGGGCGACCGCGCGGGAGGCGGCGCTCCCGACGATCTCGTCGGCGGCGGCCGGGTCGACGTACGGGTCCTCGAAGAGGCCCAGCTGGAACTTCTGCGAGAGCACGCGCTGGGCGGCCTCGGAGACGCGCTCGTCGCTGAGCAGCCCGGTCTGGACGGCCTCGACGATGTACTGCGGCTTGTCGCTGCCGCCGATGATGTCGACGCCCGCGTTGATGGCGCTGGCGTAGCGCGCCGGGAGGCTCAGGCCCTCGACGCCCCACGGCATGCCGGCGCCCCAGGGGCCCACGAAGGAGGCGGGGGGACGGTTGTCGAGGCACGCCTGCGGGCAGTCGTTGGCGATGCCCCAGTCGCTCGTCACGACGCCGTCGAAGCCGTACGTGCCGCGCAGCAGGTCCTGCAGCAGGAACTCGTTGTGGCCGGCGCCGACCTGCTCGATCGGGCCCTGGCCGGGGACGACCTCGAGGTCCTTGAGGATCGAGTACGTCGGCATGATGCCCGCTGCGTCGACGTCGAACGCGCCCTCGTAGGGCACGACGTGCTCGGCGAAGTCGCCGCCGGGGAAGGCCGCGTAGCGGCCGTAGTAGTAGTGGCTGTCGTAGCCGTCGACCTGGGCGCCGTAGCCGACCCAGTGCTTGACGACCGTGGCGACGCCCTCGTCGGTGATGCCGTCGGTGCCGCCCTGGAGGCCCTCGACGTAGGCGCCGACGTGGTCCTTGACGGTCTCGCCGACGGAGCCGAAGGTGCCGTTCTGGCGGGTCCAGCGCGGCTCGGTGCTGAGGTCGGCCTGGGGCGAGAGCGCCTCGGTGATGCCGACGGCGCGGTACTCGTCGCCGATGATCTCGCCCATCGCGAGCGTCGCGGCGGGGTCGCCCACGGCGCCCATGCCGATCGCGTCGGGGAAGGGCGTGAAGTCGGCGTTCGAGACCGTCTGGCCCTCGGTGACGCTGAAGCCGTTGCGGGGGTCGGTGCTGATCTTGAGCGGGATGCCGAAGGGCTCCGCCTCGGCGGCCTCCTGCAGCTGGTTGTGCTGCTCGGCGAGGGCGCCCGCGCCGATGCTGAGGCGCGAGATGTAGGTCGAGATGTGGCGGTCGCGCAGCAGCGGGTCGAAGGCGGCCCGGTCGTACGTGCCGCGGCCGGTGAGGCTCGCGTGCATCAGCAGCCCGGCGCGCTGGTCGAGGTCGAGGCGGGCGACGAGGTCGGAGGCGCGCTCGTCGGCGGTGAGCCGCCAGTCCTCGTAGGGCGTGAGGTCGCCGCTGCGGTCGAGGTCGCGGAACTGCAGCCCGTCGACGGTGATGATCTCGGTCGAGCGGGACTCGAGGGTCGGCTGGGCAGCGGCTGCTGCTCCCGGGCCGGCGGCCGGGTCGGCGGCGAGGGCGGCGGGTGCCGGCGTCGCGGCCAGGGCGAGCGAGGCGACGAGCGCCCCTCCCGCCGTCACGCCGAGTGCCCGGCCCCTGCGGCCGGCACCGTGCGTCAGTGATCGCATGTCTACTCCTTCGTAGGCTCGCCCCTCCCCCATCGGAGGGGCACAGCTGAGCTAAAGCCCCCCTTCGGTTTAAGTCAAGCCGACTTCAGGAAGTTGCGCTGCGCGGGGGTGCGGGGGTTGGGGGTGGGTGGGGTGAGGGTCGGAGCGGCCGGCCGAGAAAGCTCGATCCACTCTGGAGTGGAGGAGCAGGGCGGGGGTGCGAGATGCGAAGGGTCTGCTGTTCCACTCCGGAGTGGATCAGCGATCCTGGACCGTGGTTCCCGGGCGGCGCGATGAGGCGCGGAGCCGGAGCCGGGGCCGGGCTCGGGGAGCTGCGATCGGCACCCCGTGCCGACGGTGAGGGCGGGAGTACGGGCGGGAGCGACCCGGGCGGGCGGTCACGAGCGCCCGTCCGACTCGGACTCGCCCGTCGTCACGGCCGCCCCTCCTGCGAAGGGCCGCCGGGAGCCCTCAGCCGCGGCGGTCGAGCTCGTGCGCGATGCCGCGCAGCACCCTCGCCATGTACGGCCCCCAGAGCAGCCCGACGATGAGCCGCACCACGAGCCCGGCCCCCCGCCGCGCCCGGAACGTGTAGCGCCACGAGATGCGCGTGCCGCGCCCGCGGGTCGACCCGTCGCTCGCCCCGCCGGCGCTGTACCACCACTCCGCCCGCCCGCTGCGGACGAGCAGCCGCAGCGGCCCGCGGAAGTCGCTCAGCTCGTACGTGAACGCCCCGACGCGGTCGGCCGGCCCGGTGCCGGGCGGGTCGACCTCGACGATCGTCTCGGTGACCGAGCCGCCGTCCGACAGCTGCAGCCGACGCGTCTGGCCGGGCGTGCCCCAGCCGCCCGTCTGGTCGTGCACGGCGACGACGCCCGGCAGCGGACCCGACCGGGGGTAGAACCCCACCGGCGTCAGGGGAGTGCCGATGTCGAAGGCCCGGTCGACCGGTGCGGTGGTGACGGCCTCACGGGTCGCGCTGACTGTCGTCGTCATGGGCAGGGATTCGGAGTCGCGGGTCCGGTCGACTGGTCGGTCTCGCCCCCGGTCGGGTCACGTCCCGCCGCGCCCGGCTCCGTGGCCCGCCGTCGATCCGACCCGCACCCCTGCGCCCGGCCCGACCCGCGCCTCCTCGGGGGCCGGCCCTGCGCCTCCTGATCCTGCCGATCGGACGACGACTTTTGCATGTCGGTCGACAGAAGTAGCAGAATGAGCACGGGCCGCCGCACCGTGACGCGCCGCAGACCACCGGATACGAAGGAGCATCCCCATGAGCACACCGTCCGTCCAGCTCTACAGCGTGCGCGACGCCGTCGCGGAGGACCTGAACGGGGCCGTCGCGCGCCTCGCCGAGATCGGCTTCACGAAGGTCGAGCCCTACGGCTTCGCCGAGCGCCCCGCCGAGATCGCCGCCGCGCTCAGCGCCGCCGGCGTCACCGCGCCCTCCGGCCACGCCGCCGTCATCGACTCCGACGACGCCGAGCAGATCTTCGCCGCCGCCGAGCAGATCGGCCTCGAGACCGTCATCGACCCGTTCATCCCGAGCGACCGCTGGCAGACCGCCGACGACGCCGCCCGCATCGCCGAGCGCGTCAACGAGCTCACCGCCCAGGCGGCCTCGCACGGCCTCCGCTTCGGCTACCACAACCACCAGTGGGAGTTCACGAACGAGGTCGACGGACGCCCGATCTACCACTCGTTCGTCGAGCAGCTCTCGCCCGAGGTCGTCCTCGAGCTCGACACCTTCTGGGCCACCGTCGGCGGCCAGGACACCCCCTCGCTGCTCCGCCAGCTCGGCGACCGCGTGCAGTTCCTGCACATCAAGGACGGCAAGGTCAGCGGCGACATCGCCACCGCCCTGCCGAGCAGCGAGAGCGCGCTCGTCGTGCCCGACGCCCTCAAGGCCGCGTTCGAGAACCAGACCCCGGCCGGCCAGGGCGACGTCGACGTCCGCGCCATCCTCGAGGCCGCGCCGCACGCGCTGCGCGTCGTCGAGTTCGACGCCTACTCGGGCGACGTCTTCGCCGGCATCGCCGAGTCGTTCGCTTGGCTGCAGGAGAACGACACCACGCAGCTCGACGGCACCGACGGGGTCACCGCGTGAGCGCGGGCAGCACGGGCCGCACGGGCACGGTCGGCGTCGGCGTCATCGGCGCCGGCAACATCAGCTCGCAGTACCTCGAGAACCTCACGAAGTTCCGCGACGTCGAGGTGCGCATGGTCGCCGACCTCGACCTCGCGCGGGCCGAGTCGCAGGCGACGACGTACGGCGTCGCCGCCCACGGCACCGTCGACGAGCTGCTGTCGCGCGACGACATCGAGATCGTCGTCAACCTGACGATCCCGGCCGTGCACACCGAGGTCGGCCGCCAGATCGTGGCCGCGGGCAAGAACGTCTGGAGCGAGAAGCCCCTCGCCCTCGACGCCGAGTCGGGCGCCGAGCTGCTCTCGGCCGCGCGGGAGGCGGGCCTGCGCGTCGCGTGCGCCCCCGACACCGTGCTCGGCGGCGGCATCCAGTCGGCCCTCCGCGCCATCGGCCGCGGCGACATCGGCGAGCCGCTCACGGCGACGACGATGTTCCACGTGCCCGGCCCCGACGCGTGGCACCCGGACCCGGACTTCCTCTTCGCCGTCGGCGCCGGCCCGCTCTTCGACATGGGCCCGTACTACGTGACGACCCTCGTGCACGCGTTCGGCTCGGCCTCGCGGGTGTCGGCCGTCTCGTCGAAGTCGTTCGAGCGCCGCACGATCGGCAGCGGCCCCCGCGCCGGCGAGACCTTCCCCGTCGAGGTGCCGACGCACCACGCGGCGCTGATCAGCTTCGAGGGCGGGCAGTCGGCGCAGTCGACGTTCAGCTTCCAGAACGCGCTGCCCCGCATGGGCTTCGTCGAGATCAGCGGCACCGAGGGCACCATCGTGCTGCCCGACCCCAACATGTTCGACGGCGACTCCGCCCTCTGGCGGTTCGGCCAGGAGGAGCCCGAGACGCTCACCGCCTCCGGCTCGTTCTGGGGCCGCGGCTCCGGCGTCGTCGACCTCGCGCGGGCGATCCGCGGCGGCGACGACGAGAAGGCCAGCGGCGCGGTCGCGGCGCACGTCCTCGACGTGCTGCTCGCGGTCTCCACCGCGGCGGAGCAGGGCTCGCCCGTCGACGTCACGTCGTCGGTGCCGAAGCCGACGCCCCTGCCCGAGGGCTGGGACCCGGCCGCGGCGACGCTGTAGGTCGCGGGCGGAGGGCGGCCGAGGCCGCCCCGCAGCCGAGGAGGCGCGGTGTCGGGACGACCGGCACCGCGCCTCCTCGGCGTCCTCCCGTCTCGTGCGTCGTGCCTCCCTCGTGCGTCCGTGCGCTGTCGAGTGGTCGCGAACTGTCGTCGCCGGGCCCTCGGAGCAGCAGTTCGTGACCACTCGGCGGGCTCCGGACGGGCTCCGGACGACGTCGGAGGCGCGGCGTACCCTCGTCGGCATGGCCAGCGAGAGATCGGACCCGCGCATCAACGCTGCGCGGTACCGCGTCGAGGGGGAGGCCCCGCCGGAGAACGCCCCCCGCGACACCCGCACCGCCGCCGAGATGCGCGCCTGGGCCCGCACCGCGATCGACGTCGCCGTCGCGCGCGGCGACTTCGACGACCTGCCCCTGGCGGGCAAGCCGCTGCCCGGCCTCGCGGGCGACACGGTCGACCCCGACTGGTGGATCCGCGGCCTGATCGAGCGCGAAGGGCTCACCGGGCTGGCGCCTCCTGCGCTGTCGCTCCGCACCGAGCACGCTGAGTTCGACGACACCCTCGACCGGCTCGGCAGCGAGGCCGCCGTGCGCGCCCACGTCGACGACTACAACGCCCGCATCGTCGAGGCCCGCCGCCAGCTGACCGGCGGACCGCCCGTCGTGACGCCCACGCGCGACGTCGACGACGAGGTGCTGCGCTGGCACGAGCGCCGTCGTGCCCGCCGTGCGGCCGCGGCCGCCGAGGCCGCCGCGGCCCCGCCGCCGCCGAGCTGGCGGGAGCGCCGGGCCCTCCGTCGCGAGCTGCGACGCCGCCGTGAGGAGTCGCGGGTCGAGCCCCCGGAACCGCCCGCCCCGAGCGGGTGAGGGGGGTGAGGGACCGGCGGGTCACCCGCGTGAGCGGGGAGGCCGGTGTGCTCGCAGGACTCGTGCCGAGGGCGCTCCGGCGATAGGGTCGAGTGTTCCCGACGAGTGACCGAGAGGACCGACCGCGTGACGAGCACCGCCTCCGCCGACCTGTCGGGCCCCGAGAACTCGGATCGCGACGCGTCGACCACCGGAGGCGGAGACGCCCCGCTGCTGCGGCCCCGGGGTCGCCGTCGGGCCCAGGCCGCCGTGCTGCCGACCACCTGCCGGGCCTCGTTCGTCCAGTCGGACGCCCTCGTCGCCGCCTCCGAGGCGGCCACCGGCCCGCTGCTCCGCGGTCGCCGCTCGGCCGCCCGTGCCGACGCCGTCGCCGCCGAGGCGGCGGAGCTCGCCGGCGAGCCGGTCGCGGCCCCGACCGCGGGCGTGAGCCGCAAGGTCGTGTCGGCCAGGGCAGCGTCGGCGAGCCGTGCCGCGGACTCGACCCGCGCCTCCGGCCGGCGGGCTGCGGTGCCGAGCGCTGCTGCTGCACCTGCGGCTGTCGCTCCCGCTGGGGCGTCCGCGGCCGCCCCCGCGGCTCGTCGTCTCGGTGCCGTCGTGAAGAAGGTCTCGGTGGTCGCCGCGTTGATCGGCTTCGCCGCCAGCGGCACGCTGCCCCTGCTCGCGAGCGCCGACCAGGGAGCCCAGGCCGTCGCGGCCGGCCCCGGGGCGTCGGCGGCGCGGGGAGCGTCGCAGAGCCTCTCCGTCGACGGTGACGTGATCGACGCCGACATGAGCCGTGACGCGTACTCGGCGACGTCGTTGGTCGACCTGGCGACGCAGGTGAAGCTGAACTCCGCCGCGGCGAGCACCTCGGTGTGGGACGGCCGCACGACCGAGAGCTACCTGGCCGACCCGCTCTACCCGACGCTCGACCGCGACCAGGTGCTGGCCGTCGCGATGCAGTACATCGGCACCCCGTACGTGCACGGCGGCGAGGACCCGACCAAGTTCGACTGCTCGGGCCTCATCACGTTCGTCTACTCGCAGTTCGGCATCTCGCTGACGCACTACGTGCCCACGCAGGACGCGGAGGGCACTCGCGTCTCGGCCGAGGACGCCGTGCCCGGCGACCTCGTGGTCTTCGACAACCTCGCGCACGACGGGATCTACGCGGGCAACGGGATGATCCTCGACGCGCCCAAGCCCGGCGGCTTCGTCGCGGTGCGCCCCATCTGGGACCAGCCGCACCACTTCGTGCGCATCGGCGCCTAGGGTCCGTCCCGCCGCCCCGCCCGCCCGCGCTGCTGTGCGGGTCCGGCGCCGGTCGCCCGCGCCGGGGCGTGAGTCTCCTGGCGCCCGCGCTGCGGCGTGAGTCTGCTGGCGGTCGGCCTCATCGCCGCGAGCTGGGCTGCCAGGAGCTCGCCGTCCGGATGTGACGCCCCAGATTCGTCGATCCACTCTGGAGTGGAGGAGCTCAGCCGTGAACGCGCGTCCTCCCGAGCGCTGTCGCGGTCGGTCCGGCGGGTCCGTGTCGTCGTGGGCGGGTCGGCGCCGACCCGCCCAGGAGGACGAGGACCCGCCTCACCCCGCCGTGTCACCGTGTCCGCAGGTCACCGGTCTCGCTCCTCCACTCTGGGGTGGAGCAGCGGGGTGGGTGTGGGGCGAGAGGCAGGCTCGCTCCTCCACTCTGGAGTGGAGCAGCGGCGCGAGGTGCCGGTGAGGCGCAGCCCCGCTCCTCCACTCTGGAGTGGATCAGCGATCCCAGGGACCACTTCTCCGAGATCTCGCCGAGCGGGCCCGCCACGGCGGACGGCGCCGGCGGCTCGCGCCGGCGGCTCGCGCCGGGGAGCGCCCGACCGACCTGCCCCCCCTCCCCGGCCTACTCCCCGAACTGCCCCGTCAACCTCGAGCGGAAGGCGTGGCTGCGGTCGTCGAGCCCGACGAACTCCACCGCCACGTCGTGGGCCGCGAACTTCGTCTCGACCGAGTCGAGGGCGGCGACGCTCGAGGCGTCCCACACCTGGGCCCGGCTCAGGTCGACGACGACCGAGGCCGGGTCGTCGCGGTACGCGAAGTGCTCGACCAGGTCGTTGCTGCTGCCGAAGAACAGCGGCCCGACCACGTCGTAGCGCACGGCACCGCTCTGCGCGTCGACGGTCCGCTCGACCCGGATCACGTGCGCGATCCGCCGCGCGAACAGCACCATCGCCAGCAGCACGCCGACCGCGACGCCGATCGCGAGGTTGCCGGTCGCGACGACCACGACGACCGTCACCACCATCACGAGCGTCTCGGGCAGCGGCATCCGCCGCAGCGTCGACGGCTTCACGCTGTGCCAGTCGACCGTCGAGATCGCCACGATCATCATCACCGCGGCCAGCGCGACCATCGGGATGCGCGCCATCACCGAGCTCAGCCCCGTCACGAGCAGCAGCAGGAAGAGCCCGGCCACCACGGTCGACACCCTCGTCCGGGCCCGTCCGATCTTCACGTTCACGACGGTCTGCCCGATCATCGCGCAGCCCGCGATGCCGCCGTAGAAGCCCGCGGCGATGTTCGCGACGCCGAGGGCCCACGACTCCTTGCCCTTGTGCGACGGCGTCTCGGTGATGTCGTCGACCAGCTTGGCCGTCAGCAGCGTCTCCATCAGGCCGACGAACGCCACGCTGAGCGCCGTCGGCAGGATGATCACGAGCGTGTCGAGCGACACCGGCACGAGCCACGGCGTCAGCCCGGGCAGCCCGCCGCCCATGGGGCCCTCGTCGCCGACCGTGTGGACGTCGTTCAGCCCGGCGAACACCACGATCGCCGTCACGACCACGATCGCGATCAGCGGTGCGGGCACGGCCTTCGTCAGCCGCGGCAGCAGCACGACGATCGCGATCGTCAGCGCGAACAGCGGGTAGACCACCCACGGCACGTCGACCACGTGGGGCACCTGTGCGACGAAGATCAGGATGCCGAGCGCGTTGACGAACCCGATCATCACCGACCGCGGGATGAACCGCATCAGCCGCGCCAGCCCCGCCGTGCCGAACGCCACCTGGATCACCCCGGCCAGCAGCACCGCCGGCAGCACGTACTCCACGCCGTGCTGCTGCACGAGCGGCGCCACGACCAGCGCGACCGAGCCGGCCGCCGCCGTCACCATCGCCGGGCGGCCGCCCAGCAGCGACATGACGATCGCGAGCACGACCGACGAGACCAGGCTGACCATCGGGTCGACGCCCGCGATGACCGAGAACGAGATCACCTCGGGCACGAGGGCGAGCGTGGTGACGATGCCGGCCAGCGCCTCCCTCGTGAGCAGTCGCGGCGAGCGGAGCACGCCGAGCACGGTGTCGTCGGCGTGCACGGGCACGACGGAGGAGGGGGAGGCGGGAGACGTCACGGGGCTCCTGAGGAGAGTCTGGAAGAGTGGGGGGCGCACGGCGACCCTGCCGTACGATCAACCCTACCCTCACGTGAGGGTAGAGATGGGCCACCCATGAGCGACGTCGACCAGCCGATGATGCAGATCGGCGAGCTGGCAGAGCGCGCCGAGATGTCGCTGCGCACCATCCGCCACTACGACGAGGTCGGCCTGCTCGCCCCCACCGGCCGCACCGAGGGCGGCTTCCGGCTCTACACCGAGGCCGACTTCCAGCGCCTCATGGTGATCCGTCGCATGAAGCCGCTCGGCTTCTCGCTCGACGAGATGGCCGAGCTGCTGCGCGTCGTCGCCGACCTCGAGTCCGCGACCGCGGCAGGCCCCGAGGGAGGCGCGGAGGGCTCCCCGGAGCACGTCGCCGCCGTCCGCGCCCGCCTCGACTCCTTCATCGAGCAGACCGTCGAGCGACGAGCCCGCCTCGAGCGCCAGCTCGGCATGGCCGACGAGTTCCTGGAGCTGCTGCGCAGCCGCTGACGCCGGTGCGCCGGGCCCGGCCCGCGACTCCCGACGTCCCGGCCGGCCCCGCGGCTACTGCTGCGAGCCCTCGTCCTCGACGCGGCGGGTGACGAGGCCCTCCGCGAACGACGGCCACCAGGTGCCCGCCGCGGGCCCGCCGTTGCAGGTGCCGTCGCTGATGCCGGGCGTCTTGACCCAGAGCAGGGCGTCGAGCCCCCCGCTGCCCCCGGCGACGTGCGGGTCCTGCCCGAGCGCCGCCCCGTCGGGGTTGCACCAGGTGCCCTGCCAGCCGCGGCCGTTGCGCGAGACGTCGATCACGAAGTGGCTGTCGCCGGTGAGTGCGGAGAGGCGCTCGGCGTAGGCGCGCTCCTCGTCGACCCGGTAGAAGCCCGACACGTTCGTGAAGAAGCCGCGGGCGTCCTCGACCCCGGCGGCGAGCAGGCGCTCCGACATCGTCTGCGCGTCGACCCAGTTCGAGTTGCCCCCGTCGAGGTAGGCGGGCACGCCCGCCGCCGCGAAGTCCTCGACGGCCTGGCGCAGCAGCGGCAGCCTCTCCTCGACGAGGTCGGGGCAGCGGCTGAGGATGCCGAGCGAGTCGGGCTCGACGATCACCACGGCGTCGTGGCCGCGGATCGTCTCGGCGATGGTGCGGTTCCACGCCGGGTACTCGTCGACCGTGAGCCCGCCCGCCGAGTAGTTGCCGCAGTCGCGGTCGGGGATGGCGTACGTGACGAAGACCGCCGTCGCGCCCTGGGCGTCGGCCGCGTCGAGGAAGTCGGTGACCACCTTGACCAGCTGCTCGTCGTCGTAGCCGTCGCCGATCCACATCGCCACGGGCTGCGCGGCGATCACGCCCGCCGCGTCGGCCTGGCCCGGCTGGCCTGCCGCGTCGAGCTCGGCCTGCGCCCGCGAGGCGAGCGAGCCCGGCTCGACGGCGAGCCCGCCGGGGAAGACGAGGTCGGTCGGGGCGGTGCGCATCGTCTCGCGCGTCACGCGGTCGGGTGCGGCGGTCGGCGTGGCCGAGGCGGAGTCGCGGTCGGCGTCGCCGTCGCCCTCGCCGCGGTCGGCGGACGACGTGCAGCCGACGAGGGCGAGCAGCGCGGCGGCGACGACCGCGCCGAGGGCGGCCCGGGCGGCGCGGGGGCCGAGGGCGGCGCGGGGAGTGGTCGACATCGGAGCCTGTTCCCGGGCACGCTCGTCGACGGCCCGACGCTGGTGGTCCCCCATGACAGCACGGCGGGGGCCTCCGGCACAGGCAGCCGAACGGGGGACCGCGGGCGTCCCCCGGGCCCGGGCCGGGCTCGCCGGCGCGGTCGGCAGGGGCCTGCGGGAGGCGCGGTGCGAGCCCCCGGCACCGCTCGCGGCACCGCCGGGGCAGGGCCGCCCGCCGACCGGTGGCCTGCTCGGCCGGACGACCAGCGCGTCGGCTGGTGCCGCCGCCCCCCGCTCGGCCAGGCTGGCCGGATGACGCCCCGCGACCGCCTCCTCGCCCTCGTGGTCGCGGTCTGCTGGGGCGTGAACTTCCCGATGACGGCGCTGGCGCTCGAGCACTTCCCGCCGATCTTCCTCGTCGCGCTGCGCTTCTCGCTGCTGGCCGTGCCGACGCTGCTGTTCGTGCCGCGCCCGCCCATCCCGTGGCGCAGCCTGCTGCTCGTCGGCCTCGGGCTGGGGATCCTCCAGTTCGGCTTCCTCTACCTCGGCATGGCGGCGGGCATGCCCTCCGGCCTCGCGTCGCTCGTGCTCCAGGCGTCGGCCCCGGCGACCGTCGTGATCGCGGCGTTCTGGCTGCGCGAGCGCATCACCCGGCGCCAGGCGATCGGCATCGGCGTCGCGGTGCTCGCCCTCGCCGTGATCGCGGTGCACCGGGCCCAGGTGGCGGCGCTGCTGCCCGTCGTGCTCGTGCTCTGCGGCGCGCTCGGCTGGGGCCTCGGCAACGTGGCGGTGCGGCGGGCGGCCGCCCCCGACCCGCTGCGGCTCACGCTCTGGATGTCGGTCGTGCCGCCCATCCCGATGCTCGCCCTCTCGCTCGCCGTCGAGGGGCCCGGGCGCATCGGCCGCAGCCTGGCGACCGTCGGCACCCTCGACGCCCTGCCGAGCGTCGTCGGCCTGCTGTACGTCGTGCTGGTCGCGACGGTGCTCGGCTACGGCCTCTGGACCCGCCTGCTCGCCGCGTACCCGTCGAGCACGGTCGCGCCGTTCTCGATGCTCGTGCCCGTGGTCGGGGTGCTCGCGTCGTGGGCGGCCTTCGACGAGGTGCCCGACGCGGTGGAGGTGGTCGCGGGCGTGGCCGTCGTGGGGGGCGTGCTGTACGCCAGCCGGGCTCCGCGCCGGGGCCGACCCGCGACTCCTGCCCTGCCGGAGACGCCCGCGGCCTGACCGGGGCGGGCGTCACACCCCGGGGCCCGCCGGTACTGTGTCTCTCCGTGCCCCAGCAAGAGCGTGCCCGAGCGACGCGCGCGGCGATCCTCCACGCCGCCGCCGAGGTCTTCGACGAGCGGGGCTACGGCTCGACGTCGCTCGACGTCGTCGCCGACACGGCGGGCGTGACCAAGGGCGCGCTGTACTTCCACTTCCCGTCGAAGGCCGCGCTGGCCGACGCGGTCATCGCCGAGCAGCACCGCCTGGCGCGGGCCTACGCCGACCGGGTCTCGGCCGAGGCCCGCTCGTGCGCGGAGGCGATCGTGCTGTCGTGCGCGTCGCTCGCGACCCAGCTGACCCGCGAGGTGACGATCACGGCGGGCATCCGCCTCACCACCGAGGTGCCCGACCGCGCGCTCACCGTCGCGCCGCCGTACCTCGACTGGCTCGACCAGATGGGCCGGCTCATCCGCGGAGCGGTCGACGAGGGCGCCTTCCGCGCCGACCTCGACGTCGACGCCGCGACGCACCTGCTCGTCGGGGCCTACACGGGCGTGCAGACCCTCTCCGGGGCGACGACCGGGCGGGCCGACGTGTTCGAGCGGCTCGCGCAGCTGCTCTCGGTGCTGCTGCCGTGGATGGCGGCCCCCGGGTCCGAGGGCCTGACCACGTCGCTCGTCGCGCTGGTCAGGCCCACGGACCTCCCCTCGGCCCCCTAGGCGCCCCCCGGCGCCGTGGTCCCTCTGTACCCCAGGTTACATACCCGCGGGACGGTTTCGACAGGCCCCCGGCCGGGGGGCAGGGGCAGGGCGGGAGGCGCGGGGAGCGGAGGCTGCGGGAGGCGCCTGGTGCGGACGGCGCGGCCTGCGGGAGGCGCGGGCCGACAGCTCAGGGAGCCGGCGGCGTCAGCCGGGCCAGCGCGGCGTCGACCGTGCGCTTCGCCGCGGCGACCGCTCCCGTGTCGACCTGCGAGAGGCGCTCGCCGTAGTCGTGGGGCACGGTGAGCTGGTGCTCCCACTCGGCGTCGTAGAGGGCGTCGAGGTACCCCGACGACTCGCGGCAGGCGGCGTCGGCGGTGGCGACGTCGAGCTCGGCCTCGGTGACCGGCGACGCGGGGTCGTATGACCGGAAGTTGCCCGCCATGGCGTCGGTGGGCATGCCCGCCGGGGAGTCCGGGAGCTCCCAGGAGGCGTCCGCGACGGGCTGCATGCACTCGAGCCACGCGGGGACGGTGGCGAGGACGGCGTCGTCGTCGCGGGCGTCGCGGAAGGCGGCGTCGCTGAGCCGGGTGGCGATGTCACCGACCGTCCCGGTGCCCGTCCCGAGGTAGCCGGAGAGCAGCTCGGGGTGCTCCGAGTACAGCCTGTCGACGCAGCGGTCCCTCGCGGCGCTCTCGGCGGCCGAGACCGGCCTCAGGACGAACTCCCGCCACGCCCCCTCGCCCGGGTCGGCGGTCGGCGGCACGTGGTAGCCCCGAGCCTCGGCCTGGTCGAGGTCGAAGGCCCGCGTCGGCTGGCGTTCGGCCGCGGTGGTCGCCGCGTCGACGTCTCGCCAGGGCACCCGCGAGCCGTCACCGCCCTCGTCGGTACGGCACTTCTCGATCATCAGCTCCTGCGCGTAGCCGAAGCGGATGTCGCCGACGCCGATGTACTGGTCGAGCGGCATGGCCCAGGAAGAGCGGTCCTGCGTGGCGGTCGTCGGCAGGGCCCAGGGCCGGGTCGACGGCAGCCCCGCGACGACGACCCCGGCCACGACGAGGGCGACCGCGACGGCGGTGACCCGCTTGGCGACCTGCTCGCGGTCGCGCTCCGTCACCCGCGCCTCCGCTCGGCTCCGGAGACGAGGCCGTTCTCGTAGGCGAACACGACGATCTGCACGCGGCTGCGCAGGGCCAGCTTCTGCAGTACGGCGCGCACGTGGCTCTTCACCGTGGCCTCGCTGAGGAAGGCCTCGGCGGCGATCTCGGTGTTGCTCAGGCCGCGGGCGATGAGCAGCGTCATCTCGCGTTCGCGCGGCGAGAGCGGGGCCAGCGGGTCGACGGGCGGCGTCGGGGCGGGCACGGCGTACCGGTGCACGACGTCGAGCGCGGCGTCGGCGGTCGAGACGGGTTCGCCCGCGAACGCGGCCCTGATGGTGCCGAGCACCTCGTCGGGCGTGGCGTCCTTCGTGAGGAACGCGTACGCGCCGGCCTTGAGCGCCCCGTACACGGCCTCGTCGCGCTGGATCGTCGTCAGGGCGACGACCCGCGGCAGCTCGTCGGGCGAGACGCCCTCGAGCAGCCGGGCCGTGGCCTCGAGGCCGTTCATCACCGGCATGCGCAGGTCCATCAGCACGACGTCGGGGCTCGTGCGCGCCGCCAGCTCGAGCGCCTGCCGCCCGTCGACGGCGGTGCCGACGCAGGCCATGTCGGGCTGCGCCTCGATGAGCATCTCGAGCCCGCTGGCGAACAGCGGCTGGTCGTCGACGACGGCGACGCGGATCATGGGGTGCTCTTCTCGGTCAGGTCGGGCGTGGTCAGGTCGCGGGAGTCCAGGTCGCGGAAGACCGGGTCGGGAGGCGGCGGCCCGGGGGAGGTCGGCGCCGGGGAGGCGGTGGTCGCGGCCCGCTCACCCCGTGACGGCACGAAGGCGGTCACCTCGAACGAGGCGCCGTCGTCGGCCGGGCCGGCCGTCAGCCAGCCGCCCGCCAGCCGTGCCCGCTCGGTCATGCCGCGGACGCCCGCGCCGCCCTCGCGGCCCTCCCGGGCGGCGACGAGCGGGGAGCCCCGCCCGCGCGAGCGGACGGAGAGCGACAGCCCCTCGCCGCGGTGGTCGAGCACGACCGCGACCGTGCTCGTCGTGCCCGCGTGCTTCAGGGCGTTCGTGAGGCTCTCCTGCACGATGCGGTAGACGGCGAGCTCCTGCGAGGGGGCGAGGGCGGGCGTCCCCTCGACGACGACGTCGAGCTCCATGCCGGCCTCGCGCATCGCCGCGGCGAGCACCCCGAGGTCGGCGAGGGTCTGGCGCGGGGCGGTCACGTCGTCGTCGTGCGTGATCCGCTCGACCAGCCGGCGCACGTCGAGCAGCGCCGTGCGGCCGACCTCGGCGATCGTGGCGAGCGAGGCGTCGGCGGCCTCGGGGCGCGTGGCCCGCAGCGCGATCGCCCCCTGGGCCTGCGACACGACGACGGCGAGCGAGTGCGCGAGGGCGTCGTGCACGTCGCGCGAGATGCGGGCGCGCTCCTGCTCGAGCCGCAGCTCGAGGTCGGCCGCCTCGAAGCGGGTCTCGGTGGCCTCGAGCGCCGCGCGGATGACGACCACCCGGCGGATGCTCGCGAACGCGACCCCGATCGCCCACGCCCCGGCGAACACGCCGAAGAGAGCGGCCATCAGCAGCGAGAACTCGATGCGGAGGCCCGCGGTGCCGGCGCCCACCCAGGTGCTCCAGCTCTGCGGCCGGGTCAGCGTCGGCACGGTGAGCAGCCAGGCGGCGAGCCCGGCCGTCACCCCCGCCACCAGCAGCGCGGCGAGGCGCAGCCACGGCGAGGGCCGGACGGCGACGAAGGCCATCACGAGCGCGACGGCGACGTAGGCCGTCCAGGTGTCCTGCCCGGGGGCCTCGGCGAGGCCGAGCAGCTGCAGGACGGGCACGACCACGACGAGGGCGAGGGCGGTCGACGGCATCCACCACGACAGGCCGATGGCCAGGGCGAACAGGCCGAAGACGACGCTGTTGTCGGCGACGCCGCCGCGGCCCCAGGAGGCCGCCACCCAGAACACGAAGTAGACGGTCGCCGCGGCCGGGGCGACCGCGTGCCGTCCCCACCGCCTCACGTCGATCATGTGCAGAAGGCTAGGTGAGGGGCGGGCCGCACCGCGCCTCCCGAGGGTCAGGTTCATCCCGGAGGCGCATGCCCGGGGGGTGGGGAGGGACGGCGAGGGGTGGTCGTCCCCAGGGGCGAGCGAGGCCGGACGCGACGGGGCCGCACGCGACAGGGCCGCGCCTCCGGCCCGTCGTGACGGGGGAGGCGCGGCCCTGGTGAGGCAGCGGGTGCGACTAGAAGGTCAGCAGGCCCTGCGTCTTCGTGGTCGCGGCGGCGTAGCGCTGCGCGACGTTCTCCCAGTTCACGATGTTCCAGAAGGCCTTGACGTAGTCGGCACGGACGTTCTGGTAGTCGAGGTAGTAGGCGTGCTCCCAGACGTCGAGCATCAGCAGCGGCACGAGGCCGAACGGCACGTTGCCCTGCTGGTCGAAGAGCTGGAAGACGCTGAGGCGCTGACCGATGACGTCGTACGCGAGCACCGACCAGCCGGAGCCCTGCACGCCGAGCGCGGTGGCCGTGAAGTGCGCCTTGAACTTCTCGAGGTCGCCGAAGTCACGACCGATGGCCTCGAGCAGGTCGCCGACGGGCTCGCTGGTCTCGGGGGTCAGGTTCGTCCAGAAGATCGAGTGGTTGACGTGGCCGCCGAGGTTGAACGCGAGGTCCTTCTCGAGCTTGTTGACGTTGGCGAGGTCGCCCTTGTCACGCGCCTCGGCGAGGGCGGCGTTGGCCGTGTTCGCCCCGGTCACGTACGTGTTGTGGTGCTTGGAGTGGTGCAGCTCCATGATCTGCGCGCTGATGTGCGGCGCGAGAGCGGAGTAGTCGTAGGGGAGGTCGGGCAGGGTGTACTCAGCCATGGGGGAGTCCTTTCGCTGGGGGTCTCCCACCACCGTACGACCCCCGTGCACCTGCAGGTCAACCGCCTCCCAGGCCAGTCCCAGGCTGGTGGTCTCGCCGGGCGTCGGGGGGCCCCGCTACTGTGGGCCGGGTCGGGGCGAACGAGCCCCGCGCGACGCCGCCGCACGGCGTCGCCCCAGGGTGCAGGAGGCGCGCGATGGCAGGGTTCACCGGCTTCGGCCGACGTCGGGAGGCCGACCCGCGCCTCCCCCCGGGGCAGCACCTCGAGCAGGGCTTCCCCGTGCTCTCGGCCGGCCCCACCCCGAACATCAAGCGGTGGGAGCTGCAGGTCGGCACCGAGCAGGGCCAGCGCTCGCTCACCTGGGCCGACTTCCAGGCCCTGCCGCACGAGGCGATCGAGACCGACATCCACTGCGTCACGAGCTGGAGCAAGCTCGGCACCCACTGGTCGGGCGTCTCGCTCGACACCCTCTTCGACGGCCTCGAGACCGACCACGGCTACGCGATGGCGACGAGCTACGGCGGCTACACCACCAACCTGCCGCTCGACGAGCTGCTCGGCGGCAAGGCGTGGGTCGTCGACACCTACGAGGGCCAGCCCCTGCACGCCGAGCACGGCGGGCCGGCGCGGCTCTTCGTGCCCGGGCTCTACTTCTGGAAGAGCGCGAAGTGGCTGCAGGGCGTCCAGACCATGCCGACCGACCGCCGCGGCTTCTGGGAGAGCATGGGCTACCACGGCCACGGCGACCCCTGGCGCGAAGAACGCTACGCGTGAGCGGTGCCGACCCCTATGCCTGGCGGCCCGGCACGGTCGCGTCGACGACCCCGCTGAGCGGCACCGGCCGATCCATCACCATCGCCGTGCCGGGGCTGCGGGCGGCGCGTGCCGGTCAGCACGTCGACCTCCGACTGACCGCCGACGACGGTTACCAGGCCGTCAGGTCGTACTCGCTCTCCGACGTGCGGGGCACCCACGGCGACCCGCTCGCCGCCGAGCTCGAGATCTCGGTCGAGCAGCTGCCCGACGGCGAGGTCTCGCCGTACCTGGTCGAGGCCGCCGAGCCGGGCGACCCGGTCGAGGTGCGCGGCCCGATCGGCGGCTGGTTCGTGTGGCCGCCGACGGAGTTCGACCCCGACTCGGCCGTGCACGCCGTGCTGCCCGAGCCCGCGGGGGCCCCGGCGCCGACGCGGTCGCCCGTGCAGCTGATCGGCGGAGGGTCAGGGGTCGCGCCCCTGGTCGCGATGATCCGCTCGCGGTCGGAGCGTGACGACGCGCCCCCGATGCGGCTGATCTGCTCGGTGCGGACGCCCGACGACCAGTGGTTCGCCCCGGAGCTCGACGAGCTCGCCGCCGCCGCGGGGCCCGACCTCACGGTCGACTGGGTCTTCACGCGCGGAGCGCCGGAGGGAGCGGCCCGGCCCGCCGGGCGCCTCACCCGCGAGCGACTGCTCGAGCTGGCGCTGCCCGCCGAGCAGCACCCGCTCGTCTACGTCTGCGGCACGAACGGCTTCGTCGAGACGATCGCGGGCTGGCTCGTCGACGCCGGCCACGACCCGACCCGGGTGCGCACGGAGCGGTTCGGCGGGGCGTAGCGGGGCGGCGCGGGGCGGGCGGCGCGGCACGGGGTGGCGCAGCGCGGAGTGGCGCAGCGCGGCGCTGTGCGCACTGCGTGCGGCTCGGGCCACGAGCACGCGGCACCGCCTCGGTGACCACAGGGGGGTCTCCGCGACGATGCCGCTCGTGTGCTGATCCGGTGCTGTGCGTGACGCTACGCCGCCCGCCTCCGTGCCGGGCGGACTCACCGGCCGGGCTCAGGCTCGCCGCCGTCGCGGCGTCGACGTCCGAGCGACGCCGGCTCGAGTGGTCGCGACCTGCTCGTCCCGCCCCGTGCGAGCAGCAGTTCGTGACCACTCGCCGGCCGCGCGGGCGCCGCTCCGACGCCTCAGTCGGCGCTGACCTGCTCCCGGAAGGTGTCGCGCCGGGTGTGGAGCCCCCAGAGCCGCTCGGCCAGCGCCTCCGGCGTCTTCTCCGGGTCGTCGGGCGTGATGGCCCCGCCGATGATCAGCTGCGACACCTGGATGCCCTCGTCCGCCAGCTCGTCGTGCAGCAGCTGCGCGTACGCGGCCTGGCCGGCGAAGGCGATCGAGGTGCCGGTGACGGTGCGCCCGGGCGTGACGGCCGAGCCGCCGTTGACGAAGAGGATCGTGCTGCCGTGGCCGTCCGGCCCCCGCCCGAGGAAGCGCATGCCCGGCAGCACCTGGTGCACGGCCGCGACCGGCCCGTAGATCGAGAACTCGACGGGCCCGACGAGGTCGGCCGGAGTCGTCTCGAGCACGGGCCGCATGAAGTCCTTCTGCGGCAGCGGGCTGTACTGCAGCACCTGGATCGGCCCGAGCGCCTCGGTCGCCGCCTCGAGCGCCCGGGCCACGGAGGCGGGGTCGCGCACGTCGGCGACGAAGCCCTGCGCGGTGACGCCGTCGGCCTCGAGCTCGGCCGCGAGGGCGTCGAGCCGGCCCTGGTGACGGGAGATCAGCGCGACGCTGAACCCCTCCCGCCCGAATCGACGGGCCACGGCAGCGCCGAGCCCCTTTCCGGCACCGATGATCGCGAGAGTAGTCATGCCCCCCAGCCAAGCAAGGAGGCGCGGGCCGGCACCCAGGGAGCGCCGAGCCTCAGCGCGGGTCGTCGCCCTGCCACACGGGCGGCCCGGGCCGCGGGTGCCGGATCGTCTGCACCAGGCCGGTGATCGCGACCGCCAGGGCGACGAGCACGGCGATCGTGAGGACGACGCCGAACGGGGTGACCGGGTCGCCGCGACCGAGGTGCCGGCCGACCAGGACGAGGTCGAGCAGCAGCGGGAAGGCGAGGATGCCCCAGCCGACGGGCGAGCCGCGGAAGGTGGGCCAGGTGAGGCGGAGGCGGCCCGGGGCGGTGTCGCGCGGGGCGTCGTGCCGTGTCGTGTCGTGCTTCTCGTGGTCGCTCATGGAGTCCCCTCGTCGTCGTCGCTGACCTGACCAGGGTACGCCGCGCCTCCTGAGGATCCTTCGGAACAGGAGGGGCGCCTCCTGCTGGGTGCGTGGTGTGCACGACGGGAGGAGCCGCCCAGCGGCGGCCTGCGACCATGAGCGGAGTCCCGTCGACCCCCTGGAGCCCCCGTGTCGCCTCGCACCCTCTTCCGTTCGTTCGCCGTCGCCGAGGTCGTCACCTGGGCCCTGCTCATCGGCGGCATGCTGCTCAAGTACGTCGCGCGGGTCGGCGACTGGCCGGTCAGCGTCGCCGGGCCGATCCACGGCTTCGTCTTCCTCGCGTACCTGGTGGCCGGGGTCGTCGTCGCGGTCAACCAGCGCTGGAGCCTCGGCGTGACGGCCGCGGCCCTCGCCAGCGCCGTCGTGCCGTTCGCCTCCCTGCCCGTCGAGCGCTGGATCGACCGCCGCGGCGGCCTCCGCGGCGACTGGCGCCGCACCGCGACCGACGACCCGCGTGACCGGAGGCCGGCCGACCGCCTCCTCCGCTGGGTCCTCGGTCACCTGGTGCTGGCCGTCGTCCTGCTCGCGGCCGCGGTGGTCGTGGTCTTCGTCGTGCTGCTGATCGTCGGGCCGCCCGTCGGGGGCTGACCCGCGGGCGGCCGGGCGGCCGCCCCGTGACCGTCGGCAGATGACCGCGAGGAGTCGCGGGTCGAGAGATCTGGACGGCGACACGGATACCCCCCTAGGGTATGCAGCATGACTCCTCGGCACGACGACGCTGCGCACGGCGACCACGGCGACCACGGCGACCACGGCGACCACTCGGACCTCGCGACGGCCGCGCACGGGCAGGAGGCGCACGGCGTCGGGGACGACCACTCCGGGCACGACTCGCACGCGGGGCACCACGGGCACGACGCGCACGACGCGCACGCCGGGCACGACGCGCACGCTGGGCACGACGCGCACGCTGGGCCCGACGCACACGCGGGCCACGGCGGGCACGGCGGCCACGGCCACCACGGCGGCCACGGCGACCACGCCGCCCAGTTCCGCGACAAGTTCTGGGTGAGCCTCGTCGTCGCGATCCCGGTCGTGGCCTTCAGCTCGATGTTCGCGGGCCTGCTCGGCTACGACGTGCCGTCCTTCCCCGGCGCCGAGTGGATCTCGCCCGTGCTCGGCACCTTCCTCTTCGTCTGGGGCGGCTGGCCGTTCCTCTCCGGCGGCGTCGCCGAGGCGCGGGCGAAGCAGCCCGGCATGATGCTGCTCATCGCGATGGCCATCACCGTCGCCTTCGTCGCCAGCTGGGCGACGACGCTCGGCATCGGCGGCCTCGACCTCGACTTCTGGTGGGAGCTCGCCCTCCTCGTCGTCATCATGCTGCTCGGCCACTGGATCGAGATGCGCGCCCTCGGGGCCGCCTCCGGCGCCCTCGACGCGCTCGCTGCCCTGCTGCCCGACACGGCCGACCGCGTCGACGCGACGGGCCCCGACGGCTCGACCCGCGACTCCGGCAGCTCCGCCTCCGGCAGCTCGGGCTCCGGCACGACCGAGGTGGCGATCGGCGACCTCGTGGCCGGCGACGTCGTGCTCGTCCGCTCGGGCGCGCGCGTGCCGGCCGACGGCACGATCGTCGACGGCTCCGCCGAGATGGACGAGTCGATGATCACCGGCGAGAGCCGCACCGTCTCGCGCTCCGAGGGCGACCGCGTCGTGGCGGGCACCGTCGCGACCGACGGCACGTTGCGGGTCCGCGTCACGGCGGTCGGCGACGACACGGCGCTCGCGGGCATCCAGCGGCTGGTCGCCGAGGCGCAGTCGTCGTCGTCGCGGGCGCAGGCGCTCGCCGACCGCGCCGCCGCGCTGCTCTTCTGGTTCGCCGCGGGGGCGGGCGTCGTCACGTTCGTCGTCTGGCTGCTGCTCGGCGACCTCGACCAGGCGATCACGCGCACGGTGACCGTGCTCGTCATCGCCTGCCCGCACGCCCTCGGACTGGCCATCCCCCTGGTGATCGCGATCTCGACCGAGCGCGCCGCGAAGGCCGGCGTGCTGGTCAAGGACCGCCTGGCCCTCGAGCGCATGCGCACCGTCGACACCGTCCTGTTCGACAAGACGGGCACCCTCACGAAGGGCGAGCCCGCGGTGACGGACGTGGCCCGCGCCTCCTCGTCCGACCTCGTCGACGACGACGCGGCCGTCCGCCTCGCGGCGGCGGTCGAGCGCGACAGCGAGCACCCGGTCGCCCGGGCGCTGGTGCGCGCGGCCCACGCCGCGGCTGGTGCCGGTGCAGCTGGTGACGGTGCCGACGCCGCTGCGGGGCAGGGCGGGGCGCCGGAGTCGCGGGTCGAGTCGTTCCGGTCGCTCACGGGCAGCGGCGTCACGGCCCGCGTCGACGGGGTCGAGGTGAGCGTCGGGGGCCCCGGCCTGCTCCGCGACCAGGGCCTCGAGGTGCCCGCCGACCTGGCGACGGCGACCGGGCCGTGGCGGGCCGACGGTGCCGCGGTGCTCTACCTCGTGCGTGCCGGAGCGGTGGAGGCGGCGTACGCGCTGCGCGACGAGGTGCGGCCGGAGTCGGCGGAGGCCGTGCGACGGCTGCACGACGCGGGCGTGCGGGTCGCGATGGTGACCGGCGACGCGCAGCAGGTGGCCGACGCGGTCGGGCGCGAGCTGGGCATCGACGAGGTGTTCGCCGAGGTGCGCCCGGACGAGAAGGACGCGCGCGTCGCCGAGCTGCAGCAGCGCGGCCAGCGGGTCGCGATGGTCGGCGACGGCGTCAACGACGCTCCCGCGCTGGCCCGGGCCGACGTCGGGATCGCGATCGGCGCGGGCACCGACGTGGCGGTGGAGTCGGCGGGCGTCGTGCTCGCGTCGAACGACCCGCGGGCGGTGCTGTCGGTGATCTCGCTGTCGCGGGTGGGGTACCGCAAGATGATCCAGAACCTCGTCTGGGGAGCGGGCTACAACGTGCTGTCGGTGCCGCTCGCGGCGGGCGTGCTGGCGCCGGTCGGCTTCGTGCTGTCACCCGCGGCGGGGGCGGTGCTGATGAGCCTGTCGACGGTGATCGTGGCGCTGAACGCGCAGCTGCTGCGGCGCTGGCGGCCCGCCGCCTGAGCGCGGTGCGGCGTCTGGGCCCGTGCTGGCCACGACCCGCGTCGGTCAGTTGCCGTTATGCGGGCCTCCGGAGCCCTCTCAAGCCCTCAAATTGGCAACTGACCGACAGTCGCGGGCAGGGCGTGCCGGACTCGGGCCAGCGCGGCTCGCTGGGGGCTGGGGGCTGCCCCGCGACTCCTCGGGGCCCGGTCGTCGAGGCTGGGAAGCGCCTGATGATTCAGCAGCTAAGAGATCTCGGCGGCGTACCGTCGCCGACATGAGCACAGCCACGCGAGCCGAACCGCACCCTCCCCAGCCGAGCGACGTCGTCCGTCAGGTCGTGGTGGTGGTCGCGGCCGTGCTGGCCGTCGTCCTCGCCGCGGTGGGGTCGGGCGCCTTCGGCGGCACCTCCGTCTCCGGAGCCTCCGGCGGGGCGCTCAGCGCCGACGCCACCCCGATCGCCCCCGCGACCACCGCCTTCTCGATCTGGTCGGTCATCTACCTCGGCCTCGTCGCCTACGCCGTCTACCAGGCGCTGCCCGGCCAGCGCAGCGTCGACCGCCACCGTCGCCTCGGGTACTGGGTCGCCGCCTCCATGCTGCTCAACGCGGCCTGGCTCTTCGCGGCCGTGCAGCTCGGGAACGTGTGGCTCAGCGTCGTCGTGATCGTCGCCCTGCTGGCCGTGCTGGTGCGGATCTTCGTCACCCTCTTCCGCACGCCGACCCACGGCTGGGTCGACGCGCTCGTCACCGACGGCACGATGGGCCTCTACCTCGGCTGGGTCTCGGTCGCGACCGCCGCCAACATCGCGGCTGCGCTGGTCGAGTCCGGCTTCGACGGCCTCGGTGCCCCGAGCAGCGTCTGGTCGACGGTCGTGCTCGCCGTCGCCGGCCTGTCGGGCGTGGCCGTCGCGCTCGCCGGTCGTGGCCGCATCGCGCCCATGCTCTCGCTGGTCTGGGGCCTCTCGTGGGTCGCCGTCGGACGCTTCACCGGCCAGCCGCTCGACACCGCCGCCGGGGTCACGGCAGTGGTCGCCGCGGTCGTCGTGCTGGTCGTGACCGTCGCCGTCCGGGTGCGCCACGGCCGCGTCGGCGCGACGGCCGACCTGCACCGCTGACGCGCCGAGTGGTCACGATCTGCTCTTCCCTCGCGCCGGGAGCAGCAGATCGTGACCACTCGGTCGAGCTCGCGAGGCGGAAGCCGGCCCGGGCAGGCAGAGGTCTGCTCGTCTTCCTGCCCAGCGCCATCCGCCTCGTTCTGCCCTCATCTAACGGATATCAAGAATTTCACAGTGACATCCTTGACACCGGTCGACGGGGGGAAGAGAGTGTGAGCGTGACGCGAGCTGTCGGCTCGCATCACGCTCGAGCCGCGTGAGGTCGCACCCTCAGGGCTCCTCCCCGACAGCCGAAGGCCGGCGGTCTGGGGCACCGTCAGCTGATGAGGGGGCGGCCGTGCGGGGGACTCCTCGTTCCGGGCTCCCGAGAGGAGCGTCACATGTCAGGAGATGTCGGTCACCCTCCTCATCGGAGGCCCGATCAGGCCGGGGGGTCTGCGAGTGCGTCACGGACAGCCGTGGTGCCGTCTCTGACAGCTCTCGTCCTCGTGCTGGCGGCGACCGTCCTGGTCATCGCAGGAGTCCCCCTCGGGTTCTTGCCGGTCACGGTCGCCATCTGGTTGCTCCGCTGGGCAGACCGGCGCGCTCCTGGCGGATCCTGGCCCGCGATGACCTTCCTCGGGATGGTCCCCTTCTTCATCGTGATGATCGTCGTGCTGGCACGCCGATGACGAGCGACTGGTGCCGACCGGCTCCCTCGTCAGGTGACGGGTTCACGAGAGCAGTACGGGGCGACGACCGTCGTTCACGGGCATGCGGACGTTGCGGTGCCGGTCTGACCGACACCGCGCCTCCCACGGTCGCACCGTGCGGTGCCGGGCTGAGCCCGGGGGTCAGCGACCGCCGTCGATGCGGCGGCCGCGCTGGGCGACCCCGGCGGTGCCGTAGGGGTAGTCGTCGATGCGCGGGGCGCTCGCGTCGCCGAGGCGCGTGAGCTCGTCGGCGGTGAGCACGAGGCCCGACGCACCGAGGTTGTCGTCGAGCTGCTCGACCGTCCGGGCGCCGAGGATCACCGAGGTCACGGCCGGCTGCGCCAGCAGCCACGCGAGCGCGACCTGCGAGGCCGAGGCGCCGTGGGCGTCGGCGATCGCGGTGACCGCGTCGATGACCGTCCAGGTGCGCTCGTCCGCGTTGCGCGCCTCCCACGCCTCCATGCCCCGCGTCGGGTCCTCACCGAGTCGGGTCGAGCCGGTGGGCGCCTGGTCGCGCCGGTACTTGCCGCTCAGCCAGCCGCCGGCCAACGGCGACCAGGGCAGCAGGCCGATGCCGGCGTCGAGCGAGGCCGGCACGACCTCGTGCTCGATGTCGCGCACGAGCAGGTTGTACTGCGGCTGCAGCGTGACGGGCGGCGCGAAGCCGAGGGCGTCGGCGCGGCCCACGGCCTTCGTGACCTGCCAGCCGAGGTAGTTCGAGAAGCCGTAGTAGCCGATCTTGCCCGCGCTGATCGCGTCGTCGAGGAACCGCAGGGTCTCGTCGATCGGCGTCAGCGCGTCCCACGCGTGCATCTGGTAGAGGTCGACGTGCTCGGTGCCGAGACGCCGGAGCGAGTCGTCGAGGGCACGGGCGAGGTGCCGCCGCGAGAGCCCGACGTCGTTCGGGCCGTCGCCCATGGGGAAGCGCCCCTTCGTCGCCAGCACGACCTGCGCCGCGTCGGTGGGGCGCGCGGCGAGCCAGCGCCCGATGATCTCTTCGGAGACCCCCGCGCTGTACACGTCGGCCGTGTCGACGAGCGTGCCGCCGCCCGCGACGAACGCGTCGAGGATCTGGTGAGAGGTGGTCTCGTCGGCTTCTGCGCCGAACGTCATGGTGCCCAGTGTCAGCTCCGACACGGAGGCACCGCTGTTCCCGAGGGTCCTGTAGTCCATGGCCGCGACGCTACGCCGTGCGTCGGCGGCAGGGCTGCGGGAGGCGCGGGGCGGGGGACAGCCCCGCCTCCCGGAGCCCTGGGGAGGGCGCCGGAAAAATTCTGAGACATTCTCCAAACCGTTCCGAGCGGTGCTCCGAAGAATGCACACCACGGCGGTTCGGGCTGGCCGTGGTGAGCACCGCGTCGGGACCCTGGCGGGTCCCCCGGCGTCGGTGCACGAGCCGGGGTGTGGGTTGGTTCAGGTCTCCACCCCGGCTCGTCCCTCCCCGGCTCGTCCTCCCCAGCTCGTCCCTCCCCACCGCGGCCCGCCTCCGGGGCACATCGGCGTCCGCCGAAGGGGGGGCAGCTCCGGAGGCGTCGCACTATGCTGACGCCGTCGGGGGATCAGCCCGACGCTCCGACGCCGTTCCCTGACCCCGAGCGGCCCGGCGCCCACCTCGACGAGAGGCGTGACCGATGCCGTCGCCCCCGTACCCGTCGCAGCCCGTGACGCCGTCGCCCTTCGACGATCCGCGCATCCGCGGCCTGGAGACCACCGACCCCGACGTCGCCCACGAGGCGATGCGGCGCACCTTCCGCATGCGCGAGCTCGTGCCGGGCGACGCCCACGAGTTCTACTACCGCCGAGCGGTGTCGGGCGAGCACCGCTTCGCCGTCGGCGAGATGCGGTACACCGGCACGCTGCGTGCCGAGAGCGAGCCGCTGCCCTTCTTCGGCATCTGCCGTCTGCTCGGCGGGGGCTTCCGGGTGCAGGCGGGCGACGCCGACCACCGGGCGGAGCTGCTGAAGCCGTTCGCGTTCCCCACCACCACGAACAAGCGGACCGAGTGGGACGACGTCCACCTGGCCCAGCTCATGCTCGACCGGGCCGCCGTGGAGGCCGAGCTGGTGGGGCTGTCGCTCACCGCGCCTCCCGCAGGCCTGCACGTGATCGGCATGGAGCCCCAGAGCGAGGCCCTCGGCCGGTACTGGCGAGGGCACATGCGACACCTCTACCAGGACGTCGTGCGCAACGACGCGGCGATGGCGAGCCCGTTGATCAGGGGGCAGGCGTTCCGGTCGCTGGTGGCGGCGTTCGTGACGACCTTCCCGACGACGGCGGTCGGCACGAGCGAGGCGTCGAGCGCCCGGCCCGTGCCGTCGACGGTGCGGCGCGCGCTCGCCTACGTCGAGGAGCACGCCCACGACGACATCGGCGTCGTCGAGATCGCCGAGGCGGCCCGGCTGACGCCGCGGGGGCTGCAGCTGGCGTTCCGCCGGCACCTCGACACGACGCCCATGGCGGTGCTGCGGGCGGCGCGGCTGCGCGGGGCGCACCACGACCTTCAGGTCGCTGACCCGACGCGCGGGCACACCGTGGCGGGGATCGCTCAGAGCTGGGGCTTCGCGAACGCGGGGCGCTTCACGGCGGCGTACGTGGCGCACTACGGGCGGTCGCCGCGCGAGACGCTGGAGTCGTAGGCGCGGGCGCGGGTGCCGGTGCCGGTGCCGGTGCCGGGGCGGGTGCCGGTGCCGGGACGCGCCCGGAGGTAGTTCTGGGGAGACTCCTCCACTCTGGAGTGGAGGAGCGTGCCTGGGAAGGGGTCTCGGGGTGGGGTGCCTGGGGAGCGTCCTCCACTCCGGAGTGGAGGAGTGTGCTCGGGGGCGGGGTGCCGGGGGAGGCGTCCTCCACTCCAGAGTGGATCAGCGCTCAGGGCGCACAGCACCGGGCCGCGAGCATCGACCAGGGCGCCGCCGCGACGAGGAGCGGAAGGGGGTGCGGGCGAGAGACCCGACATCGCCGCCCGCACCCAGCAACTCGCAGTCCTGAACCCGTACCGCGAGGCCATCCCAGTGTGATACGAACGCGAGTTTTCTGCAGATCGACCGGACACGGAGCGAATGCCCTGCCCCCCGGGCGAAGCCGAGCACGACGCGTGTCCCCCGACGCGCCGGGAACCGCGCGTGCGCACGCCGACGGCGCAGCGGGGACGACGGCGCTCAGGCGCCCGCCGACTCCGCCCCGCCCGACACGTCGGTGTGCACGAACCCCTGGAACGACCGGCTCGCCGTCGGCCCGCGCTGCCCCTGGTAGCGCGACCCGTACTCCTGCGAACCGTAGGGGTGCTCGGCCGGCGAGCTGAGGCGGAAGAAGCAGAGCTGCCCGATCTTCATGCCGGGCCACAGCTTGATCGGCAGCGTCGCGACGTTCGACAGCTCGAGCGTCACGTGCCCCGTGAAGCCCGGGTCGATGAACCCCGCCGTCGAGTGCGTCAGCAGGCCGAGGCGGCCGAGCGAGCTCTTGCCCTCCAGCCGCGCGGCGACGTCGTCGGGCAGGGTGACGCGCTCGTAGGTGCTGCCCAGCACGAACTCGCCCGGGTGCAGGATGAACGGTTCGTCGGCGGGCGTCTCGACCAGGCGCGTCAGCTCGGGCTGGTCGGCCGCGGGGTCGATGAACGGGTACTTGTGGTTGTCGAACAGCCGGAACAGCCGGTCGAGCCGCACGTCGATGCTCGACGGCTGGATCAGCGTCGGCTCGTAGGGGTCGAGGCCGATGCGCCCGGCGTCGAGCTCGAGCTTGATGTCGTGGTCGGAGAGCAGCACGCGGCCAGCCTAGACGGCGGGCAGGTCGGGCCCCGGCGCGGGCCCGGCGGAGGGCCTGCGGGAGTCGCGGGCACCGCCCTGGGGAGGGGGTGCCTCCCCGGGGCGTCCCCAGGTCGCCCGGCTCGCGCTCGGCCCGGACGGGGCAGGATGGCCCCATGCGTGCCGTCACCGTCCCCGTTCCCGGAGGGCCCCGTGCCCTCGTCGTCAGCGAGGTCCCGGAGCCCGTGCCCGGCCCCCGCGAGGTCGTCGTCGACGTGGCCGCCGCCGGCGTGAACCGCGCCGACGTGAACCAGCGCGAGGGGCACTACCCGTCGCCCGCCGGAGCCCCGTCGTGGCCCGGGCTCGAGGTCAGCGGCACGGTCGTGGCCCTGGGCAGCGAGGTGACCACCGCCTCCCTCGGCGACCACGTCGTCGCCCTGCTCAGCGGCGGCGGCTACGCCGACCGCGTGGCCGTCGACGAGGGCCTGCTGCTGCCCTACCTCAAGGGGCTCGACCTCGTCGAGGCCGCCGGGCTGCCCGAGGCCGTCGCCACGGTCTGGTCGAACGTCGTCATGTCGGCGCAGCTGCAGGCCGGCGAGACGCTGCTCGTGCACGGCGGGTCGAGCGGGGTCGGGTCGATCGCGATCCAGATCGGGAAGGCGCTCGGCGCCACCGTCCACGCCACCGCCGGCACCCCCGCGAAGGTCGAGTTCTGCGAGCAGCTCGGCGCCGACCGCGGCATCGACTACCGGGCGGAGGACTTCGTCGCCGTCACCCAGGAGCTCACCGGGGGCCGCGGCGTCGACGTCGTGCTCGACCTCGTCGGCGGCGACTACCTGGCGCGCGACGTCGACGCGCTCGCCGTGGGCGGCCGCGTCATGGTGATCGCATCGCAGGGCGGCTCGTCGGCCACGATCGACGTCGCCCGCCTGATGGGCAAGCGGGGTCGGATCTGGGGCACCACGCTGCGCGCCCGCCCGCTCGAGGAGCGCCGCGCGATCATGGCCGAGGTGCGCGAGCACGTCTGGCCGATGGTCGCGTCGGGGGCCGTGCGCCCGGTGCTCGACAGCGTGTTCCCGCTCGAGTTCGCCGCGACGGCGCACGAGCGCATGGAGTCGGGCGAGCACTCGGGGAAGATCCTGCTCGCGGTGCGCTGAGCCCCGCGCTGCACCCGCGCTGCACCCGAGCTGGGCTGCGCTCGCGCGCCGCTGAGTCAGCGCTGCGCAGGCGCCGCCGCCGCCGCTGAACCTGCTGCCGCCCGGGCCTCAGCCACCCGCTCGAACCACCGACTGATCAAAGAACCACGCTTCTCAGTGGTTCTTTGATCAGTCGATGGTTCTGGGGTTGGGGCTGGGGCTGGGGCTGGTTCTGGGGCTGGGGCAGGTGCGTGCGCAGGGTCAGGGGCGGGTGCGGGAGCGGGGCGGGCGCCGCGCGGCAGGCGCGGCTACGCGACGCGCGGGTCGCTGCCGCGCTTCACGACCGACGCGCCGACCACCTCGACGAGCACCGGCACCGCCTCGCCGAGCACCCGGTCGAGACCGCGCACCACGTCGCTCGCCGCCGCGACGACCGGCGCCGGTGCCGCGCCCGCGGTCACCCGCACGCGCACCTTGAGCGCCGGGCGGCCGCGGACCGTCCACGCCGACACGTGCACCGAGGTCACGTCGCGTCGGGCCGAGAGCGCGTCCGTCACGGCCGTCTCGGCGAAGGCGGCCGAGATCGCGATGGACCCGGCCGGCTCGTCGTGCACGACCAGGCGGCCGGTGCGTCCGCCACCGTGGGCGACGGCGGCCACGGCGAAGACGATCACGAGCAGCAGGCAGAGCGCCGCGAGGGCCACCGCGAGCCAGCTGCCCGCGCCGCCCATGCTGTCCGCGCTGCCCGCGCCCGACGGGTCGAGCGGCGTCGCCGCGACGGCGTCCGCGACCGCCGAGGAGGCGTCGGCCAGCCAGCCGCGGACTGTCCCGCCCAGGGAGCCCGAGCCCCCGGGCAGCGTCGCCGCCACGAGGAACGCCCCGACGCCCAGGGCGACGACGCCCACGACGACGAGCAGCAGGCGGTTGAGGAACCGGTTCGAGGAGGTCACGCGTCCAGCCTCCCGTGGTCGGCGACGCGCGAGGTCACGCGGAGGGCGGGCTCCACGGGCCGGCTCTCGAGCTCGGAGCGGACGGCCGCGAGCACGCCCTGCTCGTCGACCGTCACCCCGGAGGCGGGGGTCAGCTCGACGCGCGCCTCCCGTCGCGAGACCCAGACGGTGACCTGCCCGGCGCCGAGGCGCCCGGCCGTGCGGGCGACCCGCGCGAGCGACGCCGCCAGCACCGTGTCGTCGACGACCGCGGCGACGCGCTCGTCGGTGATCTCGTGGCGTCCGCGGTGGCCGGCGGTCAGGCCGAGCAGCACCAGCACGACGCCGACGACCGCCGCGGCGACCCCGGCGGCGACGACCAGCCCCGGGGCCTCGCCCAGGGCGGTCGTGAGGGCGCCGAGCACGTCGACGGGCGACGCGAGCAGCGCGGGGCGGCCGAGGGCGGCGAGCACGGCCTCCGTGCCGAGCCAGGCGGCGGCGAGGGCGGCGACGACCAGCACGACGACGGCGCTGGCCGAGCGGCTCGCGCGGCTCTCGCGGCGGACGAGCCGCCGGTAGGGCGCCGTGACGTCCGGGCCGGGGCCCGAGCGGCCGCCGGCGTCGGGCGCGGTGGCGTCGGGCGCGGTGACGACAGACGTGGTGCCGTCGGGCCCGGCGGCGCCGGGCCCCGTGGTGTCGGAGGCGGTGCTCACGCGACCCTCCCGGTGCGGTCGAGCAGGGAACGGCTGACGGTCACGTCGACGCGCGAGACGGTGCGCCCGGTGATCTCGGAGACCCGCCTCGTCAGCGTCGACTGGAGCTCGCGCACGAGGCCGACGACGCCTCCCGCAGGCACCGGCACCGACCCGGAGAGCGCGGGCACCCGCACGGGCGTGGTGACGCGGAGCGCCAGGTGGCCGGCGTCGTCGGAGGCGTCGACGCGCACCTCGGCGCGGTCGACGCGCAGCTGCTCGGCGACGACGGCGGCGGCGACGCGGGTGAGCACGCGGGCCGCGAGGCTCACGTGCCCGGGCACGACCGGCCCGCGCCCGGCTGACCCGTCGCCGTCGCCGTACGCCTCACGCAGGGTGGACGGAGCGGACCCGCCGCCCGACGCCGCGGCCGACCCGGCCCCGGCGCTCACGACGATGAGCGCCGGCCGCGCAGCGCGTCGAGCAGCCCGCCCAGGTCGGTGCGGCCCGAGACGACACGGCCGACGAGCCCGCCGACCGCGATGCAGAGCGCGACGATCAGCAGGGCGCCGAGGCCCCACTCGAGGCCGACGACCGCGAGCACGGCGCCGACCGCCATGCCGACGACGGTGGCGCTCACGAGACGCGGCCCGGGGCGGCGGCGGCGCCGGCCGCGTCGTCGTCGTCCTCGCCGGGGATGTGGACGTCGTTGATCGCGACGTTGACCTCGGCGACCTGCATGCCGACGAGGTCCTCGATGGCCCGGGCCACGGCGGCGCGCACCTGCTCGGCGACCAGGGTCATCGGCTGTGGGTACTCGACGACGATCGTGACGTCGGCGGCGACCTGGGTCTCGCCGACCTCGACGCGCACGCCCTGGCTGAGGTCGCTGCTGCCGATCACGTCGCGGAGGGCGCCGAACGCGCGGGCCGCTCCGCCGCCGAGGGCGTGCACGCCGGGCACCTCGCGGGCGGCGATGCCGGCCACCTTCGAGATGACGCCGTCGGCGATGACGGTCTTGCCGGGCGAGGCGACGCCCGGGGTGCCGGCGCCGCTCGCGGGGGTGGTGGAGGCGACGGGCGCCTTGTCGACGCGGCTGGCGCCGGCGGCGGCGGGGATCGTCGCGCCCGACGGCGTGGTGCCGACGGTGCCGGGGGTGGTGGCGGTGCTCGGGGTCTTGTCGGTGGCGGCCATGGGCTGCTCCTTCTCGTCGGTGCGTCGGTGGTGCCGGGTGCGGTCCAGGGGCGCCCGGCGGTACGGTCGTCAGTGAGACGGACGCCGAGGCCCGGGTGTCACGGTCCCCGTCCCTTCCATTTCCTACACGGCCCGGCTCTGCCGGGCCCGGTGACCGAGGAGGCGCGATGGCGGTCGACCTGTCCGGTGCAGCCGACGGGGTGCTCGCGACCCGTGCCGCCGAGGGCGACGAACGCGCCTTCGAGGTGCTGCTGCGCCGCCACCTGGGCCTGATGACCGCCTACGCGACGCGGCTGACGCGCTCCCGGGCCGACGCCTCCGACGCCGTCCAGGAGGCCTCGGTCGTCATCTGGCGCGAGCTGCCGCGGCTGCAGACGCCCGACGCGGTGCGCGGCTGGATGATGACGATCGTGTCGCGCAAGGCCTACGACCTGATCCGCAGCCGCCGCGTCGCCGACGACGTCGACGAGCTCGAGGTGCCCTCGCAGAGCGGCGCGGTCGACGACCCGGAGCGCGTCGCCGCCTCCACCGACGCCATGGGCGCCCTGCGCGGCGCGCTCGCCCGGCTGCCCGCCTCACAGCGCGAGGTGTGGACCCTGCGCGAGGTCGGAGGCGAGTCGTACGCTGACATCGCCGAGCGCACCGGCACCAGCGTGACCGCCGTCCGGGGCCTGCTCGCGCGGGCCCGTGAGACCCTGACCCGAGAGATGGAGGCCTGGCGATGAGCGACGACCCGACGCGCACACCGCTGACGCCCGCCGGCGCGGCCCCGAGCGACCCGGTGGTCGACCCGCCGCGCGACCCGGCCGACGTCGATCCCGCCGCCGAGCTCGGGGTCGTCGACGACGGCCCGATCTCGATGGAGCGGCTCAGCGACTACCTCGACGCCGGCCGCGAGCCGTACGACCCCGAGATCGAGTCCGACCCGTCGGCGCTGGCGCAGCTGGCGGCCCTCGCGCGCCTCCGCTCGATGACCGCGGGCCTCGTCGCGGAGGACGCCGCCGCCGAGCCCGCCCCCGACCCCTCCTGGATCGCCGGCGTCATGAGCCGGGTGCGGCTCGAGTCGCGCACCGGCCGGGAGATCCCGCTCTCGTCGCCCGACCCGCGGAGCACCCTGCACGTCACCGAGGGCGCGGTGCGCTCGCTGATCCGCGAGGCCGGCGACGCGGTGCCCGGCGCCGTCGTCATCTCGTGCGGCATCGTCGGCGACGTCGACCGGCCCGACGCGGTCGTCGGCGTCGAGGTCGCGATCAGCGCGCTCTTCGGCACGACCGTGCCCGACGTGGCCGACGCCGTGCGCGAGGCGGTCGCGGCGCACCTGGCGGCGCAGACCGAGCTCGTCGTCGAGGCCGTCGACGTGACCGTGCGCGACGTGCACCTGCTCGACACCGACGGAGGACTCTGATGGCCGACCCGCTCGACGACGACCACCTCTCGCTGCTCGCGGCCGAGCTCGGTGCGCTCGCGGCCGCCTGCCCCGGCGTGCAGCGGGTGCAGGCGCGGCCCGGCTTCGGCTCGCTCGTGCGGCAGGCCGTCGAGGGACTCGGCGCCGTCGTCGGCGGAGGGCCGGGGGGAGGCGCGGACGCGTCGTCGTCGGCCGCCGCGCTCGAGGGCGGTCGCCCGGTGCCCCTCGTGGGCGTCGCCGTCGCGGAGGCGGAGACCCGCGTCACGCTCGACATCGCCGTGGGCGAGGGCGCGCAGGGCCCGGCGGTGGCCCGCGAGGTGGCCGCGCGCCTCCTCGAGCGGGTCGCGGCGGAGCCGCTGCCGCCCGCCTCCGTCGACGTGCGGATCGTCGGCCTCACCTAGCGGGCGGCGGCGGATGCCGGGCGCGCATCGAGGTGCCGCTACCGGGGGCCTGCGCAGCGCCGAGGGCCCGGGACTGGGCACCCCGGGGGAGTCGCGGCGTCGGCGGGCGCCGGGCGCGCATCGAGGTGCCGCTACGTGGGGCCTGCGGAGCGCCGAGGGCCCGGGACGGGGCACCTCGAGGGAGTCGCGGCGTCGGCACCGCCGTCGCGTCGCCTCCCGCGCGGGTGCAGGTGGGCGTCGCACCGGGGCGAGCCCTGCGCGCGGCGGCGGCCTACCGTGGGCGGGGCGCGGCCGCCCCGGCCGCCGCACCCCGACACGAGGAGGACAGCATGAGCGACGAGCCCCTGGAGTTCCAGAGCAGCAGCGCGGACCCCGACGACGGCGGGAAGTGGGACCAGGCGCTGAAGGGCGAGGACTACGACCTCGACGCGGACGGCGACGTCGACGCCGACGTCGAGACCGACCCGGACGCGGCCGAGGCCCCGGCCCCCGGCACGACCCCCTCGCCCGACCAGGTCTGACCCGCCCGGTCTGACCCGCCCGGTCTGACCTGCCGGTCTGACCTGGCCGCGGCCCCCGCACCCCGTTCCGTTCACCGAACCCCGATGCTCCAGGGTTCGTTGAACGGAACGGGGTGCGCTGCATGCGGCGGGCTACGGGAGGTGCGGGTCGGGCGGCGCGGGTCGGCGGCCAGCGGGGGCCGCGAGTCGGGCGGCGCGGGAGGCGCGGGTCGGGCTGCGCGGGAGGCGAGCGCGGCTAGGCGGTGCCGCCGAGGTCGGCGGCGAGGCAGGTCGCGTCGACGAAGCGGTCGCAGCGCATCCGGCTGCCGGGCCCCGGCACCTGCTCGGTGCCGAGCACGACGACCGCGTCGCCGCGCCGCAGCCGCCCCGCGACCTCGCGGTCGAGCGCGCCGTGCACCCGCACGAGGTGCACCCGAGCGTCACCGAGGTCGGCCGCGCCGAGGAGGTGGCGGCCGGTCGTCATCCGCGCCTCGGGCAGCGCGGCCACCCGCACGACGCTGGCCGAGAGCGGGCCCTCCTGCAGGGTGAGCGCCTCGTCGAGCACGACGCCGACGATCGTCAGCGGTGCCCCGGTGCGGGTCGTCGGCCAGTGCGCGGCCCGGGCAGCCGGCAGGGCCCGGGCGAGACGGGTCGGGGCGGAGGCGACCCGCGTCAGCAGCGACACGGCTCAGCCCTCGCTCGGGTCGAGGTCCGCCGAGCGGGCGTCGTCGTCCGTCGCCGCGTCGTCGTCGGGGCCGTCGAGCGCCGGGTCGGCCTCGATGTCGCGCACGGCGCCGGCGTCGAGCGGGCTGTCCGGCCCCCCGGGGTCGGGAGCGCCGCCCACCCCGCCGTCGGTCGTCCCCGTGCTCGTGTCGTCCTCGTCGGCCATGTCGTCCCCTCCGGTCGTGCACCGCGCCCCGGCCCAGCGCCGGGGAGGTGCCGGAGGGCGCCGCACCGCTGACGGGCCCTGCCGTCGGCGCTGACCGGGGCTCACGCCCCGCGCCGACCCCACCGTCGCGGGCGGCCCCTCCTGTCGACGAGACAACCACCGCCGCGAGCCGCCCCGCAGGCCCTTGACACCAGGTCGGGGGGCGTGCGTGACGGCTCGCGGCGGCGGGCGTCACTCGTCGGCGACGCCCTTGCTGACCGCGGTCGGCGCGTCGAACGAGTCGCCCTCGAGCGCCTGCAGCGCGTCGATGACGTCATCGGGCGCGCCCTGCTCCTTCGCGGTGGCGACCAGGTCGTCCTTCGACACGGGGTAGTCGACCCCGCTGAGGTACTTCTGCATCTGGATCGGGTTCGGGGTGTCGGCCATGGCGGTCTCTCCTTCATCTCGGACGCGGGGCCCGGCCGCAGCCGGGCCGCCCCGTCATCTCGGGGTCGGCCGGTCGGGGCGGCCGGCCGGGCGGNCTCGGCGGGGCACCGTGGTGGGCGCCTCGAGGTGGACGGCTCCGCTGGGGACGATGCCCGCGCCTCCTCGTCGCTCCATCACGCGCCACTGGGCGGCGACGTCCTCGCCCGCGTGCTCGGCGGGCAGCTCGCCCCAAACGCGAAGCCGCCGGCCTCGAGCAGCGCCTCGCGCCGGTACAGCGCGCAGCCGCCGACCCAGGCGACCCGGTAGGCGGCCCAGTCGCCCGGCTCGAGGTCGAGGGCCGCGGCCTCGTGGGCGAGGTTCGCGACGTTGTGCAGCGACCAGCGCTCGAAGCCGGGGGCGCCGCGGCGGATCCGCTCGGGCTGCACGCCGCCCTCCCAGAGCTCGAAGGCGACCCGCTCGTGCGGGCGCACGTCGTCGAGGTACGAGAGCCCCTGCACGGCCGAGCCGACGAACCCGCAGCCGAGCCGCTCGAGGGCGTCGTGCATCCGCGCCAGCGTGCCGGGCTCGAGCCAGACGTCGTCGTCGAGGAAGAGCACGGCCGGCGCCGACGCCCGCTCGAGCAGCGACTGCCGGTGCTCGGCGAGCCCGCGCCGCGGGTGGTGCACGTGGGTCGAGACGGCGCGGCCCTGCGCCCGCAGCACCCGGACCATCGCCTGCGCGGCGGGGGCCGTCCAGTCGGGGTCACCGGTCGACGGGTCGCTGATCACGACCGAGAACGGGGGGTCGTCCTGCGCCGCGAGCCCGGCGAGCGTCACCGCGAGCTCGGCCGGCCGGTCGGCCGTGGGCACGAGCACGTCGACGGCGGGGGGCGCGGGAGTCGCGGTGCCCTCGCCGAGGACGGCCGACGCCGCCCAGGCCCCCGACCAGAGCCGGCTGCCGCTCACGGCGTCGCCCCGCGGATGCGGTCGACGATGCCCGTCGTCGAGTGGTCGGAGACGTAGTCGAGGATGCGGACCTCGCCGCCGCCCTCGACCACCGCCGCGGTCTCCTCGAGCATCTGCGGCGTGTAGTCGCCGCCCTTCGCGTAGAGGTCGGGCCGGAGGCGCCGGATCAGCGGCACCGCCGTGTCGGTGCCGAACGACGTCACGTAGTCGACGCAGCTCAGCGCCGAGAGCACCCCGGCGCGGTCGGCCAGGTCGTTGATCGGCCGCCCCGGGCCCTTCAGCCGTCGGGTCGAGGCGTCGTCGTTGAGGGCGACCACGAGCACGTCGCCGAGCTGCTTCGCCTGGGTGAGGTAGGTCGTGTGGCCGCGGTGCAGCACGTCGAAGCAGCCGTTCGTGAGCACGACGGTGCGCCCGGCGGCGCGCTCGTCGTCGAGGCGGCGGACGAGCTCGTCGACCCCGAGCATCAGGTCGCCGGTGCGGTCGAGGTGCACGACGAGGTCGTCGGTCGAGCAGACGGAGGTGCCGAAGCGCTGCACCACGATGTCGGCGGCGGCCTGCGCGAGGTCGACGCTCGTGGTCAGCGGCAGGCCGGCCGCCCGGCCCACGGTGAGCGCCGCGACGAAGGAGTCGCCGGCGCCGGAGGCCTGCCGCTCGCTCGCCCGCCGGGCCCAGGTGCGGTGCCGGACCCGCGCCTCCGCCCGGCCTGCGGGGGCGTCGGCGCCCGCGCTCGCGCTCGCGCCCGCGTCGACCGGCTCGCGCACCAGCGTCATCGTGCCGTCGTGGTCGAGCGTGACGACGACGACCTGCGAGCCGGTCGCCGCGAGCACCCGGTCGGCGGCGTCGGCGACCCGCTCGACGCGCACGTCGGTCGGCAGCGCGTCGCCGACCGCGAGGCCGACGAGCGCGGCGACCTCGCCGGCGTTCGGCGTGACGAGGTCCGGGCGGAGGCGCGCCCACGGAGCGAGGTCGTGCGCGTCGACCACCACCAGCCCCGGGCGCTCGGCGGCGGGCCGCGCGACGAGCGCGTCGAGCACCGGGCCGGTCAGCGCGCCCGTGCCGTAGTCGCAGACGAGCTCGGCGTCGGCCCCGGTCGCCTGGGCCGTCGCGGCCTCGGCGAGCTGCGCCAGGGCCGTGGGAGGCGCGGGCACGGCCCCGAGGTCGTCGAGCCGGATGAGCACCTGGTCGTCGACCATCACCCGGTTCTTCGCGACGGTGACGAGGCCGCGGACCCGCACCACTCCGGAGGTGTCGACCCCGTGCCCCGCGAGCAGCTCGGTGAGCCGTCGACCGGCCTCGTCGTCGCCGACCAGCCCGGCGAGGCGCACGCGGGCCCCGAGCGCGGCGAGGTTGACGGCCGTGTTGGCCGCGCCGCCCGGCACGTAGCGGCGGGTCGCGACCTCGACCACGGGAGCGGGAGCCTCGCGCGTCATGCGCTCGGTCGTGCCCTGCCACCAGCCGTCGAGCACGAGGTCGCCGACGACGCTGACGACGGGCGCCGCCTCGCGGAGGGCCCGGGCGACCTCGGGGCCGAGGCCGCGCACCGCGGAGAGGTCGGGGCGTGCCACGTCAGTCGCCCTCGGCGGGCTGGGCGGGGTGCACGCGGGGCTGCTCGTCGGGCGAGCCGGTGCCCTCGTCGCCGGTGCCCTCGTCGCCGGTGCCCTCGCTCTGGGTGCCCTCGCTCTGCGTGCCCTCGTCGGGGTCGCCGCCCTCGGCCGGGTCCTGGGGGTGGGGCGTGCGCCCGGTGGAGGCGGCGGTCGCCGCGTCGGAGTCGGCGTCGGCCGACGGGGAGGGGGCGGAGGCGCGGGGCGCGGCGGGCGGGGCGGTGGCGGTGTCGGTGTCGACGGGGCCGGTGGCGGGCGCGTCGGCGCCGGTCGGGACCGTCGCGGCGGCCGCTCCCTGGACCGGCGCGACCGCGGCGGGGCTCGCCTCGGGCGACGGACGGCTCGCCGAGGCGGCGGTGTCGGCGGAGCCTGCGGTGCGGGCGGTGCCGGCGGTCTCGTCCGCGCCTCCTGCGCTCGCCGTCGGGGTCGACGGGCGCTCGCCCGCGAGCACGGGCGTGCCGTAGTGCACGACCTTCGTGAGCGTCATCTCGTCGAGCAGCTCGGGGCCGTAGCCGAAGCCGGCGCCGCTCTCGCCGCGCGGCTGCGCCGACCCGCCGGGAGCCCCGCCGAAGACCGCGTTGATCTTCACCGTGCCGACCGGCAGCTCGGCCATGGCCCGGTTCGCGTGGCCGATCGAGCCCGTCAGCACCGTCGCCGCGAGCCCGAAGCGCCCGGCGCAGGCCAGGCGCAGGCCCTCGTCGAAGTCGTCGACGACCTGCACGGGGGCGACGGGGCCGAAGGTCTCCTCCTGCACGACGGTCATGTGCGGCGTGCAGTCGACGAGCACCGTCGCCGGGTACCACGAGCCCGGCCCGCTCGGCACGGCCCCGCCGACGAGCGCCCGCGCCCCGCTCGCCAGCGCGTCGTCGACCTGGCGCTGGACCTCGTCACGGAGGCGCCCGTCGACCAGCGGGCCGAGCTCGCCCCGGTCGTTGCGTCGCGTGGCCTCGGCGACCAGCGCCTCGACGAAGGCGTCGGCGACGTCGCGGTGCACGTAGATGCGCTCGACGCTCGTGCAGATCTGCCCCGCGTTCGCGAAGGCGCCGATGGCGGCCTGCTCGGCGGCCCACGCGGGGTCGACGTCGGCGTCGACGATGAGGGCGTCGTCGCCGCCGTTCTCGAGCACGACGTGCGCGCCGGTCAGCGCGGCGACGCGGGCGATGCGGCGGCCGGTGGCGGTGGAGCCGACGTGCGCGACGACGTCGACGTCGGGCTGCTCGGTGAGCGCGGCCCCGACGGCGGCGCCGCCGGAGACGGTGACCAGCACGTCGGGCGGCAGCACGGCGGAGACGATCTCGCCGAGCAGCTGGCCGACGTGGGGCGAGCGCTCGCTCGGCTTGTGGACGACGGCGTTGCCCGTCACCAGGGCGGCGCCGATCAGGCCGCAGGCGACGGCGACCGGGTCGTTCCAGGGGGTGACGGCGGCGACCACGCCGCGCGGCTGGTCGATCGTGAAGTCGGCGGCCTCGCGGGCGCCGACGAGGCTGAGGCCCCGGTGCAGCGGACCGAGCTCGGCGTACTGGCGCAGCGTGTCGGCGCCCGCGAGCACCCCGCCGCGGGAGTCGTCGAACGGCTTGCCCGTCTCGCGCTGGTTGAGCGCGGCGAGCTCGTCGGCGCGCTCGCGCAGGGCGGCGGCGGCGTCGTGCAGCAGCTCGCCGCGGGCGGCGGCGGGGGTGCGCATCCACGCGCCCTGCGCGGCGCGGGCCCGACGGACGGCGTCGACCACGGCCTCGCGGTCGGCCTCGGCGACGTCGCCGACGAGCGTGCCGTCGCGCGGGTCGAGCACGGTGAGGGTGCCGGCGGCGTGGGCGGTGCCGGCGGCGTCACGGGGGTCCGCGGGCGCGGTCGCCGTCGGCTCCGGGGTGCAGGAGCCGGGGGTGCTCGGGGCGAAGGTGGTCATGCGGGCCGTCCTCTCGTGTCGGTCGCCCCTGCCCTACCCCGGCCCGGTCGACCTCACACGTGCGCCCGGCGACCCCGCACCGAGGTGACTCGTTCCGGGCCCTCGGCGGGCGGGAGGGCCCAGATCGGGGCACCTCGTGGGCGCGCCTCGCGCGCGCCCCACGCCGGTCAGTTGCCGTTTCGGGGGGTTCCCGGAGCGCCACAGCCCCTCAAAGTGGCAACTGACCCGCCGGGTCGCGACGAGGTGACTCGTTGTGGGCTCTCGGGGCGCGGGAGGGCCCAGGGGGAGGCACCTCGATGCGCGGCGCTGCGGCGCGCGCGTCAGACGGCGCGGCGCCCGGCGGGCTGGCAGCGGGGGCACCACCACGCGCGGCGGGGCCGCTCCGACGTGCTGCCCGGGTCGTCGCGCGCGAGCACCGTCGTGCCGCACCGGAGGCACGGCCGCCCGGCCCGCCCGACCACCCAGTGGCTCTCGCCCCGTCGTGTGCTGCCGGTCGTCACCTGGTAGCCCGCGGCCCCCGACGCCGAGGCCCGCAGCAGCCGGGCCGCGAGCGCCAGCAGCGGCGGCAGGTCGACGTCGCCCACGGGCGTCGCCGGGTGCACCCCGCGCAGGAACCCCACCTCGTTCACCCACAGGTTGCCGAGCCCGGCCACGGTCCGCTGGTCGAGCAGCGCGGCCCGGACCGGGCGGCCGGGGTCGGCGAGGAGTCGCATGGCGGCCTCCGTAGCGCTCCAGTCGTCGCGCAGCGGGTCGGGACCGAGGTGCCCCACCACCGTGCGCTCGTCGCGCGTCGCCAGCAGCTGCACCACGGGCAGGTCGACGCCCCAGAGCGTGTGGCCGTCACCGAGCAGGAGGCGCACCCGGACCTGGGGCTGGACGCGACGGGGCACGACACGGCCGGGCCGCGTCACCGTCCACGAGCCCTGCATGCGCAGGTGCGTGTGGAGCGTGGTCGCGTCGTCGAAGCGGGTCAGCAGGTGCTTGCCGTGGGTGACGTGCTCGACCACGCGCCGCCCGTCGAGCCGGGTGCCGGCCGCGGCGCCCGAGCGCAGCTCGCCGCGCTCGACGAGCGCGCCGTCGGCCACGGCTCGGAGCCGCGCCGCCAGCCGGTGGACGCTGTCGCCTTCGGGCACTCCTGGAACCTAGCCCGCGCCTCCGACACTCCCTCCGGGTGCATCGAGGTGACGCGCCCCGGGCCGTCGCGGCGCCCGAGGGCCCAGGAAGCGTCGCCTCGAGGCGAGCGGCGCGGGCGCGCGGCGCGCGGCGCGCGGCGCGCGGCGCGACGCCCGCGCGGCCTCACGCCGGGAAGCGCAGCGTCAGCCGGTGCGACCCGTCGTCGTGCGTCTCGCTCGTGACGGTCCCGCCGAGCAGCTCGGCGCGCTCGCCGAGACCGGTCAGCCCGTGGTGGGCGCTCGGCAGGTCGAGCAGCGGCAGCGTCGCCGCCCCCGCGTCGACGTGCAGCACGACCTGGCCCGCGTCGACGAGGCCGGTCACCGCGACCGCCGCGCCCGTGGAGTGCTTGCGGGCGTTCGTGAGCCCCTCCTGCACCGTGCGGTAGACGGCGCGCTGCTGCGACGGCGAGAGCGTGGCCGGCAGGTCGAGCCGGCAGGTGACGTCGATGCCGCTGTCGGCGACGAGCCGGTCGACGTCGGCGAGCGTCGGCTGCGGGGCGAGCTCGCGGCGGTGGCCGCCGGCGGCGCGCAGCACCTCCACCATCGAGCGCAGCTCGTCGAGGGTGGTGACGCTGAGGCCGCGGATCGTCCGGGCGACCTCGCGCGCCTGCTCGTCGGGCGACGCCATCTGCAGGGCCCCGGCCTGCACCGCGATCAGGCTCACCTGGTGCGACACGACGTCGTGCATCTCGCGGGCGAGCACCGCCCGCTCGCGCGCGAGCGCGACCTGGGCGGCCTGCCGACGCTCGAGCCCCTGCGCCTCGCGCAGCTCGACCAGCTGCGCCGCGAGCAGGCGCCGTGCGCGCAGGAACGCCCCGAGCAGCGCCGGCACCGCCGTGTAGAGCGCGGCGTAGACGACGGTCTCGGTGAGGAAGGTGAGGTAGTCCCAGGCGTCCATCGACACGAGGTACACGAGGGCGGCCGCGGCGACGCCGATCGTCGTCTCCCACCGCCGGGTGCGCTGCACGCCCAGGGTGAAGAGGGCGACCATCACGGGCAGGAAGGTGCCGCCCCACCAGAAGCCGGGCAGCGCCAGCACCAGGCTGACCCACGGCCAGCGTCGGCGCACGAGCAGGCCCGCGCAGGCGAGCACGCCGAGCGCGATCGTCCACGGGTCCGAGCCGTAGAGCACGAAGCCCGAGCCCGCCGCCGCGACCAGGCAGATCAGCACGTCGAGCGCCACCCGCTGCCAGCGACGCCGCAGGTGCAGGCCCGGCCCCGGGGGCTCCTCCGCGCCTCCCGCGCTCCGCCTCTCCGCGCCTCCCGGGCTCCGCTCGCCCGCGCCTCCCGGGGTCCGCTCCTCCGCGCCTCCCGGGCTCCGCTCCGCCGCGGGCGACGTCACGGCCGCGGCACCAGCCCCGCGCGGTCGGCGACGATGGCCGCCTCGACGCGCGAGCCGACGCCGAGGGCGGCGACGACCGAGCTGACCGTGTCCTTGACGGTGCCGAGGGTGAGCCCGCACTCCGTGCCGATCTCGGTGTTCGAGAGCCCGCGGGCCAGGGCGCGCAGCACGACGGTCTCGCGCTCGCTGAGCCGGGCGACGACCGCGACCTGCGCCTCGTCCTCGGCCGACCGGAACAGGCGCTCGCGCCGCAGCCCCGGCGCCAGCACGACCCCGCCCGCGGCGAGGGTGAGCACGTGCCGGGCCAGCTGCTCGGGGTCGGTGTCCTTGAGCAGGAACCCCGAGGCGCCCCGGTGCAGCGCCTCCAGCACCTGGTCGTCGGTGTCGAAGGTCGTCAGCATCGCCACGACCGGGGGCGCGGCGTCGTCCATCAGCTCGGAGAGGATCGTCAGCCCGTCGGGCTCGGGCATGCGGATGTCGAGCAGCACGACGTCGGGGGCGAGCTCGCGCACGGTCTCGACCGCGACGGGGCTGGCGACGGCCGCGAGCACCGTGATGCCGGGCGAGGCGCCGAGCACGAGGGCGATGCCCGAGCGCACCAGCCCCTCGTCGTCGACGACCACGACGGAGACGGGGGTGTCGGTCATCGGTGCGGGCCTCTCGGTCGGGTGCGCGGGCGCCGGGGCCCGCGCTGCGAGGCTAGCGCCGCCGAGGCCGCCCCCGGGGAGTCGCGGGCCGACCTCCCGGGCAGCTCCCGGCCGGTCACGAGCCGCCGTGGCTCGCCGCGGGCGTCGCCGTCGCTGCCGGGGTCGTGCTCGGGTCGGCCGGTGACAGCGCGCTCGCCGAGAGGCCCCAGCGCGGGTACAGGTCGCCGATGCCCACCGCGAAGCCCCGGGTCGCGGTCGTCCAGTCGTGCCCCGTGCCCGGCGAGACCCAGCGGGTGACGTGCATGCCCGCGGCCTCGGCGGCGGACGAGTTCGCCGCCATGGCCGCCCCGAAGGTCGGGTCGCCGCCCCCCACGGCGAAGAACGCGGCCGTGTCGGCGTAGGGCGCGTGCGCCGCCATGATCGCCTGCGGCTGGGCGGCGTCGTACGCCGCGCGGTCGCCCGCGAAGCCGTCGGCGACCGTCTGCTCGACCGAGCCGAGCGACGGCCCGACCTCGCCCGAGACGTCCACGATCGAGCCGAACAGGTCGGGCCGCGCCGACCCGAACTGGATCGAGCAGGTGCCGCCCTGCGAGAAGCCGCCGATCGCCCACGCGCGGGGGCCGGTGGCGACGCGGTAGTGCGAGGTCACGTAGTCGACCACGTCGGTCGTGACGTAGGTCGCGCTGTTGCCGAGGGCCCCGTCGACGCACATCGGGTTGTGGTCGTCGGCGCTCAGCTGGTCGGGCACCACCGCGATCGGCGCGAGCCCGTGGTCGGCCGCGGCGTACGCCTCCAGGGTCGTGACGAGGCCGCCCGCGGTGACCACCGCCTCCGGCGAGGCGGGCTGGCCCGACATCATCACCACGACGGGCAGGGGCGGCGGGTCGGCGACGAGCGCCGCCGGGGGCAGCCAGACGACGGCGTCGCGGGCGGGGAAGCCGGAGACCGTGCCGGGGATGTGGACGGTGCCGTAGCGCCCGTGGGCCGGCATGTCGGCGGGCGGGGTCCACGACGCGTACAGCTGCGGGTCGAGGGCGCCGGGTGCGGAGCCGGCTGCGCTCTCCGACCACGACAGCGGCGCGATCGTGCTCTCGCCGAGGGCCTCGGCGAGGGTCGGGTACGCGCCCGCGTCGCGGTTGATCGCGAGGGCCCCCGCCGTGACGAACACGACGACGCCGAGGCCGGCCACGACCCGCTTCGCCGCCGAGGTGCGGACGAGGGCCGCGACGGCCACCGCGACGGCCGCGAGCACGCCCGAGAACCAGGTGCGGTCGACCCAGGTCGGGGGCACCCCGGCGACGTCGAGGAGGTCGCCGAGCACCCACGAGGCGAGGGCGCCGAGCGCGGCGCCGACGACGGCCGCGAGCAGGACGCGCCGCCACCAGCGGCGGGGGGACGGGTCGGCCGCGGTGTCCGCTGCCCGACGCCCCCGTCGCGGCGGCCACGCCACGAGCACCGCCAGCACGAGCGCGACGCCGTAGACCACGGCGAGCAGCGGGGTCGACGTGAGGGGCAGGGTCAGGAGGTCCTCCTTCATCGGGCACCGCGCATCCGACGGTCCGCCGCCGTGCCGCGGGCGGCCCGCAGCGCGGCCACCACCTGTCGGGCCCGGAGGGTCGGCACGTAGGCCGTCGCCAGGGCACGGCCGACCGGCGCGAGGTCGGCCGGGCTCGGGCAGGCGAGCCAGAGGGTCTCGTGGGCGGGGTCGAACTTGTCCTTGAAGCGCCGCAGCGACGTGAAGCCGTACGAGGGCTCGAGCACCCGGCCGGTCGTGGCGAGCAGCCGTGCGACGAGCCGGTCGACCAGGGTCGTCGGCACCGTGCCGTCGGCGCTCGCCAGCGGGGTGCCCGAGAGACTCAGCGTCTCGAGCCCCTCGGCGCGGAAGGTCTGCGCGGCGGTCGCGATGAGGAACTCCACGACGCCGGGCATCGGGTCGTGCCCGCGGCGCATCACGTCGAGGGTGCGCCCGACGAGCCGCCCGTCACGCCACGAGGGCAGCCAGCTCGTCACCCCGTGCACGGCCCCGTCGGCGTCGACCGCGACGAGCAGCCGCACCTCCGGGTCGTCGAGCTCGCGGAGGCCGCCGAGGGTGAACCCCATCTCGGGCAGCGCCTTCGCGGCCACCCAGTCGTCGCTGAGCGCGTCGACCTGGCGGCGCAGCTCCTCGTCGAGGCCGCGGTAGGTGCTCCACACGGCGCGGACGCCGTCGCGGGCGGCGCGGTTGGTGGCGGTGCGGAGGTCCTGCCGCTTCTTGCCCGACGTGGTGAACGTCGCCAGCTCGACCACCGACTCCTCGGCGACCGGGGTCACGCTCCAGCCGAGCTCGGCGAAGACGTCGAGGTGGCGACCGTGCACGCTGTAGAACGCCGGCACGAGGCCGCGCGTCGAGCAGTGGCGGGCGAAGCCGCGGATGGTCTCGGCGGCGTCGTCGGGGGCGCTGATCGGGTCGGAGACCGTGAGGGCCACGCCGTGCGCGACCCGGTAGGCGACGGCGCCGCGGCCGTCGTCGGTGAACCAGTGGCCGTTGCCGGCCCAGGTCGCCATGAAGCCGAGCGAGCCCGCGTCGGAGCGGCGCAGCTGCGCGAGCACCCGGTCGCGGCCGGCGACGCGGAGGTCGGCGGCGGTGCGACGGTCGAAGGCGCGACGGCGGCGCAGCAGCACGATCGTCGCCGTGGCCGGGGCGACCCAGATCAGGAGGAGCAGCACCTGCCACTCGACCTCGCCCGAGCTGAGGCCCGACCAGGTGAACCAGTCGTCGGCGAGCGGGATCACGGTGAAGTACCAGGCCAGCAGGCCCGTCATCAGCACGAGGGCGCCGACGGCGACGACGAGCCCGAGGCGCCGGCCGCGCAGCAGGAGGCCGACGGCGAGGGCGAGCACGCCGACCGCGACGACCGTCACCTCGGGGCCCGCCAGCTCGGAGATCGGCGACAGCACGCCGACCGCGTCGCGGGCGACGGCGGCGATGGTCCAGCCGAGGGCGACGGTGCCGAGGGCGGTGGCGGCGACGGTGCGGGCGCGACGGCTCGGCTCGTCGTGCCAGGGGGCGTGCGCCGAGAGCGGCACGAGGGCGCGGCCGAGCGGCAGGCCGGCGAGCAGGGCGAGGGCCCGGGCGAGGTCGATCCCGTGCCCGCCGAAGAGCAGCCCCGCGAGGGCGACGGCGAGCACCGCGGCGCGCAGGCCCTGGCGGCGGGCCGGGGCGAGCCCGCGGCTGACGGCGACGAGCACGACGATGAGCGTGACGGACGGGCCCCAGACCCGGTCGCCGTCGGCGATCTGCGAGAACTCCTCGCCGACGGCGGAGCCGACCAGGAGCACGAGGGAGGCGGCGGCCGCGGCCCCGAGGGAGCCCACGACCGCGACGGTGCCGGTCCGCACCGCGCCGACCCGCGCCTCCGCCCAGGCCACCGTCACGAGCGCGACGGCTGCGGCGAGGGCGGGGCCGACGACGTGGCGGAGGTCGCCGTCGGCGTGCGCGACGGTGATCCAGGCGACCGCGGTGAGGAGGGCGAGGAGGGTGAGGGGGCGGGCGCGGAGGGCGGCGGCGGTGGTGCGGGCGGAGGCGGTGGCGGTGCGCGCGGCCGCGGTGGCGGTGCGCGCGGGCGCGGCGGCTGTGGTGGCTGTGGTGGCGCGCGTGCCCTCGGTGCCGGGGCCGCCGGGGCTGCCCGGTCGGGCGCTCGTGTTGGTGCTCTGGTTGGCGCTGGTGTCCGCCGGGTCGCCGTGGGGGCTGCCGGCGGGGGGCGGGGCGAGGGTCGTGTTCTCCACGGCCCCAGTCTCGGGCGGGGCCTCGAGCCGCGCGTCGGCCCCCGGGCGCGGCCCGCCCGCCGTCCGGCTGGCGCGGGTCCGCCGGACGGCTGGGCGAGGAGAGCCGGGCGGGTCGGGCCCGGCGCCCCCGGTCGGCTACGCCTCGCGGCCGGCCGGCATCTGGGTCCCGCGGGGGTCGGTCTCGGCGAGGCCCTCGAAGATCGACTCGATCTTCGCGAGCACGTCGGCCTCGAGCTTCACCCCCGACGCCTTCGCGTTCGACTCCACCTGCTCGGGGCGCGAGGCGCCGATGATGGCCGAGGCGACGTTCTCGTTCGAGAGCACCCAGGCGAGGGAGAGCTGCGCCTGCGTGAGCCCGAGCTCGTCCGCGACGGGCTTCAACTGGGCGACCGCGTCGAGCACGTCGTCGCGCATCCAGCGCTCGATCATCGACGCGCCGCCCTTCTGGTCGGTCGCGCGGCTGCCCTCGGGCAGGGCGGCGCCCTTCTCGTACTTGCCCGTGAGGACGCCCTGCGCGACGGGCGACCAGACGATCTGCGAGATGCCGAGCTCCTTCGAGGCCGGGACGACCTCCTCCTCGATGACCCGCCAGAGCAGCGAGTACTCGGGCTGGTTCGAGACGAGCTGGATCTTCAGCTCACGGGCGAGGGCGTGCGCCTCGCGCAGCTGCTCGGCGTTCCACTCAGAGACGCCGATGTAGAGCACCTTGCCCTGGTGCACCAGGTCGGCGAACGTCTCCATCGTCTCCTCGAGGGGAGTCTCGACGTCGTAGCGGTGGGCCTGGTAGAGGTCGACGTAGTCGGTCTGCAGGCGCTTCAGCGAGCCGTTGATCGACTCGGTGATGTGCTTCCGGCTGAGGCCGGTGTCGTTGTGGCCCTTGGGGCCGGTCGGGCCGTAGACCTTGGTGAAGATCTCGACCGACTCGCGGCGCTCGCCCGCCAGCGCCTCGCCGAGGACGACCTCGGCCTGGGTGTTCGCGTAGACGTCGGCCGTGTCGAAGGTCGAGATGCCGACGTCGAGGGACTTGCGGACGCAGGCGGTCGCCGTGTCGTTCTCGACCTGCGAGCCGTGGGTGAGCCAGTTGCCGAAGGTGAGCTCCGAGACCTTGAGGCCTGAGTTGCCGAGGTACCTGAATTCCATGGGGTGTGCTCCTTGTCGGGCGCGCTCCGGTGCGCGCCGCCGTGCACGGTAGTCCGCGCTGGGCGCGCGGCGCGGGCGCGGCGCGGGCGCGGCGCGGGCGCGGCGCGGGCGCGGCCTGCGCCGACACCCCGTTCTCGCCCCGGAACCCCGCCGCGGCGGGGTTCGCGTGCGACGACGGGGTGTCTCGCGTCGGGCGCGGCGCGGGGCGGCGCGGGGCGCGGCCGCCGGGTGACGCACCACGTCTTCGCCGGGGAACCACGCCGCGGCGTGGTTCGGGTGCGAGGACGTGGTTCCTCGGTGCCGCGGGCGGGCGGGCGCGGCTGCCAGCGCGGTCAGGCCGGGCGGAACCGTGCGGCGAGCTCGTCGGCGACGCCGTCGACGTCGACGCCTCGGTGTGGTGCTCGCTCCACGAGCCGCACCAGGCGCCTAGGCCAGCACACGGCGACGCCCCGCACCGTGAAATCGCCGCCGACGAGGGGCCAGTCGGCCTCGACGAAGCAGAGGACGCCTCGCAGCGGCACACCCGGCAGGGCCTCGGCGACCCGGGCGAGCTGCCCCTGCACACCGTCGACGAGCCGCGTCTGATCACGGCCCCGCACGAGGAGCTTCTCGACCCGGGGTCGCAGGACGCCGCCCTCGACCTTCAGCTCGGGCCGGCCCGTGTACCTCTTGGCGTCGATCACCCACACGCCGGACCGCGCGACCACGAGGTGGTCGATGTTCGCCCGCGAGCGGGGGATGCGCCGGTCGTGGAGGACACGGACGTCAGGGCTCGCGAGGGAGTCCAGGCGACGGCCCACCGCCTCCTCGCCGACGGCGCCCGTAGCCCACGCGGCGGTGCTCTGCCGCTCGGGCGTCAGCGCGACCGCCAGGCCGCCGAGGCGGCCCCACTGGTCATGGGTCCGCTGCTCGTCGGCTGCTCGTCGTCGTTCGTGCTCACGTCGGGCTGACGCCCCGGCACGGGCTGCCCCTGCATCGTCCACGGGACCATCTGGCCATGTCGTCGAGGGGAGCGGCCATCCCCACTTCGGGCCGGGTCCGCCTCTCGCTGAGCGGCACGGTCGGGTAAGGCCGCTCCACTCCGGAGTGGATCAGCGATCCGGGAGCACACCGTCCAGCCGTCGTGGGTCGGTTCGGCCACGCGGGCGGGGGCCGCCGGGTGACGCACCACGTCTTCGCCGGGGAACCACGCCGCGGCGTGGTTCGGGTGCGAGGACGTGGTTCCTCGGCACAGCGAGCGGGCGAGCGGGCGGGCGAGCGGGCGGGCGAGCGGGCGGGCGCGCGGGACGCGGCTCAGGCGTCCTCGTCGAGGATGCGGGTGAGCTCGGGGGCGAGCGCCGCCGCCCAGAGCTGGTGCACCCGCGACCACGAGTAGAGCTCGTCGCCCAGGCGCGCGTCGCCGACGTCGGGGTCGGGGAAGGGCACGAACACGCAGTCGCCGCGGTCGCGGACGAGCCTCACGCTCGCCTCGTTCAGGCGCTGCACCTGGTGCCGGATGCGCTCGCGGCCCCACCGCGGCGTCTGGCGGAAGCGGTCCATCGGCGGGATGCCGCCGACGATCACGGGGCTGAGCACGGTGCCGGTGCGACGGGCCCGGTCGAGCAGCACGTCGAGGCCCGAGGTCCAGTCGCGCACCGACGTCATCAGCAGCACGTCGCTGAAGCCCAGCGCCACCACCGTCGCGTCGACGTCGGCCGACTCCGCGGCGCACCGTGCCGCGGCCTCGCCGACCGTCAGCACCCCGCCGCCGCCGTCGACCCAGGCGAAGGGCCGCCCGCGGGCCGCCGACACCGTCGCGGCCAGGCGGCTCAAGGTCGTGAGGGCCTCGTCGACGACGCCGAACCGGGGGGAGGCGGTGCTCCCGACCCAGGCGACGCGGTCCGCCGAGACGTCGGTGACGACGTCTGTCGTGGGGTCGGGCGCAGCCGGGAAAGTCCCAGCCCGGATCGCCCGTCGGAACTGCTCGAGCTGCAGCCGGAGCACGGGCCGCGCCGCCGACCAGAAGAGCTCGGAGGCGCCGCGCCGAGGGGGCGGGGTGGTGGTCGACCGCGTCATCAGGGCCTCCGTGTCGTCGCGGGCGCTGCCCGGTCGGGTTCGGGCCCCCGCCGTCGGGCCCCCGTGGCCGGGAGCGCCTGCGCCTCGAACCTAGCGGCGACCGGCGGCCCGGCGGGGCTCCGGAGGGGCACAGCGCGCAGATCGGACAGGCCGAGCGACGGGAGCCGGGTGGCCAGCGACGAGCCCCGAGCCCCGAGCCCCGAGCCCTGAGCGACGAACGACGCCCGACGCCCGTCACTCCGCCCGGGGCAGCCAGCCGCGCTCGAGGGCGAGCGTCACCGCGCGCGTCCGGTCGGCGACCCCCAGCTTCTCGAACACGTGGAGGAGGTGCGTCTTGACCGTCGCCTCCCCGATGAAGAGGCGACGGCCGATCTCGGGGTTCGAGCAGCCGGCCGCGACGAGGTCGAGCACCTGCGTCTCGCGGGCGGTGAGGGGGCTCGCGGCGGCGTCGGCGACCGGGGCGGGCGTCCGGGCCCGGGTGACGAGCAGCGCCGCCATCGACGGCGCGAGGGCGACCTGCCCGGCGACCACGGCACGGAGTCCCGCGAGCAGCTCCGCCTCGGGCGCCGCCTTCAGCAGGTAGCCGCTGGCGCCGGCCTCGATCGCGGAGAGGATGGAGTCGTCGGTCTCGTAGGTCGTCAGCACGACGACACGGGCCCGCGGCCGGTCGAGCAGCACCTGGCGGGTGGCGGCGACCCCGTCGACGCCGGGCATGCGCAGGTCCATGACGACGAGGTCGGGGGCGAGCTCCGCCGAGAGCCGCACGGCCTCGGCGCCGTCGGCCGCCTGGCCCACGACCGCGAAGTCGTCGGCCCCCGCGAGCAGGGCGACGATGCCCTGTCGCACGATCGGGTGGTCGTCGACGACGAGCGTCCGGGTGGCGGGGCGGGCGTCGGGGGCGGTCTCGGGCGCTGCGCCCGCGCCTCCGCCCGGTGCCGCGCTCACGCCGCCACCACCGCGAGCGGCAGCCGGGCCGTCAGGGTCGTGCCGCCCGCGCCGCTCTGCAGGTCGAGCGAGCCGCCGGCGAGGGCGAGGCGCTCGGCCAGCCCCTCCAGCCCGAACCCGTCGCGGGCGAGGGCCGGGTCGAAGCCCGTTCCGACGTCGACGACCGTCAGCACCGCGTCGTCGCCGTCGCGCCGCAGCACGACGCGAGCGGTCGCGGAGCCGCTGTGCCGACGCACGTTCGACAGCGCCTCCTGGGCACAGCGCACCACGACGACCTCGTGCTCGCGGGCCAGGGCCCCGGCGGCTCCGGCGGCGAGCTCGACCCGCACGTCGACGTCGATGCCCGTCTCGCGGGCGAAGCGCGCCCCGAGCCGCTGCAGCGTCGTGCCGAGGTCGGTCGCGGCGGGGCCGGGGGAGGCGGTGGCCGCGACCAGCGCACGGGTCTCGGTCAGCGCCTCCCGGGCTGCCTCCTCGACCACGTCGAGCCGTTCGCCGGCCGTCGTCAGGTCGCCGGCGACGAGCGCGCTGCGCGCCTGCTGCGCGAGCAGCACCACGCCCGTGAGGCTCTGCGCCACGGTGTCGTGCAGGTCGCGCGAGAGCCGTTCGCGCTCGGCGCTCGTGCCGACGTCGCGGGCGCGGGCCGCCAGCTCGCCCTGGGCGTCCTCGAGCTCGGCGAGCAGCCGGGCCCGCTCGGCGCCGGCGTGGGCGATGCTCGTGATCCAGAGGCCGAGCGCGATGCTGAAGGCGAGCGAGAGCACCTCGCTGGTGGCGGCGGTGCGGACGGTCTCGGCCGTCGGGCCGAGGGCGAGCACGAAGCCGGCCGTCACGGCGGCGACCAGGGCGACGTTGCCGGCGATCGCGCTCCGCACCGACGGCAGCAGCGCCCAGAGCACGGGCATGAGGAAGGCCTGCGCCGTGGCGAGCTGGGGGGAGGCGGCGGTCAGGGCCCCGGCGACGAGCACGACGAGCGCGGCGGCGACGAGGGCCCGCGGGCCCGGACGGTCGGGGCGCGCCGGGTGCCCGGGGCGGGCGGGGCCCCCGGAGCCCCGCGGGCCGCGATCGGCCGCCCGCGCCGCGAGCACGGGGCGCACCGCGCCGATCCACACGCCGACGAAGGCGCCGAGGGCCGGGCCGGCCGTGCCCGGCACGCGCGAGACGTCCTCCGACACGAGGGCGAGCACGGCCAGGGCGACGAGCGTCAGCCCGGCCCCGGCGTCCCAGCCGCGGAGGGCACCGCCCCGCAGGGCGCCGCTCCGCAGGGCGCCGCCCCGCACCGGCGAGCCCGCGGGCGTCACGGCGGTCGACCCGGCGGGCGCCCCCGCGGGCGCCCCCGTCGGGGTCGTGTCGCCGGTATCGTCGTTCACGCGCCCCCCCTCGGGTCGGTCGGGTCGGCGGGCCCGGCGTGGTCGGCCGGGTCGGTCGTCAGTCATCCTGCCGGATCCAGCGGAAGGTCACGAGCGTGACCACGAGCCCGACCACCAGCCAGACGCCGAGCCACAGCACCACCGACGGCAGGTCCCAGCTGCCCGAGGGCTCCGCCGCCGCGAACTCCGGCGGCAGGAAGACGCTGCGGGCGCCCTGCGCCAGCCAGCGCAGCGGGAAGGCCGAGGCCACCGACTGCAGCCAGCCGGGCAGCTGCGAGAAGGGCAGGTAGACGCCCGAGACGAACTGCAGCACGACGGTGATGGGCACGATCACGGCGGTCGCGCTGCGACCGGAGCGGGGGAGGCGCGAGAGGGCGACGCCGAGCAGCGACGTCGTGGCCAGCCCGAGCAGCCAGATGCCGGCGAACCGGGCCCAGGTGCCCGGGTCGGTCGGCAGGTCGACGCCGAACGCCAGCGCGGCGACCGCGAGCAGCAGGGCCAGCTGGAGCGCACCGGTGACGAGCACCTGCCCGATCTTGCCGAGGAACCACGACGCGACCGGCAGCGGCGTGCTCGCCAGCCGCTTCATCGTGCCGTCGGCGCGTTCGCCCGCGATGTCGACGGCGAGCGACTGGACGCCGATCAGCAGCACGCCCGAGGCGATCATGCCGGGCAGGTAGTAGGTCGCGGCGTTCACGACCGAGCCGTCGGGCGCCTCGCCGAAGTCGGACAGCTCGCTGAACGCCGTCGAGAAGACGAGCAGCATGATCACCGGGAAGGCGAAGGTGAACAGGACGGTGTCGCCGGCCCGGAAAAAGGTGCGCACCTCGGTGCGGGCACGGTCGAGGCCCAGCGTCAGGACGGTCATCGCGCCTCCTCCGTGACGATCGGGGCAGTGCCGGCGGTGCCGGCGGTGCCGGCGCGGTCGGGGGCGGGTGCAGCCGTCGCGCCCGCCGCGTCGACCGGATCGGGCTCGGCGACGAGCCCGAGGTAGACGTCCTCCAGGGTCGGCCGCACGACCTCGAGCCCGGCTGGCTCGCCGCCGTCGGCCACCAGGCGCGCGACCAGCGCGGCGGGCTCCGCCGTCGTCACGTCGTGCGCGCGCCCGTCGGGGCCCGTCCAGCGCACGTGCGGCGTGCGTGCCTCCGGCCCGCCCAGCGTGTCGGGCGTGCCCTCGGCGACCACGCGGCCGGCCGCGACCACGACGACCCGGTCGCTGAGCTGCGCCGCCTCGTCGAGGTAGTGGGTGGTGAGCACGATGCTCGTGCCCGTGTCGGAGAGCGACCGGACCACGCCCCAGAAGGCCCTCCGCGCCTCCGGGTCGAAGCCCGTGGTCGGCTCGTCGAGGAACAGCACCTCGGGCCGGCCCACGATGCCGAGCGCGACGTCGACGCGTCGACGCTGACCGCCCGAGAGGCTCCGGAGGCGCTGGCCGGCCTGGGCGGTCAGGCCCACCGCCGCGATCACCTCGTCGGCGTCGCGGGGCGCGGGGTAGGCGAGGGCGGTGCTGCGGACGATCTCGCGCACCGTCGAGCTGCCGTCGCCGCCGCTGGACTGCAGCACGACGCCGACGCGGGCACGCCAGGAGCGGTCGGCCCGGGTGGGGTCGACCCCGAGCACGGCGACCTCGCCCCCGGTGCGGCGACGGTGCCCCTCGAGGATCTCGACGGTGGTCGACTTGCCGGCGCCGTTCGGGCCGAGCACGGCGACGGTCTCGCCGGCCCGCACGTCGAACGAGAGGCCGTGCAGCACGGGCCGGTCGCCGTACGACTTGGTGAGGCCGCGCACGCGCACGGCGGGTCGTGTGGTCATGCCCCCAGCCTCGCCGGGCGCCGACCCGGTCGGCACGACCGGTCGGAGGACGGTGCATCCACCGACCGGTGGACGCCCTGGGGAGGGACGGTTCCCGGCCGGATCCTGCTCGTGTCCGGGAGCTGACGCCGCCGATCACTCTCGGAAGCGAGAGCTGACGACCCCGATCTCTCAAATCTGAGAGCGATCCGCCGGGGGCGACCCAGGGCAGGCGGGAGTCGCGGGTCGAGAGGTCGGATCGCTCTCGCATTCCGTCCGGCGAGCCGCGCCGTCGGCCAGCCGCACCCGCACCCGCACCCGCACCCGCACCCCGCCCCTACGCCCGCGGCGCGACCCGAGCGTCGACGACGGCGAGCACCGCCGCCTCGTCCGCCGGGTCGAGCCCGGCGCGGCGGGGGCGGTCGCGCCCCCGGGCCAGCTCGTCGGCGAGCACCCGCTCGACGGTCTCGCGCAGCGGCCGCCGTGCCCCGCCCGCCGCGACGTACGCCGCCCCGCTCCGCCGCACGAAGCCGCCGGCGTCGAGCGGCAGCCAGAGCGGCAGCGACCGCGGCCCGGCCCACCACGAGACGCCGGCGGCGAGCAGGGTCGCGTCGTCGACGGTCACGAGCTCGAGCGCCGGCCCGGCGGCGACCGCCCCGGAGACCGCAGCCTGCGAGCCCACCGCGATCCGCGCCTCCCGCAGGAACTCCTCGAGCGGCACCGGCTCGCCCACCGCGTCGACGGTGCCGACGACCCCCTCGCGCCCCGCCCGCTCGACGAACGCGGCGAGGTCGGCGACGTCGACGGCCTGCACCCAGCGCCCCTCCGTGGTCGGCACGACGACGCGGCCGCCGCGGTGCATCCGCCCGGGCCACCAGCCGAACCGGTCGCTGGGGTCGCCGGGCCCGACGACGAGGCCGGGGCGCACGACGAGCAGGCGGTCGCCCAGCCGGCCCGCCGACTCCCGCTCGGCCGCGACCTTCGCGTCGGCGTAGCGAGAGGTGTCGACGGGGTCGACGAGCTCGGCGGACTCGTCGGCCCCCGGGGTCGCGGTGTCGGCGTAGACGGAGACGCTCGACACGAGGGTCCAGTGGGAGGCGCGGTCGGCCAGCGCACGGAGGGCCGGCCCCACGAGGGCCGGGTCGGACGACAGCTCGACCACCTCGTCCCACTCGCCGACGAGCTCGTCGTACGCGGCCGGGTCGTGGCGGTCGGCACGGACGAGGCGGGCTCCCTCGGCGACGGTGCCGGACTCACCGCGGGCGAGGCACACGACCTCGCCGCCCCGCGCGACGGCGGCCGCCGCGATCTCGCGGCCCAGCCAGGCCGTCCCGCCGAGGATGAGGGTGCGCGTCATGCCCCGAGCCAACCAGGCCCGGGCCCCTCCCCGTCGCCGACGAGGCGCGGGAGGTGCAAATGCCGACCAGATGCCCCGATCCGCCCGTCTGGTGACGGGGAATCCGGTGCTCAGGGCCTCCGCGGTCGGCATGTGCAGGTCGACAGGCAGCAGAGAGGCGGTCCCCGCGAGGAGGAGCCAGCTGGGGAAGGGGTCAGCCCGACGGGGGAGACCGCGGGGAGGGGAGCCCGCGCGGAGGCGCGGTGCGGCCTAGCGGCGCGCGCCGGTGCCCTGCGTCGTGCGGGCGCGGCTCGAGCCGGCCGTGAGCTCGGGCACCAGCAGCCGCGCACGGAGCACGGCCACGAGCTGCTCGGGCTGGAGGGCGGCGAGCTCGGCGCGGCTGGGGGTGCGGGCGCGGCCCGCGGCGTCGTCGACGGGGCGGGTCACGCGGCGTCGGCGAGCTGCGCGAGCACGGCGACCATGTCGATCGGCTCGGTGACCGGCATGTCGGTGAAGGAGACGGGGATGCTCATGGGGGTCCGTTCGGTGGTGCCCGGGCGAGGAGCGGGGCGGGGATCGGGGTGCGACGGTCGAGTGCTCGATGAACGGGGGCTCGACGTGCCTCCGGGAGGCGTCGCCCGGAGTCGGGGACCGGTCCGCTGAGACTACGGCGCGCCGCCCCCTCGATCTCCGCCCTTGACCGCGGCCCGACGGCGGCGTCGCAAACCGGACGCCCGGGAGCGCCGCGGAGACCGAGACCGGACAGTCGCGGCGTCCCCTGACCGTGCGGTCACCGGCCCCGCCTACAGTGAGGGCTCCCCCGCGAACCCCGGAAAGCGTGATGTCCTGACATCCACCGACACCCTCCTCGACCATCCCGAGACCGACGCGCACGCCGTCTGGCTCCGGGCGATGGAGACGTTCAGCGGCACCGTGGACGACCCGCGCGACCGGGTCCTCTCCCTCTTCAGCTTCATCGCCTCCGACCACACGGCCGCCCCGCCGTGCCCGTGCCTCCACGCCGGCGGCGACGTCGAGACCGCCGAGCGGCACGTCCTCGAGCTCTCCCGTCTCGTCGACCGCCTCTGCCGTGAGGGCGGCTACCCGCCGCCCCTCGGCCACGCGATCGTGCTGATGATCGAGGGCGCCCTCATGGAGGCCCCGGTCATGGGGCCGGACGGGCCGACGCGCGACGCCAGGACGGCCGCGGCGATGCTGCTCGCCGTCTACGAGACGGGCGTCGGCGCGACCGACTTCTGAGGCGACTCCCCGGGGTGCCGCCACGGCGAGGCCGGCGCCCGAGGGCTGCGGCCCACTGCGCTATCCGGACAGCGCGCCAACAGTGTCGGTGGCTCGTGGCACGATCACCGGCGGATGACAGACGACTACGACGAGCGACGCTTCCGCGTCGACGCCCACGGTGACGACCTCGACGAAGCCAGAGACACCCTCGCTCACGCGTACGAGGGCGTCGAGTGGCGCGCCGAGCGCTCCGACGCGCCCTTCTCGTACCGGTACACGTCTGCCGGCGACCGGTTCATGAGCCTGCGGGCGGTGCGCTTCGAGGCGCGCCTCGAGGGCGAGATGCCACCCGGCGACGACCTCGTCATGCAGTGGATCACCCGCGGCCAGGGCACGCTCGACGTCGGGCCCGACGAGATCCGGCTCGAGCCCGGCCAGCCGCGGCTCTGGCCGTCGGTGCCGTTCCGCTTCGCGTTCTCGGACTACGACCAGCGGCTGGTGCAGATCAGCCGGCAGACCGTCCACGACCTCGCGGCCGAGCGCGGCTTCACGCCCGCGCAGCTCCGCTTCGACCACGCGGTCGAGCCGCGGCAGCAGGCGATGGCGCTCTGGCGCAACAGCGTCACGCTGATCTCGCGCAGCGTGCTCGACGGCGAGGCGAGCCCGCTGCTGCAGGCCGAGATGGGCCGCCTCGGCGCGATCGCCCTGATGGAGCTCTACCCCCAGCAGGGCTCGCCCCTGCCCGACGAGCTGCTCCTGCCGCGCAACGCCCACGTGCGCGCGGCCATCGAGCACGTGCACGCCCACGTGCAGCTGCCGCTGACCTCGGTCGACCTCGCCGAGGTGGCCCACGTCAGCGTGCGGGCGCTGCAGCAGGCGTTCCAGAAGCACGTCGGCACGACGCCGAACGGCTACATCCGCGCGCTCCGGCTCGACCGCATCCGCGAGGAGCTCCTCGTCAGCGACCCGCACCGCACGTCGGTCGCCGAGGTCGCGAAGCACTGGGGCTTCGCGCACGCGGGCCGGTTCGCGGCGGCCTACGCCGAGAAGTTCGGCGAGTACCCCAGCGAGACGCTCGAGCGAGCGCACTAGCGCGGCTGCCGCTGCGCCGCTGCGCCGTGGCGCCGAGGTGCCTCCACCTGGGCCTTCGACGGCCCGCACGGCCCAGGACGAGTCGTCTCGACGCCCGGCGTCGCCCACGCCGCGTCGTCTCGACGCCCCGGCGGCGGTGCGCCCGGCGCCCCGCCCGTTTGAGCCCGGGCGCGCCCGGGCAGGGGGCAGCCACCAGAGAGAGGACCCTCGTGAGCCCCGACCGACGCCAGACGATCCCCGGACTCCCGCCCCTCGGCGAGCCCTTCCCCGACGTGCGCCGCATCGCCGTGCTGCGCGGCGGCGGGCTCGGCGACCTCGTGTTCGCGCTGCCGGCGATCGCCGCGCTGAGGGCGAGCTACCCGGGCGCCTCGGTGACCCTGCTCGGGTCGCCCGTGCACCGCGCGCTCCTGGCGGGGCGGCCCGACGTCGTCGACGAGGTCGACGTGCTGCCGGTCGTGCCGGGCGTGGGCGACGCGTCGGGCACCGAGGTCGACGACGCCGCCACCGAGCGCTTCGTCGAGCGGCACCGCGCCCGGTGCTACGACCTCGCCGTGCAGGTGCACGGCGGCGGGCGCAACTCGAACCCCTTCCTGCTGCGGCTCGGGGCACGGCACACGATCGGCACCCGCACCTCCGACGCGGTGCCCCTCGAGCGCACGATCCCGTACGTCTACTACCAGCACGAGGTGCTCCGGGCCCTCGAGGTCGTCGCGCTCGCCGGGGCGGCCCCTGCGGGAGGCGCGGTGCTGACCCCGACCCCGGCCGACCTCGAGCGCGGCGCCGAGCTGCTCGGCCGCTCGGGCCCCGGCGGTGACGGTCGCCCGGTGGTCGCCCTCCATCCCGGGGCGAGCGACCCGAGGAGGCGCTGGTCGCCCGACCGCTTCGGTCACCTCGCGGCCCGGCTCGCGCACCACGGCGTGCGGGTCGTCGTCGTCGGCGAGGGCGAGGACGTCGCCCTGGCCGACCGGATCGTGGCCGTGGCGCGCGCGCGGGAGCCTCACCGCGCCTCCCTGGTGGGCTCGCTCGCCGGTCAGCTGAGCCTCTCCGACCTCGTCGGGGTGCTCGCGTCGGTCGACGTCGTCGTCGCCGACGACAGCGGGCCCCGGCACGTGGCCGAGGCGGTGGGCACGGCGACGAGCGCCGTCTTCTGGTTCGGCAACGTGATCAACGCGGGCGCCCTGGGGCGCACGCGGCACCGCGTCGCCATGGCGTACACGACGGCCTGCCCGGTGTGCGGCGCCGACATCACGCAGGTGGGGTGGACGGCGGAGCGCTGCGAGTACGACGTGAGCGTCGTCGACTCCGTGACGATCGACGAGGTGTGGGAGAACACGCGGGAGGTGCTCGACGGGGTGCTCGCCGAGCGCGGCGAGCGGGCCGAGCGCGACCTCGACGGCGGCACGCAGGTCGACTCCAGCTACGGCCTGCACGTCTGACCCGGCCACGGCACCCGTCCTCGCACCGACACCCCCTCCTCGCACGCGAACCCCGCCGCGGCAGGGTTCCCGTGCGAGAAGGGGGTTCTCGGGAGCAGAGCGCCGAGGGTCAGCGAGCGTCGATGGAGAACTGCACCGGCTCGGGCAGGTCGCCCATGCTGAGCGTGTAGGTCGTCACGACGCCCGCCGGGGCGGCCAGGTCGAGCGTGATCGACGTGCCCCGCAGCCAGCTGCCCGTCACGAAGCGACCGCGCGCGTCGGTGATCATGAAGCTCGCGAACGACGAGCCGTGGACGGTCACCGAGGCCCGGCCGTCGACGATGTCGCCCACGACGACGTCGCCGGGAGCGGGCGTCCCCGGCTCGACGGGGTCGACCGGGTCGACGGGGTCGACCGGGTCGACCGGGTCGACGGGGTCGACCGGGTCGATCGGGTCGACGGGGTCGACCGGGTCGATCGGGTCGACGGGGTCGATCGGCGTGACCGGGCTGGTCCCGGTGCGGTCCAGGACGACATCGTGGCTCTCGACGACCGTCGTGCCCTGACGGACCTTCAGCGTGTACGACGTCGAGGTGCCGTCCGCCGCCTCGAGGGAGGCGCGCGACGTGCCGTCGGTGCCGAAGCTGCCGCTGAACGCGAAGCGGCCGTCGGCGTCGTAGATGCCGAAGGTGTGACCGGCGGGGCCGGTGAGGGCCAGCTGGGCCCAGCCGCCCTGGAAGGCGGACACCGACCACGAGGCGAGGCCGTCGCCGGGCGCCCCGGGCTGCTCGGGGCCGACGGGCTGCTCCGGGTCGACCGGGAGCTCCGGGTCGGCGGGAGTGCCGGGGTCGACGTCGGACCGCGGGTCGACGCTCCACTGCGAGAGGTACGGCACGCCCCCGACGACGGAGCGCACCTCGAAGTGGTTCTCGCGGTCGTTGGCGATGCGGATCGACACGGTGCCGCGGCCCGTGCCGTCGAGCAGGACGCGGGTCTCGACCCCTCGCTCGTTCGTGAACACGACGAAGGCGTCCGGTGCGCCCTGGACGGCGACGTCGACGGCGCCGTCGCTGATCGACACGACGGTGACCGCGGGGCGCTCGGCCGTCCCGCTGGTGTCGATCGAGCTGGCGGCGGCCGCGGTGGCGGTGCCGGCGGTCGGCGCGGGCGCGGCGAACGCCGGGCCGGCGACGAGGGAGGCGAGGACGACGCCGGTGGCGCCGATCGTCGCGAGGCAGGCTTTCTTGGGGGGCATGGTGCTCCTTGGATCAGGCGTGCCGGAGTGGCATGCTGACCGGAATGCTACACATCGCATTCCGCCCCCGCTGAGCGGACGCCCTGTCGCGCACCAGTCCGCGCCGCGCACAGAGGAACGCCCTCCTCCGCCACGGGTGGGGCAGGGGAGGGCGTTCCGGCCGCGAGGGTCCAGGTCTCGCAGCGACGCGTCGACGGACCGTCGTTCGGGCTCGGGCCTGCCGTGGCGACCGGGGTTCGGGCCTCCGATCGCCTGCGTGAGAGCAACGGTAGACGTGACCCCCGACCGGGGCGAGGGGGTGGACCGGCCGCTCCGCGTCGTGTAAGAAAGCGAGTGGTGCTCAGGGCCAGCTGTCCTCCTCGGGGTGGGTCACGACGAGCTCCCGGATCTCGCTGCGCGCCGGCATGCCGAGCACGTAGAGCACCGCGTCGGCGACGTCCGCAGGGTCCTGCAGGCGCGAGTCGTCCTGCGGCTTGTACTGCTCGTCGCGGGCGTCGAAGAACCGCGTCGCCATGCCCGAGGGGATGAGCGTCGTCACCCCGACCACGCCCTTCAGCTCGGCGGCCAGCGACCGCGTGAAGCCGACCACGCCGAACTTCGACGCGCAGTAGGCGGTCGCGTCGCCCACGGCCTTGATGCCGAGCGACGAGGCGACCGTGACGACCTTGCCGTGCGACGCCTTCAGGTGCGGCAGCGCGGCGCGCACGGTCGAGACGGTGCCGAAAAGGTTGACGCCGACGATCTTCTCCCACGATGCCGTGCTGAGGCCGTCGAGGGGCGCCGGGGTGTCGACGCCGGCCGCGGTGACCACGGCGTCGAGGCCGTCGTGCGCCTCCGCGGCGGCCGTGACCGCCGCCTCCACCGCGGTCGAGTCCGAGACGTCGACGCGGTGCGACTCGATGCCCTCCGGCACGCGCGAGACGTCGAGGTCGAGCACGATCGGCGTGCCGCCGGCCTGCTGCACGGCGTGCGCCACGGCGGCGCCGAGGCCGCTCGCGCCGCCGGTGACGATCACGCGCCCGGGCCCGCGTCGGCCGCTCGGGGCGCTCGGGGCAGTGGTGCTGCTGCTGGTGTCGGTCATGGGGTTCCTTCCGTCGGGGTGGTGGTCAGCACCGCCTCAGCCCACGCGCTCCAGCGCCGAGGCGAGACGGGTGGTCGACCGCCCGGGGTGGAAGGAGCTCGCCGGTCGCGCCCCCAGCCAGCTGAACAGCCAGCCGTGGCGGTTCGTCCTGGTGGAGTCGCGCGAGACCATCGAGGAGGTCGCGCGGATCAGCGGCGAGAGCATGACCGAGTCGATGTCGGACGGCACCTTCTTCGAGCGCTACAAGCCGTTCTTCCGGTTCAGCCGCGCCGAGATGGAGCGTCGCCGCGACGGCATGCTCTTCGACAAGCTGCCCGCGCCGCTGCGCCCGTTCACGGGGCAGGTGTTCACGAAGCGCGGCCAGGTGCTGATGAACGCGCTGCGGGTGCCGCAGACGCTCGGCGCCGAGAACCGCGCCCTCGTCGCCGGCTCGCCGCTGCTGCTCGGCGCGATGCTCGACCGGTCGACGTACCGGCCCGACTCGCTGACGTCGTTCTACTCGACCTTCAGCCTCGGGGCCGCCATGGAGAACCTCTGGCTGGCCACCGGCACGCTGGGGCTCGGCATCCAGTTCGTGTCGTTCCCGATGGAGCGGCCCGAACGCTGGGCGCAGGTCGAGCGGCTGCTGGCGGTGCCCGACGACCTCGAGCTGATGGCGGTGTACCGGATCGGCCACGTGCCTCCCGAGCGGGTGCGCCCGGCGATCGACTGGGCCAGCGACGAGCGGCGGCGGATCTCGCAGTAGGTCTTCCGCGAGGACTGCCGCACGCCGCAGACGGGGTGGGACGAGCCGCCCGGCGCGTGACCGCCGCGGTCACGAACCACGTCCTCGCCCCCGAACCACGCCGCGGCGGGGTTCCGCTGCGAGGACGTGGTTCGTCACGGTGAGGCGGGCGGCGGACGGCGGGCGGCTGCCGAGAGCGGCGCCGCCCTCGTGGGGGCGACGCCGCTCTGGCGTGGTGGGGCGGGGGCCGTCGACTAGTTGTCGGTCGACTCCGAGTCCTTGTCGTCGTCGACGAGCCCGGCCTTCTTGCCGTCGGGGAGCTCCTCGGTGTACTTCGCCTGCTCGTCGGTGATCTCGGTGGATCCGTCGGGGGCGGTGGACGGGGTGGTGTCGTCGGTTGCGCTCATGCCCCCGACGATACGCCCGCGGCCGCGCGAGCGACCTGATCCGCGCCTCCCAGCTCGACGACCACGTCGCACCACTCCGCGACGACGGGGTCGTGGGTCGCGACGACCACGACGGTGCCCTCCCGGCGCAGCTCGTCGAGGGCGTCGAGCACCAGCTCGCGCCCCGCGGCGTCGAGCGCCGAGGTCGGTTCGTCGGCCACCACGAGCGCGGGGCGGTGGACGAGGAGGCGCGCGGCGGCCACCCGCTGCTGCTCACCGCCGCTGAGGTGGCCGGTGACGTCGTCGCCCCGTCCGTCGAGCTGCAGTCGACGCAGCGCGGCTCGCCCCCGCGCCCGTCTCGTCTCGCGGCTGACCCCGTGCGGGCGTACGACGTCGACGTTCTCGCGGACGGTCCACTCCGGCACCAGGCTGCCGTGCTGCAGCAGGACGCCGCACGTCTCACGGAGGTGTCGGCGCAGGGCGCGGCTCCCCGCCGTGCCGACGGCGGAGCCCGCGACCGTCACGGTCCCCGTGGTCGGGGCCCGGAGACCCGCGATGCACGCCAGGAGGGACGACTTCCCGCTGCCGTTCAGCCCCGTCACCGCCACCGCGGCACCCGGCTCGGCCGTCAGGTCGAGGCCGCGCCAGAGCTCCCGGCGCCCCGTCCGCAGACCGAGGCCCGCCACGACGAGGGGGGCGGTCGGCCCTCGGGACGGTGCGGGAGGCCCGGGAGGCGCGGGAGGCACGGTGGCGGTCGTCGGCACCGGCGTCGGCCGGCCTCGGTGCGGCTGGGTCACGGGGCCTCCTCGGAGGACAGGGCGGCAGTGGTGGGGGACGGGCGTGCGAGGCGGCGTCGGGCGGCGAGGAGCGCCGCGCCCGCGAGGGCGACGTGCAGCCCGACGGCCGCGCCGATGACGACGAGGGCGTCGGCAGGGCCGTCGGTCCGCGCGACCGTGAGACCGAGCGCGCAGGCGACGGTCGTGAGGCCGGCGCCGACGACGACGTGGGGGAGGTGGACCGACCAGTCCGAGCGTCCGACGGTCGCGAGGAGCAGCCGACGCCGACGGGTGCGCGTGACGTGCGCCGTCGTCGCCACGACGAGCCCGGCCGCGAGGGCGAGCCCGCCGAGCCCGGCCGCGAGGACGACCAGGCGCTGCTCGGCGAGCACCTCGCGGGCGGCGCGGGCGTAGCCGTCACCGACGGTCTCCCACCCGTGGACGAGGGGCAGCACGCCGACGTCGTCGAGGGCCGCCTCCACCGAGGCGCGGTCGTCGAAGACCACCCGGCCGTTGAAGGCGGCGGTCGCCAGCACGTCGTCGGGCAGGTGCACCAGGGGCACCTCGACGATCACGGTCGGCGGCCCGTCGACGGGGGAGAGGCGCAGGGTCGCGGGGTCGGGCACGACGACGCCGGGCGGCAGGGTCTCGAGGCGAGCGCCGAGCGGAGGCAGCACGTCGTCGGTCGTGGTCCAGACCATCCGGAGGTAGGCGACGACGTCGGCGGCGAGGGCCCGTGCCGCCTCGGGGTCGCCCGCGGTCCGCACGACGACGACGTCGTCCCCGTCACCGTCGCCGTGCGGCTCGCCGGTCTCGGCGCCGGTGCCGGTGCGGGTCCCGACCCGGGCGGTGACGAGCGCGCCGGGAACGGTGTCGGGGTCGCCCATCGTCGCCCTGCCGGAGGCGATCTCGTCACGGGCCACCCGGGCGAGCGCCCGGTCGAACTCGCGGTCGTCCGCGCCGGCGAGGCCGACGCTGAGCACGGACCCCTCGTGCAGGTCGAGCTGCGCCGCGGAGGAGGTCGCGACACGGTCGGCGGCGTCGGCGGCGCGCTGGCCGAGGGCGACCTCGCCCGCCACGACCGCGACGAGGGCGACGTGCAGCGCGATCGGCACGACGAGCGCACGCCGGCGGCTCCCTGCTCCGGTGCTGGCTGAGAGCAGCCTCGACGGCCGGGGTCCGTGCGCCGCCGTCGCTCGACAGAGGAGCAGCCACGCTGTCGTTCCGCCCCAGATCAGAGCGATCACGGGCAGGACGAACTCGGGTCTCCGGAGCCCGCCGACGCTCCACCAGAGAGCCAGCACGAGCAGCACCGAGCCGAGGGCCGCTCCTGCCAGGGGCGATGCTGCCTCCCGGAGCTCGGCGACGAGGGCACGTCGTCGGGTCCACCCGACGAGCGCGCAGACCAGGCGGCGTCGGCGGCCGCGCTCGGCCTCGACGCCGGCCGCACCGAGGGCGACGAGCATCACCGTCACGAGCAGCCCGGCGACGGAGGGCACCGTGACCAGCGCCCGGAGCTCGTCGAGAGGCCCCACCGTCGCGTCCGCCGCGGTGAAGCCGGCGCTGTCGAGAGCGGCGAGGAGGGGGCTCGGGTCGTCCGCGTCGGTCACGTAGAAGCCGCGGGGGTCGAGGTCGAGCCAGGAGTCGTGGTCGGCGAGGGTCCACCGCACCCAGGGGCCCAGGGGCTGCCCGGCTCCGCCGGTCAGGGGATGGACGAGCGAGTCGCCGACACCAGCGCCGGGCGAGTCGTCCGGGGTCATGCGGGCGACCTGGTCGCCCGTCGACGTCACCGCCCGGAGGAGTTCCTGCCGTGTCGCGTCGTGCCCGAGGTCCGGCGGCGTCTCCAGGACGACGACCCCGGTGCCCCGGCCGCCGCTCCCGCCGCTCCCCCAGGTGTCCTGGCCCTCGGCGGCGGCCAGGGCGACGCCCGCGGCGAGCGCGTAGGCCGCCACGACGGCGATCACCGTCGTGGCGGCCGTGCGCCGACGGGTCAGAGGACCGCCCACCACGCCGTGTTGTTGCTCTTGCTCTTCGCCCGCACCGCGCTGGCGAGGTAGGACGGCGCGGCGTTGCCCGAGCGCAGGCACTGCGTCTGCCCGTTCGCGCAGGCCGTGGCCCGGTGCGTCCTCGAGTAGTGCTGGTACTTGGCGTACACGGTGGAGGACGTCACGCCCCACTCGAAGTACCCGCCGCCCACGTACGTCGACCCGAGTGTGGAGAACTCGCCGGCCGGCATCATGCCGGACTCCGCCTCCGTGCCGGTGGTCGCGGCCGTGGTGGCCGACTCCGAGGTCGACGTCGATGTCGACGTCGAGGTCGCGGTCGGGGTCGACGCCGGGGCGGGAGCGGCGACCGCAGGTGCGAGCCCCGCGCCGAGCACGAGCGCTCCCGTGGTCGCGAGGGTGGCCAGGCTCCGCCCGACGGTCGTCCCGATGCTGCTGACACTGGTCATGATCACCCGTTCCTGTCTGCTCGACCGACCCTCGATCGTGCATACATGCCCTGACATTAAAACCAGGAACGTCACAAGGTCGGCGGCTGTCTCATACAGGGACACGGGGAATGCGAGAGGGATCCGTCGTCGAGGAGCCGGGTGGCGCGGCTCCGGCCTCGTCATCCGGCGGATCACGCTCAAATTCGAGAAGAGAGCGCGAGAGCAGGGTCACGGCGGCGGACGCAGGGAGGCGCGGTGCCGGTCAGACCGACACCGCGCCTCCCGCAGTCCCGCAGCCGCAGCCGCGGCCGCAGCCGCCCCGCGGCTACGCCGCGCTCGCGACCTCCGCCACGACGGGGCGGGCGACGAGCTCGCCGTCGCCTCCGACGCTGACCAGCACGCGCCCGCCGGCCGCGACCGCGCCGGAGACCATCAGGTCGGCGAGCCGGTCGTCGACCTCGCGCTGGATCGTGCGGCGCAGCGGCCGGGCGCCGAACTCGGGCTCGTAGCCGTGGTCGACGATCCAGTCGGTGGCCGCGTCGTCGATCTCGACCGCGATGCCCTGGGCCTCGAGGCGACGCGAGGTCGCCCCGAGCAGCAGGCGCACGATGTCGCGCAGCTGCGCCCGGTCGAGCTTGCGGAAGAGCACGATCTCGTCGATGCGGTTGAGGAACTCGGGCCGCATCGCCTCCCGCAGCTTGCCCATGACGCGGTCGCGCAGCGCCTTCTCCGACCCGAAGCCGTTCCCGGCCGCGGGGTCGGAGCCGACGGGCCCGGCCGGCGTGAAGCCGAGGGCGCCGCCGCGCGAGGCGAGGAACTCCGAGCCCAGGTTCGACGTCATCACGACGACCGTGTTGCGGAAGTCGACCGTGCGGCCCTGGCCGTCGGTCAGCCGGCCGTCGTCGAGCACCTGCAGCAGCAGGTTGAACACGTCGGGGTGCGCCTTCTCGATCTCGTCGAGCAGGATCACCGAGTACGGGTTCCGCCGCACGCGCTCGGTCAGCTGGCCGGCCTCGTCGTAGCCGACGTAGCCGGGAGGGGAGCCGACCAGGCGGCTCACCGTGTGGCGCTCGCCGTACTCGCTCATGTCGAGCCGGATCATCCCGCCCTCGTCGCCGAAGAGCGACTCGGCCAGGGCCTTCGCCAGCTCGGTCTTGCCGACGCCGGTCGGCCCGAGGAAGAGGAACGACCCGGTCGGGCGGGCGGGGTCGCCGAGGCCCGTCCGGCTGCGCCGCACCGACCTGGCGATCGCGGTGACCGCGTCCTCCTGGCCGACCACCCGGGCGTGCAGCTCCTGCTCGAGCAGGGCGAGCCGCGAGCGGTCGCCGTCGGTGAGGCGCGCGACCGGGATGCCCGTGGCGCGCGCGACCATCTCGGCGACGTCCGCCGCGGTGATCTCCGTGCCGACCGCCTCCGTGCCGACCGCCGCCGTGCTGACCGCCGCCGTGCTGTCGGCGTGACCGCTCCCGACCGCCGCGGCCAGCGACTCCTGCACGGCCTCGATCTCGTCGCGCAGGTGCGACGCCTCCTCGTAGCGCTCCGCGGAGACCGCGGCGTGCTTCGACGACTCGAGCTCGGCGAGCCGGGCCTGGAGCGCCGCGGTGTCGACCCGGCCGCCGAGGCGCAGGCGACGACGGGCGCCGGCCTGGTCGATCAGGTCGATCGCCTTGTCGGGCAGGAACCTGTCGCTGACGTAGCGCGCCGACAGCTCGACGGCCGCGCGCAGGGCCTCCGGCGCGTAGGCGACGCCGTGGTGCTCCTCGTAGCGCGGGGCGAGCCCGGTGAGGATGAGCACGGCGTCGTCGACGCTCGGCTCGGGCACCGTGACGGGCTGGAAGCGGCGCTCGAGGGCGGCGTCCTTCTCGATCGTGCGGTACTCCTTCAGCGTCGTCGCGCCGATGAGGTGCAGCTCGCCGCGGGCGAGGCGGGGCTTGAGGATGTTCCCGGCGTCCATGGTGCCGTCGCCGTTGCCGCCGGCCCCGACGACCGTGTGGATCTCGTCGAGGAAGACGATCAGCTCGCCCTGGTGGGCGGCGATCTCGTCGACGACCGTCGTGAGGCGCTCCTCGAAGTCGCCGCGGTAGCGGGTGCCGCTGACCATGCCGGCCAGGTCGAGCGTGACGACGCGCTTGCCCTGCAGCAGCTCGGGCACGTCGCCGTCGACGATGCGCTGGGCGAGGCCCTCGACGATGGCGGTCTTGCCGACGCCGGGCTCGCCGATCAGCACCGGGTTGTTCTTCGTGCGGCGCAGCAGGATCTCGACGGTCTGCTCGACCTCGTCGGCCCGGCCGATCACCGGGTCGATCTCGCCGCGGCGGGCGCGCGCCGTGAGGTCGCTGCCGTACTGGTCGAGGGTGGGCGTGCCGGAGTCGCGGGCCGGGTCGCCGGCACCGGTCGCGTCGGTGCCCGTGCCGGCTCCGCTCCCGGCCGCGCCTGCGGCGCCTCCCGCGGTCGACCCGCCGGTCGGCGACCCGTCGCGGACGAACGCCTGGAGCGCCTGCGGGGTGATGCCCGCGGCGGCGAGCAGCTGCCCGCTGACCGACTGCTGGTCGACGACCAGCGAGAAGAAGACGTGCTCGGGGTCGACGTAGGTCGAGCCGAACGCGCGGGCGGCCTGTGCGGCCTGGAGCAGGACGCGCTGGGCGGCCGGGGTGAGGGCGACGGTGCTGGGGGTGTCGGACGAGGGGCCGGGGAGGCGGCTGTCGACGGCTCGGAGCAGGGCGTCGCGGTCGACGCCCGCGTGGCGGACGACGTCGGCGGCGGGCGACTCGTCGAGGAGCACCCGCAGGACGTGCAGGGAGTCGACCTCGGCGTGGCCACGGCTGGTGGCGAACTCGCCGGCCCGGGTGACGAGCCCGTGGGCGGCGCTGCTGAGCAGGCGCGAGATGTCGACGGGGCGTCCGGTCTGACCCGACCGGGCGCCGTTCATGAGGCGGGCGAGGAACTCGTCGAACGAGCCGCCGTCGCCGGAGCCGAACTGTGCAGGCATGGGACCTCCTGGGGAAACTTGAGTGGCTGCGACTCAAGTAAACGCAGGGAGCCCCGGGTCATTCCCGGTCGGCGGAAGAAGTTGAGCGGAGTCGGCTCAACCCGCCACGTCAGGTCGCCGGGCGGCTCCCCTCGCCGCCCCCGCGCCTCCGGCCCCTCCGCCCTCTCGACCGCTCCGTGTCGCAAATGCCGACCATCAGCACCGCAATACCGGGTTTTCCCCCTGTTGCGACCCGACCGAGCCTGCGACGGTCGGCATTTGCGACAGGGAGCGGGTCAGGAGCCGGTGCGGGCGCCGGCGAGGTGCTCGTCCGTGGCGCCGTCGGGCCCGGCGGCGGCCTCGGCGCCGCTGGTGTGAGCGCTCGCCTTGCCCTGGTCGTCGCCCTCGGCGCCCTCGGCGTCGGCGCCCGGCGCGTTCGCGAACTCGGCGCCGTAGCTCTCGCTGTCGAGGTCGGGGATGTCGAGCATCTCCTGCGGCCAGGCCGGTCGGGAGGGCTGGAGGCGCAGCGTCGCCTCCTCGAGGTCGCGGATGACGTCCTCGTCGACGGGCTCGTCCTGGCTGTTCTCGACCGGGGTGGAGAACACCTGGCTCGCCGGGCCGATGAGCAGGTGCGCGTAGGCCTTGCTGCCGCCCTCGGTCACGACGGGCACCGACACGATGTCGGAGGTGTCGGCCTCGGCCAGCGCCCTCGCGTAGCGGAGCACGGCCTTGCAGGTGCGGTCACCGACCAGCATGTAGCTGCCGGAGTAGTGGAGTCGTCTCATGGGATCGACCGAACCACGAGGGGCCCGGCCGTGCTCGCCCTTGCTCGCGGAGCGTCCGTGCACTACGCGCACCGCGCCTCCGGGGGGCTCCCACCGCCCCGGAGCGGGAGCGAGGGCCTGCCGGAGGTGCGGGTCGGCCGGGCGGTCAGCCCGCGTCGGGCAGCCGCACCTCCACCGTGCCGTCGACGACGCGGGTGTCGAACCGCGGCTGCGGCGACGTCGCCGGACCGTGCACGACCTCGCCGGTGCGCATCGAGAAGACGCTGTCGTGCCAGGGGCACGAGACGCAGGCCTCGCCGGGCTTGCCCGCGTCGGTGACGAGCTCGCCCTCGGAGAGCGGGCCGGAGAGGTGGCTGCAGATGCTCGAGAGCACCTCCACCTCGTCGCCGCGACGCAGCGCGACGAGCGGCTGCCTGTCGAGGTCGAGGCCGGTCAGCTCGCCCTCGGGCAGGGCGTCGAGGCGGGTGACCTCGTGCCAGCCGGGCGAGACGAGGTGCGGCACGTCCTCCGCGTGGTTCGCGCCGACGGCCTGGCGGTAGGCGAGGTGCCCGCCGATGAAGCCGCCGAGGCCCACCGCGCCGAGGCCCGCGAACGAGAGCACCTTGGCGCTCGTCTGCTTGCCGCGCAGCCGCTGCAGGTACGAGGCGCCGTAGAGCGCGGTGCCGACCAGGTTGGCCGCGGAGTGCACGAGCCCGGTGCGCTTCTGCTGCTCGTGCGTGGCCGACCAGTCGGCGAAGCCGGCCAGGGCCGAGGGCGCGACCGCGAGCACGCCGGCGCCGACGAGGGAGCGGGCGGGGCGCTCCTGGCCGGGCATCAGGTCGAGCAGGGCCGCGCTGATCCACGCGCCGGTCGGCACGAGCACCATCACGGGGTGCAGCGGGTGGCCGGCGGGCACGCCGTGCAGCAGGTCGCGCAGCGCCCGGGGCTTCAGCACGGCGTCGACGACGCCGGCCACCTTCTCGACGAGCGGGTCGAGCCTCTTCTCGCGCTCGACCGCCTCGAGTGCCTTGACGATCCTGAGTTCGCGCATGGTGCCTCCTCCGCCCTCGCGGGCTGTCGTGCGCCGCGGCTGCTGTGCCGCGGGCGGTGGTGGTGCGGTCGGTCGTGCCGTGCTCCGAGTCGACACCGGCGGGGCGCCGGGTGCCCGGCCCGGGCCGGAACTGTTCGCGTCGCGGACGACGCGGGGTCGGTGCGGTCCGGGCGCCTCAGGCCCGGTCGGCGCCGGCGCCGCTGCTGGTGCCGGTGCCCGCGCCGCTGCCGGCTTCCGGGCCGCGGCGGCTGCCGAGCTTGGCGAGCAGGTAGAGCACGACGCCCGCGGCGAGCATGATCGCGCCGAACAGCCACACCTGGGCGCTCTGCTGCGTGAGCAGCAGGACGCAGGAGGCGACGCCCAGCACGGGCACGGCCGTCCAGACCCGGAAGTGCTCGTGCTCGACGCGGTCCTTCCGAAGCACGAGCACCGCGACGTTCGTGCTGATGAACACGAAGAGCAGCAGCAGCACGACCGTCTCGGCGAGCGTGCCGATGTCGCCGACGAGGGTGAGCCCCATCGCGACGGCTGTGGTGACGAGGATGGCGGCCCACGGCGTGCGGCGCTTCTCGAGCACGGCGCCGAGCGGGCGGGGCAGCAGCCCCTGCTCGGCCATGCCGTAGGTGACGCGGCTCGACATGATCATGGTGAGCAGGGCGCCGTTGGCGACCGCGATCAGCGCGATGAGGCTGAACAGCCACGAGGGCACGGCGACGCCGCTGGCCGCGACGACGTCGAGCAGGGGGCCGGTCGAGCCGCTGAGCTCGTCGGCGGGCAGGGCGATCGCGCTGGCGAGGCCGACGAGCACGTAGACGACGCCGGCGGTGGCGAGGGCGCCGAACAGGGCGCGGGGGTAGACGCGGCGGGGCTCGCGCACCTCCTCGGCGATGTTGGCGCTCGTCTCGAAGCCGACGAACGAGTAGTAGGCGATGATCGCGGCGCCGAGCGTCGCGATCGCCGGGTCAGCATCGGCCGGGAACTCGCCGACGCGGCCGACGTCGCCGCCCCCGCTGCCGAGCATCACGGCGACGACGACGATCACGATGACGAGGCCGCTCACCTCGATCACGGTCATCACGACGTTGCCCTTGAGCGACTCGCTGATGCCGCGGGCGTTGAGGCAGGCGACGAGGGCGAGGAAGGCGATGGCGGTCGGCACGGTCGGCAGGTCGACGAAGGTCGACAGGTAGTCGCCGGCGAACGCGAGCGAGAGGCCGGCCGCGCTGACGACGCCGGCGGCGAGCATGCTGAAGCCGACCAGGAACGAGATCACCGGCTGACGGAACGCCCTCTCGGCGAAGATCGCCGCGCCTCCGGCCTTGGGGTACTTGGTGACGAGCTCGGCGTACGAGCCGGCGGTCAGCAGCGCGAGCAGCAGGGCGAGCAGCAGCGGGGCCCAGAGCGCGCCGCCGACCTCGGCCGAGAGCGTGCCCATGAGGGCGTAGATGCCGGCGCCGAGCACGTCGCCGAGGATGAAGAGGTACAGCAGCGGGCCGGTGATCGCCTGCTTGAGCTTCGAGCCGCCGGCGGCGCCGTCGGCGCCCGGGGTGCCGGAGTCGCGGGTCGAGCCCTCGGGACGGGCCGGCTCCGAGGAGGCGGCGGCGGGTCGGGCGGGCGTGGTCATGTGTCCTCCTGGCAGCGGGCGCCGTCGGGCCCGGCCGTCCTGTCGGCCGCGCCCCGGCGCCCACCGAGGCAACCACCGGCCCTGCACGCGGGGCCTCATCGCGTCACTGGCTTGCGCCGCGCCGCTGCCGTGTGCTGAGCCTGCGCGGGGTGCACGGGTCTGTCGCCGCCCGTCTCGCGTCGGACCGGGTGGTGTGGGCAGTGCGGCGGGTCCGTGTTCCCGTGGGCGGGTCAGCGCCGGCCCGCCCACGAGGACACGGACCCGCCCGCTCGCGAAGGGCTCGGCCCGAGTGCGGCAGGGCGGGCCGGGCGCCGCACCGCTCAGGCGGGCGGCAGCAGCGCCCCCGCGGCGCCCGCCCGGACGGCCGCCGAGACGCGGTCGAGCAGGGGGGAGGCCAGCGTCCAGCGCTGCCACCAGAGCTCGACGTCGACCACGTCGCCCGGCGACAGCTCGACGAGCCGCCCCGCGGCGAGGTCGTCGGCGCTCTGCTGGTCGGGCAGCAGCGCCCAGCCGAGGCCGAGCCCGACGGCCCGCACGAAGTCCGACGACGAGGGCACGTAGTGCCGCGGCGGGCGCGGGTCGTAGCCGAGCGCCCGGCGGAGGAACCCCCGCTGCAGGTCGTCGTTGCGGTCGAACGAGAGCATCGGCGTCGCGTCGACCCGGCCGATCGACGGCACCCCGCCGAGCCAGCGGTCGACGTAGCCGGGGCTGGCCACCGCGCGGTAACGCATCGTGCCGAGCGCCTCCGACGTGCAGCCCTGGATCGGCTCCCTCGTCGACGTCACCGCCGCGAGCACGTCGCCCTGGCGCAGCAGGGTCGTCGTCCGCTCCTCGTCCTCGCGCCGGATGTCGAACACCACGGGCGCCTCCGGCGGCAGCGACGCCAGCGCGTCGAGGAACCAGGTGGCGAGCGAGTCGGCGTTGACGGCCAGGGCCAGCGACGGGGGCGGCGCACCCGCGTCGGAGGCGCCTCCTCGTGCTCCGTGCCCCAGCTCGGCCGCCGTGTCGGCGGCGAGCAGCTGCACCTGGCGGGCGTAGCGCAGCACGACGTCGCCGGCCGCGGTCGGCACGACCGGCGTCGTGCGCTGCAGCAGCACCTGGCCCGCGGTGCGCTCGAGCGCCTTGATGCGCTGCGAGACGGCCGACTGCGTCATGTGCAGCCTCTGGGCCGCGGCCTCGAAGGTGCCCTCGTCGACGATGGCGCGCAGGGTCTCGAGGTGGTCGAGGGCGAACGGCGTCATCGGTGCGGTTCTGGCTTGATCATCAGCACAGCTTATGCGGCATGACGATCTGTAGCTGGAGAGATGTGCGGCGCGGACGTAGCGTCGCCGGGTGACCACTTCCACGCTGCTGCTGACCTCCCTCACGGGCATGGGCACCGGGCTCGCCCTCATCGTCGCGATCGGCGCCCAGAACGCCTACGTGCTGAAGCTCGGGCTGCAGGGCGTGAACCGCGTCATCGTGCCGGTCATCGTCATCTGCGCCCTCAGCGACGCCGTGCTCATCACCGCGGGCGTCGCCGGGGTCGGCGCGGTGGTCGCCGCTGCTCCGCAGGCGCTCGTCGTCGTGCGGGTCGTGGGGGCAGCGTTCCTCCTCGTCTACGCCGGGTTCGCCGCCCGTCGGGCGCTGCGACCGGTCGGAGGGCTGACGGTCGACGGGCCCGACGAGGCCCCCGCGACCGGCACGCCCTCCGCGTCCGGGGTCGGCCCCGGCTCCGCGGCCCTCGAGCCCGTCACCGCCGCGGGCCCCGTCGCCGGGACCATCACCGGCGGGGCAGGCAGCCCCGCCACCGGCTCGGTCGCGACGGTCGCCGCCCCGGCGCCGGCCCGCTCGTCGACCCCCGGCCGGGCGCCCGGCTCCGCCCCGGTCCGCCGCCGCACGGCCGTCCTCACCGTCCTCGCCCTCACCTGGCTCAACCCGCACACCTACCTCGACACGATCGTCTTCCTCGGCTCGGTGGCCAACCAGCAGGAGGGCGACCTGCGCTGGTGGTTCGCCGGGGGAGCGATCGCGGGCAGCCTCGCGTGGTTCGCGGCGCTGGGCCTCGGCTCGCGCCTCCTGCGCCCCTTCTTCGCGCGGCCGTCGTCGTGGCGGATCCTCGACGGGCTCATCGCCGTCGTCATGACCGTGCTCGGCCTGGAGCTGCTGCTCGGCGCCTGACGCTGCAGGTCGGGGTGCGCGGCCAGGGGCGCTGAGCCCGGGAGGCGCGGGCCCGGTCGGTAGGCTCACGGCGGGGGGCACATGGACTGGCTGGGCGTCGCGGTGCTGCTCGTCGTCGCCGTCGGCGCCGCGTGCCAGGTCGCCTCGGGGCTCGGCTTCGCGCTCGTCTGCTCGCCGTTGCTCGTGCTGGTGCTCGGTCACGGCCCCGGCGTGCGTGTGGTGCTGGTCATGTCGATCGTGCTCAACCTCGTGGTGCTCGCGCGCTCGTGGCAGCACGTCCGCCTCGGCGACGCGCTGCGGCTGCTCGTGCCCGCCGCCCTGTTCGTCGTGCCGACCGCCCTGCTGGCGCAGTCGGTGCGCACGCCGCTGCTCTCGCTGCTCGCGGGGTCGGTCGTGGTCGTCGCGACCGCGCTCGTCATCGCGCGCCGCGAGCTGCGCTGGCTCGACGGCACCCGCGGGGCGGTCGCGGCCGGGGCCGCCAGCGGCGTCTTCAACACGCTCGCCGCGGCGTCGGGCCCGCCGGTGGCGATCTTCGCCGCGCAGCGTCGGTGGGAGCCGCGCGTGATGAGCGCCACCCTCCAGGCCTTCTCGCTGCCGCTCAACCTCGTGACGCTCGCCGTGCTGGTGCTCGTCGGCGACGGCGCTGGCGATGGCGGTGGCGGTAGCGCCGCCTCCGCCACCGCCGTCGCCGCCGGCGCGGTCGCCCCAGCCGGCCTGCCCCTGGCCCCGCTCGCCTGGGCCGTCGCCGGCCTCCTGGCCGGAGCCGCCGCGGGAGTCGCGCTGGGCCACCGCGTCCCCGCCCCCGTCGTGCGGGCGGTCGCCCTGGGCGTCGCGCTGCTCGGCGGCGCGACGCTGGTGACCACCGGGCTCACCGGGCTCCTCTGAGGGGCCGCGCCCGCGCCTCCTCGACGCCGCTACGGGCGGAACACCGCCCGCACGCAGCCGTCCTCCTTCTCCTTGAACATCTCGTAGCCCCGCGGCGCCTCGTCGAGCGGCATCACCTGGGTCGCGAGGTGCTCGGTGGTCAGCTCGCCGGCGGCCATGCGCTCGAGCAGCATCGGCGTGTACCGCTGCCCGTGCATCTGGGCCCCGCGCATGGTCAGCCCCTCGTTCATCAGCGCCCCGAGCGGGAACTTGTCGACCACCCCGCCGAAGACGCCGAGCACGAACACGCTGCCGCCCTTGCGGGCCGCCGTCACGGCCTCGCGCACGGCCGTGGGCCGGTCGGTCTGCAGCCGCAGCTGCTGCTTGACCATGTCGTAGCCGAAGTCCGGCCGGTCGCGGTGGGCCTCCATGCCGACGGCCTCGATGCAGACGTCGGGGCCCCGGCCGCCGGTGAGCTCGCGCAGCTCGGGCAGCACCTCGACCTGCGTGTAGTCCATCGTCTCGGCGCCGATCACGTCACGCACCTGTGCGAGGCGCTCGGGCAGGCGGTCGATGACGACGACGCGTTCCGCCCCGAGCAGCAGGGAGGCGCGGGCCGCCATCTGCCCGACGCCGCCGGCACCCCAGACGGCCACGGTCGACCCCGGCCCGACGCCGCCGAGGTCGGCGCCCATCCAGCCGGTCGGCGCCGCGTCGGAGGCGAACAGCGCGCGCTCGTCGCTGACCGACTCGGGCACGGTGAAGGCCCCGACGTCGGCGTACGGCACCCGGATGTACTCCGCGTGGCTGCCCGCCCAGCCGCCGACCGCGTGCGAGTAGCCGAAGCAGCCGCCGGGTGACTGGCCCCAGAGGCCCTCGGCGATGCCCGCGTTCGGGTTGCCGTTGTCGCAGAGCGAGTACTGCTCCTGCCGGCAGTACCAGCAGCGGCCGCAGGCGATGAACGAGTTGACGACGACCCGGTCGCCGACGGCGTGCCGGCGGACGGCCGAGCCGACCTCGACGACCTCGCCGACGAACTCGTGGCCGAGCACGTCGCCGGAGCGCATGGTCGGCACGTAGCCGCCGAGCAGGTGCAGGTCGCTGCCGCACGAGGTGGTGAGAGACACCTTGACGATCGCGTCGTGGGCGTTGAGCAGCCTCGGCTCGTCGACCTGCTCGACACGGAGGTCGTTCACCCCGTTCCAGACGAGCGCCCTCACAGCGCACCCGCCCCGAACGCGCGACGCTCGGCGCCGTCGACGAGGGCACCCGCGACCGTGTGCTTCCGGCGCCCCTCGGGCCGCGGCAGCTGCTGCAGCACCTCGCCCGTCTCGACGCGCGTCTTGAGCTCGCGGAGGGCCCGGCGCAGCGTGTCGGCGGGGTCGCCGCCGAGCTGCTCGCGGACGACGGCCTCGGCCCGGCCGCCGGGCAGCACCCGCGCGTGCAGCTCGGTGCCGCGGTCGCCGGGGGCCGGCAGGAGGCGCGTCTCGACGACCTCCGCGAGCCGGTCGAACGGCGGCCCGACGACGCCGCCCGGGGCGATGTCGTCCGGCGTCGCCAGGACGGTCACGGACTTCCAGCCGTCGGCGACGGGCTGCTTCTCCGCGTGGCGCCGGGCCAGGGCCGCGGCGGCCGCCGCCGCGGAGGCGGCGACGCCCGCGCCGGCTCCGAGCAGGGCGAGGGTGCTCTTGTTCATGGTGGTCTCCTTCGGGGGCGGGCGGGTGCGGACGAGCCGACCCGCGACTCCTTCGTCGTCAGGGTGGGGGATGCACGAGGACCACGCCCCGGGCGGGGAAGCTCGTCCGGGACGGGGTCCTGGTGAGGGAGGGCCGGGTCAGCCCTTGTGGAGGGCGTCCTTGACGGCGCCCTTCGTCTTCTCGAGCAGCGGCGACTTGCCGGTCGTGCCGTGGAAGCGCTCGTCGGGCGTCGTCGGCGCGGGCATCGGCGCCGTCGTCGTGGGGCCGTCGTGGTAGCTGAACTCGCCCTTGCCGTCGGGGGTGGGGCCGCTGGCCCACGAGCCCTCCTTCGCGTGCGCGCCGTCGGAGAAGTTGAGGTACTGGTAGTTCACCGTCTGGTCCTCCTTCGACTGCGGGAAGGTGCTCGGCACCGGGAACTGCTCGATGCCGTCGTCCTGCAGCTCCTGGATCGCCGCGAGCCACTGGTTCTGGTGCATGGTGTCGCGGGCGATGAGGAAGCTCAGGAGGTCCTTCACGCCCTTGTCGTCGGTCATGTGGTAGAGCCGGGCGGCCTGGAGGCGGCCCTGCATCTCGCCGTTCGCGTTGGCGGTGAAGTCGGCGAGGAGGTTGCCGCTCGACGTGATGAACGCGCCCTGCCAGGGGTTGCCCATGCTGTCGACGGGGCGGGCGCCGGCGCCGGCGACGATGGCCTGCTGCACGTCGGTGCCGCCGATCACGGCCGCCATGACGTGGTCGTTCTGCACGGCCTCGTCGGTGAGGCCCACGGGGGCCTTCTCGAGCAGCTGCGAGATCATGATGGCGAGCATCTCGACGTGGCCGAACTCCTCGGCGGCGATGCCGAAGAGCAGGTCGCGGTACTTGCCGGGGATGTGGGTGTTCCAGGCCTGGAAGCCGTACTGCATGGCGATGGTGATCTCGCCGTACTGGCCGCCGAGCACCTCCTGCAGCTTGCGGGCGTAGACGGCGTCGGGGGCGTCGGGGGTCGCGCTGTGCTGCAGCTCTTGCTCGTGGAAGAACATGGGGGTCCTCTCGTCGAGTGGACGGACCTCCACACCACGCCGGGAGGCGCGGGTCGACACCCAGGGGAGCGCTCGCCGGGGCACGCATCGCCAAACGGGCTTGACGGGAGGCGCGGGGTGCGGGACCCTGCGCGGGCTCGGCTCGGCTCGGCTCGGCTCGGCTCGGCTCGGCTCGGCGGGGCTAGGCGCCCTCGGCCCCGGTCGCCCCGGTCGCCCCGCTCGCGACGGACGTCGTCGGGGTCGCCTCGCCGGCGGCGCCGACGGGCGGCTCGGGGAGGAGCTGGAGGCCCTGGCCGCTGTTGGCCGACTCGGTGAGCACGGCGATCCACCGCGGGTTGATGGTCGGCGGTCGGCTGCCCGCGAACGAGAAGCGCAGGCTCACGGTCGGGTGGATCCACACGCTGCTGCGGCCGTCGCCGGCCGAGGCGGGCTCCTTCCAGGAGAAGACGAAGCTCTCCTGGCGGCGGATCTTTGTGATGATCACGATCTGGAGGTGGGCCAGCACGCGGTCGTCCAGCTGCACCTCCGCGGTGCCGCCGTCGTAGGTCAGGTAGCCCACGGTGCCTCCCGTCTCCTCGGCACGAGGGGCGCAGGCCCCTTCCGTCCCATGGTGCCAGGAGGCCGAGCGCCGCGCACCGTGGTGACCGGAAGGCGCACTGGCGCCCCGGACGGCCGCCCCGGCCGCCGTCAGGTGCCCGTCGCGCTCGTCCTCCTGACGGTGCGGGGCTCAGCGGGCCGTGTCGTCGGCGTCCTCGATGCACGACAGCGCCTGCTCGGCGGCGTCGGAGTCGTCGTCGGCGTCGGTCGCCCGGGTGAACGACGAGTTCTCGGCGGCGTCGTCGTTGGCCGACTGGTAGGTCGCGTCGAAGTCGTCCGACTCGACGTCGCCCGTCGTGGTCCAGAGGCCGATGGTGTCGCTCAGCACGTTGTTCTCGCCGAGGGGCGCCGCGACGTACCAGGTGTCGCCTTCCTGGACGGCGTAGCCGAGCAGCACGTCGTCGGTGGCGCCGTCGGCGAGGGTCGAGAGGGCGGTCGCGCCGATGCGGGTGCACGCGGCGTCGTTGGCCTGGCCCGGGTCGGTGCGGGTGGCGGACGAGCCGGGCACGTCGCCGGCGGGGTCCGTGTTCTGCGCGCCTCCGGTGCAGCCCGCGAGCGGCAGCATCAGCAGGGCGGCGAGGGGCAGCAGGGTCTTCTTCGTGATCATGAGGCCGACGCTAGGAGGACGGCCCCCGCTCCGCCCGTATTCACAGGCCCCCTTGCCCTTGGGCCCGTCGCGTCCCCCGGTGGGCGGGCCCCGCGCGGCCCGGTCGGCGTCCCCCGCAGCGCCCGGTCGTCGTCCTCGGCGCGGCCTGAGGGTCTCTCCGCTCCTCCGTCCCTGCCGAATTCGCGAGTGATCCGTGCCGCGGGCCCGCGGCTCCCGCCTGACACGGCCGCGGCGAGCCGGATCCCTCTCGGATTCCCCGGGGAGTCGCGGTCAGGTCGCGAGGACCGGCCCGCCTCCCCGGAAAGGCGGGCCGGGCTGGGCCGGGCGGGCTGGGCCGCCCGGGCGGCCGAAGGTCGGTCGCCCGCATCGCTGATCCACTCCGGAGTGGATCGGCGGCTCTCGACGTGGCGGGAGGGCGGGGGCTGCTCCACTCTGGAGTGGATCGGCGGCCCTCGACGTGGCGGGAGGGCGGAGGCTGCTCCACTCCGGAGTGGATCAGCGGATGTGGACCGTACTTGTCGGGGCGGATCCCGGCCCGGAGCTGGGCCGTGCGGTGGAGAGCAGCCCGCGCCCGCGACCGAACCGCGCCGCGCCGCGCCGACCAGGGCGCACGGCTCAGCCCAGCTCGACCCCGTGCTCGACGAACGTCAGCGCCGCGCAGCGCAGGTCGGGGCACGGCACGTGCTCGCGCGGCCGCCCCATCAGCGTGACCTCGTAGAGGCCCCCGGTGCGCTCGACGAAGCCGAGCAGCGCGGCGACGTCGTCGGAGGGAAGGCGCCGGTCGAGCACCCGCCACTGGCCGTCGTCGATCCGGTGCAGGTGCACGTCGGAGACGTCGGTCAGCGGCACGCGCACCAGCTGCTGCGCGGTCGACGTCCGACCGGCGGGGGGCATCAGGCCACCCCGCTCGCGGCGGACTCGGCGACGAAGAAGTCGCCGTAGCGGACCTCGTCGCGGCGGGTGGAGCGCCGGCCCGGCGTGGTGCGGCGTCGGGGCCGCGGCGGGTAGGTGGTGATCTTGACCGGTCGGGCGTCAGGATCGCTGACGTAGTGGCTCATGAGGTGCTCCTCTGGTCGCTCGGGTCCGCCCAGTCGGCCCCGGTGGTCCCCTCGACGCTAAGCGGGTGGACGGATCGGTGCAGGCCCTTGACAACCGGCCCCCGACCGGGGGACACCGGGTGGAACGGGGGACGCGACGTCGTGAGCGTGCCGTCGGGCCGGCCGTCGGGCGGCCGCACAGACCGAGGAGTCGCGGGTCGCTATAGTGGGGGAGTCCGCCTCACCGCGGCGCGCGAGTGTAGTTCAATGGTAGAACTCCAGCTTCCCAAGCTGGTAGCGCGGGTTCGATTCCCGTCACTCGCTCTCCTCGCTCGGCCGCGCCGTCACCGCCGCGCCGCGCCCGTCCCCGCACCCAGCCGCTGCACCAGCGCGACCGCCGCCGCGCGGCCCGCCCGGTTGGCTCCGACGGTCGACTGCGACGGCCCGTAGCCGATCAGGTGCACCCGCTCGTCGGCCCGGGCCCGCGTGCCGACCAGCGGCACCCCGCCGAGCGGCCCGCGCAGCCGCAGCGGGTCGAGGTGGTCGAGGTCGGCCCGGAATCCCGTGGCCCAGATGACCGCGTCGACGCTCGTGCTCGACCCATCGGCCTCGACCACGTGGTGCGGGCCGAGCGCCGTGAACATCGGGCGACGGGTGAGGACTCCCCGGCGCCGCGCCTCCACGGCGTAGCTCGTCCAGCCGAGCCCGGTGTACGAGACGATGCTCGCGGGCGGGCGGCCCTCCGCCGCGTCGGCCGCGACACGGCGCTCGACGTCGACGCCGTCGAGGCTCTGCGTGAAGTCGTGGTCGAGGAAGACGGGTTCGCGTCGCGTGTACCAGAGGGTGGTCGCGACCCGGCTGACCTCCTCGAGCAGCTGCACCGCCGAGATGCCGCCGCCGACGATCGCGACGCGCCGGCCCGCGAAGTCCGAGGCCCGTCGGTAGTCGCGGCTGTGCCGCTGCAGGCCGGCGAACAGCTCACGGCCGGGCACGTCGGGCACGACGGGCGTGTTCCACGTGCCGGTGGCGTTGACGACCGCGCGCGTCAGCCAGGTGCCCGCCGTCGTCTCGACGAGCAGGTCGCCGCCCGGGTCGTCGTCGACCGCCCGCACCGCCGTCACGCGCACGGGCCGCACGATCGGCAGCCGCTCGCGCTCCTCGTACGCGGCGAAGTACCGCGGCACCGCGTCGCGGCTCGGCTCGTCGGGGTCGACGGGCGGCAGCGGCATGCCCGGCAGGTCGAAGATGCCGTTGACGGTGCCCATGTGCAGCGACTCCCAGCGGTGCTGCCACGCGCCTCCCGGTCGGTCGTCCGCGTCGAGCACGACGAGCGTGCGGGCCGCGTCTCCGTCGGCGTCGGGGTCGTCGAGCGCGGAGCCGAACCCGCGGCGCGCCAGGTGGTGCGCGGCCGACAGCCCGGCCTGGCCGGCGCCGACCACGACGACGGTCGCGCGTCGGGGTGCCGGCGACGGCCTGCGGGTCGGGACCGGGGCCGGCGTCGCGTCGCTCATCCGCGCCTCCTCGTGCCTCGGTGCGGGCATGCCCGTCGACACGTCGACGGTAGCGGAGCCGCGGTACTCGCCACGTCGAGGGGCAGATCGACGCTCTCAGGCCGTCGAAACGGCAACCGACGAGCCCCGCCTCGTCGAGGTGACCCGATCTGGGGCCTGCGCGGCGCGGAGGGCCCGGGAGGGGTCGCCTCGACGTCCGAGGGCCCGAGCGTCAGCGCGGGACGCGCTCCGCCTGCGACGCGATCACGGTGCTCAGCTCGTCGAGGAACGCGCTGATCACCTCGGCCTGCTCCGGGGGCACCTGCATGAGGAACTCCTGCACCGGCGGCACCGTCGTGGTGGTCTCGCAGGCGTCGCGCCCCTCCGGCGTGGTGTGCACGGTCTTGCGGCGACGGTCGCTCGGGTCGGCCTCGCAGAGCACGAGACCGGCGTCCTGCAGCCGGTGCAGCAGGTTCGAGACGGCGGGGGTGGTGAAGCCCAGGGTCGCGGCGAGGGCGCCCGGCGTCATCGGCTGCTCGGTGGCCTCCGCGGCGAGGATGAGCGCGAGGGCGTCCCGCTCCGTCCGCGGCAGGGGCGACGACCCGGCCGTCCGGTCGAGGCGCTGCTCGGTGATCCGGTAGCTCTCGAGGGAGGCGTGCAGGCGGGCTGCCTGGATTCGCTGGGGCATCGCGGGGTCCTCTGGGTGATCAGGCCGTCGGGGGTGACGGTGTTCGGTGTGACGCCCGTCGGGCGTCGCCCGCGCGCTGCCGGCCCTGGTGGAGGCGGTGGTCGAGCGGTCGTCCTGTGCTGCTGTCGTGCGGGTGGTGCCGTGTGCCTCGGGGGAGGCGTCAGTCGAGGTCGTCGTCGTCGATCGACGTGTCGAAGTAGGAGACGTGCTCGAGCTCGGGAGCGAGGGCGAGGGCGGAGAAGGGCATCAGGCCGCCTCCATCCTCGCGTGCTCGGGGCGGGCCGAGGAGGCCTCGACGGGGCTGGCGGAGAACGCCTGCACCTCGGCGGCCGAGAGCGACTGGGGGCCGACCAGGCGACCCGAGACGGCGGCGACGAGCGCCTCGTGGGTGAGCGACCGGAGGTCCATCAGGCGGCCTCCGCCCGGAAGAGGTCGGCGAGGTCGAGCGGCTCGGTCGCGGGGAGCGCGAGGTCCGACCAGGTGGCGGCGGCGCCGGCGGCGTTCACGCGGCGACCCCGAGGGCGACGAGCATGCCGGCGACGACGGTGCCGCACGCGGCGACCGCCGAGGTCGCGATGACGAAGAGGGTGGCCTGGCGTTCGGTGGCTCGGATCTCCGTGAACGGAGACTGGCTCGTGATGCTCATGTCGTTCTCGTTCCTGACGGCCCTGCGCCGTCGTCGTTGCGGGTGGCCCGCCGTGAAGTCGGGCCGTACCGCCGTGAACCGGTACGAGGGAGATCGTGACACGATTTAGCTAGGCGGGCTAGTTAGTCCTCCTAGACACTTCGCTTTCCGGACAAGCGCGTCGCGGAGCGCGCCGGGCGGCCAGCTCGGGCGCCCCCGGCGGGCGCGGCCCGGAGCCACCGCCTGACGGCGCCGGCCCCCGAGGAGGACACTGGGGGAGGCGGCAGCCCCGTCCCTGACCCGACGAACGGACCGAGCACCATGGCCATCTCCAACCTGCCCTACGACGACGGCGTCATCGTGCGTGCGGTCGCGGACGTGCCCGCACGCGACCAGTCGGTCTCCGACGTCCGGGTCGACTTCCTCAGCGACGACATCGGGGCGGGCGGCAGCGCCACGGTCACGGCGACCATCACCTGGTCGATCTCGGCGGCCGACGCCGTGTCGATCCTCGACCAGGCGCGCCTGCCGCAGGGCGCCTCCGGCCCCGCCACCGAGAACGGCGCCCACGACCCGCACGCCGACCACGACCAGCACGCCGACCACGCCCCGCACGACCACGCCGTCGACGACGCGGCCGTGCCCGGCGCCTGAGCGGGGGCACGACCGTGGGCCACCTGATCTACGACCGCGGCACCGCCGAGGTGCAGATGGACGACCGTGTGCTGGCGCACCTCCAGATCGTCATGGTCGCCAAGCTGCGCCGCCACGAGAGCTTCGCCTTCTCGTGGAAGGAGCCCGCGGCGTCCGGTGACGGGCGCAGCACCATCTGGGTCTTCCCGACCGTGAGCCTGCGCTTCCGCTTCGCCGGCAGCCGCCCTCCGGCGATCAACCCCGCCTGGCTGAGGGCGCTCGCCGCCTCCGCCGACAGCGGCCCCGGCCTGCACGTGCTGCCCGAGCCGGCCTCGGCCACCGGGGCCTCGGCGCCGGAGGTCAGAGGCTGAGCTCGCGACGCACCACTCCCTCGGCGACCTCGCGGAGGCGCACCCGGTGTCGCCGGGCGTGGTCACGGATCAGCGCGAAGGCCTGGTCCACCCCCGTCTCGTGCTGGTAGGCGAGGAACCCCTTCGCCTGCTCGATCGTGACGCGGGCGTCGAGCGCCCGCTGCAGCTGGTCGGCGAGCTCGTCGCGGGCGTCGGAGTCGCGCTGCTGGAGCACGCTGATCGTCGCCACGTGGGTCATCGCCTGCAGCAGCACCAGCTCGACGTCGCTCAGGCGGCCCGCCTCGCGCAGGAAGACGTTCATGCCGCCGATGGTCCGGTCGCGCACCGTGAGCGGGATGGCGACGGCGGCGCGCAGACCCGACGCCTCGGCCGTCTCGACGAACTCCGGCCAGCGGTCGACGACCCCGTGCACGTCCGGCACCTCGAGCAGATGGCCGTCCGCGTAGGCGGCGACGCAGGGGCCCGACGCCGTGCCGATCTGCGCTTCCTCGACGTCGACGGAGCGCTCCGAGGTCGACGCGACGACGTGGAGGGAGCCGCCGGCGTCCGCCAGCACGACCGCCGCCTCGGAGGCGCGGGTGTGCGTGACGGTCGCCTGCACGAGCACGTCCATCGTGTCGATGACGTCGTGCCCTCCCCGGAGCGAGTCCGCCAGGTCGACGAACACGCGGGCCAGGTCGATCTCCCTCTGATCAGCGCTCATGCACCGACCCTACGAACGAAGACCGCGGCTCGCTCGCCGATGTCCGGTCACCGAACCGGGAGCTCCTGCAGCTTCGCCACCAGCGCGGTCTTCGTCAGGCGCGAGTACCCCGTGAGCCCCGCCGCGCGGGCGAGGCCGCGCAGGTGCACGAGGGTCTGGGCGTGCAGGTCCTCGCGGGCCTCGCTGCCGTCCTCGCGCGTCACGGTCGTCTCGTCGCTCGGGGGGAGCGGCAGGGCGTAGTCGACGGGAGCGGAGCCGGCGGCGGCGGCGGCTGCCGGAGTCGCGGTGCCGGCGGGCGCACCGGTCGCGTCGGCCGCCGGGCCGGACGTCGGCGTCGACGAGGCGCCCTGTGCCGTGGCCGCCGTGCTGCGCGACGCCTTCGCGGCGGCCTTCTCGGCGCGGCGGGCGGCCTTCGCGGCGGCCTTCTCGGCCGCGGCGACCTCCTCGCGGGCGGCGTCGGCCTTCGCGGCCTTCTTCTCGGCGCGGGCACGGGCCTTCCGGGCGGCGGCGCGGCGCTCTTCGAGCTCGGCGCGCTGGGCGTCCGCCTTCTCGGCGCGACGGGTCGCGGCCTTGATCTCGCCCTTGACGACGACGAGCTGCTGCGCGAGGTCGTCGAGGCCCGGCCGCGTGACGGTGGTCAGCGCCGCCGACCGGGCGCGCGCCTCGGCGACGGCGGCCTTCGCGGCGCGCAGGGCCTCGCGAGCGCGGGTCTCGGCCTCGGCGGCCTTCGAGCCGCCCTTCGCGGAGCCCTTCGCGGAGCCCTTCTTCGTGGCCCCCTTGGCGGAGCCCTTCCCCGCGTCGGAGTTCTTCGGGGTCTTGTCGTCCTTGGGCACGGCGGTCCTTCCTCGGGTGGACGGCGCCGCGGGCACGGGCGCCGGGAGATCGCTGCGGCGAGTCTGGCACCGCGACCTGCGACCGGCCTCAGGTCGCACCTACCGCATCCGTCCCCCTCCCCGCGATGTGGACAAGTCGGGCGCGAGATCGAGAGTTATCCACAGGGCTAGCCCTCGCCGAAAGTGCTGGTCACAGAGCTATGAGTGAATTACACCGGTGTGATTTCCACACCTTTGTCCCCAGTTGTCCCCAGTTCTCCACGGGGCGGGCGGCGTGTCGGCACAGGTTCTCCACACGTCATCCACACCCTGTCGACAACTCGTGACTCGGGTGCCGACGCCGGGCGGGGGTGGGCGACCCACGCGAGATGTCGCGTCCTGGGTCGTCACGGACTCCCAGGGCCCAGATCGAGTCACCTCGGTCGAGGGGCGGCCTCGCCTCAGTCGTAGACGCGGCCCAGCACCCACCGGCCCGCGGCGTCGCGCAGCACCTCGAACATGTGGGTCGTGCCGACCCCGTCGGTGGCCTGGAACCGCCACCCGACGAACTGCCGTGGTGGGTGCGTGATGAGCGCGTGCACGAAGGTCGGCTCGTCGAAGAGCTTCGTCGGCATGTCGGAGACGCGGTACCGCACCCCGTCGTGCACGAGCCGGTCGGGCACCTCGTCGACGAACCAGAGCGCGACGTCGGATCGGGTCGTGGAGATGTTCATCAGGGCCGCCTCTCTCGAACACGTGTTCGAACAGGGGTCGAGTGTAGGCAGCCCCTCCGACGCTCCGCAAGCGCTCCGGCGCGTCGCCCGCGGACACCGGCGCATCGCGCCGAGGCACTCGGGAGCACGCTGCGGCGCGCCCTCCGGCGGGCCCTCCCTCGCCTAGCCCAGCGGCAGCCCGAGCGCCGTCGCGACCCCGGCGTTCGTGACGCGCCCGCCCACGACGTTGAGCCCGAGCGCGAGGGCCGGGTCCGCCTCGGTCGCCGCACGCCAGCCGTGGTCGGCGAGCGCCGCCACGTAGGGCAGCGTCGCCGCCGTGAGCGCCCGCGTCGACGTCTCCGGCACGGCGCCGGGCATGTTGGCGACGCAGTAGTACACGGCGTCGTGCACCGCGAAGGTGGGGTCGTCGTGCGTGGTCGGGCGCGACCCCTCGAAGCAGCCGCCCTGGTCGATCGCGATGTCGACGAGCACCGCACCGGCCTTCATGCCGGCGACCATCTCGTCGGTCACGAGCTTCGGCGCCGCGGCTCCGGGCACGAGCACCGACCCGATCACGAGGTCGGCGTCGCGCACCTGCGCCGCGATCTCCCACGGCGACGAGTGCCGCGTGGCGACGCGCCCGTCGAAGCGCGCCTCGAGGCTCCGGAGGCGCGGCAGCGACAGGTCGACCACCGTCACGTCGGCGCCCAGGCCGACGGCGGCGGCCGCCGCGTGCTCGCCGGCGACGCCCCCGCCGATCACGACGACCTTCGCGCGCGGGGTGCCCGGGACGCCGCCGAGCAGGGTCCCGCGACCGCCGGAGGCGCGCATCAGGTGGTACGCCCCCACCGTGATCGACAGCCGCCCGGCCACCTCGCTCATCGGCTGCAGCAGCGGCAGCGAGCGGTCGGCCAGCTGCACCGTCTCGTAAGCGATCGCGGTCGTGCCCGAGGCGACCAGCGCCTCCGTCAGGGCCCGGTCGGCCGCGAGGTGCAGGTACGTGAAGAGCACCTGGTCGGCACGGAGGCGGGCGTGCTCCTCGGCGACGGGCTCCTTGACCTTGACGAGCAGGTCGGCGGCGTCCCACACGGCCGCGGGGCCGTCGACGACCGTCGCGCCCGCCGCGGCGAAGTCGGCGTCGGAGAGACGCGAGCCGAGGCCCGCCCCCGACTGCACGAGCACCTCGTGGCCCCGGCGCACCAGGGCGTCGACCCCGGCGGGCGTGATCGCCACGCGGGCCTCGTTGTTCTTGATCTCGGTGGGCACGCCGACGCGCATGGGGGCTCCGTCCGTCTCGCGGTCGTGTCGACGTCTCTGTCGGGTGACCGGGTGCCTCCATCGTGGCCCGTCGGCGACGCGGGGGCTACCAGGCGTACTCGTCGAAGTCGATGGCGGCGTCGATGCGCGCCCACTCCGTGGCTTCCTCCGGCTCGTGGGCCGCGTCGACGGGCTCGGTCGGCACCGACTGGAGGCGCACGACGCTCGACGCCGTGACGAGCACCGAGACCAGGCCGTGCGCGACCGTCGAGAAGTCGACGAAGTCCGCTCCCTGTCGGGCGACGGCCGAGATGCGGGCCTTGAGGGCGCCCACGTCGACCGAGGGGTCGAGGTGGTAGAGCTGGCCGTCGATGCTCAGGCTGGTGACGTTCACGGTGACCCCGTCCGGTAGAGCGGCCGAGGCCGCGTGTCCGCCGCTCCCGGGGTCCGGGGGAACGGTCTCTCGTGCTCCGATGGTCGCACGTCACGGGGCCCCGGCGACAGGGTCGGCGGTACGGTTGACTCCGAGACCGGAGTGTGCAGGGAGGGCTGGGACGCCGTCGCCGCCCGCCGACCGGTGCTCGAGCCCGACGTCGCGGGCTCGCCCGTGCGCGTCTGGCCCGCGTTCTCGCGGGCGCTCGCCGACGAGCCGATCGGTGCCCTCTTCGCCTTCCCCCTGCTGCTCGGCCCGCTCGCGCTCGGCGCCATGGACCTCTGGTGCGACGACGCGCACGACCTGAGCGACGAGCACGCCCTCCGCGCCTCCGCCCTGGCCCGCGAGGTCAGCCGCCACCTGCTGCGCGCCGCCGTCCGCGAGATCGCCGACGAGCAGCACGACGACGCCGTGACCGACCGCTTCTCGCGCCGGCACGTCCACCAGGCCACCGGCATGGTGCTCGCCCAGGTCGGCGTCTCGCCCGAGGACGCCGAGCTGCTGCTGCAGGGCCACGCCTTCGCCACCGGGACGTCGATGCGCGAGGTCGCCGACGACGTCCTGGCCGGTCGCCTCAGCTTCGCCACACGCCCCACGGGCATCGAGGAGTCATCATGACGGAATCCACACGGGAGGCCGCTCTCGTCGACGCCTTCACCACCCTGGCCGACTCGCTCGTCGCGGGCTTCGACGTCATCGAGCTGCTGCAGTCGCTCGTCGAGACCTGCCACGACCTGCTCCACGTCTCGGAGGGGGGCATCCTGCTCGCCGACGACTCGGGCGAGCTCGAGGTCGTCGCCTCGACGAGCGAGGCGACCTCGCTCGTCGAGACCATGCAGCTCGACGCGGAGGAGGGGCCCTGCTGGGAGTGCTTCCGCACCGGCAAGGTCGTCTCGGTCACCTCGCTCGACGAGGGCGACGCCCGCTGGCCGCGCTTCGCCCGCGTCGCGCGCGAGCAGGGCTTCCGCTCGGTGCACGCCGTGCCCCTGCGCCTCCGCGAGACCGTGATCGGCACGCTCAACCTGCTGCGGCACGAGCCCGGCGAGCTCAACGAGCGCGACGTGCGCGTGGCGCAGGCGCTCGCCGACGTCGCGACCATCGGCATCGTGCAGGAGAGGACGCTGCGCGAGAGCACCGCCGTCCAGGCCCAGCTGCAGTCGGCGCTGACCACCCGCGTCGTCATCGAGCAGGCGAAGGGCGTGCTCGCCCACACGCACGACGTCAGCACCGACCAGGCCTTCGAGCTGATGCGGTCGCATGCGCGGCGCACCCGCACGCGCCTCGCCGACGTCGCCCGCGGGCTCGTGGAGCGGCGGCTGACGCTCTAGCCGTCGGCTCCTCCCTCCGGCCGACGACAGCGTCGGCGGCGCGCCCTACGCTGGCCGTCGTGGCTCCCTTCGACGACGACTTCGACATCCGTTCCTTCCCCGCCGCGCTCGAGCCGACCCCGGTCGCCGATGCGGGCGACGACGCTGACGGTGCCGCCGGCGACGCCGCGGGCGACGGCGCCGCGCCCGCCGACCCGCGCGCCGACGCCGACTCGACGGCCTGGACGCGGGCGGTCACCCTCGGCTTCCACAACGCTGAGCCCGACGCCGGCACGATCGGCCGCGAGACGCAGCGCGGCGTCGTCGACGGCCGGCTCTACACGGGCGTCTACGCGAAGGAGGCGCGGGAGGGCTCCCTCGCCGCGTCCGGAGTGCCCGTGGGCACCTTCGTCAGCCTCACCCGCTCGATCAACGTCGGCGGCGGGCGCCTCCTCGACGCGCACCTCGTCTCGGGCGTGACCGTGCAGCCGACCTACCGCCGTCGGGGCATCCTCCGCAGGTTGATGACCGACGACCTCGCCGCCGCGAAGGGCGCGGGCCTCGCGGTGGCCGCGCTGACCGCCAGCGAGGGCGTGATCTACCGACGGTTCGGGTTCGGGCCGGCCACCCGCGAACGCAAGGTCGAGGTCGACCGGCGCCGCGCCTCCGGCCTGCTCTCCGAGCCCGCGGGCAGCGTCGACCTGGTCGCCCGCGACGAGGCGTTCGAGGCGACGGCCCGCGAGGTCTTCGCCCGGTTCCACCGCCGCAGCCCGGGGTCGATCGACCGGCACGAGGGCGTCTGGTCGCACCGGCTGCACGGCGGCCGGCCGGGCGGCGTCTCCGACCCCGCGATCCGCGCCGCGGTGCACCGTGACCCCGCGGGCGCGGTCGACGGCTACGTCACCTACAAGCTCGACGAGGGCGCGACGACCGTGCTGATCGTCACCGACCTCGTGGCGGCGAGCGACGACGCGTACCTCGGCCTCTGGCAGCTGCTGCTCGAGGTCGACCTCGTCGACACCGTCCGCTACGAGCAGGCTCCCCAGGCCGACCCGCTGCTGCACGCGCTGGTCGACCCCCGCGCGATGCGCATCACCCACGACGAGGACCACGTCTGGCTGCGCGTGCTCGACCCCGTGGCGGCGCTGCAGGCGCGGCCGTGGTCGGCCGACGGGGTCGTCACGCTCGCGGTCGCCGACGCCCTGGGGCACGCGGCCGGCACCTTCCGGGTCACGAGCGAGGGCGGCTCGGCGACCGTCAAGCGCGCGGGCGTCCGCCGGGCCGACCTCGACCTCGACGTCGCCACGCTGGGCTCGCTCTGGCTCGGCGGCGTCGACCCCGTGACGCTCGCCGGGGCCGGTCTCGTCCGCGAGCGCCGCGCGGGCGCGGTGCAGTCGCTCCGGGCGATGCTCGCGCCCGACCGGCCGCTGCACGGCATCACCTCGTTCTGACGGCGGGCCCGGCCGCTCGGGCGGCCGGGAGCGCACACGCCGCCGTGCCCTCTGTGGGGGACAACGCTGGGTGCAGGCCGTGCACGCCCCGTACGGTCGGAGCATGCACTTGTCGCGCGCCGTCCCGCCAGGGTCGACGACCTCCTTCGTCCGTGCTCACCTGCCGGCCTCCGTCGCCGAGGCCCTGGGCCTCGCCGCGAGCCTGACCGGCCCCGGGCGGCGGGGAGGCGCGGTGCCCGCCCCCGGCACCGGCCACACCGCGGACCTCTGGCGCGCGCTGGCCACGCTCGCCGCCCACGACCTCTCCGCGGCGCGGGCCGTCGAGCCGCACCTCGACGCGGTGGCCGTCCTCGAGCAGGCGCGGGAGGCCGGGCAGGTGGCGCCGGCCGTCGCGGGCGCTGCGGGCGCTGCTGGCTCGGGTGGCCGGGCCTCCGCGGCCGGGCCGGTCTGGGGCGTCTTCGCCGCCGAGGGCCCGGGGGTGCGGCTCGACGCCACGCGGGCCCCGACCATCGCTGTCGACCCCGACGACCCCGCCGCCCCCGCTGCCGACGGCGCCGCGACCGCCGCCCCCGAGCGCTGGACGCTCACCGGCGTCAAGCCGTGGTGCTCCCTCGCCGGCCAGCTCGACGCGGCCCTCGTCACCGCCTGGGCGGGCGACGAGCGCCGTCTCTTCGCGGTCGACCTGCACCAGCCCGGCGTCGAGGTCGTCCCGGGCACGTGGCACGCCCGCGGCCTGGTCGACATCCCCTCGGGCCCCGTCCGTTTCGACGACGTCGCGGCGAGCCCGGTCGGCGAGCCCGGCTGGTACCTGCGCCGCCCGGGCTTCGAGTGGGGCGGCATCGGCGTCGCCGCCTGCTGGTACGGCGGAGCGGTCGGCGTCGCCCGCACCCTCCACGCCGCGACGGTCGGCCGCGAGCCCGACCCCTGGCGGCTCCGCGCCCTCGGGGTGGTCGACGAGCGCCTCGGCGACGCGCGGCGTGCGCTCGCCGAGGCCGCCGACCTCGTCGACGCGGGCGAGGCCACCGGTCGCGAGGGGCGCCTCCTCGCCAAGCGGGTGCGGGGCACGGTGGCCCGCGCCGCCGACGACGTGCTCACCGCCGTCGGCAGGGCCCTCGGGCCCGCGCCCCTGGCGCTCGACGCGGCGCACGCCGCCCGCGTCGCCGACCTCGAGCTGTACCTGCGCCAGCACCACGCGGAGAAGGACGAGGCGTCGCTCGGCGGCGCCGTCCGCGAGCGGGCGCTCGACCGCGTGGCCGAGCCCGTCGAGCCCGCCGCCGACGGGGTCGACGCCGCCGGGGAGGGGGTGGACCCGTGGTGAGCTTCGACGCCCGCGAGCCCGGCACCTCCGTCGCGACGTGGGAGGCCGACCCGCGCCTGGCGGCGCTGCCGGCTGCACCGCGCCTCCCCGGCTCCCTGCTCGTGCTCGCGGCCCACGCCGACGACGAGACGCTCGGCGCCGGCTCGCTGATCGCCGCCGCCGCCCGGCGGGGGCAGCCCGTCACGGTCGTCGTCGTCACGGACGGCACCGCCTCGCACCCGGCGTCGGAGACGACGACGAGCGCCGAGCTCGGCGAGGTCCGGCGCCGCGAGGCCAGGGCGGCCCTCGACGAGCTCGGCCCCGGGGTCCGGCTCGTGATGCTCGGCGTGCCCGACGGGGCCGTGCGGGAGCACCGCGAGGCCGTGCGCGACCGGCTCGTCGACCTCGTCGACGAGCTCGCTCCCTCCGCGGTCGTGTCGACCTGGCGCGGCGACGGGCACCGCGACCACCGCGTGCTCGGCGAGGTGGCGGCCGAGGTCGTCGCCGGAGCGCACCCGGCGCCCGAGCTGCTCGAGTACCCGGTCTGGATGTGGCACTGGGGCTCGCCCGACCACCCCGACGTCCCGTGGGCGCAGCTGGTCCAGCTGACGGTGGACGAGGAGGCGCGGGTCGCGCGCCAGCACGCCCTCGCCCGCTACGTCAGCCAGGTCAGGCCGCTCTCCGCGCGCCCGGGCGACGAGGCGGTGCTGCGGCCGGAGTTCCTCGCCCACTTCGCCGCCGGGCGCGACGTGTTCGTGCGCTCCGTGCCCGCGGACGTCCCCGTCGACGTGCCCGTCGCCGGTGACGCCCCCGCCGACGACGCCTCGCGCTTCGACGGGACGCACGCCGCCCGCGACGACCCGTGGGGCGTCACGACGCGGTGGTACGAGCGGCGCAAGCGCGCCCTGGTGCTCGGGGCCCTGCCCGACGAGCGGTACGGCGCGGTGCTCGAGGTCGGCTGCTCGATCGGCGTCGTGACGAGCGAGCTCGCCGCCCGGGCCGACCGGGTGCTCGCGCTCGACGTCTCGCCGGTGGCCGTGCAGCGTGCCCGCGAGCGGCTCGCCGACCAGCCGCACGTGCGGGTGGAGCGGGCCGACGCCTCCGAGGGGCTGCCCGAGGGGCGCTGGGACCTCGTCGTGCTCGGCGAGGTCGGCTACTACCTCGAGCCCGGTGCGCTGACCGCCCTGCTCGACGGCGTCGCCGCCGCGCTGATGGCGACCGGAACGCTCGTGGCCTGCCACTGGCGGCACGGGGCCGACGACTTCGCCCAGGGCGGCGACGAGGTGCACGCCGTGCTGGCCGACTGGGCCGAGCGCGCCGGGCTGCGCCGCGTGGTGCAGCACGTCGAGGCCGACTTCCTGCTCGACGTGTTCTCGCTCGACGGCCGGTCCGTCGCCGAGCGGACGGGCCTCCGGTGAGCGCGCCCGCGCCCTGCGCCGTGCCCGCCGACGACGCGCGCGACCGGGCCTCCGTCGTGGAGCCGGCCCGCGACTCCTCGCCGGCCCCGGTCGTCGGGGTCGCCGTCGTCGTGCCGGCCCGCGACGAGCAGGAGCTGATCGAGCGCTGCCTCGCCTCCGTCGCCGAGGCGCGGCGTCACCTGGTCGAGGAGCGCCCGGAGGCGAGGGTCGTCGTCGTCGTCGTCGTCGTGGCCGACGGCTGCACGGACGACACCGTGCGGCTCGCAAGGGCCGTGCCGGGAGTCACCGTGCTCGAGACCAGCGTCCACAACGTCGGGCTCGCGCGGTCGACCGGCGTCGAGTGGGCGCTCGTGGAGCTGCGCCGGGGCGAGTGCCGGGGCGGGCCGGACGACGGGCCCGCGACCACCGCGGACCGCGTGTGGATCGCCAACACGGACGCCGACTCGCAGGTGCCGCCGGCCTGGCTGACGTCGCAGCTCGACGAGGCCGACGCCGGGGCGGACGTCGTGGTCGGCACCGTCCGGCCCGACTTCGCCGACCTCAGCCGGGAGCAGGTCGCCGCCTGGACGGCCCGCCACACGCCCGGGCGGCCGAACGGGCACGTGCACGGGGCGAACCTCGGGGTGCGGGCGTCGCGCTACGCGGAGGCGGGGGGCTTCGGCGACCTCGACCTGCACGAGGACGTGACGCTCGTCGGGCGGCTGCGCGCGGCGGGGGCGACCCTGCTGGCGTCGGAGGCGGGCGAGGTGCTGACCTCGGGGCGTCGCGTCGGCCGCACGCGCGGCGGCTACGCGGGCTACCTCGCGAACGACCTGCTCGCCTGAGCGCCGGGCGCCGGCGCCCGGCGCCCGGCGCCGCGCCGCGCCGCGCCGCACATCGAGGTGACCCTTCCTGGGCCCTCCTCCGCACGGAGGCCCCAGGAAGGGTCACCTCGACGTCGTCGCCCGGCGCGGTGCGGCTGGCTCGCTGCTGCGGTGGCCGGCCAGGACGTCGTGGTCGAGAAACGTCGATCCACTCTGGAGTGGAGCAGCGGGGGTTGAGAAGACGTCTCCCCGAAGTCGTCCTCCACTCTGGAGTGGAGGAGCGGGACCGCGGGCGCTGTTCGCCCCGAGGGCCGTGCTCCACTCTGGGGTGGAGGAGCGGGAGTCTGGTCGCTGTTCGCCCCGAGGGCCGTGCTCCACTCTGGGGTGGAGGAGCGGGAGTCTGGTCGCTGCTCGCCCCGAGGGCCGTGCTCCACTCTGGGGTGGAGGAGCGGGAGTCCGGGCGCTGTTCGCCCCGAGGGCCGTGCTCCACTCTGGGGTGGAGGAGCGGGAACGCGGGCGTCCTCCGTCGGCGTCGTTCTCCACTGTGGAGTGGAGGAGCAGGCACCCGCTCATCCTCCACCGGGGGTCGTCCTCCACTCCGGAGTGGATCGACGTTCCTGGACCGTCTCGTGCTGGCCGGCGCGCGGCGCGGCGGGGACGCGGCGCGGCGGGGACGCGGCGCGGCGGGGACGCGCGACGCGACTACTCGGAGGGCAGCGCCCCGTTGCGGTCCAGCGCCGCACCGAAGTCGAGGAAGGCGTCCGCCATGCCGCGGTACTGCGGCGCGCTGAAGACCTCGCTGAACGAGCGGCGGTAGACGCCGGCGATCTCGATCGCGGCCGCGCGGCCCTCCTCGGTGAGGCTGACGATCACGCTGCGACGGTCGCCCGGGTTCGGGCGACGGTCGAGGTGCCCGCTGTCGATCAGCCGGTCGACCAGGTTCGTCATGGCGCCGCTCGAGAGCTCGAGGTACTCCGCGGCGCGCTTCGGCGTCACCGCGTCGCCCGCGGCCGACACGTAGAACAGGAACCGCAGGTCGGTGAGCCCGAGCCCGTGCTGACCGCCCTGGTGGCTCAGCACCCGCGAGTGGTGCAGCATCAGCAGCCGGAACGAGTTCAGCAGGCGGTCGAGGTCGAGCTCCGCGTCGACCTCGGAGAACGGCGGCCGGTCGAGGGCCGCGAGCGGGTCCTCGTCGAGCTCGGGGTCGAGCTCGGGGTCGAGCTCGGCGTCGCGCCCGAGCTCCGTCTCGTCGGCGGGCGAGGCGGCGTCGGGAGCCGGGAGGGTGGTCGAGGTCTGGCCGTCCGTGGCCGTGGTCATCGTCATGGTGCTCCGGTCTGGGGGCGGCCTGTCGGCGCCCGGTCGGGGTGGGGACGCCGTCCGTGGCCTCTCCGTGCCTCTCATGTTCCGTGAATCTCGACCGTCGAGATACCCCCACTACTGGGCGGCCCGGCAGCGCGGGCCCCGGGAGGGTCACCGAGGGCACGCAGCGGACCCCGGGGAGTCGCGGCGTCGGCAGGGGGGACAACCCCCGTCCCGCTCCGGGTGGTGCCGTCATGTCGGCCGCCCCCGCCCCGCGGCGACGATGGATCCCATGCAGAAGACCTCCGCCCCCGGCCCCGCCGCTCGCCCCGTCCGCCCCGCCCGCCGCGCCGCCCGCCTCGCGCTCGTCGCCTCCGCCGCCGTCTCCGTGGTCGCCCTCACCGGCTGCTCCGCGATCACCGACGCGGCGCTCGCCGCCGTCGGCTCCGCCCCGGTCCAGGAGCGTCACTTCGACACCGCCGGGGAGGCGCCCCGCCCGTCGAACTCCGACGATGTGGCCTGGTTCCTGCCCGAGTGGGTGCCCTCGGACGCCCGCGACATCGACGTCCGCCTGCACACCTCGCAGCCGGGCTACGAGATCAGCTTCACCAGCGCCGACGGCGTCGACCTCACGGCCTGCGAGCCCGTCGACGGCGACCTCGGCGGCCCCGCCCTCGAGCCCGAGGTGCTGCCCGACGACCTGCCCGCGACGGGCCTCGTCAGCTGCGGCGACGGCCGCGTCACCGCGCAGGTCGGCGACCGCTGGCTCGGCTGGACCACCGCCGAGCCCGTCCCCGGCGACGACGGCTCGGGCACGCTCCGCGGCTGACCCGCCCCGCACCCCCTCGCCCCCCCGACTCCCCTCCCACCTCCTCCCCGGAAGGCCCCCTCGTGACGCACCCCACCGCCGCCCGCCCCGCACAGCCGGCCCGCGACTCCTCCGCTCCGTCCGCCCCCGCCGGAGGCGCGGCGCCGGTCGCCCGGCTCGCCGACGTCTCGAAGACCTACGGCCGGGGCGACGGCCGCGTCGAGGCGCTGCGAGGCGTGTCGCTCGAGCTCCGCGCCGGCGAGTTCACCGCCGTGATGGGGCCGAGCGGGTCGGGCAAGTCGACCCTCATGCACCTCGCCGCCGGCCTCGACACCGCCACCTCGGGGCAGGTGCTGCTCGGCGACACCGACATCACGCACCTCGACGACACGGCCCTCACCCTGCTGCGTCGCCGCCGCGTCGGCTTCGTCTTCCAGGCGTTCAACCTCGTGCCGACCCTCGACGTGACCGGCAACGTCGAGCTGCCGTTCCGCCTCGACGGGCGGCGCCCCGACGCCGACGAGCGCGCCTGGATCGACCGCCTCGTCGAGACCCTCGGTCTCGGCCCGCGCCTCGGCCACCGGCCCCACCAGCTCTCGGGCGGACAGCAGCAGCGCGTCGCCATCGTGCGCGCCCTCGCCACGCGGCCCGACCTGGTCTTCGCCGACGAGCCGACCGGCAACCTCGACTCGCGCACCGGGCGCGCCGTGCTCGAGGTGCTCGCCGCGGCGTCGCGCGAGCACGGCCAGAGCATCGCGATGGTCACCCACGACCCGGTGGCCGCCAGCTACGCCGACCGCGTCGTCTTCCTCGCCGACGGCCGCGTCGTGAACGAGGTCGGCCGCAGCACGCCCGCCGAGGTCTCCGCCGTCATGCTCGAGCTCGAGGCCGCCGCGTGAGCGCCCGCGAGCTCCTGGCCGAGCACCGCCCGAGCATCCTCGTCACGACCCTCGCCACCACCTTCGGCGTCGCCCTCGTCGGCGCGACCCGGGTGCTCGACCAGGCCCTCCGCGCCGACCCCGTCGCCGGCGACAGCGCCACCGTCGGCCAGATGCTCGGGGTCGTCGCCGTCGTGGTGATCGGGATCGCCCTGTACGTCGGCGCCGTCGTCACCGCGAACACCTTCGCGACCATCGTCGCGGGCCGCACCTCCACGATCGCGCTGATGCGCCTCCTCGGCTCCTCCTCCCGCCAGCAGCGCCGGGCCGTCGCGGGCGAGGGGCTCGTCGTCGGCCTCGTCGGCGCCGCCCTCGGCGCCGTGCTCGGCAGCGTGCTCGTCGTCGTCGCGGTCGCCGTGCTGGTCGGCCGCGGCACGCTGCCCGACCTGCCGTACTCCGTGGTGTCGGCCACCGCCCTGGCCCCGGCCGTCGTGGTCGTCGCGACCACCCTCGCCGCGGCCTGGGTGGGCTCGCGGAAGGTGCTCGCGGTCACGCCGCTGCAGGCGATCGGCACGGCGCAGGAGTCGCCGGCCCACGAGGCCCCGCGCCGCGTGCTGCGGACCGTCGTCAGCGCCGCCCTCGTCGTCGTCGGCGGGGCGCTGCTCGCCGCCGGCGTCGTGACCGGCCTCGCCGACGCGACCGGCGTCGTCGTCGCCTTCCTCGGCGGCGTCGTGTCGTTCACCGGGGTCGTCGTCGGCGCGCACCTCGTGATGCCCCTCGCTCTGCGCGGCGTCGGCCGGCTCGGCGGCAGCGGCGCCGTGGCCCGGCTCGCGGCGGAGAACGCCGTGCGCCACCCCGAGCGCAGCACCCGGGCCACGGTCGGCATCGTGATCGGCGTCACGCTCGTCTCGACCCTCGCGGTCGCCCTCGGCACGCTGCGCGCCGTCATCGAGAGCATGACGGCCGCCGACCCGGAGTACTTCGCCGAGCTCGACGCGCTGTTCAGCACGACCCTCCTCGTCGTCACGGCGCTCGTCGGGTTCTCGGCCCTCATCGCCGCCGTCGGCCTCGTCAACGACGTGTCGCTCAGCGTGCTGCAGCGTCGCCGCGAGCTCGGCCTGCTGCGCACCCTCGGCGCCACAGCCCGGCAGGTGAGGCTGATGGTGCTGCTCGAGGCCGCCCAGATGACCGTCGCCGCGGTGCTGCTCGGGCTGCTGCTCGGCGTCGTCTACGGCTGGGCGGGCGCGCAGTCGCTGCTCGGCTCGGCGGCCGGCGAGCTCGTGGTGCCCCAGGTGCCCGTCGGGCTCGTCGTGGCCCTCGTGGTCGCCGCCGCGGCCCTGGCGCTCGTGTCGTCGGCCGTGCCCGCCCGCCGGGCGACGTCGGTGCCCCCGGTCGTGGCCACCGCGGTCGCCTGACCGGAGGCCGGGCCCGGGCCCGAGCGCGGGCCCGAGCGCGGGCCCGAACCGGCCGGGCCCGGGCCTACGCCCCGGCGGGAGCGGGCAGCGCCGCCTCGATCACCGCGACGACCGCCGGGTCGTCGGGCTCGGTGGTCGGGCGGAAGCGGTGCACCGCCCCGTCGGGGGTGACGACGAACTTCTCGAAGTTCCACTTCACCTTGCCGGCCTTGCCCGCCGCGTCGGGCGTCTTCTTCAGCTCCGTGTAGAGCGGGTGCTCCGCCTTGCCGTTCACGCGCACCTTCTCCATCATCGGGAAGGTCACGCCCCAGGTCGCCGAGCAGTACTCGTCGATCGCCTCGGCCGAGCCGAGCTCCTGCAGGAACTGGTTGCTGGGGAAGCCCACGACCGTGAAGCCGCGCTCGCCGTAGGTGCGCTGCAGCTGCTCGAGCTTCTCGTACTGCGGCGCCAGGCCGCAGCGGGAGGCGACGTTCACGACCAGCACGACCTTGTCGGTGAAGGCCCCGAAGCGCGTGTGCTCGCCGCGGAGGGTGGTCAGGTCGATGTCGTCCAGAGTGGTCATGGGCTGACCGTACGCCCGGGGGCCGGGCGCCACCGGAGGGCTCGCTGCGACCGGGCTGTGCGGCATGCACGGGGCGACGCCCTCGGTCAAGCCCCCCTCCCCGAGTTGTCACCCGCGCCTCCCTCGTTGTTCACTCGTGTCTGATGGGTGACGAGGGCGACGATCGCGTCCGCATCGAAGCGGCCGGCACCGACCTCGACGAGGCCGTCGCCGTCTTCGAGCAGGGCTACAACGGCACGGGGCTCGTCGCGCGCGCGACGGAGCTCGATTTCTCGTACCGTCACTCCGCCACCGGCGACCCCGACCTGACGCTCCGCACCTCGAAGTTCTCCGGCGAGATCACCGGTACGATCGAGCCCCCCGGCGAGCACATCGTCCAGTGGCTGAGCCGCGGCCGTGCCGTGATGGACCTCGGGCGCGACGAGGTGCACGTCGAGGTCGGCGTGCCCGTGGTGTTCCCGCACGGGCGGCCGTTCGCGTTCCGCTACGCCGACTTCGAGCAGAACCTCGTGCACGTCGACGACGTGCTGCTGCACGAGGTCGCCGCCGAGCGGGAGGGCGCGGCCCCCGGCTCGCTCCACTTCGACCACTCCGTGCCGCCCTCGCCCGCGGCGCTCCGCACCTGGAACAGCACGGTGCGGCTCATCGCCCAGACCTACCTCGGCGGCGAGATCGCGCCCATGATGCGCGCCGAGATGGCCCGGCTCGCCGCCGTCGCGATGCTCCTCACCTTCAGCCACTCGTCGACGAGCCTGCCGGAGGCGCTGCTCGCGCCCCGGAACGCCTCGCTGCGGAGCGCGGTCGAGTACGTGCACGCCCACGCCCACCTGCCCATCACGGCCGCCGACGTCGCCCAGCACGCCGGCCTCACGGCGCGGGGGCTGCAGCAGTCGTTCAGCCGCCACCTCGAGACCACGCCCACGGAGTACCTGCGGGGGGTGCGCCTCGAGCGCGTCCACGAGGAGCTGCGGGCCGGGTCGCCCGACCGCGTCACGGTGGCCGAGGTGGCCCGCCGCTGGGCGTTCGCGCACCTCGGGCGGTTCAGCGCGGCGTACGTGAAGCGCTTCGGGGAGTACCCGCGCGACACGCTGCAGCGCGCGTAGGTCGGCGAGGCGGGCCGGGCGGGTGCCCGCCCACAGGCGGGCGTCAGGCGCCGGCGTCGACGGAGCCGCCCGCGGCCGCGGGGGAGGCGTCGGCGAAGAAGTCGCCGTACGAGGGCCCGGCGGCGACCGACCGGCGCCGACCGAGGGGCGGCACCACCGCGAGGCGTGCGTCGCGCGCGGGGCGGCGCTTCGGGTAGCCCTGGATGCGCACGGGCCGGGTCTCGGGGTCGGAGACGTAGCTGCTCGCGGCCTCGTCGAGCCCGGCGGCGAGCTCGGCGGCGCCCGGGGGCGGGGCGGAGGCCGGGTCGCTCGTGGTCGTGGTCGTGCTGGTGCTCACGTCTCCTCGTTCCTCGAGGATCGGCCAGCCTCGCAGTGTCGTGCGCGACGTCGTGCGACGGCGCCTCCTCAACCTAGGGAGGCGGCACCGGACCAGGCAGGCTGGTCGTCCCCGATGCGAACAGGGTGTGCCGTCGTCGGACGGCCGGGGGCTCACGACCATCCGCGCGTAGCGTGAGGGGCATGCAGACACCCCAGGCCGTGGCCCAGCCGTGAAGCGCCTCCACTACGTCGAGGGCCACGTGGTCACGGGCGACGACATCGCGGAGGCGGTGGTCGCCTACGCGCGCGCCCTCGCCCTCCGCGGGCGGTCCGACTCGGTCGACCTGCCCGGCATCGACGTCGACGGCGAGGAGCGTCGCTTCCAGCTGCTGCTCGGCCCCTCGAGCCAGATGCTCGTCTCGCACGAGCCGTGGCACGGCGACGAGCTGACCGACGAGGCGCTGGTCGCCGACGTGGGCCGACGTGGCCTGCTGATCTCGGGCCCCGACCCCGTGACCACGCCGAGCGGCGGCAGCCCCGTCGCGCTCGTGCCCCTCGAGGCCGACGAGTTCACGCCGGTCGAGATCAGCTCGCCCGAGGGCTGAGTCGGCCCGGCCCCGGCACCCGCGACCAGGTGCCCCGACG
>NZ_JACYUO010000004.1:0-220470 GCF_014841815.1 Frigoribacterium sp. CFBP 8754
GCGACGAGGCCGAGGGCGGTCTTGGTGATGGTCTTGCGCGTGATGGTCACGATGGGACTCCTTGTCTGTTCTTCCCGGTGGGGAGGTGACAGGGGTTCGCCGCCACCTCGGGAAGGGGTGGGTGTTCCCAGGTCCTGCTCAGCTTCGCCCGCGCCGGGCCCCCCGAACGGGGCACGCCCCGTGCTGGCACGCGGCGGGCCCGCCTGCTCTACTGGTCGTCAGGCACCACCGCTCCGACCGCCTCCTCGGCACCACCAGGTCGGGGCCGCCGGATCAGGGAGAGACATGGACGACCGAGCGGGAACCGACACGGACACCGACACCGACACCGCCGCCGCCGACCCGGGCGGCGCCGCCGCCGGCTCGCACGACGACGGCTGGCACGCCGTCGACGGCGCCGCGCCCCTCGACGCCGCCGAGCGCGAGCGCCTGGCCGCCGTCGAGGCCTCGGCCCTGCTCGGCACCCCGCCGGAGGAGCGCTTCGACCGCATCACGCGCTTCGCCCGTGAGCTCTTCGACGTGCCGATGTCGTACCTCAACCTCGTCGACGACGCCTCGCTCGTGGTCAAGTCGCCCCAGGAGCCGGGGGAGGCGGCGCCCCGCTTCCCGTACGGCGCCGCGTTCTGCGAGTACACCGTCCACGGGACGGGCCTCTTCGAGGTGACCGACGCCTCCCTCGACCCCCGCTTCGCCGAGAGCCCGGCCGTCACGGCCTTCGGGGTGCGCTCGTACGCGGGCGTGCCGCTGCGCGCCGACGGCGGGCAGGCCATCGGGACGCTGTGCATCCTGCACCCCGAGCCGCGCCGGCTCACCGGCGAGGAGCGCGGCCGGCTGGTCGACCTGGGGCGGTGGGCCGAGGCGGAGATCCGCCAGGGGCAGGGGCAGGGCCCGGCGTCGGACGTCACCGTCACCGTGGACCCGACGGCCGCGGGGCAGCGCCCCGCCCTGCACCACGGCGACCTCACGGCCACCGCCCTCGACCGGCCCCACGGCGCGGTGAGCGGCGACCTCCACGCCTGGGCCGAGGGCGGCGACGTCGTCACGGCGACGCTCGCCGACGTGATGGGCAAGGGCGCGGCGGCCGGCGCCCTCGCCGAGGCCCTCCGCCGGAGCCTCTACGAGGGGCCCGACGGCACCGACGCGCCCCCCGCGACGGCGCTCGCCACGGCGGCGCGGGCCCTCGGCCCGCAGCTCGCCGAGGCCGGGTCGTTCGTGACCCTCTTCCACGCCCGCGTCGACACGCGCTCGGGCGACGTCGAGTACGTCGACGCCGGCCACGGCCTCACGCTCCACCTCCGCGCCTCGGGGACGGTCGAGCGGCTCTCGTCGCACGACCTGCCGCTGGGGCTGCAGGACGCCGCCGAGGGCTGGACGACCGGCACGCTGCGCCTCGAGCCCGGCGACGCGCTCGTCTCCGTCTCGGACGGCGTGCTCGACGTCTACGACTCGACGCTCGCGAGCCTCGACCGCGTCGTCGCCGACCTGCGGGCCGAGCGCGACGTCGAGGCCTTCCTCGACGCGTTCTCGGTCAAGGTCGGCGTGGCCCAGGTCGACGACGACGTCACGGTGCTGGTCGTCACGAGGAGCTGAGCGGCCGGTCGGCCGGCCGGCAGGCCGGGCGCCGGTGCCGGCCGGGGGTCGGTGCCGGCGGGGGTCGGTGCGGCCCGGGCGTCAGGGCGCCGTCGGGGCGGCGACGGCCACGGGAGCGAGCACGTCGCCCGCGACCGGCGCCGCGACGGGCTCGCGCCGCAGGGCGACCACGGTCACGTCGTCGTCGTGGCCCAGCTCGCGGGCGAGGTCGGCCAGGGCGTCGACGACCGACGACGGCCGCGGGTCGCGGCGCGCGAGGGCCGCGACGTGCTCGACGCTGTCGAGCCCGCCGCCGAAGAGGTCGAGCACCCCGTCGCTGAAGCAGACCACGAGGTCGCCGGGGCAGAGGGCGGTGGTCCGCGTCTCCCACGCGTCGTGCAGGCCGAGGCCGAGGCCGATCGGGAGGTCGGGCGTCGACAGGCGCTCGGCCCCGCCGTCCTCCCGCACGACGACGGTCAGGCCGTGGCCGGCGTCGGCCCAGTGCAGCACGTCGCCGCGGAGGCGCGCGTGGAAGAGGGTGGTGAACACGACGGAGTCGGGCCCGTCGGCGAGGTCGGTGGCGAGCCCCTCCGAGGCGCGGACGATGGCGGCCCCGGGGTCCGGGTCGCGGCGCGAGCTGCGCACCGTCGCCCGCACGGCCGCCGCGATGAGACCGGCGCCGACGCCCTTGCCCATGACGTCACCGAGGGTCATCGCGACCCCGTCGTCGGTGCGGTACCAGTCGAAGAAGTCGCCGCCGACGGTCGTCGAGGGCAGGCAGGTGCCCGCGAGGGCGTAGCCGGGCGTGTCGGCCAGGGCTCCGGGGAGGAGCGAGCGCTGCACCTCGGCGGCGCGGGTGATCTCGGTCCGGACCACCGCCTCCCGCTCCTCCGACAGGCGCAGCTGGGCCGCGTACTGACGGCTCAGCTCGTTCACGACGAGGGCCAGCGCGGTGTAGACGAGGACGCCGACGAGCAGGCGGGCGAGCTCGGTGACGCGGTCGCCGGCGCTGATGCCGGCGATGAAGGGCGTGAGGATGACGACCATCGAGCCGAGCACCGCCCAGAGCACCGACCGGCGTGGCTCGCGGGCGGCGAACCACACGAGCGGCATCACCAGCAGGGCCGTGAAGACCGACGAGGAGGAGCCGGTCGACCAGCGCAGGACCCCCAGCGCGACGAAGTCGAGGGCGGGCACCAGGAGGGCCCACCCGCCGATCACGGCCGGGCGGGCGGTGGCGGCGGCCGCCCAGAGCGTGGCGACCGCGGTGACGCCCAGGGCGACGAGGAGGCCCGCGCCGCTGGTGACCACCAGCTGCGGGACGGTGAGCGAGAGGACGACGGCCAGGACGACGAGCAGCGCCGACGGTGCCTGCTTCACCAGGGGGGTCACGCCGTACCGCAGGAGGAACGTGTCGAGCGTGGAGCTCCGGCGTGCCCGCGACGGAGAGCGGTCAGAGGTCACCCCCCGACGATAGGTGTCGGCCGCCCCTCTCCGGTACCCCCCGCACTGGAGCGCCGCGGCGGGCTGTGCCCGGGGTCGGCCGCAGCTATGGTGTCGCGGAGGACCGCGCCGACCCGTGCGTCGGGACGACGAGCCGAGGAGGCTGGCTGGATGGATCTCGCTGTCGAGGGAGCGGGCGCCGACGTCGCCGTCGTGCGCTGCACCGGGAGGCTCAACATGGTCTCGGCCCCGGCCCTGCGGGAGGCCGTGACCGGCGCGATCGCCGACGGTAGGCCCCGCGTCGTCGTCGACCTCGCCGGCGTCGACTTCATGGACTCCTCCGGCCTCGGCGCCCTCGTGGGCTGCCTCAAGTCCGCCCGCTCGGCGGGCGGCGACCTCCGCATCGCCTCGCCGTCGGCCCAGGTGCTGATGGTGCTGAAGCTGTCGAACATCGACCGCATCCTCCGCCCGCACGACGACGCGGCGACGGCGTTCGATGAGTGAGCACCAGCTCGTCTTCGCCACGCCGCCGGACGACGTCAACACGGTGCACGACTTCCTCGAGTCGGTCTGGGGCGACGACACGACCCTCACCGACGAGGAGCGCATGGCCTTCGAGCTCGCCCTCGTCGAGCTGACCAGCAACGTCATCGAGCACGCCGCGGCGGGCGAGGGCGTGGCCTGCCGGCTCTCCGTCGCCATCACCGACGGCGAGCTGACGGCCACCCTCAGCGACACCGCCGAGCCCGGCAGCGTCTCGCTCGTCGGCCGCGTCATGCCCGACGAGATGGCCGAGGGCGGCCGCGGCCTCGCCCTGGTCCAGCTGCTCGTCGACGACCTCGGCTACGAGCGGGTGGGCGACTCCAACGTGTGGTCGATCCGCAAGGCGCGCCCGACGGCCTAGCCGAGGGGCGCCGCACGACCGGCCACCTCGGGGAGGCGACGCCGGGGAGGCGACGTCGGTGGTCTGGCCTAGGTTCTCTCCGGGAGGCACCGTGAGCGAGACGACAGGCGAGGCAGCGCGTGGGGCGCGCCCTCCGCGGCCGACCCGACCCGCGACTCCTGAGCTGCCGCCCGTCGTGCTCGGGCCCGTCGGGGGCGAGGAGCGCGCCGACGCCGACCTGCCGCGAGCCGCGCTCGAGGCCGTGCACGCCGGCTTCCCGTCGCCCGCCCAGGGCTACTGGTCGGGGCCGGTCGACCTCAACCGGCACCTGATGCGCGACCCGACGGCGACCTTCCTGGTGCGGGTGAGCGGCGACAGCATGACGGGCGCAGGCATCTTCGACGGCGACGAGCTCGTCGTCGACCGGGGGCTCGACGCCCACGACGGAGCCGTCGTCGTGGCCGTCGTCAACGCCGAGCTGACGGTCAAGCGCCTCTCGTGGCGGCAGGGGCTCATGGTGCTCAGCCCGGAGAACCCCGCCTACCCCGAGGTCGTGCTCTCCGAGCTCGACGAGGCGACCGTCTGGGGCGTCGTCACGAGGTGCCTGCACCGTGTCTGAGCGCCACGTCGCCATCGTCGACGCCAACAACTTCTACGTGTCGTGCGAACGTGTCTTCAACCCCGCGCTCGAGGGCAGGCCGGTGGTCGTCCTCTCGAACAACGACGGCTGCGTCATCGCCCGCTCGCAGGAGGCCAAGGCGCTGAACGTCGACATGGCCGCGCCCTGGCACACGATCGCGCCGATCGCCGCGATGCAGGGCGTCGTCGCGGTGTCGAGCAACTACGAGCTCTACGGCGACATGTCGGCGCGCTCGGCCGAGATCCTCAGCCGGTTCACGAGCCACCAGGAGGTCTACTCGATCGACGAGTCGTTCATCGAGCTGAGCGGCACCGTCGACGAGACCACCGCGCAGGCCCGCGAGATCCGCCGCGTGGTGCGCAAGCTGATCGGCCTGCCCGTGAGCATCGGCATCGCGCCGACGAAGACCCTCGCGAAGCTCGCGAACCGGGGCTCGAAGCAGGCCGCCGCACTGGCGGGCGTCTGCCACCTGGGCAGCTACTCGTCGGCGCAGCAGACCGCCATCCTCGCCAGCGTCGACGCGGGCGACGTGTGGGGCATCGGTCGACGCACGGCGAAGAAGCTGGTGCCGCTCGGCGTGCACACGGCCGCCGACCTGCGCGACGCCGACGCCGCCCGCATCCGGAAGCGCTTCGGCGTGGTGCAGGCGCGCGTCGTGCAGGAGCTCCGCGGGGTCGACTGCCTGCCGATCGAGGAGGTCCAGCCCGAGCGCGACCAGATCTACCACTCCCGGTCGTTCGCGGTGCCCGTGACGACGGTCGCCGAGCTCGAGGAGGTGCTGTCGGTCTACACGCAACGTGCCGCCGCACGACTCCGGGGGCAGGGCTCGCTGACCCGGATGATGCGCTGCTTCGCCGCCACGTCGCCGTTCGCGACGGAGGCCGGCCACACCAACCACGTCGTGTCGGTCGCCTTCCCCGAGCCGACCGACGACGCGACCACGCTCTACCGGGCCGCGATCGCGGCGCTCGGCCCCCAGCTCGAGCCCGGCAAGCGCTACGTGCGCGCCGGCGTCACGCTGATGGAGCTCACGCCGCGCGCCGAGCACGCGAGCCTCGACGTCTTCGGCGAGGTCGCCGCGGCACCGCCCGCGTACGGCGACGTGCTCGACCGGATCGCCGGCAAGTTCGGCGACGAGAGCCTCGGCCTCGGGGTCGCCGGTCTGCGGCACCGCCGCGGCTGGGCGATGAAGCGCGACATGGTCTCGCCGCGCGCGACGACCCACTGGGACGAGCTCGCGACGGTGACGGCGCGGTAGCTCCTCCGTGATCGAGGTGCCCCTTCCTGGGCTCTCCGGCGAGGACGGAGCCCCGGACGGGGCGTCTCGACGACTCGCCGAGCATCTCGGTGCACGGTGCGCATCATTGCCCGGAACGCGCCGGGAGCCGTCACGATGGAGGCATGGCAACGACCGAACCGCCCTCCTCCGGGGCCCCCGAAGCCCGACCCTCGACCCTGGGGGAGGCCGTCACGACGACCCCCCAGCTCCGCCGCTGGGTGTTCTGGCCCGCCGCGATCGTCGTCCTCGGCTTCGTGGCCTTCACGCTGATCGCGCCCGCCTCGGCCGAGGCGCTCTTCCTCGGGCTGCAGAGCGGCATCGTCCGCAACTTCAGCTGGTACTACGTGCTGATCGTGGCCTTCTTCGTCGGCTTCTCGATCTTCGTCGGGTTCAGCCGCTTCGGCACCATCAAGCTCGGCAAGGACAAGGACGAGCCGGAGTTCTCCACCGGGTCGTGGTTCGCCCTGCTCTTCGCCGCCGGGATGGGCATCGGCCTCGTCTTCTACGGCGTCTCCGAGCCCCTCAGCCACTTCGCCTCGCCGCGCCCCGGCGTCACCGGCACGGAGGACCAGCTCGCGCAGCAGGCCCTCACGCAGACCTTCCTGCACTGGGGCCTGCACGCGTGGGCGATCTACGTCGTGCTCGGCCTCGCGCTCGCCTACGCCATCCACCGTCGGGGCCGTCCGGTCTCCATCCGCTGGGCGCTCGAGCCCCTGCTCGGCGACCGCGTGCGCGGCGGCTGGGGCAACCTGATCGACGTCATCGCCCTGGTCGGCACGCTGTTCGGCGTCGCCACCTCGCTCGGCCTCGGCGTGATCCAGATCGGCGCGGGCCTCGAGGCCGCCGGCATCGCCGACAGCAGCATCGTCAGCCAGATCGCGATCATCGCGGTGATCACCGCGGTGACGATCGTCTCGCTCGTGACGGGCGTGACGAAGGGCATGAAGATCCTCTCGAACTTCAACCTGATCCTGGCCGCCGCGCTCCTCCTCTTCGTGCTGATCGTCGGCCCGACGCAGTTCCTGCTGCGCGACTTCGTGCAGTCGATCGGCGCCTACCTGCAGAACGTCGTCGGCCTCTCGTTCAACGTCACCGCCCAGCAGGGCGCGGCCGGCGAGGAGTGGCAGGGTGCCTGGACGACCTTCTACTGGGGCTGGTGGATGTCGTGGGCTCCTTTCGTGGGCATCTTCATCGCGCGCATCTCGAGGGGCCGGACCGTCCGCCAGTTCGTTTTCGGCGTGCTGCTCGTGCCGACCGCCCTGACCTTCCTCTGGTTCGCCGTGCTCGGCGGCGCGGCCATCCACCGCCAGACCGACGGCGCCGGGGGGCTCATCGGTGCCGACGGCTCGGTCGACGTCGAGGGCTCGCTGTTCGCTCTCCTCGGCGACCTCCCCGCGGGCGCCGTGCTGACCTTCGGTGCCATCCTCCTGATCGGTGTCTTCTTCGTCACGTCGTCCGACTCGGGCTCCCTCGTGATGGCGATGATCGCCTCCGGCGGCGACATCGAGCCGAAGAACTGGCTTCGCGTCTTCTTCGCGCTCGTCGCCGCCCTGCTCGCCGTCGCCCTGCTGCTCACGGGCGGCCTCGACGCCCTCAAGACCGCGGCGATCACGACGGCGCTGCCGTTCAGCGTGGTGCTGCTGCTCACCTGCTGGTCGACGATCATCGCCTTCACGCGTGAGCGGCGGGCCTATGACGCGGCTGAGCGCGACGTGCTGCTCGAGCACGTCGGGGCCTACTACGGCCTCGAGGTCGAGGCGCCGACGGAGGCCGGGGCCCGCGGGCTGGCCCGCCCGTGGGAGGCGGTCAAGGGTCGCCTGCGCGGCTCCCGTCGTGCGACGGGCGACGGCTCGCCCGCCTCGTCGGCCTCGCCGTCCTCCGTGGCTGCCGAGCCGCCCCTCCGCGTAAGCGACGTCTCGGTCGACCCCGCGGTCGACCCGAGCCTCGACCAGCGCCCCACCGACGACGACCGCGGCGAGGGGACGCACGGCCCCGGCCCGCGCTGACGTCGGCCCGGGCGAAAGGCACGCCGGGCGGCGGACATGTGAGGGTGTGGACGTGACCCTGCTGCCCGCCCGAGCCCGCTTCGAGGCCCTCGTGCCCGAGGTCGTCGAGCCCGTGCGCCGGTACCTCGTGCGCCGCGTCGACGCGGCGACGGCCGACGAGGTGCTCGGCGACGTGCTGCTCGTGCTCTGGCGGCGCCTCGACGACGTGCCCGCGGGCGACGAGGTGCCCTGGGCCGTCGGCGTCGCCCGGCTGCAGCTCAGCAACGCCCTGCGGTCGATGCGTCGCCGCGACCGGCTCGTCGCGCGCATCGTCACGGTCGACCCGCCGACCGAGTCGGTGCCCGAGGCCGACGAGGTCGACCCCCGGGTCGCGCTCGTCGCCCCCGCCCTCGCGCGCCTGCGGGAGGTCGACGCCGAGGTGCTGCGCCTGCACGTGTGGGACGAGCTCACCGTCGCCCAGACGGCCGCGGTGCTGGGCACGACGCCGAACGCCGTGTCGATCCGCCTGCACCGGGCCCGTCGACGCCTCGCCGACGAGATCCGGAAGGCGGAGGCGCGTGACGGACATGCACCGGTGACGGGAGGAGACGGACGATGACCACGCACGACGAGCACGAGCACGACGAGCACGCCGAGCACGGCGCCGACGACCTGCTGATGCGGTCCGCCGACCCGGCCTCCTCCCTCGCCCCGCTGCCGGCCCGGCAGCTCGCGCACCTGACGGAGACGACCATGAGCACCGCACCCCGCACCCCCGCCCGCACGGCCCCCGGCCGCTCCGCCGCCGCTCCGGCCCGTCGACGCTCCCGCCGCCTCCTGGCCGGGGCCGCCGGCGGGGTGCTCGTCGCCGCGGCGGTGGTCGGGGTGCTCGTCGCGACCGGCCCGGGGGCGGGCGGGAGGGTCACGACCCTCACCGCGCCTCCGGCGGGCGGACCGGGCGCGATGTGCGCCGTGCCGACCGCGGAGGTGCTGGCGACCTCGACCACGGCCTTCCGCGGCACCGTCGTGGCCGTCGACGGGGGCACCGCCACGCTGCGGGTCGACGACGTCTTCGCCGGCGACCCGGGCGACGCCGTCGAGGTGCCGCAGGGCGACCCCGACGACCAGGTCGACGGGGCGGCGCCCGTCTTCACCGAGGGAGGCGCGTGGCTCGTCGCCGCCTCGGCCGGCGTCGTGAGCTCGTGCGGCCTGACCGGCCCCGACTCGCCGGAGCTCGCGGCGCTCTACGACCAGGCGTTCTGACGCCGGCAGCCGCGAAGGTCGGAGCTGGCTCGGCGCCTAGCGGCCGATGAGGGAGTCGCGGAGCGCCGACGCGTGCTCGTCGAGCAGCCCGGCGCGCGACGGCGGCGCCACCTCGTCGAGACGGGCGATCAGCCGCAGCGCCGCCTCCTGCACCGCCGGCTGCCCGTCGGCGTAGGTGCGCACGGTGTCGAGGACGGACAGGGTGAGCTCCTCGACCGTCGGCCAGCGGACGAGCACGCGGTCGCGGCCCCGGTCGTCCCGGTGGGCGACCACGGCGTCGCTCCGTCGCCAGAGCGGCACGAGCACGCCGGCCGACATGTCGAGCGCGCTCACCGCCGTGTAGGGGTCGTTGCTGCCCGAGGCCAGGCCGCGGACGGCGATCTCGACGAGCTGCTGGAGGGCGAACTCGACGTCCTGGTGCGGCGTCCGCGCGGCGCCGACCGTGACCGCGCGGCGCAGCTCCTGCACCGCCCCGGAGCCGAGGGAGGCGCGGGCCACGACGAGCGCGTCGCCTGCGATCACGTAGCGCCCCGGCATGGCCACGACCTCGACGACGACGTCCTCGCGGGCGGCGACGCGGCACAGCTGCGGCCACGCGAGCTCCTGCACGTAGCCGTCGGCCGAGGCACGCACGACGGCGCCGCCCACGCCCTCGTCGTCGGATCGGGGCGGTGCTGCCGACGCCGAGGCCGACGCCGACCCGGCCTCCCGGCCCCGCGACTCCGTCCGCACGTCGTCGCCCGGCTCGTCGGGCCACACCGTCGCCGCGACCGCGCGGAGGTCGCTGAGCACCCGGGCCTGGAGCGACGTGATCTGCACCGACGCGGCGATGTGGTGGATGAAGAAGACCAGCACCCCGACGTCGACGACGCCGAGGAGCACCGCGACGTGGACGGCGATGACGGGCACGAAGGCGGAGGCGTCGTCCACCTCGGTGTGGACGGTGCGCATCACGACGATGCAGTAGAGGAAGGTCGACGTGAAGGCGGCGAGCACGAGCTGGTTCGACCGGTCGGCCATGAAGTTGCGCACGAGGCGCGGCCCGTAGGTCGACGACGTCGTCGCCAGCACGGAGATGGTGATGGAGAACGACGTGCCCGCCACCGTGAGCATCGACGAGCCGATGCCGGAGAGGAGCGACCTGCCGCCCGAGGCGCTGAGGGCCCCGAGCAGGGGCAGGCCCGCGGTCGTCGACGAGGGGATCGACCGGTCGACGGTGACCAGCACCTCGGCGAGCACGAGGGCGGCGAGGGCGAAGACGGCGGGGAGGAACCAGAACGACTCCCGCACGCGGGTGAGGGACATCATGCCGCCGAGAGTAGGCGTGTCCGTGCCCCCGTGGTCGGGCGAGCCGGGGCCGGCACCTGCGAGGATCGGGCCATGCCCGTCGACGGAACACCCCTGCGGCGCCTCGGCGTCCTCACCATCGGCTCGTTCGACCCCGCCTCGCCGGCCGCGGGCCACGAGGACGTCCTGCGCGTCATCGAGCGCGCCGAGGAGCTCGGCCTCGACAGCGCGTGGCTGCGCCACCGGCACCTGCAGCCGGGCATCTCGTCGCCGGTCGCGATCATGGCGGCGGCGTCGCAGCGCACGAGCCGGATCGAGCTGGGCACGGCGGTGACGCCGATCGGGGCCGAGAACCCCTTCCGGCTCGCGGAGGACCTCGCCACGGTCGACGTGCTGCTGGGGGGCCGCCTCAACCCGGGCTTCTCGTCGGGCACCCCGATGAACTTCGACCTCTACCGCGACGCGATCTACCCCGACACCGCCGACCACGAGGAGCTCGGGCCCGAGCGCCTGCTGCGCCTCCGCGACCTCGTGCGCGGCGACGTCGTCTCGGCCTCGCCGGGCCGTCGCGGCATCGAGGAGTTCAGCGACGTCGTCCAGCCGCACAGCCCGGGGCTCGTCGACCGGCTGTGGTGCGGCGTCGGCAGCACGAGGTCCGCCGTCTGGGCCGGCGAGAACGGGTTCCACCTGCTCGCGTCGAGCGTCACGAAGGCCGAGCGGGGCACCGACTTCGCCGAGAACCAGCGCGCCCAGATCGACGCGTACCGCGACGCCCACCCGGCGGGCGCCTCCGCCCGGGTGTCGCAGGGGCTCGTCGTCGTGCCGACCGACTCGGCCACGCCCGAGCAGCGGGCCCGCTACGCGGCGTACGCCGAGGCGCGCGCCGGCCGCGTGGGCGTGCCGCAGGGCCCGGGGCAGCTGCTCTTCGCCGCCGACCTCGTCGGCACCTCGGCCGAGATCGCGGACGCCCTGCACGCCGACCCCGCCTACCAGGCGGTCGACGAGGTCGCCTTCGCGCTGCCGTTCGCCTTCGAGCCCGGCGACTACGCGCAGATGCTCACCGACATCGGCGAGCGCCTCGGGCCGGAGCTCGGCTGGAGCCCCGCCGGCGTCTGACGGCGAGCCCTCCGGGGGCCCGACGCCGAGCCCCGCCAGGTCGTCGGTCAGGCGTGGTCGCCGCCGCGCACCACGCGTTCGAGCAGCTCGAGGTCGATGCCGACGTGACGTCGTGCCAGCGCGGCGGCGCGCGCGGCCTCCCCGGCGCAGATGGCCTCGACGATCTGCTCGTGCTCGGCGAGGGCGCGCAGCTCCATCTCGCGCATGCCGTCCGGGCCGCCCCAGAGGTGGGCCGGCGCGGCGATGCTGACCCGCGACTCCAGCTCGAGCAGCACGGCCCGGAGCGTGGCGCTGTGCGCCGCGTCCGCGATCGCGACGTGCAGGCGCTCGTCGGCCTTCTGCGAGGCCAGGCCCGAGGCGGCGGCGCGGTAGCCCTCGAGGCGGTCGCGCAGCACGGCGACGTCGTCGTCGGTGCGGTTCTCGGCGGCGGCCTCGGCGACCGTGCCGTGCAGGCGGCCGATCGCGTCGCTGGTGTCGCGGAGGTCCGACCAGCGGGCGGCGAGCGTCCGCTGCGCGACGGCCGCGGCCCGGTCGGTCGAGCGCTCCTGCACGAACGAGCCGCCGCCGCGGCCGCGCTGGGTCTCGATGAGCCCCTGGTCGACGAGCCGGGCGAGGGCGGCCCGCACGGTCATCCGGCCCACGCGCAGCGAGGCGGCGAGCTCACGCTCCGGGGGGAGGCGCTGGCCGGGCAGGTACTCGCCGGTCGCGATGGCCGTGACGAGGCGGTCGGAGATGTCGTCGACCCGGGTCGACGACTCGAGCGGGGCCTCGAGGACGCCGGGGGAGTCGGAGCCGGGGGAGGCGGTGGAGGCGGGGGCGGCGTCGGTCGTGGCGGTCACCGGGGACCCGGCGCGCGCCTCCGCGGCGTCCACAGACCCGTCCTCCGTCATGCCGCGTCACCCCTCCCCAGCTCCTCGTCGTGTTACGCCCAGGTTAAGTCACGCAGAAAGGTCTTGGCGTGAGACCTTTCGCGGGTGCATGCTGACGCGCATGTCGACGAGCACCGCTGCCACCCTCCCGTTCCGCGACGGCCACACCTGGTACCAGGTCACCACGCCCGACGAGCCCCGCCCCGGCGCCCTGCCCCTCGTCGTGCTGCACGGCGGCCCCGGCATGGCCCACGACTACCTGCGCAACCTGGCGGCGCTCGCCGACGAGACCGGCCGCACCGTCGTGCACTACGACCAGTTCGGCTGCGGCCGCAGCAGCCACCGCCCCGACGCCCCGGTCGAGACCTGGGTGCCCCAGCTCTTCGTCGACGAGTTCGAGGCCGTCGTCGCGCACCTCGGGCTCGAGCGCTTCCACGTGCTCGGCCAGTCGTGGGGCGGCATGCTCGGCGCCGAGATCGCCGTGCGCGAGCCCGCCGGCCTCGCCAGCCTGGCCATCTGCAACTCGCCCGCCTCGATGCAGCTCTGGGTCGACGGCGCCGCCGAGCTCCGGGCCCAGCTGCCCGCCGACGTGCAGGAGGCGCTGCTCCGGCACGAGGGCGCGGGCACGACCGGCGACCCCGAGTACCTCGCCGCGACCCAGGTCTTCTACGAGCGCCACGTCTGCCGCGTGGTGCCGATGCCCCAGGACTTCGTCGACAGCGAGGAGCAGATGGAGGGCGAGCCGACGGTCTACCACACCATGAACGGCCCGAACGAGTTCCACGTCATCGGCACGATGCGCGACTGGACGATCGTCGACCGCCTGCCGAGCGTCACCGCGCCCACCCTCGTGGTCGCGGGCGAGCACGACGAGGCGACGCCGGCCACCTGGCAGCCCTTCGTCGACGGCATCGACGGCGCCGTCTCCCACGTCTTCCCCGGCGCCAGCCACTGCACGCACCTCGAGCAGCCGGAGGAGTTCCGCCGCGTCGTCGCCGGCTTCTTCGCCGACCACGACGCCTGACCACCACCACCCCCTCCCCGCACCGTTCCTCCCTCACCCCGAAGAGAGACACCATGTCCGAGCGCACCGAGTCCCCCGAGCTGAGCGCGCAGGCGCAGCTCGAGCAGTACGGCTACAAGCAGGAGCTGAAGCGGTCGGTCTCGACCGGCGACCTGCTCGTCTACGGCCTGATCTTCATGGTGCCGATCGCGCCCTGGGCGATCTTCGGCACCGTCTACAACGCGTCGTCGGGCCTCGTGCCCCTGGTCTACCTCGTGGGCCTCGTCGCGATGATCTTCACCGCCCTCGCCTACGCGCAGATGGCCAAGTCGATCCCCCTCGCGGGGTCGGTGTTCTCGTACGTGGGCCGCGGCATCCACCCCACGGTCGGCTTCTTCGCCGGCTGGGCGATCCTGCTCGACTACCTGCTCGTGCCGACGCTGCTCTACGTGTTCGCCGCCGAGTCGATGGTCGGCATCTTCCCCGGCACCGCGCGCTGGATGTGGGCGCTGATCTTCGTCGCGATCAACACGGCCGTGAACCTGCTCGGCATCACCTCGCTCAAGCTGATGAACCGCGTCTTCCTCGCCATCGAGGTCGTCTTCATCGTCATCTTCGTGATCATCGCCGTGACCGCCCTCAACGGCGGCACCATCCCCGGCGCCGAGTTCAGCGTCAGCCAGGTGTGGGACCCGTCGAAGGTCACCGGCCCGCTGATCGCGTCGGCGCTCTCGATCGCCGTGCTGTCGTTCCTCGGCTTCGACGGCATCTCGACCCTCGCCGAGGAGTCGACCGGCAAGCGCGGAGGCGCGGGTCGAGCCATGATCATCGCCCTCGTCATCGTCGCCTTCCTGTTCGTGCTGCAGACCTGGCTGGCGAGCGCGCTCGCCGCGGGCCGCGACTCCTTCCCCGAGGGGGAGGCCGGCAACGCCTTCTTCGACCTCGTCGCCCAGGCGTCGTCGAGCGGCTGGATGACCGCCTTCTTCGTCGTGAACGTGCTCGCCGTCGGCATCGCGAACGCGATGGCAGCGCAGGCCGCGACCTCGCGCCTGCTGTTCTCGATGAGCCGTGACCGGCAGCTGCCCGCGGTGCTCTCGCGCCTCAACTCGCGCCAGGTGCCGCAGGCCGCCATCCTCGTCGTCTCGGTGCTCTCGGCGATCCTCGTGCTGTTCTTCGTCGGCCAGATCGACGTCATCTCGTCGCTGGTCAACTTCGGCGCCCTCTTCGGCTTCATGCTGCTGCACCTCTCGGTGATCTGGCACTACGTCGTGAAGGGGAAGTCGCGCAACTACCTGCTGCACCTCGTCGTGCCCGTGGTCGGCTTCCTGATCATCGGCTACGTGCTCGTCAACGCGGCCCCCGCGGCGAAGATCGGCGGCCTCGTCTGGCTCGTGGTCGGGGCGGGCGTCTTCCTCTTCTACAAGATCCGGGGAGGCGCGGCGCCGACCCTGGGGCAGGTCGACGAGGGCGACGGGTCGGGAGCGGCCGCCACGGCGACCCCGGCGGCGGACACCCTCGAGAAGGAGGCCGGGCGGTGAGCGACGCGCACCGCGACTCCTCGGGGTCCGGGCCGGCGTCGGCCTCGTCCGGCGCCTCGGGCGTCCACCACTTCCTCGGCAACGAGCTCGGCCGGCCCGGCTTCAGCGCCGCCGTCGAGCCCGTGCTGCGCATCACCCCGGGCACGGGCGAGACGATCGGCTTCGAGACCAGCGACGCCGTCTACGCCGAGCTGCACGACCACCACGACCTGGCGCAGCTGTCGGTGCCGATCAACCCCGTCACCGGCCCGGTCTTCGTCGAGGGCGCGATGCCCGGCGACGCGCTCGCCGTGACGGTGCACGACATCCGGCTCGTCGACCACGGCTGGTCGGTCAGCCTGCCCGGCTCGGGCGCCCTGCAGCACATGATGGGCGACGAGATGTTCACCCGTCGCGTGCCGATCGACGCGGAGGGCGTGCACGTCACCGACCGCCACGTCTTCGCGCCGCGGCCGATGATCGGCTGCATGGGCACCGCTCCCGCCGAGGGCGAGAACTCGACGATCATGCCCGCCTACCCCCAGGGCGGCAACATGGACGTGACCGAGAACACCGTCGGCTCGACCGTCTACCTGCCCGTCATGGTCGAGGGCGCGTACCTCTCGATCGGCGACGTGCACGCGATCATGGCCGAGGGCGAGTCGTCCTTCGTCGCCATCGAGGCGCAGGGCACGGCCGTCGTGTCGATCGACCTCGTGAAGGGCGCCCGGCTGCGGGCGCCGCGCATCGAGACCGCCGACGACTGGATCTTCGTCGGCCTCGGCGACCCCGTGCAGGAGAGCGTCCGGCGCGGCTACGAGGACGCCTTCTCCTTCCTGGTCGACGACCACGGCTGGTCTCGCGGCGACGCCTACGCGGTGCTCAGCGCCGTCGGGCACTCCCGGCTCGGCGGGCCGACCGGCTCGGTCGCGCCCGACCCGCTGCACCCGTTCGCGGCCGTCGGCGCGGTGACGCTCCACCGCGTGCCGAAGTCGGTCCTGTGAGAGAGGCCGGGCCCGGCCGCCCTCAGCTCGAGAGGTGCGTCAGGATCGACACGAGCAGGTCGTCGGTCGGGTAGTTCGACTGCCCGACGGCGATGAAGAGGTCGCCTCGCACGAAGTAGGTGTCGGTGCTGTCGGTGCCGTACATCGCGTCGACGGCGGTCTGCTGGCAGAGCCGACCGTCGTGGGCCTCGGAGCAGCTGGCCCCGCGCGCCTCCGCCTGCTGCAGCAGGGCGGCGCTGGTGGCCTCGTCGAGTCGCCCCAGCTGCACCGACAGCCCGGTGACGTCCGCGGCCGGGTCGCGCCAGAGGCAGTCGAGCTCCGCCGCCGTGTCGGCGATGACGAAGGGGGCGTCGCCGGCCGCGGGGACGCCGGGCGTGCGGGCGCCGCGGGCGCTGCCGTCGCGCCGCGGGTACGCCTCCGGGTTCAGCGGCGTGGAGCCCATGGTCGCCTGGTACGTCGCCGTGTCGACGATCTGCGTGCAGTCGGTCGGGATGGTGACGACCGGCGACGCGTCGGGGGCCGCGGTCGCCGTGGGGGCCGGGGTCGTGTCGGGCTCGGCGGTCGGCGTCGGGGCCGGCGTCGGAGCGGCGTCGCCGGTGGCCGTGGCCGTCGGGGTCGGCGACGCCGTGGCGTCGCCCCCGGGCGTCCCCGAGCAGCCGACCAGGGCGAGCACGACGAGGGCGGCGGCCGTGACGGTGGTGAGCGGGCGGACGTGCGACATGGCGGTTCTCCTCGACGGGCAGGTGCCGCGCGCACCCCTGGCGCTCGCGGCGGGCCCTCGGTCGGGCCCCGTGCTCACGCTAGTGAGCGGGGGAGGAGTCGCCCGTCAACCTCGGGGATGATCCCCGCCCGTGCCGGTCACGATCTGGTCACGTCGACCCGGTGTCGGACGGCGGCCCGCTACGGTCTCCCCGTCGGCCTGCAGCGGCCCGACGCCGGCCCTGAGGAGGACCATGCTCTCGCTCCGCTCCGCACCCGTCGGTGCGACCCGTCGGCGACCGTCGTCCCGTGCCCTCGGCGGCCTCGTGCTCGTCGTCGGCATCGCCCTCTCGGCGGCCGGCTGCGCCTCTGACGACGGCGCCGCCTCCGCCTCCCACCGTCAGGTGTCGGTGGCGGGCCACGGCTCCGGCGAGGCCGAGGCGACCCAGGCGGCCACGGTGAGCCCGACGCCCAGCTCGGAGGGCGCAGGGGCGGCGATCGCCGCTCCGGCCTCCCTCCCGACGTCGTGCGACGACGTCCTGCCCCCCGCCGAGGCCGTGGCCGCGGTGGGCGACCGTCCGGTCGTCGAGCTCGAGCCCCGCGCGGAGGCGGACGCCGTCATGAAGAGCGAGCGGCCCGTGCTGGCCGCCGAGGCCCTCGCGTGCCTCTGGTCGTCACCCGGCTCCGACCTCGGCACGAGCGTCGAGTACAGCGTCGTGGCCCCCGAGGTCTCCGACCAGTACCTGTACGACCTCAGCCTGGAGGGCTTCGCCTGCACCGAGTCGCTCGGCGGGCAGCGCTGCGCGTACTCGCACCCCGGCACGGCGGGGTCGTCGGCGGACGCCGGGCTGCTGACGATCTTCGAGCGCGACGGCGTCGTGATCACGCTGACGGAGTTCGGCGACGTGTCGGGGTCGCTGCTCCAGGCCGTCGTGCACCGCTTCTGGCCCTGAGCCCGTGGCGGCTCGGCCCCTCGGGGCGAGCCAGCTCAGTGGGCGTGACCGTGCCCCGGCCGCCCCGTCGCGTCGTCCCAGGTCGGGAAGGGGTCGACCAGGTCGCGCCACGAGGCCGGGTCGGCGAGCAGCTCGGCGTCCGTGAGGAGGCACTCGTCGAGCGCGCGACGGACGAGTCCGGCGTCGAGGTCGAGCCCGAAGAACGCGATCTGCTGGCCGTGCGGCGACTCCGGGTGCCACGACGGCCGTGACGTCGGGTCGAGGCTGAGCATCTGGCCGACGCTCGACCAGGAGCCGACCCGGTCGGCCCGGGTCGCGAACTGGGTGAAGCCCCGTGACCGGAGCACGGTGCCGGCCGGCCCGGGGGTGAACGTCTGCTCCAGGGCGACGGCCAGGCGCTCGGGGTGGAAGGGCCGCTCGTCGCGGTAGACCACCGTCGACACGGGGTCGCCCTCGACGACGTCGGGGGCGTCGTCGGAGAGGGCCCGCATCCAGCCCGCGGAGCCGGAGAGGGCCGAGGCGCGGCCCGGCGTGGGCAGGCAGCCCGCCGTCAGCGACGTGATCGGCAGCACCGTCGCGGTCGGGGCCAGCACCCCGAGCAGGGCCGCGAGGAGGCGGTGCTCGCGCTCCGTCACCGCGCCCACGTCGGTGAGCACGACGAGGGTCGCGTGCTCCACGAGCTCCACGACGTGCTCGGCCGCCGCGAAGCGGTCGTCCGTGCCGCGCAGCACGAGGTCGGCGAGGTCGTCGGCGCTGACCACGCACGCCACGTGCTGCAGCAGCGACGCCCCGTCGGGGCGGCCGAGGTCGTGGTCGAGCAGCGAGCCGAGCAGCAGCGCCGTCGAGCGGGTCGGGGTGCCGGGGCGCAGCTGGACGGCGACGTCCACGGGCTCGCCGCTCCGGGCGAGGTCGAGCACGGCACGGTGGACCTCGTCGACGGCGTCGTGCACGTCGGGCCCCGGGGCCAGTCGGTGGCTGTCGGGGCGGGCGAGCGTGTCGGCGACGTGCTGCAGGGCCGCCTCCTCCTGCCCGGCCACGAGGGTGACCCCCCGGTGTCGTGGGAGGCGCTGGCTCGGCAGGTCGTGTCTCATGCGGCTACCCTAGATGAAAACCGTTCTCAACAACACGGAGGTCACCCATGAAGGTCCGCAACTCGCTCAAGGCACTGAAGCTCGTCCCCGGCTCGCAGGTGGTGCGCCGGCGCGGTCGCGTCTACGTCATCAACAAGGCGAACCCGCGCTGGAACACGCGCCAGGGCTGAGGCCGCCGCCGGTCGTCGTCGGTCATGGTCGCGGTGTCTCGCGCTCCTGTCGGTGCTGGTTCTCATCATCGATTGGATGAACGCATTGCAATCCGTGCATGCGTCATGATGGACTGCTCCTGCCCGCACGACCCGCCCCTCCGGAAGGACCGCCATGACCGACACCGAGACCCACGCCGAGCACACCGTCACCGAGCACCAGCACGGCACCGACTGCGGCCACGAGACCGTGACGCACGACGACCACGTCGACTACGTGCACGGCGAGCACAAGCACGCTCAGCACGGCGACCACTACGACGAGCACTGATCGTCGCGACCGAGGGCCCCGCTCGTCAGCGGGGCCCTCGGTGCGCCCGGCACCGCGGCCGCGCGCGTCGCATGCGCCGCGGCTAATGTGTCTCCATGTCCACCGAGGGCCTCGAGGCCGCCGCCGAGCTGTTCAAGGCGCTGTCGTCGTCGTCCCGCCTGCGCCTGCTCCGCCTCCTCGGCGAGGGCGAGGCGGGGGTCTCCGCCCTGGTCGAGGCGTCCGGGCTGTCACAGCCCCTCGTCTCGCAGCACCTGCGCACCCTGCGAGCTGCGGGCCTCGTCCAGGTCGACCGCGTCGGGCGCGAGGCGATCTACTCGGTCGCCGACCTGCACGTCTCGCACATCGTCGACGACGCCGTGGCGCACGCGGGCGAACAGCCCGGCGCCTGACGCGCGCCCTCTGACGCCCGGTGCGGGCGCCCGGCCGCGCTACGCCAGCTCGGCGAGCAGCGCCACGACGAACTCGCTGCGCTCCACCATGCCGTCGAGGCTGATCCACTCGTGGCGCGCGTGGGCGCCGCCGCCCACGCCGCCGACCCCGTCGAGCACGGCGGCGCCGAGCGCGGCCGCGAAGTTGCCGTCGCTCGCCCCGCCGACCGACACCTCGCGCAGCTCGAAGCCCAGCTGGCCGGCGACCGCGGCGGCCCGTTCGTAGAGCGCGCCCGTCGCCGCCGACCGCTCCATCACGGGGCGGTTCCAGCCGCCGGTGACCTCGACCCGGGCGAGCGGGTCGTGCGGGGCGAGCGACGCGAACAGCCGCTCGACGCGGGCGGCCTCGTCGGCCCGGGTGACCCGCACGTCGACCATGGCGCGGGCGTGCCCGGCCCGGACGTTCGTCCGCGTGCCGCCCTGCACGATGCCGACGTTCAGCGACGTGCCGGCCTCGACGTCGGCCTCGCCGTGCAGCTGCAGCACGAGACGGGCCATCTCGTCGATGGCGCTCGCCCCGCCGCGCGGGTGGAGCCCGGCGTGCACCTCGACGCCGAACGTCTCGACCTCGTAGATGCCGACGCCCTTGCGGGCGGTCTTGACCGCGCCCTCGGCGGCGGACTCGAAGACGAGCACCGCGCCTCCCCGGCTCACCTCGGCCTCGATCACGGGGCGCGACGCGATGCTGCCGACCTCCTCGTCGCCGGTCAGCACGATGCGCACGCCGGGCCGCGGCAGGCCGAGTGAATCGGAGACGGCCAGGGAGTGCCCGAGCTGCACGAGCCCGGACTTCATGTCGAAGACACCGGGGCCGGTCATGCGGTCGCCGTCGATCTGCACGGGCCACTCGGCGAGCGTGCCCTCGGCCCAGACCGTGTCGTAGTGGCAGAGCGCCGTGACCCACTCGGTCGAGCCGGTCGGCGACGGGTGCTCGAGCGTGACGGCGTCGCCGTAGCCCTCGACGACGCTCACCCGGCGGGCGGCGGCGGGGCCGGCCGTCCGCTCGAGCCACGCCTCGATCCAGGCGAGCCCGGCGGCGAGCAGGTCGACGTCGTCGGAGGGGGTCTCGAGCGACGCGTAGGCCACGAGGTCGGCGATCATCGCCTCGCGGCGGGCGGCGACCGCCTCGCGCAGGGCGGTCGTGTCGGTCTCGGTGAGGGTCACGGGGGTCTCCGGGGGCGTCTCGGTCGGTGCGGGCGGCGCGGGCTCCGACCATGTTCCTCCCTCCCGAGGCCGACGGGCGACGAGGAGGCGCGGTGCCGGCCCCGCAGGCAGGGCCACGCCGCACCTCGGGTGTCGGTCGGCGTCGATACAGTGACGACCGTCCGGCAGCACCGCCGGCGCCACGACCACCGCGAGCGAGAGGGGCCCCGTGCGCATCCTGCACACGAGCGACTGGCACCTGGGGCGGACCCTGCACGGCGTCGACCTCCTCGAGCACCAGGCCGCCTTCGTCGACCACCTGGTCGACCTCGTGGCCGAGCGCGCGGTCGACGTGGTCGTGGTGGCGGGCGACGTGTACGACCGGGCCGTGCCCTCGGTGCCCAGCGTGCGCCTCCTCGGCTCGGCCCTGCGACGGCTGAGCGAGCTCGCCGTCGTCGTCGTGACGCCGGGCAACCACGACTCCGCCGCGCGGCTGGGCTTCGCCGCCGAGCTGATGCGGCCGGGCCTGCACGTGCTGGCCGCGGTCGACCGGCTCGACGAGCCGGTCGTCGTCGACGACGCGCACGGGCCCGTGGCCTTCTACGGGCTGCCCTACCTCGACCCCGACACCGTGCGGCACGCGCTCGCGCCCGACGGCGCCGACGGGCCCCTCGCCCGGTCGCACGAGGCCGTCGTCGGCGCGGCGCTCGACCGGGTCAGGGCCGACCTCGCGACGCGGCCCGGCACCCGCTCGGTCGTCGTCGCGCACGCCTTCGTCGCGGGCGGCGCCGTCGTCGAGCGGAGCGAGAGCGAACGCGACATCCGCGTCGGCGGGGTCGACGTGGTGCCCTCGGCGGTCTTCGACGGCGTCGACTACGTCGCCCTCGGCCACCTGCACGGCGCCCAGCGCGTGGGCGCCGCCGCCGGGTCGCACCCGGTGCTGCGCTACTCGGGCTCGCCCCTGGCCTTCTCGTTCGGCGAGGTCGGGCACGTGAAGTCGACGGCCGTCGTCGACCTCGCCGCCGACGGCACGGTGGAGGTCGAGCTCGTCGCCGCACCGGTGCCGCGCCGTCTGGCCGAGGTGACCGACACCCTCGAGCACCTGCTCGACGGCCGGCACGACGACCTCGTGGACGCCTGGCTGCGGGTCAGCGTCACCGACCCCGTGCACCCCGACCACCTGTGGGCGCGCGTCCGGGAGAGGTTCCCGCACGCACTCGCCGTGCTGCACACGCCCGTCGGCGCCGTCGACTCTCCCCGGCTGCGCGTGGTGACGGCCGAGACCGACCCCGTCGAGGTCGCGGCCGACTTCGTCGCCTTCGCCTCGGGGGCCCCGGCGACCGACGCCGAGCTCGCCGTCGTGCGCGCGGCGTACGAGGCCGCGAGGGCGAGCGAGGGCAGCGAGTGATCCTGCACCGGCTGACCCTGCGCGCCCTCGGCCCCTACGCCGGCGAGCACTCCATCGACTTCGCGGCGCTGGGCGCCTCGGGCACCTTCCTGCTCGAGGGGCCGACCGGGGCCGGCAAGTCGACCGTCATCGACGCGATCGTCTTCGCCCTCTACGGGCAGCTCGCCGGCGAGGGCGCCAGCCGCGACCGCCTCCGCAGCCACCACGCCGCGGCGCACGTCGAGCCGTTCGCCGAGCTCGTGTTCGAGACGGCGGCCGGCGTGCACCGCATCCGCCGGAGCCCGGCGTGGCAGCGGCCGAAGAGCCGGGGCACCGGCACGACGCCGGCGAACGCGACGGCCACGCTCGTCCGCCTGACCTCGCCCGACGCGGTCGACGGCGAGGTGGTGTCCACCAGCACGCAGGAGGTCGGGCACGAGATCGGCCGGGTGCTCGGCCTGACCCGTCAGCAGTTCGTGCAGACGGTCGTGCTGCCCCAGGGCGAGTTCGCGGCGTTCCTCCGCTCGTCGGGGGAAGACCGCCGGCGCATGCTGCAGTCCCTCTTCGGCACCGAGATCTACGAGCTGACGACGGCCCGCCTGGCCGAGGGGCGGCGCGCGGCCCACGCGGCCGTCGCCGAGGCCGACCGGGGCGTCGAGCTCGCGGTCGCCCGGCTGCGCGAGGCGGTCGGGGTCGACGACGACCCGGTCGTCGGAGCGGCGCTGGAGGCGGCCCTCGCCGGGCAGGCCGCCCCGGTCGGTGCGGGTGCCGGGGGCGACTCGGGCGACTCGGGGGCTCAGCCCGCCGAGGGCGCCGAGGGTCTCCCGGCCACCGTCGACGGCGTCCTCGCAGCGCTCGTCCGCGACTCCGACGCGGCCGCCGAGCGGCGGGGCGCTGCTCGACGGGTGCACGACGACGCGCGGCGCCGCCTCGACGAGCAGCGCCGTCTGCGCGCGGCCCTCGATCTCCGCGCCGACCTGCAGGCCCGGAGCGCCCGCCTGACGGAGGCGGCGGTCGCGGTCGACGAGGCCCGGTCGCGCCTCGAGGCCGCGGGCCGGGCCGAGACGGTGACCGGAGCGGCGCGGGGCCTCCGGGCGGCGCAGGCCGCGCTCGCCGAGGCGGGCGCGACGCTGGTCGACGCACGGGAGGCGGCGACGGACGCCGACCCCGAGCTGGAGTCCGTGCCCGGGCTGGTGCTCGTCACCGGGGCGTGGTCGTCGGCCGAGCGCGCGGACAGCACCGACGGCACCGCTGGCTTCGACAACTTCGACAGCCACGGGGGAGAGGGCCCCACGCTGCCCGAGGTGGCCGCCGCCGTCGCGGCCCACCGCGACGACCTGCGCTCCGACCTCGCCGTGCTCGGCCGGGTCGCCGCCGTCGAGCGGGGGCTGCCCGGCCGTCGTGCCGAGCTGCTCGACGCGGGCCGAGCGCTCGAGCAGGTCGACGTCGACCTCGCGGCGCTCGACGCCGAGCTCGCCGAGGGCCCCGTCGCGAGGGCCGCCCTGGTCACCGCTCGTGAGGCCGCCCGGCGGTCGGCCGACGACGAGCCCGCCGTCGCCCGCCGGGTCGCCGACGCCCGTGCGCAGCTCGCCGCCGTGCTCGCGACGGACGCGCTGCGGGAGGAGGCGACGCGGCTCGACGAGCTCCTCGCCGACCGGTCGACGGAGGCGCTGGTCGAGCTCGACCTCGAGGCCGGGCTCCGTCGTCGGCAGATCACCGGCACGGCCGGCCAGCTCGCGCTCTCGCTCGAGGCCGGAGAGCCGTGCCCGGTCTGCGGGTCGATCGAGCACCCGGCCCCGGCCGCCCCGACCGACGACCACCCGACCGACGACGACGTGGAGGCCGCCGCCCACTCCGCCCGCGCCGCGGGGCAGCGGCAGCGCGACGCGGCCGCCGCCGCGGCCGCGGCCCGTGCCCGTCTCGACGTCGCCGTGGCGGGGCTCGGCGACCTCGACGAGGCCGGGGCCCGGGAGGCCGTCGGCGAGGCGGAGCAGGCGCTCGACCGCGCCCGTGCCGCCGTGGCCTCCGCCCGGGCCGCGGAGCGGGCGCTCGACGACCACGACCGTGAGGCGGAGGCGCTGCGCACCCGGGCCGAGACGACCCGCACGCTCCGAGCCACCCGCGCCGAGCGGCTCGAGGGCGATCGACGCCGGCTCGCCGACGACGAGGCGCTCGTCGCCGAGGCCGTCGCCGGAGCAGGAGCCGAGGGGCGTGCCGACGGGAACGCCGACGGCCACGCCGAGCGGCCGACCGGGACCGTCGCCGACCGCGTCGGCCTCCTCACCCGTCGCGCCGACCTCGCGGATCGTCTCGTCTCCGCCCTCCGCGCGGCCGAGGTCGCCCGGATCGCGCACGACCAGCGTCGCGTCGAGCTCGCCGAGGCGCTGGCCGCCTCGGGCTTCGCGACGGCCGACGACGCCGCCGCGGCGGTCCTGCCCGGCCCGGAGCGCGACTCCCTCGGTCGTCGCGTCGCGGGGCACGACGCCGAGCTGGCCGTCGTCGGCGCGGGCCTGGCCGACCCGTCCATCGCCGCCCTCACCGGTGAGGAGGAGGTCGACGTCCCGGCCGCGGAGGGGGCTCTCGGCGTCGCCGAGGTGGACCTCGCGGCGGCCACCGACGCGGCCGGGCGGTCCGCCGACCGGGCCCGACGCGCGACCGAGGCGCTCGCCGCGCTCCGACGTGCCGAGGCCGCGGGCGAGTCCGTCGCCGAGGAGGCGCGGGCCGTCGTGCGGATGGCCGACCTCACGAGCGCCACCGGCACCGTCAACGTGCGCGGGGTGACGCTCGGCACGTACGTGCTCCTCCGTCGGTTCGACGACGTCGTCGCGGCCGCGAACGCCCGGCTGCGGGTGATGTCGAGCGGTCGCTACGTGCTCGAGGCCTCGGAGGAGCGCGAGCAGGGCTCCCGCTCCCGGCGCACGGGCCTCGCGCTCGCCATCCGCGACGCGTCGACCGACACGACCCGCGACCCCGCGAGCTTCTCGGGCGGCGAGACCTTCTACGCCTCGCTGAGCCTCGCGCTCGGGCTCGCCGACGTGGTCCAGGCGGAGGCGGGCGGCCTCGAGCTCGGCACGCTCTTCGTCGACGAGGGGTTCGGCTCGCTCGACCCCGAGACGCTCGACGCCGTGATGACCGAGCTCGGCCGCCTCTCCGACTCCGGCCGGGTGATCGGCATCGTGAGCCACGTCGACGAGCTCAAGCAGCGCATCGCCGACCGCATCGAGGTGCGACGCCTGCCCGACGGCTCGTCGACGCTGCGCTCCACGGTCGGCTGACCGCGCCACCCGCTCTGCGCCTCCCACCTGTCTCCGCCCGCCTGTCTCCGCCCGGCGCACGACCTCGCCCGGCGAGTGGTCACGAACTGCTGCTCCCGGCCGCCGGGACGAGCAGATCGTGACCACTCGGCGCCCGCCCGCGCCTCCCGACACGAGCGACGGGCCGCGTCCCCGCCGCGACCACGAGGGGTCGGGAGGGGGCGCGGCCCGTCGAGGGGTCGTGCGGGGTCGATCAGACGATCGGGCCGCCGTCGTCGCGCGTCGAGCGACGCGTGACCTGCTCGCCGCTGACCGGGTCGACCGCGCTGCGCGAGGTCGAGGTCACCTGGCGACGACGCGTCGCGAAGACGAGCCCGAGGATCGTGACGATGATGCCCGCCGCGATGAGGATGTAGCCGATCAGCTGGATGTCGATGCCCGCGACCTGGAAGTCGAGAGCGAACGCGAGGATCGCGCCGATCACGATCAAGGCGATTCCGCCGCCGATGCTCATGGGTTCTCCTTCGTGAGCCGGAGCCTCTGCTCCGGGTGCCTGAAGGGTACTGACCCCGCGCCTCCTCCGTCACGATCTCGTCGAGCGCTCCTCACCCCTCCGGGGCCTGTGGGCAGCCCTCGGGCGGGCCGAGCCCTGGCTGAGCGTCACCCGGGTGGACGGGGGACGACGGGCCGAGACAGGTCGGGCGGCGAGGTAACCTCGGGTCACTCCGGCGGATCCTCGGCCTCGAGACTCCTGTTGAGCGACGCCCGTCGCTCGTTTCCCGGTGGTGGAGCCGAGGTCGGGTCCGCCGGAGGCCTCGCAGCACCCGACGCGTCGGCAGACGACGCGGTCGACCCTCGATCTGGGGGAGGCGCGGGCCAGGCCGGTCCGATCACCTCGGCTGACAGCGCCCCCGGTCGCCCCGCCCCGGTCAGGCCCCGTGCAGCAGGTCGAGCGCGGCGCCGAGGGCCCGTGCGTCGAGCTGCCCCGGCGCACTCGTCGCCCCGACCGCGCCGAACGTCAGGCACGAGCCGACCGTCTCGCCGGCGAGACGCGAGACGGCGCCGAGCGGCCCCATCGACATCGTCACCGCGGGCACCAGGCCGGGCCCCGACCGGAAGTCGTCGGTGGCCGCCAAGAGGGTCAGCACGTCGGCGGGCGACGTCGGCATCGCGGCGAGCTTGACCACGTCGGCGCCGTTCTCCTGCTGCTCGACGAGGCGCGAGACGATCTCGGCACGCAGCGGCGTCGCCGTGAAGTCGTGCGACGACATGACGACCCGGAGCCCCGCGCCGTGCGCGGCGTCGACGAGGTGCTCGCGCACGTCGGGCTGCGTGTACATCTCGACGTCGACCGCGTCGGGGCGCTCGGCCGGGTCGAGGGCGACGACCGCGTCGATCAGCGCACCGTAGGCGTCGGGCGTGATGTCGCGCTCGCCGCCCTCCTGCTTCGTGCGGAAGGTCGCGAGCAGCGGGACGTCGTCGCGCAGCGACCGCCGCACCGCGGCCACGGCCTCCCGCACGCGGTCGTGGTCGGCGACGGCGGTGAGGTAGTCGAGGCGGAGCTCGACGACGTCGACCACGCCCCGGGGCAGGGCCGCGAGCCCGACGGCGGTGGCCTCCAGCGCGGCGGCCGTGCGCCCGACCAGCGGCACGCAGACGGCGGGGCGACCGTCGCCCAGGGTCACCGAGCGCAGGGCGACGGGCTGCGGGGTGGGACGCACGTCAGACCACCGCCCGGTCGCCGCGGCCGCCGCGGTCGTGGTGGCCGCTGAGATCGTGGTGGTCGGCGGCGCCCGACGGCTCCGCCTCGAGCCCGGCCGCCGCACGGACGGCCGCCCGCACGGCGCCCTCGTCGGGGAGGGGCTCGTCGGCCGCGCCCCCCGTGAACAACCGCACCTGCCCGATCGCCTGCTCGACGAGCATGTCGAGCCCGCTGAGCACGACGCCGCCCTGCGCCGCCCAGGCGCTCGCGGCGCGCGTCGGCCACGGGTCGTAGGCGACGTCGAACAGCACCGACGTCGAGCTCCGCGGCCGCAGCGGCAGGTCGTCGGCCGCGCCGGCGGGCAGGGTGCTGACGACGAAGTCGAGGGGGCCGATGGAGGGCAGCTCGCTGAGCGGGGCCACGACGACGTCGCCGCCGAGCTCCGCGGCGAGGGCGGTCAGCTCGCCGGCGCGGCCGGGGCTGCGGAGGTGGACGGAGAACGACCGGGCTCCCAGCTGCCAGGCCGCGTGCATCGCGGAGGCCGCCGTCGCGCCCCCGCCGAGGATCACGGCCGACTCGGGCCGCACGTCGTGTCGGCGCTGCACGGCGCGGACGATGCCGTCGACGTCGGTGTTGTGCCCGTGCCGGTGGTCGTCGTCGTCGATGACGACGGTGTTGGCGACGCCGAGCAGGGCCGCGAGCGGCGAGACGGTGTCGAGCAGCGGCAGCACCTCGCGCTTGAGCGGCATGGTGAGGCTGAGCCCCCGCCAGCTCGCGTCGAGGCCGTCGACGAAGCCCTGCAGCTCGCCCGAGGCGACCTCGGCGCGGCCGTAGTCGTAGTCGAGCCCGAGCACCTCGTAGGCCGCGGCGTGCAGGCTCGGTGACAGCGAGTGGGCGATCGGCGAGCCGAGCACGGCCAGGCGGCGGCGGGGGTCGGCTCGGGTCACACGGGCTCCTCGGGGTCGGCGGGGCAGACGGCCCATCCTACGACCGGGCCTCCGGGCGGGCCTCGACCCGCGACTCCTGCCTGCTCCGCCACCGGCCCGGGCCGCCGGGCCGCTCGCGGTCTGGCAGGCTCGACCGATGGAGATCCGCGCCTTCGCCCCCGCCGACACCGAGACCGTCGTCGCCCTGTGGGAGGAGTGCGGCCTGACCCGCCCGTGGAACGACCCGCGCCGCGACATCGAGCGCAAGCTCCAGGTGCAGCCCGAGCTCTTCCTCGTCGGCACCGATCGGGTCGAGACGGCCGACGGGGGAGTGCAGGAGGCGGTGGTCGCCACCGCCATGGCCGGTCACGAGGGCCACCGCGGCTGGCTCTACTACGTCGCCGTCGCCCCGGCCCTCCGCGGCGGCGGCCGGGCCCGCGCGCTCGTGGCCGAGGTCGAGCGGCTGCTCACCGAGGCGGGCTGCCCCAAGCTGCAGCTGATGGTGCGGTCGGGCAACGACGACGCGCTCGCCGCGTGGAGCGCGCTCGGCTACGAGCGGCAGGACGTCGTCGTGCTCGGCAAGCGGCTCATCGAGGACTGAGCGGGCGGGCCGTCGACGACGACGGGGGCCGTGCTCAGTCGAGCGCGAGCAGGACGGCCGCCGCGAGGGCGAGCACGAGGCCGACGACCTGCGACCGGGTGAGCCGCTCCCGCAGCACGACGGCGGCCAGCACCACCGTCACGGCGGAGTAGAGCGCGGTCAGCACGCTCATCACGGTGAGGTCGCCGAGCCGGAGCCCGAGGAGGATGAGCACGTTCGCCCCGGCGTCGGCCACGCCGCAGAGCAGGGCGAGGCGGAGAGCGGGGGCGAGGCCCCGGGCCACCGACGGCACGCCTGCCGGCCCGGCCGTGCCGGAGGCGTGAGCCGTCGGCAGCGCGTGACCCGCGCCTCCTGCTCGACCCGCGCCTCCCACGCCCGGCGACCGCCGCCTCGAGATCGCGACCAGGGCGAGCACCGCCACCGCGCCTCCGGTCAGCACCACGTTCGTGACCCGGTTCGCGACCAGCGGCACGAGGCCGGAGTCGGCGGGCGTCTGGTCGAGGAAGACGAGGACGACGCCGATGCCGACGCCCGCCGCGAGGGCCATCAGCAGGCCGGCGGCGGTCGGCTTCGGGGCGGAGGCGTCGGGCACGAACCCGACGAGCACCACGGCGACGAGGGCGAGCGCGATGCCCGCCCAGCCGGCCGGCCCGAGCCGCGAGCCCTGCAGCAGGCCCACGCCCACCGGCACGATCGCGGAGACCACGGCGGTCAGCGGCGACAGGATGCTCATCGGCCCGATCGCGAGGCAGGCGTAGAGCAGGGCGATGGCGGCGGCGCCGGCCACGCCGCTCGCGACGCCCCAGCCGACCGCGGCGCCGGAGGGGGTGCCGGGCACCACGACGAGCAGCACGAGCAGCAGCACGAGGCCGCTCGCCGCCGAGATCGCCGTGACGCGGAGGGGCGGCAGGCGACGCGCCGCGAGACCGCCGAGGAAGTCGCCCGAGCCGTAGGCGACGGCGGCGGCGAGGCCGAGGAGCACGGACAGCAACGGGACCTCCGGAGGCGCGGTGGGGGTGGACGACGACCGTCGCGTTAACAGCACGTGACGAACGTGTGCGGAGCCTTGTGCGGCTCCCAGCCAGATCTTATGTTCGTCGGGTCTGTCCCTCGTCCGAGGGACGGGCCGCCCCGGGCACCTCCCGCGGGCCTGAGATCACGCACGGACACCAGGAGACACACCGCACATGCGCCCCCGTCACCCCATCGCACCTCCGGCCGAGACGGGAGCGCCGCGTCGTCGCCGTCGCGCCGCCCTCTCGCTCGTCGCCGTCGCCACCCTCGGCGCCGGTCTCGTGGCCGCCGTCCCGGCCCAGGCGGCCCCGACGACCATCGACATCCTCGGCATCAACGACTTCCACGGGCGCATCGCGCAGGAGGCCTCGCCGGTCGCCGGCGCCGCCGTCATGGCCGGGTTCGTCGACCAGTTCCGCACGACCCACCCGAACACGTCGTTCGTGTCGTCGGGCGACAACATCGGTGCCTCGACGTTCACCTCCTTCATCCAGGAGGACAAGCCGGCCCTCGACGCGCTCAACGCGATGGACCTCGACGTCAGCGCGCTCGGCAACCACGAGTTCGACCGCGGCCAGGACGACCTCAACGGCCGCGTCGACGACGCCAGCGACTTCCCCTACCTCGGGGCCAACATCTTCCGGGCCGACGGCTCGCACGCCTACGACCCCTACTTCGTCAAGGACGTCGGCGGCGTCAGGGTCGGCTACATCGGCGCGATCACCGAGCTGATGCCCGAGCTGGTCAGCCCGTCCGGCATCGCCGGCCTCACCTTCGGCGACATCGTCGACAGCGTCAACGACGTGGCCGACGACCTCAGCGACGGCGCCGCCGAGAACGGCGAGGCCGACGTGCTCGTGCTGCTCGTGCACGAGGGCAACTCGTCGGGCACGGCGCTCGACGCGGGCGGCGACTTCGCCCGCATCGCGACCGACGTCTCGCCGAAGGTCGACGCGATCCTGTCGGGCCACACGCACCAGTCGTACAACTTCTCGGTCGTGCCGACCGGCGGCACCACGCCTCGCCCAGTCGTGCAGACCGGCAGCTACGGCGCGAACCTGAGCCACCTCGCGATCACGTTCGACGCCGACACGAAGGCCACGACGGTCACGAGCGAGCTGCTGCCGCTCTACCAGAAGGCGACGCCCGACCCCGAGGTCGCGAAGATCGTCAGCGACGCCGTCGCGGTCGCCGCGGTCGAGGGCGCGAAGAAGGTCGGCGAGATCACCGCCGACTTCCCCCGCGCCGTGCAGTCCGACGGCACCGAGAACCGCGGAGGCGAGTCGACCCTCGGCAACTTCGTCGCCGACGTGCAGCTCGAGGCCACGGTCGGCAACGGGTCGCAGATGGCCTTCATGAACCCGGGCGGCCTCCGTGCCGACCTGCGCTACGCCTCCGCGGGCGCCAGCGACCCCGCCGGCAACCTGACCTTCGCCGAGGCCGCCGCCGTGCAGCCCTTCGCCAACACGCTCGTCGTCGTCGACATGACGGGGGCGCAGATCGAGCAGGCTCTCGAGCAGCAGTGGCAGCCCGCCGGGTCGTCGCGGCCGTTCCTCAAGCTGGGCGTCTCGAAGGGCCTCAGCTACACGTACGACCCGGCCGCCGCCTCCGGTGAGCGCATCCGCACGATCACGCTGAACGGCGCGGAGCTCGACCGCGCGGCCTCGTACAAGGTCACGGTCAACTCGTTCCTGTCGTCGGGCGGCGACAACTTCACCGCCTTCAACACCGGCTCGGCCGCCGACAGCGGCAAGGTCGACCTACAGGCCCAGGTGGACTACTTCACCGTGCCCGCCGGCTCGCCCGCCCGCGTCGCCACGCCGGACTTCACCCAGCGCTCGGTCGGCGTCACGGCGACCCCGTCGCCCGAGGCCGGCTTCGCGGCCGGCGACACGGTGACGCTGTCGCTCTCGTCGCTGCTCTTCAGCTCGCAGGTCGGGCCGGAGACGGGCACCGTCTCGGTCAGCCTCGACGGCGTCGAGCTCGCCTCGCAGCCGATCGACCGCACCGTGGTCGACAAGGGCGACGAGACCGGGCGCGCGACGCTGTCGTTCGCGGTGCCCGCCGGCGTCACGGCCCCCACGGCCGGCCCGGTCGTGCGTCAGCTGCGCGTCACGGTGGCCGGGACGGGGACGGTCGTCGACGTGCCCGTCGTCCTCGCCGCCGCCGCCGAGCCGGTCGTCGTCGACCCGACCCCGGCTCCGACCGACCCCGCCGTCCCCGCCCCCGGGGCCGGAGCGGGCACCGGTGCGGGCACCGGGACGGGTGCGGGCACCGGCACGTCGACCCGCCCCACGCGCGTCACGGCCTCGGGTGACCTCGCCTACACGGGCTCCGACGCCGCGATGACCGGGCTGGCGCTCGCGCTGACCCTGATGCTGGCCGGCGCCGGCGTGGTCACGGCCACGCGCCTCCGTCGCCGTCGCACCGCCTCGGTCGGCACCACCGACTGACGCCCCGCCGCACAGCTCGACCCGGACGGCCCGGTCGCACCCCACGGTGCGGCCGGGCCGTCCGGCGTCGCAGCTGTCCCGGCTAGCCTCGACCCCGTGACCGTCGCCTACCACCGCCTGTTCCGCACCCTGCCGACGTACCGCTGGTACCGGCCTCTGCTGGCGCTCCTGCTCGGCACGGTCTTCTACGTCGTCGCGTCGAACGCGGTCGTGCTCGCCCTCTACGCCGTCGTCGCCGCGGCCGGGGGAGCGGACGCCGCCTCCCGCCTGGCCGAGGGCCTCCAGGACGACCCGCTCGACGCCTCCCAGCCCCTGGTCATGCTCGCGACGCTGGGCTCGATCGCGACCATGCTGCCCTCCGTGCTGTTCGCGACGAAGCTCGCCGGGCTCGGCGGCTGGGGCCAGCTGTCGAGCGTCGCCGGTCGCCTGCGCTGGCGCTGGCTGCTGCGCTGCGTGGGCCCGGCCGCGGCCTTCATGGCCCTCACCGTCCTGCTCAGCTACCTCGTCGTGCCGCTGGTCACGGGCGACGATCTGGGCTCCGGGCCCGTCACGACCCCGCCCGCGGCCCTCGTCTGGTCGGTCGTCGTGATCCTGCTGCTCGTGCCCCTGCAGGCCAGCGCGGAGGAGTACGTCTTCCGCGGCTTCGCGATGCAGTCGCTGGGGTCGTGGATCGCCCGGCCGCTCGTCGCGATCGTCGTGCCCACCGTCGCCTTCGGCCTCTCGCACGCCTACAACGTCTGGGGTGTGCTCGACGTCGCCGTCTTCGGCGTGACCGCCGCCTGGCTGACCTGGCGCACCGGCGGGCTCGAGGCCGCCATCGTCGCGCACGTGCTCAACAACACGGTCCTCTTCCTCCTCCTGGCGCCCTACGCGGGCACCCCGTCGAGCGACGGCAGCCCCCTCGCGCTCGCCGTGACGGTCGTCTGCACGCCGTTCTGGGCCTGGCTCGTGCTGCGCTCGTTCCACAGGTCGGGCGAGCTCGCGTCCTCCCCCGCGAGCGAGCTCACGGGGCGTCACCCGGTGGAGTCGCGGGTCGGCTGACCGCGTCGGTGGCGCCTCCTAGACTCGCCTGGTGACCGACGCTCCCCCCTCCTCCGCAGCCCCCGCCACCGGCAGCCCGACCGACGCCTCCGGCAGCGCGACCGACGCCTCCGCGCGGGCCGGCTCGCCCGTCGAGGTGCTGCAGCGGGTCTTCGGCTACGACGCCTTCCGCGGCGACCAGGCGGCGATCATCGACCAGGTCGTCGGCGGCGGCGACGCCCTCGTGCTGATGCCGACCGGCGGCGGCAAGTCGCTCTGCTACCAGGTGCCCGCGCTCGTGCGCCCCGGCACCGGGGTCGTCGTCTCGCCGCTGATCGCGCTGATGCAAGACCAGGTCGACGCCCTCGAGGCCGTGGGCGTGCGGGCGTCGTTCCTCAACAGCACGCAAGACCCCGACCAGCGCCGTGCCGTCGAGCAGGCCTTCGTCACGGGCGAGCTCGACATGCTCTACCTCGCGCCCGAGCGGCTGAAGCTCGACAGCACCAAGTCGCTCCTCGACCGCGGCCGGGTCTCGCTCTTCGCGATCGACGAGGCGCACTGCGTCGCGCAGTGGGGCCACGACTTCCGCCCCGACTACCTCGAGCTGTCGGTGCTCCACGAGCGCTGGCCCGACGTGCCGCGCATCGCCCTCACCGCGACCGCCACCGAGACCACCCACCGCGAGATCTCGCGGCGGCTCGAGCTCGACGACGCCGCGCACTTCGTGGCCGACTTCGACCGCCCCAACATCCAGTACCGCATCGAGGCGAAAGACGGTCCGCAGCAGCAGCTGCTCCGCTTCGTCCGCGCCGAGCACGACGGCGACGCCGGCATCGTCTACTGCCTCTCGCGCAAGTCGGTCGAGAGCACGGCCGAGTTCCTGGTGAAGCAGGGCATCGCCGCGCTGCCCTACCACGCGGGCCTCGACGCGGGCACGCGCGCCCGCAACCAGTCGCGCTTCCTCCGTGAAGACGGCATCGTCATGGTCGCCACGATCGCCTTCGGCATGGGCATCGACAAGCCCGACGTCCGCTTCGTCGCCCACCTCGACCTGCCCAAGTCGGTCGAGGGCTACTACCAGGAGACCGGGCGGGCCGGGCGAGACGGCCTGCCCGCCACCGCGTGGCTGGCCTACGGCCTGCAGGACGTCATGCAGCAGCGCCGCATGATCGACCAGTCGGAGGGCGACGCCGACCACCGCCGCAAGCTCAGCGCGCACCTCGACGCGATGCTCGCGCTCTGCGAGACGGTCGAGTGCCGCCGCGTGCAGCTGCTCGGCTACTTCGGCCAGGCGAGCACGCCGTGCCACAACTGCGACACCTGCCTGAACCCGCCGCAGTCGCTCGACGGCACCGTGCCGGCGCAGAAGCTCCTGTCGACGATCGTGCGCCTCAAGCGCGAGCGCGACCAGCAGTTCGGCGCGGGCCAGATCATCGACATCCTGCTCGGCAAGACGACGCCGCGCATCACGCAGAACCGCCACGAGCAGCTCAGCACGTTCGGCATCGGCACCGAGCTGAGCGAGATCGAATGGCGGGGCGTCGTGCGCCAGCTGCTCGCCCAGGGCGTGCTGGCCGTCTCGCCCGACGGCTACGGCACCCTGCTCATCACCGACGCCGCGGCCGAGGTGCTCTCGGGCTCGCGGCCCGTCCGTCTCCGCAAGGAGCCCGAGCGGGCCCCCCGATCGCGCTCGGCCCGCGGGGCGGACGGCTCGTCGCGCGGCTCGCGCACCGGTGCCGGCGCCGCCGACCTCGACGCCGCCGACGTGCCGCTGTTCGAGACGCTGCGCCAGTGGCGGGCCGGGGTCGCGAAGGCCCAGGGCGTGCCCGCCTACGTCGTCTTCGGCGACGTCACCCTGCGCGGCGTCGCCGCGGCCCGGCCCTCGTCGATGACCGAGCTCGCCGGCATCAGCGGCGTCGGGCAGAAGAAGCTCGACACCTACGGCCAGCAGGTGCTCGACGTCGTGGCCGGCGTCTCGCCCGAGGAGGCCGCCGCCGCGGCGGCCGAGCGCGGCCCGGCGAGCTCCGGTCCGAGCTTCGGCGGGGGAGGGGGCGGGGCCGACGAGGCCCGGCCCGCCACGGCGCCCGGGGCGGCCCGGCGGGCCGCGCCCGCTCGCTCACGCCCGGCGACGCGCCCCACACCGGCGGCGGCTCCGGCCAGCGGGGGCGCTCCCGACCTCGAGCCCTACCCGTACGACGACGAGCCGCCCTTCGACCCCTACGTCGACGACGTCCCGCCCGACGACTGGCGCTGACGACCGGCGCTGTCGACCGACGCTGTCGACCGGCCGCGCCGGGGCGGGCCAGGGCGAGCCCCGGCGGTCTGATCGCCTCCGACCTCGTGGGTCGGGGCGATCCGTGGGCGTCGTCGTCAGCCCTGGGCCTGGCGCGCGTCGATGACCGGCAGATCGTCGACCTCGGCGACCTTCACGACCTGCGGTGCAGGCCGCAGGGGCACCCGGATCGGCCCCGAGACCGGGCCGGCGGAGCCGAGCTGGAGCTCGGAGACGCGTCGGGCGAGCAGCACGAGCGCGAGGGTCGTCCCGACCATCGCCTCGAAGCCGCCGGCGAACATGCCGCCGTGGAGGCGGGAGACGTACGCGGCCGAGAGCAGGAAGGCGCAGCCCAGGGGAGCGCTCAGGTACAGGGCCTGCACCGGCTGCAGCAGCAGCGGCAGACCGAGTCGCACCCGCACGCGGATCACCGTCATCGTGACGAGCAGCGCGACGGCGACCGCCGCGGCGAGACCGTAGAGGACGACGGCGACGTCGGCCGCGACGAAGTCCGCCCGGGCCGCCCCCGCGGCCCCGGCGGACGCCACCGCCGCGAAGTAGAGGTAGACCGCCGGCGCGACGGCGTAGGCCGCCCGCCGGAGACGCCCGGCCGGCAGTGCGATGATCGCGTCGGCCCCCTGACTGTCGCGAGTCGTCGGCTCCTGCATGTCGTGCGTCATCGTCGTCCCCCCGGTGCGCCCCCACGGCGCACCTGCATCCCCGCGACGAGCCTAGACAGGTCCGTCGGAGGCGCGCAATCAGTCAGAAGGAGGACACCCGCCGTACCCGCCGCGGGTGGTCCGCCGGCTCCGCGCCTCCCGCCCGCCCCTCGCCCGCCGCGCCTCCGGCCGTCACCCGCCGCCGGCGCACGGCCCGTCGACGCCCGGCGAGCATGCCCGCCCGGGCATGCGGCGTCGGGCACCCTGGAGCGTGCTCACCTTCGTCAGCCGGGCTGTCCTCGCGCCCCTCGTGCGCCTCCTCTGGCGGCCCCGCGTCGTCGGACGCCGCAACGTGCCCAAGCAGGGCGCGGTCATCCTCGCCAGCAACCACTTGTCGTTCATGGACAGCGTCGTCATCACGCTGATGGCCCCGCGGGAGGTGTCGTTCCTCGCGAAGAACGCCTACTTCACGGGCGCGGGCCTCCGGGGCCGGCTTCGCCGCTCCTTCTTCACCGGCATCGGGGCCATCGGCGTCGAGCGCGGCGCCGGCTCCGCCGCGCAGCACGCCCTCGACCTCGGGCTCGAGCGCCTGACGCAGGAGGCCGCCTTCGCGATCTACCCCGAGGGCACCCGATCGCTCGACGGACGTCTCTACAAGGGCCGCACGGGCGTCGCCTGGCTCGCCCTCACGAGCGGCGCCCCCGTCGTGCCCGTCGCCCTGACCGGCACGCAGGAGCTGCAGCCGGTCGGCTCCACCCTGCCGCGCCTCACCCGCTTCACCGTCGAGTTCGGCGAGCCGATCGACCTGTCGCACCACGGCGAGGCGAAGTCGGGCCGCGCCCGGCGCCAGGCGACCGACGAGGTGATGGCGGCCATCGCGCGCCTCAGCGGCCAGGAGCTCGCCGGAACGTACAACGAGCCGCCGAACCCCTCCGTCGTCGAGCGCGTGCGGCGGGCGATCCGCCGTGACCCGGTGGGCGAGGACGCCGTCGACTGAGCCGCCCTGCCGGGGCGGCTCCCCGCGGCGGCCGACCCGCGCCTCCCCCCGGCCCCGGGCGTGCCCCGAGCCGCCCGGCGTACGGTGCACCTCGGCGGTGCACCAGCCCGCCCCCGCACATCGACGCGGCCGCACGACGGCCGCCGGCAAGGAGCACCAGGGCATGCACGTCGCAGTCATCGGCACCGGGATCATGGGCGGCGGCGTCGCCAGGACGCTGCTCCGCGAGGGCTTCGACGTGACGGTCTGGAACCGCACCCGGGCCAAGGCCGAGCCGCTCGCCGACGACGGGGCCCGCGTGGCCGACACGGTCGCCGAGGCCGTCGCCGACGCGGACGTCGTCGTGACGGTGCTGTTCGACGGCCCCGCGGTGCTCGACGTGCTCCGCGAGGGCGGCCGGGCCCGGCACTCCGCCGACGCGCCCCTCTGGGTCCAGGCGAGCACGATCGGCACCGCCGCCACCGCCCAGGTCGTCGACCTCGCCCGCGAGCTCGACGTGCCGCTCGTCGAGGCGATGATGCTCGGCACCAAGAAGCCCGCCGAGACGGGTGCGCTCGTCATGCTCGCCGCCGGCGACCCCGACCTCGTCGCCCGGGCGACCCCCGTGCTCGACGCCATGGGCGCGAAGACGGTCGTGGCCGGCACCGAGGTGGGCCAGGGCACGGCGCTCAAGCTCGCCGCCAACGCCTGGATCGCGTCGATCACGGCGGCGACCGCGCAGTCGCTCGCCCTGACGCAGGCCCTCGGGCTCGACCCCCGGCTCTTCCTCGACGCCATCGCCGGCGGGCAGTCCGACAGCCAGTACGCGCACGTCAAGGGCGCGACGATGATCGCCGGCGAGTACCCCGCGCAGTTCGCCCTCGACGGCATCCGGAAGGACATCGACCTCATGCGCGAGGCGGCCGACGGCACGCCCGTCGACACCGGACTGCTGGAGGCGCTGGCCGGCCTCTACGGGCGCGCGTCCGACCGCGGCCACGGCGGCGACGACATCGCCGCGGTGCGCACCGGCTTCGACGCGTGACGCCCCTCCGACGCGCCTCCGCCTGACGCCCCTCCGCCTGACGCGCCTCCGCGCCTGCCGCTGACTGCAGGCGGTCGAACCTGCGCTCCTCCTGAGAGTCCCGCCGCCGCGCCGTCGCGGCGGAATGCCCTCCCCGCACCTCCGGTTGCCCTCGCGGGCGCCGCTGCCTCCGTGCGCCGCACCCGCGGTCGCGCCCCGTCCTCATCCCCGACGAAAGGACCCTCCGTGGACCTCTTCTCCTCCGCCTCGTTCGGCGACCTCACCCTCGCGAACCGCGTCACCATGGCGCCCCTGACCCGCATGCGCGCCGACGCCGGCGACGTGCCCGGCGACCTGATCGTCGAGCACTACCGCCAGCGCGCGACCGTGGGCCTGATCGTGACCGAGGGCACCTACCCGACCGTGGAGGGCAAGGGCTACACCGGCCAGCCCGGCATCGTCACCGACGAGCAGGTCGCCGGCTGGAAGCGCGTCGCCGACGAGGTGCACGCCGCCGGCGGCACGATCGTCATGCAGGTGATGCACGCGGGCCGCGTCTCGCACACCGAGGTCACCGGCACCGAGCGCATCGTCGGCCCGAGCGCCATCGCGATCGACGGCGAGATCCACACGCCGAGCGGCAAGTCGGCCTACCCGGTGCCGCACGAGCTGACCACCGAGGAGGTCCGTCAGGTCGTGCAGGACATCGTCACCGCGTCGAAGCGCGCCGTGCTCGAGGCCGGCCTCGACGGCGTCGAGCTGCACAGCGCCAACGGCTACCTGCTGCACGAGTTCCTCTCGCCCGTGTCGAACGTGCGCACCGACGAGTACGGCGGAAGCCCCGCCGCCCGCGCCCGCATCGGCGTCGAGACGGCCACGGCCGTCGCCGCGGCGATCGGCGCCGGCCGTGTCGGCATGCGCATCTCGCCCATGCACAACATCCAGGACGTCGCCGAGACCGACCTCGCCGACGTGACCGCGACCTACGAGGCCCTGCTCGACGGCGTCGCGCCGCTCGGCCTCGCCTACCTGAGCGTGCTGCACGCGGAGCCCCGCGGCGAGCTCGTGCAGCACCTCCGGGCCCGCTTCGGCGGCCCCGTCGTGCTCAACAGCGGCTTCGGCGTCGTCACCGACAAGGCCGAGGCCGAGGAGCTCGTCAGCGGCGGCCACGCCGACGCCGTCGCGGTCGGCCGCATGGTCATCGCGAACCCCGACCTCGTCGCGCGCTGGCAGGGCGACACCGAGCTGAACGAGCCGAACCCGGCCACGTTCTACGCCGAGGGCGCCACCGGCTACACCGACTACCCGACGCTGGAGACGGTCTCGAACTGACCCGCGCCTCCTCGCTCGGCCTGACGCCCGGCCTCGCCGCGACCCCTGGTCGCCGCGGGGTCGGGCGTCCCGCGAAGGGGGCGGCGCGCCGCGAGCCCGCGGCGCGTTACGATCCCTCAGGCGGTCGACCCCGACGACGCCGCCGAAGGGGACCACCGTGGCCGATGCCGACCTGCCGCCGACGCACCAGCGCGTCGCGGCGCTCCTCCGCCACGAGTTCTCCGGTCTCGAGCTCACCGACGTCGCGAGCGAGTACCCGGGCACCCGCGCGCCGGGTGCCGCCCTCCGCCTGCGGCTCGGCCACCGTCTCTGGCTCGACCTCGCGGACGACGGCCGGGAGTGGTTCGTCGCCGGCCTCTACGCCGACGCCTCGGGCGTCACCCCGCCCGACCAGCGGTCGCGTGAATCGCTGGCCGTGCCCCTGGACGCGGAGGCGCGGGTCGTCGCCGACGCAGCCGTCGCGTCGGTCTGGCGCTGGGTCGACGCGGTGGGCCCGGCCGAGGCCGACGCTCCGTTCGCCCGGGAGCGCCCCGCCGCGCCTCCCGCGATCCCCAGCCCCGCCGTCTTCGGGGCGCCGGCGCCCGCTCCGTACGTCCCCCAGCCGGCGCAGCCGCTGACGCCCCCGCCCGGGGCGTGGGCCGGGCAGGGCGTGGCCCAGGCCGCGCCGAACGCGTACGTGCCGCAGGCCGCCCCCGGGGCGGCGCCCTACGGCGCACCCGGCGGCTACGGCGCTGCGCCCGCCTACGGCGCCTGGGCGCCCGCCGCCCCCGCGAAGCCGCGGAACCGCGGCCTGCTCATCGGCGGCATCATCGCCGCGTCGGTGCTCGTGCTCGGCGGAGTCTCCGCCGCCGTCCTCAGCGGCATCGGCACCCTGTCGAGCGAGGTCGCGGCCGGGTCGGACCCGGGCATCGACCCCGACGCCGTGCCCGACACCGGCATCGAGGAGCTCACGGTCGGCGACTGCTTCTCGTTCGGCGGCGCCGACGCGACGGCGGAGGAGGTCTCGATGGTCGACCTCCGCTCGTGCGACGAGGAGCACCAGAACGAGGTCTACCTGCAGGACGAGCTCACCGACGCCGACGCGTACCCCGGCGACGAGGCGACCGCGGCCGAGGCGGACGACCTCTGCTACGGCGCCTTCGAGGGCTTCATCGGGCTGCCGTGGGAGGAGTCGGAGGTCGAGTACCTCTACCTGACGCCGACCGAGCAGAGCTGGGGCCAGGGCGACCGGAGCGTGCTCTGCTACGCGTACCTCTACGGCGACACGTCGCCCGGCAGCCTCCAGGACTACGGGTACTGAGCCGCCGCTGGTGGGGCGGTGCGGCGGGTCCGTGTCCTCGCTGGCGGGTCGGTGCCGGCCCGCCGGGGAGGACGGCGACCGGCCGCCTTCGCTGAGCGGTGGGCGGGGCGCTGGGGGAGGCTGTTCCACTCCGGAGTGGAGGAGCGATCCTGGAGCAGGCCCTGCCGGCCGCCGAGCGGGTCGTGCGGCCATGCGCCCGCGCGTACGGCGGGTCCGTGTCCCCGCTGGCGGGTCGGCGCCGGCCCGCCCAGGAGGACGACGACCCGCCGCACTCCTCGAACCGGGGCTCGCGCCTCCCACCCAGGAGGACGGGGCCCGCCCGCTCCTCGTGGACCGGGCTCGCGCCTCCCGCGCTCGCCCGCCCACTCGCCGCGGCGCGCCCCGTAGGATCGGAGCGCCCCCGCAGCCCGTCGGGAGCGTGACCCGAGAGGACGTCGTGCAGCTCGTCGACCGTCTGTTCCGCACCGACGAGTGGCGGACCGTACCCAACGCGATCACGGCCGTGCGCCTCCTGCTGCTGCCCGTCTTCGTCGTGCTCGTCGTCGGCGCGCACTACTGGTCGTCGCTGCTGGTGATCGCCGTGGTGTTCTTCACCGACTTCCTCGACGGGTTCGTCGCGCGGCGCACCGGCGCGACGTCCGAGCTCGGTCGCTGGCTCGACCCCGTGGCCGACCGGCTGACGGTCATCGTCGTGATGGTCTCGCTCGCGCTGGGCGACCTGCTCAACTGGCCCGTCGTCGTGCTGATCCTGCTGCCCGACGTGCTGCTCAGCCTGTACGCGCTGGTGCGCTTCGGCGGCGCGCCCTTCCCGGTCACGCGCGTCGGCAAGGTGCGCACCTCCCTGATCTTCGTCGGGCTGCTGATGCTGCTCGTCGGCCACGCGGCCGTCGACCAGTGGCGAGGAGTCGCGGGCTCGGAGGGCCTGGACGTCGCGGGCCAGGTGATGATCCTGGTGAGCGCCTTCGTGCTGTTGCTCGGGCTGATCGGGCACTACGTCGCGGCGGTGATCTACGGGCGAGCCCTCGTCGCTCGCCACCGCGAGGACCGCCGGGCCGGCTGAGGTCGCCGGATGACGATTCCCGACAACGGCACGGACGCCGCAGCGCTCGACCCCGCAGTGCTCGACCCCGCAGTGCTCGACCCCGCCGCGATCGAGCTCGCCGAGGTCGACCCCGACGACCCGAGGGCCGTCTGGTGCCTCGGGCAGTACCTCGCCGAGATCGACGCCCGCTTCGACGTCGGCTACGACCCCGCCGCGGCCGTGCCGACCACGGCGGCGTCGATGCGGCCGCCGAAGGGCCTCTTCGTGCTGGCGACGCGGAGCGGCGAGCCCGTCGGCTGCGGTGCCCTCAAGCTGCACGACGACGGCTCCGCCGAGGTGAAGCGGGTGTGGGTCTCGGCGACGGTGCGGGGAGCGGGGCTCGGCCGCCGCCTCCTGCGCGACCTCGAGCGCCGGGCCGTCGAGCGCGGCACCACGCTGCTGCGGCTCGACACGAACGCGACGCTGGTCGAGGCGATCCGCCTCTACCGCGCCGAGGGCTGGGTCGAGGTGCCGCCGTTCAACGACGAGCGCTACGCCGACCACTGGTTCGAGAAGCGCGTGGCGCCCGCCGGGGCCTGAGCGAGCCGACGGACCGAGCCCGGCGCTCGCGCCTGCCAGGATGACTGGCATGGGAGAGAGCATGGTCATGCCCCTGCACGATCCGCGGCGCGCGGAGCTCGAGGCGGGCGGGTGGCACGTCACGGCCCGGTCGTTCGGGGCACAGCTGGACTCCGCGCGCGTCGACCGGGAGCGGCTGCGGCGGTTCGTGGCCGGAGTCGTCGGCTCCCTGCGCGAGCTGAGCGAGGGCGACCTCCACGACGTGCTGACGCTCGACGCGGCGACCGCCGGCGACTACCCCGGGGGCGTGGCGACGCGTCACGAACCGCTCGACGCAGCCCGGGCGACGCCCTCCGCCTCGCGCCGCGCGTTCGGAGCCTTCCTGCCCACCGGAGAGCTGGTAGCCATGACCTTCGTCGACGTCGAGGGCGTCCGCGCCGAGACGGACTTCACGGTCGTCCGTCGTGACCAGCGAGGACGGGGCCTCGGTGTCGCCGTGAAGGCGGGCTCAGTCCTCGAGCTCACGTCGGACGGCGTCGAACGGTTCCGCACAGGAGGGTCCGCCGACAACGAGGCCGTCCTCCGGGCGAACGACGCCGTGGGCTACCTCCGCGACGAGGAGTGGGTCACGCTCGAGCCCGGCACCGCCTGAGGGGGGCCCGGCGGCGACGAGATGGTCGACCTGCCCGTGCCTCGCGGCCGTGGATCCGGTCACAGCCAGGCGGGAGGCCCGTTCACGGTCCAGTCGACGGCCTCGACGAGGGTAACGACGACGTACAGCGCCACGACGCCGACGAAGCCCGAGAGGGCGGACCCGATGGCCCAGTCGCTTCGGTCTTCCCGGTCCAGGCGACGGTCGAGGAGCGCGGCGACGCTGCCCATCAGGCCCAGCGCCGGCGGTGCTCCGAGGAGCAGTCCGGCCGGGACCGACCCGCCGAGGAACCCCAGGGCGACGAGCGCGCCGAGGGTGGCGCCGAGGCACACGAGCGTGACGATCGGGAGGCGCCGTCGGGCGCGACCGCTCCGTCCCCCCGTCCGCACCATCAGCCCATCCTCGCTGACCGTGCCGGTCGTGCGCAGCACCCGCCGCCTCCTAGGCTCGGCCCGTGACCTCGACCACCGCCTCCACCGGCCTCGACGCCGCGTCGCCGGTCGCCCTCGTGCTCCCCGGTGCCGGCTACACCGCGCAGGCGCCGGTGCTCGCCTGGTCCGTCGCGCTGCTCGCCGAGCGGGGCTGGCACGTGCAGGTCGTCTCGTGGACGATCGATGACGCCGCCGAGGGCGACCCGGAGACGTTCGTCACGGCCGAGGCGCGCTCCGCACTCGACGCAGCCCGCGCCTCCGGCGCCACCGGGCCCGCCCACGTCGTCGCCAAGTCGCTCGGCACCTGGTGCCTGCCGTGGGCGCTCCGGGAAGGGCTGCCGGGCGCGTGGCTCACCCCGCTGACGACCGAGCCGGCCGTGCGGGCCGCGCTCGACGCCGCCGGCCCCGAGCACCTGGCCGTCGGGGGCGACGTCGACGCCTGGTGGCGGCCGGAGGGCCTGGGCACCTCCGGCCTCGAGCTCGTCACCGTGCCCGGCGCCGACCACGGCCTCCGGCGCCCGGGCGACTGGCGCGCCTCCCTCGACCTCCAGCGCGGCGTCCTCGAGCGGGTCGACGCCTGGGCCGGCCGCTCCGCCTGACCCCCGGGCGCTACTGGCACCCTCGCACCGAGGCCGCGGGCACGCACGGACCCCAGCCACAGACCCCGGGGCTACCGTTCACCGCATGACACGTCTCACCACCCCGTTCTCCGCCGCCACGACCGCCGCCGAGGTGGTCGACGGCGTCGACCTCACCGGCCGCCACATCGTCGTCACGGGCGGCGCCTCGGGCCTCGGCCTCGAGACGGCGCGCGCCCTCGCCGGGGCCGGCGCCGAGGTGACCCTCGCCGTCCGACGCCCGGAGCAGGGCGAGGAGGCGGCGGCCGACATCCGCCGCAGCACCGGCAGCGAGACGGTGCGGCACGCCGCCCTCGACCTGCAGCGCCGCGACTCCCTCACCGCCTTCGCCGACGCCTGGCAGGGCCCGCTGCACGCCCTCGTGAACAACGCCGGCGTCATGGCCACGCCCGAGACCCGCACGCCCGAGGGCTGGGAGCTCCAGTTCTCGAACAACCACCTCGGCCACATGGCCCTGTCGCTCGCCCTCAAGTCGGCCCTCGTCGCCGGCGCGGACGACGCCGGGGCCCCGTCGCGCATCGTCTCGTTGAGCTCGACCGGCCACCACTACTCGCCCGTCGTCTTCGACGACGTGATGTTCGAGCGCCGCCCCTACGACCCGTGGTCGGCCTACGGCCAGTCGAAGACCGCCAACTCGCTCTTCGCGGTCGGCGTCACCCAGCGCTGGGCCGACGAGGGCGTGCTCGCGAACGCCGTGCACCCGGGCGGCATCATGACGGCCCTGCAGCGGCACATGCCCGAGCAGGAGATCCTCGACCGGGGCTGGCGTGACGCCGACGGCACCCCGAACCCCGCGTTCAAGACGCCGGAGCAGGGTGCCGCGACCTCGGTGCTGGTCGCCGCGTCGCCTCTCGTCGAGGGCGTCGGGGGCCGCTACTTCGAGGACGTCGAGGAGGCGCTGCCCTTCTCCGAGGACCGCCCGCGCGTCGGCGTCAAGGCGTACGCGCTCGACCCCGAGGCCGCCGACATGCTCTGGCAGTACAGCGCCGGCCTGCTCGACTGACGCCAGGGGAGCTCCGAGCTTCCTGGCCTCAGCCTGCTCTTCGTCTCCGTTGCTCAGCCGCAGAGATGCGCTCGGAGTCGTCCCGACACGTGTCGTGTCGAAGTAACGGTCGGGTAACAAGTGGTGGGTAGACATACCCCTTTGTCGGGGCGCCTTCGGTCCTTGTCCTCAGGACTTCGCTCAGTGTCCAGAGTTCATCTGTACCCCGCCTTCTTCGTCGGCGAGATCAAGTGCAAATTTGATGGAATTCCAGGCCTCTTCTGTCCCTATTCTCAGCTTTGTCTCGGGTCGTGTGGCCCGACTGAATTGGGGCTGGCATGTTTGCTGCTTGGGGGCGCCGCGGCGCTGTTGTGGGTTCGGTGGCGGCGTTCGCGCTGCTGGGGGAGCTGTTGGTGGCGGTTCCGGCTGTCGCAGCGGAGCCCGTCCCGGACTACGGGTCAGTGCCTGCGATCTCGTCGGACGCTGTGGACCCCGCGGTGCCGACGGTGCCCACGGGTGACCTCGAGCCCAGTCTCGGTGGGGACCTCGACTTGGCCCCTGAGGGCAAGGACACGGACAAGCTGACGAACCTTTCCCCGGAGGTCGAGGGCTCTTTCGATCCTGCCGATTCGGTGCTGGTCGATCAGAGCGAGTTCCAGGACGTGTACCTGAACGACGACGGGACCAAGACCGCTGTCATCGGTGTCGAGCCCCTGAACGTCGAGGCCTCGGACGGGTCCTTCGACGCTGTCGACACTGACCTCGTCGAACAGCGCGGTGGCACCCTCGAGCCTGAGGCGCACCCCCTCGCCCCTGTCTTCGCAGCCTCCGCCGGCGACGGTGATGTGTTCACCGCGACCCGTGACGGGTACACGCTGGGCATGGAACTCGTCGGTGCTGCGGACTCCGAAGCCGTGCACCAGGTCCCCACGAGGTCACGAGGCGCCCTGGACACGGTGCGGTACCCGGACGTGTTCCCCGACACGGACCTCACCTACGAGGTCACCGACGGCGCGGTCAAGGAAGAGCTCGTCCTGGCGAAGCTGCCCTCGACCAAGCACGACTCCTGGACGTGGAACGTGACCGCCCCGGGGCTCACCGCGTCGGTGGATGACGACGACTCCGTGGTCTTCACCGACGATGCCGGGACCGTTGTCTTCGGGATTCCTGCACCGGTGATGTACGACTCGTCCGGCGTCGAGGGGAAGCGGACGGACGCGGAGGCGATGGTGCCTCTGACCGTCGCGCCCGACGGCGACGAGTGGACCCTGACGCTCACGCCGGCCAGGTCGTGGCTGACGGACCCGGACCGGGTCTACCCGATCCATGTCGACCCCACGACGGCAGGCGGGTACATGGAGGACATGCACGCGTACCGCAGCGACGGTGTGAATCGTGTCGACGGCGTCTCGCGTGTGGGTAACTCCCGGGACGGTGGCGACAAGTTCTGGCGCACCGTGCAGCACTACAACTACGAGCAGTTCTTCGGCAAGCAGGTCCTCGACAGCTACCTCGACACCGCCCACGCCGGCGATGGCTCGTCGCCCACGTACCTGAACACGCTTCACTACGCGACCGCGTTCAGCTACAACGGTGTCGGCGCTCACCTCGGCAGCTGGAACCTCGGCGGTGCCGGCTCCGGGGGAGTGGTCGACGATGACCGCCTCACCCAGCAGATCGCCTCATGGGTCAATTCCGGCTCGCGCGGCAACTACCTCATGCTCCGTGGCTACGAGGCCGGAGGCGTGTACTCCTACAAGGCCGTCAACTCGGCCCTCTACGTCACCTACAAGGACTTCCCCTCCGCCGGCGGACCCCAGGCACCCGCACCGGCGAACAGTGCAGCGAAGGCATCCCTGACTCCGACCCTCAAGGTCAGTGCGACGAACCCCGAGAATTCACGGCTCGACTACGCGTACCACATCAGCGAGAACCCGAACCCTGACGTGGCGACCGTGTGGGACTCCACCTGGGGGGTCCAGGAAGTGAAGGTGCCGGCAGGGCTTCTGAAGCCGGCGACGACGTACTACTGGAAGGCATTCGTGCGGGACGGCTACGACGGGCAGTTCGGGACGTCCACCCAACGCAACTCGGCAACGTTCTCGTTCAAGACGAACACCCCCGCCCCGACTCCGGACCGGGGGAGCGCTCTGCCCGTTGACGGAACCGTGATCACAGGGCTCACCCCGACGCTGCAGACCGGCCCGAGCACCGATCCTGACAAGGACGCGTCGAGCCCTGCGGTGCAGTACAACTTCACGATCGCGACCGGCACCGACGGCGTCACCGGTGCTGTGGTGTCGTCCGGGTGGCAGACAGCGACGACCTGGACGGCCCCGGAGAACACGCTTCAGGACGGTGGCCGCTACACCTGGTCCGTGAAGACCAACGACGGCCTCGACCAGCCGCAGCCGTCGTGGCGGAACAACCTGGTGGTGAACCAGCGGATCGGCGAGTCGGGCCCGGCGCCGGTCGACACGGCCGGTCCCGTGACGGTGAACCTCGCCAACGGCAACGTCGGCATGCGGTTCTCTTCTCCGACGGTCTCGACTGTGGGGGGCAGCATGGGCATGGCCTTCAGCTACAACTCCCTGAAGCCCAAGGCCGGCGGGCTCACCGGGTCCTACTACGACAACACCCCCGCCGTGGGTGCGACCCCGACGTTCAACTTCGACGGCAAGACGCCGGTGCTGGTCCGGACCGACCCCACGGTGTCCTTCGACTGGGGTACCGGATCGCCTGCGCCGGCAGTTCCCAACGACTACTTCCTCGCCCGCTGGAGCGGATTCATCAAGGCCCCGACCGCGGGGAAGTATCTCTTCGGTGTGAGCCGTGACGACGGCGCGATCGTCCGTGTCGGCGGGACCATGGCCTACGAAGGATGGGGCAACGAGTCCCGCAGCAAGATCCTCTGGGGCGGCGCCCCCGTCTCGATGACCGACCAGCCGACGTCGTTCCTCATGGACTACTACGAAGGCGCCGTCACCGCCGGCGTGACCCTCTACGTCCGCGACGAGCAGGGCAAGGAGTTCGAGGTCCCGCCGTCGTGGTTCTCCCGCCAGGTCGAGACCCTCCCCGCAGGCTGGTCTGCATCCACGGCGCTGAGCGGGGACGCCGGCGACTGGTCAAGCGTCCAGGTCACCGACAGTGCCGTCATCCTCACCGACACCACCGGAACCGCCCACACTTACACGAAGACCAGTGGCGCCGGTGCCTCCAGCGGATACAAGGCGCCCGAGGGTGAATACGGGATCGTCGCGCTCGACGCCACCGGGAAGGTCACCTTCACCGAAGACGACGGCACCATCACGGTGTTCGGTGCCACCGGCCGCGTCGAGACGGTCACCGGCGCGGGCGATGCGATCAAGCGCGCCACCCCGATCGCGACCTACAAGGGCGGCACCGGGATGATCGAGTCCCTCTCCGACCCGCTGTCCTACGACAGTGCCTCCAAGACGTACAAGCGTCAGGTCGTGTTCTCCTACGGTGCGGCGTCAGGGTCGAGCTGCACGGCGCCGCCGTCGGGTCTCGCCTCTGCTCCTGCGGGGATGCTGTGCAAGATCAGCTACCCCGACGGCACCGCCACGGACCTCTTCTACGACGCCCAGGGCAACCTTGCCCGGATCGTTGACCCCGGCACCGAGATCACCGACTTCGGCTACGACAACGGCAAGCTCACGATGCTGCGGGACTCCCTCGCGAACGACTGGCTCGCGATGCCGAACTCCGGCCACGTCGACGCCACCACGGTGAAGACCCAGATCGCCTACGACGACAAGGGCCGCGCGACCAGCGTGACCCTGCCCGCCCCGGACGGTGTCACCCAGAACCTCCGCCCGCAGAAGACCTACACCTACCCCGCCGACCCGGCCGCAGGTGCCGGCACCGCGTCCGTCGACGTCGCAGGGCTCACTGTTCCGGCGGGCGCGCACGCGTTGACGGTCACCTACGACGCTGCGTGGCGTCAGCTGACCTCGACCAGCCCCTCAGGGCTGACCAGCAGCCAGGTCTGGAACGGCAAGGACATGCAGTTGTCCTCCACCGACCCACAGGGCCGCATGTCGACCACGATCTACAACGCCCAAGACCGCCCCACCGACACCTACGGGCCCGCCCCGGCGGCGTGCTTCGGGACCGACCGGAAGCCGTTGGCGTCGTGTGCGGTCACGCCGGCGCACTCGTCGACGACATACGACAAGGGCCTCGTCGGGCTCAACGCGGTCTGGTACGACAACAACCGGTTCGCCGGCGCCCCCAAGGCCTACAGCCTCGGCATCGGTACTACCGACGGAACGGTGAACAAGGACTGGGTGATGGACGCCCCGATGTCCGGGATCCCCGGGGACAACTGGTCGCTGCGCCTCACCGGCCTGATCACGTTCCCCACTGCGGGCACCTACACGGTCAACACCCGTGCCGATGACGCCAGCCAGGTCTGGATCGACGACATCCCCTCACCCGCAGACCCCACCCCCGGCGCCGTCCACGACGCCCCCGGCGTCTCGATCACGACGACGGCTCCGAACCAGCAGGCACGGATCCGAGTCCACTACCTCGACTACACCGCCAACGCCACACTCGGGCTCTACTGGACGGGCCCCGGCATCGCCAAGTCGGTCGTTCCTGGGTCTGCCCTGACCCCGGACTACGGCCTCGCGACCTCGAGCACCACCGACGACGCAGCCCCGGCCGGTGTCGCAGGGGTCTCGAGCAGCCAGGTGCCGTCGCAGACGACCGCGACCGAGTACGCCAACCCGTGGCTAGGACAGCCCACCGCCGAGATCGTCGACCCCGCAGGCCTTGCCCTGAAAACGACGACCACCTACGAACCGGTCGGATCGGGCTACCTCAGGCGTCTGACGCGCACCCTTCCTGCTCAGGCTGCTGCGGGAGCGACAACGTCGACCTACTACGGCGACACCGAGACAACCACGGCAGCAGTCTGCGGAGTCCCGGCCGGGACACCGCAATACGGGGGGACGAAGACAACCACGACCGGCGCCGGAACCGTCACCACTATGGTCACCGACACCCTCGGCCGTCTTGCCGGCACGAAGCGTACCGGAGATGCCGACTGGTCTTGCGTCACCTACGACAGCCGCGGCCGGACGGCTACCGCGACGACGCCGGCCTACGGCGCCAGCCCCGCCCGGTCGACGACATCGAACTACGCCGTCGCTGGCGACCCGCTCACCTCAAGCACCGGGGACGGGTCCATCGCGGGTTCCCCAAACGGCAGCACCATCACCACGAAGATCGACCTCCTTGCCCAGGCGGTGTCGTACACCGACGTATGGAACACCACCACCACCACCGCGTATGACCGCACCGGGAAGGTCATCTCCACTACGACCACGGCTGCAAAGGGGCTCTCGCACACGCAAGCGTTCTGGTACAACGCAGACAGCCAGATCACGAGGGTCACCTACGACAATGCCGTCCTGGCTCTCCCGGTCTACGACCGTGGTGAGCTGGTGTCGGTGTCCTACCCGGCCGGTGCCGGGAGCCTCGGCAACGGGTCGGTACTGCAGTCCATCCAAAAGAACGCCACCGGCGCACTCACCGGGCTGACGTGGGCATTCCCGAATGAACAGCAACCGGTCACCGATCAGGTTGTCCGATCGCAATCGGGACGCATCCTGACCAACACCGCGACCTCGGGCGCGGTCTCGAACGTGTCCTCCTACGGGTACGACGCCGCCGGTCGGCTGGTCACAGCAGCCATCCCGCGCCACCAGCTGACGTACTCCTTCGCCAACGCCACCTGCGGCGCCACCGCCGCCGGCAGGAACGGCAACCGGACGTCGTCGACCGACGTCCAGGATGGAGGTCCGGTGTCGGTCACAACGTCCTGCTACGACACGTCTGACCGGCTTCTCTCCACCACGGTGACCGCGCCCCCGGCGGCTGCGACCCCGATGGCGCAGACAGTCTCCGCGGCGAAGATCACCTACGACGCGCACGGGAACACCATCCGCCTCGCCGACCAAGTCATGACCTACGACGGTCTCGACCGGCACATGACCACCGTCCTGGACGATGGCAGCAAGGTTCTCTACCAGCGAGACGTCACCGACCGCATCGTCAAGCGCACCCAGACCACCAAGGCCGGGGTGACCACTTCGACGACGTACTCCTTCGCCGGGGGAGGGGATAGCCCCGACATCGAACTCGACGACCAAGGCATCGTCACCTCGGCGGTGATCTCACTCCCGGGATTGGTGCTGGTATCGCTAGGTGCGGCGTCGCAATCCTGGTCGTACCCGAACATTCACGGCGACATCATCGTGACCGCCGACCAGACCGGGACACGTTCCGCGGGACTGAGCGTGTATGACCCCTTCGGCCAGACCATGGACCCGGTGACTGGTGCGCTAGGCACGGTGCCGGCCAACCAGGCGGGTCCCGACGACGAGCCCGGCGATGCCGACTACGGCTGGCTTGGCCAACACCAAAAACTTGGCGAACACCTCGGTACCGTCTCGATCATCGAGATGGGAGCTCGCCAATACGTCGCCGGTCTAGGGCGCTTCATTGAGGCCGACCCGGTCGAAGGCGGCGTGGACAACGACTACGTCTACCCAACCGATGCCGTCAATGACAATGATCTTTCTGGTGAGCGATCTGCCACACGTGGGTGGGGCATTTCATGGGGAAGTCCATATTTCGGTAGGGCATGGAGCGACTACAACACCGCATCAAAGCGTGAATGGGGAAACATCTCTAGGGGATGGAATCAGGGGTACCAAGCCTTTAAACGGGGGGCAACGAAGGTGCAAATGGCCGTGTATGTTCAGGCCATTGCGGCCGGCGTGTGGATCGCCAAAGCATCACGGGGTAATGGCAACAAGCCCAAGAATGATGTGCCCAGTTACGCAGTAGGCAAGTACTGGGAGAAAAGCCGCGGTGAAGGATTAAAGCAGGCCATTGATCGAGTTATGCTCGGCCAGCAAATCGGAGTCAAAGGCACAGGGCCTACTTCGGATTACAACCAAATTAAAAAGTACCTTGGACAGCGAGCTAGATAGGCAGGGGGGTACGTGAACATTCGACAAGGCCGGCCCGTCTGCGTACGCCTGGACGTAGGACCTCGCTTCGTATGGTGGGGTGAAGATGCGGACAATGAGGCGCTGGATGCCGTAGGCGTGCAAAATGCGCAGGTCCTTACTTTTACGAGCGCTAGGCAAGCTGTGGACTTTGCAAGGAACCGAGGGTGGCACGAAGCCTCGGATGAACCTGTTGCGCTTGTGGATGTGCCAGCCGCCAGACAAAATGTTCGCCTGGCTTCGCGCTTAGAGGCCTATCGCGCTTGGTTGACAGCTGTAAATTTCGCAGACGATATTGAGCACTCCTTGGGTGTTTCGCAGCGACGTTCTGGTCAGGCATTAGCCGCCTACCAACGACTCGTGGAAGCGACGATTCCATACCTGACAGGCGAGTCGGATAGCCCGCGCAAGCGATGGTCGAAACACGACCTCGACCGAGTCGCGGCGATGGTTAGTCGGTCAATTCGAATTATCGAAGCGAGCCTTGGCTGCTAGACGCTCGTTTGCACCCCTAGGGATCGTATTTGTGAAGCGTAGGGACTATAAGTGCTGATAGTCACTCGGGCATGCGTCTCGTGGGGATATTTTTTCTGGCCCGCGACTCATCCTTTTTGCTGCGATTGGTCGCTCGTTGGCAACCTTCGGAGCAGACATCGCAGTCGAGATGCCGCAGGCGAGAGGCAGCCGCAGCAATCCCGCGATTTGGGATGTCAAACGGCAAAGGCCTCCTGGGACAAGTGTCTGACTTGTCCGCGCGTAAGACGGCCGTTCACTGGTACGAAGATGAGCCCTGCCAGGACGGCGGGGCCCATCGACACTCGAAGGCGTTGCGTGAACTAGGAGTCGTCCGTGTTGTTGATCAGGTTGTTTGGCCCGTAATCGAAGGAGTTGGTGGTGAGGTAGCCATCACCGTTGCGAGTTCCCACTCGGACTTACGTGGCTCGGGCGCCGAACGAGGCAGAGTAGGCCTGTCGCTCAGCCTTGATGTTGGTGACTGTCTAAGACTTCGTGTGGCTCTAGGACGCTCCACAGAGGCCCGTAATGTCACCGTCTCGGTCTTTCTCGCTTCTGATGACTTTGTGGGTCATGGCTAACTCCTTTGTCGGCGAAGTCGCCGGGTGTTACCTCAACTCGGACTGTCGCAGGTGTGGCTGGAACACCCCGGACATAGCTGAGGAATTGTCGATCAGAGAGCGCGGCTGCGTCCTGCTCTTATTCCGACGGGTGTCGCATGACTAAGCCCCTGTGCTACAGGCGCCCAAGGCGCGACTGGCGTGGCGTTAGCGCCCTGTTGCATCCTTGTGCCTCAGGTTTGCGTCAGGGTCTAGGAGAGCGGTGCGGCACAAGAACCAGGCCGTGGCGTACGTCCGGGTGAGCTCGGTAGATCACAACCTCGGCCGACAGCTTGAGGCTGGCGGCGGCGACTGGTTCTTCGAGAAGAGGGTATCGGGGTGGGTCTCGAGCGGATCGTGTAGCTCTGCACGACTGCATGCGGAGGGGGTGAGGCAACTACGCCGAGCGCACCGCACCAGGTTGCTCGCAACGAGAACCCGCCCGCCTGCGGTGACCCGTTCAACTCGCCGCAGGAATCGGCCGCCCCCCGGCGGCAACGGGTGTCGTGATCAGGGACACTCCTTCGAGACGAGGCGGATTCGACCGTCCTCGGTCTCATCCGACAGCGCCGGCCTGCTCGACTGAGCCTGCACCGAACGGCAGGACGCCCCGCCACGACCAGGTCGTGACGGGGCGTCCTCACGCTGAGCCGCCCGGAGGCGCGACCTCAGCGGACGTCTGCGGAGCTCAGCTCCAGCGCTTCTTCGCCTTCTTGGCGGCGACCTTGCGGGCCTTGGCGACGTTCTTGCCGGCGCTCTTGCGGGCCTTCTTCACCTGCGGGTCGTTCCAGAACGAGCCGAAGTAGCTCGCGATCTCCTTGTAGCGGCCGTGGCCGGCCTTGGCTCCGAAGGTGTACGCGACGAAGGCGATGACGGCGATGAACAGGAAACGGAAACTCATGGGGTCCTCCCGAGTGGAACGATGTGCGATTCGTCCCGACGCTAGTCCCTGAGGCTGCGCATCGGCTCGCCCGCGAGCATGAGATCGCCGGGTGCGGCCAGCGGCCAGCGGCGACGGCGTCGAGGCCGAGAGGAGTCGCCCCCACGTCGGCGGGGAGGCTCCGGTCAGCCCGTCGGGTGCAGGAAGTGGTCGATCGCGTCGTGCCGCGGCCACGCCGTGCCGCCGATCGGGAGGAGCCGCTGCTCGTCGGGCTGGGAGGCGGAGGCGAGCGCCTCGGTGATCGTCATCTGGTCCACGCTGCGACGCTACGTCGCGCGGCCCCGGGCGCTGCAGCCCCAGAGCGGGTGCGCCCAGACCGGGGGAGCCCCGCGCGGGGGACGGCGCCGCGGTGTCGGTGCGGCAGAGGCCGCCGCGCCAGCGTCCGGGCCGCCGCCCGCTCGCTCGGCACCCCCACAGCGAGCTCGTCCCCGCGTGCAACGCCGCGGAAACACCCCCGCAACACCCCGTGGATACCGTCGAGCCATGGGAGACCTCTTCGACGGATACGCGGCCACGGCCGACCCGGGCAGCCGTCGCGGCGGGGGCCTGCGAGCCGCCGCCGGGGCCCTCGGCGTCGGCTCGGGCGCCCGCCAGGCCGCGGCCCGGCAGGCCGCCGACCGCACGCCGCCCGCGCGCGCCTGGGACGAGATGTTCGAGCGAGACGGCACCCCGCGCCGGGCGTACCACGAGATCCACGCGACGCTCGAGGGCATGACGCAGGACGACCTGCGGCACCGTACCGCCGCGCTGGCCGACTCGTACCTCGCCCAGGGCGTCACCTTCGACTTCGCCGGCGAGGAGCGCCCCTTCCCCCTCGACGCCGTGCCGCGCGTGATCGAGCAGCCCGAGTGGGCCTCGGTCGAGAAGGGCGTCGCGCAGCGGGTGCGGGCGCTCGAGGCCTTCCTCTCCGACGTGTACGGCGCGCAGCGGGCCGTGGCCGACGGGGTCATCCCGGCGCGGCTGATCACCTCGTCGTCGCACTTCCACCGGCAGGCCGCGGGCATCGAGCCCTCGGGCGGCGCGCGCATCCAGGTCAGCGGCATCGACCTGGTGCGCGACGAGGCCGGCGCGTGGCGCGTCCTCGAGGACAACGTGCGGGTGCCGTCCGGCGTCAGCTACGTGATCTCGAACCGGCGGGTGATGGCACAGACCCTGCCCGAGCTCTTCGTGTCGATGCGGGTGCGGCCGGTGGGCGACTACCCCAACCGCCTCCTCGCGGCCCTGAAGAAGAGCGCACCGTCGGGCGTCGACGAGCCGACGGTGGTCGTGCTGACCCCCGGCGTCTTCAACAGCGCCTACTACGAGCACACGCTGCTGGCCCGGCTGATGGGCGTCGAGCTCGTCGAGGGCCGTGACCTCTACTGCTCCGGCGGCCGCGTGTTCATGCGCACCACCGGCGGCCCCGAGCGGGTCGACGTCATCTACCGCCGGGTCGACGACGAGTTCCTCGACCCGCTGCAGTTCCGCGCCGACTCGGTGCTCGGCTCGCCGGGCCTGCTGATGGCGGCGCGCCTCGGCACCGTGACCATCGCGAACGCGGTGGGCAACGGCGTCGCCGACGACAAGCTCGTCTACACGTACCTGCCCGAGCTGATCCGCTACTACCTGGGCGAGGAGGCGCTGCTGCCGAACGTCGACACGTGGCGGCTGGAGGACCCGGGCGCCCTCGAGGAGGTGCTCGACCGCCTCGACGAGCTCGTCGTGAAGCCGGTCGACGGCTCGGGCGGCAAGGGCCTCGTCGTCGGCCCGGCCGCGAGCCGCCGCGAGCTCGACGAGCTGCGCACCCGCCTGCAGCGCGACCCCCGCGGCTGGATCGCGCAGCCGGTCGTGCAGCTGAGCACCATCCCGACCCTCGTCGACGAGGGGCTGCGGCCCCGGCACGCCGACCTGCGGCCCTTCGCGGTGCACGACGGCGACGACGTCTGGGTGCTGCCCGGCGGTCTCACCCGGGTCGCGCTGCCCGAGGGGCAGCTCGTCGTCAACAGCAGCCAGGGCGGCGGCTCGAAGGACACCTGGATCGTCGGCGGCGACGTCAACGCCTGGGCCGGCCACGACGTCAGCGCCCTCATCGCCGAGCAGACGACGCCCACGGCCGCGATCCCGATCGTGAGCGCCACGGAGGCGGGCGCCCCGGCGGTCGCCGACCACAGCCCCGACCACGCTCCGCAGGACGACCCCCGCAACGACCAGCAGGCCCAGCAGCAGCAGGAGCACGTCCAGCAGCAGCAGCAGCAACAGCAACAGCGACAGCGACAGCAACGACCGAACGACGACCGCGCCACCACCGAGAGGGAATCATGCTGAGCCGCATCGCCGAGAGCCTCTTCTGGATCGGTCGGTACATCGAACGCTCCGACGGCACCGCGCGCATCCTCGACGTGCACCTGCAGCTGCTGCTCGAGGACCCGTGGATCGAGGAGGACGCCGCGTGCCGCAGCCTCCTCGCGGTGATGGGCAGCGAGGCCCCCGCCGACGTGTCGCTGACCCGCGCCGACGTGCTCGCGATGCTCGCCGTCGATCGGCACAACCCCGCCTCGATCGCGTACTCGCTCGGCGCCGCCCGCGAGAACGCGCGACGGGCCCGCGAGATCGTCTCGACCGAGCTGTGGGAGTCGCTGAACACCACGAGGGCGCGCATGCCCCGCAAGGTGGCCGGCGACAAGGTGCACGAGTTCTTCGGTTGGGTGCGCGAGCGCAGCGCCCTCGCCGTCGGCATCATCGAGAGCGCCACGAGCCGCGACGAGGTCTGGCACTTCTTCACCCTCGGCCGGTCGATCGAGCGGGCCGACATGACCGCCCGCCTGCTCGCGACGCGCACGCTCACCGAGGCGTCCGGCCCGTCGTGGACGACCATCCTCCGCTCCTGCGGCGCCTACGAGGCCTACCTGCGCACCTACCGGGGCGTGCCGAGCGCCCGCAACGCGGCCGAGTTCCTCCTGCTCGACCGCCTCTTCCCGCGCAGCGTCCTGTTCGCGGTGAGCCGCGCCGAGATGTGCCTCCGCGAGGTCGAGCCGACGAACCACCGGGTGGCGGCCTCCGACAGCGGGGTGCGCATCCTCGGCCAGATGCGCAGCGAGCTCGAGTACCGGCCCATCGGCGAGATCCTCGACGACCTGCCCGGCCACATGGACAGCGTGCAGGCGGCGACGAGCGCGGCCTCCGAGGCGATCCGCCAGCGGTACTTCCCGACCAGCGCGGCACCGACCTGGGTGGGCGGCCGCGCGTGAGCCGCCTGCGCATCCGGCACCTGACCGGGTTCTCGTACGCCGGGGAGGCGGTGGCCAGCTACAACGAGGCCCGCATGCTGCCGGCGCACACCGAGGGCCAGTACGTGCTCTCGTCGCACCTGCGCATCGAGCCCGTCGCGGCCTCGCACGAGTACGTCGACTACTGGGGCACGCGCGTCTCGTCGTTCGAGGTGCTGCTGCCGCACCGGCAGCTGTCGCTGACCGCGACGTCGCTCGTCGAGGTCCGGCCCGTCGCGCACCCCGACACGAGCATGGGCTGGGACGACCTCGCGCGCGTCGCGGGCGCCACCGCCCCGTTCGTCGAGCACCTCGAGCAGACGCCGCTGACGACGCCGCCCGACGACCTCGTCGCGCTCGCGGCCGAGGCGCGGGGCTCGGCGGCGCCCTGCGAGGCGGCCCTCGCGATCTGCCGGGCCGTGGGAGGCGCGGTGTCGTACCTGCCCGGGGTCACGAACGTGAAGACCACCGCCGCCGAGAGCTGGGCCGCCCGGGCCGGCGTCTGCCAGGACATCGCCCACGTGACGATCGGGGCCCTCCGCTCGGCGGGCATCCCGGCCCGCTACGTCAGCGGCTACCTGCACCCGAAGCCCTCGGCCGAGCTGCGCGAGACGATCGTGGGCGAGTCGCATGCGTGGGTCGAGTACTTCTGCGGCACCTGGCACGGCTACGACCCGACGAACCTCATCGACATCGGCGAGCGGCACGTGGTCGTCGGCCAGGGCCGCGACTACCGCGACGTGCCGCCGCTGCGCGGCGTCTACGCGGGGTCGGGGGCGTCGTCGCTCTTCGTCACGGTGGAGATCACGCGCGAGGCGTGAGCGGACGGGCGCCCGTCAGCACCGCTCGAACACGTAGCCGGGGTCGTCGGGCCCCACGAGGTCGCGATCGCGGAGGACGGTGCTCGCAGGGGTCGTCGCCCGGCCGCAGGTGTCGGCGAACGTGTCACGCAGCTCGTCCGAGTACTCGACCGCGAGCACCCGGTCGCCGTACACCTCGGTGAAGGCGGGGCACTCGTCGTAGGCGTCGCACTCCTCGACGACCGCGAAGTCGAAGCCGACCTCGTCCCGGCCCCGCGACTCCAGCTCGGCCGTGTTCTTCTGCGCGGCGGCCAGCCCGACGGCGTGCGCCCGGTCGACGAGCAGCGTCGCGTAGGCGACGGCGTCGTCGAGGCCGAAGGCGCCCTCCGAGCGGCTGTACGAGTCGAGGTTGTCGAACTCGACGGCGTCGTAGCCGTCGTCGGCGCAGCCCTCGATCGTGGCCGTCATGCGCGCCGCGACCGTGGCCCTCGTCTCGGGGCGGGCGAGGTCGAACAGGTGCTCGTCGGGCCACCCGGGGTCGACGAGCAGCTCGCCGGAGGCGCGGTGCACGAGGAGCTCGTCGGGCCAGTCCACGCCCGGCTGGGTCTGGAACCCGTTCACGTAGCAGACCCCGTAGGCGCCGGAGGCGGGCTCGGCCGTGCTGTCGCGCACGACGACGTCGGTGCCGGCCGGGGGGTCGTAGGCGGCACCGAGCTGGTAGTCGAAGGTCGCTCCGGGAGGAGGCGCCTGCGGCGCGCTCGCCGCGCACCCGGCGACGGCGGTGGCGACGACGGCGGAGACGAGCAGCAGCAGCGCGGCGCGGACCGCGCGGTGACGGCGGGGGCGCGGCGAGGTGGGCACCCCGGGAGCCTAGACGCCCGGGTCGGCCTCGGGGAGGCGGGCGGGCGGCGGCGGGACGGGTGAGCCGACGCGCGACGGGTCAGTCGTGCTGCGGGGTCGCCGGCGCAGGCGGCTGATCCACTCGGGAGTGGATCAGCGTTGCTGGCGGGTCGCCCGCCGGGGCGGCTGCCGGTGCGGCGCCCCCGGTCGTCGCCCCGACCGCCGAAGCCACCCGCGGAGGCGTGGACCTCGGGCGTCGGCCGAACGTCGACCCGTCCGGGCTGTCGGCGAGCACGCGGTCCGCGAGGGCGACGAGCAGCACGACGAGCCCGCCGACCACGACGGCCGCCGCGAGCAGCGCCAGGGCCACCCCGACGTAGTCGCCGCCGGCCAGCGGGGTGACGACGGAGGTGCCCGCGGCGCCCGTGCCGTCGACCGCACCGGGCGTCGCGGCCGCGCCGGCACCGGCCGTCGCCGCGGCCGACGGCACCGCGGCGACCGGGGTCGCGGCGGCCCCGGCGCCCGTCGTCGTGAGGGGAGTCAGCGCCGTGGCGACGCCGCCGGCCTCGGCTCCGGAGCCGGCCGTGCGGTCGAGGCGAGCGAGCACGACGAGGCCCAGCGCGCCTCCCACGGTCGTGGTGGCGATCGCCACGACGCCGCTGACCGTCGCTCTGCCCATGGCCGGCCCTCCGCCGCCGAGTCGCTCGGCTCGTCGGTCGACGACCCGGTTGCTCGTGCCGGGGAGCGTACGCCCCACAGCGACCGCGCGGCGGCCCGGCCGGTCGCTACGTCGTCTGGCGGACAGCGGCCTCGTCGGCCGCCATCGCCTCGGCGGTCTCCTCGCGCTGTTCGCGGAGTCCGTCGCCGTCGTGCTCGACCCGGAAGCGCGGGTGCAGCACCGACCCGCCGCGGCGCAGCCGCAGGTGCTGGCGGCGGATAAGCCACGCCAGCGCGAGGCCGCCCGCCACGTAGCCGGCGCTCGCGCCGACGCCGATGGCCCAGCGCGGGCCGAGGGTGTCGGCGACCCAGCCGACGATCGGGGCGCCGAGCGGGGTGCCTCCCGTGAAGATCGCCATGTAGAGGGCCATCACGCGACCGCGCATCTCCGGGGCCGCCGACAGCTGCACCGAGCCGTTCGCTGTCGTCATCAGCGTGATCGACGAGAGGCCCACGGTGACGAGCACGGCGGCGAAGCTCCAGTACGTCGGCATCAGCGCCGCGACCGTGCAGGTCACGCCGAAGGCGAAGGCCGCGAGCACCAGCACGCGCATCCGCGGCCGCTCCCGCCGGGCCGAGAGCAGGGCGCCCGCCAGCGAGCCGACCGCGATGCACGACGACAGCAGGCCGAAGCCGCTGGCGTCGACGCCGAACTCGACGCTCGCCATCGTCGAGGTGAAGATCGGGAAGTTCAGGCCGAAGGTGCCGATCACGAAGATCACGGCGAAGATCACCAGGAGGTCGGGGCGGCCGCGCACGTAGCGGAACCCCTCCCTGATCTGGCCCTTCGCCCGCGACACCCGGGGCTTCGCCTCGAGCTGCGACACCCGGATGAACCGCAGCGAGACCAGCACCGCCGCGAACGACGCCGCGTTGATCAGGAACACCCAGCCCGTGCCGACCCCCGCGATCAGCACGCCGGCGACCGCGGGGCCGAGGAGGCGCGCGGCGTTGAACGAGGCCGAGTTCAGCGAGACGGCGTTGGCCAGGTGCCCCGGCGGGACGAGCTCCGAGACGAAGCTCTGGCGGATGGGCGCGTCGATCGCGTTCGCCGTGCCGAGCAGCAGCGCGAAGACCCAGACCATCCAGAGCTGGGCGACGTCGGTCAGCACGAGGAGGCCGAGCGCGAGCCCGAGCAGCCCCATCGTCGCCTGCGTCAGCATCAGCATGCGCCGCCGGTCGAAGCGGTCGGCGATCAGCCCGGTGACCGGCACGAGGAGGATCGGCGGCGCGAACTGCAGCGCCATCGTGATGCCCACGGCCGTCGCGTCGTGGTCGGTGAGGTGCGTGAGCACGAGCCAGTCCTGGGCGGTCGACTGCATCCAGGTGCCGGTGTTCGAGACGAGCGCCCCGGCCGACCAGAGCCGGTAGTTGTAGAGCCGCAACGAGCGGAACATGGCGCTCACGAGAGGGTCAGCTTCCGCAGGATCTCGGTCGCGTCGGCCAGCGTGCGGCGCTCGTCGGGGGTGAGGGCGGCGAGCCGGGGCGCGAGCCAGGCGTCGCGACGGCGGCGCGTCTCGACCACGAACGCGGACCCCGCCGGCGTCGTCTCGAGCACGACGCGTCGACGGTCGGCCTCGTCGACCCGGCGCGCCAACAGGCCGGCCTCGACGAGCTTGCCGACGGTGCGGTTCATCGACGGCGGCGTCACGCCCTCGTGCTCGGTGAGGGCGCCGATGGTCAGCGGCTGCGACTGGTAGACCCAGCCGAGCGCCGCCATCTGCGCGTCGCTCACGTCGGCTTCGGCCTTCTGCTGGCGGAGGCGCCGCGCCAGCCTCAGCACCGACCCGCGCACCGTCGTGGCCAGCTGGGCGTGCGGCAGCGCACGGAGCGGGGCAGCGGCGGAGGGGGGAGCGGGGGAGGCGGGAGTCACGTCGGTCATCGCCCTCCAGTATGAGCAGTTAGCTCGGCTAAGTAAACATCTCAGGCAGATCGACGACACCTGTTGAGGATCGGTCGATGCAGGCGTATCGTCGTGGACGGCTCGACGACGAGCCCCCACGACAGGGCCCCGAGGGGCGCCAGGACGCCGGCGCGACGACGCCGCAGAAGGAAGAAGGACCACCATGGCCAGGTTCACCGACAAGACCGCGATCGTCACCGGCGGAGGAAGCGGCATCGGCGCCGAGATCTCGCGGGCGCTCGCCGCCGAGGGCGCCTCCGTCGTCGTCACCGACATCAAGCTGGACGCCGCGCAGTCGGTCGTCGACGAGATCGTCGCCGCGGGCGGCGCCGCGACCGCCTTCGAGCAGAACACCGCCGTCGCCGAGCAGTCCGACGCCGCCGTCGAGTTCGCGAAGGCGACCTACGGCGCCCTGCACCTCGCCGTGAACAACGCCGGCATCGCGGGCGCCCCGGCCGACATCGGCGAGTACGACGTCGCCACGTGGGACCGCGTGCGCAGCGTCGACCTCGACGGTGTCTTCTACGGCCTCCGCTACCAGCTGCCCGCCATCGTCGAGGCCGGCGGCGGGGCCGTCGTCAACATGAGCTCGGTGCTCGGCACGGTCGGCCTGGCCCAGAACGCGGCCTACGTCACGAGCAAGCACGCCCTGGTCGGCCTGACCAAGGTCGCGGCGCTCGAGTACACCGCCCGCGGCGTCCGCACGAACGCGGTCGGCCCCGGCTTCATCGACACGCCCCTCGTGCGCGCGTCGCTCTCCGGCGAGGCGCTCACCGCGCTCGAGCAGCAGCACGCCGCCGGCCGCCTCGGCACCGACGCCGAGGTCGCCGCGCTGGTGCTGTTCCTCCTCAGCCCGGAGGCGTCGTTCATCTCCGGCAGCTACCACCTCGTCGACGGCGGCTACTCGGCGCACTGACCCGCGCCTCCCCGGGGGCCTCGGGCTCGCTGCGCGGTGCGGCGGGTCCGTGTCCTCGTCGGCGGGTGGGCGCCGGCCCGCCCAGGAGGACGGCGACCCGCCGAACCTCGAGGTGCGGCCACCCGCGATGACACCGACCCGCCGGCCGTGGCAGACCGTGCGACGCCGGCCCCGCCGCCGCTTCAGCGCCGGTTCAGCGCTCGCCCGCCAGACTGGGCGCGTGGGCAGGGCGCCCGCGGGGAGGGAGCCGGCCGTGCGCGTGCTCGTCGTCGAGGACCAGGCGACCCTGGCCGAGGGCCTGCGGGTCGGGCTCGAGGCCGAGGGCATGGCCGTCGACGTGGCCGGCACCGGCACCGACGCCCTCTGGCGCACCCGCGAGGGCAGCTACGACGTCGTCGTGCTCGACATCATGCTGCCCGGCATGAGCGGCTACGCCGTCTGCCGCGCCATGCGCGAGGGCGGCGACTGGACCCCCGTCATCATGCTCACGGCGAAGGACGGCGAGTGGGACCAGGTCGAGGCCCTCGACACCGGCGCCGACGACTACCTCACCAAGCCGTTCTCGTTCGCCGTGCTGCTCGCCCGGCTGCGCGCCCTCGTGCGGCGCGGCGCCCGCGAGCGGCCCGTCGTGCTCGAGGCCGGCGACCTGCGGCTCGACCCCGCGGCCCGCACCGTGCACCGCGGCGACGCGCTCGTCGACCTGACGAGCCGCGAGTTCGCGGTGCTCGAGTTCCTGATGCGACGGGCCGGCAGCGTCGTCACGAAGCGCGAGGTGCTCGACGGCGTCTGGAACGACGACTTCGAGGGCGACCCCAACATCGTCGAGGTGTACGTGCGGCACCTGCGCAACAAGGTCGACCGCCCCTTCGGGCGGGAGGCGATCGTCACGCTCCGCGGGGCCGGGTACCGGTTGGAGTCGCGGGGTGGCTGAGCACGCCCCTCCCGTCGGGCGCCGTGGTCGCCGTGGCTCGCTGCGACTCCGCACCACCGCGGCCGCCGTGCTCGCCGTCGCCGTCACCCTCGGCCTCTTCACCCTCGTCTTCGCGGTCGTGCAGCGCGCCGTGCTCGACGACGCCCCGCGCTCGGCGGCCGAGGCGGACGTCTCGCGCGTGGCCTCGGCGCTCGAGGCCGGGCAGACGCCCGCCGTCGCGGTGGCCGGCGACGCGGACGGCACGCTGGTCGTCGTGCTCGACTCCGCCGGCGCCGTGCTCGCGGCCGGCGGCGAGGACGACCTCGTCGCCGAGGCGACCCGCCTCTCGACCGTGCCGTCGGGCGGCCGGGCACGGCTCGACGGCGAGGCCTTCGTCGTCGAGCGCGACACCGCCGACGTCGCCGGCGGCGCGACCGACGGGGCGTCGTCGGGTGGCGAGCCGTCCGCGTCGGCGTCGCGCGACGACGACGACGACGATGACGACGACTCGTCCGGCCGCGGGGGCCGGGGCGCCGACGACGACGCGGCCGGCGCGGCCGACGACGACGCGGCCGACACGGCTGAGCTCACCGTCGTGGCCGCGCGCTCCCTCGACGAGGCGCAGGCCGCCTCCGCGGCGAGCCTGGTGACGCTCGGCGTCGCCGTGCCCGTGGCGCTGGTCGTGCTCGGCGTGACGACCTGGTTCGTCGTCGGCCGGGCCCTGCGCCCGGTCGAGGCCATGCGCCGCGAGGTCGACGAGGTCACCGCCGCACGCCTCGACCGACGGCTCCGCGACCCCGGCGGGCGCGACGAGATCGCCCGCCTGGCCCGCACCCTGAACGGCATGCTCGACCGGCTCGACGCCTCCGCCCGCGCGCAGCGGCGCTTCGTCGGCGACGCGTCCCACGAGCTCAAGACGCCCCTGGCGACCATCCGGCAGCACGCGGAGGTCGCGCTGCTCCACCCCGGCAGCATCGACGGGCAGGCCCTCGCCGGCACCGTGCTCGGCGAGGAGGCGCGCCTCACGGCCCTGGTGCAGGGCCTGCTGGTGCTGGCCCGCGCCGACGAGGGGCAGCTCGGCGTGGCCCGACGGCCCGTCGACCTCGACGACCTCGTGGTGGCGGAGGCGTCGCGGCTCCGCGCCTCCTCGCCGATCCGCGTCGACGCCACCGGCGTCGGGCCCGCCCGTGTCGTCGGCGACGAGCCGCTGCTCGGGCAGGTCGTGTGCAACCTCGTCGCCAACGCCGCACGGCACGCCACCTCGACCGTCGCGCTCGCCCTCGTCGAGCGCGACGGCCGGGCGGTGCTGACCGTCGACGACGACGGCGCCGGGGTGCCCGTCGCCGACCGCGGGCGGGTGTTCGAGCGCTTCGTCCGCCTCGACGAGGCCCGCGACCGCGACGCCGGGGGCAGCGGCCTCGGGCTCGCCATCGTGGCCGAGATCGTCCGTGTGCACGGGGGAGCGGTGCGCGTCGACGACTCTCCGCTCGGCGGCGCGCGCTTCGTGGTCGACCTCCCCGCCGGCTGACGCCGCTCCCGACCCCGGCTGACGCCGAGCCTCCCGTCGAGTGGTCACGAACTGCGCGTCGCGGCGCGCCAGAGCAGCAGATCGTGACCACTCGGCGCGCGGCCGCGCCGGCTGAAGGTCCCTTCAGGTCGCTTCAGGGGTGCTTCAGCGCCCGGTCGGCACAGTGGGGTCATCGCCGAGGGGCCCGCCCCGCACCGGCACCGACCACCCCACGACCACCCCCACGACCACCGGCCGCACCGCGGCTCGACGAACGGAGACACCGTCATGAAGAACACCAAGAAGACCCTGCTGATCGCCGGCGGAGTGGCGGCCGTGCTCGTGCTCGGCGGCGGCGGCGTCGCCCTGGCGACCGGCCTCGACGACGACAGGCTGTCGGCCCAGACCACCGACCGTGCCCGGGAGGCGGCGCTCGCCGAGACCGGTGGCGGCACCGTCACCGAGGTCGACACGATCGGCGACGGCCTGCCCGGCTACGAGGTCGAGGTCGCGCTGCCCGGCGGCGGCGAGACGCACGTGTACCTCGACGACGACTACGCCGTGACGTCGACCCGCACGGGCGACGACCGCGGGGGCGACCGGGGCGACCGGGGAGGCCGCGACGACGACGACCGCGACGGCGCCTCCGGCAGCGCGACCGACGACTCCGCCGGCGGCTCGGGCGACGCCACGACCGGCACCGGCACCGGCACCGACGACGACACCGTCACCGGTGCCGACTACGACCAGGCCTCCGCCGCAGCGCTCAGCGCGGCCGGCGGCGGCACCGTCACCGACGTCGACCGCAGCGACGACGGCGGCGTGGCGTACGAGGTCGACGTCCGGCTCGACGACGGCACCGAGGTCGACGTCGACCTCGACGCCGCGTTCGGCGTCGTCCGCACCGATGTCGACGCGCCGCGCAGCTGACCCTGACGCCGCGCAGGAGGCGCGGGCCGGCCCTCGGGAGCCGGCCCGCGCCTCCTCGCGTCCGCCCCGCCGCACCGTGGCCGCCCCCGGTCGGTGCCAAGATGACCGCATGCCCACCTTCTCCGCCGCCCGGGGCGACTTCGAGTTCGTCGACGCGCACGGCGTCACCGTCCACTACTACGTGTGGCGGGCGGCCGACCCCCGAGGGGCGGTGCAGATCATGCACGGCGTGGGCGAGCACGCGCTCCGCTACGAGGAGGTCGCGCAGCACCTCGTCCGCGCCGGCTGGACGGTCTACGCCGACGACCACCTCGGCCACGGCGCCACCGGTCTCGGCCAGCACGGCGGCGACCACACGAAGCTCGGGCGCCTCGGCCCCTCGGGCGTGCGGGGAGCGGCGGAGGCGGTGGTCCAGCTGACGGGGATCATCCGCGCCGAGGCCCCCGGCCTCCCCGTCGTCGCGCTCGGCCACTCGTGGGGGTCGCTGATGCTCCAGGCGATCGTCGACCGGAAGGCCTCGCTCTACGACGCCGTCGTGCTCACCGGCACCGCCTACCGCGTGCCCGGCAGCATGAACGGCGGCGACCTCAACGCGCGCCACGCCCACCTCGGCAACACCGGCTTCGAGTGGCTGAGCCGCGACCCCGCGGTCGCCGAGGCGATGGCGGCCGACCCCCTCGTCGTCGACGCGAAGGTGATGCAGCTCTTCGGCTGGCGCGACACGCTCCGCCTGCTGGGCCGCCCGTCGAGGCACCTCGAGCGCGACGTGCCGCTGCTGATCATGGTCGGCGACGACGACCCGCTCGGCGGGGAGGAGAGCGCGCGCAGGCTCGCCGACGCCTACGTGAACCGGAGCGGCCTCACCGACGTCGAGCTCGTCGTCTACCAGGGCGCACGGCACGAGATCTTCCGCGAGACGAACCGCGACGAGGTGCTCGACGACCTGACCCGTTGGCTGGACGCCCGCGTGCCCCGCTGACCCGCGCCTCCCCGGGGGCTGCTGCCCGCCGACACCCCCGCCCGCCCCGGCCGGCAGGCATAGGCTGCTCGCATGCACGGTGAGTACAAGGTCCCTGGCGGCAAGCTCGTGGTGGTCGACCTGGAGGTGCGCGACGGGCGCATCGCCGAGTTCCGCCTCGCGGGCGACTTCTTCCTCGAGCCCGACACGGCGCTCGACGCCATCGACCGCTCGATCACGGGCCTGCCGGTCGAGTCCGACGCCGGGACGATCGCCGCGGCCGTCCGCGCCGGGCTGCCCGACGACGCCGTCCTGCTCGGCTTCACGCCCGAGGCCGTCGCCGTGGCGATCCGTCGCAGCCTGTCGAAGGCGAGCGACTGGCGCGACCACGAGTGGCAGATCATCCACGACGCCCCCGTGTCGCCGAACATGCACCTCGCCCTCGACCAGGTGCTCACCGAGGAGGTCGGGGCCGGCCGTCGCGGCCCCACCCTGCGCTTCTGGGAGTGGGAGCAGCCGGCCGTCGTCATCGGCAGCTTCCAGTCGCTCCGCAACGAGGTCGACCTCGACGCGGCCGAGGAGCACGGCTTCGAGGTCGTCCGCCGCATCAGCGGCGGCGGCGCCATGTTCATGGACGCGCAGTCGATCGTCACCTACTCGCTCTACGCGCCCGGCGAGCTCGTGCAGGGCATGAGCTTCGCCGACAGCTACGCCTACCTCGACGAGTGGGTCATCACGGCGCTGAAGTCGCTCGGCATCGACGCGTTCTACCAGCCGCTGAACGACATCACGAGCGCCAATGGCAAGATCGGCGGGGCCGCGCAGAAACGCCTCGGCAACGGCGCGCTGCTGCACCACGCGACCATGTCGTACGACATGGACGGCGAGAAGATGGTGAAGGTGCTCCGCATCGGCCGCGAGAAGATGAGCGACAAGGGCACCACGAGCGCCGCCAAGCGCGTCGACCCGCTCCGCAGCCAGACCGGCCTGCCCCGCGCCGAGATCATCGAGCGCATGAAGCAGACCTTCACGGGCCTCTACGGCGCCACGACCGGCCACGTCACCGAGGCCGAGCTCGAGGCCGCCGAGCAGCTCGTGACGACGAAGTTCGCCACGCCCGAGTGGCTCCGCCGGGTCCCGTGACCTGAGCCCCGCGAGCGTGCCCGGCGGGCGCAGCTCCGAGAGCCGGGGGGAGTCGCGGGTCGGCGACCGGGGTCAGCGGGCCAGCAGCTCCTGGTAGTCGACGTGCTCGTCGACCCAGTCGGCGACGAACGGGCAGAGCGGCACGACGCGCAGCGAGGTCTCGGCGCGCACGTCGTCGAGGGCGCCCTGCACGAGCTGCGCGCCGAGGCCGGCCGAGCGACGGCTGGGCTCGATCTCGGTGTGGGTGAAGCGGATCTCGTCGCCGACGACGTCGTAGGCGGCGAAGCCGACGGTCTCGCCGTCCTCGACGAGGGCGTACTGGGACTGCTGGGGGCGGTTCTCGACGGTGATGCTCATCCGGCGACCCTACGCCCGGTGAACTGGCCGCTGCCCGGCACGACAGAATGGTGACCATGCCCGTCGACTGGACCCGTGACTCCCCGAGCCTCGTGGTCCACGGCGACAACCTCGACGCGACCCGTCAGCTGCCCGACGGCGCCTTCACGGTCGTCTACCTCGATCCGCCGTTCAACACCGGGCGGCCGCAGCAGCGGCGCTCGACGACCTCGATCCGCAGCGTGGAGGGGTCGGTCACCGCCGTGACCGGTTTCAAGGGGCGAGGCTACGAGCGGATCCGCGGCGACCTGATGCGCTACGACGACCACTTCGACGACTACTGGTCGTTCCTCGAGCCGCGCCTCGCCGAGGCCTGGCGCCTGCTCGCCCGCGACGGCACGCTCTACCTGCACCTCGACTACCGCGAGGCCCACTACGCGAAGGTGCTCCTCGACGCGCTCTTCGGCCGCGAGTCGTTCCTCAACGAGATCATCTGGGCCTACGACTACGGCGCCAAGAGCCGCAACCGCTGGCCGACGAAGCACGACACGATCCTCGTCTACGTGAAGGACGCCTCGGCGTACCACTTCGACTCCGAGACGGTCGACCGGGAGCCCTACATGGCGCCCGGGCTCGTCACCCCCGAGAAGGTCGCGCGGGGCAAGCTGCCGACCGACGTCTGGTGGCACACGATCGTGTCGCCGACCGGCCGCGAGAAGACCGGCTACCCCACGCAGAAGCCCGAGGGCGTGCTGCGCCGCATCGTGCAGGCCTCGTCGCGCGAGGGCGACTGGGTGCTCGACTTCTTCGCCGGCAGCGGCACGACCGGTGCCGTGGCCGACGCCCTGGGGCGCCGCTACGTGCTCGTCGACAGCAACGAGGAGGCGGTGGCCGTGATGCGTCGACGGCTCCCGTCGGCGGAGTTCGTCGTCGCGGAGCCGCCGGCCACCGAGCCGGGCCCCGAAGCGGCCACGGCGAGCTGAGCGGCGCGGCGCGGCCGAGCAGAGCGGGGCGCCCGGCCGCACGGGTCAGCGGGTCAGGCGTTCTCGGTCTCGCGGAAGGCGACGTGCGGGTGTGCGGCCACGGCGGCCGGCGCCGCGGTCGTCGCGTCGTGCCCCTGGCCGGCGGGCCCGTCGACGCCGTGGTCGTCGATCTCGATCGCGGAGGTCATGTCGCGGAGGAAGCCCACGACGGCCGCCGACTCGTCGGCGGTGAGCGACTCGGCCGCGCTGATCATCCGCGTGTGCATGCTCGCCATCGTGGCGCGCACCTCGCTGTTCGAGTCGCCGGTGGCCGTGAGCAGGACTCCGCGCTTGTCGGTCGGGTGCGAGTGGCGCTCCATGTGCCCGCTGCGCACGAGGCGGTTGATGAGCACCGAGGTCGAGGCGGAGGTGATGCCGAGGTGGTCGGCCAGTTCTTTGGCGCTGACGGTCTCGCTGCGGCGCTGGGCACGGAGGAGGAAGCGGACGGCCGCGAGGTCGGTCTCGCCCATCTTCATCGAGGTGCGCGTGCGACGGCGCATCTCGGACTCGGCCGCACGGTAGCGGCGCAGGGCGTTGAGCACTTCGACGCCGCGCTCCTCATTGCTGCTGGAGTACCAGTAGCCGGAGGCGTCGTAGATCGGGGCTGACCTGTCGGGCATGCTAGAGAGTCTAGCTAGGGCCGGCGACGGTGGCGAGGGGCCCGTCGTTCTCCCAGGGAGGGGCCCGCGGCGCGGCCCGGAGACGAGGACGGGCCGTGCACCCTGAGGTGCACGGCCCGGGGTCGTCGCGCCTCCCGCGCTGAGCTTCACGGGCAGGGACCGCCGGAGGCGAGACGACCAGGACGTCAGCGCGTGGCGCCTACGTCGTCGTCAACGTTACTCGCCTCGGCGACGGAGTCCAGTCACGGTCGCTGATCCGCAGGCTCCTCGGAGGCTCCGTCGGCGGCCGTCCCCCGGCGGGGAGCGTCGCCCCCGTCGACCGTCCGGACGCTGCCCGTGTCGGGCGAGACGAGCGCGCCCGTCGCGGCCGCCGCCTCCTGCGCCTGCCCGGCCGCGTCGGCGGCGAGGGCCGCCTGGGCGTCGTCGTGGGCCTCGTCGATGGCCGACTTCTGTCGCAGCGGCGTCGCCTTGAGGAAGAAGCTGAGCACGAACGCCACCAGCACGACGGTCAGCGCGACCCAGAACACGGTCACCGTCGCGTTGGCGAACCCGTCGAGGAACGGCGCGGCCAGACGGCGGTCGGCCGTGTTGAGGAACGACGTGTCGCCGTTGAGCGCACCGCCGACCTGCGAGGTGTCGCCGCCCTGGGCCGACTGGTACAGCCCGAGGATGGAGGCGTTGGCCGGGTCGCTCGCGACGGCCGGGTCGGCGAGGGCCGCCTGGGCGTCGGCCTGCAGGTCGCGGTCGGCGAACGCGCCGGCGATGGTCTGCGGGATGCGCGAGAACAGCACCGAGAAGAGCACGGCGGTGCCCAGCGTGCCGCCGATCTGGCGGAAGAACGTCGAGGCCGAGGTGGCCACGCCGATGTCGCGCGGGCCGACGGAGTTCTGCGACGCGATGGTCAGCGTCTGCATCAGCTGGCCGAGGCCGAGGCCGACCAGCAGCATGCCGAACATCATGAACCAGTAGGGCTTGTCGTACGACAGGGTCGTGAACCAGAAGAAGCCCAGCGCCATGAAGGCCGTGCCGGTGATCGGGAAGATCTTGTAGCGGCCGGTGCGGGCGATCAGCTGGCCGGAGACGATCGACGAGATCATCAGGCCGGCGATCATCGGCAGCATCTGGAAGCCGCTCTCGGTCGGCGTCGCCCCGTTGACGAGCTGCAGGTACAGCGGCACCGTCAGGAGGGCGCCGAACATGCCGAAGCCGACCAGGACGCCCAGCACCGTCGACATCGCGAAGGTCGGGATGCGGAAGAGCTTGAGCGGGATGAGCGCGTCGTCGCCCATGCGGCGCTCGACGGCGATGAACGCGGCGATGCCGACGACGCCGACGACGTAGCAGGCGAAGGCGCGGGGCGAGCTCCAGCCCCACTCGCGGCCCTGCTCGGCGACGAGCAGCAGCGGCACGGCGGCCACGATCACGGCGCCGGCGCCGAGCCAGTCGATGCGGACGTTCTCGCGGCGCACCTGGCCGGGGATGTGGAGGAACCGCACGACGACGCCCAGCGCGACGATGCCGATCGGGATGTTGATGAGGAACACCCAGCGCCAGCCGGTGACGAAGAGGATCTCGTCGGCCCCGGCGAAGAGGCCGCCGACCAGCGGGCCGATGACGCTCGAGATGCCGAACACGGCGAGGAAGTAGCCCTGGTACTTGGCGCGCTCACGCGGGGCGAGGATGTCGCCCATGATCGTGAGCGGCAGCGCCATGAGGCCGCCGGCGCCCATGCCCTGGATCGCCCGGAAGATCGCGAGCTGGTACATGCTCTCGCTGAACCCGGCGGCGAGCGAGCCGACCAGGAAGATCGAGATCGCGATGAGGAACAGCGGCCGACGGCCGAAGATGTCGCTGAGCTTGCCGTAGATCGGCGTCGAGATGGTCGACACGATCAGGTAGGCGGTGGTGACCCAGGCCTGCAGGCTGAGCCCGTCGAGGTCGTCGGCGATGGTGCGCATCGACGTGCCGACGATCGTCTGGTCGAGGGCGGAGAGGAACATGCCGGCCATCAGCCCGAAGATGACGAAGAGGATCTGACGGTGCGACATCAGCCCCTGTCTCTCGGCGGGCGCGGCGGCGGCGGGGGAGGAGTCGGTGACCCGGGACATGTGTGGTCTTCCTGGTGCGGTGAGTCTGACGGGGTGCGCGGCGGGCCGCGGGGGGAGGGGGCAGCAGCGCCGGAGGCGCGGTGAGCGCCGATCGTCGACGTCACGTCGACGAGAAACTTGCGTGGTACGCAGAAGTTACTCCACGCGGCGTCGCGCCGCCACGTGACGTCCGCTCGACCCGCGGTGCGCCCCCTACCCTGGAGCGCATGTCGTCACGCCGCCCGCGCCTCCGCCCCGCCTCCCCGGGCCGCGGGGCACGGCGCCGCGCGGCGTCGGCCCTGGCGCTCGGGCTCGTGGCCGCGGTGCTCGCCGGGTGCACCGGCGCGGGCGAAGGGGCCTCGGTGACCGGCACCGCGACTCCCTCGGCGACGCCCCGTGCGAGCTCGACGCCCCCCGCCCCGGCCCCGACGGAGGACCCCGTGACCCCAGCCCCGGAGCCGGCCGCGCCGGCGACGCCCGCGTTCGACCGCGGCGCCCTCTCGGTCGACGACCCCGCCAGCCTCTGGGTCGTCAGCGACAAGCTGCGACCCCTCGACCCGGTCGACTACGCCCCCGCCGACCTCGTCACCGTCGACGTCTCGTCGCAGAACCCGCCCGTGTTCCGCGCGGAGGCCGGCGACGCCCTGCTCGCCCTCTTCGCCGCGGGGGAGGCGGAGGGCGCGGGCCCCATGACCGTCCAGAGCGCGTACCGCTCGTACGCGACGCAGGTGACCGTCTACGCGGGGTGGGTGCAGCAGCTCGGCCAGGCCCAGGCCGACGTGCAGAGCGCCCGGCCGGGCTTCTCGGAGCACCAGACCGGGCTCGTCGCCGACATCAGCCCGCTGCCGCTGAGCTGCGTGCTGCAGGCGTGTTTCGGCGACACGTCGCAGGGCCGTTGGCTCGCGGAGAACGCGTGGCGGTTCGGCTGGCTGCTGCGGTACCCGGCCGACAAGACCGCGGTGACGGGCTTCACGTACGAGCCGTGGCACTTCCGGTACGTGGGCGTGCCGCTCTCGACCGAGATGCACCAGCAGGGCGTCACCACGCTCGAGGAGTTCTTCGGCCTGCCGGCCGCGCCGACGTACGCCGGCTGACCGCCGCGGTGGCGGTGGCTGCGGCGGCTGCGGCGGCTGTGGCTGCTGTTGCGGCTGTGGTCGTGACGACGAGGAGGGGCCGGGCTGCGATCGCAGCCCGGCCCCTCCTCCTCGCGTGAGCGCCGTCGCTAGCTGCCGAGGGCGGCGTCGACGATCGTCTTCGCCTCCTGCTGCACGCGCGCCAGGTGCTCGGGGCCCTCGAACGACTCGGCGTAGATCTTGTAGACGTCCTCCGTGCCGCTGGGGCGGGCCGCGAACCACGCCTTCTCGGTGACGACCTTGAGGCCGCCGACCGCGGCGCCGTTGCCGGGAGCCTCGCTGAGCGTGGCGGTGATCGGGTCGCCCGCGAGCTCGGTGGCCGTGATGGCGTCGCCGTCGAGCTTGCCGAGGCGCGCCTTCTGCTCCTTGCTGGCGGCGGCGTCGACGCGCTCGTAGACGGGGTCGCCGAACTCCTCGGTCAGCTCACGGTAGAGCTGCGACGGGGTCTTGCCCGTGACGGCGATGATCTCGCTCGCGAGCAGGGCGAGGAGGATGCCGTCCTTGTCGGTCGTCCAGACCGTGCCGTCCTTGCGCAGGAAGGACGCGCCGGCGCTCTCCTCGCCGCCGAAGGCGACGGAGCCGTCGACGAGCCCGGGCACGAACCACTTGAAGCCGACCGGCACCTCCCAGAGGCGACGGCCGTGCTTCTCGGCGACCTTGTCGATGATGCTCGACGACACGAGCGTCTTGCCGATCGCGGCGTCCTCGCGCCACTGCGGGCGGTGCGTGTAGAGGTAGTCGATCGCGACGGCCAGGTAGTGGTTCGGGTTCATCAGGCCGCCGTCGGGCGTCACGATGCCGTGGCGGTCGGCGTCGGCGTCGTTGCCGGTGAGCACGTCGAACTCGTCCTTGCGGTGAACGACGCTCGCCATGGCCGAGGGGCTGGACGGGTCCATGCGGATCTTGCCGTCCCAGTCGAGCGTCATGAAGCGCCAGGTCGGGTCGACGCCGGGGTTCACGACGGTGAGGTCGAGGCCGTAGACGTCGCGGATGGCGCCCCAGTACTCGACGCTCGCGCCGCCGAGCGGGTCGGCGCCGATCTTGACGCCGGCGGCCTTGATGGCCTCCATGTCGATGATGTTCGCGAGGTCGCCGACGTAGCCGCGGAGGAAGTCGTGGCGGCCCGGGCTGCCGTCGCCGCGGAGCACGTCGACGTTACCCGCCGCGATGATCTCGTTGGCCCTGTCAGCGATCCAGCCGGTCGCGTCGCTGTCGGCGGGCCCGCCGTGCGGCGGGTTGTACTTGAAGCCGCCGTCGCGGGGCGGGTTGTGGCTCGGCGTGACGACGATGCCGTCGGCCTTGTCGAGGTTCGCCGGGTCGGAGTTGTAGACGAGGATGGCGTGGCTGAGCGCGGGGGTCGGCACGTAGCCGCCCTCGGCGTCGGCCAGCACGTGCACGCCGTTGCCGGTGAGCACCTCGACCGCGGTGCGCTCGGCCGGCCCGCTCAGCATGTGCGTGTCGCGCCCGATGAACAGCGGGCCCGTGATGCCCTGCCCCGCCCGGTACTCGACGATCGCCTGCGTGATCGCGGCGATGTGCGTCTCGGTGAAGGCGGCGTCGAGAGACGAGCCGCGGTGGCCCGAGGTGCCGAAGACGACCTTCTGCTCGGCCTTCGTGACGTCGGGGACGAGGGAGTAGTAGGCGTCGACGACCTCACCGGTGTCGATCAGGTCGCTGTCTTGTGCGGGGGTTCCGGCGCGGTCGGTCATGGGGTCATCCTGGCACCAGCCGCCGACCTGCGTCGCGCCTCGTCGACGGCCCTCAGTAGGCTCTCGGTCATGTCGACCCCCGCCTCCCCGCCGACCTACAGCTACCTCGGCCCGGCCGGCACCTTCACGGAGGCGGCGCTCAAGCAGGTGCCGGAGGCCGCGGGCGCCGTGTGGCACAGCGTCAACAACGTCGGCGAGGCCCTCGCCGACGTCGTCTCGGGCCGCAGCACGGCCGCGATGATCGCGATCGAGAACAGCGTCGAGGGCGGCGTCTCGGCCACGCAGGACGCCCTCGCGACAGTTCCGGGCCTCCGCATCGTCGGCGAGTACCTCGTGAAGGTCGACTTCGTGCTCGTGGCGCGCCCCGGCACGACCCTCGACCAGGTGCGCGTGGTCAACGCCCACCCCGTCGCCTACGCCCAGACGCACCTGTGGCTCGAGGAAACGCTGCCCGGCCACGGCCACCTGCCCGCGACGTCGAACGTCGCGGCGGCCGCCGACCTGCTCGCCGCGCCGGCGGGGGCGGGGCGCGCCGACGCCGCCGTCGCGCCGCCCACGATCACCGAGCACCACGACCTCGACGTGCTGGCGACCGAGATCGGCGACAACCGGAACGCCGTCACGCGGTTCGTGCTGGTCAGCCGCACGGTGCCGGTGCCCCCGGCGACCGGGGCCGACAAGACGAGCCTCATCGTCGAGCTGCCCGAGGACGGCGCGGGCGCGCTGGTCGACATGCTCGAGCAGTTCGCGACGCGGGGCATCAACCTCAGCCTGATCCAGTCACGACCGATCGGGGACGCCCTCGGGCGGTACCGGTTCGTCGTCGACCTCGAGGGGCACGTGCTCGACGAGCGCGTCGCCGACGCGCTGCTCGGCCTCAAGCGCTTCAGCCCGAACGTCATCTTCCTCGGCTCGTACCCCCGAGCCGACGGCCGGCCGGTCGAGGTGTCGCCGCGCAACGACGACGACGCGTTCGTCGACGCCCGCGACTGGCTCCGGGGGCTGGTGGCCGGGTCGCTCTAGCTCGCGAGCCGGCCCCGGCCCGGCCTGGCCCGGCCCGGCCTGTCGGTGCCTAGCTGTCGGCGGGCACGCGCACGGTCAGCGCGCCCTCGTCGACGACCGCGCGGAGGGCGACGGCCTTGCCGACGGAGTCGCCGTCGATCTCGAAGTCCTGCGGCGACTCGAGCCGCACCACGAGCTTCCGGCCCTTCATGTAGCGCAGGGTGCGCACCTCACGGCTGTTGGCGGCGAGGATGCGGCGGCCGACCTGGGTGCGACGCAGCACGCCGTTCTCCCACACGATCTTGAACCAGATCTGGAACCAGCCGAAGAAGCCCTCGGGGCGCAGCGCGACGATGTCGAACTGGCCGTCGTCGATCGCGGCGTCGGGCAGCAGCATGATGTTCGCCGGCAGGAGGCCGCAGTTGCCGACGATGACCGTGTGGGCGCGCATCGACTTGCGGCCGCCCCCGTCGAGCTCGTAGCGCACGTCGATCTTGTTGTTGTCGCGCAGGGCACGGATGATGGCGTCGACGTAGGCGAGCCAGCCGACGCGCGCCTTCAGGTCGTCGTTGGTGTTCGCGAGCATCTTGGCGTCGAGGCCGACCCCGGCCATGACGACGAAGGCGAACGTCTCGCGCTGGCCGTCCTCGCGCTCGATGTCGACCACCCCGAGGTCGATGTCGCGGTCGCGGCCCTGGAAGGCGGTGGCGATGGAGTCGTCGAGGTTGTCGAGCGACAGGTCGAGGTTGCGGGCCAGGAGGTTGCCCGTGCCCGACGGCAGCAGGCCGATCGAGGCGCCCGTGCCCCGCAGGGCCTCGGCCACGGCCCGGACGGTGCCGTCGCCGCCCGCGGCGATCACCATGTCGGCGCCGTCGGCGAGGGCCTGTGCGGTGACCTCTCCGCCCGGGTCCTCCTTGCTGGTCTCGTAGAAGCGGGTCTCGCCCCAGCCGGCCTCGCGCTCGTGGCGGGCGATCGACTCCTTGACGGCCTCGATGTCGACCTTGATCGGGTTGTAGACCAGCGCGGCCGTCTTCTGGGTCGTCTCGGCCGCGGGCGTCGAGCCGGGCTCGGCGGGCGAGGAGGAGGGGGAGGGGGTCATGCGCCGAGCGTATTGGTCGGGGAGCCCCCGCGACCGGTCTCGGGGCAGGTCGCCGGGAGAACGGGCCGACCCGCGACTCCGGGGAGGGACGGGGGCTGACGTCCACATGCACTCCTTAGGATGGTCGCGTGATCGATCCCCAGCTGCTCCGAGACGCCCCCGACCTCCTCAAGGCCAGCCAGCGCGCCCGCGGCGACTCCGAGTCGCTGGTCGACGACGCCGTGGCCGCCGACTCCGCCCGCCGTGCCGCGATCTCGGCCTTCGAGGCCCTGCGCGCCGAGCAGAACGCCTTCGGCAAGACCGTCGCGAAGGCCCCGAAGGAGGAGAAGGCCGCGCTCGTCGCCGAGGCGCAGGCGCTCGCCGCCCGCGTCAAGGAGGCCCAGGCCGCGTCGACCGAGGCCGACGCCGCGTTCGACCGGGCGATCCGCTCGCTCGGCAACCCGGTGATCGAGGGCGTGCCCGCCGGCGGCGAGGAGAACTTCGTCACCCTCCGCGAGGTCGGCACCCGCCCCGCCTTCGACTTCGAGCCGCTCGACCACGCTGACCTGGGCGAGGTGCTCGGCGCGATCGACATCAAGCGCGGCACCAAGGTGTCGGGCTCGCGCTTCTACTTCCTCCGCGGCATCGGCGCGCGGCTCGAGCTCGCGCTGATGAACATGGCGCTCGACCTCGCGGTGAAGAACGACTTCACCCCGCTGATCACGCCCACGCTCGTGCGCCCCGAGATCATGGCCGGCACGGGCTTCCTCGGCTCGCACAGCGACGAGGTCTACCACCTGCCTGCCGACGACCTCTACCTGACCGGCACGAGCGAGGTCGCGCTCGCCGGCTACCACGCCGACGAGATCCTCGACGTCGAGGCCGGGCCGATCCGCTACGCCGGCTGGTCGACCTGCTACCGCCGCGAGGCCGGGGCCGCCGGCAAGGACAACCGCGGCATCCTCCGCGTGCACCAGTTCAACAAGCTCGAGATGTTCAGCTACGTGCACCCCGACCAGGCCACCGCCGAGCACGACCGGCTCGTCGCGTTCCAGGAGACGATGATGCAGTCGCTCGGCCTCAACTACCGCGTCATCGACGTCGCGGCCGGCGACCTCGGCTCGAGCGCCGCCCGCAAGTTCGACATCGAGGCCTGGGTGCCGACGCAGGGCACGTACCGCGAGCTCAGCAGCACGTCGAACTGCACCACCTTCCAGGCCCGCCGGCTCGACACCCGCTACCGCACCGAGAGCGGCAAGACCGCTCCCGTGGCGACGCTGAACGGCACGCTGGCGACGACGCGCTGGCTGGTGGCGATCCTCGAGACGCACCAGCGGGCCGACCGCTCGGTGGTCGTGCCCGAGGCGCTCCGCCCGTGGCTCGGCGGCCTCGAGGTCATCGAGCCGGTCGCGTGAGCGGCGTGGGCCGTCCGACCGACGTCGCGGCCTCGGCCGCCGCCGCGGGCGTGGTCGACGGTGAGCGCTGGCTCGTCGCCCTCGACGTCGACGGCACGATCATGCAGGAGGACGGCACGATCAGCGACGGCGTCGCGGAGCAGATCCGTCGCCTGCGCGAGGCCGGCCACGCGGTGATGATCGCCACGGGCCGCTCGGTCTCGACGACGCTGCCGGTGATGGACCGCCTCGGCCTCGTCTCCGACTACGTCGTCACGGCGAACGGGGCGATCACGCTCGGGCGCGACGAGTCGGCGCCCACCGGCTACGGGCAGGTGCACGTCGAGGAGTTCGACCCGACCGACGTGCTCACCACGATCCGCGGCGAGATCCAGGAGGGCGGCTACGCCGTCGAGGACCGCGACGGGGTGCTGCGCTACTGCGGTTCGTTCCCGACCGTCGAGTCGAGCGGCAACGCCGAGAAGGTCGAGTTCGAGCAGCTCTTCGACCGCCCGGCGACCCGGGTGGTCGTCGTCTCGCCCGACCACGGCACCGACGACTTCCTCGAGGTCGTCGAGCGGATGGGCCTCTCGAAGGTGAACTACAACGTCGGCTGGACGGCCTGGCTCGACATCGCGCCCGACGGCGTGACGAAGGCGACGGCCCTCGAGCGGGTGCGCGAGTGGCTGGGCATCCCGCGCGAGCGCGTGTTCGCCGCCGGCGACGGCCGCAACGACATCGACATGCTGCGCTGGGCCTCGGCCCAGGGGCGCGGCTGCGCGATGGGCCAGGCGCCCGACGACGTCTTCGCCGTCGCGAACGAGCGCACCGGCTCCGACGTCGACGACGGGCTCGCCGCAGCGCTCGCCACGCTGTAGGCGCGGTCGAGGGGGCGGGTCGGGTCGCGGTCGAGGGGGCGACCGCCTCGCGGGCCGGGGGATCGCGCCCGTGTCGCCCGCGCCTCCTCGGTTAGACTCGGCCACGGTCGCGCTGGCTCGCCCGTCGCGCACCGGGAGGGCTGTCCGAGCGGCCGATGGAGCTTGTCTTGAAAACAAGTGGGCAGAGATGTCTCGTGGGTTCGAATCCCACGCCCTCCGCACCGCGTCGCCGCGGCGACGACGAACCAAACCACGTCCTCGCACCCGAACCAAGCCGCGGCGTGGTTCGGGTGCGACGACCTGGTGCCTCACGGCCCGAGCTCGCTCCTAGTCGTCGGTGGGGCGTCGGCGCTGCTGCTTGGTGGCCGAGCGCTCGCCCTTGGCGCTGAGCCGACGGCGGTCGGAGCCGCGCGTCCGACGCGTCGGCCGTCGCGGCGCGGCGTCGGGGGCGAGCGCCGCGGCGACGATCTCGGCGAGCTTCGCGAGCGCCGTCTCGCGGTTGCGCAGCTGCGACCGCTGCTCGGACGACGTGACGGTCAGGGCGCCGGCGACCAGGCGGCCGTCGAGACGCGACGTCAGGCGCTCGCGCTGCGCCTCCGTCAGGCTGTCGGCGTGGGCGACGTCCCACGACAGCTGCACTCGGCTGTCGGACGTGTTCACGTGCTGCCCGCCCGGCCCCGACGACCGCGAGAAGCGCCAGGTCAGCTCCGCCGCGGGGATCGTGAGCGCACGCGACACGACCAGGTCCATGGCCCCACCCTCGCACGTCGGGGGCGCCCGTGGGCGCGGATCCGTCCACAGGCGCATCGCTGACCCACGCCGTTCTCCTACAGTCGGACGGATGACTGCAGGGCGACCGACAGCGTCCGTCTACGTGGACGGCTTCAACCTCTACCGCCGTGCCCTGCAGGGGCGACAGAACGTGAAGTGGCTCGACCTGCACCGGCTCTTCTCAGAGCTCATGCCCGAGCACGACGTGGTCCGCATCCACTACTGCACGGCGCTGCTGCGCCACGGTCTCACCGCAGACGTCCGTGCGCCGGTGCGTCAACAGGTCTACCTCCGGGCCCTCCGCACGGACCCGCGCATCTCGGTCCATCTGGGGAAGTTCCGCAACGACCGTCGCGACATGCCGGTGCACCCGCAGCAGGTGGACCTCGAGACCCGGAAATTCGTCACGGCGTCCGTCCGGAAGATCGAGGAGAAGGGGTCCGACGTGAACCTCGCGTCGCGCATGGTCGCGGGCGCTCTCCTCGGGCACTCCGACATCCACGTCGCCGTAACGAACGACAGCGATCTCGTCGGCCCGCTCCGCATGCTCAAGGAGGAGCTCGGGTTCTCGACCGGGATCATCTTCCCGATGACGAGGGCGCGCTCCTCGAAGGAACTCGTGCAGACCGACCCGGACTTCATGACGAACATCACGGAGGAAGCTCTCCGGGCGTCGCAGTTCCCGGACACGATGCGCGATGCGAACGGCGTCGTGCGGCGCCCTGAGAAGTGGTCCTGGAAGTCCGAAGGCCCCAGTTCCCTGGGGCCTTCTAACCGGTAACCGAAGTATCCGGGGGTGTGTCTCGACCCTAGGCCACGGGGAGGAGACCCTGCAAGCCAGGCGCACGCCGCCGGTGGACGGCGGCACAGCCGCAACAGCGCGGCGGGGCCGCGGCGGCGCCGGTCGCGGCAGTGGCCCCGAGCCGGTACCGTGCACCGGTGACGACACGAGGGGCGAGGGCGACGCGGTGATCCCCGAGACGATCGCGTGGGTGGTCGCGGCGGTGCTCGTCACCGTCGCCACGAGCGGAGTCGCGGGTCGGGCCGGCTGGTCGGCCCCGGTCGCGCTCGTCACGGTCGGTGCCGTCGCGTCGTTCCTGCCGTTCGTGCCCGAGGTGGTGATCGAGCCCGACGCCGTGCTCTACGGGCTGCTGCCGCCGCTGCTCTTCGCGGCCGCGATCCGCACGCCCCTCGCCGACATCCGTGCCCGGCGCGACAGCATCCTCGTGCTCTCGGTCGGTGTCGTCGTGGTCACCCTCGCCGCCGTCGGCTTCGCGCTCTGGGCCCTCGTGCCCGCGGTCGGCCTCGCCGCGGCGCTGGCGCTCGGCGCCGTGGTCGCCCCGACCGACGCGGTCGCCGTCCAGGCCGTCGCCGGCAAGGCCCGCCTGCCCCGACGCGTGCTCTCCATCCTCGAGACCGAGAGCCTCCTCAACGACGCGACCGCGCTCGTCGCCCTGAACACCGCCATCGCGGCCGTCGTCGGCGTCGTGCACCCGATCGAGGTGGGCGGCGAGTTCCTCCTCGCGGTGGGCCTCGGCGTGGGCATCGGCCTGCTGGTCGGCCTCGGGTTCTCGGTCGTCCGCCGCTTCCTCCACTCGCCGGTGCTCGACACGAGCCTGTCGCTCGTCGTGCCCTTCGTCGCCTTCGTGCCGACGCAGGAGATCGGCGGCAGCGGCGTGCTCGCCGTCGTCGTGGCCGGGCTCTGGCTCGGCTGGCGGGCCCCGCTCATCCAGTCGCCCGAGGCGCGCATCGCGGAGTCGGTCAACTGGCGCACGATCCAGTTCCTGCTCGAGAACGCGGTCTTCCTGCTCATCGGGCTCAGCCTGTCGGGCATCGTGCGCGGCCTCCGCCGCTCGAGCCTCGACGGGCTGCAGATCGCCGGAGTCGTCGTCGCCCTCCTCGTCGTCCTGGTGGCGTCGCGCTTCATCGCCGTCGGCCTCGCGAAGGTGCTGTTCGACCACGGGCCGCGGGCGCTGCGCGAGCGCTCGTGGAACTGGCGCACGGTCACCGCCGTCTCGGCCGCCGGCATCCGCGGCGTCGTCACGCTCGCCGCCGTCTTCCTCCTGCCCGCCGAGACGCCCGAGCGCGAGCTGCTGCAGTTCCTCGCCTTCGCGGTCGTCGTCGGCTCGCTGCTGCTCGGCCTCTTCCTCCCGCCGATCATCCGGGCGCTCCGCCTGCCCCGCACCGCCGACCTGCAGGAGGAGTCCGACCGCGACCGCCTCCTCGACGAGGCCCGGGCCGCGGGCCTCGAGGCCCGGCGGGAGGCGAAGGAGTCGCGGGTCGACGAGCAGGGCGAGCCGGCCGTCGGGGCGGCCGGCCGCGACGAGTCCGACGACCTCACCGACCTCACGGGCGAGCGGCTCGAGCACGACCGGGTGCGACGTCGCATGATCGAGGCCGAGCGGGCCGCCGTGCTGGCGGTGCGACGGGAGCGCCGCTACCCGGAGACCGCGGTGCGCCAGGTGCTCGAGCTCATCGACGCCGAGGACGTCGCCCTGCGCCGCCGCGAGGGTCCCCGCGAGTAGGCCCTCGCGGCCGGTGTCCAGGCCCTCGGCGGCCGGTGTCTAGGCTCGGGGCATGGCCACCGTCATCCTCGTCCGTCACGGGCGCACCACCGCCAACGCGAGCGGAGTCCTCGCGGGGCGCACCCCGGGCGTCCTGCTCGACGACGTCGGGCACCAGCAGGCCGTCCGCACCGGCGAGCGGCTCGCCGTCGTGCCGGTCGTCTCCGTCGTCTCGAGCCCGCTCGAACGGTGCCGCGAGACCGCCGGGTACATCGTCGACCGGCAGGAGGGCAGCCCGACGACCCCGGTCGAGGAGGGCATCTCCGAGTGCGACTACGGCGACTGGCAGGGCCGCACCCTGAAGGAGCTCAGCGCCGAGCCGCTCTGGGCGACCGTGCAGGGGCAGCCCTCGGCCGTGACCTTCCCCGGCGGAGAGTCCATGGCGGGCATGCAGGCCAGGGCGGTGGCGGCGATCCGTCGCCACGACGCCGCCGTCGAGGCGGAGTACGGCCCGGGCGCCGTGTGGGTCGCGGTCAGCCACGGCGACATCGTCAAGTCGGTGCTCGCCGACGCGCTCGGCATGCACCTCGACCTCTTCCAGCGCATCGCGGTCGGCCCGGCCTCGGTCTCGATCGTCCGGTACGGCACGAGCCGCCCCGAGGTCCTCGCGACCAACACCGACTCGGGCGACCTCTCGTGGCTGCGCGCGGCGGCGCCCGCGGCGGACGCCGCCGTCGGGGGAGGCGCGGGGCACGAGTGACGACCGGCACCGTCGACGAGGTGGCCGGCCCGCCCGCCGGCACCTCGACTCCCGCCCTGCACGCAGCCTGGGCCGGGCCGGCCCGCCGCTCGTAGGATGGGCGGCATGCCCACCATCGTCCACGGATTCGACTGGCCCGACCGGATCGTCGTCGGCACGATCGGTCAGCCCGGTCAGCGCGAGTTCTACCTCCAGGTGCGCGACGGTGCCCGGCTCGTCAGCGTCGGCCTCGAGAAGCAGCAGTCCGCGGCCCTCGCGGAGAAGATCGACGAGATCCTCGACGAGCTGAGCTCGCGGGAGGGCACGTCGCTGACGATCCCCACCGTCACCCCCGTCGAGCTCGTCGACAACGAGCCGCTCGAGCAGCCCGTCGAGCCGGAGTTCCGCACCGGCGCGCTCAGCCTCGGCTGGGACCCGACCACGGCCCAGGTCGTCATCGAGGCCTTCCCCGTGGTCGAGCTCGACGACGACGAGTCGGAGGCCTTCTCGGCGGCCCTCGCCGCGGTCGAGGCGGACGACGACGAGGCCGCGGTCGAGATCGAGGTGGAGGCCCCCGAGCTGCTGCGCGTGCGCATCCCCGTCGGCACCGCCCGCGCCTTCGCCGCCCGGACCCACGAGGTCGTCGGCGCCGGCCGCCCCCTCTGCCCGCTCTGCGGCACGCCGATCGACCCCGAGGGCCACGTCTGCCCGGCCGCCCCCGGCCTCGGCGAGATCGGGCCCGACGACCTCGACGACCTCTTCGACGGCGACCGGCCCGACGGTCGGCCGTAGGCCGTGACCGTGGCCCGCGAGCCGGAGGTGCCCGTGCCCGGTGCTCCCGCAGCTGGCGCGCCCGTGGCCGGTGCTCCCGTCCCGTCGGGGCCCGTCCCGTCGGGCGACCTCGAGCTGACCGGCCGCGTGCGCATCGCCTCGAACGACACCTTCGTCGGCACGATCGACGGCACGGCCGTCGTCTACAAGCCGGTCGCGGGCGAGGCCCCCCTGTGGGACTTCCCCGACGGCACCCTGGCGGGCCGCGAGGTCTCCGCCTTCCTCGTCAGCGAGGCGTTCGGCTGGGGCGTCGTGCCGACCACGTGGCTGCGCGACGGGCCGCTCGGCCCGGGCATGGTGCAGCTCTGGCAGGAGGTCGACCCCGAGCAGTCCGCGGTCGACCTCGTCTCGAGCGACGAGGTGCCCGAGGAGGGCTGGCTGCCCGTCATCGACGGCACCGACGAGCGCGACCTGCCGGTCACGCTCGTCCACGAGGACTCCGCGGCGCTCCGGCGCATGGCCGTGTTCGACGTCGTCGTCAACAACGCCGACCGCAAGGGCGGCCACGTGCTGGCCCTGCCCGGCGGGCACCGGCACGGCGTCGACCACGGCCTCACCTTCCACGTCGAGCACAAGCTCCGCACCGTGCTCTGGGGCTGGCTCGGCGACGAGCTCGCCCCCGACGAGCTCGAGGGGCTCGCGCGCGTCCGGGCCGACCTCGACGGAGCCCTGGGGGAGGCGCTGGCCGAGCACGTCACCCCGCTCGAGATCAGCGCGACGATCGCCCGGTGCGAGCACCTGCTGTCGTCCGGTCGCTTCCCCGAGCCCCGCGGCCACGGCTCCGCCGTTCCCTGGCCGCTGTTCTAGCGACCCGGTGCGGCTCAGGCCGCGCGGCCGGGGCCCGGCTGCCGCCCGTCGAGGTACGACTCGACCACGGCGGCGCCGAGGTCGTCGGCCTCCGGCGCGACGACCGTGCCGCCGACCCGGCGTGCCATGGCGTCGACGAACCGGGCGAGGCCGGGGTCGTCGCCGAGGCGGAAGATCGTCGTCTGCGCGCCGAGGCGCATCGAGGCGTCGAGCTCGCGCACGGTGACGGCGATCGTCAGCGGCGCCGGCGGGTAGTCGAACCAGGTGGCGCCGTCGGCCTCCAGGTGGGAGGTCGGCTCGCCGTCGGTGACGATGAGCAGCACGGGCTGCGCGGAGGGGTGCTTCCGGAAGTGGCGGTTCGCGAGCAGCAGCGCGTGGTGGAGGTTCGTGCCCTTCTCCCACTTCGCGTCGAGGCCCACGAGCTCCTCGATCTCCATCGTCCGCGCCTCGCGGCCGAAGCCGATCAGCTGCAGGTCGTCGCCGCGGAACCGGCTGGTGACCAGCGTGTGCAGCGCCAGCGCCGTCCGCTTCATCGGCACCCAGCGGTCGTCCATCGCCATCGAGAACGAGGTGTCGACCAGGAGGGCGACGCACGCCTGCGTCCGGGCCTCGGTCTCCTGCACCTCGACGTCGCCGATCTCGATGCGCACGCCGTCACGGGTGGACCCGCCGCCGCCCGCCACGCGCGTCACGGCGTTGGTGACCGTCCGGGTGACGTCCCAGGGCTCGGTGTCGCCGAACGCCCACTCCCGCGTCGCGCCCGACCGCTCGCCGGCCGCGCCCGCCCGGCGGACGTCACGCGCGCCTCGTCGGCCGGAGACCGTCTCGGCGATGTCGCGCAGCAGCGCCTTGCCCAGCTGGCGCATCGCCTTGGGCGTGAGGCGCAGGCGGCCGTCGGCGGCTCGGGACATCGTGCCCGAGTCGCGCAGGGCCTGCTCGAGGCGCTGGAGGGCCCGCGCGTCGACCACCGCCTCCTGCCCCAGCTGCCGGGTGAGGGCGTCGAGGTCGAGGTCGTCGAGCTGGGAGCCGGGGCCCGACTGCGCCAGCTGCTCGGCGAGGGCGTCGAGGTCGGCGAGATCCTGGAAGACGCCGGTGCCGTCGCCCAGGCCCATGCCCTCGCCGCCGCCGAACTGCTCCGAGCCGCCCCAGTCCTCTCCGGGGCGCAGCCCGCGGAGCACGTCGTCGAGCTGCGACAGCTGACCCATCAGCTCGGGGGAGCCGAAGGCCTGCTGGGCGAGCGCGTCGAGCTCGTCGCGCTGCTCGGGGGTCAGCGAGTTGCGCAGCCGCTGCGCCGCGGCCGCCCGCGCCGCGAGGGCGTCGATCAGCTCGTCGACGGTCTCGGGCCCCTCGGGGAACGCGTCGCCGTGCGCGGCCATGAAGTCGTCGAACTGCTGCGCGACGTCGTCGCCCCGCCGGTGGGCCTCGAGGAGGTCGGTGAGGTCGGCGAGCATCTGCGTCGTCGCGGCACGGTCGGCGTCGGTGGCGCCCTCGAGCGCCTGCTTCATGCCGGCGAAGCGCTGGTCGAGCAGCTCACGGCCGAGCAGGTCGCGGATGGCGTCGTAGTCGGCCTGGGCCTGCCGGCTCTGCCAGCGGTAGCCCGCCAGCTCGGCGACGGCGGCGGCGGGCGACGGGGGCAGGCTGTCGAGCTGCAGCTCGGCCAGCGCACGGTCGCCGTCGTCGAGCTCGACGTCGCGCGCGAGCTGGCGGCGCTCGTCGAGCACCGCCCGCTCGAGCAGCGCCGCGACCTCGCGCAGCGTGCCGTCGAGGTCGGTGCCCCGCGTCAGCTCCCGGCGTCGCTCGGCGACGCGGCGGGCGAGGTCGTCGAGACCACGACCGTCGCTGCCGCCGCGGCGCAGGAACTCGCGCAGCGCCGCCTCGGGCGACCGCCCCGCCATGACGTCCTCGCCGACCGCGTCGAGGGCCTCGCGCAGGTCGACCGGCGGGGCCAGAGGGTCGGGCCCGCCGTCGAACCTCCGGTAGCTCGAGCCGCGCCCGAGCCGCCGGTTCGCCCTAGCCATAGACGGCCTGCCCGTCGCCCGCCTCTTTGCTGACCCGGCGGGCCAGCCAGAGGCCCTCGAGCGCGAGCTCGATGGCGCCCGCACGCTGCCCGTCGCTGGTGGCGCCGAGACGCTCCGCGACCCGGTCGTAGAGGTCGGACTCGCCGAGCGAGGGCAGCCCGGCGAGGAAGTCGCGCGCCGTCACCTGCTCGCCGGTCGTCACCATGCGGCCCGCCTCGAGCGCGTCGACCAGCAGGTCCAGGTCGACGCCCCGCAGGTGCGCGCGCACGGCCTCCGCCGTGGCCGTCCGCAGCAGGTGGTCGAGGATCTCGTCTTCTCGCCCCTCCTCGCCCGACTCGAACTCGATCTTGCCGCCGAGCACGTCGACGGCCGTCTCGAGGTCGATCGGCCGGGCCACGGCCTCGGGCTCGCCCTGGCGCGTCGCACGGTGCAGCGCGGCCGCGGCGATCGTCTCGGCCCCGGCGATCGCGAAGCGAGCGCTGACGCCGCTGCGCTGGTCGACGGAGGGCGAGTCGCGGAGGGCGCGCGTGAAGCGGGCGAGCACCTCGACGAGCACGTCGGGCACCTCCGCCACGAGGTCGGCCTCCTGCCGGATCACCGCGATCTCGTCGTCGAGCTCGATCGGGTAGTGGGTGCGGATCTCGGCCCCGAACCGGTCTTTCAGGGGCGTGATGATGCGGCCGCGGTTCGTGTAGTCCTCCGGGTTCGCGCTCGCGACCACGAGCACGTCGAGCGGGAGCCGCAGCACGTAGCCGCGGATCTGGATGTCGCGCTCCTCCATCACGTTGAGCATCGCGACCTGGATGCGCTCGGCCAGGTCGGGGAGCTCGTTGACGGCGACGATGCCGCGGTGGCCGCGGGGGATGAGCCCGAAGTGGATCGTCTCGGGGTCGCCCAGGCTTCGGCCCTCGGCCACCTTCATCGGGTCGACGTCGCCGATGAGGTCGGCGACGCTCGTGTCGGGCGTCGCGAGCTTCTCGACGTAGCGCTCGTCGCGCCCGCGCCAGGCGACCGGCAGGTCGTCACCGAGCTCGGCCGCCCGGCGGACGCTCTCGGTCGTGATCGGCTCGAACGGGTGCTCGCCGAGCTCGGAGCCCTCGATCACCGGCGACCACTCGTCGAGCAGGCCCGCCAGGGTGCGCAGCAGGCGCGTCTTGCCCTGGCCCCGCTCGCCGAGCAGCACCACGTCGTGCCCGGCGAGCAGCGCCCGCTCGAGCTGGGGCAGCACGGTGGTCTCGAGCCCGTGCAGCCCGGGCCAGGGGTCTCGGCCCTCGCGCAGGGCGGAGAGAAGGTTGTCGCGGATCTCGGTGCGGAGCGGTCGCAGCCGGTGCCCGGAGGCTCGCAGCTCGCCGACGGTCGTCGTCGTGGGTCGTGTCACGCGAGCGACGGTACGCCTGACCACCGACGTCCACCAGGGCCCGGGGCGGGCGCCGTGCCGGCTCGTAGCCCGCACCCAGGGAGCGGGAGGCCCGCTGCCAGCCCGGGTGCGGGAGACGTGCAGCCACCGTGCCCGCGACTCCCACGGCTCCGACGGCGAGCCCCCAGGAGGCGCGGGCCGGGTCGGCCGGAGGGGGGACGACGGGCGTGCCCCCACCCCCGAAGACGGGCGGCGCCGGCACCGCACGGGGGCTTGAGGCGCACGGGGGCCCGTGCTGCACTGACGGCACCAGGTCGGCGTCACCCGCGTCCGTCGCCTGGTCGACGGGTGCTCCGCCCCGCCGCCCTCCCCACCGAACGGAACCCACCCCGTGACCTCCCTCGCCCGCCGGGGCGTGGTGCTCGGGGCCGCCGTCGCGCTCGCGACCGGCCTCGTCGCCGTGCCCACCGCCTCCCCTGCCGACCCCGCGTCCGCGGCGACCGCCGCGTCGTCCGCGACCGTCACCTCCGCCACCATCCGCACGGCCTCGGCCGGCACCGTCTACCGCGGCGGCCTCTACGTCGACCCGACCGGTGCCGCCGCGACGGCGGCCGCGCAGCTGCAGGCGGCAGGCCGCACCACCGAGGCCGCCGCGGCCCGGACGATCGCCGACCAGTCGATCGCCACCTGGCTCGGCAGCTGGTACGACGACGCCATGCTCGTCAAGGTCGTGCAGCGCACGCTCGCCGCCGCCGAGGCGAAGGGGCGCACGCCCGTCTTCGTCACGTACGAGATCCCCGGTCGCGACTGCGGCGGCTGGTCGGGCGGCGGGGCGGTCGACGACGCCGCCTACCTGCGCTGGAACCAGCTCGTCGCCGACACCCTCCGCGGCCACCGTGCCGTCGTGCTCGTCGAGCCCGACTCGCTCGGCCACCTCGGCTCCTGCCCCGAGACGACCACGACCCGGACCGCGACCCTCGCCGCCGCCGTCGCGGCCCTGGCCGACGCGGGCGTGCCCGCCTACCTCGACGGCGGCAACTCGAACTGGGTCCCGCCCACCGAGATGGCCGCCCGGCTGAAGGCGGCGGGCGTCGACCGCGCCCGGGGCTTCTTCACCAACGTCGCGAACTACTACGGCGTCGACCCGGAGCGGGCCTACGCCGACAAGGTCTCGGCGGCGCTCGGCGGCACCCACTACGTCATCGACGTGTCGCGCAACGGGCGGGGCTGGAAGGGCACCTGGTGCAACGCCCCCGGTGCGGGCCTCGGCCAGACCCCGCGCGTCACGGGCGGCACCACCGGGCTCGACGCCCTGCTCTGGGTCAAGACGCCGGGAGCCAGCGACGGGCCCTGCAACGGCGGCCCGCCGGCGGGGCAGTGGTACCCGGCGTACGCGGTCGCCCTGGTCGCGAACCGGAAGTAGGAGGCGCGGGGCGCGCGGGCTCAGTCGGTCGCGGTGCCGGGGCCCTTCCCCTTGTCCTTCCCGTTGCCGGGGCCGGTGACGACCGTGGCATCGACTCCGGGAACGGCGGCGCCGGCGCCGGTGGGCTTGCCGTTGCCGTTGCCGTTGCCGTTGCCGTTGCCGGTGCCGGTGCCGGTGCCGGTGCCCTGGCCGGGCACGGTGCCCGACGGCGGCGTCGCCTGCCCGGGCCCGCCCTCGTCCTCGTCGGGCTCGTTCTCGTCCTCGTCCGGCTCCTCCTCCGACGGGGCGGGCGCCGTCGTCTCCGGCGCGGGGGCCGGGGCGACGGTGGGCTCCGTGCTCGGCGACTCCTCGGCGGGAGCCTCCTCGGTCGGGGCGACGCTCGGCTCCGGGCTGGTCTCGGTCGTCTCGACCGGGGCGGTCGGGTCACCGGCGGGGTCGCTCCCGCGGCCTGCCCCGAGGGCGAGGGCCACGGCGGCCAGCACGGCGAGCAGCACGACGGCGACGACCACGCCGACCAGCACGCGACGGCGGCCCGGTCGCTCGTCGTCGCCGCTGCTGCGCGCGGCCCCCGAGGAGGCGCGGGTCGACCCGAGCGGTGAGGTCGCGGCCCCGGCGGCCCCGGCCCCCGCGGCGACCCCGGCCGATCCGGCAGGCGCGAAGCGTCGCGTGGGGGCGTCGTCCGGCGGCAGCGCCCGAGTCGGGGCGTCGCCGGCACCGGCCGCGGGGTCGAGACGGGCCGTCGGGGAGTCCCCGACGGGGAAGCGGGCGGTGGGGGCGTCGCCGGCGGGCATCGCGCTGGTCGGCTGGTCGGCGCCGGCGCCGGCTCCTGCGCCCGCTCCTGCTCCGGTGGCCGCGGCTGCGGCGCCGGCACCCGCGGCGAGACCGGCCCCCGCGGCGAGGCCGGCACCGACGGCGAGGCCTCCCACGGCAGCGCCGCCGGCCCCGCGCCCGTCGCCGGTCGCCCCGGGGGCCGCCACCGCGCCTCCGGCACCCGCTCCCGTGGCCACGACGGGCGCGGCCGCACCGCGCGCCTCCCGCAGCACGTCGAGGGCGGTCGGGCGGGCCGCCGGGTCGCGCGCCGTCATCGCGGTGAGCAGGGCCTGCCAGTCGGCGCCGACCGACGCCGGCACGACCGGGTCGCGGCTGAGGCGCGCGCTCAGCGACTCCATCAGCGTGCCCGGGAACTCACGGCGGCCCGTGACGACCTCGAGCAGCACGAGGCCGAGCGACCAGATGTCGGAGGCCGTGCCGACCTCGCCGCCGAGGGCCTGCTCCGGGCTGAGGTAGGCGGCGGTGCCGAGCACGGAGCCCGGCGCCGTGAGGCGGGTGGCCCCGCTGAGCTGGGCGATGCCGAAGTCGGCGAGCAGCGCGCGGAACTCCTGGCCCGGGACGGGCGACGGCGCCAGCAGCACGTTGCCCGGCTTGAGGTCGCGGTGCACGATGCCGGCGGAGTGAACGACGTGGAGGGCCTCGGCGAGGTCGGCGGCCATGCGCTGCACCTCGTCGCCCGCGACGGGGCCGTCGTGCAGGCGCCGGTCGAGTGTGGGGCCGTCGACGAGCTGCATGACGAGGTAGGGGCGCTCGTCGCCGTCGACGACCGCGATGTCGGCGTCGTAGAGGGTCACGAGGGCGTGGTGCTCGAGCGAGGCGAGCAGGTCGATCTCGGAGTGCGCCCGCCGCAGGTCGTCGGCGTCGCCGCTGTTCGGCGCGAGCAGCTTCAGCGCCACCGGGCGCCGGAGAGCCGTGTCGACGGCGCGGTACACGGTGGCCATGCCCCCGCGCCCGAGGACACCGTCGAGTCGGTAGCGGTCGCCCAGGAGGGCTCCGCTCAGGTCACGGCTGCGGTCGTCGCCCATGTCGTCCCTCCGGCAGGTCGACTCCCCACTCTAGGCGGGGCCCCGGCTCCCGCGTGCGTCCGGGCGGACCGGGTCGCAGGGTCGTCGCCCGCCTCTCGTCGACGCGGTGCGGCACCCCCAGTGAGGGGCTGCGCCGGCCCGTTCCTGTGGCGGGCACCTAGGGCGCTCTGTCTACAATGCCTTCTGCCCGCCCATCGCACGGGCGCCGCCGGCCTCCTCGTGAGCGCCCTGGCCGCGTGCCCGCGACGACCGAGAGGACCCTGCGTGAGCGATCCCCGCGACCGACGAGACCGACGTGACCGACGTGACCGCTCCCCGAGACGCGACCGCGCGACCGGGGGTCACGGCGCGGGTCGGAGCCGCACCACGACCGGGCAGGCCACCGAGACGGCGCACCTCTCGCGGCGAGCCGCGAGGTCGGGCTCGACCGGCATCGCGCGCCACGGCCGCCTCCGTGCGGGCGGGCCGGTCGGCGGCGTCGCGAAGATCCTCGCGGGGGCGCTCGCCGTCGTGCTGGTCAGCGGGGCCTCCGTCGGCGCCATCGCGGCGTACCAGGTGAAGAGCGACCTCGGCGAGGGCGTCGCCCTGCCCGCGGCCAAGGGAGAGACCAAGGCCCCCGAGGTGCCCTCGATCGCGGCCTACGAGGGCGGCTTCAACATCCTCGTCGTCGGCACCGACAACGACGCCTCACAGGACTCCTCGGCGTTCGGGGAGCGCGACGCCACGTTGAACGACGTGAACATCCTGCTCCACGTCTCCGCCGACCACTCCAACGCGACGGCCGTGAGCATCCCGCGCGACATGGTCGTGCCCATCCCGGCCTGCGCCCGCGAGGACGGCAGCGGCTACTACTCGGCGATGGCGGCCCGGCCGATCAACGAGGCCTGGTCGTACGGCGGCCTGAGCTGCGTCGTCTCGACGGTCTCGTCGCTCACCGGCCTCGACATCCCCTTCGCGGGGATGATCTCGTTCAACGGCGTCATCGAGATGTCGAACGCCGTCGGGGGCGTGCCCGTCTGCGCCGCGACCCCGATCACCGACCGCTACACGGGGCTCAACATCCCCGCCGGCGAGACCGTGCTGTCCGGTGCGGACGCCCTGGCCTTCCTCCGTACCCGGCACGGCGTCGGCGACGGCTCCGACCTCGGCCGCATCAGCAGCCAGCAGGTGTACCTGTCGTCGTTGCTCCGCACCGTCAAGAGCGCCGACACGCTGGGCGACCCCACGAAGCTCTACTCGCTCGCCCGCGCCGCAGCGAGCAACATGACCCTCTCGGAGGGGCTCACCGACGTGACCACCATGGTCCAGATCGGCAGCGCCCTGAAGGACCTCCCGCTCGACGCCGTGAACTTCGTGCAGTACCCGGGCACGACCGACGGCAGGGGCGTCTACGCCGGCAAGGTGCAGCCGACCACCTCGGTGGCCACGCAGCTGTTCGACGCCATCCGGGCCGACGTCCCGTTCGCCATCCCCGAGGGCAGCACGGGGATCGGGTCGGAGACGACCGGGACGGCCGCTCCGGTGGACCCGGGTGCCGCGGCTCCGGCGCCCGCCGACACCGCGACTCCCTCAGCTCCCGCCGAGACGACGTCCCCCGCGGAGACGACGGCTCCCGCGGCGCCGGCGGTGCCCGCCGAGGTCATCAGCGGGCTCACGGGCCAGACGGCGGCCGACCAGACGTGCTCGGTGGGGTTCGGCAACTAGCGCTGGCCGTGGCCTGCCCCGGGAAGTCGTCCCGGCGAGTAACCAGCTCGCCGGGACGACCCGGGTCTCACGCGGCGGCCCGAACCGGCACGCATGAGGGGCCCTGCGGCGCCGGGATCAGGGGTTCGGCGCCGCAGGGGGACGGAGTCGACGTCGCTGTCGGCGGGGGTGTGCCCACCGCGGGCGTCGGGTACGCTCGCGGAGTCGGGGTGGCACGCTGACGCGCTCGGGCAGCGGGGGAGTGTCCGGCAAGGGGTGGACGAGCTCGTGCTGTCGAGCTGCCGCACCTCCGCCGTCGTCGGCGTCAGGGGTACTCTATGTGTCCGCATAATGGCGGACAAGCCGGTCGTGGCCCCCAGGAGGGGGGCTTGCGGGTGAATCGCGGGTGAGAGACCACGGCCCCGGCCGGCCGTCGAGCGGCGGGGCACGCGGTGCGGGAGGCGCGGTTCGGCAGATCGCGCTCGGCCCGCTATGATCGTCGGTGCGCGCTGTCGTCCACGACGCAGCGCTCGAGGAGCCGTCGCATAGTTCGGCCTAGTGCACCACCCTGCTAAGGTGGAGTTCCCTTTGTGGGAACCGTGGGTTCAAATCCCACCGGCTCCGCTGGAAAGCCCCGATCGACCACCTCTCGCCAGGTGCCGACCGGGGCTTTCCTTCGTTCACGGTGGTCGTGTCCAGGGTGTCCGTGTCGAGGGTGGCCGTGCTCAGGGCGTCGGCGTGGTGCTCGTCCGGCGGCGGCGGCCGACGAGCACGACCAGCGTCGCCAGCACCGCCAGGGCGACGACCAGCACCACCAGGTAGAGCGCGACTCCGCCCGCCCCGCCGACTGCCGACGGGTCGTAGAACGGGTACGGGTAGAACCCGATGACCGCTCCGCGGACGAGCGAGTACACGCTGTAGACGACCGGATAGACGAGGCAGACCGCGGCCGCCCACCAGGGCAGGCGCCGCTCGGGAGGCCACACGACCCAGTCGACCAGCACCGCCACCGGCATCAGCATGTGCACCACGACGTTGACCCACGGCACGAGGGCCCCGACGTCGAGGCCGGCCAGCAGCACGTTGAAGACGATCCCGACGAAGACCATGGCGACGACGGTGCCGGCCCGCACGACCGACCAGGCGCGGGAGTCGGGGGTGCCGCGGGCGACCCTGATCGCCCCGACCGTGAACACCACGGTCGCGAGCAGGTTGCTGAGGTTCGTGAAGTACGAGAAGAAGTTCGCGATCGAGGAGTCGTTCACGAGCGTGACCCGGAACTGCGCGGCCACCGCCGTGAGGGTGAGCGCCGCGAAGACGAGACGGTAGACGATCGTGACGGGGCCGGGGCGCATGGGCCGACCCTAGCGCTCGACGTGCGTCCTCCCCAGGCGGACGCTTCGCGAGGTCGTCCCCGGCGCGACGGGCCCCCGACGCCCCGGTCGTGCGCGGGTGCGATGCTGAGCGCATGACACGAGGACGACTGCGGGTGCTGCTCGGCGCGGCACCGGGGGTGGGCAAGACCTACACGATGCTCGAGGAGGGGCGTCGGCTGCGCGACGAGGGCAAGGACGTCGTCGTCGCGGTCGTCGAGACGCACGGCCGCGCCGCGACGGCCTCGGTGCTCGGCGATCTCGAGGTCGTCCCGCGTCGCGTCGTCGACCACCGCGGCGTCGAGCTCGACGAGATGGACCTCGAGGGCGTGCTCGCCCGTCGGCCCCAGCTCGCGCTCGTCGACGAGCTCGCCCACACGAACGCCCCGGGTGGCACGCACGACAAGCGCTGGCGTGACGTGCAGGTGCTGCTCGACGCCGGCATCTCCGTGATCTCGACCGTCAACGTGCAGCACATCGAGTCGCTCAACGACGTCGTCGAGCAGATCACCGGCACGGTGCAGCGCGAGACCGTGCCCGACGCCGTCCTCCGGTCGGCCGACCAGCTCGAGGTGGTCGACCTCGCGCCCCAGGCGCTGCGCGACCGCCTGGCGGCGGGCGACGTCTACCCCGCCTCGCGCGTCGACGCCGCCCTCTCGAACTACTTCCGGCTCGGCAACCTCACCGCCCTCCGCGAGCTGGCGCTGCTCTGGCTCGCCGACGAGGTCGACAGCGCCCTCAAGGCCTACCGGGTCGAGCACGGCATCGACAGCCCGTGGGAGGCCCGGGAGAGGGTCGTCGTCGCGCTCACCGGCGGTGCCGAGGGCGAGACCCTCGTGCGGCGGGCGGCCCGCATCGCCGCGCGGTCGGCCGGGGGAGAGCTCATCGCCGTGCACGTCAGCAGCCAGGACGGCCTGCGGCAGGGCGTGCCGGGAGCGCTCGCGGCGCAGCGCGCCCTCGTCGAGAAGCTCGGCGGCACCTACCACCAGGTCGTCGGCGACGACGTGCCCCGGGCCCTCGTCGAGTTCGCCCGCGGCACGAACGCGTCGCAGCTGGTCATCGGCGTCAGCCGGCGGGGGCGCCTCGCGACGGCGCTCACGGGCCAGGGCATCGGCGCCACCGTCATCCGCGAGTCCGGCCAGATCGACGTGCACATCGTCAACCACGGCTCGGCGGGGCGGGGCTGGGCGCTGCCGCGCATCGGCGGTGCCCTGTCGCGCGGGCGCGTCCTCGCCGGCTTCGCCCTCACGCTGCTCGGCGGCCCGCTGCTGGCGTGGCTGCTGGTCGGGCACCGCAGCGAGGACGGCATCGCGGGCGACGTGCTGCTCTTCCAGCTGCTCGTCATCGTGGTGGCCGTCGTCGGGGGCCTCTGGCCCGCGCTCGTCGCGGCCCTGCTGTCGGGCGTGGCGCTCGACCTCCTCTTCATCGCGCCCGTCTACGAGCTGACGATCGCCGAGCCCCTGCACTTCCTCGCGCTGGTGCTCTACGTCGTCAACGCCGCGCTGGTCAGCTGGGTCGTCGACCAGGCAGCCCGGCGCAGCCGGGCGGCGGCGCGGGCCCTGGCCGAGACCGAGCTGCTCGCCACCGTCTCGGGCAGCGTGCTGCGCGGGCAGGACGCCGTGCAGGCGCTCGTCGAGCGCACGCGGGAGGCGCTGGGGCTGACGCGGGTGCGGGTGCTGCAGGGCGACGTCGAGCTCGCGTCCTCCGTGGCCCCGGGCGGGGCCGCCGGGGCGGCTCCGCACCCCGACCAGCGCTCTGGTCCGCCCCTCGACTCCGACTCGATCGCGACGCTGCCCGCGGGCTCGGGGGCGGCCCTCGAGCTGACCGGCGGCGGGCTCCAGGCCGCCGACCGCCGCCTCCTCGTGGTGGTCGCGGCGCAGGTCGAGGCGGCGCTCGAGCACTCCGCCCTGAGCCGCGAGGCCGGCCAGGTGGCGCCGCTCGCCGAGGTCGACCGCATGCGGAGCGCCCTGCTCGCCGCCGTGGGGCACGACCTCCGACGCCCGCTGGCCGCGGCGACGGCGTCGATCAGCGGGCTGCGCCAGGCCGACGTCGACTGGAGCGACGCCGACCGCGACGAGCTGCTCTCGACCGCGTACGAGAGCCTCGAGTCGCTCGCCACCCTCGTGACCAACCTACTCGACGTGAGCCGCGTGCAGGCCGGCGCCCTCGCCGTCTCGACCGACGACGTCGACGTCGACGAGGTCGTGCTCGGGGCGCTCGACGAGCTCGGGCTCGGCCCCGCCGACGTCGAGCTCGCGCTGCGGGCGTCCGTGCCGCCCGTGCGGGCCGACCGCGTGCTGCTGCAGCGGGTCCTGGTCAACCTGCTCGACAACGCCCTGCGGTTCTCGCCGGAGGGGCAGCGGGTGCGCATCTCGACGAGCGGCTTCGCCGACCGGGTGGAGGTGCGGGTCGTCGACCGCGGGCCGGGCATCCCTCCCGAGCGGCGGGGCGAGATCATGACGGCGTTCCAGCGGCTCGGCGACACCGACAACGCGACCGGCCTCGGCCTCGGGCTCGCGCTCAGCAAGGGCTTCACCGAGGCGATGTCGGGCACGCTCACCCTCGACGACACCCCGGGCGGCGGTCTGACGATGGTGGTCTCGCTGCCCGACGGCGACGGCCCCGGCGATCCTGACGGGATCCCTACGCCGGTGGCCCTCGCCGCGGCTCGGGCGTCGGGTACGGTCGGCGAGGAGGAGCCGTGAAGATACTGATCGCCGACGACGACCCGCAGATCCTGCGGGCGCTCAAGGTGACCCTGGGGGCCCGGGGGTACGAGATCCACACCGCGGCCGACGGCCGCGAGGCGCTCGACGCGGTCGTCGCGCACCGCCCCGACCTGGTGATGCTCGACCTCGGCATGCCCCGGCTCGACGGGGTCGAGGTGATCGCGGGCATCCGCGGCTGGTCGACCGTGCCGATCCTCGTGGTCTCGGGTCGCACCGACGCGGCCGACAAGGTCGAGGCGCTCGACGCGGGCGCCGACGACTACGTGACGAAGCCGTTCGCGATGGAGGAGCTGCTGGCGCGGCTCCGGGCGCTCACGCGGCGGCTCGCTCCCGGCGACGACGACGCCCCCGTCGTGGCCTTCGGCGACGTGCGGGTCGACCTCTCGTCGACCACCGTCACCCGGGGCGGCGAGACGGTGCGGCTCACCCCGACCGAGTGGCGCGTGCTCGAGCTGCTGCTGCAGAGCCCGGGCAAGCTCGTCACCCGCGAGACCCTGCTGACGCAGGTGTGGGGGCCGTTCCACGCGAAGGACACCGGGTACCTCCGCCTCTACTTCGCGCAGCTGCGCAAGAAGCTCGAGCCCGTGCCGCCGACTCCGCGCTACCTCGTGACCGAGCTCGGCATGGGCTACCGCTTCCTGCCCGACGAGACCCCCGCGGGGGAGGCTCGCCCCGAGTCCTAACGCGATCCTCACGCCCGCTCGGCTCCCGGCGCACCACCGGGGCTTAGCGTTGTGTGCGCGCGCCGTCCCGAGGCCGCGCGAGCGAGAGGTCCGACCGTGTCCACAGTCTCCGAGAAGTCCGGCAGGGACGCCGATGCGCTGGAACCGCAGCCGACCCCGGTGGCCGGCGCGCGCCTCCGGAACTGGCTGCTCGACGGCCTGACCGAGAACTCCGGCGCCCACCAGGGCCCGCACGCCGAGAAGGTGGAGAAGACCCACTCGTGGTGGCGCGTCATGTGCCTCACCGGCGTCGACTACTTCTCGACCCTCGGCTACCAGCCGGCCATCGCCGCCGTCGCGGCGGGGCTCCTGTCGCCGCTCGCCACGATCGTGCTCGTGGTGCTGACGCTGCTCGGCGCGCTGCCCGTCTACCGTCGCGTCGCCCGCGAGAGCCCGCGCGGCGAGGGCTCGATCGCGATGCTCGAACGCCTGCTGCCCTGGTGGGGCGGCAAGCTGTTCGTGCTCGTGCTGCTCGGCTTCGCGGCCACCGACTTCATGATCACCATCACGCTGTCGGCGGCCGACGCCACGGCGCACGCGGTCGAGAACCCCTTCACGCCCGAGTGGTTCCACGGAGCCGAGGTGCCGATCACGCTCTTCCTGGTCGCCCTCCTCGCGGCGGTCTTCCTCCGCGGGTTCAAGGAGGCGATCGGCATCGCCGTCGTGCTGGTCGGCGTCTTCCTGGTGCTGAACCTCGTCGTGATCGCCGTGTCGATCTTCCACGTGGCCGAGAACACGGTCGTGATCGGCAACTGGTGGCAGGCGCTCACGGTTCAGCACGGCAACCCGGTCGTGATGGTCGGCATCGCGCTGATCGTCTTCCCGAAGCTCGCGCTCGGGCTCTCCGGTTTCGAGACCGGCGTCGCGGTCATGCCGCAGATCACCGGCGACCCCGACGACACGGACGAGCGGCCCACCGGGCGCATCCGCGGCGCCCGGCGACTGCTGACCACGGCCGCCCTGATCATGAGCTCGTTCCTCATCCTGTCGAGCTTCGTCACGACGCTGCTCATCCCGCAGGAGGAGTTCCAGTCGGGAGGGTCGGCGAACGGCCGGGCCCTGGCGTACCTGGCGCACGAGTACCTCGGCAACGGCTTCGGCACGCTCTACGACGTCAGCACCATCTGCATCCTCTGGTTCGCCGGCGCCTCCGCCATGGCCGGGCTGTTGAACCTGGTGCCGCGCTACCTGCCCCGGTACGGCATGGCTCCGCAGTGGGCCCGGGCCGTGCGGCCGCTCGTCCTGGTCTTCACGGTGATCGCGTTCGTCATCACCATCGTGTTCGACGCGGACGTCGACGCCCAGGGCGGGGCCTACGCGACGGGCGTGCTCGTGTTGATCACCAGCGCCTCCGTCGCGGTCACGCTCTCGGCCCGACGGGCCCGGCAGCGCAAGCGCACGATCGGCTTCGGGGCCATCGCGCTCGTCTTCGTCTACACGACGATCGTCAACGTGGTCGAGCGGCCCGACGGCGTGCGGATCGCCGCGATCTTCATCGTGGGGATCATGGCGGTCTCGCTCATCTCGCGGGTGCGGCGGTCGTTCCAGCTGCGGGCGACGTCGATCACCTTCGACGACACGGCCCTGGGGTACGTGCGGGAGGACGCCGACGAGTACGGCTCGATCCGGCTCATCGCGCACGAGCCCGGTCGCGAGGTCGCCGAGATCTACAAGAAGAAGCTGACCGCGGAGCGGCGCTACAGCGGGATCCCGCAGCGGGCGCCCGTGATCTTCGTCGAGGTGCACCCGGGCGACTCGTCGAACTTCGAGGAGGACCTCGTCGTCACCGGACACGTCGTGCACGGCTACCGGGTGCTGCGGGTGACGAGCGGCGCGGTGCCGAACACGCTCGCCTCGGTGCTGCTGGCGATCCGCGACGAGACCGGGGTCGCGCCCGACATCTACTTCGAGTGGACCGAGGGCGGGCCGCTGTCGAACATGGGCCGGTTCCTGGTCACGGGCGCCGGCGAGGTCGCCCCGGTGACGCGCGAGGTGCTCCGCCGCGCCGAGCCGAACCGCTCCCGCCGCCCCGACGTGCACGTCAGCTAGCCCGCCGCCGCCGCCGCCGTTGCCGCCCCCGCCGCCGCCGTCCCCTGTCCCGTCCCCTGCGTCGTCCCCGAAGAACCCGCGATCGGACAAAACACCCCTGCGCGCACGGGTTCTTCGTCCGGAACGAGGTTCATCGAGGTCCGACGCCGTCGAACCTGGCACGGGCAGCACGAGCAGCGGCCCGGATCCGCCGGGGATCGAGGGAGACGCCGCCCGCCCTCAGCAGCTCCGCCAGCTGCTCAGGCCGGACCACGTCGACGTAGTCGCAGTGGATGACCGTCCTCACGTCGGGCAGGGCGAGGAGGGCGCGGTCACGTGCCTTCTGCTCGCGGAGCGCCTGGGCGGTCGAGCGGCCGGCGAGCATGCGACCGTCGACGAGCTTCTCCATGCCGTCGAACTCGAGCACGGCCCCGTCGGGGAGCTGGACATCGGCGCGAGCGACGACGCGCCCGTGCAGGCGGAAGACCTTCTGGAGGACGGGCTGCGCGACTCCCAGCTCATGGAGGGCGATCCGCAGCAGCGACTCGCCCCCGTTCTCGGCCCACGGTGACGCGAAGGCGATGATGCGCCTCGCCGCGCGCCCGCCCCTGTGCCCGGGCGGTCCGACCCGGGACACGAGCTCTGCTCGGACCTGCGTCAGCCTCTCGTCGACGTCGGGGCCATCGCGGTGCTCGCCCCCCAGCACGACGCGGCGGAGGACGGCGTCCACGCAGAGCACCCCCTCGGCGAACGACGCGGTCCTGGCCATGTCGGCTGCCGTCCTCAGCAGCGAGGTGGCCCGGACGCCCGCCACCTCGACGACGTCGTCGTCGGTGAGGAGGCCCGGCCGGACCAGGCACGTCGGCGTGCGCTTGACCGTCGTCCGGTGCTCGTCGATCGTGCGGACGATGTCATCGAGTCGGCGCCCCACCGTCGGGAGCCCATGGAGGGCGACGGCCGACTCGTGCGACACCGCGATGCCCGGGGACGCCCCGGCCACGCTGGCACGGACCGTCACGACGTGCCTGCCCCGCGCCTCCAACGCTGTCCAGTCGGCGAGGTCGACGTAGACGCCTCGGCGCACGCGGTGCAGCAGGCCACGCTCGGCCCCGCGACGCAGAGCCCGAGCTTCGCGGGACGAGTCGCCGTGGGTCGCGACGCGCAGCAGGGGCAGCTGGGTGGGATCGGGACTGGCCATGCCCGAGTGTGCGCGAGTCGCGGCCGGGAGCGCCGCTGACGGGAGTGGCCCTGTGGACGGGGGAGGCGCCTCCCGGGCTGGGGAGGGTCACGGAAGAAGCCGGGATCGGACATCGCACCCGTGCGCACCGGGGTGCGATGTCCGATCGCGGGTTTGACGAGGACCGGAGGGGGGCGAGGAGGCGCGGGGCGGGTTTGAGGGGGCGGGGGGAGGGGTACGGGGGGCGAGCTGACCGCTCAGCTTGGCCCGCGCCTCCCGCGCTCCTGTACATCTGAGTGATGACCGCATCTCGTTCCAAGCCCTACCCCCTCGGCGTCACGCCCCTCGACGGCGGCGGCGCCCACGTCGCCGTGTACTCCGAGACCGCCGACCACATCTGGTTCTGCCTGTTCGACGACGACGCGGCCGACGGCACCCCCGGCGCCGAGCACCGCACCGAGCTCGTCGAGCGCACCGGCCACGTGTTCCACACGGTCGTGCCGGAGGCGCGGGTCGGCAGCCGCTACGGCTTCCGTGTCGCAGGCCCCTGGGACCCCGCTGCGGGCCTCCGCCACAACGAGCACAAGCTGCTGCTCGACCCGTGGGCCACCGCCCTCGACGGCACCTTCGACTGGGGCCAGGCCGTCTTCGGCCACGACATGGACGACCCCGAGACGATGGACACCACCGACTCCGCCCCCGCCATGCCGCGCAGCGTCATCGCCGACCGCAGCTTCGACTGGGGCGACGACGAGCGCCCGCTCACGCCCCTCGAGGAGACGGTCGTCTACGAGGTGCACGTGAAGGGCTTCACGCGCCAGCACCCCGAGGTGCCGGAGGAGATCCGCGGCACGTACGCGGGCCTCGCGCACCCCGCCGCGATCAAGTACTTCACCGACCTCGGCGTCACCGCCGTCGAGCTGCTGCCGACGCACCAGTTCGTGCAGGACAGCCACCTCGAGGAGAAGGGCCTCCGCAACTACTGGGGCTACAACTCCATCGGCTTCTTCGCCCCGCACGACGAGTACGCCTCGAAGGCCGCCGGCACCCGCGGCGGCCAGGTCGCCGAGTTCAAGGCCATGGTCAAGGCCTTCCACGAGGCCGGCCTCGAGGTGTGGATGGACGTCGTCTACAACCACACCGCCGAGGGCAACCACATGGGCCCGACCCTGTCGTTCAAGGGCATCGACAACGCGGCCTTCTACCGTCTCGTCGAGGGCGAGGAGTCGGCCTACTTCGACACCACCGGCACCGGCAACAGCCTCAACGTCAGCCACCCCGCCGCGCTCGCCCTCATCATGGACAGCCTCCGCTACTGGGTGACCGAGATGCACGTCGACGGCTTCCGCTTCGACCTCGCCACCACGCTGACCCGCCAGGGCGGCGAGGCGAGCGAGCACAGCGCCTTCCTCACGCTCATCCACCAGGACCCGGTGCTGAAGAGCGTCAAGATGATCGCCGAGCCCTGGGACACCGCGGGCTACCAGGTCGGCGGCTTCCCGGCCGACTGGTCGGAGTGGAACGGCAAGTTCCGCGACGACGTCCGCGAGTTCTGGAACGGCGAGCCCGGCGTGCTGTCGACCTTCTCCGACCGCGTGCTCGGCAGCCCCGACGTCTACGAGGACTCGCGGCGCTCGCCGCTCTCCAGCGTCAACTTCGTCACGGCCCACGACGGGTTCACCCTCGCCGACCTGACGATGTACCAGGAGAAGCACAACGAGGCCAACGGCGAGGACAACCAGGACGGCGAGAGCGACAACAAGTCGTTCAACGGCGGCATCGAGGGCCCGACCGACGACGGTGCCGTCAACGCGTACCGCGACCGTCAGCGCCGCAACTTCCTGGGCACGCTGCTCGTCAGCGCGGGCGTGCCGATGATCCTCGGCGGCGACGAGATCGCGCGCAGCCAGGGCGGCAACAACAACGCCTACTGCCAGGACAGCGAGATCTCGTGGTTCGACTGGGAGCAGGCCGACCTCGAGCTGCTCGAGTTCACGCGCGAGCTCATCACGCTCCGTCGCGAGAACGCCGCGCTGCGCCCCGACTGGTTCCGCTACGCCCCCGAGGTCGAGAGCGACGACCACGTGCAGGTGCGCCGGGCCGACGACCACTCGTTCTCGAGCGGCGACTGGCAGCAGGGCGAGAACAAGGCGATCACGTTCGTGCTGACGCACAAGGACGCCGACGCCTTCGCCTTCCTCACCAACGGCTCGACGAGCGTCGTCGAGTTCCAGGTGCCCGAGGCGCCCCACGGCGAGTGGGAGCTGGCCAGCTCGAGCGACCCCGACCAGATGGTCGAGGGCCCGGTGACCACGCTGCTCGTGCGCGACGCGAGCTTCACGCTGCTGCGGAGCCGCGCCTCCTAGGGGGCCTGCCGGAGGCGCGGGCCGGCCACCGGGGGGAGACCCCGGTGGCCGTGCCCCCGCCTCCGCTCCCGCCCCCCGCGTCGTCGGAGGGGGCACGACGAAGGGCGGGTGCCCGTCGCCGTGGTCGATCGAGATCGACCCGGCGACGGGCACCCGCCCTCCGTCGTGCGGCGCGGCGGCCCGCTACGCGGTCGCGGGCTGGCGCGACGTCTCGAGCCGCAGGAAGTCCGCGTAGGTCGGCTCGGCGACCGCGGCGGGGGCAGCGTCAACGTGCACGGTCGTCGGCTCCGACGACAGGCGGCGACGCTTGGGGTAGGGGTGGATGCGGGCGGCGGGCACGCGCTCGTCGCGGAGGTAGGAGCTGTCGCTCGTGACGTCGACGCGCGACCGGACGTGGCCGACGAGCTGCTCGGCCGTGAGGCCGGCGAGCTGGCGGGCGGAGGGGTGCAGCGGGGTGGTCATGTTCATCTCATTCCTGGCGGTCCTGCGAACGCCTAGAGGGGAACTCGGGGCTGGTGACGCCGCCGTGAATCGGCGTCGAGACGAGTGTGGCACGCAGATGTCTAGAGAAACTAGTTAGCGCCATGAACGTTCGCTTCGTGGATACCGGTGTACCCCGCCAGGACACCCGGCACCCTCGCGGGGCCTCGCCGGGGCCGCACGTCGGCCTCAGGCCGGACCCTCCCCGGGCTCGTCCGTCCGCTCGCCCGCCCGCGCGCGCCCCGTGCTCCGCGCCCCTGTCAAGGCCCGGACACCGCCGAGCCGGGCGGCCTTCATGGGACGGGACCGACCACCAGGGCCCACCACGAAGGAGGTCCCCATGAGCACCTCAGCTCGGACCACCACCGCCCGTCACCGCTTCGCCGAGACCCCCGTGCAGAAGGCCTCGCTCGTCGTCGGCGTCGTCTTCCTCGTCGTGGGGCTGGCCGGGTTCATCCCCGGCCTCACGACGAACGTCGGCGAGCTGCACGGCGCCGGCCACGGCTCGGGAGCCCTGCTGCTCGGGGTCTTCCAGGTCTCGGTGCTGCACAACGTCGTGCACCTGCTCTTCGGCGTGCTCGGCGTCGCCCTGGCCCGCGCCGTGCGCAGCGCCCGCCTGTACCTGATCGTGGGCGGCGTCGTCTACGCCGTGCTCTGGATCTACGGCCTCGTCATCGACAAGGAGAGCCAGGCCAACTTCGTGCCGCTGAACTCGGCCGACGACTGGCTGCACTTCGTCCTCGCGATCGGCATGGTCGCGCTCGGCCTCCGCCTCGGCCTCCTCCTCGGCCGCCGCGCCGCACGGCGCCGCTAGTCGCGCCGCGCCTCCATGGCGTCGGCGAGGTCCTGCGAGAAGTCGCGGTCGAACGCGACGGGGACGCCGTCGAGCGACGAGATCGGCGAGATCTGCCGACCGCTCGACGCGAGCCAGAGGGCGTCGGCCGCGCGGACGCTCTCCATCGGCAGCAGCTCGTACGCCGTCTCGTGGCCGAGGGCCTCGAGCGTCTCGAAGACCGCGGCCTGCGTCGTGCCCTCGAGGATGCCCTGGTCGGTGCTCGGCGTGACGAACCGGTCGCCGAAGCGCGCGATCAGCGACGCCGAGGGGCCCTCGAGCGCGTAGCCGTCGCTGCTGACGAAGATCACGTCGTCGGCCCCGCGGCGGGCGGCCTCGCGCAGCACGCTCTTGTTGACGGCGTACGAGAGCGTCTTGGCGCCCTGCAGCAGCCAGGGCGAGGTCTGCGCGACGTCGTGGCGGTAGCCGCGGTCGAGCGCGACCACGGCGATGCCGTCGCGGCGTTCGTGCGAGTGGTCGGGCATCGCGTCGGTGCGCACCCACGCGGTGGGCGTGCCGTCGCCGCCCTCGACGCCGCGGGTGACGACGAGCTTCTGCAGGAGGAACGGCGCGGGCGCGTGCAGCCGCGCCGAGGCCAGGCAGGCCTCGCGGACCACGTCGAGGTCGAGCTCGGGCAGGTCGAGCATCGCGGCGGACCGGGCGAGGCGCCGCAGGTGGGGCTCGAGGGCCTGGATCGCGCCGTCGGCGACCCCCAGCCCCTCGAAGACGCCGTCGCCCCGCGTCACGCCGAGGTCGGCGACGTCGATGACGGGATCGTGCGCGTCGACGACGTGCCAGCCCGTCTCGCCCTCGGCCAGGGGCGGTCCCCCCGCCGTGACCTTGTCGATCAGCACGAGGACGGGCGCGGAGGCGGGGGAGTCGGTCACGTCGTCAGCATAGGAGTCGCGGGTCGGGTCGGGCCAGGACCTCCCGGAGCCGCACGCCGAGCACCTGTCCGCCCGCAGCCCCGGTGGGTCGCTAGACAGCCTCGTTAGGCCGTCTAGCTAAAAAAGGGTGCTGATCAGCTTTTTCTGGGGTACGCAACCCCTGGTGGCTCCCAGTTCGACGCCGTACCGTGGGCTGTGCCCGCCTAGGCCGGCTCGTGGTTCCCCACAGGGTGCGGAGCTTCACACGCAGGGGCGTCTCCTGTGGGGGACCACCACGAGCCGGGGCCACGCGGCGGTGCAGCGGCCTACTCGGGCTTCGGGTGCCCCGGGATCGAGTCCCCCGACAGGTTGAGCTCGGAGGGATCGACCTCGATCTCGCCCACGTCGTCCGGTCCGCCGGTGCCCGGCAGGGTCTTCACGGCGTCGGAGTCGATCTCGTCGTCGTCCATCGCCGGCGAGTCGCCCGGCTCGGTCGACTGCATCTCGCGGATCGTGCCGTCGCTGCGCGGGCTGTCGAACGTCGGGTCGTCGGTGGTCTCGGTCGCCTCGTCGAGGCCCTTGGAGTGATCGTCGTTGGTCATGCCGTGACGCTACGCCGCGGTCGCCCGCGGGCGTCCGGGTGGTGCCCAGCCAGCCGCCGCGGCCACCAGCAGCCGCCAGCCGCTGTCGATGCCGTCAGCCGCTGAGCGGGTGCGAGCCGTCGTGCGAGTCGCGGAAGGCGACCGCGCGGGCGAACTCGCGGAGCGTCGCGTCGGAGCTGTGCCGCGGCGCCCAGCCGAGCACGCGGCGCGCACGGTCGGTCGACATGACCGGGATCTTCGCCGCGATGTCGAGCCAGCCCGGCTCCGTCGGCTGCAGGCGCAGCAGCCAGGTGACCGAGACGAGGGCACGCATCGCCCGGTACGGCACGGGCAGCAGGCGCGTGCCGAAGGCCTCGGCGACGTGCTCCGGGGTGACCACCGGCTCCGCGGCCAGGTTGAACGCGCCTCCGGCCTGTCGGTCGACGGCACGCCAGAACGCGTCGGCGACGTCGTCGGCGTGGACGACCTGCGACACGAAGCGCGGGGCGAGCGGGAGGAAGGGGAGGCGGTGACGCTGCATCCAGCGCGTGGGCACCCAGCGGCCGAGGAAGAGGCCGACGATCTCGCTCGCGGCGGCCGGCTGGAAGACCAGGCCGGGGCGCATCCGGGTGAGGGTCACCTCCGGGTGCTCGCGCTCGAAGTCGTCGAACGCGCGCTCGTTGGCGGCCTTCTGCCGGGAGTAGCTCGAGCGGCGCACGCCCTTCGTCCGGTGGGTCTCGTCGACGCGGCGGCGCTTGGGGCCGCGGCTGTAGGCACCGACCGACGAGGCCGCGAGCACGTGCGGCACGCCGGCGCGCACCGCCGCGGCGAGGACGTGGGAGGTGCCGGTCACGTTGGTGCGCCACATGCCGTCACGGTCGTGGCTGGGCTGCAGGGCCCAGCCCAGGTGGACGACGGCGTCGGCGCCCTCGAAGGCGTGCGCGAGCTGCGCCACCGCGACGTCGTCGCCGACGTCGATCGAGAACCAGGCGGCGCCCCCGTAGGGCGGCGAGGCGGTGCGGGGCGCCCGGCGGGCGACGCCCGCGAGCTCGGTCACCTCGGGCTCGGCCTGGAGCCGGGTCAGCAGGGCGGTGCCCAGGTTGCCCGTGGCTCCGACGACGACCACGCGCATGCGGGCTCTCTTCCTGTCCGGGGCGGGGGCGACGACGGCCCCCGGGTGCTGCGTCGAGCGTACGCCGGGCGCCTGGGCGCGGCGCGGGCCGGAGCACGGCCTGCGCGCGGGTGCTCAGCGCGGCGGAGCGGCCGGGCCGGCCTCCGCGGCGATGCGGCGCACCGCCTCCTCGTCGAGCACGAAGACCTCCTCGCCGTCGCCGCGGGCGTGCGCCCGCACCACGGTCGAGCGCACCGGGCCCTCGGCCAGCACGTCGACGACGAGGAAGGCCGAGCCCCGCACCGCCCGCTCGGTGCCGTGGGGCGCCGCGACGTCGGTCTCGTTCGTCACGCCCGGCGCCACGAGCACGGGCACCCCGGCCAGCGAGCCGACGATGTGGTGGTGGTAGTGCCCGGCCAGGACGACGCGGACGTCCGTTCCCTCGATCACCGCGCCCAGCGCCTCCGGGGCCTGCAGCGCCAGCGACTCGTGCAGCGTCGTCGGTGCGGGCACGGGCGGGTGGTGCAGCACGAGCACCGTGCCGCGCTCGGCCGGCGTCGCCAGCAGCTCGCCGAGCCGGGCGAGCTGCGCGGGGCGGAGCGAGCCCCAGCCCGCCCGCGGCACCGAGCTGTCGAGCGTCACCACGCGCCACCCGTCGAGGTCGGTCACCCCGTCGATCGGCACCTCGACGGAGTCGGGCGCCGGCCCGCCGTGCCCGTCGCCGAGCACGGCGCCGAAGCCCTCGCGCACGTCGTGGTTGCCCGGGGCCAGCACGACCGCGGCGTCACGACGGCCCGCCCACGTCTCGAGGCGCCCGCGCAGCAGGGCGTAGGAGTCGCGGGTGCCGTCGTCCGACAGGTCGCCCGAGCCCACGAGCAGCCGCACCCCCTCGACCCGGTCGGCCTCGGCGAGGACGCGGTCGAGCGCCGCGGTCGTGTCGACGACCCCCTGGTGCAGGCTGCCGTCGCCGGAGAGGTGGGTGTCGCTGAGGTGGACGAGGCGGAGCGCTCCCGCGGGCAGGGCGTACATGGGGGGAGCGTACTGCCGGGGGCGCTGTCGGGCGTGGCTAGGAGCTGAGCTCGTCGACCGGGCAGAGCCGCGCGTCGAGCAGGCGGCCGAGGCGGTCGAACATGCCGGTGACGCTCGCCCACTGGTCGGGGGTCGGCGCCGTCGGCTCGACCCAGAGGCCGTAGAAGCGGCGGCCGAGCGAGAGGGACTCGAGCAGGATCGTGCCGGTGAAGTCGGTCAGCACCGTGCCGTCGCGCTTGAGGTCGGCGGCGAGCACGAGGTCGCCGGCGTCGGTGCGGAAGCCGTTCGCGGCCAGGGTGCGGGCCGTCCTCGCCGCGGAGAGCCGGGGCAGGTGCGCGCGACGGGCGAGCGCCCCCGCCCGGGTGCGGTCGCCGTCGAGGGCCGCGGCGCCGTCGAGCCGGGCGCGCACGTGCGCGAACACGAGCGCGGGCTCGTGCACGGGGCGGGCGGCACGGTCGTCGGGGAACATGCGCCCAGCGTGGCAGCACAGCGGGCTCCCGGGCGACGCCCAGTTCGGGGAGCCCCGGGACGGGGGAGGCGCGGGTCGGGCCGCGGTCGAGCCGCGGTCGGGTGGCCGCCGACGCGGCAGGATGGTCGCCATGGACGACGCCACCCGCTGCCCCTGCCTGAGCGGCGAGACCTTCGGGGCCTGCTGCGGCCCGCTGCTCCGCGGCGAGCGGCCCGCCCCGACCGCCGAGCGCCTCATGCGCAGCCGCTTCACCGCGTTCGCCCTGCACGACGAGGCGTGGCTGCTCGCGACCTGGCACCCCTCGACCCGGCCGGGCGACCTCGAGCTCGACCCCGGCACCCGCTGGTACCGGCTCGACGTGCTCGGCACCCGTGCCGGCGGCCCGTTCGACGACGACGGCGTGGTCGAGTTCGCGGCGCACCACCGCTCGGCCGACGGCGCCGGAGTGCTGCACGAGGTCAGCCGGTTCGTGCGTGAGCAGGTGCCGGGCGACGTGGGCGGTCCGGACGGCCGCCGCTGGCTGTACGTCGACGGCGACGTCGGGTGACGCTGGCCCCGCGCTGAGGTCGGGTCGTCAGGCCCGGTGCGGTGTCGCGTCCGGCCCGGCGCGGGGCCGACGACGCGCCGTCCGTCAGCGCTGCGGCGCGCCGCCCTCGACGTGGCCGGCGCTCGCCGCGGCGGCGTGGCCGAGCGCGGTGGCGACGTCGACGAAGGCCGAGTGCGCCTTGGAGGCGCCGATCGCGCCGCCCTTGACGGCGGCCGTCCCGAGGTCGCGCGAGATGCGGGCGACGAGCCGGCCCTGGTCGTCGACGAAGTAGGCGAGCCAGAGCGTGACGTGGAACCCCTTGCCGGCCAGCCCGCCGAACAGCAGCGTCGTGGCGAGGTTGCCGCGGACGGCCTTGGTCGTGCCGTTCGGCATCGCCTCGAGGGCGAAGCCCTGCGCCTGGACCGTCGAGTCGATCAGGTGCCTGGCCGCGTCGTGCGGCCCGCTGAAGAAGTAGTCGTAGCTGCTCTCGGCCATCGTGGCCCCCCGGTCCGGCTGACGCGACGCCCCCGCCGGGCGTCGTCGGGCTCACTGTAGCGGCAGGCGCAGCTCCCGCTCGAGGGCGGTCGGGTCGAGGGGGTAGGGCGAGGTCGCGCCGGTCGGGGCGAAGCCGCGGCGACGGTAGAACGCGATCGCCCGGTCGTTGGCCTCGTGCACCTGGAGGAACAGCGCGTCGCCGTGCCCCCTCGCCCACTCGACGACGCCGTCGAGCAGCGCGTCGGCCACCCCGGCGGCGGCGCCCCGCGACGTCGGCGTGACGTAGACGCCGACGAGCACGGGGTGCCCGGGCTCGGGCAGGTACCCGCCCATGGTGCCGAGCCAGCGGCCGTCGGCCTCGTCGACCGCGGCCAGGAAGACCCCGGTCGCCGAGGTGCCCCGTGCCGCCCGCAGCCGCCAGGCCTGCTCGTCGAGGGGCTGTGCGGCGGCCAGCGTCTCGCCGAACGCCCGCGGGGTGTCGGCGAGCATCTCGAGCCGGAGGTCGCGCACCTCCCGCCAGTCGTCCGCGACCGTGGGCCGCACGGTGACGCCGGGCGGCGGCCCGGACGCGGGGCCCGGCGCGGCCGCCGCGGCGACCGGGTGCCCCCGCAGCGGCTGCGGCGCCGGCTGCCGACGTTGCTCGTCGCGGCACGGCGTGAGGATCGTGGCGCGACGCCCCCGCGCATCCGGCTCGGTCGCGTGCCCCAGCACCTGCAGCCGACCCGGGGCCTGGGCCCGCAGCGACGCCGTCCACGCGCACAGCAGGGCGTCGAGCAGGTCCTCGCGGTGCTTGTAGGCCCGGTCGACGAGCGGCGACGGCTCGTCGAGCAGGAGGCGCGACACCGGGTGCGAGCGCAGCTGCAGCGCCGGGGCGGCGGCCGAGAGCGTGCCCAGCCGACGCAGCAGGTCGTCGCAGACCGCTGCGCGGGCCTCGCGCCGCGCCTCCGGCGGGAGCGTCGTGTCGGGCCGCTTGTAGCGCGGCCGGCGCTCGTCGTAGCCGAGCTCGGCCGCCCCCACGAGCGTCGTGTAGGGGTAGCACTCGAAGTAGCTGGTGCGGCCCTCGGGCACGGGCTGCACGCCGTCGTCGAGCACGAGGCCGGCGCTCTCGAGGCGCTCGCCGAGGTCGCGACCGCCGAGCCAGGGCAGGGAGGCGCTGCTCGCGTTCGCCGCCACGTGCCACCGGCCGTACGACCGCGAGACCTCGCGCTCGCTCGCGCGCATGCCGGTCGCGTTCGGCACGAGCACCGGCGCGTCGATCGCGACCACCGAGCCGGGGGTCGCCCAGCGCAGCACCCACTCCTCGACGGCGTCGACGCCGCGCGCCCAGCCCGCGTCGAGCACGGTGCCGTCCGCGGCGACGACGGCGAGGCCGGTCTCGTTCGCGGGTCGCCCCGGCGTCGAGTCGCGCCAGGCGAGGTCGACCCCGAGGTAGCGCGGGGCGGGCCCGGCGGCCGCGGCGGGCCCGGCGGGGGAGTCGGCGGAGGCGCGGGTCACCCCGGTCACGCTAGTCGCGTCGTCGGCCGGTCACCCCCGGCGCTCGGGCCTGCCTCCCGGCCCCGCGGCCGGTCCGGAGGTCGTGGGGCGCGCCTCCCGCCGGCCCGAGCAGCGCTCCGTGACGGGTCGGCACGCGCGGGCGGGCTGGAGGAGGCACGATGAGGCCATGACCGACACGAGCGACCTCCGCCGCTGGCGCCGCTACCTCGCCGACGAGCGCGCCGAGGAGGCCACCTACCGCGACCTCGCCCGTCGCCGCACCGGCGAGGAGCGCGCCATCCTCGTCGCCCTCGCCGACGCCGAGGCGCGGCACGCGCAGCACTGGCTCGACCTGCTCGGCGACGACGTCGGGCGGCCGGTGCGCACCGACCTCCGCACCCGGGTGCTCGGCCTGCTGGCCCGCCGCTTCGGCTCGATCTTCGTGCTGGCCCTCGTGCAGAGCGCCGAGGCACGGTCGCCGTACGCGACCGACGCCGACGCGACCGACGCGATGGCGGCCGACGAGCGCATCCACGGCGAGGTCGTGCGGGGGCTCGCGGAGCGCGGGCGCAACCGCCTCTCGGGGTCGTTCCGGGCCGCGGTCTTCGGGGCGAACGACGGGCTCGTGAGCAACCTCGCGCTCGTGCTCGGCATCAGCGCCTCGGGGGTGCCGAACCGGGTCGTGCTCGCCACCGGCCTCGCGGGCCTGCTCGCCGGGGCCCTGTCGATGGGGGCCGGCGAGTACGTCTCGGTGCGGTCGCAGCGCGAGCTGCTCGACGCCTCGACCCCCGACGCGGCGGCGCGGAGCGTGCTGCCCGACCTCGACGTCGACGCGAACGAGCTCGCGCTGGTCTACCGGGCGCGGGGCATGTCGCCGGCCGACGCGGAGGAGCGGGCGCGCGACGTGCTGCGCGCGGTCACGCCCGTGACGTCGCCGTTCCGGCTGCCGGGCGAGGCCGTCGCGACGACCCGCGGGGCCCCGCCGACGGGCGACGGGGCCGACACGGCCGACGCCCTCCCCGGCGACGCGGCCGAGGCGGGCGGTTCCGGGGGCGCAGGAGGCGCCTCCCTCGCCCCCGAGGCAGCCGCAGCCCCGGACCCGGTCGAGCACGAGACCCTCGGCACCGCCCTCGGCGCGGCCGGCTCGAGCTTCTGCTTCTTCGCGTCGGGGGCGGTGATCGCCGTGCTGCCGTACCTGTTCGGGCTGCAGGGGCTGGTCGCCGTCGTCGTCGCCGCCGTGCTCGTCGGGCTCGCGCTGCTCGGCACGGGCGCCGTGGTGGGGCTGCTCTCCGGGGCGAGCCCGCTCCGGCGCGCGCTGCGTCAGCTCGCGATCGGCTACGGCGCGGCCGGGGCGACGTACCTCCTCGGGCTGCTGCTCGGCACCGGGGGGCTCTGAGCGGGGCCGCGCCGCGCCGCGCCGTCTCCGTCGGAGCCGGGCCCGGGAGGCACCCCGTCCTCGCTCGCGAACCCTGCCGCGGCGGGGTTCGCCGGCGAGGACGGGGTGCCTGCCGCTCGGCCGGCGCCGAGCCCGCCCTCGGCAGCCGCGCCGGCGGCCCGGCTATGCTCGCCCGACCACGAGCCGGCGCGGGGGAGCACATGGCAGGGACCGACCACGACGAGCACGTCGAGCACGACGACCCCGACCACGCCGTCGAGCACGACGACCCCGTCGACCCCGTCGACCCCGACCACGCCGTCGAGCACGACGACCCCAATCACGCCGTCGACCCCGTCGACCCCGACGGCGACGACCGCGACCCGGCCGCGCGCGGTGCCGCTCGCGGCCGCGGCGTCGCCCGGCACGGACGGCTGCGTCGTCACGGCCCGTGGCGCGGGCTCGCCGCGGGCGTGGGCCTGGTCGCGGCGGTCGCCGTGGCGGGTGCGACGTCCCTCGCGGCCGTCGCCACCTGGCAGGTGCTCGACGGGGCGCCTCCGCCCGTCAGCCTCGCCGCTCCCGGAGCGACCTCGTCGCCGCCGCCCGCCCTCACCGCGCAGTCGGGCGAGGTGACGCTGCTGCTCGTCGGGTCGGACACCCGTGAGGGGCAGGGGGTCGCCTACGAGGACGCCGCGAACCAGGCGGCGAGCGTGGGCGTGGGCAAGAACGACTCGACCGTGCTCGTGCGCATCAACGCCGACCACACGGCGATGGCCGTCGTCAGCTTCCCGCGCGACCTGCTGCTGCCGATCCCGGCCTGCACGAACGACGAGGGCGGCGTCACCCCGGCGAGCTCGCGGGCGATGCTCAACACGGCGCTCGAGCGCGGCGGACGCGAGCACGGCCTCGCCTGCGTGGCCGCCACGATCGGGCAGCTGACCGGGCTGCAGGTCGACTACGCCGGCTCGGTCGAGTTCGACGGCGTCGTCGCCATGGCCGACGCCGTCGGCGGGGTCGAGGTGTGCCTGGCGACCCCGCTGCGCGACGACGACGTCGACCCGGCGCTCGACCTCCCGGCCGGCACGCGGGTGCTGACGGGCAGCGAGGCGGGCTCCTTCCTGCGCTCGCGACACGGCGTGGGCGACGAGAGCGACCTCGCCCGCGTCAGCAACCAGCAGACCTTCCTCTCGGCGCTCGCCCGGCAGACGGTGTCGGCGGGCACGCTGACCGACCCCGCCGCGGTGCTCCGCCTCGCGACCGTCGCGTTCGACTCGATGACCCTAAGCGACACCCTCGCCGACCCCGCCACCCTGGCGCGGATGGCCCTGGCGATCGACACCGTCGGCCTCGACCAGATGGTCTTCGTCACCTACCCGGTCGTCGACGACCCCAGCGACCCGAACCGGGTCGTCGAGGCCACCGAGCCCGCGGCGGTGCTCAAGGCCGCCCTCCAGGCCGGCCAGCCGATCGAGCTCGCGGAGGACAGCCTCGGGCGGTCGGCCGTGCTCGACCCCGCGGCGCCCGCGGTGCCCGCACCGCCCGCCGCGGAGCAGCCGGGCGCCCCCGTCGGGTCGACCGACCCGGCCTACCCCACGGCCACGGCCCCGGCCACGGCGGCGCCCGCGCCGCTGCCGGCCGCCGAGCTGCCCTCCTCCGTCTCGGGCCAGAGCGCCGACCAGGTCACCTGCGCCGCGAAGGGCTGACCGGAGCGGCGCCTCGGTGCGTGACGGGGCCCGGGCCTGGCCGATCGGCGGTGCAGCCTGCGCAGATCGGACGCCGCCCCTTCCGATGTTTGCGCAAACACCGTACGCTCCCGTTCGGGGGTCGACGACGACCGCCCGGTCGCCGTCAGGGGCGACCGTCAGCACGACAGAGGGGCTGCATCGATGACGATGCGACGATCACGATCTGTAGTACGACGAGCACTCGCGGGGGCGAGCGTCACGGCGCTCGCGGCCGTGGGGCTGGTCACCGGGCTCCCGCCCGCCGACACCGCAGCGGCCGCGGCGACCGCCGAGGGGGTGACCATCACGCCGAACCCCTGGTACGCGGGCGACCCGTTCCAGGGCTGGGGCACCAGCCTCGTCTGGTTCGCCAACGCCACGGGCGGCTACCCGGAGGAGCTCCGCGAGGACCTCTACCAGGCCGTCTTCGGCGAGGAGGGGCTCGACCTCAACATCGCCCGGTACAACATCGGCGGCGGCAACGCGACCGACGTCGTCGACTACCTCCGCGCGGGCGGAGCGGTCGACGGCTGGTGGGCGCCCGACGCCGACGGCGGCGAGGGCACCTACGGGGGCGCCTCCACCGCGTACGCGGACCGCGAGGCCGTGCGCCAGGCCTTCGACCCCGACGACCTGTCGCAGTACGACCTCGACGCCGACGCCACGCAGCGCTGGTGGGTGGACCGCCTCGCGGCCGACGACCAGATCACGCACTGGGAGACGTTCGCGAACTCCGCGCCGTACTTCATGACCGAGAGCGGCTACGTGTCGGGCGGGTTCGACTCGACGGCGCAGCAGCTGAAGACGGCCTCCGAGGCCGACTTCATCACGTACCTCACGCGGGTCACCGAGCAGCTCGAGCAGGCCTCGGGCATCGAGGTCGAGTCGATCGACCCGTTCAACGAGCCGAACACGAACTACTGGGGCACGACGATCCGGAACGGACAGCCGACCGGTCGCCAGGAGGGCATGCACGTCTCGCCCGACCAGCAGGTGCGCATGATCGCCGACCTGCAGGCCGAGCTCGCCGAGCCCGGCACGACCACCGACGCGATGATCGCGGCGATGGACGAGACCAACCCCGGCATCTTCGCGACCAACTGGGCGGCCTACCCCCAGGAGGCACGGGACGCGGTCGGGCGCATGAACGTCCACACCTACGGCACCAGCGGCCGCCTCACCGTCCGCGACCTCGCGAAGCAGGCGGACTCGCCGCTCTGGATGAGCGAGATCGAGGGCAGCTGGGTGAACGGCTGGGACCCCTCGAACATCGAGAACGGCCTCGGCATGGCCGGCCGCGTGGCGGACGACCTCCGCGAGCTCGAGCCCGACGCCTGGGTGCTCTGGCAGCCCGTCGAGGACCTCTACAACATGGAGCCGCAGGGCGAGGACCTCAACTGGGGCTCGATGTTCATCGACCTCGACTGCGTGCCCGTCACCGAGGGCGGCGTCGAGGTCTGGAAGAGCGAGCGCCGCGTCGCCGACGCGGGGGGCGACTCCACCGCCGTCGAGCCCTGCTCGGTGAAGGTGAACTCCAAGTTCTCCGCGCTCCGCAACTTCACGAAGTTCATCCAGGAGGGCGACCGCCTGGTCGCCGTCGACGACGTCGACACCACCGCGGCCGTGCGCCCCGACGGTGACGGCGCCACGCTCGTGCACCGCAACACGACCGACGCCCCCCGCACCGTCACGCTCGACCTGTCGCGCTTCGGCGCGATCGCCGACGGCGCGGCCGTCACGCCGTACACGACCACCGAGGCGCCCGAGGACGCCGAGGTCACGTCGACCGGCGTCGTCCCCGGCACCCCGGTGGCCGTCGACGTCGCCCGCGGCACCGCGACCCTGACGGTGCCCGCGAAGTCGGTCACCACCTTCGAGGTCGCCGGCGTCTCCGGCGTCGCCGCCGACGCCCCCGCGGTGCTCGACGGCCACGACTACCAGTTCGTCGGCGTGCAGAGCGGCAAGGCCCTCAGCACGGGCACCGGCACCGGTGCGGCCACGACCCTCACCTCGTCGGCGACCACGACGGAGGCGGCGGGGCGGCAGTCCTGGACGGCCCGCACCGTGCCCACCGAGTCCGGCGACGAGCGCCGGGTCACCCTCCGGGCCGCCGACGGCCGCTACCTCGCGGCGACCTCCCGCGGCACCGAGCTGAGGAGCGTCGACGCGGCCACCGCGGCCGGCGACCCCGCCTCGCGCTGGTGGGTCACCACGACCGACGGATCGACCTTCTCGCTGGTCGGCGAGGGAGTCGCGCAGTCGCTGGACGTGAACGGACAGTCCTCCGCAGAGGGCGCGGGCGTCGGCGTCTACGGCTCGAACGGCGGCGCGAACCAGCGCTGGGTCGTGCGTGACCTGGAGCCGGCCGTCGGGCAGACCGTCGCGCTCCGGACCGACGTGGGCGTGCCTCCGGCGCTCCCCGCCACGGTCGTGGCCGGCTACTCGTGGGGCTCCGGCGCCGCGGCGAGCGTCGTCTGGGGCGCGGTCGACGCCGCGGCCTGGCAGACGCCCGGCCGCGTCGAGGTCGGCGGCACCGCCACCGACGTGTTCGGCCGCGAGTTCGCGGTCACGGCGCTCGTCGACGTCGGCGGCCTGACCGTCACCGACCCCGTGTCGCTCACCGTCGCGGTGGGCAGCGCGGTCGAGGGGGTCGTCGCGGCCCTGCCCGAGACCGTGCCCGCCCGGGTCGGCGCCTCGGAGCAGACCTTCGACGTGCCCGTCACCTGGAGCTCGTCGAGCCTCACTGCCGACGACCTCGCCCGGCCCGGCGTCGTCACGCTGGTCGGCACGGCGACGGTCGACGGCGGCGACCTGCCCGCCGAGGTCTCGCTGATCGTCACCACGGCGACCCTGCGCAACTTCGCCCCCGACCAGGGAGTCGCGGCCTCGGCCTCGTCGACCGAGTCGGGCTACCCCGCCGACCGCACCCGCAACGGGGTGTCGGGCGACAAGGGCTGGTCGAACTGGGTGTCGTCGGGCAAGCCCGCGCAGAGCTGGCTGCAGTACTCGTTCGACGCTCCCCGCGACGTCTCGCGGGTGACCGTCCAGTTCTACCCGGACGGCTCGGCCACCAGCTGGGCCCAGACGATCCAGCTGCAGCAGCGGGCGACCGACGGCAGCTGGCAGCCGCTGCCGGGCTACGAGACGCCGCAGCCCGTCGCGGTGCCGACCGCCGGCGCCCCCGTCGTGACGGCGGAGTTCCCGACGGTGACCACCTCGGGCGTCCGCGTCGTGATGGACGCCTACGCGAACACGCACCTCACCGTGAGCGAGGTGCAGCTCTTCGAGCCGGTCGCCTCCGACTCGTCGGTGAGCACGGCCGCGACCCTGCGCCTCGACGGCGTCGAGGTCGAGGGCTTCGACTCCGCCACGTCGGCCTACGCGGCGACGGTGCAGGGCGAGCGCTGGCCGCTCGTCTCCGCGATCGCCACCGACACGACGGCCGACGTGGTCGTCGAGCAGGCGTCGGAGGCCACCGACGGCGTCGCCACGGTGACGGTCACCTCGCCCGACGGCACGACCACGACGACCTACACGGTCGACGTGACGCGCCAGGTCGCGCTGGGCTCCGTCGTCGTCACCGGCGAGGCGCGCGTCGGGTCGGAGCTGCGCGTCGTCGCGGTCGCCGACCCGGGCGAGGCCGAGCTGACGGCCGAGTGGCTGCTCGACGGCGAGCCCGTGGCCCCGGCCGCGGCGCCCGGCGACGAGCCCGCGACCCGCGCCGCCGCACCGGTCGAGAGCGCGACCTTCGTCGTGCCGGCCGGGTCGGAGGGCCGTGTGCTGAGCGTGCGGGTCACCGCCCGCGCGGCCGGCTTCGCCGACTCGGAGCCCGTCACGAGCGACGGCGTCACGGTGCTCGCCGCACCGGTCGACCCGCCCGTGGGCGGCACGGACCCCGGCGCCGGGACGCCCGGCACGCCCGGCACGCCCGGCGGCACGGCCCCCGGGGCCGGAGCGGGTGCCGGCACCGGAGCGGGTGCCGGGACCGGAGCCGGAGCGGGCGCGACCGACACCGCCGCCCGCGCCGAGGCCCGCCGCCTCGCGATGACCGGCTCGGGCCCGGCGCTCGGCGTCGCGCTCACGGCGGCGCTCGCGCTGCTCACGCTCGGCGGGGCGCTCGTCGCCCGCCGTCGGGGGCGCGCCGCCGAGTAGCGGACAGCACCACCTCAGGGAGGCGCGGGTCGGGCACCAGCCCGGCCCGCGCCTCCTGCGCTGTGCTCCGCGCTCGTGCCCCCCGCGCCGCACCTCCCGTGCCGCGCCGCCGGCCTCAGGGCCCGCCGAGCCAGTGGTCGATGCGGTGGTGGTCGGGCGTGAACCCGTTCTGCACGCCCCAGAGCACCGCCTGGGTGCGGCTCGTCGCGCCGATGCGGCGGTACACCGAGCGGATGTACGACTTGACCGTGTTGGGGCTGAGGTACGTGAGCGCGGCGACCTCGGCGTTGCTCTTGCCCTGGGTGATGAGGGCGAGGATCTCGCTCTCACGGTCGGTGATGCCCTCCTTCTTGCCCGGCCAGTCGAGGCCCGGCGCGCTGGGGGCCCGGTGCCGGACGTCGCTGACGACGAGCTCGCCGCGGTGCACCGCCTCGAGCGCCTCGACGAGCTCGCGGGCCCCGAGGGTCTTCGAGAGGTAGCCGTGCACGCCCTGCGCGAGGGCCGACTCCACCAGCTCGGGGTGGAAGTTCCAGGTGTAGACGACGACGCGACGCGCGGAGGGGTTCGCGACGAGGGCCGCGAGCTCGTGGTGGTCGGACTCGGGCTGCGCGAACGAGTCGTAGAGCACGATGTCGACGCTGTCGGAGAGCGAGGTGGTCGCGTCGATCTCGGCGACCGTCACGCGGTCGCGGTACTGGTCGAACATGTGGGCGAGGCCGGTCAGCACGACGTCGTAGTCGTCGACGAGGGCGACGGTGATGTAGCTGGTCTGGACGGGCAGCTCCGCGGTGGTCATGGGCTCACCATCCCACCCCGAGGGGTGTGCCGCCACACCTTCAGGGGTGGTCTGCTGTGACACGGCGACAGCACGGCACCGACGGTGCCGGTCGCCGCCCCCTAGAAGGAGAACACCATGCTCGGTCTCATCGTCAGCCTGCTCGTCATCGGCCTGGTCGCCGGCTTCATCGCCCGCGCCGTCGTCCCCGGGAAGCAGAACCTCTCGATCGTCGCCACGATCGTGCTCGGCGTCGTCGGCTCGTTCGTCGGCGGGCTGCTCGGCTTCCTGCTCTTCCAGCACGACCCGACCGACGGCTTCTTCCAGCCCGCCGGCATCATCGGCTCGATCATCGGCGCCATCGTCGTGCTCGTGATCTGGGTGTCGGTCTCCGGTCGTCGCGGCGCTCGCCGCTGACCTCCGCTCGTCGCACCTCCAGGCCCCGCTCGGCACGCGCCGCAGCGGGGTCTGCGCGTCGTGCGGGGGCGCGGCTCAGAGCCGGCGGTCGAGCTTCCAGGCCAGCCAGCCCGTGACCAGCACCACCCCGGCCGCGGCGAGGCGGGCGCCCATCAGCACCCCGTCGCCGGTCGACGTGGTGACGCTCATGTCGCTGCCGATGCCGATGCCCCAGGTCGCTCCCGACGCGGCCAGGCAGACGACGAGGGCGAGGCCCAGGACGCCCGACGTGACTCCGTGCGCCTTGGTGCCGACGGACTCGTCGCGGCCCCGACGGTCGCCCGTGTAGCGGGCGGCGACCCCGCGGACCACGCCCAGCCAGAGCAGCGCCACCGCGCAGGCGCCGACCACGTCGCTGCAGCGGTGCCAGCCGTAGGCGACGGTCTGCTCGGCGACGATCGCCGCGAAGGCGGTCGCCACGACGTACACGACGGGCCGCGAGCGACGGCCGAAGGCGGTGAGCACGGCGAACATGGCGGCCACGGCGACCGTGGTGTGGCCGCTCGGGAAGCTGTTGGCGTACACGTCGCCCGTGAGCTCGGGGCGCGGCACGACGATCTTGAGCACCTGCGTGGTCACCGTGGCGCCGATGACGAGGGCGCCGGCCTGGAGCGCGGCCCCGGGGCGACGGCGCGCGAACGCGACGAGCATCGTCACGCCGACGACCAGCATCAGGGCCGAGGGCGAGATGGCGTCGAGGGCCGAGCCGGACTGCAGCAGCGTGTCGCCGTCGACCGAGCGGAGGATGCTGTCCTCCATCGCCTGGCCGGTCGGCGTCAGGACAGCGACGACGTACACGCCGACGAGGCCCGCGGCCGAGAGGCCCGAGGTCAGCATCCACCGGTGGGCCACGCGACGGCGGACGGCCGTGCTGGCTCGGGCGGTGGTCGATGCGGTCACGGGACCATGGAACAACACCGCCCCTGGAAGCAGCCTCACACCGACCTCCCAGAGCCCGGAGTGCGGGCGGACTCACAGGCTGCCGGGGCGCGCTCCATCTCCCGCCACGCGCCTCCCGCCAGGGGAGAGAGCGTCACGACGACGTAGACGGCGGCGACGACGCCGAACGCCACGGCGAGGCCGACCGTGTCGGCGGCGACGCCCCCGAGCAGTGCCCCGATCGGCACCCCCGCCCACGCCCCGGCCGTGATCAGCCCGAAGACCCGGGCCCTCAGGTGCTCGGGCACGCGCTCCAGCTCCACCGCGCCCAGGATGGGGTTGATCGCCCCCGCCGCCAGCCCGGAGACCGCCGTGGCCGCGACGAGCCACGCCAGCGGCAGGTCGAGCGCGAACGCGGCCGACGAGGGGCCGCCCGCGAGGGCGAAGCAGACCGCGAACGTGACGCGACGAGGCACGCGGTGGGCCACCAGGCCGAAGCCCACGCTGCCCACGAGGGCGCAGCCGCCCATCACCGCGACGATCAGCCCGAGCGCGGCGGCGCCGCCCAGCCGGTCGTCGGCGTAGATCGGCAGCAGCGTCGAGCTGCGGGCGGCGTCGAGCAGGTTCGTCACCAGCACCAGGGCGACCACGAGGCGCATCAGCCGGTCGCGGGCGACGAACCGGGCCCCCTCCGCCAGGTCGGTCCAGAAGGAGGCGCGGTCCGCGTCCGTCTGCCCTGCCGCACCCGCCGTCGACGAGCCGGCCCGTGACCCCGCCGTCGCTCGCGGCACCAGCAGCAGCGTCAGCAGCGCCGAGACCGCGAACGACGCCGCGTCGACGACGAGCGTGCCGAGGGGCCCGAGCAGGGCGACGAGCAGGCCCGCGAGCGTGGCGCCGACGAGCTTCGCCAGCCGCTCCGAGCCGTCGAGGAACCCCACGCTCCGTTCGAGGCGCACCCCGGCCGCCGTCGAGAGGGACGGCAGCATGACGCGGCGAGCGGTCTGCCCCGGGGCGTCGAACAGGCCGCTGACGAAGACGAGGGCGAGCAGTGCCCAGAACGGCAGGCCGACCGTCACGGCGAGGACGGGCACCGCCAGCACCGTGACGCCGCTGACGACGTCGGCGACCACGGCGCTCCGACGGTGACCGACGCGGTCGGCGACGACGCCGCCCAGCGGCCCGCCGACGACGACGGGGAGGGTCGCGGCGAGGGCGGCCACGCCGACCTCGACCCCGCTGCCGCCGGTGCCGAGCACGTAGAAGGGGACGGCGAACGAGGTGACCACGTTGCCCGTCTGGCTGACCGCGTGGGCGGCCAGGAGGGCGGTCAGGGCCGTGCGGGGGCGGGCGTGGGGCGCGGTGTGCGCCGCCTCCCCGGTGCCTCCGTCGGCCGCTGCGGGCTCCGAGGCGCCGGCCGGGACCCTCGGCTCCCTCACGGCGCCGTGGGCCGCCGGTACGCCTGGTGGGCCCAGGTGACGTGCTCGACCGCGGGGTCGCCGGGCTCGTGGGCGGCGGAGACGTCGAGCCACCTCTCGGTGAGCCCCTCGAGCTCGTCGCGCAGGGCGGCGAGCTCGTCGACGGTGAGCCGGAGGGTGCGGTCGCCGAGCGCGGCCGCGGCGACCCACTCGCGGGGGAGGGACGGCGCCTCGTCGAGGTAGCGCCCGTACTGCGCGGCGAGCACCTGCGCGATCGAGCGCTGGAACGCGGTGGACGCGGAGGCCCGCTCGGGGTCGTCGAGCATGTCGGCCGGCTCCCACGCGGTCAGGTCGCTCGTGGCCCGCCACCAGCGTTCACGGCGGTCGGGCCCCTGGCCGTCGGCCTGCTCGATCAGGCCGACCGCGGCGAGCTTGCCGAGGTGGTAGCTGAGGGTGCCGGGGGCCTCGTCGACGACGTCTGCGAGGAGGGCGGCGGTCTGCGGGCCGCGCTCGCGGAGGAGCCCGAGGAGGCGCAGCCGAGTGGGGTGCGCCAGAGCACGCAGCGAGGCGGCGTCGGTGAGCTCGGCACGGCGGTCGGGCACGCGAGGGGTCATGGGCTCGACCTTAGATGCGCAAGAAGTGTTGCGCAATGCCTCTTGTGCATGACGAGCCCGTGTCTGAGACGGGCCGCAGTCGAGGGAGCAGACTCGACCTCACATGACCCGAGCCACAGGAGGCACGCCATGACGAGCACCAACACGAACGAGCCGCACCAGGGCGGCGTCACCGACGAGACCGCCGAGTTCGGCGACCGCACCCGCGTGCCCGTCGCGGGCAGCACCGAGAACCACGGCGACGTCGAGACCGACGAGGGCGCCGAGCGCGGCACCGCCCACCTCAACGGCCGCGACGCGACCGGCGACGTGATGGACCGCAGCGGCACCGTCGACTCCGGCGACGTCGACCGGCTGCTCGGCGAGCGCAAGGACGACGACGAAGGGCCGCGCGCTCCGTAGCCCGCCCCGAGCCGGGCCCGGTCGCCTCGATTGGCGAGCGGGCCCGAGCTCGTGTATGGTTTCCTCTGGCCGTTCGGCCGGAGAAATGCGCCTGTAGCTCAACGGATAGAGCATCTGACTACGGATCAGAAGGTTGGGGGTTCGAGTCCCTCCAGGCGCACGAGATCAAGAAAAGCCCCTGCCCTACACGGCAGGGGCTTTTCTCGTTCTCGGTGCTCGTCTGGCCGCCTGCCGGCGGCGTGCCGGTGGCGCTCCGCGCACCGGCGGGGGCGACGGCGCTTCGCGCGTCGCACAGACGGGGCGACGGCGCTTCGCGCGTCGGCGGAAGGGCGGGACGGCGGTCCGGGTGTCCGTCCGGGAGGAACGTCGTGGCCTTGCTCGACGGTCGAGGGCGCCTGCCTGCGGCAGGTCGCGGGAAGGAGGCGTTGGCCGGTCAGCGGCGGGTCGCGCCGATGGCCCAGACCCGTGGCGGCTGGGCGTCGTTGACGGCGTGGTCGCCGACGATGCGTGCCTTGAACACCCACGGGTTGTGGCTGCCGGCGGTCCGGGCGTTGCGCCAGTGCCGGTCCAGGTTCTTCGTGCTGCTCACGCCGGATGCCGCCAGCGCGTCGAACAGGTGCGAGGTCGCCTGTGTCGCGAGCGACGTCAGCGCGACCTGCGCCTGCGCGGTAGCGAGCTCGGCGCGGTCGTTCCTCCGCTCGTCCTCGGTCTCGTCCAGGAAGGCTCCCTCGTAGGCGCCTTGGAGGGCCTGCGCGGCGCGGTCGACGATCGCCTGTGCGGCGAAGCCGGCGGCTGAGACCTCGCCGACGACCTGCAGGATCTGCGGGTCGGCGGCGAAGGTGTCGGCGTTGCCGTGCGAGAACACGCGGGTGCGGTTCCTGACCTCGACCGCGATCTCCCTCTCGGCAGCTACGACGGAGCCCGCGAGGACGCTCAGCAGGACGGCCTGGTAGAAGGCCGTCTGGTACTTGAAGCGCTCGTCGAACAGCACGACGTCGTCGGCGCCGACACGGGCGTCGCGGAAGGTGCTCGTGCCCGAGCCCGTCGTCCGCTGTCCGAACCCGTCCCAGTCGTCGGTGTGGGCGACGCCGTCCTGGTGGGCGTCGACGATCGCGATGACCCGGTCGCCGGTGTCGGTGCGTTCGGCGTACGTGTCGATCCAGTCGGCGAAGATGCTGCCGGTGGAGTAGTACTTCTGCCCGGTGATGCGGAATCCGCCGTCCGGGTCGGGGCTGACCTTCGTCGTGACGTCGCCGACCTGCACCGTGCCCACCTCGGTCCAGGAGTTCCCGGCGATCTCGCCGCGGCCGAACCGTTCGAGCCAGACCTCGCGCGGCCCGGACCGGGCGACGAGGCGGTCCTCGACGAGGGCGAAGTGGCCACGCAGGGCCTGGGGGATGTTGCTGTCCGCCGCCGCGAGCTCGGTGAGCAGCTGGAACAGCTGGGGGAGGGTGGCGCCGGAGCCCCCGAACTCGACGGGGACACGGAGGGCTCCGAAGCCCGCGTCGGCGAGCTCGCGGATCTCGGCCACGGGGAGGCGGTGCTCACGGTCGCGTTCCGCGGCGCCGGCAGCGATGCGGTCGAAGAGAGGGCGGAAACGCGCGGACAGCGCCTCGTCCGCGGGTACCGCGGTGGTGACGGATGCGGTGGTCGTCGTGGTCATGGGTCTCGGTTCCGTTCTGTTGGGTCAGGCAGCGGCAGGGGCGGGCGTGTGTTCCGGCTGGGGACGTGTGGCGGCTCGGCGGGTGGGCAGGGCGGCACCGCCGAACACCCCGCCGAGCGCCAGGAGCGCAGTCGTCGTGGCGATCGAGCCCGTCGGCCAGTGCCCGGTGAGGCCGAGGAGCGCGGGGACCGTGGTGGTCACCTGGCTCGCGAGGACGAGGGCCCACCCGGTGTAGGTGCCGATCGCTGATCGGCCGAGGGCGAGCAGGACGAAGAACAGCGCCCAGAGCGCCGCCCATCCAGCCCAGAGCACGGCGAGGACAGGGTCGTCCGCGACGTGGACGACCGCGAAGGCGACGGCGAGAGCGGCGACCAGGCCGCAGAACCAGCCCAGGCCCACGGCGCCGAGGCCGAGGAGGGAGTCCACGCCGACGTAGAGGTAGGTGACGCCGAACAAGAAGGTGCCCGAGATCCCGAAGAGGGCAGGCAGGGAACCGTCGGCCGACACGGCCACGGCTACGCAGAGGACGAGCTGCAGACCGCCGATCAGGACGTTGAACACGCCACTGTCCCGGCCGGGCACGCGCCCGAGCAGAGTGAGGCCGTTGACCAAGAGAGCGGCCCCGGAGAGGACCAGACAGATGAGCGCCATGCGGCGACCTTGGCACCGTCCGCCCCGTGGCCGCTGTCGTGTGTCCGATCATGTCCGTCCGCTACGCCCTGTGACGGCGGTGCCCCTCGCGGCACGTCCGCCGATCTGCTGGCCACGGACAGCCAGCAGATCGAACTGGCGAGGCAGCGAGGCATCGAGGCACGACGTTCGGCGGAGTCAGCGAGGCCCCCAGTACACTGGGCCAGCGCCATTGAACGACGTCCACGCCGGCGCAGATGACGCCAAGCTGCGTTGCAGAGCGTGCAGGATGGAGTCTGGGTGAGCGTCAGAGGCGGCGGTGAGCGTCTCGGTCTTCGCGAGGTGGCCGAGCGTGCGGGTGTGTCGCACATGACCGTGTCCCGCGTGCTGAACGGTCACCCGCAGGTCAAGGAGTCCACGCGCCAACGCGTGCTCGAGGTCGTCGCCGAGCTCGACTTCCGGCCCAACAGCGCTGCGCGCGAGCTCGTCACGCAGCGGGCTCTCCGGATCGGCGTGCTGATCGAGAGCGCCGTCGAGTTCGGCCCCTCGAGCATCCTTCGGGCCATCGAGCGATCAGCGCGTGACAGCGGGTACTCCGTGGCCTCGTTCGCGCTCCGCGACGACTCCGCGACGCCCGAGGAGGCCGTCCGCCACCTCACGGGCCAGGGCATCGACGCGCTCTGCGTGGTCGCTCCGCGCTCGTCGTCCGTGGCCGTGCTCCGGACCATCACGACGGGGCTGCCGACCCTGGTCGTCAAGGCCGAGAAGGACCCGGCCTTCCTCACGGTCTCGGTCGACCAGGCCGCGGGCACGAAGCTGGCCGTCGATCACCTCGCGTCGCTCGGTCACCGCGACGTCCTCCACCTCTCCGGGCCCCTCGACTGGTTCGACGCGCGCGCTCGCGAGCGTGCCTTCCACACGCGGACCCGGGCCTGGGGCATGCACGAGAGACCCATCGTGATCGGCGACTGGTCGAGCGACTTCGGTTACGACTTCGCCCGCGGGCTCGCTGGTGTCCCCGAGTACACAGCGGTGTTCGTGGCGAACGACGAGATGGCGCTCGGGGTGATCCACGGCCTCCACGACCGTGGCATCCGCGTGCCGGAGGACCTCAGCGTCGTCGGCTTCGACGACCTGCCCGTCTCGCGCCACTTCCTCCCGCCGCTCACGACCGTGCGGCAGGACTTCCCGGCGCTCGGGTCGCTCGTGGTGGACGTCCTCATCGCAGCGATCGAGGGCCGCGAGATCCCGCAGAACAGCCGGATCCCTGCCGAGCTCGTCGTGCGCGACTCCAGCGCGGCTGCGCGCCAGATGGGCTGACATGGCCATCTGAGGTAATCAAGCTCGTCGCCGTTCGCCCGCGTGCATCCCGACAGCTACAGTCGTGCACGTCGGGCACCGCCCGGCACGAGGCCGTCGAGGCCTCCGACCCGAGGAGCACCACGTGCGTCACGTACGGGCATCGACGACGATGCGCCCGATCGGCCCCCAGGCCGCGGGCCCGACCTGGTCCGGTCGCGGCGAGCGGCGAGACGGACCTGCCCACCCCACGGTCCAGATGCGGGGGATCACCGTCGCGTTCTCGAACGGCGTCGCACTCGACAGGGTCGACCTCGACCTCCACTCGGGCGAGGTGCATGCTCTCCTGGGCGAGAACGGAGCGGGGAAGTCCACGCTCATCAAGGCGCTGCTCGGCGTCTACCCGATCGAGGCAGGGGAAGTCTTCGTCGATGGCGAGCCCGTCCGTCTCGGCGGTCCGGCGGACGCACGGGCCCTCGGCATCCAGGCGGCGTTCCAGGAGACGCACCTGGTCGAGAACCTGAGCGTCGGCGAGAACGTGATGCTCGGCCACGAGGTGCACGGTCGCGTCGGCATCTCCTGGCGCGCCACCCACGCACGTGCCGCCACGATGCTCGCCGAGCTCGGACTCGCCGAGCTGGACCCGCGAGCCCTCCTGGCCGACCTCGCCCCCGCAAGCCGCCAACTCGTCTCCATCGCCCGCGCCATGGTCGACCGACCACGGGTGCTGGTGCTGGACGAGCCCACGTCTAGCCTCGATGCGGGCGACGTGGCGCAGCTCTTCGAGGTGATCCGCCGCCTCCGCGACCAGGGCGTCGCGATCCTCTTCGTCTCGCACTTCCTCGAGCAGGTGCTGGCACTCAGCGACCGGATGACCATCCTCCGCGGCGGCGTGAAGAAGGGTGACTACCTGCCGCACGAGATCGGCCGGGCCGAGCTCGTCGCGCGGATGATCGGGAAGGACATCGCGCACCTGCAGCGCATCGGCTCGGAGCGTCGCGCCCATCGTGTGGATCCGGTCGGCCCGCCGCTGTACCGGGCGACCGGTGTCGGGCGCCGCGGGATGTTGCGGCCGGTGGACTTCGAGCTGCACGCGGGCGAGGTCGTGGGCATCGCGGGGCTTCGCGGCTCCGGTCGGACCGAGCTCGCGCGGCTGCTCGCCGGCGCCGACCGAGCCGACGGTGGCGTGGTCACGCTCGGCGGTCGGGCCGTCGTGATCGACCGCCCCGCGGACGCACTGCGGAACCGGGTGGCGCTGTCCGCCGAGGACCGAGGGGCGGAGGGACTCATCACCGAGCTCAGCGTGCGGGAGAACATCGTCCTCGCCGTGCAGGCTCTGCGTGGGTGGGCACATCCGCTCTCCAGGGCCGAGCGCGAGGACCTCGTCGAGCGGCACATCGAGCACTTCGACATCACGCCGGCCGATCCGGCGACGCCCGCCGGCGAGCTCTCGGGCGGCAACCAGCAGAAGGTGCTGCTCGCTCGCTGGCTGGCGATCCGGCCGCGCGTGCTGATCCTCGACGAGCCGACCCGCGGCGTCGACATCGGCGCCAAGGTCGACATCCAGGCGCACATCGCGCAGCTCGCGCTCGAGGGCGTGGCCGTCGTGTTCATCTCGAGCGCGTTCGACGAGCTCGTGCGTGTGAGCGACCGGATAGTCGTGCTCAAGGACCGGGAGAAGATCGGCGAGCTGAGCAACGGGCCCGGCGTCACGGTCGACACGCTCGTGGAGCTCATCGCCGCCCCGGACGACGAGGACGACGAGGACGACTTCCCTCCGGCCTGGCCCGACGCACCCCTCCCGCGGCTGAGGCCGTAGCGCCGCTGGGGCTGACGCCGCTGTCCACCGTCGGCCAGATGTTTCTCGGAGCTCTTGTCTTCTCGAGACTGTTACCGGTAACATTCCCGACAAGCGGAAGCACCCGAGCCCACGCAGCACGACCGGCCCCCATGGCCACGACGGTACGCAGACGTCCCGTCATCTCAAGGAGGAGATCCATGTCCACGAAGAGGCGCATCGCCACCATCGCCGCCGCAGGGGCCATCGCCCTCAGCCTCGCGGCCTGCAGCTCCGGCACCGGCTCGACCGACGGCGGTGACGATCTGGCCACCATCGGCTTCGTCGCGGTCGGCCCCGAGGGCGCCTGGCGTCAGGCCAACGAATCGAACATCCAGGACACGTTCACGAAGGAGGCCGGGTTCGACCTCAAGTACGCCCCCGCCACCAACAATGACCAGAAGTCGCAGATCGACGCCTTCACGTCGTTCGTGGACGAGGGCGTCGACGTGATCCTGCTCTCGGCCACCGAGGGCTCCGGCTGGGAGGACTCGCTCGAGCGGGCGAAGGAGGCCGAGATCCCCGTGGTCCTCATCGACCGTGGCATCGAGCCGGACGACACCTCGCTCTACGCGACCCGGATCGCCCCCGACAACATCGCCGTCAGCGAGTCGGTCGCCGACTGGGCCAAGACCGCGTTCCCCGAGGGCGGCAAGTACTTCACGCTCGAGGGCCCTGCCGGCGTCTCGGTCGTGAACGAGCGCAACGAGGGCTGGGACGACGTGATCGGTTCCGACAGCTCCTTCACGAAGATCGGTGCGCAGACCGCCAACTGGTCGACGGAGGAGGCCAAGAGCGTCTTCGAGACCGTGCTGAAGTCGAACGGCAACGACGTGCAGCTCGTCTTCGCACAGAACGACGAGATGGGCCTCGGCGCCGTCCAGGCCGTCGAGGAAGCGGGCCTCACTCCCGGTGTCGACGTGAAGATCGCCACGATCGACGGCACGAAGAGCGCGCTCGAGGCGCTGTCCGCCGGCAAGCTCAGCTTCGTCGCCGAGTACAACCCGCTGTTCGGCGACACGGCCCTGGAGGCCGTGCAGAAGCTGCTCGACGGTGACAGCGTCGAGTCGTCGATCGTCGTCCAGTCGGCCACGTTCGACTCGCCCGAGGCGGCCACCACGGCGCTGCCCGACCGGAAGTTCTGACCAGCCCGCACGGCCACACCCGGCGGCGAGGCGGACCTGACCGCCTCGCCGCCACCCGCCTCTCCCGCCCCTGCCACGGCAGCGGACGGGAGAGGCGGCAGACAAGGAGCACACGCCATGCAGGCATCCAGTCCGATCGTGGAGATGCAAGCCATCACCATCGCCTTCCCCGGGGTCAAGGCCCTCGACGGGGTCGACCTCCGTCTCTTCCCCGGCGAGGTCCACACGCTCATGGGCGAGAACGGCGCCGGGAAGTCGACGCTCATCAAGGCGCTCACGGGCGTCTACGGCATCGACTCCGGCCGTGTCGTGGTCGACGGAGTCGAACGTCGTCTCTCCGGCACCGCCGACGCGCAGGCCGCCGGGATCTCCACGGTCTACCAAGAGGTCAACCTCTGCAGCAACCTCACGATCGGCGAGAACGTCATGCTCGGCCACGAGCGGCGCGGCCGGTTCGGGATCGACTGGAAGGGGACGCACGCCGCCGCCTCCGAGGTCCTCGCCCGTGTGGGACTGGGTCACCTCGACCCGCGCACCCCGCTCTCCTCCCTCAGCCTCGCTCTGCAGCAGCTCGTCGCGATCAGTCGTGCCACGGTCGTCGACGCCAAGGTGCTGATCCTCGACGAACCGACCTCCAGCCTCGACGCTGACGAGGTCGAGGGGCTCTTCCGAGTGATGCGACGGCTCCGCGACGAGGGAGTCGCCATCCTCTTCGTCTCCCACTTCCTCGACCAGGTCTTCGCGATCAGCGATCGCCTCACCGTGCTCCGGAACGGCAAGCTCGTCGGGGAGCACCTCACCCGGGACATCGACCGGGCCGGGCTCATCGCCGAGATGATCGGGAAGGACCTCCAGAGCCTCCGCTCCCTCGACCGGGAGCGGGCCAGTCGACAGGTGGCCGAGGGCGAGCCCGTCTACCGAGCCACCGGGATCGGCCGGAAGGGCTCGCTCGACGCGACCGACGTGGCTCTCCGTCGAGGCGAGGTCGTGGGCCTCGCGGGGCTCCTCGGCTCCGGCCGCACCGAGCTCGCGCGCCTCCTCTACGGGGTCGATCGACCAGACACGGGGACCGTGACCATGGACGGCGTCCCCGTCGCCATCTCCTCTCCCGCGAAGGCGCTCAAGCACCGCATCGCGTTCTCCAGTGAGAACCGCCGTGACGAGGGGATCATCCGCGACCTGAGCGTCCGCGAGAACCTCGTGCTCGCCGTCCAGGCGAAGCGCGGCTGGGCCCGCCCGCTCTCCGCGAAGGAGAAGGACCGAATCGTGAACAAGTACCTCACCGAGCTCAACGTCCGTCCGGCGGATCCCGACAGGCCGATCCGCAACCTGTCCGGTGGCAACCAGCAGAAGGTGCTGCTCGGGCGGTGGCTCGCGACCGAGCCTGAGCTGCTGATCCTCGACGAGCCCACCCGCGGCATCGACGTGGGCGCCAAGGCCGAGATCCAGGAGCAGGTCGCGGCCCTGGCCGACACCGGCGTCGCCGTCGTGTTCATCTCCTCGGAGCTCGAGGAGGTCGTCAGGCTCAGCGACCGGATCGTCGTCCTCAAGGACCACCGCAAGATCGCCGAGCTCGAGGCGGGACCAGACGTGTCTGCTGAGTCCATCGTCGCCGCCATCGCCGAGGAGGGCGTCTCCGAGACGCCCCTCGCGACCGTCACCCGCACCACGCCCGAGGAGGCAACCCGATGAGTGACCCGACCACCACCGTGACCAGGCGCCCGGGCGCGCACGGCCTCGGAGACCTGCTCCACCGACCCTGGGTCTGGGGGACGGTCGCGATCGTCCTCCTGCTCGCGATCAACGTGGTGAAGGACCCCGGCTACCTCGCGCTGTCGGTCAACCCCACCACGGGCAACCTCGTCGGCAACCTCATCGACATCCTCCGTGCAGCGGCTCCCGTGCTCATGATCGCGGTCGGCATGTGCCTCGTCGTCGCCACCGGCGGCATCGACCTCAGCGTCGGCTCGATCATGGTGGTCGCGGGTGCCGTCTCCATGGAGTTCCTGAAGGCAGCAGGCTCCGACTCCCTCGGAGTCGCGCTCGCCGCCATGGGCCTGGCGCTCCTGATCGCCGGCGTCCTCGGGGCGGTCAACGGCATGCTCGTCTCGGTCGTGGGGCTGCAGCCGTTCATCAGCACACTCGTGATCATGCTCGCAGGCCGTGGCCTCGCGAAGGTCATCACGGGCGGCCAGAACACGGCCGCCACCAACGAGCCGTTCCGATGGGTCGCCAACGGCTACCTCGTGGGGCTGCCGGTCGTGTTCCTGCTCGCGGTCGTCATCACGATCGGCGTGGCTGCGCTCGTGCGGCGCAGTGCGCTGGGGCTCATGATCGAGGCGATCGGCATGGACCCGAAGGCCGCGCGCCTCGCGGGGCTCGACCGCCGCGCGCTCCTGTTCACCGCGTACATCGGCAGTGGCCTGCTCGCCGGCGTCGCGGGGATCTTCGCCACGTCGAGCGTCATGACGGTCGACGTCTCCCGCACGGGCTACCAGCTGGAGCTCGACGCCATCCTGGCCGTCGTGATCGGCGGCACGTCGCTGGCAGGCGGCAAGTTCCATCTGCTCGGAGCGGCCGTCGGGGCGTTGCTGATCGCCACCCTCGACAAGACCGTCGTGTTCCTCGGCGTCTCGTCGTCGGCCACGCCTGCCTTCAAGGCGATCGTGATCGTCGCGATCGTTCTCCTGCAGTCCCGGCGCGTTCGCGCCCTGTTCACGAGGCGCCGACGTCCGGTGCCCACACCCGTGCCCACCGAGAAGGAGGCCGTGTCCGCATGAGCGCCACAACGATCCGCCCGCCCCTCACCCCGACGCCGGCACCTGGTCCCGGCCGAGGGCCCCTCGAACCGCGGCGCCGCATGCGACTCCGTCTCGACTCCCTGCCGACCGTCGCCGCCCTGGTCATCCTGGTCGCGATGCTGGCCTACGGGGAAGTCGCGTACGGCCGCATCCTGCAGGCCGCGACCCTCTCGAACCTGCTCATCAACAACGCACACGTCATCGTCCTCGCCGTGGGGCTCACGTTCGTGATCCTCACGGGCGGCATCGACCTCTCGGTCGGCGCGATCGTCGCCGTCAGCAGCGTCGCCGGCGTCCTGCTCGCCAACGCGGGCTGGAACCCGTGGGCAGTGATGGTCCTCATGATCCTCATCGGCACCGCGTCAGGCGTCGTCTCCGGCGTGTTGATCCAGTTCTTCGACGTGCAGCCGTTCATCGCGACGCTCGCGATGATGTTCCTCGGCAGAGGTCTGGCCTCCATCCTCAGCACGGTGCCCGAACGTCTCGGCGACGAGTCGCCGATCCGCTCGCTCGCCACGAACATGAAGGTGATCGACGGCCCGAAGGTGAACGACGTCGTCACGACGCCGGGCGTCCTCATCGCCCTGGTGGTCGTGGCCGTCGCGTTCTTCGTCCTGCACCGCACACGCCTCGGCCGCACCGTGTACGCGATCGGTGGATCCGAGCAGTCGGCCGCCCTCATGGGGCTCCCCGTCCGCCGCACCAAGCTCGCGGTCTACGTCATCAGCGGCTCGCTCGCCGGGCTCGCTTCGGTCATCTACACGGCCCGACTCGGGAGCGCTCAGAACATCACGGGCATCGGCTGGGAGCTCGACTCGATCGCCGCGACGGTGATCGGCGGCACCCTCCTCACCGGAGGCGTCGGCTTCGTGCTCGGATCCGTCGTGGGTGCGCTCGTGCTCGGACTCATGAACGTCCTCATCACGCGAGACGGAGGCATCCCGCCCGAGGCGACCACCATCATCACCGGTGGGATCCTGCTGGTCTTCGTGCTCCTGCAGCGCGCCGTGATGGCGAGACGGAGACAGACCTGAGCGACTCCTGAGGCGCGCATCGTCCGCGTGCTCCCCAAGAACGGCTGCGCTGCACATGGATCAGGTTCGGGGTGCAGCGCAGTCTCACTCCCGGCGAACGGCTGCTCTGCACACCACATGAGTGTGCAGTGCAGCCGTTCGCCATGACCGGCGCAGCCCGGCAGGCACCTGCTGTCGGGCGCTCTCGACTTCACGAGAACACGCCTTGTTACCGTGAACAATCTGCATTAGGTTCAGCGTGTCGACGCGGATGTCTCGTCCCGCAGGTCGGCTGGTGTGGCGCACTCGCGCTGACGCTCCCGCTCCGCCCGCACTGGATTCAGAGACGAATCCTGAGAGGAACCGTCGATGTCGACGTCCCCCCGCCCAGCCCGCTCCGTGTCGAAGGTCCCGCATGTGCCCGTCACGGTCACCGCCGCCGTCGCGACCGCCGCCCTGCTGATGGCCTGCGCAGTTCCCGCGGCGTCGGCAGCGGACGCGACCGCGTCCCCGGAGCAGAGCCTCCTCGCCGACTTCACCTTCGACGCGGCTCCGGCCGACGGTGCGTTCGTCGACCGCACGACCCGTGCAGCCGTCCAGGGCTCCACCGACCTGGTGGCTGGCAGATCAGGGCAGGGGACGGCCGCGCGGCTCTCCGCTACGTCGTGGATGGACCTGACCGCCACTGACGGGAAGCCACTCCTCGCGGGCCTGCCGAGCGTCACGATCTCCTACGACAGCAAGCCTGACTCGTCAGCGAACGCTGGCTGGACGGTCTTCGCCGCTCGGTCCGCCGCTCGCCAGGAGTACGCCCAGGAGCACTATCTCGGAGTGCTCGACCGGACCTCCGGCATCACCGTCGAGCGTTACGACAACGCCACCGCACGCAACTCCGCCGGCAACCTGGCGGCGACCACGCCGAACCCGGAGTGGAAGCACGTCGACCTGGTCGTCACCGACACGACGACGCGGCTCTTCGTCGACAAGGAGCCCGTCGCCGTGAACGGTTCCGGGATCCCTCTGAGCCAGATCCTCGGATCATCCGGCGGAGTCCTGCAGGTGGGCAAGGCGAACTGGGGCTCAGGCGAGTACTTCTCCGGCCTCATCGACAACCTGCGCATCTACGACCGGGCGCTGTCCGGGGCGGAACTCGGTGCAGAGGTCGCCGCCTTGCCGTCCGACGTGGGTGCCGCCCTGGCAGTCCCTGCCACGGTGCTCGGAGATCTGCCGTCGCAGGTCCTCGGCAAGCAGGTCACGTGGACAGCCACCGGCGCCGGAGCGAGCAGAGTGCGGCCGAACGGGACCATCGACACCGCAGGTCTCGGCTCGGCAGCGGTGGCCGTGACGCTCACGGCCGCCGTCGAGGGCACCGCCCAGACCTTCCGCTGGGACAGCCGCATCGCGTCTCCCGGTGGGCGCATCGCCACCTACGTCAAGACGGTGACGACCACCGGGGGGACGAAGGACGATCCCTTGGCCTACGACGACGACCGTCGTGCCGACGCGGTGTACGCCGCGGCTCTGCCGACCGGCAGCAGCAGCTGGGAGCCGTTGAACCGCTCACAGGCGATCTTGTACGTGGGCAACGACGGCGACCAGGCTTCCAGGCCGAGCGCCCAGGTGGGGTCACCGAGCCTCTTCCGCCTCGCCGACGGTGCTCTCGGGGCCGTGTCCTCCCAGAACAACGCGACCGATTCCGTCTACGTGTGGAACTCGCCTGACGGCCGCACGTTCGCCCAGCAGCGGTCCGTGAAGATCGCTCCCGGATCTGTCGTGACCGACCCTCGCATCGTGTTCGACCCTGCCGCCCAGAAGTACAAGGTGTTCTGGACGGACCTGCTCACCGGCAGAGGTCGAGTGACGATCCTCGCAGATCTGACCACCAGCACCCCGCTCGGCGTCACGTCCGAAGCGGACGTCCGAGTGCTCGGCGTACAGGGGGCAGGGCTCCCGTCGTGGGCCGCACAGAGCCAGGCGAGCGACGACCTGCTGTCCACGACGGAGTTCGACGCCTTCTACGAGAACTACGTCGACCTCCAGAACACGGGCGTCGAGACAATGGACGCCTCCGTCGCCCAGGGCGCCGGCGCCGAGGGCGTCGCTGCCGCGTTGCCGAAGCAGGCGGCCTTGACCTACAACGACGGCTCGAGGAAGAGCCTCAACGTGGACTGGCAGGACGACCTCACCGGCGTGGACACCACCAAGCCGGGCAGCTACCAGGTCTCGGGGACGCTCCAGCAGGACCCCGAGGAGATGGTCAGCGACGCGCGCGCCGATCCGTACGTGTTCCACAATCCTGACGACGGCTACTACTACCTCACCGGGTCGCACTACGGACAGTCCTCCCTGGGGCCGATCGAGGAGAGCTCGAGCTACCGCAAGATCGGCCTCAAGCGAGCGACGACGCTCGCGGGGCTGCGGGACGCCCCGGAGCAGATCGTCATCGACCCCGACGAGGGCACGCCCGGCAAGGAAGCGCAGTACCCGAACACCTTCTACGGCTGGGGCGGCTACATCTGGGCGCAGGAGTTCCACAAGATCAACGGCACGTGGTGGATCGTCGCAGGCATGAACAAGGGCTACGCGCCCGTCGGCGGGTGGTGCGACAACACCGTCCTGATCCCGTACACGGGCACGGACGCCTCCATCGCGGCGGGCGGGTTCCTGGACCAGACGAAGTGGGGCGAGCCCGTCGTCCTCGACGGCGCCGCATTCGATGTCAGCTACTTCGAGCGCACGGAGGCAGGCAAGCAGCAGGGCTACTGGATCATGCCCGCCGGCGGCCAGATCCTCGTGGGGAAGGCCGTGGCGGGGCCGAAGGGCACCGTCCCGCTCGTCGACGGCGAGCTCCGGCGCGTCTACGGCGAGTCCCAGCCGTGGGAGATCGGCAAGCGGTCTCCGACGCCCAGTGACACGTCCGAGGGAAGCGACCAGGGGGTCGTCGAGGCCCCGTTCATGGTGCAGCAAGGAGATGCCATCTCGATCACCTACTCCGGCGGCACGGTCGACAAGTACTACAGCTTGGGCCTCCTGACGACGACTGCCGACGCAGATCTCCAAGACCCGGCGAGCTGGAGGCAGACCAGCTTCCCCGTGCTGGACACCAACGACACCTCGACGGGCCGTCTCGGGGCGGACGAGACCCGCTACTACACGAGGCAGCAGGCCGGTACGGGGCACAACTCGTTCGCGAAGGACGAATCGGGCAATCTCGTCCTCGCGTACCATGCCCGTCCATACGAAGATCCTCACCTGGCGACGGACCCGCAGAACGCCGGCGGCCTCTTCGACTCCGACCGGAACACCTGGTTCAAGGGCGTCAACGTCCGCGCCAACGGCACCCTGGACCTGTCGTTGACGAAGGACCAGGAGGTGGCTCCGAGCAATCGGACCGTCACGGCCACGGTGGTCGTCCGCGCCGCGGCCTCGGCCGTGACCTCCACGGCCACGACGAGGTGCATCGCGGGGAAGGCCGTCGTCACGATCGTGACCAAGAACCAAGCAGCGGCCACGGTCGTCACCTGGGCGACCCCCTGGGGCGAGCGGACGCAGAGCGTCGGCGCGCAGAAGACAGCCTCACTCGCGATCACGACGCGGGCGGCCGCGATCACTGCGGGGACACTCGTCGGGACGGCGGTCACCGGAGGCGCGAGCACACCGGTCACTGTGGCCTACCCCGCAGCTCGCTGCTGACAGGCCTCGAGAGTGCGGGGTCGGCTTGCTGGTCGGCCCCGTTCTCCCGCCATCTGGTCACGCCTCCCTTCGTGATCGTCGACATGGTGACCGGCAGGGCCCAGAATGTGGGCATTGGCTGTTGTTCACGGTAACAAAAACGGATACAGTGATCGATCAGAGGCCGCGCAGGACACGATCCAGCCGACTCGCCCCGATCTATCGGCTCGAAGAAGAGCCTGAGAGGAACGTCGATGACGACGTCGCCAACCCTTCCCCCGACGAGGCCGCCAGGCCTGGTCCGCAGGTCCTCGTTGCTGCCTGCCAGCATCTGCCGGTCTGCATCCCGCTGACGAGTCCACGGGCTGACCCTTCGCTATCCCCGCCCCCAGCGGGGCTGCTCAGCGCTCAGCCCGAACCGAACGAGCAGCGCGCGCTTCCTCACCGTCCTGCATCGCTGGCCGCCGCGCCCTCCCCACCGCCGCTCCGCTCCTGCTCGCCCTGCGCGAGAAGCAGACGGCCACCTGGCATTCCCTCCCCGCCCGCCCCACCATGCGAAGGACTCCTCATGTCACGATCTCTCCCGCACGAGCGCACCAGGCGCTCACGCCTTCCTCGCGCAGGCCTCGCGCTGACGCTCGCCGCCGTGTCGCTGAGCGGAGCACTGGCCCCGATCGGGGTCGCCGGAGCGGCGGAGAGCGTCCCGGCGCCCGTCTTGCAGTACTCCTTCGACGCCATCGGCTCGACCCTCGCCAACGGTGCCGTCATCGCGGACGCAGCGGTGGGCAACCACCCCGGGACGCTGGTCAACGCCGGCGCGACGAGCGTCGCCGGTGCCTCCGGCGCCTCCGGCGACCGCGCGCTCTCGCTCCCGGGCGGGTCGAGCACGTCCGCTGCCCCGCACGTCCGGATCGCGCCCGGCCTCATCCCGGCCGGCGCCCAGGACGTCACCATGTCCGCCTGGCTGCGCTGGAGCGGCGCTCCGGACTGCACCTGGCCCTTCACCCTCGGCTCCAGTGTCGACTCCCACGTCCTCGCGACCACCAAGTGCGGTCCGGCCGGCTTCGGCGCGGTCAAGAACGGCTCCGAGGTGAGGGGCGCAGGGAACACTGCCGTCGCCGCGGACCGCTGGGTGCACATGGCGGTCGTGGTCAAGGGCGGCCAGTCCGTCTCGACCTACTTCGACGGCGCTCTCGTGGGCCAGGGCAACACCTCCTCCACCGCCGCGTCCGCGATCGGCACCTCCACCTTCTCGGGCTTCCTCGGCAAGTCGTTCTACGGCGCGGACGCCTACTGGGCCGGTGCCATCGACGACATGCAGGTCTGGACCTCCGCGCTGACCGCAGGCCAGGTGCAGCAGAGCGCTGCCAGCGTGCACGCCGTGCTCGCGAACCAGGACGCCACCGTCTCGCTCGGGGACACCTCCGCCGTCACCTCCGACCTCACCCTCCCCACGTCCGGCGCCGCTGGCTCCGTGGTCACCTGGGCGTCGAGCGCCCCGGGCACGGTCAGCCCCACCGGCGCCGTGACCCGACCTGCCTCGGGCAACCCGGACGCGACCGTGACGTTGACCCCCACGGCCGTCCACGGCGGCATCTCCGCCGTCGGCCGTCCGATCACCGTCACCGTTCCCGCCTACGCCGCGGGCGAGACCGCCGAGTCCGAGCTCGCCCGGGCCGTGGCGGACGCCATCAGCGCAGATCCCGCACTCGCCGGCCCCGTGCGCGGCAGCCTGGACCTGCCCTCGACCGGAGCTGACGTCGCAGCCACGGCCTCGCGGCCCGGCAGCTCGGGCGCGGCCGTCAGCTGGACCTCGTCGAACGAGGCGGTCATCACCTCCGGCGACAAGGGAACGGCGCCCGACCTGGTCGCCAAGGGATCGCTCACGCGTCCCTCCGCCGACACGACCGTCACCCTCACCGCCACGGTGACCGTGCCGGGAGCCTCGCCCGTCGTGCGGACGCTCACGCGCACCGTGCTGGCCGCGGCCCCCGTCGCCGCGAGCGACCTCGACGCCTACTTGTTCGCCTACTTCACCGGTGACAGCGTCGAGGGCGAGAAGATCCGCTTCGCCACCTCGGACGGCAACGACTCGCTGCAGTGGAAGAACCTGAACGACGCGCAGCCGATCCTCACCTCGACCCTGGGCACGAAGGGTCTGCGCGACCCGTTCATCTTCCGCTCGAAGGAGGGCGACAGGTTCTTCCTGATGGCCACCGACCTCTCCGTCGGCACCACCGGCTTCGGCGGATCGACCAACCGCGGCAGCCGCCACCTCGAGATCTGGGAGTCCACCGACCTCGTCAACTGGGGCCAGCAGCGCCACGTCGAGGTCAACCTGCCCAACGCGGGCATGACCTGGGCGCCGGAAGCCACCTACGACCCCACCATCGACGCCTACGTCGTCTACTGGACCTCGGCTCTCTTCACGGACAGCACGCGGGACGTAGAGGACGGCAACGGACCGCAGATCCTCACCTCCACCACCCGCGACTTCCGTGACTTCACGACTCCGGAGGTGTGGTTCAAGGCCGCCGACGTTCCCTCGCTCAACAAGGGCAACGGGCTGATCGACGCCACGATGCTCAAGGACGGCGACACCTACTACCGCTTCACGAAGGCGACCCAGACCACCGGCTGCCCCTCGCCCGACATCATCGGACAGAAGTCCACCGACCTGCGTGCCACCACGGCCTCCGGCGCGTGGAGCCTCATCGACACCTGCATCGGGCGCGACGCCGGAACGCCCGAGGTCGAGGGTCCGGAGATCTTCAAGACCAACGAGGGCGACCGGGCGGGGTTCAAGTACTTCCTCTGGACCGACAACTACGGCGGACGCGGCTACATCCCGCTGGGCACCGACTCGCTCGAGGGCGACATCCGGTGGACGATCCCCAGCAGCTTCTCGCTGCCGGCCTCGCCCCGTCACGGGTCCGTCGTCTCGATCACCGCCAAGGAGCGCGACGCGCTCGCCGCCAAGTGGAACCCGTCGCTCCTGGTCACCTCCGTGGACCCGGTGGCACGGACGGTGCAGGCCGGATCGAGCGCAGTGTCGCTCCCCGCGACGGTGGCGGCGTCCTTCAAGGACGGCCACCGGGAGACCGTGGCCGTGACCTGGGAGACCGCGGACCTCAGCTCGCTGAAGAAGGCCGGCGACACCGTCCAGGTGCGTGGACAGCTCGCCAACTCGGCAGCGACCCCCGCGGTCGCGACGATCACGGCGACGGCGCCTCCTGGACCGGCCGTCCAGGCGTCGGCCTCCAGCCGCTGCGTCGCCGGCAAGGTCACGGTGATGGGGACCGGCACCAACGCCAGCGACTCGACCGTCGGGCTGACGATGTCCTCGCCGTGGGGGAGCAGGACGTTCACAGGCGTAGCCCCCGGGAAGACCGTCTCCGCGGCGTTCAGCAGCCGCTCTGCCTCCATCGCGGCAGGTGAGCTCAGCGTCACGTCCAAGGCCGCGTCCGGTTCCCGGACGGTGACGGCGCCCTACGCGGCGATCGTCTGCCGCTAGCACGGGATCCGAGAGAGCAGCCGCTCTCTCGGATCTCCTGCACTCGGGAGCCTGAGGTTCCCGCCCAGCGGGGAGCGCGGACCGAACGGCCCGCGCTCCCCGGATGCACCTCTCACGGAAGTTGACGAACGATGCTGTTCCGACGCACTACGGCCCTGATGGTGGCCGCGACCTTGACGGCGGGGAGCGCTGCGCTCAGCGGCGCACCCGCGCAGGCCGCCGTACCCGGCCCGATCCTCTCCTACGACTTCGCCTCGACGAGCGCCGCGGGCGCCCCCGTCACCGCGGGGACGGCCTTCACCGACTCGGTCGGGAACCGATCCGCCACGGTGCGCGGGAGCGGCGCCACGACGGTCGTGGGTCCGCGAGGCGGGAACGATCGCGCCCTCGGTCTACCCGGAGGCGTCGCCGGGAGCTCTGCTGCATTCGCCGAGATCGCGCCTGGACTGACCTCGACGTCGACCGCCGACCTCACCGTGTCAGCCTGGCTGCGATGGGACGGCGGCCAGAGCTGCAGCTGGGCGTACGCCCTCGGGCAGTCGACCGAGCGGTACCTCTTCGCCACCCCGCAGTGCGGCGGGAACCTCATCGGCGCGGTGAAGGACGGCTCTGAGCAGCGCGCAGCGGACACCGGCCCCGCGGCGTCCGACCGTTGGAGCCACGTCGCCGTCGTGCTCCGCAGCGGAGTCAGCGTGTCGACCTACGTGGACGGTCGGCTCGCGCAGACGACCCCGACCTCCGCGACCGGCGCGGCGACCGTCGGCACCTCGACCGCCTCCGGACTGCTGGGCAAGTCGCTCTACGGCCCTGACCCCCTCTTCGCGGGCGCGATGGACGACGTGCACGTGTACTCCAGTGCCCTGTCGCAGGAGCAGGTGCGTGAGGACGCGGCTCCCGCCGCCTCCGTCGTCGCGGGCTCCGATGCCGCTGCGGCGACGTTCTCGGTCACCCAGCCCGTCACCGGCGACATCGCCCTCCCGACCCGCGGCGCGGGCGGCTCCCTCCTGACCTGGTCGAGCAGCGACCCGTCGGTCATCGGTGCCGACGGGACCGTGCGCCGACCGGCACCCGGAACAGCGAACGCCGTGGTCACCCTCACGCCGAGCGCGACCTTCGCGGGATCCGCCGCGACCGGCACCGCGCGCTCCGTGACCGTCGTGGCCGACACCGAGGCCGACGCGACAGGACGCCTGCGCACCGCCCTGGTCGTTCCCCCCACCGTCGCGTCCGGCACCACGTTGCCCACGATCGCCGGGTACACCGTGTCGTGGAGCGCCGACGGCAGCGGCCTGTCAGGGGGACGCCTCGTCAACGACACGGCATCCGACCAGGCGATCTCGCTCACCGCCTCCGTGGCGGTCGGCAGCACCACGCTGACGAAGACCTTCCGCACCACCGTCCTCAGCGCCACCTCAGGGAAGACCGTCGTCGCCTACACGCGGACGCCCACCGGCGAGCTGAAGGCCAACCAGGACACGGTCGCCCGCAGCGTGCACCTGGCTCTCGGGTCGTCCGTCGACACATCGGCACCCCTCGCCGGCAACGGGGGCGTCCTCTTCGCCGAGGGCGTCTTCGTCGGGACCGACAAGGTGGACAACCGTGCCGTCGCGGCTCCGTCGCTCTTCACCTTCGCCGACGGGACCGTCGGCGTGCTCGCCACCCGTGTCCGCGAGGGAGGCGGACCTGACGGCACCGAGACCTCCAGCGCTCTGGTCTTCAAGGCCACCGACGCCACCGCGACCGACTTCACCGAGCTCGGCCTCATCGATCTCGGCACCACCGGAGGCGTCGCCTCGCCCCGCGCTGTCTACGACAGCGACCAGGAGCGTTACCTGGTCTCGTGGACGGATGCAGCGGGAGCAGCGAAGTACACGACCGTCACGGATCTGGCCCGCACGGAGCTCCGGACGCAGGCCTTCTGGCCGAAGGACGGCGGCCGCCGGAGCGTCGTCGTGACCGACGGGAACCGCGGACCGGTCCTCGGCGGGAGCCCCGCGACCGTGGCGACCGCCGACCTGTCCGCATTCGCCGGGCGTGTCGCCGACGCGGTCCCGGGCGGTGCGCTGGCTGTCTCCGCCTCGACCGCCGACGCGCTGACGAAGGCCTTCGGCCGCACGGTCAACACCGGATCGTCCGTCGCGCCACAGACGATCGAGCAAGGGGACGTGACCGCCCTCACGGAGGCGAAGGCCCGCCTGTCGTACGCCGACGGCTCGACCGGCAGCCTCGGCGTCGACTGGGACCCGCAGCAGCTCGCGGACATCGGCACGAAGGGCCCGGGGACGTACGACCTCTCGGGCACCGTCCGCCAGCGACAGTACGACGAGCCGTTCGCCTACAACCGCGCCGACCCGACCATCTACCGGTACGAGCGCGACGGGAAGACGCAGTACCTCTTCACGGCTACCGACGACACGGGCAACGACAACATCGCCTCCGAGCACCTCCCCATCCGCGTGGCCGACAGCATCGACCAGCTCAGCGACGACGACGGCGGGCGTGCCAGGGAGGTCGACCTGCTCAACCGCAGGACGCGGATGGACCGCACCGCCGAGGGGAAGGTGATCGCGGGCTGCTACTGGGCCCCCGAGATCCACGAGATCGGCGGCAAGCTGTCGATCCTGTTCGCCCCGTGCTTCAACCCGGGGAACGACCAGTCGAACCAGGACGCCGCGTGGTACACGGTGCAGGCCCACATCATGCAGCTGCGCGACGGGGGAGACCCTGCGGACCCGGCTGACTGGTCGGCGCCCCGCGCAGTCCTGAGGAGCGACTCGAGCGCCCTCGGACGAGCCGGCACGGGGCGCAACATCAGCCTGGACATGACCTATCTCGAGTCCGGCGGGACCGCCTACTACGCCTGGTCGCAGCGCTACGTCGACGGAGGCGCCAGCGACCCCGCGACCTGGATCGCGAAGGTCGATCCGAGCGATCCGACTCGCGTCATCGGCGAGCCGACACCGATCATCGTCCCGTCGCTCTCGTTCGAGGACCATCTGTCTGAAGGGGCGTTCGCGATCCAGCGTGACGGCAAGATCACGCTCGTCTACTCCAGCAGCGGCGTCAGCCCGAAGTACATCGTCGGCGGTGCCTGGGCGAAGGAGGGCAGCGACCTGACCGACATCGCCAGCTGGACCAAGTACGACGCTCCGCTCTTGAAGAGCGTCCCCATGCCGGACGGAGTCGTCGACTACCGCGCGTACGAGCAAGGACCCGGCCACGGGTCCGTCACACGCGACGAGGACGGCAACGACGTGTTCGTGTACCACACGTGGGGCAACGGGGTCGGGGGGGACGGCAGGGACACGCGGCTCGTCCGCATCCACTACGCCGCCGACGGCCGCCCTGTGCTCGACGTGACGCGCGACGAGGAGGTGGCGCCCGCCAACCGTGCGGTGACGACCACGGTGACCGTCCTGTCGCGACCCTCCGTGAGCGCCGTCGTGACGACGCGGTGCATCAGCGGCAAGGTCGTCATCACCACCGTGGTGAAGAACACGGGCACCTCGGCCATCGACGTCGCCACCGCGACTTCCTTCGGGTCGAAGACCGTGAAGGGAGTCGCTCCGGGAGCGTCGGGCGCGACTGCCACGACGACGCGGGCAGCGTCCATCACGTCGGGATCGGTCGCGATCACCGCGACGTCCACCACGGGCACCTCGCGGGAGAGCGTGGCGTACGCGTCGCGCAGCTGCGGATGAGCGGGGAGAGCGCAGGCGGGCCGATCGGCGGTCGTCTGTCGCGTCTGAGGGGAGACCTCGACAGGGACCTCGTCGACGGGAGCTCCGGGTCCGACGACGACGTCCTGGTCATCAACGGCAATGCCTTCACGATCACCTAGAAGTCGGCCTCGGCGCGATGCACGCCGCCGCCGTGACTCACCCGCTCACGTCTAAGGAGGCATTCTCAGCACATTCCCCACGGCGACGTCAGACGTCCCCACCCCCGATAGACCCCACTGAACCACCCTAGAAAGCGAACCATGTCAACAAGATCGAACTCCATCGCCGGCCCCGGCCGCAGCTCGTGGCGGCGCCGTCTCGGGACCATCGCCGCATCCGCCGCCCTGATCGGCGCGTTCATCGTGGCGTCGCCGCAGACAGCCCCCGCTGAAGCAGCGACAGCCAACAGCGCCTACGTCATGGCGTACTTCAGAGAGAGCCCCAACGGGTCCGGCAACTCCAACAACGTGCACCTCGCCGTGAGCAAGGACGCGCTCGAATGGACGGCCCTCAACGACAACGCCCCGATCCTCGTCCCGACGCTCGGCACGAAGGGGATCCGCGACCCGTTCCTCTTCCGACTGCAGGACGGCAGCTGGGTGATGACGGCGACGGACCTCAAGAACGAGAACTTCGGGGCAGCCAACCCCTCGATCCACATCTGGACCTCGCCCGACCTGGTCAACTGGTCGAGCGACCGGCTGCTCAACATCAACAGCGCGAACCCCAACTCGTTCACGTGGGCACCTGCGATCTTCTGGGACCCGGCACGAGCGCAGTACGGCATCACGTTCAGCGCGAGTCCTACGGGCGGCCCCTTCGGCACGATCCTCGTCGTCTACACATCCGACTTCGTCACGACGACGGCGCCCGTGACGTTCTTCGACAACAACGGCCAGGGCGGTGTCATCGACTCCGACGTGCAGACCGACATCAACGGAGTGAACTACCTCTACTACCGTTCCCCTGCGCCCAACCAGACCGGCCTCATGGGCGCCCGCTCGTCGTCCCTCACGCCGGGCTCGTTCACCCCCTACACGACCGGCCTGTACCAGGGTGGCTGCGTCGAGGCGCCCACCGTCGTTCGATCTCTGTCAGACCCCAACTCCTGGTGGCTCTGGGGTGACAACTACTGCCCCAACAACAAGTTCAACGTCTGGCAGGGAAGCGTCACGACTGGCTCGTGGACGCCGCTCAGCCAGCGGAACTTCACGGCGCCCATCGGCTCCAAGCACAACAGCATCCAACCCATCACGTCGACCGAGTACAACGGCTTGACCACGAAGTACGGGCAGAGCAGCTCGACCCGCCTCAAGTCGTCGAACTTCCCCGACCGCTACGTCCGCCACCAAGGCGGGGCTGCGCGCATCGATGCGTTCCCCTTCGACCCCCAGCAGGACTCGCAGTGGAAGATCGTTCCCGGTCTGGCCGATCCGAGCGCTGTCTCCTTCGAGTCGGTCAATTTCCCCGGACAGTACCTTCGGCACTCGAACTTCTCGGTCGTCCTGAACGCCAACGACGGCAGCGCCGGCTTCGCGGCTGACGCGACGTTCAAGAAGGTCGCGGGACTCTCCGACCCTTCCTGGTCCTCGTTCCAGAGCTACAACTACCCCACCAGGTACCTGCGGCACAGGGACTTCTCGTTGCGGATCGACCCGCTGTCCAGTTCCGAGTACGCAGACGCCACCTTCCGGCTCGTCCCCTGAGCCCTCCCGGACTCTGAGCCACACGCGAAAGCCGCCCCGAGGGGCGGCTTTCGTCGTTCGCGTTCATCGAGGCGCCGAGCGGCTCAGCGATCGTCCGCGTTCGCGGTCACTCCCTCTGCACGACCGGGATGCGCGCCCTCCCGGCGGCCTTCCTCCTTGGCCTGCCGCACGAGCGCGGCGACACGGCTGCGCGAGCGTGAGCGACCCGCGAGGAGAGCCGAGAGGACGAGTGCCGTTCCGAGCACCACGAGCAGTTGTGACCACGGAACTGCGGCCGCCGTCGCCGTAGCGGTGACCGGCTCCAGATCGACGGCCTCCCCTCCGTCCGGTGAAACCACCGTGGGGGCGACCTGCAGTTCGGCGCTCGCGACGATGAGGGGCCAGACGCTCCTGAGCGGGATCGACACCGCCCTGCGGTCGCCCGGCAGCAGTTCCTGTCGCGCGGCGTCGTCGGCGACGATCGGCGCGGAAGATCCCTGTGCGCGGACGGTCCCGTCGAGGACGAGGCGGACGTTGCCGGTGTTGACGATGTCGGCCTCGACGGTCAGCGACCCGGCGGCGAAGGGGTTCCACGACATCTGGTAGTCGACCCGCATGCCGTCGACGGCGACAGCCGGAACGACGTCGCCGGTCACCCTGGTCATCACGCGGAAGCCGATGCGGCTCTCGACCCCGACGGACGCGCCTCCGGCGCCGGCGCCGACCGAGACCAGGGACGCCGCTATGCCGGCTGCGTGGTCTCCGGGCTCGGCATCCGAGGGCACCGAGACCGTGAACGGGACGATGCCCGTCGCTCCGGGCTCGACGGTGACCGTCTCGGGAGCGGAGATCCACGTGCCGGCGTCCGTCGACGGCCTGTCCGAGGGGAGCATGGAGAAGCGGCCCGCGTCCGTGAAGTAGCCGTCTGCCGCGTCGATGCGGAACGTCACGGTCTCGTCGCTGAGATTGCGGACGGCAGCTTCGTCGGAGGCGGTGGCACCGGGGCCGAGGTCGAGCTCGACCCAGGACCGCTCGTCCGGAGCACCGTCCGTGGCGGGGCTCACCGCCCACGTCACGCCTTGGGGGGCTGACGCGGCTGACGCGGCCGGAGCGGCCGCCGCGACGAACCCCCCGGTGACGAGACCGACGAGAACGAACCCGGAGAGCGCGTGGAGGCGCGTCGCCGGACGGCGCCCGCCGGACGAGGATCGGCGTGGACCGGTCATGGAAACCTCTTGATCTTGAGTAGGACGCACGAAGCGGCCGGGCACGAGGTGCCCGGCCGCTCACGGCTGACGGGGGACGAGGGCGTGCCTCGTGGAAGTTACTCGAACAGGGAGAGCGTGATCGTGGAGCTGTAGTCGCCGGCGTCGACGGTCGTCGGCGTCTTCAGGGTGAGCGCCGCGTCGGCGGTCCACGACCCCTCGCTCGCTATGCCGGCGGAGTCGTCGGTGATCGCGAGGAGCTCCTGGTCGACGAGGCCGACACCGTCGGGCCCACCATCGATGGCGGTGTCGACGACGTCGCCCTCGGCGACGAGGCCACTATCGCCCCCGTCGATGAGGTTCGGAGCCCAGCCGAGGTTCTCGGCGCCGATCGTGCTCAGGCCGTCCGAGGAGACGAAGTCGGTCGCGGTCCCCAGGACGTACCAGCCAGCGTCCGCGGGGATGTCGGCGGGATCGCGGGTGTCGGTCACGGTGACGGTGGGCAGGGTCCCGGTGAACTGGCGGATCACGCCGGTCGAGCCGTTCTCGGCCAGGGCGGTCGAGGTGCCCGCCACGGACATCGCCAGAGCGCCTCCTCCGCTGAGGGGTGCGATCTGGACGGTGACGTCCACGTCGTCGGTGCCGATCTCAGGTTCTGCGGCGGCCGCCGTGCCGGCGACGCCGAGGAGGAGCATGCCTCCGGTCAGGCCGACGGCTCCGCGGGCGAGGAGGGAGCGGGTGTTCATCTCGGGTGTCTCCGTTCTGCGTGGGCAGCATCGCCGACGCGGTGGGGTGGTGAGGGTGGGACAGGGGACAGGGGACAGGGGTCAGCGGCAGCCAGCAGAGGGATAGGGGGCGACAGCGCTGGTCGTCGCGGGCTCGCCCGAGACGAAAGCCGTGGCGGTCACGCTCACCTGTCCGCCGGCGACGCTCGCGTCGCGGGTGGTGAACGCGTGCGTGGCGCTCTTCCCGGCACCGATCTCGTCGATCGTCTTGACGCCGTAGGCCGAGGTGATGACGACCTTGATCGCGAAGGTGTTCGGGTTGGTGACGGCCACCGAGAGGAAGACCTTGCCCTGTACGCAGCGCGTCCTGCTCGAGGCGGCGACGGTGACCGCGGGCACGGCCACGTCGGCGATCTCCTGAGCGCTGGCGCCCTCGAGTGTCGGTCGCACCTTCTCCATGAGGCCGGTCGTCGGAGAGAACGTGACCCGGTCGATCGTCGTCTCACGGTGCGTGCCGTCGCCGCCGGAGAAGGCGAAGCGGTGGTAGGCGATGTACCAGTCGTCGGTGCCCGGCACGTTGATGACCGAGTTGTGGCCCGTGGCGAGGATGCCCAGGGCAGGATCCTTCTCGAGGACCACACCTCGGTAGGTCCAGGGGCCGTCGATGCTCGTCGCGGTGGCGTACCCGACCCTGTAGTTCTCGGACCCCGTGTCGTCTATGGAGTACGTCAGGTGGTACAGCCCGTTGCGCACGTTGACGAAGGCGCCCTCACGGAAGTCGGTCAGGCCGTCACTCCGCTTGATGGTGTCCACCTTGATCGAGAGCATGTCGTCGGCGAGTTCGGCGTAGACGGGAGCTCCGTTGCCCCAGAAGAGGTAGCTCTTGCCCGTCGCCGGGTCGGTGAACGCGGCTGGATCGATGGCCTGCCCGGAGTTCACGGCCTCGCCGTTCGTGATCATGGCCGTCGGCTGCGCGGCGAAGGGGCCTGTCGGGCTGTCGCCGACGGCGACTCCGATCGTCTTGCGGTCCAGCGCGGCGTTGTGGCCGGAGAAGTAGAAGTAATACTTGCCGTTCTTCTCCGAGATCGTCGGTGCCCAGGCGTTGCCGGCCGCCCAGGGGACGTTCCCGTTCGCACCGTCGAGGGTCAGGATCGGTCGGTCCGAGCGGGTCCAGTCCACGAGGTCCTTCGACGACCACACCCAGAACTGGTTGCCGCCCCAGCCGGGGACGCCGTCGGTCGTGGCGTAGACGTAGTAGGTGTCTCCGAAGGCGGCGATGTTGGGGTCGGCGTAGAGCCCGGGGATGGAGGGGCTCCCCATCGAGATCGCCTTCAGCGTCCAGGTGGTCGTCGAACTGCCGTCGAGCGGCGTCAGCACCACCCGCTGAGGTGTGGACAGATCGCGCACGGTCCCGGAGGCGGGGCTGGCGACGACGCCGGCCGCGGTCGTGTAGGTGGGAGCGAGGGAGGTCAGCGCGACACCGGGCTTCGCCGGCAAGGTGACGACTCGGTTGACCGAGTCGATGATCGGCGCGGTCTTGAGGACGTCTCCGCCGATCGTCACGTCGGACAGGGTCGTCGTGTTCCCGGAGGCGGAGAGCACCTCGGCCGGGCTCAGTGCTCGGTCGTAGATCGCGAATTCTCGGATCTGGCCTCGGAAGCGATCGTCAGCGTCGTAGTTCGAACGGCCGATGTAGTTGGCCGTCGTCCTGCCGGCTCCGATGTCCTTCGGATCGATGGTCACGGTCGAGCTGCCCACCTCCACCCCGTCGAGGTAGAGGGTGGCGGTCGTTCCGGCGAGCGTGTACGTGAGGTGCGCCCAGGTGCCGCGCGGCACTGCTGCACTCTGCGACACCGTCTGCTCCGTGGTCCAGTTGCCGGTGGTCAGGCTGGTGCGGTAGTCGTCTCCGGAGGTGAAGAGGTATCCGTCGCCTGCTCCGGCCGTCGTGTTGCCCAGCCCGTAGAGGAAGTAGGGGGAAGCCTGGGCGGGGTCGATCCAGACGTCGGCCTCGACAGTGATGTCGGTGACATCGGCGAGCAGGTCGTCCGGGAGCCTGACGAAGTCGTCGACGCCGTCGAGCTGCAGAGCACCGTCGTTCCACGTACCGCCTGCGACGAGCTCCCCGTCCCGACCATGTCCAGAGCTGTCGAGGACAGATGTGCCGGCATCGGCGTCGAAGGCATATCGAAGGATCTCACCCGATGCACCGACAGCATCTGCCGGGGCGTCACCCTGGGCTGTAGCGGCGGACGCTGACGACGTCGCCAACACGGGAGCCATGAGGGCCACGGTCGTCGCGAGGACGAGCGGTCGCAGGAAGGGCTTCATCACACGTGCTCCTAGTTCGGCGTCATTGCTGAGGAGGGCTGAGGCTGTCAGTGATGTTCACGGTAACACCCAAACGGGGGTCAGCGCGAGCGAACTGGCCCACTCGGTCTGCCCGTCGCTTCCCCCTCAGCGGTCGGCTGCGATCATCTCGACGATCGTGTCGACCGTCAGCCACGGGCCGTTGCTGACCTCGCCGATCTTCTCGCGGTCCTTGAACACGACGATGCGATCGCTGAGGCGAACGACTTCGTCGAGGTCGGACGAGATGTAGACGATGGCGACGCCGTCCGTCGCGAGCTTCACGACATGGGCCTGGATGTCGACTTTCGAGGCCACGTCGATCCCCTTGGTCGGCTCGTCGAGCACGAGGAGCCGAGGCATGGTCGCCAGGCACCGTGCCAGCACGACCTTCTGCTGGTTGCCGCCGGAGAGGTACTTGGCCAGGAGGTCGGGATCCGCCGGCGATATGTCGAGCGAGTCGACGTAGGCACGGACGAGGCCGTCGGTCTCGGCGGCCGAGAGGGGTCGAGACCAACCGCGAAGCGCCTGGATGCCGAGCACGATGTTCTCGCGGACCGACAGCTCGCCGATGATGCCGTCCTCGTGGCGGTTCTCGCTCGCGTGCGCGATCCGATTCCGCATGCCCGAGCGGGGTTCGGCAACTTGCGTGGGCTCACCGTCGATCAGGACGCGTCCGCGATCGAAGCGATCGGCGCCGCTGAGCAGGGAGGCCATCTCCGTGCGACCGGAGCCTCGCAGCCCGGCGAAGCCGACGATCTCGCCACGATGCAGCTCCAAGTCGGTCGGTGCGACCGCTCCTCGACGGCCGAGGCCGAGGGCCTGGTACATCGGCGGGCCGACGGGCTGCCGGCGATGCTGGCGGCGGTCTGCGCCGATCCGCCGTAGCGCCTCGATGTCCTCGCCGAGCATCGAGGCGATCAGCTCGGCCCGGTCCATGGAGTGCGCGGGGTATTCGCCGACCGTGCTGCCGTCGCGCAGCACGGTGATCCGGTCGCTCAGGGCCAAGACCTGTTCCAGGAAGTGCGAGACGAACAGTATCGCCACACCGCTGTCGCGCAGGCGTCTCAGGACTGCGAAGAGCCGGACGACGTCGTCGAGGTGGAGACTCGAGGTCGGTTCGTCGAGCACGAGGACGCGGGGGCGGTCGATCATCGCCCGACCGATGGCGACGAGCTGGCGGAGCGCCGGCGACAGCGAGCGCACGGATGCTCGCGGATCGAGGGCTCCCATTCCGAGCTCTCCCAGCACCTCGGCTGCTCGCTGGTGGGTACGCGACCAGGAGATGCCGAAGCGGCCACGGACCTCGTGCCCGAGCATCATGTTCTCGCCGATGCTCAGGTTGTCCGTGAGCCACTCATCCTGGAACACCGCCGAGATGCCGGCCGATCGTGCGTCCGCCGGCCCCGAGAAGCGGCGCTCGACGCCGTCCACCGTGACCGTTCCGGCGTCGGGACGATGAACGCCTGTGAGGGTCTTGATCAGCGTCGACTTGCCAGCGCCGTTCTGCCCCATCAGCCCGTGGATCTCTCCCGGGGCCAGACACAGACGTGCGCCGGTGAGAGCCGGGCCCGAGGTGAAGACGACGTCGATCCCGACCATCTCCACCGTCGGGTGGGGAGAACCAGGAGCCGCCGTCGACTGCAGATCCACGTGCCGCCCTCGGATCGTGTGCGGCACGGCATCGGGGCTGCCGTGCCGAGGTGTCGCCGATGATACGCGACAGCTGACGACGGATCACCTCACGATGATCAGGCGCGCGGCGGCGCAGTGGAGTCGCGAACCACCAGCTGTGTCGCGATGCGTGTGCGCCGGGGGATTTCCTGGCCGTGCACGTGCGCGTGGATCACGTCTGAGACCGTCGTCCCCAGCTTGTCGAAATCCTGCCGCACCGTCGTCAGCGGAGGCAGCATGTGGCGAGCGCTGGGCAGATCGTCGAAGCCGATGACGCTGACGTCCTGCGGAACACGGATCCCCCGTTCGGCGAGACCGTGGATCACGCCGAGGGCCATGTCGTCGTTGGCGACGACCATCGCGGTGAACTCCGGGACCGAGGTCAGGCTCGCGGCGAACTCGTAGCCGGAGTCGGGCGTCCAGTCGCCGACGACTATGGGGCGTTCTCGCATCCCCCAGGACTTGGCGCGCGCGTGGAAAGCACGTTCACGAGATCGAGCGTCGAGCCAGTCCAGAGGGCCGGAGAGGTGCAGGACGTCACGATGCCCCAGCGACGCGAGGTGGTCGACCGCCTCCGCTGTGCCCGCTTGTTGATCGACCGAGACCGTGAGGAAGGTCGGGTCGTCCTCGGACTTCACCACCAGTGTCGGGACCCCGATCTCGATGGTGCGGAGGGTCGCCACGGACGAGGAGCGCGGCGCGATGATGCACAGGGCGTCGATGCCCAGCCCCGTCAAGTGCTCGACGGCGTCGACCGGAGTCATGTCCCGTTCGTCTCGCAGTGCGACGGACGTCACTGAATAGCCCCTCGACCGCGCGGCCCGCTCGATGGCACGCAGGGTGCTCGAAGGACCGAAGGCGTCTCCGCTCTCGACCAGCACGCCGATGCGCTCCGTGCGCTGCGTGACGAGCGATCGAGCCGCGACGTTGGGTCGGTAGTTGAGCTCGTCGACTGCCTTGAGCACCTTCTCGCGAGTGGAGTCCCTGATGTTCGGGTGGCCGCTCAGGACGCGCGAGACGGTCATGTGCGAAACGCCTGCCACCGCGGCGACTTGTTTGAGGCCTGGCCGACCGGACACCACGACGATCTCCTCCCCGATCACGGGCATGCGAGTCCCGGGCCCCTGAGCGACTGGCAAAAACGCCGATCGCTCAACTCCAGCTTAGTGACGCAGGAGAGGAGGGCTCGACGTCGTGACCCTCGCTTCGCGCCCTCAGTGACCTGAGCACCTCACGCGTTCAGGCCTCCCGCGCGGCGAGTTGGTGTCGGAAGTGTCGCCGGATGGCTGTGGCGCTGATGAGCCCGAGGGCTGTGATGATCGCGGTGGCGATGAAGACTGAGTGGGTGCCTGCGATGCCTCCGAGCCATCCGGCGAGGACGGGGCCGGCGAATTGGCCGATGTACTGGGCCGAGACGTTGTAGCCCAGCACCAGTCCGACGCTCGTGTCGGGGAGGAGTCGGCGGATCGTCGCGACGACTGTGGGGGTGATGCCGCCGAGGGCGATCCCGGTGAGGAATCGCAGGATCGCGAAGGCGATCAGGTCATCGACGACCGCTTGCGCGGCGAGGAAGAGCGTCGCGGCGATCAGGCTCAGGGTGAGGACCTGCATGTGGCCTATCCGGTCAGCGAGTTTGCCGAGGTTGGGACCGGAGAGGATCGTGCCGAACGCGGTGATGGAGAACACGACTGCGGCGTAGAGGGCGGTGTCGTCGGCTGAACCGGTGAGGGAGCGGACGTGCTCGGCGATGATCGGTTCGACTGAGATGGTCGCGAACATCAGCAGGGTCGAGAGGCTGAGCAGAGCGATGACCGGCAGCTTGTAGGGGACGGCGGCCCACGAGCTCGACGGCTTGGACTTCTCCGTTCCGCGATCGAGCCTGGGCGCCTCTTTCAGGAACAGGGTCGTTCCGAGGAAGGCGAGGAAGATCAGACCGCCGGTCGCGAGGAACGCTCCCTGAACGCCGATCGTCTGTGCGAGGGTTCCGCCGATAAGAGGGCCTGCGATGGTGCCGGCCATGATGGCGGAGGAGAGGGTGCCCAACGCCCACGCGGAGCGGTCTCTGGGGGTCTGAGCGGCGACCAGTGTGGTCGATCCGGAGGCGTAGCCGCCGAGGAGGCCGACCAGCAGGCGCAGGAGCACGAGTTGTGTGACGTCTTGGGCGAGTCCGATGAGCGACATGGCGATCGCCATGCCGAGGCTTGCGCGGATCAGCATCGGCTTGCGTCCGAAGCGGTCACCGAGATAGCCCCAGAGTGGGGCTGTGAGAGCCGCGGTCAGGAACGTGGCGGCGTAGGCGATGCCGGACCAGAGGGTCACGGCTGCCCTGTCCTCGACGCCGAGGTCTCGGACGTAGAGAGGCAGGATCGGCAGGATCAGGGTCATGCCGATGATCGTCGTGAACGAGCCGAGCGCGCACACGAGGAGGTTGCGACGCCAGATCTGGGATGTGTCAGACGGCAGAGGGGTGGTGGTCATGAGCGCTCCGTGCGAAGGGGATGTGCGCAGGCAGCACGTCCACCGCGACGGGGGCGCCTACCTAGCTAGGACCCGTCGCGGCGAAGAAGGAGCTGCCGGATGACCATGTGCTGCACACCATAGCCCAGGCTGGGCCTGGCTCGAGGACTCCCCGAGAACCACGACGACGCCCTCACTGCTCGATCCCCGTGCCCCGCATCGCCTTCGGCCGGGCACCGAAGGAGAGGACCGAGATGCCGGGCACCACCGCCGCCGGCAGCACCACAGCCCTGAGCAGGAGCGGGATCGGCGACGGCCGTCGTCCTGCTCCTCGGGCGCTACGCACTGCAAGCGATGGGGGCGACCGAGGGCGATGCGCCCAGTGAGGCGCAGATGGGCTTCCCCGTGACGGCCGTGGTCACATCAGCGAAGGAGGAGTGCGGGTCAGGCGGCTGCTGGACCGTCTTCGACGTCGAACCGGCCGACGACGTGATGCAGGAGCAGCTGAGGGCCGAGCTCGAGACGGAGCTCGGCGACAGCATCCCGGGCACCTTCCTCGACCCCCGCCGCATCAGCGTCTACATCGAGGACTCGGGGCACGGTCTCGACGTGCGCGGCGACTTCTGGAGCTGGCCGGCGGCGCCGTGACCGGTCTGATGGTCGAGACGCAGGCCGTGCGCGCGTCCGCACGGGGCTCGAGCGGCGGTGGTCCGATCCGTCGCCCCACCCGACGGGCGTCAGCGGGCCGCGGCGGCCTCCGCGCCCGCGGCGCCCGACGTCGCGAGGTCGCTCTTCTCCAGCGGCTGGCCGGCACCGAGGGCGGCCGTCCACGCGTCCGTCGTCGCGACGGCGGCGAAGTTCGAGTGCAGCAGCGCCATCAGGGTCGTGTGCACGGTCTCGGCGTCGACGGTGCCGGCGGCGTTCGCGATGCTGATCGCCCCCGTCGCGTCGGAGAGGACCTCCACGGCCACGCCGTGCGCCTCGGCGTCGGCGGCCGACGCGACGATGCAGTTGTTGGTCATGTAGCCGACCAGGGTGACGGTGTCGACCGAGGAGTCGCGGAGGACGCCCAGGAGGTCCGTGTGCGCGAACACGGAGCTGTACTGCTTCGTGACGGTGTGCCAGTCGTCCCGCCGACGCCGCTCGATCTCGGGGTGCAGCGCGAAGCGGTCCGTGTTGGGGTCGAACACCGGAGCGCCCTCGCCGGCGGTGTGCTGCACGACGACGACCAAGGTCCCGGCGTCGGCGGCGGCGTCGATCGCCGCCCCGATGCGCTCCAGTGAGTCGGCGACGGGCGGGTGCTGGATCTCGAGGGGACCGTCGAAGTACTCCTGCTGGACGTCGACGACGACGAGGGCGCGGGTGGGGGTGGTCATGGTGCCTCCTGGCTCAACGGGACGGGATGGGGCTGGACGGGGCGGCGCGGGTGCGTCGTGACGATCCTCGCTGTCGGCCCGCGACTCCACGACTGGCACGTGTGCACCGTTACGATGGTTCCGGGCCAAGGAGGTCACGCCATCAAGATCGCCGTCCACGCCGTCGACGGCGTCACGATGTTCCACCTCTCGGTGCCGCAGATGGTGTTCGACGAGGTCGCCCGCCTGGGGCTCGGCGACTGGACGACGGTGCTCTTCTCCGACCGGCCGGGCTCGATCGTCACCGCGGAGGGCTACACGGTCGGCAGGGTCGCCGGGCTCGCGGCCATCGACGACGCCGACCTCGTCGTCGTGCCGTCGTGGACGGACGACGGACGTGAGCTCGGGCCCGAGCTCCGTCGCGCCCTGCTCGCCGCCCACGCCCGCGGCGCCGCCCTCGCCGGCCTGTGCCTCGGCGCGATCGCCGTCGCCGACCTCGGGCTGCTCGACGGGCGCAGCGCCGTGACGCACTGGCGCGCCGCGGACGGGCTCGCCGCACGGCACCCGGGCGTGACCGTCGACCCGACGGTGCTGTACCTCGACCACGGCGACGTCCTGACGTCGGCCGGCACCGCGTCGGGCATCGACGCCTGCCTCCACGTGGTCCGCACGCGACTCGGCGCAGAGGCCGCGAACAGGGTGGCGCGCAGCCTCGTCGTCGCCCCGCACCGCGAGGGCGGCCAGGCACAGTACATCGAGCGGCCCGTCGCCCCGCGCACGGATGCCGACCCGATCGCCGTCGCGACGGCGTGGGCACTGGCGGACCTGACGGCCGACCTCGGGGTCGACCGGCTGGCGGCTGCGGCGCACCTCAGCCGGCGCACCTTCGTGAGGGCGTTCCGCGCCTCCACCGGCACCACCCCGGCGGCATGGGTCCGCTCGCGACGGCTCGACGAGGCCCGGCGGCTGCTCGAGACCTCCGACCTCACCGTCGACCAGGTCTCGGCGGCGTGCGGGTTCGGCGACCCCGTGACGCTGCGGCAGGCCTTCGCGAAGGCGTTCGGCAGCACGCCGACGAGCTACCGACGGCGGTTCTACGCGCGGGGGCCGGGGCGGACTTGACGAGTGGCTCCTCGTCGCCGACCCCCCCAGCTGTCGCTCAGCCCTCCGCGGGCCGCGACCTCGTCGGGAAGGGGTCGTTCGGGCCGGGCGCCGGAGTGCCTCGTCGGTCCTCCTCGTCCTGCGAGTGGCCCGAGGCGGCGTCGACGAACCGCGCCCCGCCGACGGCCGCCGTGCGCCGGACGAGCTCGGCCACGAGGGCGTCGTCTTCGGGCTGCAGGGCGTCCTCGGGGGCGACCTCGACCATGACCTGGCTCGCCGGGCCGAGCAGCAGCTCGGCCGTCACCGCCACGCCGTCCTCGTCCGCGGTGGGCACCTCGACGATGTCCGTCGTGCCGTTCTGGCCGAGGGCCGCCGCGTACGCGAGCACCGCCTCCGCGATCGCGTCGCCGGTCATGACTCGGTTCTCGCCGTAGACGATGTACTTCACGGGGCTGTCCTCTCGTTGACGATGCCACTCAACCCCGTCCGCAGCAGCCCGGTCCGGCACGGTGCGCTCCGGGGCCACCTCCGAGGAAGGAGGGAGCAGTCTCGACCGATGACCGACAGAGACGACACCTTCACCGCCCTCAGCGTCCAGCGCGCCCTCGAGAACGTCGAGGCCGGCGGCAAGCCGTTCGCGTGCCTCCTCGTCCGTGACGGCGAGGTCGTCGTCGAGGCCGTGAACCACGTCGCCCAGACCGGCGACCCCACCGCCCACGCCGAGATCCGCGCGATCCGGGCGGCCGCCGAGCAGGGCATCACCGACCTGCGCGGCGTCGTCGCGTACGTCACCGCCTACCCGTGCCCGATGTGCCTCGGTGCGCTCTACTACGCGCAGCCCGACCGCGTCGTCTACGCGGTGTCGCGCGAGGAGGAGGGCGAGCACTACGAGGACGGCAACCGCCTCATGTCGCTCGCGACGTTCTACGACGAGTACACGAAGGGCATCGACGACAGGGCCCTGCCGGCCGAGCACGGCACGGCCGACGACGCGACCGCCCCGTTCGTCGCGTGGGCGGCGCGGCACGCGTCCTGAGCCCGTGCGGGCGACGCTCGCCCGGGAGCCTTCAGCCCCAGTAGCCCTCGAGCTCGGCGGCCGTCAGCTCGACGGCGCCGACCAGCCGAGCCGACACGGCACGCAGCAGCTCCTCGTGGCGGAGCGCCGCGAGGGCGGTGGTCACGAGAGGCCGAGGACGAATAGCACCCCGGCGACGAAGGTGCCGCACGTGGCGACGGCCGACGTGGCGACGACGAAGAGGGTGACCTGGCGGTCGCGGTCGCGGACCTCGGTGAAGGGGCTCCTGGCGGTGTGGAAGCTCATGAGCTTCTCGTCTCCGGCAGCCCTGCGGCGCTGCCTGTTCCTGCGGTGTCTGCCCGCCGTGAACCGGGCATGTGCCGGCGTCGCGGGCACGGCCACATCGTCGCATCGATGGGGGTCCAGATGGTTAACGACGTGAACTACTGCGTTCCGCGGACAGTCACGGCTCCCATTCACGCGCATCGATCGTTGACAGGCACCTGACAACCTTGTCAGGATCACTGTCGATCACCTCGCGCTTCCCCTCACACCCCTCGGACGACGGAGTCCTGCATGCCCTCATCCCCCCGGCGCCGCACGGTCGCCGCCACCTCGATCGTGACGGCGGGCCTCCTCGCCGCCCTCACCGGCCTGGGCACGGTCGCCCCGGCCGCTGCGGCGCCGACGGCCGGGGAGGTGGCCGCGGCGCAGACGGTCACCGAGGGCGACGCCCGCTTCCAGGTGCTGTCGCCCACCCTCATCCGCACCGAGTTCGCGCCGGGCGGCGCGTTCACCGACGCCGCGACCTTCACCGTCGTCGGCCGCGACTCCTTCGCGGCGACGCCGTTCACCACGACGCGCGACGACGGCTGGCTGACCATCGACACGGGGGAGGCGCGGGTGCGGTACGAGATCGGCTCCGGCTCGTTCGACCAGGGCAACCTGGAGCTCAGCCTCACGACGGGCTCGGGCCAGCAGGTCGTGGCCGCGCCCTGGCAGCAGGACGACCCCGCGCGCTGCGTCGTGGGCGTCCGCTGCGAGGCCGAGACCCTCGACCTCGTCGGGCTCGCCCCCGCCACGAACCACACCGGCGCGACCGGCGACGGCTTCGTCGCCGGGTTCGAGCGCGTCGGCGACGCCGCGAGCTTCTCGGTGACCGCCGAGCAGGCCGGCCCGCACGACCTCGTCCTCCGCTACGCGAACTCGCAGGGCGGCGACGGCCAGGTCACGACGCGCACCCTCAGCGTCAGCGTCGACGGCGGCGCCGCGCAGACGATCTCGCTGCCGCCGACCGCGGGCTGGGACGACTGGGCGCTGGCCCGGGCGACCCTCGACCTCGCCGAGGGCGAGCACGACGTCGTCGTCGAGCGCGCCTCCGGCGACTCCGGCAACCTCAACCTCGACGGCGTCGCCGTCGTCGAGCCCGGCGCGGCGTACCCCGCCGAGGCGCCCGCCGCCGTCGAGACCGTCGACTGCGCGTACGGTGCCCCGTGCGAGGCCGAGACGACGGCCCTGGCCGGCGGTGCGAGCGTCGGCGACGACCACGACGGCGCCTCCGCCGAGGCGTTCGCCGCCGGCCTCGGCCGCGGCGCGTCGTTCACGGCGCACGTCACGGGCGTGCCCGCGGGCGAGCACGTGCTGCAGATCCGCTACGCGAGCGCGCAGCCCGACGCGCGCACCGTCTCGGTCAGCACCGGTGCCGGCACCGTGACCACCGCCTCCCTCGAGCCCACCAGCGGCTGGGACCACTGGCGGACCGTCAGCGTGCCCGTCACCCTGTCGGAGGGCGAGGACGACGTGACCGTCGGCTGCCCCGACGACGCGAGCTGCCAGCTCAACGTCGACACCGTCGCCGTCGCCTCGGCCGCCGCGCCGCTGCTCGCCCCGCACGCCGCGCTCGGCGGCTACCGTCGCGACCTCGACACCGCGAACGGCACCGTCGACACCAACGCGGGCCTGCTCTACCAGGACGGCTGGTCGCTCGTCGACGACAGCGCCTCGGCGCAGTACGACGAGGCCACCGAGACCCTCACGCCGCGACCAGTCGCCGACGTGCAGGACGGCTACCTCTTCGCCGCGGGCGACGCCCACGAGACGGCCCTCGGCGACCTGGCCACCCTCACCGGCCCCTCGGTGCTGCTGCCCCGCTGGGCCTACGGCGTCTGGTACTCCGAGTACTACGACCGCACGCAGTCCGACTTCACCGACACGATCGTGCCCCGCTTCGCCGAGGAGGGCGTGCCGCTCGACGTGCTCGCCGTCGACACCGACTACAAGGCGCCCGACAAGTGGAACGGCTGGGAGGTCGACGAGACGAGGTTCCCCGACATGGCGGGCTTCCTCGCCGGGCTCGAGGAGCAGGGCGTCCACAACACGCTCAACGTGCACCCGAGCATCACGCAGGGCGACCCGCAGCTGCCCGCGGCCCAGGCCACGGCGCAGGGGAACCTCATCCCCGACGGGGACCGCTTCCTGTTCGACTGGTCGGACCCGGCACAGTTGCAGGCCTACTTCGACCTGCACGACGAGATCGCCGACCAGGGCGTCGACGTGTTCTGGCTCGACTGGTGCTGCAGCGACGCGTCGCGCTACTCGCAGCCCGGCGTCACGCCCGACGCCTTCATCAACGACCAGTACGCGCAGCGCACGGCCGACCGCATCGGCCGAGGCTTCGCCTTCTCGCGGGCGTACGGCGCCCTGACCGCGGGCGGCTACGGCAACCCGCAGCCGGTGCCCACCGGCCCGTGGGCCGACAAGCGCACGACGCTGCACTTCACCGGCGACACCACGTCGACGTGGCAGATGCTGCAGGCCCAGGTCGGCTACACCCCCGGCGAGTCGGCGGCGACCGGCCTCTCGGCGATCAGCCACGACATCGGCGGCCACACCGGCGGCACCACCTTCCCGGGAGCGGAGGCCGAGAGCACGAAGCTCGCCGACGACCTCTACGCGCGGTGGGTGCAGTTCGGCACGTTCCAGCCGATCGACCGCCTGCACAGCAACCACAGCGACCGGCTGCCCTGGCAGTACGGCGCGGCGGCCGACGCCTCCGCGACGTCGTTCTTGAACCTACGCGAGGCGCTGATGCCGCTCACCTACACGCTGTCGGCGGAGGCCACGCGCACCGGCGTGCCCGTCGTCCGGCCGCTCTACGTGCAGTACCCCGAGCAGCAGGAGGCCTACGCCATGGCAGGCAGCGAGTACCTGTTCGGCCCCGACGTGCTCGTCGCCCCGGCGGTGACGCCCGGCGAGACCGCCACGACCCGCGTGTGGTTCCCCGAGGGCAGCACCTGGACGGACTGGTTCACGGGCGAGACGCACGCCGGCGGCACCACCGCCGACGTCACGACCGGCCTCGACGCCATGCCGGTGTTCGTCCGCTCGGGCGGCGTCGTCGCGACGCGGAGCACCGACGTCGCGAACGACGCGACCCCGCTGACCGAGCTAACGCTCACGGCGGCGACCGGCAGCGACGGCGCCTTCTCGCTCTACGAGGACGACGGCGTCAGCGCCGACCTCACCGCCTCGGCCCGCACGGCCGTGACGTACACGGAGCAGGCCGACGGCGGCGTGCTCGACGTCGCCGCGGTCGACGGCAGCTTCGACGGGCAGGTCTCCGGCCGCTCCCTGACGGCGGTCTTCACCGACGCCGAGCGCCCCGCGGTCGTCCGGGTCGACGGCACGCCCGTCGCCGCCGAGGCCTGGAGCTGGGACGAGGCCACGCGTCGCCTCACGGTGCCGGTCGCGAGCCGGCCGGTGGCGCAGGCCACGTCGGTGTCGTTCTCCACGACCGCGGTCGTCGACCCGGGCCAGCCGGGCGACCCCGGCGCCGGGCCGGGCGCCCCCGTCGACCCGGGCGCACCCGGCGCCGACCCGACGCCCGCGCCTCCCGTGGCGGCTCCCGGTGACGGGACCGCCCCCGGGCAGGCCGCCGGCACCGCGGGCGACCGCGGGCCCCTCGCCTTCACGGGCTCGGACGTCGCCGGGGTGCTCGCCCTGGTCGCGGCCGCCCTCGTGGGCACGGGCCTGCTGGTGACGCGGGCGTCGCGCCGACGGGCACGTCGGGAGGGCTGACAGCCGGAGGGACGACGGAGGCGCGGTGCAGGTCGACCTGCACCGCGCCTCCGTCGTGCGTGCCCCGGGCTCGGCGACGTCGATGCCCCTCGGCACCGCCGGGCCCGGGTCACTCCTGCGTGCTCACCCAGTCGTCGATGTCGAAGTCGGCGCCCTCGGCGGGGAGCGCCGACGGCTGCACGTCGTGCGGGGCGATGCGCTGCGCCAGGCGCCCCTCGATGTAGGCGACCGTCTCGGCGTTGTCGGGCTCGGGCAGCGGGCTGTTCGTGCTCTCGGCGACGAGGGCGACCCCGGCCGACAGGAACAGCGTGGCCGAGACCACGTCGCCGTCGGCGCCGTAGGCGGTGAGGTCGATGGAGTCGGCGGAGCCCGTCTCGCCGAGCATCGCGGCGTACTCGAGCACGGCGTCGGCGATCGCGTCCCCCACGAGGAAGTCCTTGTCGGCGAAGGTGATGTGCTTCATGCGGCCCACGCTAGGTAGGCGACGCCGGGTGCGACCGAGGGTTGACGGAGGCGGGGGGCAGGGGGTAGCCCGTCGGCGGAGGCTCGTCGGGTCGCGGGGCGCGGTGCTGTGTCGTGCCGTGCCGTCCGGTGCAGTGTCGTGCTGTGCCGGCCCGGGCGCGCGCGTCCGTCGCCGGGCGGGGGCGCCTCCCCGGGGTCGCCGCTCGCGTGTGCTGTGCTGGGCACATGGATCAGGAGACGACGACGTGGGTGCTGGTCGCCCTGCTGGTGCTGGCGCTCGTGGGGGTCGTGGTCGCGATCGTCGTGGGGCGTCGACGCAGCCGGGCCGCGGCCGCGGCGGCGACGACCCGGGTCGAGGCCGCCGAGACGGCCCACCGCCAGGAGCTCGAGCGAGTCTCGGCCTCGCACGACGAGGGCGTCAGCAGCCTCGAAGCGAAGCACGCCCGGGAGCGTGACGAGCTCGACGCCCGCCGCCGCGACGCTGAGGAGCGCGCCGAGCAGAGCCAGGAGTTCGCCACCCGCAGCATGCGCTGGGACGAGCCCTCGCAGCGGGCCGTCGTCGACGCCTGCACCGAGCTCGGGCTCGACGGCGTGCTCGTCACGAACGTCGTCTTCGTGCCGGTCGACGCGCCGCGCACCCGTCGGTTCGTCGCGCAGGTCGACCACGTGCTGCTGCTGAGCTCCGCGGCCGTCGTCATCGAGAACAAGGGCTGGAAGGGCGTCGTGCTCGATGGCGTCCAGCCGCGCGACGTGCACTCGTCGATCGGCACCCTCTTCGGCGACGCGACCTTCGAGCCGCCGTTCGCGGTGCAGGTCTCGCGCGAGTCGCCGACGTCGTTCCGCATCACGAGCCACGAGGGCCGGGAGTCGCCGGCCGCGCAGGTGCGGCGGCAGGCGCAGCGCGTCTCCGACCTCGTCGGGGCCGAGACGAGCCGCACCCAGTGGTTCGACACCGCCGTCTTCTACTCGCACCCCGACGCGGAGGTCTGGGCGGCCGAGACCGACGCCACCGAGGCCGGCGTCACGACGACGATCGTCGCGGGCGGGCGTCAGCTGCGCAGCTTCCTCGAGCGGGTCGGCGACCGGCCGCGCACCCTCGCGCCCACCCGGATCGACGAGCTCGCCGAGCTCTTCGCCCGGCACGGCGCCGACGTGCGTCGCTTCGGCGCGATGGCGGTGCCGGAGGGGCGCTAGCCGAGCCTCGGCTGGCCTCGGCCCTCGGCCCTCGGCCCTCGGCCCCAGCCTCTCGCCCGCGGCGCCCTTCCCCCTGCTCGCCGCCGCTGCCTCCAGGCCCGATCACGCTCAAATTTGAGAGCGATCGGCTCGACACGGGCCAAGAACTCGGGGAGTCGCGGGTCGGCAGCCCGGATCTCTCTCGCTTTCCCGAGACAGCCGGGCCCGGCGCCCGCGCGGGTCCGGGCAGGCACGCCCCCGGGCGCCGCTAGCCGCGCTGCACCGCCTCGAACGCCGCCCGCGCCGCCGCCGCGACCAGCGCGTCGTCGTACGCCGCCGCCGGGTCGGTGCGCGTCGTCAGCACGGCGATCACCACGGGGTCACCACCCGGCCGCGTCACGACCGCGACGTCGTTGCGGACCGGCCCCGCGCCTCCGGACTTGTCGGCCACGGCCCAGCCCTCGGGCGCCCCGGCCCGGACGAGCGCGTCGCCCGTCGCGTTGCCCGACATCCACTCGAGCAGCTGGGCGCGGTCGTCGTCGCCGAGCCACTCGCCCGCGACCACCCTGGCCAGGAGGCCCCGGACGGCGGCGGGCGTGGTGGTGTCGGCCGTGCTCCCGACCGTCGGGCGGTTGAGATCGGGCTCGCCGTGCACCACGTCGGTGACGTCGTCGCCCTGGGCCGTGAGGGCCGCGTCGAGGGCGGCCGGCCCGCCGAGGTGCTCGACGACGAGGTTCAGCGCCGTGTTGTCGCTCTGCCGCACCGCGGCCTCCGCGAGCTGACCGAGGGTCATGCCGGTGCCCGTCGCGGCGCTCGTGGCGGGGGAGTACCCGGCGGCTGTCACGTCGTCCGCCGTCCAGGTCACAACCTCGTCGAGGTCGGCCGGCTCGGTCGCGTCGAGCAGCGCGGCGGCGGCCAGCGCCTTGAGGCTCGAGGCGTAGAGGAACCGTTCGTCGCCGCGGTGCTCGAGGGCCCGACCCGTGCCGGTGTCGACGACGCTGAGGCCGACGCGGGCTCCGTGCTCGGACTCGAGGGCGGCCAGGGCGGCGTCGAGCTCGGGGTCGTCGACCACCGTCGTGGCCGGCGCGGTCGGCGAGGGAGTCGCCCCCGCACTGGTCGACGTCGTCGAGGAGTCGCGGGTCGGCGCCCCGGAGCCGGCGCCCGACCCGGCGTCGGCCGTCGTGCACCCGGCCAGCGCCACGACGAGGGCGAACCCGGCACCGCTCGCGGCGGAGAGTCGGGGGACGACGGGGCGGGGGAGGCGCGGTGACGGAGAGCGGGTCATGCCTGCATGCTCGCACCCCGCCGGGGCTCGTCGGCGGGGGATCGTCCCCTGGTCGCCGGAGATCAGCCGAAGGGACGACGTCGCGGCCGTCGCGGCGCGAGAGGGTGAGGTCGACCCCGGTGCGACCCGGGGGTCAGCCCCCTGTCGCGGCACCCCGCGAGACGGTGTGCTGGAGGTCGACGCCGACGGGCGGCGTCGACGCCCGAGAGGAGACCACCGTGACCGACGGCCGTCCGCCCCTGCCCCGCCACTTCGTCGTCACGCTCGCCGTCGCGTCGCTGCTGCTCGGCGTCGTCGCCTGCACGCCGGGCCTGCACGACCTGCCGGGCGCACGCGACGCGCCCGATCGCCCGGCGGCCGACCTCGTCCGCGACTGACGCGCGACGGAAGGGCTCGCCCTCACACCCTGTCGGCGAGCTCCCTGATCCAGTTCTCCGTGGGAACGCCCAGGCGCTCGTTGACCATCACGTGCACCTTGGCTGCCATGGCCCGCTGCTCCGGTGTGATCGGATCTGCTCGGCCCGCGGCGACACGGGCGTCGTACGAGACCACGAGGCGTCGCGGCCCTCCCTCTGACGTCTCATGCTCGATCGGCTCCATCGTCCTCACCTCGTTCGTCGTGCCCTGATCCTCCCGCGGCCGGCGGAGCCGCGTCCAGCCCGTCGGCGGTGGAGTTCTCGCGCCGTCGCCCCCGGTGGACGTCTCCTGGGAGTCGCGACACGTGTCGTGCGCACGCCACTACCGTCCAGCCCATGAGCCAGACACGAGAACGACTCACCACAGCTCTCCTCGTCGCCGGCGTCCTCGGCCTCGCTGCCGGGTGCACCTCCGACGACCAGGTCAGCGCCGCCCCGGCGGCCACGGACGTGGCCCCGACGCCGGGCGCGACGGCCTCGCCGACGCCCGTCGAGGCCGCCAGCCCGGAGGAGGCGCTCGTCGCCGAGTACCTCGACGCCGCCGTCGCCGGAGACGCGGCCGCCGCCTGGCAGCTCCTGACCCCGCAGGCCCAGCAGTTCTACTCGACCGAGCAGACCTTCGCGGGGCTCTTCGGCCGCGACGGCACGGTCTCCGCCGACGAGGCGGGCCAGCTGCTCGCCGGTGAGATGGTGTCGAGCGAGGGCCCCGAGGGCGCCTTCACCCTCGTCAGCGTGACCACCGACTCCGAGGCCGACGCCTGGGTCGTGCGGGCCGTCGACGGCGACCCCGCCGACCTGCGCATCGACGACGCGGGCGTGCCGCCGACGGGCGGGTCGCTGTACGAGTGGCGGAACCCCGCGGCGGGCGCGGAGGACGCCCGATACGAGGCAGGCCCCGCCGCGCTCGACCCGAGCCGACCCGCGACCCTCTCGTTCGCCAGCCCGGCGAGCAGTGGCAGCGACGTCCCGTCGACCGTCGGCTACCCCGACGCCCTGTACGGCTGGGTCGACGGCACCTCGGTGCCCGTCGAGCTCGGCGCCGCCGCCGGGTCGGAGCGCCAGTTCACCGCCGACGTCGAGCCCGGCGACGGGGCTCCGACGGCCCTCACCGTCGTGTGGGAGACCGGCCTCGACGGCGGGACCCCCGCCTCCTGGCGCAGCAGCACCGTCCTGCTCTAGCGCCGCCGACCGCGACCGCGACCACGACGCCGAGGCCGGCGCCGACGACCCTCAGCCGCGGGCGGCCGACTGCGCGACCGCGTGGTCGGCCTGCTCGCGGCTCAGCTCGGTGAGGCCGCCGCAGTTGCTGCACCGGTTCAGCCAGCGCTTCCGCAGCGTCACGAGCGGCACGAAGAAGAGCGTCGCCTTCGTGGCGTGCTCCTCGACCTGCTGCGGCACCGTCTTGTCGCAGAACCGGCAGGCGAAGACGACCACGGCGAGCACGCGGCTCTTCACGGTGGTGCCGAAGAGGATGAACATCGGTCGACCGTAGCCGCCCGGCCTGCGAGGCGGCGCGGTGGGGGGCAGGAGGCGCGGGCCCTTCCCTGGGACGCGCCCGCGCCTCCTGCGGTTCACTGTCAGGGGGAGGCAGCGATGAAGCACATCCGCTACGACGGCAGCACGATCACCACCGGCGACGACATCGCGGAGGCGGTGGTCGAGTACGCGGCCGCGCTCGGCGCGAACGGCGGCACGGACACCGTCCACGTGCCCACCTTCGACGCGCACGGCACCGCGACGACGTCGACCATCCTGATCGGGCCGGCGAGCCAGATCGTGGTCTCCGACGCGGACGAGGACGAGCTCGAGCCCGAGGACGAGGGCTTCGTCGGGCGCCTCCGGGAGGCGTCGGCCGCGGCCGGGTCGGTCCAGGTCGTCCACGCCGACCGCGGGCCGACGGCCTCGGAGCGCTGAGGCCGGGCTCGACGCGAGGGCGGCCGGGAGGGCCGGAGCAGTCCCCGCGGGCGTGGCCCCCGAACGGGTGATCTGCACGATGCGTCGCGGAATGGTCGGGCGGGGGCGGATTGTCAGCTATGCTCCCCGCTCTTGTGGCTCCGGCCGGAGTGGGCGTATAAACGACAGGTAACGGGGAACACGCGACGCAGTCACGCGGAGATCAGGTGCCTCCTCTTCTCAGTCAGGCGCCTCATGGCCCGTTCGACCTCCTCCCGCCCCCTCTTCTCCGCCCGTCCGGTGCTCGCCGGGGCCGTCCTGCTCGGCGTCGCCGCCGCGCTGGCCCTCTCCACGGCTCCCTCCGCCCGGGCCGTCGGGCTGATCGACCTCGGCGACGCGACGAGCTTCGCGGTGCTCGGCGGCCAGACCGTCACGAACACCGGCGTCTCGGTGGTGCAGGGCGACGTCGGCCTTTCGCCCGGGACGTCGATCACCGGGTTCCAGGGCGGCCCCGGCGTCGTCACCGACGGGACCCTGCACGCCACGGACGCCCTCGCGGCCCGGGCGCAGGCGTCGCTGCAGCGCGCCTACGAGCAGTCGGCGAGCCTCAGCCCGCAGGCCAGCATCTCGCTCGCCGACCCCGCCGACCGCCTCCTCACGCCCGGCGTCTACGCGACCGACGGCGTCGACGCCCTGCTGCCCGACACCGCCGCGCTGACGTTCGCCGGCGACGCGGCCTCGACCTGGGTCATCCAGGTGCCCCAGGACCTCACCATCGGCAGCGGCACGTCGATGGTCTTCACCGGCGGCGCCAGCGGCTGCAACGTCTTCTGGCAGGTCGGGCGCTCCGCGACCATCGGCGGCGGCTCGGCGTTCGCCGGCACGGTCATGGCCCAGACCTCCATCTCGGTCGTCGCGACCTCGACCGTCGACGGGCGCCTCCTCGCCCGCACCGGCGCCGTCACCCTCGACACGACGCGCATCGTCCGCGACGCCTCCTGCAACGAGGCCCCGCAGATCACCTCGTCGGCCCCGACCGACGCCACCGCCGGCACGCCCTACGCCTTCACCGTGACCGCCACCGGCAGCCCCACGCCCACGTTCACGTCGACCACGCTGCCCGCCGGCCTCTCGCTCGACGCCACGACCGGGGTCATCTCGGGCACGCCCACGACGCCCGGCACCACCACGGTGACCGTGACGGCCACCAACGGCGTCGCGCCCGCCGACACCGCGACCTACACGATCACCACCCTCGAGGCCGCCGTGGTGACCCCGCCTGTCGTGCCGGTCACGCCGCCCGTCGTGCCCGTCACGCCGCCCGTCACGCCGGTCGTGCCCGGGACGCCCACGACGCCGGGCGCCACCACTCCGCCGGTCACGACGACCCGCATCACGCCCGTCGCCGACCGCGGCCGCGTGGCCGCCCGTGACGGCGGAGCCCTCGCCTACACCGGCTCCGAGGCCACGCTGCCCCTGGCCGTCGGGGCCGCCGCGCTGCTCGCCGGGCTCGCCCTCGTGCTGGGCACGCGCCTCCGTCGTCGCGGGGAGCAGCAGCACCGCGGCTAGTCCCGTCCGCGGGCACGGAGCGTGCCGCGTGCGCCCGCCGGCTGTCAAGCCCCGGACGTCGCCCTGACCGCCGGGTTCGGTGGGTCGTGACCGACACCACGACCACGGGAAGGCAGGTGACCTCGTGATCGAACGAGGGAACACGACGCACCATCCGGAGCAGGACGAGCAGCTGGCACACGAGGCGCAGGGCCTCGTGCAGGGCCGGGGAGGCGCGGGCCACGTCCAAGAGGCCCGCCAGACCGAGCCGCTGCCCGACGACACGGACTCCGCCGAGGTGCAGCAGGCTGCGGGCCTCGACGGCGAGCTCGTCGACGTCGAGACCGCGGTGACGCCGGAGCCGCCGAGCGCCGGGGGCGACGGCACGGACACGCTCACGGAGACCGCCGCGGGGCTCAGCGCCGACCCCGTCGCAGTCAGCACCGAGACGCCCGAGGGAGCCGACGTCGAGCGCGCCGAGCCCGACGGCTCGGACCCGTCGGCGCCCGGCCAGCCCGTCACCGACGTGGCCGGGGCCGACGCACGAGCCTCCGAGGGGGCCTCCGCCGACGGAGCGGGCTCGTGACCGACACCGAGGTCGGCGACTCGCTCGCCCCGCTGCTGCGCGGCGACCGGCCGACGACCTGGGCCTACGCGGACGTCTCGGCCGACCGGGAGGACCCACGCGGCTGGGCCGACAGCCTCGCCACCGCGACCCTCGACGCGCTCGTGCAGGCCGGCGCCACGGTGGACGACGCCCGGGTGCTCGCCGAGGAGCTCGTCGCCCCGCTCGGAGTGCCCGCGCCGGTCAGCCGGTACGTGCTCGTGCAGGGCGGCGAGGTCGTGCTCAGCGAGGTGCTGCCCGGCCCGGCGAAGGCCGCCGACGCGCTCGGCCACGGCCCCGTGCCCGACGCGCTGCCGCTGCTGGCGCACCGCCCGGTCGACCTGCCCTTCCTCGTCGTCGAGGTGGGGCGCGACGGCGGCGGGTTCCGCGTGTACCGCTTCGGCTACGGCGAGGTGCAGCGCGAGCAGCAGGTGCAGGGCCGCACCGACACGCTGCACAAGATCCAGGGCGGTGGCTGGGCGCACAAGAGGATGCAGTCGCACACGGAGGAGCTGTGGCGACAGAACGTCGGCGAGCTCGGCGACGCGATCGACTCCGCCGTGCAACGCCACCGTGCCGGGCTGGTCGTGGTCGCGGGCGACATCCGGGCCCGTCAGCTGCTCGAGCTCGAGCTGTCGGAGGAGACCCGTGGCCTGCTGTCGGTGGTGCCGACCGACACCCGGGCGCCCGACGCCGCCGACGACGCCCTCGTCTCGCAGGTCGAGGTCGCCCTCGCCCGCGTCGTGGCCCAGCGGGTGCACGACGCCCTCGACCTGCTGCGCACCCACCTCGGGCGCGGCGACGGCACGGCGGTGAGCAGGGTCGGCGAGGTCGTCGCGGCGCTCGCCGCGGCGCAGGTCGACACGCTGCTGCTCGATCCGTCGGCGGTCGACGACCGCACGCTGCTCGCGCTCGGCGACGCCCCCTGGGTGGCGACCGCCCCCGAGGAGGCGCTCGGGGCCGAGGTGCTCGCGGAGCTGCCCGCCGCCTCGGCCCTGGCCCGGGCCGCGCTGCTGACCGACGCCCGCGCCTCCTCGCGAGCGCCGGTGCCCTGCCCGGCGACACCGGCCTCGGCGCCCTGCTGCGCTGGCCCGTCGGGCCGGCGAGGCCCGGCACCGACGCGGGCTGAGCGCCGGCCGGCCGGGTCGGCACCCGTCCGACCGCACCCGCACACGCCGACCGCACCCGTGAGCATGCACGCACCGACCGCACGCACCGACCGACCGACCGCACCGAGGAGGACCCCCGTGAGCGACGACTCCGCCCTGCCCCTGCCCGACTACGACCACCTGCCGCTCGGCACGTTCGAGACCCGGCTGCACGCCCTCGACGAACCCGCCGTCGCGGCCCTGCTCGAGCACGAGCGGGCGCACGGCGACCGGCTGCCGGTCGTGCAGCTGCTCGAGGCGCGGCTGGGCCGCCTCCGCGACGGTGCCGAGCCGACGGGCGGCCTCCCGGCCACCGAGCCGTCGGTCGGCGCAGCGCCCGCGGGCGGTTCGCGCGTGAGCCCGGCGACGGCCGGCCCGGCGATGAACCCGCTGTCGCAGGGCGACCCGACCAACCCCGCCCAGCCTCGGTGAGCCCGACCCGGCGCGGTGGCTCACCGCGGCCCGGCGACGGCGCGCAGCCCGCCCGGCTGCGGGGAGGGGTGGAGGCGCCGGGCGCGTCTCACTAGCCTGGGCCCGTGAGCAGAGACCGAGTCCTCGCCCCCGCGCCGCCCGCCGACGGGTCGAGGCCGAAGGGGCCGGCGTCGTACTTCCCGAGCATCGAGGCCACCTACGGCCGGCCGGTGCAGGAGTGGCTCGACCTCGCCGCCGACCGGCTCGACGTCGACCCGCACATGCAGGTCGTCGCCTGGCTGAAGGCCGAGCACGGCCTGGGCCACGGCCACGCGAACGCCGTCGTCGCGTACGTGAAGGCGGCCCGCGCCGCGCAGTAGCCGCCCCCGCCCCGTCGCCCCGCCCCGGACGGGTGCCGCACCCCGTTCCGTTCACCGCACCCCGATGCAGCGGGGTGCGGTGAACGGAACGGGGTGCGATGAGCCTTGGTGCGCGGGGTGAGGGGCGCGACCCCGAGGGGTGCGGCGGGCGCGCGCCGCGCTCAGCCGGCGTCGACGAGGCCGCGGCGGCGGTGCACGGCCCAGACGGTGCCGGCGACACCGATCAGCACGGCAGAGAGCACCATCAGCGCGGGCCAGCCGCCCACCGGCCAGACGGTGCCCGCCAGCGCCGAGCCGATGGAGCCCCCGACGAAGTTGCCGACGACGAACGCGGTGTTGAGCCGGCTGCGCGCCGCGGGGTCGAGCGACAGCAGCCGGGTCTGCAGCAGCACCTGCGACGACTGGATGCCGACCGACAGCAGCGCGACGGCGATCAGCACCACGACGAGCGAGTCGCCGCCGAGGCCGGCGACGACGAGGGAGACGAGCGTCACCGCGAGCCCGACCCCGATCGCGGGCAGCGAGAGGCCGCGGTCGAACAGACGGCCCGCGCGCTGGGCCCCGACGGCGCCGGCGACGCCGACGATGCTGACGAGCCCGATCTGCGCCGGCGACCAGCCGTACGGCTCGGCCGAGAGCAGGAAGGTGAGGCCTGTCCAGAACATCGTGAAGACGGCCATGACGGAGGCGCCGATCACCAGCGAGACCCGCACCTGCCGTCGACGCGCCACGGTGGTCAGCACCGACCAGAGCAGCTGCCGGTACGGGGCGGCCGCGCGGCGGGGCAGCGACGGCACCGACCGCGCCATGAGGGCGGCGAGCACGACCAGCAGCACCGCCGCGACGACGTAGACGGCCCGCCAGCCGAGGGCGTCCGCGACGAGGCCGCTGATCGCCCGCGACACGAGGATGCCGAGGATCAGCCCGCTGGCTACCGTGCCGACCACCCGCCCCCGGTCGGCGTCGGTGGCGAGGTCGCCCGCCAGCGGCGTCAGCATCTGCCCGGCCACCGTCGTGAGGCCCACCAGCGTCAGCGCCACGAGCAGCAGCGGGAAGCTCGGGGCCGCGGCGCTCGCCGCGAGCGCCAGGGCGGAGAGCAGCATGATGAGCGGCACGGCCCGCCGTCGGTCGACCCGGTCGCCGAGCGGCACGATGAAGAAGACCCCGAGGGCGTAGCCGACCTGGGTCACGGTGATCAGCAGCCCGGTGGAGGCGGGGGAGGCGTCGAGGTCGCCCCCGATGATGCCGAGCAGGGGCTGCGCCCAGTACAGGTTGCCGACCGCGGCGCCGCCCGCGACCGCGAAGAGCAGGGTGCGGCCCCGGGTCATCGTCGCCGTCGAGGGCGAGCCGGGCGAGGTGGGGGCAGGAGCGTCGTTCGTCACGCGGTCGACGCTACGCACTCCCGGGCAGCGGAGGGAGGCCCGGGCGGTGACCCCTCCAGGTGAGCGGCGTACGGTCGACGCCAGCAGGTGCGCCCCGCCTGCCGGGGCCGGTTCGCCGGCTCCTGGTCCCGACTCGTTTCCCGGAGCCGGGGCCGCCCCTCGTCCTCCCGCCGACGCGCCCTTCCCTCCGGGCCCGGCCGGTGCCACGATGTGCACGAGCGCCGACCGGCGCCGCCCGGCGACCCGCCGGGGCCGACCTCGACGACGAGGAGTCGACCATGTCCGTGCAGCTCACCCCCTACCTCGCCTTCCGCTCGGAGGCGCGTGAGGCGCTCGACTTCTGGGCCTCCGTGCTCGGCGGCACGCCGACGACCACCCGCTTCGGCGACTTCGGTATGGGCACGCCGGCCGAGGCCGACAAGGTCATGCACGGCCAGCTCGAGACCGACGCCGGGCTCGTGCTGATGGCGGCCGACCGTCCCGACGAGATCCCGCTCGAGTCGGAGAACGCGATCTCGTTGTCGCTCAGCGGCGGGGCCGACGACGAGGAGGCGCTGACGCGCTGGTTCGACGGCCTCGCCGAGGGCGGGCACGTGCACGTGCCGCTCGCGAGGGCGCCGTGGGGCGACTCGTTCGGGATGGTCGACGACCGCTTCGGCATCCACTGGATGGTGAACATCGCGGGCGCGGGCGCGGGCGCGGGCGCGGGCACTGCCGCTGATGCCGACGCCGAGCACGCCTGAGCAGGACGCGCTGAACGGGCCCCCGGCGGCCTACTCCTCCGTGATCGCGACGAGGCTGATCGGCACGCCCGGCGAGACCAGCAGGTCGGCCCGCTGGTAGCGCCCCTCGCCGATGTCGACCTCGAGTCAGAACGCCTCGCCCCCGGCGACGGCGGCGAGCACGCGCTCGCGCACCGCGTCGAGCTGGTCGCCGGGCAGCGTGTAGAGCACCCCGTCGTAGTGGACGTCGACGCGCTTGGTCACGAGGCGGCCCCGTTCGTGACGGGGGCGGCCCCCGGGGCCGAGCTCGCGCCTCCGGCCGGCCCGGCGGGCTCGTCGACGACCTGCAGGCCGATGTTGGTGTTGGCCGTCATCTCGAGCGCCCGGACCCACTCGGGGTTGATGCGCGGCAGACGGCTGCCGTAGTACTTGTAGACGAGCGGGATGGGCGGGTGCAGCCAGATGGCGGTGCGCCCGTCGCCGACGGCCTTGTCGTCCTTCCACGAGAAGTAGAACGACTCCCCGCGGCGCAGCTTCATGCCGATCACGATCTGCAGGTGCGCGAGGGTCCGGTCGTCGAAGTCGACGCTGAGCGCCTTGTCGTACGCGAACTTGCCCATGTCTGCCCCTCTGGCTGGCGGGGTGGGGGACGCCCGGCCGGTCGTCCCTCCATGAGCCCTGGCCCCCGGAGGGAACGGAGCCCTGGCCCCCGGAGGGAACGAGGCTGCTCCCGAACCTATCGGCCCTGCTCCGATGCCTGTCCAGGGCTTGCGCCGACCCCTGCTCGGGGGGGTATCGGGCCTCGGCCCCGCACCGTCCGGGCGGCCCCCGCGTCAGCGCCGCGTGAGGATCGGGCCGTGCGGCGTGAGGAAGCCGTGAGGAGCCCCGGTCGGCCCCGCGGCCCGGTGTCTACTGACTCGCTGTGCCCGCCACGGGCACCGGGCCCGAGCGGGCCCGCCCCGTCAGCCTCCCTGGGAGTCGTCGTGCTCGACATCGTCTACCTGTTCGCCGTCATCGCGGTCTTCGCCGTGATCGCCGTCATCGCGAAGGGGGTCGAGAAGCTGTGATCGTGTTCGAGATCGGCGCCGCCGTGCTCGCCGTCGCCGCCCTGGTCTACCTCGTCTGGGCCCTCGTGCAGCCGGAGCGCTTCTGATGGACGCCCTCCTCGGCGTCCTCCAGGTCGCCACCGTCGCCGCGGTGCTCGTCGTGGCCTACCGCCCCCTCGGCGACCACATGGCCCGCCTCTACTCGAGCACCCGCCACCTCCGCGCCGAGCGCGTCGTGTACCGGCTGATCGGGGTCGACGGCTCGGCCGAGCAGAGCTGGCCCGCCTACCTCCGCGGCGTGCTGAGCTTCTCCATCGCCGGCGTGCTCGCGCTCTACGCGATCCAGCGCCTGCAGGCCGTGCTGCCCCAGTCGCTCGGCTTCCCCGCCGTGCCCGAGGGCCTCGCCTTCAACACCGCCGCCTCGTTCGTCACGAACACGAACTGGCAGTCGTACTCGCCCGACCTCACGCTCGGCTACGCCGTGCAGCTCGGCGGCCTCGTCGTGCAGAACTTCGTCTCCGCCGCGGTCGGCATGGCCGTGGCCGTCGCGCTGATCCGCGGCTTCGCCCGCGTGCGCACCGGCACCCTCGGCAACTTCTGGGTCGACCTGACCCGCGGCGTCGTGCGCCTGCTGCTGCCCCTCGCGCTGCTGAGCGCCGTCGCGCTGATGATCGGCGGCGTCGTGCAGGACTTCACCGGGTTCACCGACGTCACCACGCTGACCGGCGGCACGGCCACGATCCCCGGCGGGCCGGTCGCCTCGCAGGAGGCGATCAAGATGCTGGGCACGAACGGCGGCGGGTTCTTCAACGCGAACTCCGCCCACCCGTTCGAGAACCCCACGCCGTGGACGAACGCGCTCCAGGTCGTGCTCATGCTCGTCATCCCGTTCTCGCTGCCGCGCACCTTCGGGACCATGGTCGGCTCGCCCCGTGAGGGCCGCGCGATCGCCCTGGTCATGGCGCTGTTCTTCGTCGTCTCGCTCACGGCGCTCACGATCTTCGAGCTCCGCGGCGCCGGCACGGCGCCCGAGCTGGCCGGCGGAGCGATGGAGGGCAAGGAGGCGCGGTTCGGCATCATCGGATCGGCCCTGTTCGGCACGACCTCCACCCTGACCTCGACCGGCGCCGTCGACTCGATGCACGACTCGTACACGGCGCTCGGCGGCATGATGCCGCTGCTGAACATGATGCTCGGCGAGATCGCCCCCGGCGGCGTCGGATCGGGCCTCTACGGCATGCTCGTGCTCGCCGTCATCACGGTGTTCATCGCCGGGCTGCTGGTCGGCCGCACGCCGGAGTACCTCGGCAAGAAGCTCGGCCCGCGCGAGATCACGCTGGCCAGCCTGTACATCCTCGTCACGCCGACCCTGGTGCTCACCGGCACGGCGCTGAGCTTCGCGATCCCCGCCGTCCGGGCCGACGTCGAGGCGACGTCGATCTGGAACCCCGGGGTGCACGGCTTCACGGAGGTGCTCTACGCCTTCACCTCGGCGTCGAACAACAACGGCTCGGCCTTCGCCGGACTCACCGCGAACACGCCCTGGTTCAACACCGCGCTCGGGGTCGCCATGCTGCTCGGCCGGTTCGTACCGATCGTGCTGGTGCTCGCGCTCGCCGGGTCGCTCGCCGCCCAGGACAGGATCCCCGCCACCGCGGGCACCCTGCCCACCCACCGGCCGCTCTTCGTCGGCCTCCTCGCCGGTGTCTCCGTCGTCGTGACGGCGCTCACCTACTTCCCCGTCATCGCACTCGGGCCTCTCGCCGAAGGGCTGAACTAGACCATGCCGACACCATCCGACACCTCCACCGGGGCCTCGACCCGCGACTCCCGCACGACCGGCTCCGCCGGGGCCACCGGCGACCCGACCGGCGAGGCCGGCACCGGCGCCCCCGCCGCGGGCCGCCCCGCGGCCTTCGGCCCGGCGCAGCTCGCCGCGGCCCCGCCCGGCGCCCTGCGCAAGCTCGGCCCGCGCCGCATGTGGCACGACCCGGTGATGTTCATCGTCGAGGTGGGCGCCGCCTACACGACGCTGCTCGCCGTCGCCCAGCTCTTCGGCGTGGGCGACGCCACCTCCGGCGGCTCGCCGGTGCCCGGCTCGTTCACGGTCGCCATCGCCGTCTGGCTGTGGCTCACGGTCGTGTTCGCGAACCTCGCCGAGTCGGTCGCCGAGGGTCGCGGCAAGGCGCAGGCCGAGACGCTGCGCGCCACCCGGACGAGCACGACGGCACGACGCGTCGCCTCGTACGACGCCGACGGCGACGCCTCGGCCGAGCACGCCGCCGTCGACGACGTCTCGTCGGCCGACCTCGGGCTCGGCGACGTGGTCGTGGTGACGGCCGGCGAGCTCGTGCCGGGCGACGGCGACGTCGTCTGGGGCATCGCCTCGGTCGACGAGTCGGCCATCACGGGCGAGTCGGCCCCGGTGATCCGCGAGTCGGGCGGCGACCGCAGCGCCGTGACCGGAGGCACCCGCGTGCTCTCCGACCGCGTGGTCGTGCGCATCACGAGCAAGCCGGGCGAGACCTTCGTCGACCGCATGATCGCGCTCGTCGAGGGCGCGAAGCGCCAGCGGACGCCGAACGAGATCGCCCTGAACATCCTGCTCGCGAGCCTCTCGATCGTCTTCGTGGTCGTCGTGCTGACGCTGAACCCGATCGCGGGCTACAGCGACGCGTCGGTGAGCGTGCCGGTGCTGATCGCGCTGCTCGTCTGCCTCATCCCGACGACGATCGGCGCGCTGCTCAGCGCGATCGGCATCGCCGGCATGGACCGCCTGGTGCAGCGCAACGTGCTGGCCATGTCGGGCCGCGCCGTCGAGGCGGCCGGCGACGTCACCACCCTGCTGCTCGACAAGACCGGCACCATCACCTACGGGAACCGCCGGGCGGTCGAGTTCACGCCGCTCGACGGCGTCGCCGAGGCCGAGCTGGTGGAGGCGGCCGCCACGTCGTCGCTCAGCGACCCCACGCCCGAGGGCCGGTCGATCGTCGACCTCGCCCTCACCACCGGCTGGCACGAGGCGGGCGTCGACCGCTCGACGATCGTGCCGTTCACCGCGCAGACCCGCATGAGCGGGCTCGACCTGCCCGACGGCACCGAGATCCGCAAGGGCGCCGCCGGCTCGGTCATCGCGTGGGTCGAGGAGGGCGGCCGGCTGGCCAGCAGCGAGCACGACGAGCTGACCGGCCGCGTCGAGGCCGTCTCGACGGCGGGCGGCACCCCGCTCGTGGTCGCGGTCAAGGACGCCGGAGGCGCGGCGCGCGTCCTCGGCGTCGTCCACCTGAAGGACGTGGTGAAGGAGGGCCTCCGCGAGCGCTTCGCCGAGCTGCGCGCCATGGGCATCCGCACCGTCATGGTCACGGGCGACAACCCGCTCACCGCGGCGGCGATCGCCCGCGAGGCCGGGGTCGACGACCACCTCGCCGAGGCCACCCCGGAGGACAAGCTCGCGCTGATCCGCCGCGAGCAGCAGGGCGGCGCGCTCGTCGCGATGACGGGCGACGGCACGAACGACGCCCCGGCGCTCGCCCAGGCCGACGTCGGCGTCGCGATGAACACCGGCACGTCGGCCGCGAAGGAGGCCGGCAACATGATCGACCTCGACAGTGACCCGACGAAGCTGATCGACGTCGTGCGCATCGGCAAGCAGCTGCTCATCACCCGGGGCGCGCTGACGACGTTCTCGATCGCCAACGACGTGGCGAAGTACTTCGCGATCATCCCCGCGATGTTCGCCGGCGTCTTCCCGGGGCTGGGGCTGCTCAACGTCATGCAGCTCAGCTCGCCGTCGTCGGCCATCCTCTCGGCGATCGTCTTCAACGCCCTCGTCATCGTCGCGCTCATCCCGCTCGCCCTCCGCGGCGTCCGGTACCGGGCCGCGTCGGCGTCGTCGATCCTCGGCCGCAACCTGCTCGTCTACGGGCTCGGCGGCGTCGTGGCGCCGTTCGTCGGCATCAAGCTGATCGACCTCGTCGTCAGCCTGCTGCCCGGGTTCTGAGCCCGCGCCTCCCGCAGCACCACCTCTCGCAGCACCCACCTCGCAGCACCAGAGACAGACAGAAGGACTCACCATGAACGCACGCAACACGCTGCGTCAGTACGGCACCGCCCTGCGGGCCGTCGTCGTCGCCACCCTCGTGCTCGGCGTCGCCTACACGCTCGTCGTGACGGCGGTCGGGCAGCTGGCGGTCGGGCACCGGGCGAACGGCTCCGAGGTCGAGGTCGACGGGCAGGTCGTCGGCTCGTCGCTGATCGGCCAGTCGTTCACCGACGACGACGGGGCCGCCCTGCCCGAGTGGTTCCAGTCGCGGCCCTCCGCCGCCGGCGACGGCTACGACGCCTCCGCGTCGAGCGGCAGCAACTGGGGGCCGGAGAACCCTGACCTGATCGCGGCGATCGAGGAGCGCCGGGCGGCCGTGGCCGAGAGCGACGGGGTCGACCCGGCGAGCGTCCCGGTCGACGCGCTCACCGCCTCCGCGTCCGGCCTCGACCCGCACGTCAGCCCGGAGTACGCGCGCGAGCAGGTCGAGCGCGTCGCCGCCGCCCGCGAGCTGCCCGTGGCCGAGGTGCGCGAGCTCGTCGAGCAGCACGTGCAGGGGCGCGACCTCGGCTACCTCGGCGAGCCGACGGTGAACGTGCTCGAGCTGAACGTGGCCCTGGCCGAGCTCGGGCGCTGACGAGGGGCGGTGCCGGGGGGCGCTGACGAGGGGCCGCACGAGGGCCCGGGCACGTCATCGTGCCCGGGCCCTCGTGCCGCCGCGAGGCGCCGCCGCGGGGCCGGTCGCCGCGGGGGCGGGAGCCTAGGAGGCGGGGGTCGCCGCGACGAGGAACTCCACCGTGCCGCTGTCCTCCACGCTGACGAAGCCGAGGTCGGGGGCCTGCACCCCGTAGTCGGAGAAGGTGACCGGGATCGACCCGCTGATCTGCACCCCGTCGCCCGAGAGCGCGGCCTGCAGCGGGACGGTGACCTGCTGCGTGACGCCGTGCATCGTCAGCTCGCCCGTGGCCTCGGTCGTCGCCACCTCGCCGTCGGCGGGCACCGCGGCGTCGATCGGCTGCGTCAGGGTGAAGGTCGCGGTCGGGAACTCGTCGGTCTGGAGGGCCGTGCCGCGGAAGTACTCGTCGCGGTTGCCGCTGTCGGTCGCGATGCTCGCGACGTCGACGTCGATCGTGGCGGCCGAGACCGACGAGCCGTCGACGGTGATGGTGCCGGTGACCTGGTCGGTCGTGCCGACCACGGTGACGTCGGTGCCGTTGAGCACCTCGTCGACGCGGTAGCCGGCGGTGCTGCCGTCGCCGACCTGCCAGTCGCCGGTCAGCTGGCTGGCGTCGAGGGTGCTGCCGCCGGCGGTCGGCGCGACGGTCGGGGCGGCCTCGGGGGCGCCGACGACGACGTCGCGGTAGAAGGCGGGGCCGGCGAACGCGGCGGTGGCTCCGAGGCCCACGACGACGGCGGCACTGACTCCGATGATGATGCCGGTCTTCTTCTTCACGGTGTTCTCCTGCTGGTCGAGGGCGGCGACGACGGAGGTGCCGTCACTGGGAACGACGGGCGGCGGCTGCTCGGGGTTCAGCCTCCCAGCGCACTGTCAGGTCCGCCGCGACCGCGGAGCGGGCAGCCCGGGGTGCGAAGATGCCGCGACGGTGAACCATCCGGCCCCCCGTCTCGTCGTACAGGTGAGGAGGTGGCGATGGACGTCGACGGAGCAGCCCGGCTGCGCGCCCTGCACGACGCGCACGGCGACGTGCTCGTGCGCTACGTGCACCGCCTCACCGGCGACCACGGCCTCGCCGAGGACGTCGCGCAGGAGGCGCTGCTGCGCGCCTGGCGCAGCGCCGCCATCCTCGCGGAGGACGACGAGCCCGCCCGCCGCTGGCTCTTCACCGTCGCCCGCAACCTCGTGATCGACGACCGCCGCAGCGCGCGCCGCGCCCACGAGTTCCCCACCGACGACCTGCCCGAGGGCGCTCCCGTGACCGACGCCTCCGACGCCGTCCTCGACCGCCTCCTCGTCGCGGACGCCCTGGGCTCGCTCTCGGGCGAGCACCGCCGCGTCGTGGTGAGCTGCTACTGGCTGGGTCGCACCGTCGCCGAGACCGCAGAGATCGAGGGGGTGCCGGCCGGGACGGTGAAGTCGCGGCTGCACTACGCCGCGAAGGCCCTGCGGCTCGCCCTGCAAGAACGAGGAGTCACCCGATGACCGACCGCGACGGCCGCCCCGACGCCCGCCGAGAGCCCGAGCTCCGGCGCGAGCACGACGCGGTCCACGAATGGGACGCCGCCTACGTGCTCGGCGGCCTGAGCACCGACGAGCGCGCTCGCTTCGAGCGGCACCTCTGCGGTTGTGAGGCGTGCACCGCCTCCGTCGCCGACCTCGCCGGGCTCCCCGCCGTGCTCCGCCTGCTGCCCGTCGACGACGCCGTGGCGATCGCCGAGGAGGCGCGGGTCGCCTCCCCGGCGCCCGCCCCCGTCGAGACGAGGGTCGGTGCCGCCGAGCCCGAGCCCGACCCCGAGGAGTCGCGGGCCGGCACGCCAGCCCCCGTCGCCGACCCGTCGCGCGGCTCCCGCACGCCGGCCCGACGTCGACCGGGGCGTCCTGCGCCGCGCCCCCGCGCCTCCGGCCGGCCCTCCTCCCCGCGTCGGCGCGCCCTGGTCGGCGCGGCCGCGGTGCTCGCCGTCGTGCTGCTCGCCGGCGGCGGCTACGCGCTGGGCTCGTCGTCGGGGCGGGTCGCGGAGCCCACGGCCTCGGTCACCACGCCGACGCCCGCCGTCCCCGTCGCGATGACGTCGCTGGTGGGGGGCGCGGTGACCGCCGACCTCTCCGTCACCGCGACTCCCTGGGGCACGCGCTTCGACTGGGAGTGCGCCTACGCCGCCGACCTCGAGGGCACCGGCGTGTACGACCTCGTCGTCGAGGAGGTCGACGGCACCCGCACCGTCGTCGCCACCTGGGACAGCGCGCCCGGCGGCGCGGCCGGCCTCGCAGCTTCGTCGAAGCTGCCGCTCGACCGCCTGCGCAGCGTCGAGATCACGGCCGCCGACTCGACCACCGTCCTCACCCGCACCACCCTCTGAGCCGCAGCGCCCTCTGCCCCCTCCTCCCGGGACGACGNCACGGTGCTCGCCGAGCGGCTCGGCGAGCGCCCGCGACAGGAACGTGCGGCGTTCGAGCATGGTGCACCTCCTCCGAGGTCGACGGGCGGGCAGGGGCGGCAGGTGCGGGTCGACGGCTACGCCGTCGCCGCCTCCGGCGAGGCCGACAGCTGCTGCGCCCCACCGTCGCCCGATCGGGCGCTGCCGACCTCGATCCGCCGCGGCTTCGCCCGCTGGCTGACCGGGATCACCACCGACAGCACGCCGTTGTCGTAGTTCGCCGTGATGCCCTCGGTGTCGACGCCGTCGCCCAGGCTGAACTGGCGCCGGTACGAGCCGTGCGGGCGCTCCTGTGCCAGCCAGGTCGCCCCGGCGTGGTCGCCGGCCGTGCGCCGGGCCGTGATCGTCAGCAGCTGGCCGTCGACGTCGACGTCGACGGACCCCGGGTCGATGCCGGGCAGGTCGGCGGCGAGCACGTACTGGTCGCCCTCGCGGTACAGGTCGACGGGCATGGCCTTCGGGCCCTGGCGCTGTGACAGCAGGGTGCCGGCGAGACGGTCGAGCTCGGTGAAGGGGTCGAAGGACAGGGCCATGGGTGCTTCCTCTCTCAGTCGTGGTCGAGACCTTGAGTCACCTCGACTCAAGGTCGATGACACGATGATAAGGACGCCGACGAGCTCGTGCCTCAACGGATGCTCCGAGCGCGCTCAGACCTCGCTGGGAACAGCTACGCGGCGACGAACCACGTCCTCGCCCGCGAACCAGGCCGCGGCGTGGTTCCGGTGCGAGTTCGTGGTGTGTCGTGGGTGGTGCGCGAGACCCCGTGACCACGAGGAGGCGCCGAGCGCCACCCCCGGTCGGCCCCGCTCCCCGCTCGGTACCGTCGAGGGCATGACCCTCGACCCCACCACAGGACAGTCGCTCCGCGAGTACATCGAGCAGCTCCGGCACGAGGGCTACCGCGTGTCGGGCGGCCACACCGTCGAGCCCGAGCTGATCGACCCGGCGGGCAACCCGGTCTACACCTGGCGCGAGGACTACCCGTACGACGAGCGCCTCGACCGGAGCGAGTACGAGCTGGAGAAGTACCGGCTGCAGGTCGAGCTGCTCAAGTGCCAGAACTGGCTGGGGGAGACGGGCCGCAAGGCCGTCGTGCTCTTCGAGGGGCGCGACGCCGCCGGCAAGGGCGGCACGATCAAGCGCTTCACCGAGCACCTCAACCCCCGCACGGCGAGGGTCGTCGCGCTCAGCACGCCGAGCGAGCGGGAGAAGGGCCAGTGGTACTTCCAGCGCTACGTGGCCGCCCTGCCGACCTCCGGCGAGCTCGTCCTCTTCGACCGCAGCTGGTACAACCGGGCCGGCGTCGAGCGGGTGATGGGCTTCTGCACCGACGACGAGTACGAGACGTTCATGCAGCAGGCCCCCGTCTTCGAGAAGATGCTGGTCGACGCGGGCGTGCACGTCACGAAGTTCTGGTTCTCGATGTCGCAGAAGGAGCAGCGCACGCGCTTCGCGATGCGGCAGCTCGACCCCGTGCGTCGCTGGAAGCTCTCGCCGATGGACCTCGAGTCGCTGGGCCGCTGGGACGACTACACCGCCGCGAAGGACGAGATGTTCCGCCGCACCGACAAGAAGCACGCGCCGTGGACGATCGTGCGGTCGAACGACAAGAAGCGGGCACGGCTGAACGCGATGCGGTTCTTCCTCGGCCAGTTCGACTACGACGGGCGCGACGACGCCGTCGTCGGACAGCCCGACCCGCTGATCGTGATGCGGGGCAAGCGGTCCGGCGACGGCGACTGACGGGCGGGCGGAGGAGCCGGGGAGGCGCCCCCGCCCGTCCCGGGACCCGTCCGGCCGGGCGGTCCGGTCCGGCGGTCCGGCGGTCTGGTGACCTAGCGGCGCCAGCCGAGCAGCCCGGCGAGCGGGCGCTGCTGCTCCCCCTGCTGGGCGCCCATGACGAGCACGACGCCGGTCAGCACCGGGATGACGAACTGCAGCGCCTTCTGCTTCTTCTGCGCCGCGGCGAGGGTCTCGGAGGCGGTGGCGTCGGGCTCGGTGACGCCCTCGGCGCCCTGCTCCGCGTTCTTCGCCATGATGCCGCCCTCGATGCCCGACCACACGGTCGCGCCGACGGCGGCGAGGGTGACGACCGGCTTCACGACCGTGTTGCGGCGCGACGACGGCTGGCCGCCGAGGCGGCTCTCGTTGCCGACGATCAGGCCGACCCCGCCGATGCCGTGGGCGATGATCGCGGCCCACTGCACGGGCGCCCACTTGGCCCAGCCGATCGACGAGAGGCGGAGGCGCTCGACGGGGTCCTTCGCCTCCGCCGTGCCGCCGTTGAGGCCGACGGCGCCCATGAGCGTGCCGCCGAACCAGGCGGCGGCGCCGAGGTCGTGCAGGCTGCGGACGAAGGTGTTGCGCTGAGACATGAGTTCTCCCCGAGGTCGATGGTGTGCGGTCCGGCGGACGGTAGGCCGCCTCCGCGGAGCCCGGAGGGCCTTGACGAACGGGCTCGGATGCGCTCCGCGCGGGCGACGGCTCAGCGGTGGACGGGCCGGTCGGCCTCCTCGGCGGCCCGACGCTCGCGGAACGCGACCATGTTCATCCGGTTGCCGCAGCGCACGCTGCAGAACCGCTTCGAGCCGTTGCGCGAGAGGTCGACCAACAGCCCGTCGCAGTCGTCGGCCGCGCAGGGGCGCAGCCGCGCCGTCTCGTCCGACCGGACCACGTCGACGAGGGCGAGCACCGCCTCCACCAGGATCCTGTCGGCGAGCGGCGCGCTCTGCGGGGTGGCGTGCAGGTGCCAGTCGAGGTCGTCGTGGCGGACGAGCCGGGGAACCGCGTGCAGGCGCTCGAGCAGCTCGTTGACCGGGCCGACCATCTCGTCTCGCGGCAGGAGCCAGAGCTCACGGAGGCGCGTGCGGGCCCGCCGCACCGCCTCGAGCTCGGCCTCGTCGCGGTCGCGCCGCCCCGAGAAGCCGAAGGTCGTCATGAGCGCGTCCAGCTGGGCGGGCGTCGCGAGCTCGTCGCCGCCGGAGCGCGACGCCCCGGCCGTCGTGTTGACCAGGGCCGCGTTGAAGTCGAGGACGTCTTCCGTGTCAGGGGCGAAAAGCAATTTGACTCCTTGTCGGCTCCCGCTCTAGCGTCAGGATCAACAGGCCGAACGGCCCTGACTGGAGGGTACCCCGTGTCTCGTCGCCATCTCTCGACCGGCCTGCTCGTCGCGGTCGTGGCCGCCGCCTCCTTCGGGGTCTCCGGGCCCTTCGTGAAGCCGCTGCTCGAGAGCGGCTGGAGCCCCGTCGCCGCGGTCGCCCTGCGTGCCCTCGTCGGCGGCGTCGTGCTGGCGCCGATCGCTCTCGTCGCCCTGCGGGGCCGCCTCGCCCCGGTCTGGCGCGCACGACGACGGGTGCTCGGCATGGCCGTGATCGGGGTCGCCGGCACGCAGGTGTTCTACTTCGCCGCCATCCAGCACATCCCCGTCGGCACGGCGATCCTGCTCGAGTACATGGCGCCCCTGCTGCTCGTCGTCATCGCGTGGGTCGCCACCCGGCGACGGCCCGCCGCCGTCGTGCTCGTCGGGTCGGCCGTCGCGGCGGCCGGCCTGCTGCTCGTCGTCTCGCCCGGCGGCGGGGGAGCGCTCGACCCCGTCGGCATCGCCCTCGGCGTCGCGGCGATGGTCTGCTGCGCCGGGTACTTCGTCATCGCGGCCCTGCCCTCCGACGGCCTGCCGCCCGTGGCGCTGGCCGCCTCGGGGCTGCTCGTCGGCTCGGCGCTGCTCGGCCTGCTGGGGCTCACCGGCCTCGTGCCCTTCACCGCCACGGCGGACGACGTCGTCGTGCTCGGCAGCACGGTGCCCTGGTGGGTGCCGATGCTCGTCGTCGGCCTCGTCGCTACCAGCCTCGCCTACGCCACGAGCATCACGGCCAGCTCGATGCTGGGGTCGCGCCTCGCCTCGTTCGTCGGCCTGCTCGAGGTGGCGGCGGCGGCGATCTGGGCGTGGGTGCTGCTCGACGAGCAGCTCACTGCGCTGCAGCTCGTCGGCGGGGCGCTGATCGTGGCGGGCATCGTCGCCGTGCGGGCCGACACGAGCACCGAGCGCGACGACTCGGCGGGCGTGCTCGTCGCGGCCGGTGTAGAGGAGCCCGAGCGGTCGGCGCCGTCCCCCACCTGACCGTCCGTCGTGCATCTGGCCCTCGCCGGGCGGACCTCCCTAGCGTCGAGGGAGAAGTCGGGGAGGCGCAGCAGCGCCGAGCCGACGACCACCCCATCGATCAAGGAGCACACCATGGCACAGGCCATCGAGACCGTCGACGTCAGCGTCCCCGTCTCCGTCGCGTACGACCAGTGGACCCAGTTCGAGGAGTTCCCCAAGTTCCTCGACGAGGTCGAGTCCATCACGCAGACGACCCCCACCCTCACGGTGTGGAAGGTCAAGGTCGGCCCCGTCGAGAAGACGTTCGAGGCGGAGATCACCGAGCAGCACCCCGACGAGCGCGTCGCCTGGAACAGCACGGGCGGCGAGGTCGACCACGCCGGCGTCGTGACCTTCCACAAGCTCAGCGACTCCGAGACCCGCATCACGGTGCAGATCGACTGGACGCCCGAGGGCTTCCTGGAGAAGGTCGGCTCGTCGCTCGGCCAGGACAACCGCGCGATCAAGAAGGACCTCCAGAACTTCAAGGAGTACATCGAGTCGCAGGGCCAGGCCGACGGCGCCTGGCGCGGTGACGTCCAGGCCTGACCAGGCCGGGCTCACCCCCGCTCTCCCCGAGACGCCTCGCGGCGGACGACCACGGTCGCCCGCAGCGGGGCGTCTCGTCGTCGTGGGGGCGGCGGGGCGGGCCGCCGGGCGTCAGCCGATCGGGGCGGCGGCCGGGGGCGCGAGGCGCAGGCGCTCCTCGCGGGCGGTGTCCCAGACGGCGGGGGCGACGTCGTCGTCGCGGTACGACGGGCGGCGCGGGGCGTGGGCCGGGGCGGTCGCGGCGTCGGGGGCGGCGAGCTCGGGCGTCTGCGGGGCGACAGGCGTGGTCATGCGGTTCTCCTGGGTGTCACGGCGGGGTGCGTCAGACGATGGTGCGTCACGGAGCCCTCCACGTGCTGCCCCCAGTAGGAGGCGGGAGGCGCGTCCGGCCCCGCCCCCGGGCGTCCGTCGTCGACGAGCGATCGTACCCCGTTCCCAGCGTGCTCGGAGACACGGCCGCGCCTCCCTCGGGTCGTCGGCCCGCGCCTCCCGGGCCGGCGCCGGACGTCGCGCGGGCCGGCCCGGAGGCGCCGTCGCTCAGCCACGGGCGAGCTGCGGGTAGAGCACCTCCAGCGGCGCCGACAGCGCGGCCTTCACCTGGCGCGAGGTCTCGTCGGCGAGCACCTCGTGCTCACCGGCCTCGAGGGCGTCGAGCACGTCGGCCACGAGCACGGCGGGGTCGGTCTTCGCGTCGTCGACGCCGGCGGCCATCGCCGTGTCGACGTAGCCGACGTGCACGCCCACGACCTGCACGCCCGCGGGCTGCAGCTCGAGGCGGAGCGAGTTCGTCGCCGACCAGAGCGCGGCCTTCGTCGCCGAGTAGATGCCGGCGACCGCGAACCAGGAGAGGGCGGAGTGGATGTCGATGATCGCCGTGCCGCCGCCGTGGGCGCGGAGCAGGGGCGCGTAGGCGCGGGCCAGGAAGAGGGGGCCGAAGAAGTTCGTCTCGACGTTCTCGCGGATCTCGGCGTCGGTGTTCGCGAGGATGCCCGGCTCGGGGGCGTTCGCCCCGGCGTTGTTGACGAGCACCGTGACGTCGGGGGCCGCCTCGACGACGGCGGCGATCGACGCGGCGTCGGTGACGTCGAGGGTGAGCGGCACGACGCGCTCGTCGCTCCAGCTGCGCGGGGTGCGGGCCGTGGCGTAGACCTTCGCGGCGCCCCGGGCGAGGGCGGCCTCGACGAAGCGGGTGCCGATGCCGCCGTTGGCGCCGGTGACGAGGACGACGGAGTCGCGGATGGTGGTCATGGGGTTCCTTCCAGGGGGGCGGGGCGGTGCGGTCGCGTCGCCCCGGGCGGGTCGTCGTCGCTCGTGAGTGGGATGATGCGGTGCGCGTACCCGATCGCCAGCGACTGACCCTCGTCACAACTGAGCAGAGTCAGTTCTCATTCCAGGAGTTCCCATGTCGTCGACATCCGCCCCGCTCGGCCGTCGAGAGCGCAACAAGCAGGAGAAGCTCGAGCGCATCACCCGGGCCGCGTCCGACCTGTTCTCGCGGCACGGCGTCGACGAGGTCACCACGCAGCAGGTCGCCGAGGCCGCCGACGTCGGCGCGGGCACGCTCTTCCTCTACGCGCGCTCGAAGGGCGAGCTGCTGCTGCTGGCGCAGAACGCGGCCTACGAGCGCGCGCTCGAGCGGGGCCTCGCCGCGGCGGCCGGCGAGGCGGCGCTCGTCGACGCGGTGGTCGCCCTCGTCACGCCGATCGTCGAGTGCAACCGCAGCCACGTCGAGAACGGCCGCACGTACCTGCGCGAGATGGTCTTCGGCGACGCCGCCGAGCCGCACCACGCGGCGGCGCTCGCGATCGTGGCCAGGACGGAGGAGGCGCTGGCCGACATCGTCGCCGACCGTGCCGGTCGGAGCCCCGAGGAGGCCGCCGTGCTCGCCCGCGTCGTCTCGGCCGTGCTGATGGTCGCGATGGCCTCCGCGGTCGACGAGTCGCTCGAGGTGCCCGACATCGTGGCGGCGCTGAGGGCCCAGCTGGAGGTCGTGCTCCGGGGCGAGTGACGGGCGGGGCGCGGGGACGCGGGGGCGTCCGTGTCGGTGCACAGCGTGCAACTCGTCGGGCTGGCGTCACTCGGGCGACTCCGCGGCGACACCGGCCGTTCACCCTGCCCGACTGCACTGTGACGGTCCCCCGATCAGGGGGGTGACGACCTCCCTCCGCACCACCGATCACCTGGAGCTGGACCACACGATGTCATCCACCACCCGCCGCACCCGCGCGGCCCTCGCCACGGGAGCGATGGCGCTCGCCACCTCCGTGGCCCTCCTCCCCGGAGCCGCCTTCGCGGCGACCCCCGCCGACGTCGCCGAGAACGGCGGCGCCGCCCGCAGCTCCGACGACAGCACGCAGGCCCTGCTCGACTCCGTGCAGGCCGGCCCCGCGAAGAACGTCATCCTGCTCATCGGCGACGGCATGGGCGACTCCGAGATCACCTCGGCCCGCAACTACCAGTACGGCGCCGGCGGCGAGCTGCCCGGCATCGACGCGCTGCCCCTCACCGGCCAGTACACGACCTACTCGTTGACGAAGGCGGGCAAGCCCGACTACGTGCCCGACTCCGCCGCCACCGGCTCGGCCTGGGCCACCGGCACCAAGACGTACGACAACGCCGTCTCGGTCGACATCGCGGGCACCCCGCAGGACACCCTGGTCGAGATCGCCAAGGCCAACGGCAAGAAGACCGGCAACGTGTCGACCGCCGAGATCCAGGACGCGACGCCGGCCGTGCAGGCCGCCCACGTCGCCGCCCGCAGCTGCTACGGCCCCGACTCGGTGACCCAGTGCGGCGCCGACGCCCTCGACCAGGGCGGGCTCGGCTCGATCAGCGAGCAGATCATCGGCACGCGCGCCGACCTCACCCTCGGCGGCGGCTCGGCGTCGTTCCGCCAGACCGCCCGTGCGGGCCAGTACCAGGGCGAGTCGCTCTTCGACCAGGCCGCCGACCGCGGCTACCAGGTCGTCGGCGACGCCGCCGGCCTCGGCGCCCTGACGGCGGCCGACCAGGCCTCGCCGGTGCTCGGCACCTTCACCGACGGCAACTTCCCGACCCGCTTCGCGCCCAGCACGGCGACGGTCGGCGGCGCCGACCTCGCGCCCCAGGCGTGCACGCCGAACCCCGCCCGTCTGTCGACGGACCTCTCGCTCCGCTCGCTGACCGAGAAGTCGATCGACCTGCTCGACGGCGACCAGGGCTTCTTCCTCCAGGTCGAGGGCGCCTCCATCGACAAGCGCGACCACAGCGCCGACGCCTGCGGCCAGATCGGCGAGGTCCTCGACCTCGACGAGGCCGTGCAGGCCGCGCTCGAGTTCGCGAAGGCCGACGGGAACACGATGGTCATCGTCACCGCCGACCACGCGCACACCAGCCAGATCGTCGACAGCACGCCCCCCGCGACCCTCAGCACCGCGCTCCTCACCACCGAGGGCAGCACGATGAAGATCGCCTACGGCACCGCCGCGGCCGGCGGCTCGCAGCAGCACACGGGCACGCAGCTCCGCGTCGCGGGCTACGGCCCCGGCGCCGCGAACGTCGTCGGCCTGATCGACCAGACCGACAACTTCTTCACCATCGTGACCGCGCTCGAGCTCGACCGTGACCTCGACGGCCTGAGCGCCGACGGCACCGTCTCGGCCCCGGCCGAGGTCGCCCCCGGCACCGACTTCACCGTCACCGCCTCGGGCGTCGAGGGCGACCGTCAGGTCTCCGGCGTCTATACCCCGGCGTCGGGCGACCCCGTCGACCTCGGCTACGTCGACGTCGTCGACGGCGTCGCGACCTTCACCGTCACGGCCCCGACCGCCCTCGGCGCTGGCTCGGTGACGCTGATCGGCGTGCAGTCGGGCGTCGAGCTCCGTGCTGACGTGCTGGTCGCGGCGGGTGCGCCCACCCCGGCCCCCACGGCCTCGCCGACCCCCGCCGCCGTCCCCGGCGGCTCGGGCACGGGCGCCGGCGGCGCCGGCACGACGGCCTCGGGCTCCGGCCCACTGGCCTTCACCGGCTCCGACATGGTCCCCGCGCTGCTCCTCGCGCTGATGCTCGCGGGCACCGGTGCGGTGCTGGTCGCGCGTCGTCGCCGCCGCTCCGTGCTCGACCACTCCGGCGCCCAGCTGTAGCGGACGGGCCGGGCGACCGGCCGACCACAGGAGGCGCGGTGCCCGACGGCACCGCGCCTCCCGTCGTCCTGCCCCGGGGCTCGCCGCCTCAGCCGACGCCGCCCGCGAAGGTGGCGGGGTCGACGGGGCGCCGGGCGCGGGGGAGCCCCTCGACGACGAGGAGGTACGACTCGGTGACGAGGTCGTCGAGCAGGTCGGCCTGCACGTCGTCGCCGGGCCGGACGGTGATCCAGTGCCGCTTGTTCATGTGCCAGCCGGGCGACACGTCATCGTGCTGCGCACAGAGCGCGGTGGCGTCGTCGGGCGCGGCCTTGACCGTCACGACGGGCTGGCCGGCGACCTCGGCCATGAGCAGGAAGACCTTGCCGCGCACCTTCCAGACCTCCCAGTCGGGGCCGAAGGGGTGCTCGAGCCCGGCGCCCGGCAGCTCTTCTGCGCGGGCGGCGGCGCGCTCCTGCAGCGAGTCGGCGTGCATGTCTCCTCCGGGGGTCGGGGGGCGGGGGCGGCGGCCGCGCGGGCGGAACGACGAGCACGAGCCTACGACGACGTCCGTGACGCAGCCCTACCCCGCGGAGCGCCTTATGTCCAGAACTACCTGGGCCGGTCACGCTCCGGCATCGTGAGGGAGTCTCGGCCGGGGTTCAGGTGGCCGAGGCGTGCTCTCGCCGGTCGGGCCCGGGGGAGCGGCGGCAGGGCCCCGTTCGGGTCGGGTCCCTGCCGCCACGGCCCGTCACGACCGCTAGCCTGGGCACCTGAGGAGAGCCGAGCGGGCGCGTCACCGACGTGGCCACGCCGCCGAGGGCGGCACCGCTGAACGGGCTGGCGCAGTGCGGGGTGCCCCGCACGGACACACCCCACCGCAGCCCGGACCCCGCTGCCCAGCACGGTCCGTGCGCCTCATCAACGGAGCACCCCATGGGTTACATCGTCTACGACGGTGAGCAGCTCGAGTTCAAGGTCGAGGACCGCCTCCTCGCCCACCTCCAGATCGTCATCGTCAACAAATTCCGCGCGGGCGAGTCGTTCGTCTTCTCCTGGAAGGAGCCGATCGAGACCGGCGACGGCCGGTCGACCGTCTGGCTCGCGCCCACCATCGGGCTGCGGTTCAAGTTCGCCGGCAGTCGAGCGATCGACATCAACCCGACGTGGCTCGACGCCCTCTACGCCGGCGCCGCCTCCGGTCGGGGCCTGCGCCCGGAGCCCGAGCCCGAGCTCGACCCGAGCACGACGCTGCCGGGGTCGGCGGGCGCCCAGGTCGACTGGGCCAGCGACCGCCCGGAGCCCCCGAGGACACGTCGGGCACGGCCGCCCGTCGGGTAGCACCGTCGCTCGGCGAGGTGCCGGGGAGGCGTCAGCAGTCGCGGCCCTGCGTGGTCAGCGACGTCCCGCACCGGTGGCAGCGCCAGCGCACGACGTGGATGCCGTGCGGCACGACGCGGCCGCTCATCGTGCGGGGGCCGCCGCACGCCTGGCAGTCGCGCGAGGGCAGCTCCCGGGCGCGGGTGGGGCCCGGCGCCGTGGTCGACGTGGTCTGGTCCGTGGTGGTCATGCGCGCCTCCTCCGCCCTCGGGGGCGTCCTCGTCGACGCACCGGTGGGCTGGTGTGGACGGTACGCCGACGAGCCTGACCGTCGCGGGGGGTTGCCGGAGGCGCGGTGCGCGATGTAGGGCGCGCACGCCGAGAGCCCCGGAGGTCGTGACCTCCGGGGCTCTCGGGCGCCCGTGCGGGCGGGTGGTGCGGGGTGCGGCCGGCTCAGTCGGCGTCGACGACCACGGTCGTGATGACCGGGGTGCGGCGGTGGCGGCGGAGGAACCAGCGGCTGAGGCCGTCCTCGATGGCCTGCTCGGCGGCTTCGCCGTCGATCTTGCCGCGGGCCGTGGCCTGCTGCAGCGCCTTCTCGGCGACGTCCTCGGCCTGCTTCTCCCAGCCGGCGGCCTCGACGAAGCCGCGGGGGATGAACTCGACCGGGTCCACGAGCTTCTGGGCGCCCTCGTCGAAGATGCCGAGCACGGTGATGTGGCCCTCCTCGGCGAGCGAGAGGCGGTCCTTCAGGGCGTCCTCGGTCGCGACGCCGATCGTGGCGCCGTCGACGAAGACGTAGGGCGCCGGGATGCGGCCGGCGATGCTGGCGCGGCCACGGTCGAGGTCGACCACGACGCCGTCCTCGACGACGAGCACGCGGTCCTCCGGCACGCCGGTCGCGATGGCGAGGTCGGCGTTGGCCGTGAGGTGGCGCCACTCGCCGTGCACGGGCAGCACGTTCTTCGGCTTGACGATGTTGTAGCAGTAGGTGAGTTCGCCGGCGCTGGCGTGGCCGGAGACGTGCACCTTCGCGTTGCCCTTGTGGACGACCGTCGCGCCCCAGCGGATCAGGCCGTTGATGACGCCGTAGATGGCGTTCTCGTTGCCAGGGATCAGCGAGCTGGCGAGCAGGATGGTGTCGCCCTCGCCGACCTTGATGATGTGCTCGCGGTTGGCCATGCGCGACAGCGCCGCCATCGGCTCGCCCTGCGAGCCGGTGCAGATGAGCACGATCTTCTTGTCGGGCATCTTGCTGAGCTGCTTGAGGTCGACGACGAGCCCCTGCGGGATGTTCAGGTAGCCGAGGTCGGACGCGATGCCCATGTTGCGCACCATCGAGCGGCCGACGAAGGCGACCTTGCGGCCGTGCTTGTGGGCGGTGTCGAGCACCTGCTGGATGCGGTGCACGTGGCTCGCGAAGCTCGAGACGACGATGCGCTTGGGCGCCTCGCGGAAGACGCGGTCGATCGCGGCGCCGAGGTCCTTCTCGGCGGTCGTGAAGCCGGGCACCTCGGCGTTGGTCGAGTCGGTCATGAACAGGTCGACGCCCTCGTCGCCCAGGCGGGCGAAGTGGTTGAGGTCGGTGATGCGCTTGTCCATCGGGAACTGGTCCATCTTGAAGTCGCCCGTGTGGAGGACGAGCCCGGCGCTCGTGCGGAGCGCGACGGCGAGGCCGTCGGGGATGGAGTGGTTCACGGCCACGAACTCGAGGTCGAACGGGCCGGCCTGGTGGTGGTCGCCCGCGGCGACCTCGTGGGTGATCGGCGTGATCTTGTGCTCCTGCAGCTTCGCCGTGATGAAGGCGAGCGTCAGCTTCGAGCCGACCAGGGGGATGTCGGGGCGCTCCTTGAGGAGGTAGGGCACGCCTCCGATGTGGTCCTCGTGGCCGTGCGTCAGCACGATCGCCTCGACGTCCTTCAGACGGTCGCGCAGCGCCGTGAAGTCGGGCAGGATCACGTCGATGCCGGGCTGGGTCTCTTCGGGGAAGAGCACGCCGCAGTCGACGACGACGAGCTTGCCCTTGTGCTCGAAGAGGGTCATGTTGCGGCCGACGTCGCCGAGGCCGCCCATCGGGGTGACGCGGAGCGCACCGCGCTTCAGGGGCTGGGGCTTCTTGAGGTCGAGCTCGTGCTTGATCGTGGACATCGGTCTTCTTCCGTCGGAGGGGTGTCGCTGAGCGGAGCACGCGGTCGAGCGGGCCTCGCGGTCGGGAGCCGGCACGTTCTGCCGGTCTCCCTGATGTCGTGGAGGGCGTGGTCGCAGGCCGTGGAGGCAGGGCGACGACGCCGTGTGGTGCGGGCCGTGGGCGGCTCCCGTGAGGAGACCGGCACGGCCGTGAGGTGCAGGGCGGGTGTCGTGCGGAGGCCCGGTCGTGACCGCGGCTCGCCGGCGAGACGGCGTCCTGCGGCCTCGTTCTCCCCTGAGCATGTCACGAGTGGGGCCCAAGTGGGAAAACGGGCGGCGTCGGCCTGCCGCGCCGGTCAGCGCGCGAGGCGCTCCATGTGCGCGGTCGTCTTCTCGGTGAGGAAGGCGCAGAGCCTCGCGACCGAGCCGACCTCGTGGGCGAGGGCGAGCACCTGGTCGGCGGTCGCCCGGGCGTCGCGCTCGCGGGCCTCGAAGGTGACCGTCCACTCGGGCGAGCCGCCGATCTCGCGACGGAGGAAGACCTCGGTGCCCGAGGTCTCGAGCCGCACGACGATGAGGGCGGTGTCGACCATCGACTCGTCCCACGAGGCGTCGACGGCCTGCGGCGACGAGGGGTGGGCCTGCTCGAGGGCGTGGAACTCACGGACCCAGCCGTCGAGCTCCTCCGAGGTCAGACGGGGCACGGGCTTCTCCTCGACGGTCGGGGCGGGGCCGCCGGGCGGGCGGACGACGACCATCCTGCCGTGTCCGGCCCGGGTCTGCCCGCTCCTCCGCGGCGCGCGTCGTCAGCGGCGACGGAAGAGGTCGGCGACGGCCCCAGGGCCGGGAGCGAGTCGCACCGCCATCTCGTCGCGCACCCGCGCCTCCTGCTCCCGGTCACGGGTCAGCTCGGTGATCTCGGCCGTGGCTGCCCACCAGGTCGCGAGACGGGCACCGAGCCCGTGGCGGACGGGCAGGGGGGAGGCGGCGGTGCGGGCGTCGCCGCAGCCGGGCTCAGCGGGGCGGTCGGGGACGCTCAGCACGGCGTGCCTCCTCGGGGGCTCTGGTCGGGTCGGCGGGGTCAGGGGTGACGGTCGCGGGGCCCTCGTCGGCGTCGACGGTGGCCGCCCAGCTGGCGAGCAGGCGGAGGCGCTCCTCCGTGGGCGAGCCCGGCTCGGCCGCGTAGACGAGCAGGTTCAGCCCCGGCTGGCCCATCGGCTCCATGGCCTCGTAGACCATCTCGAGGTCGCCCACGACCGGGTGCGTGAACCGCTTCTGGCCGGAGACGTGGTGGCGCACCTCGTGGGCTCCCCAGCGGACGCGGAACTCGTCGCTGCGGGTCGAGAGCTCGCCCACGAGGTCGTGCAGGGCGCGGTCGTGCGGGTCGCGGCCCGCCTCGGTGCGGAGGATGGCGACGTTGATGTCGGCCGCGACCGACCAGGAGGGGTAGAAGCGCTCGGCGAGGTCGCGGTGCAGGAAGACGAAGCGAGCGAGGTTGACCGGGCGCTCGGGCAGCGCGTAGAGGTCGCTGTAAAGGGCCCGGAAGAGGGCGTTCTCGGCGAGGACGTCCATCCGGCCGTTGCGCAGGAAGGCCGGGCCCGCCGTCACCGAGTCGAGGGTGAGCTGCATCGCCCGCGAGACGCGGCTCGGCGGCCGGGGGCGGCGCCGCGCCGCGAGGGGCGACTCCCGGGCGGCCCGCGCGAGGTCGGCGAGGTGCGCGCGCTCGGCGTCGTCGAGCAGGAGGGCCGTGCCGAGGGCGTCGAGGACGGCGGCGGAGGCGCCGCCGAGCCGGCCTCGCTCGAGGCGCGTGTAGTACTCGACGCTGACCCCGGCCAGCAGGGCGACCTCGCTGCGGCGGAGCCCGGGCACGCGACGGCCGGGGCCGCCCGGCAGCTCGACCTGCTCGGGCCGGACGCGCGCGCGCCGGCTGGTGAGGAAGTCGCGGATCTCGGTCTCCGTGCTCGTCGCGTCGATGTCCATGCCCACGACGGTACGACGGGACGGCCCCCGGGAGGGCGCCCTGTCAGGGCCCCTCTCCGCCGGCTGGCCGCTCTCGGAGCGGCCGGGGCCGAGCCCGTACCCCGGCTGCGAGTTCTGTCGGGGGTCGTCCGTACTGTCAAGGGGCTTGTACTTCCCTCTCGCGACCCAGTAGGAGAACCCATGACGTCGACCGAGACGCGCCCCCTCCCGGTGGCCTTCTGCCTGCACGCCCTCGGGTCGAGCGCGCGCGAGTTCGACGGGGTCGCCGAGCGGCTCCGCGGCGTGGTCGACGTCGTCGCCCTCGACCTCCCCGGCTTCGGCGACGCCGACACCAGCGACGGAGTCACCGTCGACGACATGGTGCGGCTCGTGACCCGGCGCATCCGCGAGAGCGGCGCCTCGCGCTGGTTCCTGGTGGGCCACAGCATGGGCGGCAAGATCGCCTCGATCGTCGCGTCGCGCACCCTGGCCGGCAAGGGCGGGGTGTTCGGCCTCGCCGGCGTCGTGCTGCTCGCGGCCTCCCCGCCGTCGCCCGAGCCGATGGAGGAGGAGCGCCGGGAGGCCATGATCGGCTGGGTGACCGGCGGCGACGGCGAGGCCGTCGGCGGCGGCGCGGGCACGGGCGCCCTCGACGAGGCCGCCGCCCGCGAGTTCGTCGACGCCAACGTCGGTGCGCCCCTCGACCCCGCGGCCGACGCGGCCGCCGTCGCCGACGTGCGCCGCGCCTCCGGCGAGGCCTGGCAGGCCTGGCTCGAGCAGGGCAGCCGCGAAGACTGGTCGGCCGAGGTCGGCGTGCTCGACCTGCCGGCGCTGATCGTCGCGGGCGGCGCCGACGGCGACCTCGGCCCGGACGCCCAGCGGCGGGTCAACGGCCCCGTCTACGCGCGGGCCCGGCACCTCGTGCTCGACGGCGCCGGCCACCTGCTGCCCCTCGAGCGGCCCGACGAGGTGGCCGACGCGGTCGCGACCTTCTGGCGTGAGCAGGCCGGCGTGGGCCCGGCGCCCTCGCCCGACTTCGTGGCCACCCTCGCCTCCGCACGCACGACCGCCAAGACGCGCGGCATCCTCGCGCGCCGCGCCGTGGCCGACGACACCGACTACCGCCCGGTCGTCCTCGACGACCAGCAGCTGACCACGCTCCGCACCCTGGCCGACCTGGTCGTGCCGCAGCGCGGCGCGGCCATCGACCTGGCGGCCCGCGTCGACGCGCAGCTCGCCCGCGGCGAGGGCGACGGCTGGCGCAACGCCGACCTGCCGAGCGACCCCGAGGCGTACCGCACAGGCCTCGACGCCCTGGTCGGCGTCACCGCGATGACCGCCGAGCAGCGGTCCGACCTCGTCACGGCCATCGTGGCCGGCGACCCCGACCCCGAGCTGGTGGCCCACGGCGACAGCGGCGGCGGCAGCTCGCACCACGGCGCCGACGGCGACGACGGGCCGCCGCGCGACGAGGAGGCGCACCCGTTCACGGTCGCGCAGCTCACGGCCTGGTTCGAAGACGTCCGGGTCGACCTCGTCCGCCAGTGGCTCGCCCACCCGGCGACGATGGAGGAGATCGGCTTCGACGGCTTCGCCAACGGCGGCGACGGCCTCCGCATGCAAGGATTCCGCCGGCTCGCCGCCGGTGAACGAGAGGGCTGGGAGCCCCGGATGGAGGTGGTCCGATGAAGCTGGACGACATGACCAGGTACGCCGACGACGAGGTCGTCGACGCCGTGGTGATCGGCACGGGCGCGGGCGGAGCGCCGATCCTCGCCGAGCTGGCGGCGGCCGGGCTGCGGGTCGTGGCCCTCGAGGCCGGCTCGAACCTCGGCCCCGCCGACTACACGTCGGACGAGGCGGAGGCGGTGGTCATCAACTGGATGGACGAGCGCCTCAGCGGCGGCGAGACCCCCACGGCCTTCGGGCAGAACAACTCGGGCAAGGGCGTCGGCGGCTCGACCCTGCACTGGGGCGCCTTCACGCCGCGCCCCGACCCGCGCGACCTCACGCTGGGCTCGCTCACGGGCCAGGGCGTCGACTGGCCCGTCGACCACGACGAGCTGATCGGCTACGTCGAGCGGGTGGAGCGCTTCGTCGGGGTCTCCGGCCCCGCCGAGTACCCGTGGGACGCTTCGCGGTCGTACGAGCTGCCGCCGCCCGCGCGCAACGCGTCGAGCGACATGATGCTGCGCGGCTGCGAGGCCCTCGGCATCCGCGCGACCGACGCCCCCGCGGCGCTGGTCACCCGCGACTGGAGCCAGGAGGGCGGCGGCCTCCGCCAGGCCTGCGTGAACTGCGGCGGCTGCCACCAGGGCTGCCGCAACGGCGCCAAGGTCAGCATGGACACCACCTACCTGCCCAAGGCCGTCCGCGACGGCGCCGAGATCCGCGCCGACTCGGTCGTCACGGGCATCGAGCTGGACGACGCGGGCGAGGTCTCGGCGGTCGTCTACGTCCGCGACGGCGTCGAGCACCGCCAGCGCACGGCGGCCCTCTTCCTCTGCGCCGGCGGCGTCGAGACGCCCCGCCTCCTGCTCCACACGGGTCTCGCGAACAGCAGCGGCCAGGTCGGCAAGAACTTCATGGCGCACGGCGCCACGCAGGTCTGGGCCACGTTCGACGACGAGATGCGCGGCCACCGCGGCTACCCGTCGTCGATCATCTCGGAGGACTTCTACCGGCCCGAGGGCGCCGACTTCGTCGGCGGCTACCTCATCCAGAGCCTCGGCGTCATGCCCCTCACCCTCGCGACGACCCTCGCCCGCGGGGCGGGCCTCTGGGGCAGCGAGCTCGTCGACGCGATGCACTCGTACCGCTACATGGCGGGCGTGGGCATCAACGCGGAGTGCCTGCCGTACGAGCAGAACACCCTCGAGCTGACCGACGAGCTCGACGCCTTCGGCGTGCCCAAGGTCGTCGTGACCTTCACCCCCGGCGAGAACGAGAAGGCGCTCGACCGCCATGCCGTCCGCACCATGACGGCGATCGTCGAGGCCGCCGGCGGGCGCGACGTCCGGGTGCTGGCCCGCACCGCGCACACCATCGGCACCTGCCGCATGGGCACCGACCCGGCGGAGGCCGTGGTAGACGCCGAGGGGCGCAGCTTCGACGTGCCCAACCTGTGGGTCTGCGACAACTCGGTGTTCCCGAGCGCCGTCGTCGCGAACCCGGCGCTGACGATCATGGCGCTCGGCCTGCGCACGGCCGAGCGGTACCTCGCCTCGGTCGGCATCATCGCCTCCTCGGCGGAGACGACCAGCCACGAGGTCGTCGCGGCCTAGCTGCAGCCGCGTCGAGGTGACTCGACCTGGCCCCTCCGCCGCGGCGAAGGCCCAGGACGAGTCACCTCGATGTCCGCGACGCGACGCGACGTGACGCCGCGCGCAGCGTCAGCGGCGCAGCCAGGCGTCGACGAGGAGATCGCCGCGGATCTCGCGCAGCCGGTCGAGCAGCAGCGGCACCGTGGTGCGCCCCAGGCCGCCGACCTGCAGGTCGTACGGCCCGAGCGCGGGCAGCTTCCCGGTCCGCACGCGCACGACCTCCCAGCCGACGCCGCGAAGCGCGCGGTCCTTCCGGCGGTCGGCGTCCTCGCGCTTCCCCACGTGCTCGAGCCCGTGCCGCCCGGTGCTGTCGTACTCGATCGCCACCCGCAGCTCGGGCAGCACGATGTCGGGCCAGGCCTCGACGTGGTCGAAGAACGGCTTGCCGAGCCGGACGGCGTTCTGCCCCGGCGTGAACTCCAGCCGCTCGGTGAGGTCGGCCCGCAGCTGCGCCTCGACGGCGGAGGCCGGAGGCGGTGCGCAGCTGCTGACGAACGGCTCGCCCGGCGGCAGGTCGGGCGTCGCGCGGCAGAGCCCGGGGGAGGCGCGGGGCACGCGGGCCCGCACCGGTCGCCCGCCCGAGGCGCCCGCCGTCGACCGGCGGTTCGCCCAGGTCGCCTCGAGCTCACGGCCCCGCGTCGATGCTCCGCTCGGCTGGGCCACGGGCCCCGTGACGAGAGGGCTGTCGCCCGGCAGGCGCACCGTCGCCGCCATCGGCAGGCTCGGCGTGCGGGGCCGGGCGAGCTCGGTGCAGTCGGGGCACCACGACGACCGCCGTCGCTCGCGGCCCGGCCGCGAGCGCTGCTCGTCGGGCGTCGCCACGACGAGGTGGCCGGCGTCGCAGAGCCAGGTGAGCCACACGTCGGCGGCGGGCGGGATCTGCGTCAGCACGACGCCGCCGTTGAACTCGGGCCGGTACTGCCGGATCAGCACGGGGAACGACGCCCACGCCTCGCGGAACCGCCCGACCTCGTAGGGCACGTCGGTGCCGCGCGACCACTGGCGTCGCGCCCACCACCTCGCGATCGGTTCCGGCACGGCGTCACGCTAGCCGCGGCCTCCGACACCGGCCCCGCACCGGCCGGGCTCAGCGCCCCAGGTGGGGCAGCACCGCCCGGATCGTCGTCAGCACGCCGCCCTCGGTGTTCGCGGGGGCCCCGTGGCGGGCGCGCTCGCGCACGAGCGGGTGCGCGTTCTCGACGGCGTACGACCAGCCGGCCGCCTCGACGAGCTCGAGGTCGTTGAGGTAGTCGCCGAAGGCCATCGTCTGCTCCCGGGTGACGCCGAGCTCACGCTGCAGCCGCTCGAGGGCGCGGCCCTTGTTCACGCCGCGGCGCATGACGTCGACCCAGTTCGCTCCGGACACGACGACGTCGACGTCGAGCCCCAGGGCCCGGACCGCCGGACCCGTGCGCTCCTCGGCGCGGCCGTGGTCGTAGACCGCGAGCTTCAGCACGTCGTCGTGCCGGGAGGCCTCGAGCACGTCGTCGACGACCTCGAGGGCCGCGTAGTAGCGCTGCACGTGCGAGACGAACTCGGGGTCGACCCGCTCGATGTACGCCGACCTGGCCCCGCAGACGACCAGCCCGGCGGCCGGCTGGGCGTCGCCCGCGTCGCCGACGCCCGCCTCCCCGCGGGCCCAGGCCACGACCGGCTCGACGCTCTCGCGGTCGAGGGGCTCGATCGCGATCGTCACGCCCTCCCGCACGACGTTCGTGCCGTTCTCGGCGATGAAGACGAGGCCCGGACGCTCGCCGAAGACCTCGACGAGCGTCTGGTACTGGCGCCCGCTCGCGGGGGCGAACAGGACGCCGGCCCGCTCGAGGTCGTCGAGCAGCGGCCAGAAGTCGTCGGGCACGTTCCCGTCGCCGTCGAGCAGGGTGCCGTCCATGTCGCTGGCCACGAGTCGGATGTCGGGGATGTCGTCGGTCACGGTCACCCACTCTGCCGCACCGGGGCGGGTGGCCGGCACCGCGCTTCCTCGGGGCCGGCGAGGGGGGCGCGGGGCCCGCCGCGCCTCCGGGACACCCCGTGCGCCCTGCGGACGAGCAGGCGGCGGCGCGCGGGCCGCACGGGTGAAAGCGCGGGTGGACAGGGGCGTCCACGCCCGGAGAGCCCGGGGAGCGGGGCCGGCCGTCGACAGACTGGAGGGATGGTCCTCGACATCCTCGTCCTCGCGACGCTCCAGGAGGGGCCCCTGCACGGCTACGAGCTCAAGCGCCGCGTGGTGCGGCCGAGCCTCTCGACGGTCAGCAACAACTCGCTCTACCCGGCGCTCCGGCGCTTCGAGGAGAGCGGCGCGGTCACCGTCGCGGTCGAGCAGCAGGAGGGGCGCCCGGCCCGTCGCACCTACAGCCTCACCGAGGTGGGCCGCCGCCAGCTCGTCGAGCGCATCTCGACGCTGCCGGCCGAGAAGGCCGCGAACGACGAGGAGTTCGCCGTCCGTTTCGGCCTCTTCGACCAGGTCGGGCCGGAGGCGCGGGTCGCCGTGCTGCGCGAGCGCCTGTCCGCCGTCGAGCACAAGCTGGCGACCGCCCGCGAGCTCGTCGCCGCCCACGACGCGCACGCGCCCGCCAGCCACCGCGACCTCGCCGCGGCCCGCCTCGTGGCCGTCCTGGACGACGAGCGTCGGTGGACGGCGGAGCTCATCGCCGCCGAGGCCGGCCGGGCCGACCCGGACGCGCGGAGCGCGGAGAGCGGAGCCCCCGCCGTCGCCAGGCTCCTCGGCTAGTCCCTGGTAGACTAGGTGACCGTGGGCATCGTCCACAGGGCGCCTTCGGGTGGCGCCCGAGAGGAACGGTCATTCGGGTCTGTTCCTCTCCGCTCCTCCATGCCACGTCGGGTGTGCATGGAGGGGCGTCTCCGTCTGTGCTGAAGAGCTCTGGGCCGCCGCCGACTGCGTGGCAGACCGGGCCGTGGCCGACCGGGCCGCGGCCGGCAGCCGCAGCTCGAAGCGCGCGCCGCCGAGCCCCGGGTCGGCACCGCCGCCCGCGGCCCGCGGCAGGCACACCACGTCGCCTCCGTGCGCCCGGGCGATCGCGCGCGCGATGGGCAGCCCGAGCCCCGACCCGCCGTCGCCGCGCGCCCGGGCCTCGTCGAGGCGCACGAGCCGGTCGAAGACGCGCTCGCGGTCGGCGTCGTCCACGCCCCGGCCGTCGTCGTCGACCCGCACGACCACCTCGGCCGTGTCGACGACCCCGCGGCTCGCCACCGAGACCCGCACCGACGACCGCGCGTGGCGCACGGCGTTGTCGAGGAGGTTGCCGACGACCTGCCCGAGCCGGTCGAGGTCGCCGGAGACCGGCGGCACCGGCCCGCTCGTCACGACCTCGACGGCCACGTCACCGCCGCGCACCCGCTGACGCTCGGCCGCCCCGCGCGCCACCTCGGCCACGTCGAGGGGGCGGGGGGCGAGCGCGAGACCCTCGTCGAGCCGGGCCATCAGCAGCATGTCGCCGATCAGCCGACCGGCCCGCAGCGACTCCCGCACCACGTGCACCGTGAGGCGCTCCCGCTCGTCGTCGTCCAGCTGCGCCCGCACGAGCGTGTCGGCGGCGGCCTGGATGCCGGCGACCGGGGTGCGCAGCTCGTGGGCCGCGTCCGACACGAACGACCGCAGCCGCGCCTCCGCGGCCAGCGCCGCCCCCTCGGCCCGCTCCAGGTCGTCGAGCATCTCGTCGAAGGCGGCCGCCGTGCGCCCCAGCTCGGTGGTCGGGCGTGTGGGCCGCAGGCGACGACCGCGGTCGCCGCCGGAGATGGAGCGGGCGACGGCCGTCATGCGCTCGAGGGGCCGGAGCGTCCGTCGCACGACCAGCACGAGCGCTCCCGCCGCGAGCAGCAGGAACGCCGCCGACGCCCCGAGCAGCACCCCGCGCAGGGTGGCGAGCGTGTCGTCGATCGAGCTGGTGCCCGCGGTCAGCGCCAGCTCGGTGCCGTCGCTGAGCACGGCCTCGTAGCGGATGAGGTCGCCGTCGTCGACGACCGAGCTCGACGTCACCGACACCGTCGCGTCGCCGCTGGTGGGTTCCGTGCTGGTGGGGTCGGGCGGCGTCGTGCCCCCGGAGCCGGTCGTCCCGCCGGTGGCGCTGCCGGAGTCGCGGGGCCCGCCCGCCGGTCCCGGCAGCTCCCCGAGGGGGTCGGCTCCCGGCCCCGCCCTCAGGTCGTCGGGGCTGGGCCCCGCCGTCACCGCGCCTCCGTCCGGGCTGGTGACGACGACGGAGACGCCCTGCGCCGAGAGCCGGTCGGCCAGGTCGTCGTCGTCGACCGTGCCGACGAGCGCGGCGGCCGCGGCGGCGCGGTCGCCGAGGCGCTCGACGACCTGGGCACGGAGGCGGTCGCCGACGAGGGCCTGGACGGTGAGCGCGAGGGCGAGCAGCAGGACGGCGAGCAGGGCGGTCACGGCGACGACCGTCCGGGTCCGCAGCGAGCCGGTGCGGAGCGGAGCCCCGGGCGCCGACCCCGAGCGGCCGCGCGACCGGGACGGCGTCACGCGCTCACCTGGTAGCCGAGGCCGCGGACGGTGTGGACGAGCCGCGGGCCGTGAGCCTCCATCTTCTTGCGCAGGGCGCTGAGGTGGACCTCGACGAGGTTGGGGTCGACGTGGTCGTAGCCCCAGACCTGCGTGAGGATCTGGGTCTTCGACAGGGTGCGGCCCCGGCTCGCGGCGAGGTGGGCCAGCAGCCGGAACTCGGTCGCCGTGAGGTCGAGGTCGTGCCCGCCCCGCCGGGCGAGGCCGGCGTCGGGGTCGACGACGAGGTCGTCGATCTCGATGACGGCGGCGATGCGGCCGCGGCGGCGCAGCACGGCCGTCACGCGGGCGACGAGCTCGGCGACCACGAACGGCTTCACGACGTAGTCGTCGACGCCCTCGCCGAAGCCCCGCAGCCGGTCGTCGACGCCGTCGCGCGCCGTCATCATGATGACGCCGGCGTCGCTCGCCCGCCGCACGCGCTCGGCGAGCACGATGCCGCTCGGCCCCGGCAGCATCCAGTCGAGCACCACGAGGTCGGGCACGAAGGTGCGGAGCTCGTCCGCCAGCTGCTCGCCCGACACCAGGCCGCGGACGGCGAACCTCTCCGCGGCGAGGGCGGACACGACGGAGGCGCGGATCGCGTCGTCGTCGTCGACGACGAGCACGCGGGCGGGAGGCAGCATCCCTCGACCGTAGGCGGGCCGTCCATGGGCGAGCAGCCCGTCACCTGGGCGAACGCTGTTCTTAAGCACCGCTTCAGGACCGCTGATGAACCTGGTGGAGAACCGGTCGAGAGGCCCCGCCCCGAGGGCCCGCCGGACGAGGAGACGACATGACCCACGACGACACCCCCACCCAGCCCCTCCCGCCGGTGCCCGGCGACGGCCGCGCCGACGCCGGCCCCGGCAGCTCGCTCCGTCGGCGCCGACCGCGCCTCGTGATCGGGCTCGCCGTCGGCGTGCTCGGCGTCGCGGCGCTCGGGTCGACGGCGGCGTTCGCGGCGGGCCCCGGCTCGTCCGGCTCCGGGTCGACGAGCGCCACCTCGANCCCCGACCAGGGCGGGTCGGCGACGGGCGACGAGGCCGAGGGCGACGCGACGGGGGCGCCCACGCCGCCCGCGCCTCCGGCCGGGGACGAGGCCGACGCCGACGCGCCGACCCCGCCCGCACCGGGGGAGTGCGGCCCCGGTGCGACCGGCGGGCCCGGAGCCGGCCCGGCCGGTGCCGACGGTGCCGACGGGCCCGCCGGGCCGCTCGGCGAGGGCCGGCCCACGCCGCCCGCGCCGCCGACCGACGGCTCGGCGCCCACGCCGCCGACCGACGGCTCGACGCCCCCGGTGCCCGGTGACGGCTCGGCGCCCACGCCGCCGACCGCTCCGACGGATGCGCCCGAGGCGCCGGCCGACGACTCGTCGACCGGCAGCTGAGCAGGCGGGACCCGGCCGAGCGTCGGGTCCCGGCGGCTGACGCCGCCACGACCAGGCTGTGCGGTCCAGATCCGCTGATCCACTCCGGAGTGGATCAGCGGATCGATGTCCACTCCGCGGCGCGTGCGGTCGCTCCACTCTGGAGTGGAGCGTGGGTCCGGGCACGGCGCGCGTGCGTGGCGGGCTGCTCCACTCCGGAGTGGATCAGCGATCCTGGACGGCGTTCTCCCGGCGCCCCGGCGCCCCGGCCCTCCGGCGCCCCGGCCCCCCGGCCCCCCCCGGCGCCCCGGTGCCCGGTCGGCACGACGGCACCGCGCACCGCCGGTAAGCTCGCGCCCATGGTGACCGTCGTGATCCCGTGGCGTCCGCAGCCCAGTCGTGTGCCGGCCTTCGAGACCGTCGTCGCCTGGTGGCGGCGTGCCCTGCCCGACGCCGAGATCGTCCCCGTCGACACCGACGACGAGCTCTTCAACCTCGCACGCTGCCGCAACGTGGGCGTCTCCCGCGTGGCCGCCGACGAGGTCGCCGTCATCGCCGACGCCGACACCCTGCCCCAGCTCGAGCCCCTGCTCGCCGCGGTCGCCGCGGCCCGCACCTCCGGCCGCGTGCACCTGCCCTACACGGCCTACCACTGGCTCGGGGCGACGGGCAGCGCCCAGTTCGCCGCCGGCACACCGCTCGAGGAGTGCGACCACGAGCTCGTCCGCGGTGCCTGCTCCGGCGTCTACGTGACGACCCCCGCCACCTGGCGCAGCCACGGCGGGCAGGACGAGCGCTTCCGCGGCTGGGGCTTCGAGGACGCCGCCTGGTACCTCGCCCACGAGACCCTGCTCGGCGAGGCCCCCGTGCGCCACGAGGGCACCGTCTTCGCGCTGCACCACCAGGCGGAGTCGCGCGAGGGCCCCCAGTACGACGCCAACGCCGCGCTGATGCAGGCCTACCGCGAGGCCGCCGTCGACGAGGCCACGATGCGCGCCTTCCTGCAGGTCCCCGCCGCCTGAGGCCCGCCCCAGCGCATAGCGCCCAGCCCCGGGGCTCAGCGCAGACGGCCCGCCGCCGCGGCGTCCACCGCCGCGAGGGCACGGAGCCGGCCCGGCTCCCGCCGCAGCGACCCCGAGAGCGCGACCAGCGCCTCCCGGGGGCCCTCCGGCAGGTCGAGCACGTGCGCGACCGCGTCAGCCAGCTCGTCGACCGAGGCCGTGTTGGGCGGCAGCACGACGCCCACGCCGGTGCGCTCGAGCGCCGAGGCGCCCGCGAACTGGTCGGTCGAGAACGGCAGCACCACGAGCGGCACCCCGTGCGTCATCGACTCCGTGACGCTGTTGTTGCCCCCGTGCGTCACGCCGGCGGCAGCCCGCGAGAGCAGCCGCACCTGGGGCAGGAACCCCCGCACCAGCCACGACGCGGGCAGCTCGCCGAGGTCGGCGGGCACCGCGGAGCCCGTCGCGATCGCGGCCCGCACCCCGAGCCCGTCGAGCGCCGCGGCGACGCGGGCGAGCACGTCCGACCGCACCGACAGGAAGCTGCCGAAGCTCACGTAGACGAACGGCTCGTCGCTCGAGGCGAGCCACTCCTCCACCTCGGGGTCGAGCGGCTCCTCACGCACCGCGGAGCCCAGGTGGGCGTGCGGCGGCAGCAGCGGCGTGCGCTCCGGGTCGGCGAGCTCGGCCGGGTAGTTGTAGAGCAGCAGGTCGCCGTGCTCCGAGAACGCCGACGCCGAGGGGGCCGCGGCGGGGTCGAGCTCGGCCAGGGCGGTGTTCCACTCCCGGGTGAAGGAGGCGCTCACCCGGTCGCAGAGGGAGCGCAGGTCGGCCAGCGCGGCCGGGTCGAGCGCCGCCTCCCAGCCCGCGGGCCACTCCGGCGGCAGGCCGTAGACCTCGTCGCCGAAGGGCAGCGCCGAGGGATGCCCGAGCACCACGTCGGTGTGCGGCACGTGCCCGGCGACCAGCGCCAGCCGGGCGCTGAAGGCCAGGTGGTCGACCATGACGGCGTCGGGCTGCACCTCCGCGACGACCGCCTGCACCGCGCGGGCGGTCTCGACGGGCTGCCACATGAGGTCGGTGAGCCGCTCGCGCGCCTGGTAGGCGAGGGTCTCGACGCCGCCGCGCCGGGTCGCGTCGAAGAAGCCGCGCAGCGAGTCGTCCTCGCCCGCAGGCTGCTCCTCGGCGCGGATCACGCCGGGGTTCGAGCCGCGCGCCAGCTGCAGGTGCGCCCGCTCGAACCCGAACGACGCCACGATCCCTGCCGTCGCCTCGCCGGTCGCGACGACGACGCGCTCGCCGCGGTCGCGCCAGGCCGTCGCGAGCGTCGCCAGCGGCAGCAGGTGCGACGCGTAGTCGGGCGAGATCACCAGGAGCGTCATCGGAGCCACGCCGTGTCGAGGGCCGCGACCTCGTCGAGGTGCACGCCGCCGTAGACCGACGCCAGGGCCGACGCCATCGCCTGGATCGTGAAGCTGTGCTCCACGGTGGCTCGCGACCGCGCCGCCCTCTGGTCGTCGGGCTCGCCCGCCGCCAGCCCGACCGCGCGGGCCATCGCGGCGGAGAGCGCGTCGACGTCCCAGGTGCTGGTCAGCACGCCGGTGACGTCGCGCTCGACGTAGGTCGACGGGCCACCGCCGTCGGGGGCGACGACGAACAGGCCCGAGCCCATCGCCTCGAGCAGGGCGATGCCGAACTCCTCCTTGAGGCTGCCGCAGACGTAGACGCCGCGCGGGGCGGCGAGGCCGGGCACGCCGAAGCGGGCGGCGGCGACCCAGCGGGCGACGGTGTCGTTGGGGCGGTGCCCCGGCAGCAGCAGGCCGGAGGCGCGGTGCGTCTCCCGAGGGAGGGTCGCGTGGATGAGCTCGAGCTGTTCCCGCTCGTCGGGTGACGGGTCCGTCAGGTCGCCGCCGACGAGCAGCAGGTTCGCCCGGTCGCGGAGCGGGCCACGGGCCCAGGCGTCGACGATCGTCGCCATGCCCTTGACGCGGTGGAAGCGCCCCACGCTGACGACGAGCGGCAGGTCCCGCCGCTCGGCGGGCAGCGTCTCGAGCAGCTCGCGCAGCTCCGCGAGGGGCGGGGTCGGGGGCTGCCCGGCGGCGTGGGCGGCCGCCTCGGCGACGGCCCGGTCGACCACCGCGAGGTCGATGCCCTCGGGCACGATCGTGTGGCGCTCGGGGTGCGACGTGATGTCGATGCCGACGAGGTCGCGCAGGTCGGCGGCGAGCTCGGGGCGGGGGAAGAGAACGGTGTGCGACGCGTTCGAGGCGAGCTGCTGCACGAGCCTCGCGCGGAACCAGAAGTGCTCCTTGACGTCGACGTCGCCGAAGTTCTCGCGGGTGAGGCCGCCCGCGAGGTCCATCGACTGGATGACGGCGTGCGGGTCGGGCGCGACCGTGAAGACCACGGGCACGTCGAGCTCGCGCGCCACGTCGGCGGCGGCCAGGCTGCCGACGTCGGCCATGCGCAGGTGCAGCACGTCGACGCCGCCGCTGGCGCGCAGCACGCGGCGGATGCCGCGGCGGGCCGCGACCCGCAGCGGCCAGGCGGCGGCGGAGGGCACGGGGCCGCTCAGCAGCGGCACCCGCCCGTAGACGTGGCCGCGGTCGTAGCCGGCGAGGTCGCTGACGCTCTCGAGCGCCCCGGCGGACGAGCCCCGCGAGAGGGTGACCACCCGGCTGACGGTGAGCGGCGGGCCGTCGTGCACCGCGCCTCCCGCCGACGTGGGCAGCCGCGATGCCGTCGAGGAGTCGCGGGGCGAGACCGCCTCCGGCCGCACGTCGACCGGGTGCTCGGCCGTGTCGGCCACGAGCGCGTCGCCGAGCCGCACCAGCAGGGTCGCGATGCCCCCGTTGTCGCCGCTGCCCGCCGCGGTGAGGTCGGCGTCGATGTCGGCGTGGAGGAAGAGCTGCGCGACCGTGAGGCCGCGCTCGGCGGCGTCGTCGGCGCCGGCGGCGGAGCCGGGGCCCGCGGCCAGGTCGACGAGGGCGAGCCGGGCGACGTCGGCGAGGTAGCCCTCGCCGTCCGCCCAGCGCTCGAGCGCGACGGCCACCCCGGGGGCGCCGCGACGCTGGCCGAGGGCCGAGACGGCGGCGACGCGCACGTGCTCGCACTCGCCCTCGTCGCCGGCGACGGCCAGCAGCGGGCGCGTCGCGATCCGGTCGCGCACCAGGCCGAGCGTCTCGACCAGCCGGTAGCGCGCCTCCGCGTCCCGGACGCCGATCAGGCTGCCCTCGACCGACACGGCCACGAGGTCGGGGGCGGCGTCGGACCACTGCTCGAGGGTGCGCTGCGCGAGCATGCCGACGAAGCCGCCCTCGACGACGAGCGCCAGCAGGCGGCCGACGGTCTCGGGGCGGGGGAGGCGCGACGACAGCGCCCAGGCGGCGTGCTCGCGGAGGAAGGCGCGCTCGCTCGAGAGCACGGCGCTGAGCGCGAGGTCGGCCTGCTCGTCGTGCACCTGCGCGAGCGCGTGCGTCGCGGCGATGGCGACGAGCTGGTCGCTGCTGCCGAGGGCGCCGGTGAGCAGGCGGATGGTGCGCGTCCCGCCCGTGCGCGCGGCCTCGAAGGCGAGGTCGTCGGCGAGGCGCATGGACTCGACGAGGCCGGTCGCCTGGTGGACGGCGTCGAGCGAAGTCTGGATGCCCACGGGAGCCCCTCTCGCGGCCGGGGGTCGTCCGGCTCGCCGGCTCCGGGTGCGGGGCCGATCCGACGATAGCGGGGAGCGGGCGGTGCGTGGCCTGGGAACGCCGTGCGGGGGCCCGCCCCACCTGGTGCCCCGGTGCCGGGCACGGCAGACTCGGGCGGTGACCCGCGCCCCCGCCCGTGCCCCGACCGGCGCCCCGACCCGCGCTGAGACCGTCCGGGACCGCATCGTCGCCGAGGTCGAGCTCGCGGGCTTCCGCGCGCACGGGCTGCACGTGCTCGTCGGCGACGACGTCGCCGAGCACCGCTGGTCGCCCGACGTCCGGCGCGAGGTGCACTCGGTCGCCAAGGCCGTCTGCGCGCTCGCGGCGGGGATCGCCGCCGACGAGGGCCGGCTCTCGCTCGACGAGCCCGTCGCGGCGTGGCTGCCCGGCGCCGAGCTCGGCGAGGGCGTCGACCGTGTCACGCTCCGCCACCTGCTCTCGATGACGAGCGGCGTCGACCTCCCGTGGTCGCCCACCCTGATGACCGACTGGCCCGACCTCGCACTCGAGTTCGTCGGCCGACCGTCGCGGGGCCGCGTGTTCCAGTACTCGAACGCGAGCACGTACACCGCGATGCGGGTGCTGGCGACCCGGGTGGGCGACGTCGTCGACTTCCTCCGCCCGCGACTCCTCGGCCCCCTCGGCCTCGACGACGTGGCCTGGCAGCGCTGCCCGCTCGGCTTCGTCACCGCCGGCGACGGGCTCGCGCTCCGCACGGAGGAGGTGGCGCGGCTGGGCTGGCTGCTCCGCGACGGCGGGGCCTGGCGGGGGAGGCGCGTCGTGTCGGAGCAGACCGCCGCGGCCGTGCACTCGGGCTGGGTCGCGGCGGGCACGAGCCCGGGCTACGAGCGCTACGGCCTCGGTGCGTGGAGCGGCCCCGGCTCGGCCTGGCGCCTGCACGGCGCGCTCGGCCAGCTGGTGCTCGTCGTCGACGACGCGGTCGTCACGCTCACCGCCGACGACCACGAGCGGGCCGACGCCGTCGCGGCCGCGGTCGTCCGCGAGCTCGAGGGGCTGCGGGAGGGTCCGCCCGCGGCGGAGCGCTGACCTGCGCTGACCTCGACCCGCCGCAGCGGGCGGGTCGCCGTCCTCGTGGGTGCTCTCCCCCCGGAGTGCGGCGGGTCGCCGTCCTCGTGGGCGGGTCGGCCCCGACCCGCCCACGAGGACCTCGACCCGCCGACCCGCCCTTGCACCCCCCCCGTTCGGACGGCCGGACGTACCGACCGACGGACGGCTCAGGCGACCGCGGGCACCGCGGCGACCGCGAGCTCGCCGTCGGCCCCGCGGATCTCCACCGACCGGACGTGGTCGCGCGTCACCGCCGCGTTGAGCTGGCAGTCGATCTCGACCTCCGTGCCGAGGAAGGCGCCCGAGGGGTGCTCCCCGCCCTCGTCGTCGATCACGACGACCGAGAACGCCGTGCCCACGGGCAGGCCCGTCACGGTCAGCAGCGTCTCGGTGCCCCAGGTGTGCGCGACGAGGTCGCCCTCGACGCGCACGCCGGTCGGCGCCCCCGCGAAGTCGATCGGCTCGACGGCGCCGAGCGTTCCGGCCGGCCCCTCGGGCGTCGAGTCGCGCGGGGCGGCCACGAGCGCGCCGACGCCCGCTCCCAGCGCGAGGCAGGCGGCGGCGCCGAGCACGGTGAGCAGCGGTCGGCGCCGCGGCCGCAGCGGCGTCACCGGGGCCGCGGGCGCCGTGGGCGCGGGTGCGGGGGCGTGGCCGGGTGCCTGGGGGGTCCGGGGTGCCGGAGGCGCGGTGCCGGCGACCGGGGCCGGCCCCGTCGTCGAGGCGGTCGCTCCGGGTGCCTCCGCCCCCGCGACTCCCTCGACCCGGCGGCGCAGCTCGGCGCTCGGCTCGACGTCCTGCCACGATCCGAGGCCGGCGAGGGCGCCGGGCAGCCCGCCCAGCTCGGCGAGCTCGCGGTCGATCGTGGGGTCGGCCGCCCGCAGCCGCGCGAACTCGTCGGCCTCGGCCGGGCTGAGGTCGTCGCCGAGGGCCGCGGCGACGAGCTCGGCCCGTCGGTCGTCGTCGCGCCGGTCGTCGGAGCCGGGCGTCCCGGGCATCGGTTCAGGCATCGGTCTGGTCCCCTTCGTCGAGGTGCGAGCGGAGCGCGCGGAGCGCGTAGAAGACACGGGTGCGGAGCGTGGCGACCGGCACGCCGGTGGCGGCCGAGAACTCCTGGTAGCTCAGGCCGGTCAGGTGCACGGCGACCACCGCCTCCCGGTGCTCCGCGCTGAGGCGGGCGAGCCCCTCGACGATGCCGAGCCGGTCGAGCGGGTCCGCCCCCGTCTCGGCCGGCACGTCGAGCTGGTCGTCGTGCTCGACGAGCGCCGGTCGGCGGGCCCGGGCGCGGAGGGCGTCGAGCACGACGCGTCGCTGGATGGTGAAGAGCCAGGTGCGCTCGCTGCCGAGGGCGGGGTCGAAGGAGTCGCGCGACCGCCAGGCGCGGAGGAACGTCTCCTGCACGCAGTCCTCCGCGGCGCTGCGGTCGCGGAGCGCGTTGACCGCGAAGCCGAGCAGGGCCGAGCCGTGCTCGGCGAACGCCGACGGCACGTCGAAGGTCGGCAGGTCGACGGGGTGCACGTCGACGCCGGGCTCGGGCGTGCTCATCGGGCTCCACTCGGGTGCGGGTGCGGGTGCGGGACGCGTCAGCGCGAGCGTCATCGGGTGCCTCCCACTGTAGGGGCGCGCCGGTCGTCGCCCTCGAGGGGGGATACGACCGACCGGGCGGCTCCGTTCACCCGCCCCCAGGACGGTTCCGAGAATTCTCGGGACTCGGGTGAACGCGGCCGTCCCCTCCGGCGTACCTCCCTGCAGAAGCGCGCCCGACCGGGCGGCTCCCGTCGAGAGGCAGACGAATGTCGAAGAAGCGATCCATCCGCATCCTGACCATCGGAGGAGCCGCCGCGGCCGCCTTCACCCTGCTCGCCGCCGCGCCCGCGTCGGCGGAGACCGAGGTGCAGGCCCCGTCCACGTTCACCAGCGCGTTCACCGTCATGGCGACGCCCGACCAGGTCATCTCGACCGCGGGCGCCCCGGCGCCGGGCGAGGCCGGCGCGACGGGCACGTTCGACTTCCGGATCAACAGCGACCAGGAGATCATCTGCTACGACATCACCCTCACGGGCGTGACGGGCGACTACATGAGCCCGGCGAAGACGGCGACGCACCTCCACCAGGCCGCGGTCGGCAAGTCGGGCCCGCCCCGCATCGCCTTCCCGAACCCCGTCGACCAGGGCGACGGCACCCGCACCAGCAGCGGCTGCCTGCAGGGCCCCTTCACCACCGGCGTCATGAACGACGCGGGGGCCGACACCGGCACCGGCTTCACGCTGGCCCAGATCGAGGCCGACCCGGCGTCGTTCACCGGTGACTCGCACACCGCCGCGTTCACCTCGGGCGTCGTCCGCGGCCAGCTGACGCAGGTGCCCGTCGGCGGCGTCGACACCGGCTTCGGAGGCGCGGCGCAGGCCGGCACCGGCGCCGGCACGGGTTCCGACCTCGCGCTCGGCGCGGGTGCGCTCGGGCTGGTCGGCGTCCTCGGCACGGCGGCGTGGATCGCCGTCCGCCGCCGTCAGGCCCAGGAAGGCTGACCCGCGTGCGACGGCCGCTGCCGGCGCTCGCCGCGGCGGTCGTCGTGCTGGGCGTGCTGACCGGGTGCTCGGACACGGGGGCCGGGGTCGCCGCTGACGCGACCGGTGCCGGGGCCCGCACCGCGACTCCGTCGGCTCCCGCCCCGGCGCCCGACCCCGCCTCGTCGCCGAGCGCGGCGACGGCGACGCCTCCGCCGGCCGAGGCGGAGGCCGTGGCCGTGCCGGCCGTCGGCGTCGCGCCGGCGCGCGTCGACGTCGCCGCGATCGGGCTCTCCGAGCCGCTGATCGACCTGGGGCTCGACGCCTCTGGCGCGATGGAGGTGCCCGTCGACGCCGACGACGTGGGCTGGTTCACCGGGGGAGGGCGCCCCGGCGGGCGTGGTCCGACCGTCGTCGCCGGCCACGTCGACTCGGCCTCGGGGCCCGCCGTGTTCGCGCGGCTCGACGAGCTCGTCGTCGGCGACGAGGTCGTGCTGACCGACGTCGACGGCGGCGTCGCGCGCTACGTCGTGTCGGAGGTGGTGGACGTGCCGAAGGCCGAGTTCCCCACCGCCCGGGTGTTCGGGGCGCAGCCGACCGACGAGCTGCGGCTCATCACCTGCGGCGGGGTCTTCGACCGCGGATCGGGCCACTACGACCAGAACCGCGTCGTCTTCGCCGACCGCGTGGCATAGCCGGCCGGGCAGCGCCCGCGGCCCGTGCGGCGGGCCACCTGCGGTGCACTACCGTCGAGGAGGCGCGGGCCCGGTCCGCGCCTCCTTCCCCTTGTCCCTGGACGGCCCGCGGGCCCGGAGGTCAGCGTGCGCACACTCGCCATCGGAGACGTCGGCGTCGTCGACGACATGATCCACATCGGCGACGAGGCCATGACCGAGGAGCTCGTCGTCCAGCTGCGCCGGCGCCGCGTCGACGCCGTCACGCTGCTCTCGAGCGCCCCCGACGAGACCGCCGCGCGCTACGACGTCGACGCCGTCCGGCCGATCGGCTTCGCCCCCGGCCCGCTCGGCGGCCGCGACGGCCAGGTCGAGCGCCTCGAGCGCGTGCTCGCCGCGGCCGAGGGCAGCCGCACCGCCCTGCCCCACGACGACCCGGCGCTCGCCGTGATCGAGGCCGTCCGCGAGGCCGACGCGGTCGCCGTCGCCGGCGGCGGCAACATGGCCTCGCGCTGGTCGCTGCACGTCTTCGAGCGCGCCGCCCTCGGCGCCGTCGCCCGCGTGGTCGGGCGCCCGCTGGTCGTCACGGGCCAGACGATCGGGCCCGACCTCGTCGCCGACGACGAGCGGCTCGTGTCGGGGCTGCTCCGTGACGCGCGCCTCTTCGGGGTGCGCGAGAGCGCCTCGCACACGCTGATGCGGCGCGTCGCCGACGACACCGCGCCCGACCTCGCGCGCAAGGTGGTGCAGAACGTCGACGACGCGAGCTTCCTCGGGGCCGACGCCGCGCCTCCCGTGGTCACCGGCCTCGACGCGGGCGCCGGCCTCGACGCGGGCGCCTCGGCCGGGCCCGGGTCGCTGCTCGTCGGAGCCGGCTCCTTCCCGTACTGCGCGGTCAGCCTCTCGACGCACGTCGGCGACGCCGACCGGCGTCAGGTCGTCACCGCCCTCGCGCGACTGCTCGACCGGGTCGCCGACGAGACGGGGCTCGAGATCGCGTTCCTCGCGCACTGGGCCTCGCTGAACGAGGGCGAGGAGCGCGGCGACTCCGTGCTGCACCGCCGGGTCATCGACGCGATGACGACCTCGCGGGTGCGGATCGAGCCGACCACCGACTCCGTGGCCGCCGCGCGGTTCGCGCGGGGCGCCTCCCTGCACCTGACGAGCCGCTACCACCCGGCCGTGTTCGCGGTCGCCGGCGGGGTGCCGACGGTCGGCATCTCGGTCGACGAGTACACGCGCGTGAAGCTCACGGGGGCGCTCGGCGCCTTCGGCCAGACGAGCGTCGCCTCGGTCGAGGCGCTGGTGCTCGGCTCGGCGGCGCGGCTCGCGCTGGCGACCTGGGACGACGCCGCGCAGGTGCGGGCCCGGTGGGAGTCGCGGGTCGGCTCGGTGCGCACCGCCTCCGCCGGCTGGTGGGACCGCGTCGCGGAGGAGCTCGGGGCGTAGGTCGCGCCGCCCGCTCGCGCCGCCCGCTCGCGCCGCGCGCTCGCGTTGCCCGGTCGACGAACCCCGTCTTCGCACCGGAACCCTGCCGCGGCGGGGTTCGGATGCGAGGACGGGGTTCGTCGTCAGGGTCTGCCGCCCTCCCGGCCGACGCGCAGCCTCTTTCTGGCACCGCGTGTCACAATGCTCGGGACCGGCACCGAGGCCGGTCCCGACGAAAGAGGCAGCCATGGCCGACCTGACCACCACCCCCGACCGTTTCCGCGGCAAGACCGTCATCGTCACCGGGGCGGGCAGCGGCATCGGCCGTGCGTCCGCCCTCCGTTTCGCGCGGGAGGGCGCCCGGGTCGTGGCCGCCGACGTCGTGGCCGAGCGCCTCGACGCGCTCGTGGCCGAGAACGCCGAGCTCGACCTCGTGCCCGTGACCGGCGACATCACGACGGAGGAGGGCGTGCAGGCGGTCGTCGTCGCCGCCGAGGGCCGGGTCGACGCGCTGGCGAACGTGGCCGGCATCATGGACGGCTTCCTGCCCGCCGCCGAGGTCGACGACCGCACGTGGGAGCTCGTCTTCGCGATCAACGTCACGGCCGTCGTGCGCCTCACGCGGGCCGTGCTGCCCCTCATGATCGAGGCCGGCTCGGGTGCGATCGTCAACGTCGCGTCGGAGGCGGCACTCCGCGGCTCGGCCGCCGGCGTGGCCTACACGGCCTCGAAGCACGCCGTCGCGGGCATCACGAAGAACACGGCCGTCGTCTACGCGAAGCACGGCATCCGCACGAACGCCGTCGCGCCCGGGGCCACCAGCACCAACATCGAGGCGCCGATGAAGTCGCAGGTCGCCGCGGCGGCCCTCGGGCCGATCATGCAGACGACCGTGCCGACGCCCGTCGAGGCCGACGTGCTCGCCGCGTCGATCACCTGGCTCGCGAGCGACGACGCCACGAACGTCAACGGGGTCGTGCTGCCCTCCGACGGCGGCTGGTCGGCGATCTGACCCGGTCGGGCCGCCGGGGGCTCGGCGGCGGCCCGAAGTGGGGGTACCGGACAGGATGCAGGCGCATACAGTGGCCGGAGCGCCGGGGGGAGCATTCCTGTACTCCTCGCCCCCCACGCCCAGACCGGACGGCCCCCGTGACCCTCACCTCAGAACTCCTGCTCCGGCAGGACCCGAGCGAGGACGACCTCGTCCTCGCGACGGCGCAGGGTGACCAGAGGGCCTTCGCCCAGCTGTACGACATGACGTCGTCACGGGTGCTGGGGCTCGTGAGGCGCATCCTCGTCGACCCGGCGCAGTCGGAGGAGGTCGCGCAGGAGGTCTTCCTCTCCGCCTGGCAGGAGGCGGCGCAGTTCGACCCCGCGAAGGGCAGGGCGGTGTCGTGGTTGCTCGTCCGTGCTCGTCGTCGTGCGATCGACCGGGTCCGCTCGGCGCAGGCGAGCCGGGTGCGTGACATGACCGTCGGCATCCGCGACCTCGACGACGTCCGCGACGACGTCGCCGAGACCGCTGCGGTGCACATCGAGCACGCGCGGGTGAGCCGGGCGATGAAGGGCCTGACCGCCGCCCAGAGGCAGGCGCTCGAGCTGACCTACTTCGGCGGCCTGAGCCACTCCGAGGCGGCCGGTGAGGCGGGGGTGCCGCTCGGGACGATGAAGACGCGCACGCGCGACGCCCTGATCGCGCTGCGGAAGCTCCTCGGCCCGGACGCCGTCGCGCGCGGCTGAGCGCCGGGGCTTCGGCTCTCAGGCCACCCGGAGTCGTCTTCCGCCGATGCTGAACAAGTGCGGCCCTGGGGTGGCTGTTGCCGTTTCACTGAGCGGTCGTTCACCGGGACACCTTCTCGAGCGCGTCTCGGTTGCCTGGGGCCAAGTGGTGCCTGGCCTGGGGATTCGCGTATGCCTGTCCCGCAAAAATGCCCGGTGACGGGGGTCTGAACGCTACAGTCGTCGGATGCTCATCGGATACGCCCGGGTCTCGACTTCGGGACAGGATCTCGCAGCACAACGTGACGGTCTCGCAGCGCTCGGTGTTGACGATCAGCACGTGCATGTTGACCACGGCTTGTCGGGCGCGACTCGAGCGCGTCCGGGCCTCCGCGAGGCTCTCGCCGCGTGCCGCGCCGGCGACGTCCTAGTGGTGACGAAGCTCGACCGCCTCGCCCGCTCGCTGCGCGACGCGACGGACATCGCGGACGAGCTGACGAAGAAGGGCGTCTCACTGAACCTCGGGGGAGCGGTCTACGACCCCACCGACCCCGTCGGCCGGCTCCTCTTTAACGTCCTCGGCATGGTTGCCGAGTTCGAGGCCGACCTCATCCGTGCCCGCACTCGCGAAGGGATGGCGATCGCCAAGGCCGCCGGCAAGCTCCGCGGCCGCAAGCCGAAGCTGACCGCTTCGCAGGAGAAGCATCTCGTGCAGCTGCACCGCACCGGCGAGCACACCACAAGCGAGATCGCCGAGCTGTTCGGGGTCGCGCGTTCGACTGTCTACCGGGCAATTCAGCGCGCCGACCAGGCGCCACTTTGAGGGCTTGCGCCAGCTGCTTTTCTGAAGGAGGGCGACGAAGAAGATCGGGTCACGTACTCACGGCGGCCGCACTCTTCTTGCTGGCAGGGTTCACCCTGATAGCAGTGCGACGCCGACGGGCAGGCCACGACCATGAAGCCTGAGCAACCGGACAGCCCATCGCGACGGCGACGCATCTACGCAGGCGTTGCGGTGGGTTGCATCCTCAGCGTCGTCCTCGGGGCCGCCCTCGTTCGGGTAGCCCTGAACGCCCTGGACGCCAAGCCGTACGCCGGGGCGGCGACCGAGGACGCCTATCTCGTGGTCGCGATCGTCGCCCTTCTCATCTGGTGGGGAGGCACAGCGGCATGCATCGTCATCGGTCGCGTGCGTTTGCGCAGTTTGACCACGATCGGCACGCAGCGGAGCGCGCCTAAGGCGGACTCTCGCCCACCGACTTGAACTTGAATCTGTCTCGAACCTGATGGTTAACTGAAAACCAATCGAGGGGATGATGATGGAAGACACTGCTGCACGATCAGGGTGGACGCGGTTCTGGGAACGGGGTCGTTGGTGGAAGGCGCTGATCCTCGCCGTCGGCTACCTCGCCATCTACGAACCGGCATCGCTCCTCATGGCACCCTTCGTGCCATTCATCGGCGACGCTGGATCAGCCAGCTATGTCCTCGTCCTCATCGTCGTCCCGGTCCTGATCGGCAGCCTCATCCTGATCGGCTTCGGTGCCAGCCTCGGCTGGCTGCGAGGCCTCTTCGCACGGCAGGACGTCCCCGGCCGAGGCTGGATGTGGATCGCCATCGCCGTCGTGCTGCTCTTCAACGTGTTGCGCTTCGCGAGCATCGACTACGACGCTGCAGGCTTCGACTGGGTCGCCGCGTGGCTCTTGGCAGGACTGGTTATCGGCTTCTCCGAAGAAGTGCTGACTCGTGGATACGTGGTACGCATCATGCGCTCGGCCGGCCGTTCCGAGATCGCCGTCGGGCTCGTCTCCGCTGCGTTGTTCTCGTTACTGCACGCGACCAACCTCTTCACCGGTCAGCCCTTCATCTCCACCATGCTGCAGATGCTCTACACATTCTTCTTCGGCCTCTGCATGTACCTCACCCTCCGGGTGACGGGAACAATCATCGCTCCGATCCTGCTTCACGCGAGCACAGACCCGAGCATCTTCATGCAGGGCACATACCCCCTGCAGGGCGGCCTTGGGTCCCTGGCTCAGCTTGGCAACATCGTGGTCGTCCTCGTCGGCGTCGTGCTGCTCGTCGTCTTCCTCGTGACGGAGCGCCGTGCGGCACATCACGGGCAGCAGGTGGTCTAGCGGTCTACCTCGGTCGATCACCGATGGTGATGTGCCCAGCGACCTCATCCCGAAAGACGACTGTGTTCGCCGCAGATACCGTCATCACCGGATGTGGAGAGCAAGAGCGTGCAGTCGATCGCAGTGGCGTCTGGATCAACCCGCCGCTCGACCTCCTCGGTGCCCGATAGACGATCGTTCACCGAGATCCGTTTCGGACTGACCTATCGAGACGGCCGACGCTCCGTAGCTGCGGGGGAGTGGCCAGCCTCCGCGATTAGTCGGTGATCGATCCCCAAGCGGGCGCTGCTCCGCGGTTTAGGCGGGGGTGCTGCCCCGGGGTTCGTGTGCCAGCGGAACCGGTCCGCGAGTGCGGACAAGATCGGTACACGTGTGAGCAGAACGAAGATTACGTAGCCGAGGATTCCCCCGAAGGTGTTCCAGATGAAGTCGTTGACGTCAGCGACGTGACCACCGGAGAACAGCTTCTGCGCGGCGAGTTGCAGTAGCTCGATTGTCAGGCTGACCACCGCCGAGGTCAGCAGCACCTTCCACCAGGACGGCCGGCGCATCAGGAGCGGTATGAGGATGCCGAGCGGTATGAACACCGCCAGGTTGGTGAGCGCGTCCGCGAGCTCGTAGTCCTGGAACGGGATCAGTGCCAGCGCCGGCTCCCATGGCTCAGACCTTGGCATCGGGTTGAGAAAGATCGGGAAGACCGTGTTCGCGAAGATTCCCGCGGCGTAGACGGCGATGGCGGCCGCGACAGCCGCGCGCGGCCGGGTGAAACGTTGCCCCCTGAGCAGGAGCGCAAGCTGGATGAGGAACACGACGGCGCCGACGGGGACAGCGACGGGTAGGACGGGGACTTCGCCGAACGGGTTAGTAGACATCCGGGGAAGCCTAGTGACGCTGAGCTGCTGCAAGGATCTGATGACCGTGGACGGTCTCGGTAACCGATCCCGGGGATCGATTATTCGGGCACACGAACGTGGCTCGACCGAGCCACGTTCCGGCACTGGTGGCGGTCCGGAACGGAAAGCGCGGCCAGCTGAGACCCGTTTCGCTTGGTGATGGCAGAGCGGACGGTCGTATCTGTGGCACGCGGACGAGCCTCGGCGGAACCTCCGTGCAGGCCGCGTCGCTTGCGACGTTGTCGATCCTTGCTAAGCGGGGT
>NZ_JACYUO010000005.1:0-172587 GCF_014841815.1 Frigoribacterium sp. CFBP 8754
CCGCACCCGGGGCTCTGCCGGAGAACGCGAGCGATCCGTCGGGCGCCGACGCAAGAAGGCGGGCCGCCGAACCATCGCAGCACGGATCACGCTCAGATTTGAGAGCACGACGCTGTGGGAGGCGCGCTGCGGGTCCGGCACACATCGCGCCTCCCCGGGGTTTTCCCGTAGAACGAGAGCGTTCCGTCGGGCGCCGACGCAGGAAGGCGGGCCGCCGAACCGCCGCAGCACTGATCACGCTCAAAATTGAGAGCAGGGGGCTGTAAAACAGGCCCTCGGTGGTGGACCGTGGCCGAAGCGGCGGGTCCCCGTCACCCCCGGCGGGTCAGCGCCCACCCGCCCAGGAGGACACGGACCCGCCGCACACGCCTGCACCGNGCCCGCGGTGCCCTCGACGGCCGTCTGGTAGACGGGCTTGTTGTCGCCGTCGAACTGGTAGATGCCGATGAAGGCCGACGACGGGTCGTTCTTGTCGTCGAACGGTCCGATGCCCGAGGGGCCGGTGTAGTGGATGTCGCCGCCGCCGTCGAGCGCGGTGACGCACTCCTCGAAGGTCGAGCACTCGGTGCCGTCGGTCGCGCCGGAGACCCCGGCCATGTTGGCCTGGATCGTGCCGGCGTCGGTGCCGCCGCCCTTCACCGCGGCGAGCGCGGCGAGGATGGTGGCGTCGTAGGACTCCTGTGCGTACGAGTAGTCGGCGAGGGGGCTGCCGGCCGTGCGCTGGTAGAAGTCGCTGAAGCGAGCCTGCAGGTCGGTCGACGGGAACGCGCCGGGGATGGTGCCCTTGGCGCCCTCGAGGGTGCCCGGGTCGAAGTCCTCGCTGTAGTCGGCCGTGTTGCCGTCCGACATGTAGACCTTGCTCATGTCCCAGCCCTGCGAGACGAGCTCGGGCACGATCGACGCGGTCTCGTCGAAGGCGAGGATGACGATGGCGTCGGGGTCGGAGCCGATCGCCGCGGTCACCTCGGACGAGAACGTGGTCTGGCCGGGCGGGAACTCCTGGCCCTCGCCCTCGGCGCCGTAGACGACGGTGCCGCCGGAGGACTCGATCGAGGCCTGGGTCGAGTTGCGGAGGCCGGTGCCGTAGGTGTCGTTGAAGACGATGAACGCGACGTTGGCGTTGCCGTCGTCGACGATCTGCTGGCCGAGCGCCGAGCCCTGGACGGAGTCCGGCGGCGCGGTGCGGAAGTAGTACGACGAGTAGCCGCTGAGGTCGGTCGCCGTGTTGGCGGGCGAGATCTGCACGATGCAGGCCGCGGTGATCTGGTCGATGACGTTCAGCGTGACGCTGGAGGACTCCGCGCCGATGGCGACGGGCACCTTGGCGTCGATCAGCTGCGTCGCTGCGGCGCTCGAGACGGTGAGGTCGTTGCTGTCGCCCGAGTCGGTGCTGGGGTCGATCGTGACGTCCTGGCCGAGCACGCCGCCGGCGGCGTTGATGTCCTCGACGGCGAGGCCGACGCCGGACTCGGCGGGCGGGTTGAGGTACGCGAGGGTACCCGTGCTCGGCAGGATGGTGCCGATGCGGAGAGCGTCCTGGCTGGGGCTGCTGGGCGCCTCGCAGGCGGCAGCGGGGTCGGTCTTCGCCGACGCCGACGCGCTCGACGAGGAGGTGTCGTCGCTGGGCGTCGAGGTGGACGAACAAGCGGCGAGGAGGACGGAGGCGGCTCCTGCGAGCGCCAGAGCCTTCAGCCCTTTGGTGGATCGGATCATCCGTGGTCCCTTTCTGGAAGCGCGTGCAGCCGGACCGCCACTAGGCAGACGGTCCTCGCGATTGAGAAGAAACTAGGGCTCGATTGTTTCCGGCGCGTGTTCTGGTCGTCACTCAGGGGTTTCGTTAGCAATTCGTGACATGCCCTCAGGAGGCGCGGTGCGGGCCCCGGACGGACGTCACGCCACGGCGGGCCGCGGCCGTGCCCGGCGGCTCGCCGACACCATGTCGACGGTCAGCACCACGAGGGCGACCCAGACGATCGCGAAGCCGACCCAGCGGCTGGTCGGCATCTGCTCGTGCAGCAGGACGACGCCGACGATGAACTGCAGCACGGGCGCGAGGTACTGGGTGAGCCCGATCGTCGCGAGGGGCAGCCGTCGCGCGGCGGCGGCGAAGAGCAGCAGCGGCACCGCGGTCACGACGCCCGAGCTGATCACGGTGAGGGTGTGCAGCAGGCTCACCGAGCCGAACACGACGCCGCCGTCGACGCCGGTCGCGGCGATCACGACGAGGGCGACCGCCGCGACGGGCGCGACCGCGAGCGTCTCGAGGGTCAGGCCGCTGACGGCGTCGACGCGCCCGCCCATCTGCTTCTTGACGAGCCCGTAGGCGCCGAACGAGAACGCCATGATCAGCGACGCCCACGGCACGCCGCCGGTGCCGAGGGCGATCACGACGACGGCGACGGCGCTGAGGCCGATGGCGGCCCACTGGGCGGGCCGGAGGCGCTCCCGCAGTACGACGACAGCGAGCAGGACGGTGACGATCGGGTTGATGAAGTAGCCGAGGGCCGCCTCGACGACGTGCCCGGCGAGCGTCGCGACGATGAAGGTCGTCCAGTTGACGACGATGAGCACGCCCGCGAGCGCCATCGGCGCGACGACGCGGCCCTGGCGCAGCAGCGCCAGGAAGGCCGGGAAGCCGCGCGTGACGGCGAGCAGCACCAGGCAGAACGCCAGCGAGAAGAGGATGCGCCACGAGACGATCTCGAACGGCCCCGAGGGCGACATGAGAAGGAAGAAGATCGGCAGCACGCCCCACAGGCCGTAGGCGCTGACCGCGTAGGCGAGGCCGGAGCCGGCTCGCTCGGCCGGGCCCGAGGGCCGGGCGGGGCCGGCGGGCTCGACGGGGGCGGAGGAGGCGCGGGCACGGTCGTCGGTCACGTCACGACTCTAGGGCGAGCCCCCGTCGCCGACCGGCCCGGTGCTGCCGTCGACCGTGCCGCTCCTGCCGATCTCGCGAACGGGCGGCCCGCACAGCGCCTCGACGGGACGGCGCCCCGCCTCGCGCCGCCCGCGCACGACGAAGGCCCCCGCCGTGTGACGGGGGCCTCCGGGTGGAGCAGGGTGTCGACCGACTAGCGGACGATGACGGCGAGCACGTCGCGGGCCGAGAGGACGAGGTAGTCCTGGCCGTCGTACTTGACCTCGGTTCCGCCGTACTTGCTGTAGATGACCTTGTCGCCGACGGCGACGTCGAGCGGGACGCGGTTGCCGTTGTCGTCGATGCGACCCGGACCGACCGCCACGACCTCGCCCTCCTGGGGCTTCTCCTTGGCGGTGTCGGGGATCACGAGGCCGGAAGCCGTGGTCTGCTCGGCTTCGACCTGCTGGATGACGATGCGATCTTCGAGCGGCTTGATGGAGACCGACACGGTTGACCTCTGCTTTCTCGGAACTTCGTAGAACGTGGGGTGGCACTCACCACGTGCGAGTGCCAGGAACAACTGTAGGGGCCCGCTGGCACTCGGTCAACACGAGTGCCAGCGGCACGGCGTCGATGCGCGAGACTGGAGCCCATGGACACCACCGAGCTGCTCGAGATCCTCTCGCCCGAGGGGCTCCGGCTGCTCGACTCGCTGCCGGCGCGGCGGAGCGACGACGACGTCGTCGGCACGGTCGCGGCGCTCCGCAAGCAGGGCCACTCCCCCGCGCTCGTCGCCGCCGTGCTGAGCCAGGCCCGGCTCCGGGGCCGTGCCGTCGCCAAGTTCGGCGACTTCGCCAGCCGCATGCTCTTCACCGAGGCGGGCCTCGAACAGGCCACGCGCCTCCCCGTGGCCGCCCGGCACGCCGGCCGGTTCCGCGCCGCCGGGGCCCGCCGGGTCGCCGACCTCGGCTGCGGCATCGGGGGCGACGCGATGGCCCTGGCCGCCCTCGAGCTCGACGTGCTCGCGGTCGAGCGCGACGAGGTCACCGCCGCCGTCGCCGCGTACAACCTCGCCCCCTGGTCGGGCGCCCGCGTCGAGCACGCCGACGCCGCCGACGTCGACCTCGCGGACGTCGACGCCGTCTTCCTCGACCCGGCCCGGCGCACGGCGGGCCACAGCGGCACCAAGCGCCTCGCCGACCCGGCCGACTGGTCGCCCTCGCTCGACGTCGCCTTCGGGCACGCCGAGCACCGCCCGACCGGGGTCAAGCTCGGCCCCGGCATCGACCGCGAGCTGCTGCCCGCCGACGCGGAGTGCCAGTGGATGTCCGTCGACCGCGAGGTCGTCGAGCTCGGGGTCTGGTTCGGGGCGCTCGCGCGGCCCGGCGTCGGGCGGTCCGCCCTCGTGGTCACCGCCTCCGGCACCGCCGAGCTCACCGCGCCCGCCGACTCCGACGACGTCGAGGTGGGCGACCTCGGCGAGTGGCTCTACGAGCCCGACGGCGCCGTCATCCGGGCCCGCCTGATCGGCGACCTCGCCCGGAGCCTCGGCGCCCGGACGGTCAGCCGCGACATCGCCTACCTCACCTCCGACACGCCGGTCGAGACGCCCTTCGCCCAGGTCTTCCGCGTGGTCGAGGCCCTGCCCCTCGACGAGAAGACCCTCAAGCGCGAGCTGCGCGCCCGGGGCGTCGGCCGCCTCGAGATCAAGAAGCGCGGGGTCGACGTCGACCCCGCCGCGTTCCGCAAGCGCCTCTCGCTGCAGGGCACCGGCTCGGCGACGCTGGTGCTGACGCGCGTCGCCGGGCGACACACGGCCCTGCTCTGCGAACGCGTCTGACCCGGCACGACGACGGCCGCCGCACCGGGGTGCGACGGCCGAGGTCGTCAGGAGGCGCGGGCCGGGCGGTGAGCACCGCCGCCGCACCGCCTCGGGTCAGTATCCGTAGTAGCTGCTGTCGGCGACGGTGCTGAAGAACGTCGCCCAGCCGATCCAGACGACGATCGCGAGGGCGATGCCCGCGTAGCCGACGATGAGGCCGGTCAGCCAGAACCCGCGCGAACGGGGCTCGCGCTTCTGGGCGATGTGGCCGAGCACCACTCCGGCGATCGAGAAGATGATGCCGGCCCCGAAGGTGACGACGAGGATCGTGATGAACGCGCCGAAGATCGACCCGATCATCGCGAGCAGGCTGAGCACGCTCGACGGCTTGGTGGGCCCGGCCGAGGCGTAGGGGGCGTAGGGCGAGCCGTAGGGCTGCTGCTGCTGCTGCGGAGCGCCGTAGGGCTGGCCGTACTGCTGCTGCGGCTGGCCGTACTGCTGCGGGGGCTGACCGTACGGGCCCGGCTGCGGCTGGCCGTAGGGGCCGGGCTGCTGCGGCTGACCGTACGGGCCCTGCTGCGGCGGCTGCTGCCCGTACTGCCCCTGCTGCGGCTGCTGCCCGTACTGCTGCGAGCCCGGCTGGCCGGGTGCCGCCGGGCCGGACGGCGCGGCGTAGCCGGGCCGGGGCGGCTGAGGAGCACCGTACGGCGCGGACGCGGGGGCCCCGTAGGGAGCCGACTGCGGGGCACCCTGCGCCGGCGCACCGTAGGGCGCCGACTGCGGAGCGCCCTGCCCCTGTGCCGGGGCACCGTACGGCGCCGACGGCGCACCGCCCTGCGCTGAGCCCGGCTGGGGCGCCGCGAACGGCGACCGCTGCGGGGCCGGGGTCTGCCCCGGGGCGACGAACGGGTCGTGGGCGGGGCGCGCGGCGGGCTGGGACGCGGCGCCGGGGAAGGAGGTGGGCGGCAGCGGCGGCGACTGCTGGTCGCCCGCGGGCGCGGGCGGAGGCGTCGGCGCCTGCGTCGGCTCGGACTGCGGCGCGTCAGCGGACTGCGGTGCGCGCCCGGACTGCTCGGGGGTGGTGTCGTCGGTGGCCATCAGGAGCCTTTCGCGTGCGGGCGGCGGAGCATCGGTGGAGTCGCGGTGCGGTGTCGCAGATCAGGTGCGGTGCCGTGCGGTGTCGCCCCGGCCGAGGTGGACCGGACGGACGACGGGGCCCACGCCGTCGGCGTGGACCCCGTCATCGTATCGACGCCTCCGATGAGGCAGCCATGAAGCCCGTGGGCGTCGCCTCAGTACGTCGAGTAGTCGAGCTGGCCCGAGCTGGCGAGCGCCCCGAAGAGGACGGCGAAGCCGACGGCCAGGAGGATGCCGCCGATCAGCACGACGTAGCCGAGGATGGTGCCCCAGAGCGCCATGCCGCGCCCCTCCTCGCCCGTCTTCTTGATCTGGCTGAGCGAGATGTGCCCGACGACGATCGCGGCGATGCTCGCGACGCCGGTGAAGAAGCCCGCGATGCCGAGGATGAGGGCGATCAGCGCGAGGCTGTTGCGGGGCGCCGGGCCGTAGCCCGGGCCGCCGGGCGCGCTGTAGCCCTGGCCGACGGGGGCGCCGTAGGCCGGCGGCTGCTGGCCGGAGGGCGTGCCGTAGCTGTCCTTCTGCGGCTGGCCCTGGGGGGCCGGGTACTGGTCGGTCATGTCCCGTGGTCTCCTCGTCGTGCGCCCGGCTCGTGCCGGTGGTCTGGTCCGGACGATGCTACCGGCAGCGGCCCCGGCTCAGACCGCCTGCACCACGGTGACCGGCAGCGTCGAGTCGGCGCCGAAGTCGAGCGGCGAGGGCGCGTGACCGCGGGCCACCAGCTGGGCTCCGAGCGCGGCGATCATCGCCCCGTTGTCGGTGCAGAGCGAGAGCGGGGGCACGCGCAGCTCGACGCCCGCCGCCGCGCAGCGCTCGGCCGCCAGCGCGCGGACCCGGGCGTTGGCGACGACCCCGCCACCGAGCAGCAGCCGCGGCACGCCCCGGTCGGCGCACGCGGCGAGGGCCTTCGTGAGGAGCACGTCGGCGACGGCCTCGCGGAAGCTCGCGGCCACGTCGGCCACGGGCACCTCGAGCCCCTCCTCGCGACGACGCTCGACCCAGCGGGCGACCGCGGTCTTCAGCCCCGAGAACGAGAAGTCGTACCGGTGCCGCACGAGGTCCTTCGGGAGGGTCAGCCCGCGCGGGAACCGGATCGCCGCGGGGTCGCCCTCGGCGGCCACCCGGTCGATCTGCGGCCCGCCGGGGTAGGGCAGGCCGAGCAGGCGGGCGACCTTGTCGAAGGCCTCGCCCGCAGCGTCGTCGATGGTCTCGCCGAGCAGCTCGACGTCGTCGACGAGGTCGCGCACGTGCAGCAGCGAGGTGTGGCCGCCCGAGACGAGGAGCGCGATCGTCGGCAGCTCGAGGTCGCTGCCGTCCTCGCGCAGCACGTCGGCGCCGACGTGCCCCACGAGGTGGTTGACCGCGTAGAGCGGCGTGCCGGTGGCGAGCGCGAGGGCCTTCGCTGCGCCGACGCCGACCATCAGGGCCCCGGCGAGCCCGGGGCCGCTCGTGACGGCGATCGCGTCGAGCTGGTCGAGGGTGACGTCGGCCTCGGCGAGCGCGGCGCGCAGGGCCGGCTCCATCGCCTCGAGGTGGGCGCGGGCCGCGACCTCGGGCACGACGCCGCCGTACCGGGCGTGCTCGTCCATCGACGACGAGATGACGTTGGCGAGCAGGGTCGTGCCGCGCACGATGCCCACGCCGGTCTCGTCGCAGCTGGTCTCGATGCCGAGCACGAGCGGGCCCGAGTCGCCGGGCGCGGCTGCGGGCGCGACGGACGGTGCCGGGGAGGCGGTGGTGGCGGTCACGGGGTCGGCTCGCTCTCGGTCGCGGCCGGCCGGGTCTCGGTCGGCGGAACGGTCAGGCGCATCACGACGGCGTCGACGCCGTCGGGCATGTAGTAGCGGGGGCGGACGGCGATGGCCTCGAAGCCGGCGGTCTCGTAGAGGTGCTGCGCTCTCGGGTTGTCGGCTCGCACCTCCAGGAAGACCTCGCGGGCGCCGCGCCGCCGGGCCTCGGCGACGAGCTGGGTCAGCAGGGTGCGCCCCAGGCCGCGGCCGCGCGCGCCGGGGACGACCGCGATGGTCTGCACGTCGGCGTCGGGGGCCCCGGGCAGCGAGAGCAGCCCGGCGTAACCCTCGACGACGGTGTCGTCGGCCTCCGAGGTGGCGACGAGGTAGTAGCCGTCGCGCGACGCGAGCTCGTGCCCCATGCCGCTCCGCGACCACGCGTCGGTGGCGAAGACCGACGTCTCGATCGCCATGACCGCGTCGAGGTCGTCGACGTCGGCCCGGCGCAGCCGCCAGCTCACCGGCCGACCGGCTTCGGCCCCGCCGAGGGCGTCACGTCGGGCTCGCGGAGGTAGAGCGGCTCGGTCGCCGCGAAGGCGCGGCCGTGCTCGAACAGGCGCTCGGCGAGCATGCCGAGGGCCGCCGCCGACACCACGGTCGCGTCGGGGTCGGTGCGGGGCGACCCCGAGGAGGCGCCCGTCGCGTCGTCGAGGTCGGCCGGGCGCACCAGCGCGGGCCCGTCGAGCAGCACGGGCAGGCCGTCGTCGTCGAGCCCGGCCCACGCGCTCCAGGCCACCTCGCGGCGGCGAGCGTCGGTGACGACGACGAGGGGCGAGTCGAGGCGGCCGCCGGCCTCGGCCACGTCGCGCCCGGCCTCCGCCGAGAGCCGCTCGAAGGCGACCGCGTCGTGGCTGCCGACCGCGAGGCAGGGCACCCCGGCGCCGAAGGCGAAGGCGCGCGCGGCGACGATGCCGACCCGCAGCCCGGTGAACGGCCCGGGGCCGACGCCGGCGACGACCGCGCTGAGGCGCGAGGGCTCGACGCCCGCGACCCGGAGGGCCTCGTCGATCAGGGTGCCGATCACCTCGGCGTGCCGCCGGGTGTCGGCGACCGCGCACTCGGCGAGCACGCCGCCGTCGCGGTCGACCACGGCGACGGCCGAGCCGGCGGAGGTGTCGATGGCCAGGATCACGCACCGATCGTACGCGGTCCCGGGGAGGCGGCCCGCGCCTCCCCGGGGCCTCCCCCGTCGACGAGGCCGGACCGCCGCCCCGAGGCCCGGGGCGAGCCGGCGCCGCGTCAGTGCGCGCTGAGCACGCGCAGCACGTCCGCGTGCCGCCCCTCCGCCTCGGCGTCGCGGAGGAAGCGGACGCGGTCGACCAGGACCTCCTCGACGTCGGGCTGCTCGGTGAGGATGCGCATCGTCTCGTCGAGGTACTCGTCGAGCGGCATGGCGTTCGGGTCGTCGGACTGGCCCATCAGGGTCGTCTGCACCGCGGGCGGCACGAGCTCGACGACCTGCAGCGGGGTGTCGGCCCACTGCACCCGGAGGCTCTGCGTGAACGAGTGCACGGCCGCCTTCGTCGCCGAGTAGGTCGGCGCGGCCGGCAGCGGCACGCTGGCGAGGCCCGACGAGACCGTCACGAGCACGCCGTCGGGCTTCGCGGCCAGGAAGGGCGCGAACGCCGTCGTCGTGCGGATGGTGCCGAGCAGGTTCGTCACCACCGTCGCCTCGGCGGTCTCGAGGTGGGCGGGGTCGCGGAGGTCCTCGGGCAGCATGATGCCGGCCATCGTCACGACGACGTCGAGGGCGGGGTGGTCGCGCGTGACGCTCTCGGCGGCGGCCGCGATCGAGGCGGGGTCGGCGACGTCGACGACGACCGACGACATGCCGGGGTTCGCGGCGACGATCTCGTCGAGCAGGGCGCGGCGGCGACCGCCCACGACCACGGTGTCGCCGCGGGCGTGCAGGCGCTCGGCCAGGCCGCGGCCGATGCCCGAGGTCGCGCCGGTGATCAGGACGGTGTTGCCGGTGGTCTTCACGGTGCCTCCAGGGCGGTGAGGGGGTTCGGGGGTGACGGGCGCCGTCGGGGCGCCCACGACGACCCTCCTCCGTCGGCACCGGGGAGGGAAGGGAGCGTCGGTCGGGGGAGCGTCGCTCCCTGGCTGGCGGGCGCCGACCACGGCAGGATGACGGCATGGACCGCTCCGGGCTCGCCGACTTCCTCCGCCACCGCCGCGAGCGCCTGCAGCCCGCCGACGTGGGGCTGCCCGCCGGGGCCCGCCGCCGCACCGCGGGGCTGCGCCGCGAGGAGATCGCCGGGCTCGTCGGCATGTCGACGGACTACTGGTCGCGGCTCGAGCAGCAGCGCGGCCCGCAGCCGTCCGACCAGATGCTCGCCGCCATCGCCCGGGGGCTCCGCCTCGGCCTCGACGAGCGCGACCACCTGTACCGCCTCGCCGGCCAGGCCGTGCCCCGCCGGGCCCGCCACACGCCGCACGTCAGCCCGGGGCTGATGCGGGTGCTCGACCGGCTCGACGACTCCCCCGCCCTCGTGATCACCGAGGCCGGCGAGACCCTCGCCCAGAACCGGCTCGCGACCTCGCTCTTCGGTGACCACACGGCCCGTGCGGGCCTCGACCGCAGCGCCGTGCACCGCTGGTTCGCCCGGCCGGAGGCGCGGCGCCCGTACCCGGAGCGCGAGCAGCCCCGGCAGGCCCGCCTCCAGGTCGCCCAGCTGCGGGTCGCGACCGCGTCGGCCGACCCCGACCCCCTGGCGGTGCGCGTCGTCGAGAGCCTGCTCCGGGTCAGCCCGGAGTTCGCCGAGCTCTGGCGCCTGCAGGAGGTCGTCACCCGCTTCGACGACCACAAGACGCTGTGGCACCCGGAGGTCGGCGAGATCGAGGTCGACTGCCAGGCCCTCTTCACCGAGAACCAGGCCCAGGTGCTGCTCGTGCTGACGCCGCGGGCGGGCACGACGGCGGCGGAGTCGCTCCGCCTGCTCGGGGTGCTCGGCGCCCAGGCCTTCAGCTCGTCGGGAGCGTGACCCCGGCCCAGCGCGGGCCGTGCGCGGTGACCGTGACGCGGCGCGGCTCGTCGTGGACGTCGTCGGCGGCGGCCACGTCGTCGGCGAGCGCCTCGTCGGCGAGCGCGTCCTCGGCGACCGGCACCCCGCCTCCGGCGCCCGTCGGCCGTTCGATCACGACGTCGAGCCACGAGTCGGCGACTCCGTCGAGCAGCCCGGCGCCCCACTCGACGACGACCACCGAGCCCTCGTAGTCGAGGTCGAGGTCGTCGAGCTCGGCCGCGCCGCCGAGGCGGTAGGCGTCGACGTGCACGAGGGGCACGCCCGACTCGCTGGGGTGCGTGCGGGCGAGCACGAAGGTGGGGCTGGCGACCTGGCCCCGCACGTGCAGGCCCTCGCCGAGGCCGCGGGTCAGCGTGGTCTTGCCGGCGCCGAGCGGCCCCGTCAGCACCAGCAGGTCGCCCGCCCGCAGGAGGCCGGCCAGGCGACGGCCGAGCGACTCCATGGCGTCGGTGTCGACGACGGCGCCCGCGAAGAGCGCTCGCCCCTCGTCGACCGGGGCCGCGTCGTCGGTCACGCGCGACCGCCCGTGTACACCCGCTCGACCCGGGCGCCGATGCGGCACGAGACCTCCTCGGGCACGCTGCCCGTCAGGTCGGCCCACTCGCCGATGGTGAGCTCGCCGCGGTCGCCGGGGCCGAAGAGCACGACCTCGTCGCCCACCGCCACGTCGTGGTCGCCGACGTCGACGAGGAACTGGTCCATCGCGACCCGGCCGACGATCGGGTGGCGGCGACCCGCGATGGTCACCTCGACGCCGTGCTGGGCCCGGCGGCTGACGCCGTCGGCGTAGCCGATCGGCACGAGGGCGAGGGTCGTGTCGTGCGGCGCCCGCCAGGTGTAGTCGTACGAGACGCCCGTGCCGGCGGGCACGCGCTTGACGCGGACGACGCACGCGCTCACCGTCAGCACGGGGCGGAGGCCGCGGTCGGCGGCCGTCACGCCCTCGGTGACCGGGTTGCCGTAGCCGTTCGAGCCCATGCGCACCATGTCGAAGCGGCGCTCGGGGTGCTCCATGCCCGCCGAGCTCGACGACATGTGGCGCTTCTCGAAGGTCGCGCCGAGGGCGGCGGCGTCGTCGAGGGCGCGGCGGAAGACGAGGGAGGCGGCGTGGTCGTCGGCCTCGCTGGTCTCCGACACGTGCGAGAAGCAGCCCCGGAGGCGCACGACGCCCTCGTCGCGCAGCTCGACGGCTCGGGTGACGAACTCGGCCCAGTCGGCGGGCAGGCAGCCCTCGCGGTGCAGGCCGGTGTCGATCGTGAGGTGCACGAGGGCCTCGTGGCCGGGGCCGGCGGCCCGGGCGGCGGCGGCGAACGCCTCGAGCTGCTCGAGGGTCGAGACGCCGAGGTCGACGCGCAGCCGCACCGCGGCGTCCCAGTCCTCGTCGGGGCCGAGCTGCCAGGCGAAGTACGAGGCGTCGTCGCCGACGCCCTCGCGCCGCAGGCGGTACGCCGGCTCCGGCTCGACGGTGCCGAACCAGCGGATGCCCGCGGCGAGCGCCTCGGGCACCAGCACGTCGACGCCGAGCGAGTAGGCGTCCGCCTTGACGATCGCGAGCACCTCGACCGGGGCCATGCGCTCGATCAGCGAGGTGAGGTTCGCCCGGTAGGCGGCGAGGTCGATCGTCGCGCGGCGCAGGTACCCGGCCGCGGGGCGCGCCGCGACGCTCTCGGGGCCGGTCTCGGGGGCGGTGCCGGTCATGCGTAGCTCCTCGGGAGGCGGGCCGACAGCGACGCGACGACCTCGTAGGTGATGCCGTCGAAGGCCCGGGCCCAGTCCTCCGCGCCCTGGTGCCCGAGGGCGGGGTCGCCGAACAGCACGACCTCGTCGCCCACCTCGACCGGGTCGTCGCCGACGTCGATGACGAGGGCGTTCATCGCGATCCGGCCGCGCACCCGGTAGGTGCGCTGGCCGATCGTGACGGAGGCGCGGTCGCTGGCGGCGCGGTCGACGCCGTCGGAGTACCCGACCGGCACGATGGCGATGGTCGTGTCGCGCTCGGGCCGGAAGACGTAGCCGTACGAGACGCCCTCGCCCGCGGGCACCCGCTTGACGGTCGTCACGGGCGCGCGCATCGTCAGCGCCGGGCGCAGCCCGAGGTCGGCCGCCCGGCGGTCGGGGAAGGGGCTGAGCCCGTAGGCGGCGAGCCCGAACCGCACCATGTCGACGGGCCCCTGGCCCACGTCGGCGAAGTGCAGGGCCGCGGCCGAGGCGGCGACGTGCCGGAGGCGCGGCTCGAGCCCGAGCCCCCCGAGCGTCTCGATCGCGGAGAGGAAGGCGGCGACCTGCGCGCCGTCCTCCTCTGGGGAGGCGTTCGACAGGTGGGTCATCACGCCCTCGACCGGCAGGCGGTCGGCGAGCGCCGCGGCGCGGGCGAAGAACTCGGGCCACTCCGCGGCCACGGCGCCGTTGCGGCTGAGGCCGGTGTCGACGCAGAGGTGCACGGCCCGGACCCCGGCCTCCGCCGCGGCCTCGAGCTGGGCGACGTCGGAGACGGCGGGCGTGACGTCGTGGGCGGCGGCACGCTCGAAGGTCTCGCCGGGAGCGTGCAGCCAGGCGAGCACCGGGGCCGTGACCCCGGCCTCCCGGAGCTCGACGGCCTCGTCGAGGTCGGCGACGCCGAGCCAGTCGACGCCGGCGTCGACGAAAGCGCGGGCGCACTCCACGGCGCCGTGCCCGTAGGCGTTGGCCTTCACCACGGCCATCACGCGGGCCGGCGCCACCGCGGCCTTCAGGGTCGCGACGTTGTGCCGCAGGGCGGCGGTGTCGATGGTCACCCGGATGTCCTGCGTCACGCGTCGGCTCCTGTCTCGGTCTCGGCGGTCTGGGTCGGGCGGTGGTCGTGCTGCGGGGGCTCGTGCTGCGGGGGCTGGTGCTCCGGGGGCTCGTGCACCGGGGGCTGGTGCTGCGGGGCACGCTGGTCGGTCTCGGCCACCACGTAGGCCACGGCGACTCCCCCGTCGTGGCTCAGCGAGAGGTGGAGGCGCGTCGCGCCCCGCGACTCCGCCAGCGACCGCGCTCCCCCGGTCAGCCGGAGCGAGGGGGCGCCGCTCTCGTCGGAGACGACCACGATGTCATGCCAGCGCACGCCCGTCGACCCGCCGAGGGCCTTGATCAGCGCCTCCTTGGCGGCGAAGCGGGCCGCGAGCGACCGCACCGGCCGGGGGCTGCCGTCGGCGAGCACCCTCTCGGCGTCGCCGAAGAGCCGGTCGGCGAGCGCCCCGGTGCGCGCCAGCGAACGCTCGAAGCGCTCGAGGTCGACGACGTCGACCCCGATGCCGACGATCACGGGCGGGCGCGGGTGCTCATGCGGCCGGGTGCCCTACTCGACCGTGACCGACTTGGCGAGGTTGCGCGGCTGGTCGACGTCGAGACCCTTGGCCGCGGCCAGCTCCATGCCGAAGACGTGCAGCGGCACCACGGCCAGCAGCGACTCGAAGAGCGGGGCCGCGAGCGGGATGTGCAGCACCTCGTCGGCGAAGGGCAGCACCGCGGCGTCGCCCTCCTCCGCGATCGCGATGACGCGGGCGCCGCGCGCGCGGATCTCCTGGATGTTCGAGACGACCTTGGGGTGCAGCGACCGCGGGTCGCGCGGGCTCGGCACGATCACGAAGACGATCTGCCCGGGCTCGATCAGGGCGATCGGACCGTGCTTCAGCTCGCCGGCGGCGAAGCCCTCGGCGTGGATGTAGGCGAGCTCCTTGAGCTTGAGCGCCCCCTCGAGAGCGATCGGGTAGCCGACGTGGCGGCCCAGGAAGAGGACGGACCGGGTGTCGGCCATCCAGCGCGCCAGGGTCGCGATGCGCTCGGACGACTCGAGCACCTTGCGGATCTTGTCGGGCACGGCCTGGAGGTCGGTGACCTGATCGGCGATCTGCTCGGCGGTCAGGGTGCCACGCAGGGTCGCGAGGTGCAGGCCGAGGAGGAACAGTGCAGTGCCCTGCGCGACGAACGCCTTCGTCGACGCGACGGCGACCTCCGGACCGGCGTGCGTGTAGATGACGGCGTCGCTCTCGCGGGGGATGGTGGAGCCCTGCGTGTTGCAGATCGACAACACCTGCGCGCCCTGCTCGCGGGCGTACTTGACCGCCATCAGCGTGTCCATCGTCTCGCCGGACTGGCTGATCGAGACGACGAGGGTCTTCTCGTCGAGCACCGGGTCGCGGTAGCGGAACTCGTGCGCGAGCTCGACCTCGACGGGCACGCGGGCCCACTGCTCGATGGCGTACTTGCCGAGGATCCCCGCGTAGGCGGCCGTGCCGCAGGCGATCACGATCACGCGGTCGACGGTGAGGAGGCGGTCGCGCACGCCGTCGAGGTCGGTGAGGGTGACGGCGCCGTCGTGCACGCGGCCGAGGAGGGTGTTGGCGACGGCCTCGGGCTCCTCGCTGATCTCCTTCGCCATGAAGCTCGACCAGCCGCCCTTCTCGGCGGCCGAGGCGTCCCAGTCGACCTCGAAGGTGCTGGTCTCGACCGGCGCGCCCTCGAAGTCGACGACGTCGACCGAGTCGGGGCGGATCGTCACGATCTGGTCCTGCCCGATCGACATGGCGCGGCGGGTGTGGGCGACGAACGCGGCGACGTCGCTGCCGAGGAAGTTCTCGCCCTCGCCGAGCCCGACGACGAGCGGGCTGTTGCGGCGGGCGCCGACGACGACCCCGGGCTGGTCGGCGTGGACGACGAGCAGCGTGAAGGCGCCGTCGAGCGTGTTGACGACCACGCGGAGGGCCTCGGTCAGGTCGCCGGAGGCGCGGTAGGCACGGGCGACCAGGTGGGCCGCGACCTCGGAGTCGGTCTCGCTCGAGAACTCGACGCCCTCGGCGAGCAGCTCGGCCTTGAGGTCGGAGAAGTTCTCGATGATGCCGTTGTGGATCAGCGCGAGGCGCCCGCCGTCGGAGAGGTGCGGGTGCGCGTTCGCGTCGGTCGGGCCGCCGTGGGTGGCCCAGCGGGTGTGCCCGATGCCGGTCGCCCCGTCGGTCAGCGGCTCGGCCTCGAGGTCGTCGACCAGCACCTTGAGCTTGCCGGCGCGCTTGCGCGTGCCCAGCTGGCCCGCCGCGTCGACGACGGCCACGCCGGCCGAGTCGTAGCCGCGGTACTCGAGGCGCTTCAGCCCGCCCAGCAGGACCTCGATGCTCTTCTCGCCGACGCCCGAGGCGCCGACGTAACCCACGATTCCACACATGCGACCGATCCTATGCGGTCCCGTCCGCGCCTCCTGTGCGGTCGTCCCGCGCGCCCGACCGGGTAGCCTCGCCGTCATGGCCGAAGCCCCTCCGTCGACGACGACCCCCGCGCCGGGCCAGGCCGCGCACGCCGCACACGCTCCCCACGCGCCGACGCACGCCACCCCGTTCGTCGAGATCGGGCGCGACGCCTGGGCCGACCTCGCCCCGGCGACGCGCCTGCCGCTCACCGAGACCGAGATCGTGCAGCTGCGGGGCCTCGGCGACCGGCTCGACATGCGCGAGGTGCAGGACGTCTACGTGCCGCTCAGCCGCCTCCTCAACCTCTACGCCGCGGGTGCCCGCAACCTGCACCGGGCGACCAGCGACTTCCTCGGCGAGCGCGCCCAGCGCACGCCCTTCGTGATCGGCGTCGCCGGCTCGGTGGCGGTCGGCAAGTCGACGGTCGCCCGTCTGCTGCGCGAGCTGCTCAGCCGCTGGGACGACACTCCGCGCGTGGAGCTCGTCACGACCGACGGGTTCCTCTACCCGAACGCCGAGCTCGAGCGCCGCGGCCTCACCGACCGCAAGGGGTTCCCCGAGTCGTACGACCGCCGCCACCTGCTGCGCTTCGTCTCCCAGGTCAAGAGCGGCGCGGAGGAGGTGCGGGCGCCGTTCTACTCGCACACCAGCTACGACATCATGCCGGGGGCCGAGGTCGTGGTGCGGCGCCCCGACATCCTCATCGTCGAGGGCCTGAACGTGCTGCAGCCCCCGGCCCCGGGCCGTCTCGCCCTCAGCGACCTCTTCGACTTCACGATCTACGTCGACGCGCGCACGAGCGACATCGAGTCGTGGTTCGTCGAGAGGTTCCTCGCCCTCCAGAAGGGCGCCTTCACCCAGGAGCGCTCGTTCTTCCACCGCTTCGCCGGCATGGACGAGGCGGAGGCGCGCACCTTCGCGTCCGGTGTCTGGCGGTCGGTGAACGAGCCCAACCTCGTCGAGAACGTGCTGCCGACGCGGTCACGGGCGACGCTGGTGCTGCGCAAGGCGGCCGACCACGCGGTGAGCTCGGTGCTGCTCCGCAAGATCTGAGCGGGCCTGCGGTGCGGGCACCGCGACTCCTCGGCGGACGGCGCCCGGGGAGGCGCGGGTCGGCTCACACGGGCAGCAGCGACCAGACCGCGGTCAGGCCCACCAGGGCGACCGCCACGGCCACGGCCGCCGCGTTGAGGCGGCGGTGCTCGACCATGATCGCGACGTACTCGCGGAGGAACGCGCTCGGCACGTAGTACGCGGCCGTCGGCGAGCCCACCACCTGGGCGTCGCTGCCGATCGACCGGGCCAGCAGGGCGGCCCGCAGCACGTGGTAGTCGTTCGTCACCACGAGGGTGCTGCCGTCCCGCCCCGCGTCGCGCTGCACCTCGCGCGAGAAGAGCAGGTTCTCGCGGGTGCTCGTCGAGGCGGTCTCGGGCCGGACGTCGGCGGGGTCGGCCCCCTGCGCGAGGAGGTACTCGGCCATGGCGTCGCCCTCGGCGCGCGGCTCGTCGGAGCCCTGGCCGCCCGACGGCACGAGCAGCGGCCTCGCGGCGGTGCCGGGCACGGAGCGGTAGACCGAGAGCGCCTTGTCGAGACGGCTGCGCAGGAGCGGCGGCACCTCACCGCGGACCAGGCCGGAGCCGAGCACGACGACCGTGGCGGGCGTGCGCGTGTGGCGGTAGCGGCTGTAGACCAGCGAGTAGAGCCCGAACGCGGCGAAGGTCGCGGCCGCGTACCCCGCGACGAAGACGAGGAGGACGCCCAGGGCGACGAGGACGACCCCGACCGGCCCCGGCAGCTCGGCGACGTCGGGCCCGAAGACCAGCGCGGCCGCCGCGACCGGCACGAGCAGGATGGCGACGCCCGCCAGCAGCGACAGCAGGTTGCCGAGGCTGCGCCCCTCGGAGCGCAGCATGGTGACGCCGTTGCCGAGCAGGAAGAGCGCGAGCACCACGACGAGCAGGCCGGCGACCACGACGCCGAGCAGGACGGCGCTCTGCTGGGCGGGCCCGGTCGCGGCGACCTCGAGCACGCCGGCCACGAGGAGGCAGCCGAGGGCCGCGACGAGGAAGACGCCGTTGCGCAGACGCCGCGCGTCGCGGCGGCGGCTGACGACGTAGAGCACCGCGAAGACGACGGCGGGCAGCAGGAGGAGCATGTGCCCATGGTGCCCGACGCGGGCACGGGGGCGGGGACGCCGGGCCTGCGGGAGGCGCGGGTCGGGCCCGCTAGAGCGCCAGTCGCTCGCGGACGACGTCGGCGAGCTCGTGCGCGACGCGGTCGGCGGTCGCCTGGTCGGCGGCCTCCACCATGACGCGGACGACCGGCTCGGTGCCCGACGGGCGGAGCAGCACGCGGCCGGTGTCGCCGAGCTCGGCCTCCAGGGCCGCCACGGCGTCCGCCACGCCCTGGTCGCCGTCGAGACGCTCACGGTCGACGCCACCGACGTTGATGAGGATCTGCGGGAAGACCGTCATCACCCGGGCCAGCTCGGCCAGGCTCTTGCCGGTCTCCGCCATGCGCGCGACGAGCGACAGCCCGGTGAGGATGCCGTCGCCGGTGGTGGCGTGGTCGCCGAAGACGATGTGGCCGGACTGCTCGCCGCCCAGCGTGTAGCCGCCGGCGCTCATGTCCTCCAGGACGTAGCGGTCGCCGACGCGGGTCTGACGCACGGCGATGCCGTGCTGCTCCATGGCGCGGATGAGGCCGAGGTTGCTCATCACCGTCGCGACGAGGGTGTCGTGGGCGAGGCGCCCGTGCTCCTTGTGCGCCAGGGCGATGATCGCCATGATCTGGTCGCCGTCGACGACGGTGCCGGTCGCGTCGACCGCGAGGCAGCGGTCGGCGTCGCCGTCGTGCGCGATGCCGACGTCGGCTCCGTGCTCGAGCACGGCGCGGGCGAGGTTGTCGAGGTGCGTCGAGCCGACGCCGTCGTTGATGTTGACGCCGTCGGGGTCGGCCCCGATCAGGGTGACCTTCGCGCCCGCGTCGGTGAAGACCTCGGGCGAGACGGCCGAGGCGGCGCCGTGGGCACAGTCGAGCACGACGTGCAGGCCGTCGAGGCGGTGGGGCAGGGCCCCGAGGAGGTGCAGGACGTAGCGGTCCTCGGCGTCGGCGAACCGGCGGATGCGACCGACGTCGCCCCCGACGGGCATCAGCTGCGGCTCGGCCATGGCGGCCTCGATGCGGTCCTCGACCTCGTCGGGCAGCTTCGTGCCGCCGAACGCGAAGAACTTGATGCCGTTGTCGGGCGCCGGGTTGTGCGAGGCGCTGATCATCACGCCGAAGTCGGCGCCGATGTCGTCGACGAGGAACGCCGCCGCGGGGGTCGGGATCACCCCGGCGTCGAGCACGTCGACGCCGGAGCTGGCCAGGCCCGCGCACACGGCGGCGGTCAGGAACTCCCCCGAGATGCGGGGGTCACGGGCTACCACCGCGACGGGTCGTCGCCCTTCAGCACGACGAGCGTCGGCGTGGTGGCCCTTCGTGAGCACCACCGCGCTCGCCTGGGCGAGGCCCAGGGCGAGCGCGGCGGTCAGCTCACGGTTGGCGAGGCCCCGAACACCGTCGGTACCGAAGAGACGCGACATCGCGAGACCTGCCTGTGGGGGTGTGTGACTAGCGCTTCGAGAACTGCGAGGCCTTGCGGGCCTTCTTGAGACCGGCCTTCTTGCGCTCGATGACGCGGGCGTCACGGGTGAGGAAGCCGGCCTTCTTGAGCGTGGCGCGGTTGTTCTCGCGGTCGATCTCGTTCAGCGTGCGGGCGATGGCGAGGCGCAGGGCGCCCGCCTGGCCGGAGGGGCCGCCGCCGGTGACCTTGACGGTCACGTCGTAGGCGCCGAGCAGGTCGAGCACCTTGAACGGGTCGTTGATCAGCTGCTGGTGCAGCTTGTTGGGGAAGTACTCCTCGAGGGTGCGGCCGTTGACCACGAAGGTGCCGGAGCCGGGGACGAGGCGGGCACGAGCGATGGCCTCCTTGCGACGTCCGACGGCGGAGCCGGAGACGTTGAGGACGGCGCGGGGGGTCGCCGAGGCCTCGGGAGCGGAGCTCTCCGTGGTGAAGCTCTCGGGAGCCTGGTCGATGGAATCTGCGATCTGAGCCACTGTGTGGGGGTCCTTAAGTCTGAAGGCGGACGCTACTGAGCGACCTGGTCGAGGGTGTGAACCGTGGGCTGCTGAGCAGCGTGGGGGTGCTCGGCACCCGCGTACACCTTCAGCTTCTTGATCTGGGCACGGCCCAGCGAGTTCTTCGGCAGCATGCCGCGGATCGCCTTCTCGACGGCGCGCGTGGGGTGCTTCTCCACCATCTCGGAGTACGTGGTGGCGGTGAGGCCGCCCGGGTAGCCGGAGTGGCGGTAGTAGAGCTTCTCGGCCAGCTTGGAGCCGGTCAGGGCCACCTTGTCGGCGTTGATGATGATGACGAAGTCGCCCATGTCCATGTGGGGGGCGAAGGTCGGCTTGTGCTTGCCGCGCAGCAGTGCTGCCGCGTGGCTGGCCAGACGGCCGAGGACGACGTCGTTGGCGTCGATGATCAGCCAGTTCGGCTGGACGTCAGCCGGCTTGGGGGAGAAAGTGCGCGTCACAGTAGTGCTGCTTCCTGGTCGAGGTGAGGTGTTCGTGGATCCCGCTCCGTTGCCGTTGTCGCCGAAGAGACGGCGAGAACGAGTCAGGTGGAGGGCTCAACTTCGGGCGCCGCGCGCAGTTGCGCAGACACCAAGGGTCGACGATACCCGACACGCCCGGGGCCGTCAAACGGCGTCACTCGCCGCCGAGCGCCGCCAGGGCCTGGCCGTCGAGCCGGAACGTGGTCCACTCGTCCATCGACGTCGCGCCGAGCGACCGGTAGAAGCCGATCGACGGCTCGTTCCAGTCGAGCACGGCCCACTCGACGCGGGCGAGCCCCCGAGCCGTCGCCTCCTGCGCCAGGCGCGTCAGGAGGGCGCGCCCGTGGCCGGAGCCCCGGTGCTGCGGCGCGACGTACAGGTCTTCCAGGTGGATGCCGTGGACGCCCTCCCAGGTCGAGAACGTCAGGAACCAGACGGCGAGGCCCGCGAGCTCGCCGGGCTCGTCGCCGTCGACGACGAACGCGAAGACGGCGGGGGCGTCGGCGAAGAGCGCCCGGCGCAGGTCGTCCTCGGTGGTCTTCACCGCCTCCGGCTCCTTCTCGTAGACCGCCAGCTCGACGATCAGGCGGAGCATCTCGGGGACGTCGGAGGGGGTCGCGGGGCGGGGAGCGGTCATCCGTCGAGGCTAGCGGCCGACCGCTTGACCTGGGTGAGCACGACCCGGGCCGCCACCTCGTCGTCGGGCGGGTAGCCGACCTCGACCATGGTCAGCCCCGTGGCGGGGACGACGCGGAACTCGCCGTTGCGCTCGGCCTCCCGCCGGACCCCGACGGCCCGGTGCTCCGGCATCGACCCCTCGCCGACGGCGACGCACGCCCCGACGAGGTTGCGGACGAGGTTGTGGCAGAAGGCGTCCGCCTGCACGGTGGCGACCAGCACGCCGTCGGCCTCGCGCCTCCACGTGAAGTGCTGGAGCTCGCGGATCGTCGTCGCGTAGTCGCGGTGGCGGCAGTACGCCGCCCAGTCGTGCAGGCCGACCAGGCCCGCGGCCGTGGCGTTCATCAGGTCGAGGTCGAGCAGGTGGTCGTACCAGAGGGTGTGGCGACGGCGCGAGGGGTCGCGCTCGGCCCCCCGGTCGGCGATGCGGTACTCGTAGCGACGCCACAGCGCGCCGAAGCGCGCGTGGAACCCGGGAGGCGCCACCCGCGCTCCCGAGACCACGATCTCGTCGGAGGCGCCCGCCAGCCCGTTGAGCCGGCGCGCGAGGACGGTGGGCGCGTCGAGCGGCGACCGGTCGACCATGCCCCGGTGGGGCCGCTGCAGCTGGGCGACCTGCTCGGCCGTGAGGTCGAGGTGGACGACCTGGCCGCGGGCGTGGACGCCGGCGTCGGTGCGCCCGGCGACGGTCACGGTCGGCACGTGCTCGTGCCGACCGAAGAGCACGCGGAGCGCGGCCTCGACCTCGCCCTGGACGGTGCGGCGGCCGGGCTGCTCGCTCCACCCGGAGAAGTCGGTGCCGTCGTAGGCCACGGTGAGCCGCACCCGGGTCATGCCGGGGGCGAGGTCGGGCACCAGGCCGGAGGCGGGGGCCGGGGCCGGGTCGTCGCTCGTCACGTCGACCATGGTACGAGCCCGCGGGGCGCCGGGCCGCCGCCGCCGCCTGCACGGCAGCTCGCGGCGCACGACGACGGCGGCGGCCGGGGCACGGTCTCCCGCGCCCCGGCCGCCGCCGTGATCAGCTGGTGCGGGCTACTCCCCCGCGGCCAGGCGACGACGCTGCACGAGCACCGTGCCGCCGGCGGCCATCAGCGCCAGGGCGAGCACCGCCCAGCCGAGGACCCCGTCCGAGCCGGTGTAGGCCAGGCCCGAGCGGGTCGGGGCGGAGGCGACGGGGGCGCTGCCGGCCGGAGCCGTGCCCGCGCCCGTGCCGGCACCCGCGCCGGCACCGGGCGCGACCGGCGGGGCCGGGTCGGTCGGCACCGGGGTCGGCGCGACGACGTCGGCGAGCAGGTCGACGCCGACGACGACGGGGTCGTGGTCGCTGGCGCGGAACTGGTCGAGCTGGAGCAGGTCGCGCACGTTGTAGTTGAAGCGGCTGTACTCGAGGCCGACCGACTCACCCGAGTTGATGTTCCAGATGTCGACGCCCGTGACGGCCTCGAGGGCGGCGGGCGAGGCCAGCACGTGGTCGAGCGAGCCGCTCAGGCCGCTGAACACGTAGCTGTACTCCTCGCCGTCCTCGGTCGAGCCGAGGTCGGTGAAGCCGGCGGTGCGCAGCACCTCGATCGGGTCCTCCTGCGAGTAGGCGTTGAAGTCGCCGAGCAGGAACACCTTGTCGGTGCCGACGGCGGCCTCGCGCTCGGCGGCGAAGGCCACGAGGGCGTTCGCCTGGTTCACGCGGGAGGCGTTCGAGCCGCCCTGGCCGTCGCCCAGGTCGGCGTCGGCGCCGGACCCGCTGCCCTTCGACTTGAAGTGGTTCGCGATGGCGAGGATCGTCGAGTCGACGTCGCCGCCGACGGGGCGGAACGCCTGGGCGAGGGGCTGACGCGCGTTGCTGAACGCCGCAGAGCCCGTGAGGATGCTCGAGTCGCCGACGCTCTCGACCACGCCGGCCTTGTAGATGAACGCGAGGCGGATGACGTCCTCGTTGGCCGGCAGGGCGGCGGGCGACGGGACGAACTCCCAGACGTCCGACCCGGCGTCGGCGTTGAGGGCGTCGACCAGGATCGACAGGGCCGAGTCGCGGTCCTTGCCGAAACGGGCGGAGTTCTCGATCTCCTCCAGCGAGACGACGTCGGCGCCGAGGGCGTTGATCGCCGTGACGATCTTGGCCTGCTGCCGCTGCAGGTCGTCCTGGTTCGCCGCGCCGCGGGCGTCGCAGCCGCTGTTGACGGTGACGGGGTCGCCGGCACGGTCGCGGTAGTAGGTGCAGCCGGTCAGCGAGTCGCCGGTGGTCGGGAAGTAGTTCAGCACGTTGAAGCTGGCGAGCCTGACGTCGCCGCCGACCTCACGGGGAGCGTCGGTGCGGACGTTCTCGAAGGTGACGGGCAGGTCGGCGTACGCGACGTCGCCCGTGACGCGGCTGGTGGGCTGGTACTTCCAGGCCGAGTTCCGGAAGTCGAGGACCACCGGCTCGGTGAAGGCCACCGAGGCACCGACCGTGACCGGGTTCTCGTTCGACAGGTACGGCACCGGGATCGACTGGTTCGCCGCGGTGAGGAAGTTCGTGGTGGCACCGTCGTCGAGCGTCACGGCCCGAGCGGCGTTGTCGGCGATCGTCGCCGCGTACTTCGCGCTGCCGGGGCGTCCGACCTCGGTCGGCTGGATCAGCGGGGTGCTGCCCGACGCGAGCGCCACCTCGCCGTACTGGTTCGTCGTGTAGGTGTCCGCGACCGTGAACTCGCCCTGCGGCAGCAGGAGCATGCTCTCGAGCGACTCGCGCTGCGCGTCCGTGGCGGGGAACCCGACCGTGGCCGGCGCCGGGGCGACGACGGTGGAGGCGTCCAGCTGCGTGACCTGGTCGGTGCCGTCGACCGTCAGCTCGGTCAGCCCGAAGAACTCGGTGACCTCGCCGACGAGCTCGACGTAGTCGCCGACCTCCACCGAGGAGGCGGTGGCCGAGGAGTACACGAAGACCGCGTCCGACGAGAGGTGCGTCGGGAGGTCGAGCGCGCCTCCGGTGCCCGGGGTCTGGACGACGTAGCCGTCCAGACCGCCGGTCGGGTACGTCGCCGTGACGACGCCACGGGTGGTGACGGTGCGGCCCGCGTAGGGGCTCGTGTCGGTGACTCCCTGCAGCTGCGCCACGGTGACGTCCGCCTCCGACACCGGCGGGGTCGGCGGCACCGGCGGAGTGGGCGTGGTGCCGGTGCTCGCGGCGTTCTGCGGCGTGATCTGGCCCTGCTGGACGAAGTCGGCCGCGTTGACGTCGGTGTCGGAGAACGCCGTGCGGACGTAGGAGGTCGGGACGGGGTTGGCCGATCCCACCTCCGCCGCCGTCGTCTCGAACGTGTTCGACGTCCCGTAGCCGAGAGCGTCGACGACGCCGGGCGTCGCGGTGGAGATCGACCCCGCCGGGAGGGCCAGGGCGGTCGTCGTGCTCGCCAGCACGAGGGTGCCGCTGGCACCGCCGGGGTTGACCGTCGTGACGACGTCGGGCGTCGGCAGCGGCGCCCCCGTGGTCCCGTTGGACGACATCTGCACGAGCAGGTAGCCGCCGGGCGCGATCGAGCCGCTCAGGGCCCCCACTCCGGTGAACGTGCCGCTCGACGTCGCCGAGCGGTACTGGATCGACCAGCCCGCGACGGAGACGGAGGCGGTGGTCGGGTTGTAGAGCTCGACGAACTTGTTCGCGAACGGAGCGTTCATGCTGCCGCCCTTGAGGTAGGCCTCGTTGATGACGACGCCGGTGCCGCCGGGGGCCGCGGAGGCGGCGACGGGCACGAGCGGAGCGAGGCAGAGGGCGAGGCCGGCCGCGAGGGCGGCGGCCGTGACCGGGGTGTGGCGGGAGCGCGGGGACATGTGTTCCTTCAGCTGGCGGGAGGTGACCCACCGACGCTACGGTCCACAGCCTCCTCAGGGGTTTCTGCCATGTGACGCGTAGGTGAACGACACCTGTTCGGGGGACGCGCTCGTCCACCGAAGGCCCCACACCCCGCGATCGACGACGGGCGTCGCCCGCGGGCGGACGACGGAGGGCCCGTCACCTCGCGGTGACGGGCCCTCCGGGCGGTGCGGTGGAGCTCGCTGCTACTTGTCGTCCGACTTCGCGGCGGCGTCGGCCTCGACCTCGGCGGCGGGGGCCGTCTCGGTCTCGGACTCGACCGGAGCCGACTCCTCGACGGTCTCGGGCTCCTCGACGGGCGCCTCCTCGACGACGGGCTCCTCGACGGGCGCGGCGGCCGCGGCCGTCGAGCTCTTCGACGACTTGACCTTGGGGGTCACGGGCTCGAGGACGAGCTCCATCGACACCATCGACGCGTTGTCGCCCTTGCGGAAGCCGAGCTTCGTGATGCGGGTGTAGCCGCCCTCACGCTGGTCGACCAGGGGAGCGATCTCCGTGAAGAGGATGTGCGCGGCGTCCTTGTTGTTGCGCAGGGTCTGCATGACGCGACGACGCGAGTGCAGGTCGCCGCGCTTGGCGAAGGTCACGAGGCGCTCGGCGACGGGACGGAGGCGCTTGGCCCGCGTCTCGGTCGTCTTGATGCTCTTGTGCTCGAAGAGCGAGGCCGCGAGGTTGGCGAGCATGAGGCGCTCGTGCGCCGGTCCGCCTCCGAGACGGGGACCCTTGGTGGGCTTGGGCATGATTGATGGTTCCTAGCTGTCGAAGATGATCAGGGCGGGGACGGACGAGACCTAGTTGGTCTCTTCCTCGTCGTAGCCGCTGTAGAAGTGGGCTCCGTCGAACCCGGGGACCGTGTCCTTGAGCGAGAGACCGAGCTCCACGAGCTTGTCCTTCACCTCGTCGACCGACTTCTGACCGAAGTTGCGGATGTTCATGAGCTGCGTCTCCGAGAGGGCGACGAGCTCGGACACCGTGTTGATGCCCTCGCGCTTGAGGCAGTTGTAGCTGCGCACGGAGAGGTCGAGGTCCTCGATCGGCGTCTGGAGCTCGCTGGAGAGGACGGCGTCGACCGGCGCGGGGCCGATCTCGATGCCCTCGGCGGCGGTGTTGAGCTCACGGGCCAGGCCGAACAGCTCGGTCAGCGTGCGACCGGCCGACGCGATGGCGTCGCGGGGCGAGATCGCGGGCTTGGTCTCGACGTCGACCACGAGGCGGTCGAAGTCGGTGCGCTCACCGGCACGGGTGGCCTCGACGCGGTACGTCACCTTGAGGACGGGCGAGTAGATCGAGTCGATCGGGATCTGACCGGCCTCGCTGAACTCCGAGCGGTTCTGCACGGCCGACACGTAGCCGCGGCCACGCTCGATCGTGAGCTCGAGCTCGAACTTCGCCTTGTCGTTGAGCGTCGCGATCACGAGCTCGGGGTTGTGGATCTCCACGCCGGCGGGGGCCGAGATGTCGGCCGCCGTGACCTGACCGGCACCCTGCTTGCGCAGGTACGCCGTGATGGGCTCGTCGTGCTCGCTCGAGACGACGAGCTGCTTGATGTTCAGGATGACCTCGGTGACGTCTTCCTTGACACCGGGGACCGTCGTGAACTCGTGCAGCACACCGTCGATGCGGATGCTGGTGACAGCGGCTCCGGGGATCGACGAGAGCAGGGTGCGACGCAGCGAGTTGCCGAGGGTGTAGCCGAAGCCGGGCTCGAGGGGCTCGATGACGAACCGCGAGCGGAACTCCGAGATGTTCTCCTCGGTGAGGGTGGGGCGCTGTGCAATGAGCACTGGTGGATTCCTTTCGGCGAAGAGTCCGCTATATGACTCTTGGCGGTACGACAGGTGGCTGGCCCGTCGGGTCTGTTGAGTTGTGGGGGCTCCCGGCGAGGGAGCCGGAGGCGCGGTGAACGCGGGTGAGCCCGTCGCGCCTCCGGGCCCTGCGGACAGGGCGGGGAGGCGCGACGGGCATCGACTCAGTTAGACGCGACGACGCTTCGGCGGGCGGCAGCCGTTGTGCGCCTGGGGGGTGACGTCGTTGATCGACCCGACCTCCAGGCCGGCGGCCTGGAGCGAGCGGATCGCCGTCTCGCGGCCGGAACCCGGCCCCTTGACGAAGACGTCGACCTTCTTGACGCCGTGCTCCTGCGCCTGGCGGGCGGCCGACTCGGCGGCCAGCTGCGCGGCGAAGGGCGTCGACTTGCGCGAGCCCTTGAAGCCGACGGCTCCTGAGGAGGCCCAGCTCAGCACGGCACCCGAGGGGTCCGTGATCGACACGATCGTGTTGTTGAACGTGCTCTTGATGTGGGCCTGGCCCACGGCGACGTTCTTCTTCTCTTTGCGGCGGGGCTTACGCGCGGCCGACTTCGGTGCTGCCAATTTTTTCTCCTACAACCTAGAGGCGAGTACGGCGGGAGCCGGGGCCTAGCGAGCCTTCTTCTTGCCGGCGACGGTGCGCTTCGGGCCCTTGCGGGTACGAGCGTTCGTCTTGGTGCGCTGGCCGCGCACAGGCAGGCCGCGGCGGTGGCGGATGCCCTCGTAGCTGCCGATCTCGACCTTGCGGCGGATGTCGGCGGCGACCTCGCGACGGAGGTCGCCCTCTACCTTGAAGTTGCCCTCGATGTGGTCGCGGAGAAGGACGAGCTGGTCGTCCGTGAGGTCCTTGACGCGGATGTTGCCGTCGATCTCGGTCTCGGCGAGAGTCTTGAGCGCGCGGGTGCGGCCGACTCCGTAGATGTAGGTCAGTGCGACTTCCACGCGCTTGTCGCGCGGGATGTCAACGCCTGCTAGACGTGCCATGGTGGCTTCTCCTCAGAGAGTGGTGGAGGTCTGTCACAGCGCCGGTGCCCGGGCCTCCGCCCCGGGGTGTCCCCCGCGCCTCCTGCCTGGCTGCTGCCGGCGGTGCGGGTTCTGGTGCTGCTCTGTCTTGTGGTGCTGTGGAGCCCTCGAGGGACTCCGGCCTCTGTCCGACCGCACGGGGCGGCCGGTCAGATCAACCCTGGCGCTGCTTGTGGCGCGGGTTGCTCTTGCAGATGACCATGACGTTGCCCTTGCGGCGGATCACCTTGCAGTGCTCGCAGATGGGCTTGACGCTGGGGTTGACCTTCATCGTTGTTTCCTTGATCTCGCTGGCTTCGTGCCCCACGGGTGCGTGGGGCCGTTCCTTTCCAGCACGCCCTACTTGTAGCGGTAGACGATCCGGCCGCGGGTCAGGTCGTAGGGGCTGAGTTCGACGATCACCCGGTCTTCGGGGAGGATGCGGATGTAGTGCTGACGCATCTTGCCGGAGATGTGGGCGAGAACTTTGTGCCCGTTACTGAGCTCAACGCGGAACATCGCGTTGGGCAGAGCTTCGACCACTGCGCCTTCGATTTCGATGACACCGTCTTTTTTGGCCATAGCCTCACTGTCGCTAAGAATTGGGAGTGTTGGTCGTGCGGGGATGCGGTGCCGCAGGCACAGAAGTGACCTGGGAACACCAAAGATCGATCCTAGGTCCTCCCGCTACACTTCAGCAACCCGCCCGTCGACCCGACACGCCGAGTCGAGGGTGATGACGCCGACCCGTGGAGCCCACGATGCCCTCTCTCCGCCGCTCGCCCCGCACCCGGGGCGTCGCCCGCCACGGGCGCCTCCGACGACGTCGCCCCGTCGGTTCCCTCCTGACCGGCCTCGCGGCGGCGCTGGCCGTCCTGCTCGTCAGCGGCGCCTCCCTGTCGGCCATCGCCGCCCGGCAGCTGACGTCGTCGGTGACCTCGGTGGCCCTCGGCAACGAGACCTCGGTCCCGGAGGAGGGCATCGGCGCGATGCCCGGGGGCGCGAACGTGCTGCTCATCGGCAGCGACCAGCGCGACCCGGGCAGCGCCGTGGACGCCGGCGTCGTCGACGGGGTCCGGAACGACGTCAACATCCTCGTCCACCTGTCCGAGGACCACAGCCAGCTCACCGCCGTCAGCTTCCCCCGCGACCTCATGATCGACCGGCCGGCCTGCACGGGCGACGACGGCACCGCCCACCCCGCCGCGTCGTACCAGCAGTTCAACTCGCTGTACGAGCTGGGCGGGGTCAGCTGCACCGTCGCCGCCGTGGAGGGCCTGACCGGCCTCAGCGTCTACTACGCGGGCATGATCACCTTCGACGGCGTCATCGAGATGTCGAACGCCCTCGGCGGCGTCGACGTCTGCGTGACGCAGCGCATCCGCGACACCGACACGGGGCTCGACCTCTCGGCCGGCACCCACTCCCTCCAGGGCAAGGACGCCCTGGAGTTCCTGCGCACCCGGCACGGCGTGGGCGACGGCAGCGACCTGGCCCGCATCAGCTCCCAGCAGGTCTTCCTCTCGTCGATGATGCGCAAGATCATCTCCGGCGGCACCCTCGGCAGCCCGACGACGCTCTACAAGCTCGCCTCGGCCGCCCTCGGCAACATGACCCTCTCGACCTCGCTCAGCAGCCCGGACACCCTCGTCTCGCTGGCGTTGGCGCTGAAGGACCTCACGCCGGCCGACATCGTCTTCGTCCAGTACCCCGTCGTCGACGACCCCGACCAGGCAGGGCGGGTCGTCCCCTCCGAGGCGGACGCGGCGACTCTGGAGGCCGCCCTCCAGGCCGATCAGTCGTTCACCCTGGGCGACGACGCGGCCGGGCGCGGGTCCACCGTCGACGAGTCCGTGCCCGCACCGGAGGCCGCGGCTCCCCCGGCGGAGACGTCCGCCCCCGAGGCCGGGGCGACCGCCCCGGCCACCGAGGGCGCACCGACCGCGACGACACCGGCCACCACGACGCTCCCGTCCACCATCACGGGCCAGACGGCCGCCGAGTCGACCTGCTCGGTCGGGTCGTCGCGAGGCTGACGCCGACACGGCGACGCCCCCTCGAGCCGAGGCTCGTGGGGGCGTCGCAGGCCGGTGCCGAGGAGGCGCGGGTCAGGCGATCGGGACGGGCACGACCCCGAGGGGCGCCAGCTGAGCTGCTCCCCCGTCGTGTGCGGTGAGCACCCAGATCCCGCCCTCGTGCACGGCGACCGAGTGCTCCCAGTGCGCCGCGGAGCTGCCGTCCACGGTGGTGACGGTCCAGTCGTCGTCCTCGGTGACGGTGTCGATGCCGCCGAGGGTGATCATGGGCTCGATGGCCACGACCAGACCCGGCTTGACCGCCGGGCCGCGCCCCTTGACGCGGTAGTTGAAGACCGGCGGGTCCTCGTGCATGGAGCGCCCGATGCCGTGGCCGACGTAGTCCTCGATGATCCCGAAGCTGCCGCGCGACTCCACGTACTCCTCGACGGCGTCGCCGACCTCGTTGAGGTGACGAGCCGACGCCAGGGCAGCGATGCCGTGCCAGAGGGCGTGCTCGGTGACGTCGGACAGCAGCCGTCGCTCGGCGACGAGCTCGGGGCGGCTCGGGTCGTCGAGCACGAAGGAGCGTGCGCTGTCGCCGTTCCAGCCGTCGACCTCCGCCCCGCTGTCGACGGAGACCAGGTCGCCGGGCTCGAGGGCGCGGTTGCCGGGGATGCCGTGCACGACCTCGGCGTTCACCGAGGTGCACACCGTGTTGCGGTAGCCCGGCACGAGCATGAAGTTCGGCACGCCGCCGCCGTCACGGATGGTGCGCTCGGCGATCGCGTCGAGCTCGCCGGTGGTGATGCCGGGTCGCAGCGCGGCAGCGACCGCGTCGAGCGATCGCGCCGTCAGCACGCCGGGCGCCGCCATGGCGCGCAGTTCGTCCCGGGTCTTGTAGATGCCCGGCTTGCGGAAGGCCACCCGGCTAGGAGGCGGCGGCCGTCGAGCGGAAGCCGCGCTCGCCCAGGGCGGCGTCGATGCGCTCCGCGACCTGCTCGATGGTGCCGAGGCCGTCGACCTCGACGACCAGGCCCCGCGACCGGTAGCTCTCCAGCAGAGGAGCGGTCTCGCGCAGGTAGACGTCCTGGCGGTGCCGGATGGCGTCCTCCGTGTCGTCCGAACGCCCCTGGTCGAGGGCCCGCTTGCGCAGCCGCTCGACGATCTCGTCGCGGTCGGCCACCAGCAGGATCACGGCCTCGAGCGCCTGCCCCTTGGCGGACAGGTAGTCGTCGAGGAACCCGACCTGCTGCAGCGTGCGGGGGTAGCCGTCGAGCAGGAAGCCCTGCGCCGCGTCGCTCTGGTCGAGCCGGTCGGAGACGAGCTCGTTCGTGAGGCTGTCGGGCACGTAGTCGCCGGCGTCCATGATCGTCTTGACCTTGACGCCCAGCTCGGTCTCGTCACGGACGTTGGCACGGAAGATGTCGCCGGTCGAGATCGCCGGCACCCCGAGGGTCTCCGCGATCTGCGTCGCCTGCGTGCCCTTGCCGGCGCCGGGAGGGCCGACGATCAGGAGGCGCGGGCTGGGCCCGGTCTCGCCCCCCGTCACTTGAGGAGCCCCTCGTAGTGACGCTGCTGCAGCTGCGAGTCGATCTGCTTGACCGTCTCGAGACCGACTCCGACGATGATCAGGATGCTCGCGCCTCCGAACGGGAAGTTCTGGTTGGCGCCGACCGTGGCCAGGGCGATCAGCGGGATGAGCGCGATGATGCCGAGGTAGAGCGAGCCCGGCAGGGTCACGCGCGTCAGGACGTAGTCGAGGTACTCGGCCGTCGGGCGCCCGGCCCGGATGCCGGGGATGAACCCGCCGTACTTCTTCATGTTGTCGGCGACCTCTTCGGGGTTGAAGGTGATCGCGACGTAGAAGTACGTGAAGCCGACGATGAGGGCGAAGTACAGCGCCATGTAGAGCGGGTTGTCGCCGGAGGTGAGGTTCGCCTGGACCCACGCCACCCACGCCGGGGGCGCGGTGCCGTCGGAGGGCTGGTTGAACTGGGCGACGAGCGCGGGCAGGTACAGCAGCGACGAGGCGAAGATGACGGGCACGACGCCGGCCATGTTGACCTTGATCGGGATGTACGTGTTGTTGCCGCCGTACGTGCGCCGCCCGACCATGCGCTTGGCGTACTGCACGGGGATCCGCCGCTGGGACTGCTCGACGAACACGACCGCGGCCATGATCACGAGCCCGACGGCGATCACCATGAGGAAGATCTCGAAGCTGCGCGCCTGCGCGATGCTCCAGAGGGCGGTGGGGAAGCGGGCCGCGATCGAGGTGAAGATCAGGAGCGACATGCCGTTGCCGATGCCGCGCTCGGTGATGAGCTCGCCCATCCACATGATGAGGCCGGTGCCGGCGGTCATGGTGATGACCATGAGCATGACGGCGTACCAGGCGTCGTTGGTGATGAGCTGCTGGCACTCGGCAGCGCCGGAGCCGGCGAACAGCGCACCGGAGCGGGCCACGGTGATCAGGGTCGTCGACTGGAGGATGCCCAGCGCGATCGTGAGGTACCGGGTGTACTGCGTCAGCTTCGCCTGGCCCGACTGGCCCTCCTTGTAGAGGGTGTCGAAGTGGGGGATGACGACGCGGAGCAGCTGCACGATGATCGACGACGTGATGTAGGGCATGATGCCCAGCGCGAAGACCGAGAGCTGCAGCAGGGCGCCGCCGCTGAAGAGGTTGACGAGCTCGTAGAGGCCCGAGGTGCCCTGGTTGCCGGCGAGGCACAGCTGCACGTTCTGGTAGTCCACGAACGGCGAGGGGATGAACGACCCCAGCCGGAAGAGCGCGATGATGCCGAGAGTGAACCCGATCTTTCGGCGAAGGTCGGGCGTGCGCATGATGCGCGCGACAGCTCTGAACATGTGGGGCCTCCCGGCATGAAGGATAGACGACTGAAAGGGGTGGCCCTGTCGGACCACCCCCTCAGGTGATTACTTGGAGACGGTCCCGCCGGCGGCGACGATCTTCTCTTCGGCAGAGCCGGAGACCTTGTCGACCGCCACGGTGAGAGCGACGCTCAGGTCGCCCTGTCCGAGGACCTTGACCTTCTCGTTCTTGCGGACGGCACCCTTGGCGACCAGGTCGCCGACGGTGACCTCACCGCCCTGCGGGTACAGCTCGCCGAGCTTCTCGAGGTTGACCACCTGGTACTCGACGCGGAACGGGTTCTTGAACCCGCGCAGCTTCGGAGTGCGCATGTGGAGCGGCATCTGACCGCCCTCGAAGCCGACCTTGACCTGGTACCGGGCCTTCTGGCCCTTGGTGCCACGTCCGGCCGTCTTGCCCTTCGAGCCCTCACCGCGACCCACGCGGGTCTTGGCCGTCTTGGCACCGGGAGCCGGACGGAGGTGGTGGACCTTGAGGACCTGCGGGCGGGCGACGTCCGCCGACTGACCGGCCGAGGCCGACTTCGTCGAGGTCGTCGTCGAGGCGGCGGCCGAGGAGGCCGTCGACTTCTTGGTCGTCGCCTTGGGGGCGGCGGCCTTGGTGGTGGTCGCCTTGGCGGCGGCCTTCTTCGGAGCGGCCTTCTCGGCGGCGCCGTTCTTCTCGTCAGCCATTAGTCAATCTCCTCGACCTTCACGAGGTGGGCGACCGTGTTGACGTAGCCGCGGTTCTGCTTGGTGTCCTCGCGCACGACCGACTGGCCGATGCGCTTGAGGCCCAGGCTCCGCAGCGTGTCACGCTGGTTCTGCTTCTCGCTGATTACGGACTTGATCTGGGTCACCTTGAGCTGGGCCATCAGGCACCTGCCTTCTCGGTCGCAGCGGCCTTGGCCGCCTGCTCGGCGCGGGCCATGAAGGCCGGCATCACGGCGTCGATGTCGAGGCCGCGGCGAGCGGCGACGGCACGGGGCTCCTCGAGCTGCTTGAGGGCCTCGACGGTCGCGTGGACGATGTTGATGGTGTTCGACGAGCCGAGCGACTTGCTCAGGACGTCGTGGACACCGGCGCACTCGAGCACGGCGCGGACGGGACCACCGGCGATGACTCCGGTACCGGCCGAGGCCGGACGCAGCATGACGACGCCGGCAGCGGCCTCACCCTGGACGGGGTGCGGGATCGTGTTGCCGATGCGGGGGACGCGGAAGAAGTTCTTCTTCGCCTCCTCGACGCCCTTGCTGATGGCCGTGGGGACCTCGCGGGCCTTGCCGTAGCCGACGCCGACGAGTCCGTTGCCGTCACCGACCACGACGAGCGCGGTGAAGCTGAAGCGACGACCGCCCTTGACGACCTTCGACACGCGGTTGATCGTGACGACGCGCTCCAGGAACTGGCTCTTGTCGTCACGGTCGCCACGGCCACGGCCACCGGCGTTGCGGTCTCCGCGACCCTGGCCGCCACGACGGTCGGTGCGACCGCCCTCGCGGTTGTTGGACTCCGAGCCGGCAGCCGTCTCGACGGGGCGCTCGACGACGGCCTCGGCCGGAGCCTTGACCGTCTCGGTCGCCGCGACCGCGTCGGTCTCTGCGGGGGGAGTGGTGTTCGTAGCGTCGCTCACAGGTTCAAACCAGCCTCTCGGGCGCCTTCGGCGATGGCCGCGACGCGTCCGGCGTACTTGTTGCCGCCGCGATCGAACACGACGGCCTCGATGCCCGCGGCCTTGGCGCGCTCGGCGACGAGCTCGCCGACCTTGCGGGACTTCGCGGTCTTGTCACCGTCGAAGGTGCGCATGTCGGCCTCGAGGGTCGATGCGCTGGCGACGGTGAAGCCCTTGCTGTCGTCGACGACCTGCACGAACACGTGCCGGGCCGAACGGGTGACGACGAGACGGGGGCGCTCTTCGGTGCCCACGACCTTCTTGCGCAGGCGGGTGTGACGGCGCTTGGTGGCGGCCGACTTGCTCTTTCCTCGTGTACCGAGACCCATGATTACTTACCTGACTTTCCGGCCTTGCGGCGGACGACCTCGCCGGCGTAGCGAACGCCCTTGCCCTTGTAGGGCTCGGGCTTGCGCAGCTTGCGGATGTTGGCAGCGACTTCGCCGACTGCCTGCTTGTCGATGCCGACGACGGTGAGCTTGTTGTTGCCCTCGACCGTGAAGCTGATGCCCGCGGGCGGCTCGACGGTGATCGGGTGCGAGTAGCCGAGAGCGAACTCGACGTTGGAGCCCTTGGCCTGCACGCGGTAACCGGTGCCGACGACCTCGAGGCCCTTGGTGTAGCCCTGGGTCACGCCGATGATCTGGTTGGCGATGAGGGTACGGGTCAGGCCGTGGAGCGACCGCGACTCACGCTCGTCGTCGGGACGCGTCACGACGACGGTGCCCTCCTCGAGCGCAGCTTCGATGGGGCTCTTGACGACGAGCGACAGCTCGCCCTTGGGGCCCTTGACGGTGACGGCCTGGCCGTCGATCTTCACGTCGACCCCGGCAGGGATCGAGATGGGGAGTCTTCCGATTCGAGACATGACGAATTACCACACGTAGGCGATGACTTCTCCGCCCACGCCCTTCTTCTCGGCCTCACGGTCGGTCAGCAGACCGGAGGAAGTCGACAGGATCGCGACGCCGAGGCCGCCGAAGACCTGCGGGATCTCGGTGGACTTCGCGTAGACGCGGAGGCCCGGCTTCGAGACGCGCTTGATGCCCTTGATCGAGCGCTGGCGCTCGGGGCCGTACTTGAGGTCGATCGTGAGGGTCTGGCCGACGCGAGCGTCTTCGACCTTCCACGAGTCGATGAAGCCCTCACGCTGGAGGATCTCCGCGATGTGGGACTTGAGCTTGCTGCTGGGGAGCGACACGGTCTCGTGGAACGCCGAGTTCGCGTTGCGCAGTCTGGTCAGCAGGTCTGCGACCGGATCTGTCATCGTCATGCGGTGTACTTCTTCCTCATCGGGTTTCGCCATCCGGTACACCGGGTGTCGACCTTGATGATCGGGTGGTCGTGGAGCGGTTCTCCACGACCTCAGGGGAACGGTCGGCAACTCCGGTGAGGAGTTGCCGACCGAACGATCTTAGTTGGCCTGGTCGGCCGTGCGGAACGGGAAGCCGAGAGCCTTGAGCAGAGCCCGGCCCTCGTCGTCGTTCTTCGCGGTGGTGACGACGGTGATGTCGAAGCCGCGGACACGGTCGATGCGGTCCTGGTCGATCTCGTGGAACATGCTCTGCTCGTTGAGACCGAACGTGTAGTTGCCGTTGCCGTCGAACTGACGGTCGCTCAGACCGCGGAAGTCGCGGATGCGGGGCAGCGCGAGCGACAGCAGGCGGTCCAGGAACTCCCAGGCACGGTCGCCGCGCAGCGTGACGTGCGCGCCGATCGGCTGGCCCTCGCGCAGCTTGAACTGCGCGATGGACTTGCGGGCCTTGGTGACCTGGGGCTTCTGGCCGGTGATCGCCGTGAGGTCCTTGATGGCCCCGTCGATGATCTTGCTGTCGCGGGCGGCCTCGCCGACACCGGTGTTCACGACGATCTTGACCAGGCCGGGGACCTGGTGGACGTTCGTGAAGCCGAAGTCGCTCTTCAGCTGCGGCAGGATCTCCGCGCGGTACTTCGCCTTGAGGCGCGGCAGCGCCGCAGGCGTGGTGGTGGTGGTGTCAGTCATCAGAGGTTCTCTCCCGACGCCTTGGCGTAACGGACGCGGACGGTCTTGGTGACGCCGCCCTTGGTGACCGTCTCTTCACGGAAGCCCACGCGGGTCGGCTTCTTGGTCTTGGGGTCGACGAGCGCGACGTTCGACACGTGGATCGGGGCCTCGAAGGTCTCGATGCCGCCGGTCTTGGTGCCGCGCTGCGTCTGGCCGACGCGGACGTGCTTCGTGACGAAGTTCACGCCCTCGACGACGACGCGGTTGCGCTCCACGAGCACCTCGAGGACCTTGCCCTGCTTGCCGCGGTCTCCGCCGCGGGCCTGCGAGGCTCCGCTGATGACCTGCACGAGGTCACCCTTCTTGATGTTTGCCATGACTTAGATAACCTCCGGCGCCAGCGAGATGATCTTCATGAACTTCTTGTCGCGAAGCTCGCGACCGACCGGCCCGAAGATGCGGGTACCACGGGGGTCCCCGTCGGCCTTCAGGATCACTGCGGCGTTCTCGTCGAACTTGATGTAGGAGCCGTCCGGACGACGGACCTCCTTCTTGGTGCGGACGATGACCGCCTTGACGACGTCGCCCTTCTTCACGTTGCCACCGGGGATGGCGTCCTTCACCGTGGCGACGATGACGTCGCCGAGGCCGGCGTAGCGACGGCCGGAGCCACCGAGCACGCGGATGGTGAGGATCTCCTTGGCACCGGTGTTGTCGGCGACCTTGAGGCGGGATTCCTGCTGGATCACTTCTGTCTCCTTCTGCTCAAGCAGGCCGCGAGGCCTACTTGGCCCTCTCGAGGATCTCGACCAGGCGCCAGCGCTTGGAGGCGCTGAGCGGACGGGTCTCGTTGATCACGACGAGGTCGCCGACGCCGGCCGCGTTGGCCTCGTCGTGGACCTTGACCTTGGAGGTGCGGCGGATGACCTTGCCGTACAGGGGGTGCTTCACGCGGTCCTCGACCTCGACGACGATGGTCTTGTCCATCTTGTCGCTGGTCACGTAGCCACGACGGGTCTTGCGGTAACCGCGGACCTCGACAGCTGCCGAGTCGACCTCGGTCTTGTTCTCGGTAGCCATTACTTCTCCTCGGCGGTCTCGGCGACGGGCGCCTCGTCGGCGGCGGCAGCCTTCTTGGTCGACTTCTTGGTCGCCTTGGGGGCGGCCTCGACCGGGGCGGGGGTGGCACGGATGCCGAGCTCGCGCTCACGCAGGACCGTGTAGATGCGAGCGATGTCGCGCTTCACGGCACGCAGGCGGCCGTGGCTCTCGAGCTGACCGGTGGCCGACTGGAAGCGCAGGTTGAACAGCTCTTCCTTGGCCTTCTTCAGCTCATCGACGAGACGCTCGTCTTCAAAAGTGTCGAGCTCGACAGGACGGAGCTCCTTGGAACCGATCGCCATTATGCGTCGCCCTCCTCGCGCTTGATGATGCGTGCCTTGAGGGGCAGCTTGTGGATTGCACGAGTGAGCGCCTCCTTGGCGACCTCCTCGCTGACGCCGCTGAGCTCGAAGAGCACGCGACCCGGCTTGACGTTCGCGACCCACCACTCGGGCGAGCCCTTGCCGGAACCCATGCGGGTCTCGGCGGGCTTCTTCGTGAGCGGACGGTCGGGGTAGATGTTGATCCACACCTTGCCGCCACGCTTGATGTGACGCGTCATGGCGATACGAGCGGACTCGATCTGACGGTTGGTCACGTAAGCGGGCGTGAGGGCCTGGATGCCGTACTCACCGAAGCTGACCTTGGTGCCACCAGTGGCCTGGCCGCTACGGCCGGGGTGGTGCTGCTTGCGGTGCTTGACACGACGGGGGATAAGCATGGTTACGCCTCAGCTCCTGTGGTGGCGGGTGCCTTCTGCTCGCGGGGAGCGCGGTCGCCCCCGCCGCGGCGGGCGCCGTCACGGTCGTTGCGGCGCTCGGGGCGAGACGACTTCTGGTTCGCCTGCTCGCGCGCGAGCTCCTTGTTGGTGATGTCGCCCTTGTAGATCCAGACCTTCACACCGATGCGACCGAAGGTCGTCTTGGCCTCGTAGAAGCCGTAGTCGATGTTGGCGCGGAGCGTGTGCAGGGGCACGCGGCCCTCGCGGTAGAACTCCGAGCGGCTCATCTCGGCGCCGCCGAGGCGACCCGAGACCTGGATCCGGACGCCCTTGGCGCCGGCACGCTGGGCGCCCTGGAGGCCCTTGCGCATGGCACGACGGAACGCCACGCGAGCAGCGAGCTGCTCGGCGATGCCCTGGGCCACGAGCTGAGCCTCGGCCTCGGGGTTCTTGACCTCGAGGATGTTCAGCTGGATCTGCTTGCCGGTGAGCTTCTCGAGGTCGCCGCGGATGCGCTCGGCCTCGGCGCCACGACGACCGATCACGATGCCCGGACGGGCGGTGTGGATGTCGACGCGGACGCGGTCACGGGTGCGCTCGATCTCGATCTTGGCCACACCGGCGCGGTCGAGCGAGGTCTTGAGCAGGGTGCGGATCTTGATGTCCTCCGCGACGTAGTCGCTGTAACGCTGACCCGCCTTGGTGCTGTCGGTGAACCACCGCGACACGTGGTCGGTGGTGATGCCCAGACGGAAGCCGTACGGGTTGACCTTCTGGCCCATTACTTGCTCGCCTTCTTCGTAGCGTCTGCTGCCTCGACCTCATCCGGCGTCGCGAGGACGATCGTGATGTGGCTCGTGCGCTTCAGGATCTGGAAGGCACGACCCTGGGCACGCGGCTGGAACCGCTTGAGGGTTGCGCCCTGGTCGACGAATGCACGGCTCACGTAGAGGTCCTGCTCGTCGAGGTAGCTGTTGTCCTTGTCCGCCTTCACACGGGCGTTGGCCATGGCCGACGCGACGAGCTTGTAGACGGGCTCGCTCGCGCCCTGCGGCGCGAACTTCAGGATGGCCAGGGCCTCGAGGGCCTGCTTGCCGCGGATCAGGTTGACGACGCGACGGGCCTTCATGGGGGTGACGCGGATGTGACGCACGCGTGCGATCGACTCCACCATTTCTCTCCTCCTTACGTCGCCGCGTTAGCGGCGACGACCCTTCTTGTCGTCCTTCACGTGACCACGGAAGGTACGGGTGGGCGCGAACTCGCCGAGCTTGTGGCCGATCATGCTCTCGGTCACGAACACGGGGATGTGCTTGCGACCGTCGTGCACCGCGATGGTGTGGCCGAGCATGTTCGGGACGATCATCGACCGGCGGGACCAGGTCTTGATGACGTTCTTGGTGCTGGCCTCGTTCTGCGTGACGACCTTGCGAAGCAGGTGGTCATCGACGAAGGGGCCCTTCTTAAGACTGCGTGGCATCTTCTACAACTCCTACTTACGCTTCTTGCCAGCGTTACGACGGCGGACGATGAGCTTGTCGCTCTCCTTGTTGATGTGGCGGGTGCGGCCCTCTTTCTGGCCCCACGGGCTGACCGGGTGGCGACCACCGGAGGTCTTGCCCTCACCACCACCGTGCGGGTGGTCGACCGGGTTCATGGCGACACCACGGACGGTCGGGCGGACGCCCTTCCAGCGCATGCGGCCGGCCTTGCCCCAGTTGATGTTCGACTGCTCGGCGTTGCCGACCTCGCCGATGGTGGCGCGGCAGCGGGCGTCGACGTTGCGGACCTCGCCCGACGGCAGGCGGAGCTGCGCGTAGGGGCCGTCCTTGGCGACGAGACGCACCGAGGCGCCGGCCGAGCGGGCCATCTTCGCGCCGCCGCCGGGCTTGAGCTCGATGGCGTGGATGACGGTACCGACCGGGATGTTCTTGAGCGGCAGGTTGTTGCCGGGCTTGATGTCGGCGCCGGGGCCCGACTCGACGATGTCGCCCTGCGACAGCTTGTTCGGAGCGATGATGTACCGCTTCGTGCCGTCGACGAAGTGCAGGAGCGCGATGCGCGCCGTGCGGTTGGGGTCGTACTCGATGTGAGCGACCTTGGCGTTGATGCCGTCCTTGTCGTTACGACGGAAGTCGATCACGCGGTACTGGCGCTTGTGGCCACCACCGATGTGACGCGTCGTGATGCGGCCGGCGTTGTTGCGGCCACCGCTCTTGGACAGGGGACGCAGCAGCGACTTCTCGGGCGTGGAACGCGTGATCTCCGCGAAGTCGGAGACCGACGAACCGCGACGACCAGGAGTCGTGGGCTTGTAGTTACGAATAGCCATTTTGTCTTCCCTCCGGGCCCTAGCCGACAGCCGTGAAGATGTCGATGGTGCCCGACTTGAGCGTCACGATGGCGCGCTTGGTGTCCTTGCGCTTGCCGGTGCCGAAGCGCGTGCGGCGGGTCTTGCCGACACGGTTCAGCGTGTTGATGCTGTCGACCTTGACGTTGAAGATCTTCTCGATGGCGAGCTTGATCTCGGTCTTGTTCGATCGCGGGTCCACCGTGAAGGTGTACTTGCCCTGGTCGATCAGGGAGTAGCTCTTCTCGGAGACGACGGGCGCGATGATGACGTCGCGAGGGTCCTTGCCGTAGCCGCTCATGCGGTGGCCTCCTTCTGGCGCTTCGAGGCGACGAAGCCGTCGAAGGCGCTCTTCGTGAAGACGATGTCGTCGCTGACGAGCACGTCGTAGGCGTTGAGCTGGTCGTACGTGATCACGTGGACCGTGGGCACGTTGCGGACGCTCTTGCGGGTCAGCAGGTCGTCGCGGTCGATGACGACCAGGACGTGCTTGCTCGACGCGATGGTCGAGAGCAGGTCGAGGGCGACCTTGGTGGAGATCGTGTCGGCGACGAAGCTCTCGACGACGTGCACGCGGGCGCCGCGGGCACGGTCGGACAGAGCACCGAGGAGGGCCGCGGCGATCATCTTCTTGGGGGTGCGCTGCGCGTAGTCGCGCGGCTGCGGACCGTGGACGACGCCACCGCCGGTCATCTGGGGAGCGCGGATCGAGCCCTGACGAGCGCGACCGGTCCCCTTCTGCTTGAACGGCTTGCGGCCGGCGCCGGAGACCTCGCCGCGACGCTTGGTCTTGTGCGTGCCCTGACGAGCGGCGGCCTGCTGGGCGACGACGACCTGGTGGATGAGCGGGACGTTGGTGACGACGTCGAACAGCTCGGCGGGGAGCTCGACCGTGGTGCCGGTCGAGGCGCCCTTGGCGTCGATGACGTCGACCGTGGTGGCCGATGCGGTAGTGGTGGCCATGAGCTACTTCCCCTTCACGGCGGTGCGGACGAAGACGATGCGGCCACGAGCACCGGGGACGGCGCCCTTGACGAGCAGCAGACCCTTCTCGGCGTCGACGGCGTGCACCGTGAGGTTGAGGATGGTGACGCGCTCTCCACCCATGCGACCGGCCATGCGCATGCCCTTGAAGACACGGCTGGGGGTCGACGAAGCACCGATCGAACCGGGCTTGCGGTGGTTGCGGTGGGCACCGTGCGAGGCGCTGACGCCCTTGAAGTTGTGACGCTTCATGACACCGGCGAAGCCCTTGCCCTTGGAGGTGCCGACGACGTCGACCTTCTGGCCGGCCTCGAAGGTGTCGACCGTGATCTCCTGGCCGAGCGCGTACTCGGCGGCGTCGGCGGTGCGGACCTCGGTGAGGTGGCGGCGGGGCGTGACGCCCGCGGCGTCGAAGTGGCCCGTGGAGGGCTTGTTCGACTTGCGGGGGTCGATCTGGCCGGCGGCGATCTGGACGGCGCTGTAGCCGTCCTTCTCGAGCGAGCGGATCTGGGTCACGACGTTGGGAGCGATCTCCACGACGGTGACGGGGACGAGCTTGTTGTTCTCGTCCCAGACCTGGGTCATGCCGAGCTTCTTGCCGAGCAGGCCCTTGACGTTCTTGGTGGCGCTGACAGTCATGGTCGCCCCCTACAGCTTGATCTCGATGTTGACGTCGGCCGGGAGGTCGAGGCGCATGAGCGAGTCGACGGCCTTGGGGGTCGGGTCGACGATGTCGATCAGACGCTTGTGGGTGCGCTTCTCGAAGTGCTCGCGCGAGTCCTTGTACTTGTGGGGCGAACGGATCACGACGACCACGTTCTTCTCCGTCGGCAGCGGCACGGGGCCGACCACGGTGGCGCCCGCGCGGGTGACCGTGTCGACGATCTTGCGCGCGGAGGTGTCGATGACCTCGTGGTCGTACGACTTGAGTCGGATGCGGATCTTCTGTCCCGCCATGTGTGGCTCTCTCTCGTTCGGACGTCGCGCACCTCGGGGGCCGCCTGACGCTGTTTGCTGGGCAAACATCTGGCACGACGTGTCTCTCGCGTACCGCTGTTCTCGTGTGAAGCCATCTCGGACACCAGCGAGCCGTGGCTCGAGCGTGTCGGTGGCACGAGGGTGGCCCGGGGAGGGCAATCTTCGCTGTCACCGCCGCGCAGAGCTGTACCCGAGGGCCAGCGCGCTGGAGATTCCGTTGTGAGATGTGTCCTGCTACCCGCGGCCCAGGCGACGAACGCCTGTGCACTGCCTGGCAGTGATCCGGGGCTCGGCGCTCGGCCGACCCGGAATGTTGAACTAGACGATTTTGCCACACGCGTGCATTTGCTGCAACCCGGGCGTGTCGCGGATCCGGGCGACCCCGGCGAGGGGGCCGTGACGCACGGGAGGCGCGGTGCGAGTGGTCTCGCACCGCGCCTCCTCGAGGGCCGGTCGTCAGGCCGTCGCGACCTCCGCCGGGCGGAACCACGGCGGGTACACGGCCACGCGCGGCGCGTGGTCGGACGAGTCGGCGAAGAGCTGCTTGACGCGATCGCGCATCTTGTCGTTCGGGACGCCGACGAGCGTCACGGCCTCGAGCTGCACTCCCCCGGGCACCAGCACCTCGGGCTCGAGCAGGTCGGGGTCGGCGAGCGAGAAGCGGCGGACCATCGAGGCCGCGTCGTCGAGGCCCACGGCCTGACGGACGCCCTGGACGGCGGCGTCGCCCTCCGTGACCACGAACCCGTCGTCGAGCGACGAGACCGGCACGACCAGCATGACGAAGTCGGTGGCCTTGGCGGCGCGTGCGGCGTCCGACCACTCGTAGCCGTCGGCGCCCGAGCGCAGGACGTCCCACGCGGAGGCGTGGGGCGACAGCGAGAACGGGACGTGCTCGGCGAGGACGGCACCGGAGGCGCTGGTCACCGAGGCGCGGAGCGCGCGGGTCGCCTCCGAGCTCACGTCGAGCTCGGGCTCCGCCGCGGCGCCGGGGCGGAGGGCACCGGCCGCGATGATGCCGGGCAGGTTGCTCACGTGGGTCCAGTGGTAGACGCGCTGCTGCGCGAAGACCGGGACGGGGGCCGCGGCCGACTGCGCGGCGACGGCGACGGCCGCGGAGTCGCGGGCCAGCGCCGGCGTGCTGCGCAGCGACTCGGGCTTGCGCGACGCGGCGCGGCGCTTGGTGGTGAGGGTCCGGACCTCACCGTCGGCATCGAGCAGGGGCTCGCGCTTGCGGGGGGCGCAGATGTCGCAGAGCTCCCTCTCGAACCCGTGGATGCACTCGTCAGTCACTGCAGTAGTTCCTCTCGGGCGTCCGACTCGATCGGACGCAACCCTCTACGGTACGTCATGAGCCTGCGTGGCCGCGACTCAGCGATAGAGCAACGAGCGCACCTCGGACTCCGCCGAGCCCAGGCGGCGCGGGTCGATCGTCTCGCCGTGCTCGTACGCGTCGACGAGACGCGGGTCGACGTACGACTTCCGCGCGATGCTCGGGGTGTTCCCCAGGACGTCCGACGCGTCGCGCATAGCCTGCGCGAGCGCCCGGCGGCGCCGACCGACCGTGGGCTGCGGTCCGCTCCGGGCGAGGCTCACGGCGGCCGCGACCGTGCCGTGCAGGGTGCGGAAGTCCTTGGCGGTGAAGTCGTCGCCGGCCCGCAGCTTCACGTACTCGTTGATCTCCGACGCGTGCAGGGGCCGCCAGGGGCTCCCGGCCTCCGGTCGCCAGGCCAGGAGGCGTGAGCGGCCGCCCCGGGTCTTGAGGCTGCGCACGACCGCAGCGAGGTCGGGGTCACGGATCTCGCTGTCCCACTCCTGGCCGCTCTTGCCGGGGAAGGAGAGCGCGACCACGTCACCGGACACCTTCGCGTGCGAGCAGAGCAGGGTCGAGAGCCCGTGGCTGCCGTGCTCCTCCGCGTAGCGCTCCGAGCCGACCCGCAGCGAGCCGGTGTCGAGCATGCGGAACGCCGCCCCGAGGGCGCGGTCGCGGACGGGCTCGTCGAGGCGCAGGTCCATCGTGACGAACCTGCGGGCGGTGGGCAGCGACTCCGCGAGGGAGAGGGCGCGGTCGAACTTGATCCGGTCCTTCTGCTCACGCCAGGTCGGGTGGTAGATGTACTGGCGCCGGCCGGCGGCGTCCTTGCCCGTGGCCTGCACGTGCCCGTTGGGGTACGGCGCGATCCAGACCTCCGTCCACGCGGGCGGGATCCCGAGGTGGTCAAGCCGCTCCCGTACGACCGGGTCGGTGATGGTCGACCCGTCGGCGTCGCGGTAGCTGAAGCCCGTGCCCGAGCGGTGACGCGAGATGCCGGGATGGGCCTGATCGGTGCGTCGGAGGCGCGGCATCGGTCGAGTGAACACCGTCCGGTCGAACGGTGGCCGGGTCGCCGGGGTACAACGACGGCCCCCGTGCCCCTCGAGGGCTCCGGGGGCCGGCGACGGGGCCGTGGGCCCTACTCGTTGCCGATCTTCTTGTCGGCGGCGCTCTTGGCCTGCTGGATCTTGTCGGAGTGCTTGCCCCCGGTGGCCTTGTCGGCAGCGCCGGCGACGGCGTCGAGGATGCGGTCGCTGACGCCCTCCGCCTTCTCGCTCTTCAGGGCGTCCTGCACCTTGCCGTCGTTGAGGAACGACTGTGCCTTGCGGGTGATGTCGTCGAAACCGGCCATGACGTCTCTCCTGTCTGCGCCGGCGCTTCCGGCGGCACCCCATGGTGACACGCCGGACCCTGGTGACACGAGAGAGGGGGCCGGGCCCTCTCGGGCCCGACCCCCTCTCAGGAGATCAGCAGTGCTGGAGTGACCAGTACTTACTTGGCGATCTTGGTGACGGTGCCGGCACCGACCGTGCGGCCACCCTCGCGGATGGCGAAGCGCAGGCCCTCTTCCATGGCGATGGGCTGGATCAGCTGGACGGTGATCTCAGTCGTGTCGCCGGGCATGACCATCTCGGTGCCCTCGGGCAGCGTGATGACACCCGTGACGTCGGTGGTGCGGAAGTAGAACTGCGGGCGGTAGTTCGCGTAGAACGGGTTGTGACGCCCACCCTCGTCCTTGGAGAGGATGTAGACGTTCGCCTCGAACTCGGTGTGGGGCGTGATCGAGCCGGGCTTGACCACGACCTGGCCGCGCTCGACGTCCTCGCGCTTGGTGCCGCGGAGGAGCAGGCCGACGTTCTCACCGGCGCGCGCGTCCTCGAGGGTCTTGCGGAACATCTCGATGGCGGTGACGGTCGTCTTCGACGACTTCTCCTTGATGCCGACGATCTCGACCTCGTCGTTCGGCTTCAGGATGCCGCGCTCGACACGACCGGTGATGACGGTTCCACGACCGGTGATCGTGAAGACGTCCTCGACGGGCATGAGGAAGGGCTGGTCGGTCGCGCGGACCGGCTCGGGCACGTTCTCGTCGACCTGGTCCATCAGGTCGGCGACCGTGGCGGCCCACTTCTCGTCGCCCTCGAGGGCCTTGAGAGCGGAGACCTGGACGACGGGGGCGTTGTCGCCGTCGAAGTCCTGGCTCGAGAGGAGCTCGCGCACCTCGATCTCGACGAGCTCGAGGATCTCCTCGTCGTCGACCATGTCGGACTTGTTCAGCGCCACGACGATGTAGGGAACGCCGACCTGGCGGGCGAGCAGGACGTGCTCACGCGTCTGGGGCATCGGGCCGTCGGTGGCGGCGACCACGAGGATCGCGCCGTCCATCTGAGCCGCACCGGTGATCATGTTCTTGATGTAGTCGGCGTGGCCGGGAGCGTCGACGTGAGCGTAGTGACGCTTCTCCGTCTGGTACTCGACGTGCGAGATGTTGATCGTGATGCCGCGCTGCTTCTCTTCGGGCGCGTTGTCGATCTGGTCGAAGGCCGACGCCTCGTTGAGGGTCGGGTACTTGTCGTGCAGGACCTTGGTGATCGCCGCGGTGAGCGTGGTCTTGCCGTGGTCGACGTGACCGATGGTTCCGATGTTGACGTGCGGCTTGGTCCGCTCGAACTTGGCCTTAGCCACTGTGGGTCCTCCTCAGGACTCGGTTGCAGTGGGGCCGGGGGCCGGGTCGATGACCCGGCCTACCGGACACTGCGGATTGGTGTGTGTACATGTTACGCGGTCGAGGAACGGCCGCGAGATTCGGGACTATTCGCCCTTGTTCTTCTGGATGATCTCCTCGGCCACGGCCGAGGGGACTTCCTGGTACGACTCGAACGTCATCGAGTAGACGGCACGGCCCGAGGTCTTCGACCGCAGGTCTCCGACGTAGCCGAACATCTCCGACAGCGGCACGCTGGCCCGAACGACCTTCACACCACTGGCGTCTTCCATCGACGAGATCTGCCCGCGACGCGAGCTGAGGTCGCCGATGACGTCGCCCATGTACTCCTCGGGCGTACGCACCTCGACCGCCATGAGCGGCTCGAGGAGAACGGGCTGGGCCTTGCGAGCCGCCTCTTTGTAGGCGATCGACCCAGCGATCTTGAAGGCCATCTCGGACGAGTCGACGTCGTGCGCCGCACCGTCGAGGAGCAGGGCCCGGACGCCCACGGTCGGGTAGCCCGCGAGGACTCCGACCTGCATGGCGTCCTGGATGCCCGCGTCGACCGACGGGATGTACTCGCGCGGCACGCGGCCACCGGTGACCTTGTTGACGAACTCGTAGGTCGACTCGGCCGTGACCTCGAAGGGCTCCAGCGCGATCTGGACCTTGGCGAACTGGCCCGAGCCACCCGTCTGCTTCTTGTGGGTGTAGTCGTAGCGCTCGATGCCCTTCTTGAGGGTCTCGCGGTACGCGACCTGGGGCTTGCCGACGTTGGCCTCGACGTTGAACTCGCGCTTCATGCGGTCGACGAGGATGTCGAGGTGGAGCTCGCCCATGCCCTTGATGACCGTCTGGCCGGTCTCGGCGTTGAGCTCGACGCGGAACGTCGGGTCTTCTTCGGCGAGCTTCTGGATGGCCAGCGAGAGCTTCTCCTGGTCGGCCTTCGTCTTCGGCTCGATGGCGACCTCGATGACGGGCTCGGGGAAGGTCATCGACTCGAGGACGACCTGGTCCTGCGGGTCGCACAGGGTGTCGCCGGTGGTCGTGAACTTGAGGCCGATGACCGCGTAGATGTGGCCGGCGGTCACGCTGTCGACCGGGTTCTCCTTGTTGGAGTGCATCTGGAAGATCTTGCCGATGCGCTCCTTCTTGTCCTTCGTGGAGTTGACGACCTGGGCGCCCGACTCGATGGAGCCCGAGTAGACGCGGACGTAGGTGAGGCGACCGAAGAAGGGGTGCACCGCGACCTTGAAGGCGAGGGCCGAGAAGGGCTCCGTCGACTCGGGCTTGCGGATGATGACCTTCTCGGCGTCACGCACGTCGTGGCCCTCCATGGGGGGCACGTCGAGGGGCGAGGGGAGGTAGTCGATGACCGCGTCGAGCATCGGCTGCACGCCGCGGTTCTTGAAGGCCGAGCCACAGAAGATCGGGTAGACCTCGCTGTTGACCGTCAGCTTGCGGACGGCGGCCTTGATCTCGGCGACGGTGAAGTCGGTGTCGCCCTCGAGGTAGCGCTCCATGAGAGCGTCCTCCGCCTCAGCCACGCGCTCGATGAGCTTCTCGCGGTACTCGGCGGCGCGGTCGGCCAGGTCGGCCGGGATCTCCTCGATGTCGTACTTCGCACCGAGCTCGACGTCGCCCTTGGCGTCGCCGCGCCACGTGAGCGCACGCATCTCGACGAGGTCGATGACGCCCTCGAACGAGCTCTCGGCACCGATCGGCAGCTGCATCACCAGGGGCTCCGCGCCGAGGCGGTTGACGATGGTGTCGACGGTGAAGTAGAAGTCGGCGCCGAGCTTGTCCATCTTGTTGACGAAGCAGATGCGGGGCACGTCGTACTTGTCGGCCTGACGCCAGACGGTCTCGGACTGGGGCTCGACGCCCTCCTTGCCGTCGAACACGGCGACGGCGCCGTCGAGGACGCGGAGCGAGCGCTCCACCTCGACGGTGAAGTCGACGTGGCCGGGGGTGTCGATGATGTTGATCTGGTTCTTGTTCCAGAAGCACGTCGTGGCCGCCGACGTGATGGTGATGCCGCGCTCCTGCTCCTGCGCCATCCAGTCCATCGTGGCCGCACCGTCGTGGACCTCACCGATCTTGTGGGTGATGCCCGTGTAGTACAGGATGCGCTCGGTGGTCGTCGTCTTGCCAGCATCGATGTGAGCCATGATGCCGATGTTGCGGACCTTGTTCAGGTCGGTGAGCACGTCCTGTGCCACGGGTTCCTCCGAAGGGGTAGGTGGGGAGTTGTGGGAGCCGGGGAGGCGCGGTGCGGGGAGTGCCCGCGCCGCACCTCATCGACTGGTTACCAGCGGTAGTGCGCGAAGGCCTTGTTCGCCTCGGCCATCTTGTGCGTGTCCTCGCGACGCTTGACAGCGGCGCCGAGGCCGTTGGAGGCGTCGAGGATCTCGTTCATCAGGCGCTCGGTCATGGTCTTCTCACGACGAGCCTTGGCGTACGAGGTCAGCCAGCGGAGCGCCAGGGTGTTGGCGCGGTGCGGCTTGACCTCGACGGGGACCTGGTAGGTCGAGCCGCCGACGCGGCGCGAACGCACCTCGAGGGTCGGGCGCACGTTGTCGAGCGCCTTCTTCAGCGTGGCGACGGCGTCCTGGTCGTTCTTCGCGGCGACGCCGGCGAGGGCACCGTAGACGATGCGCTCGGCGAGGCCCTTCTTGCCGTCGAGGAGGATCTTGTTGACGAGCTGGCTGACGATCGGCGCCCCGTAGACGGGGTCGGCGACGACAGGGCGCTTGGGCGCGGGTCCTTTACGAGGCATTACTTCTTGTCCTTCTTCGCACCGTAGAGGCTACGAGCCTGCTTGCGGTTCTTCACGGCCTGGGTGTCGAGGGCGCCACGAACGATCTTGTAGCGCACGCCGGGGAGGTCCTTCACGCGACCGCCGCGGACGAGCACCATCGAGTGCTCCTGCAGGTTGTGGCCCTCGCCGGGGATGTAGGCGGTGACCTCGGTGCCGTTGGAGAGCTTCACACGGGCGACCTTGCGGAGCGCGGAGTTCGGCTTCTTGGGGGTGGTGGTGTACACGCGGGTGCACACGCCACGCTGCTGGGGGTTGGACCGCAGGGCGGGGGCCTTGGTCTTGACGACCTTCGGCGTACGACCCTTGCGGACCAGCTGCTGGATGGTTGGCACTGGTTCTCCTAGATTGCGCTCTGCTCGTGCAGGGCTCTGCTCTGTCCGACCGGACGGTCGGCATCCTCGTCGTGCCTCACGCCGGCGCCGCACCCGGAGGTGCTCACCAGCGCTGAGCCCGACCGCGGCGCTGCTCGAGAGACGAGGCCGCTGGTCGTCGTGGACGGCCTGGAGGCCACCACGAGAGACGGTGCATCCGACCCCCACGACCGGGCGGACCCCGTCGTGGTGCGGATTTTTCGGGCGCGCCGTTGAGCGCACACCCGATAGAGCATAGCTTCCGGTAGGGGCTTAATCAAATGATCGCGGGCTGCCCCGGGACGGGTCGACGCGCGACGCCGCCGCGACCCCGAGCACCACGAGCCCGGCCCACAGGGCGCTGCCGAGCACGAACGGCGAGAGGACGTACCGGCCCGCGAACAGGACGGCCGCGGCGCCGTCGTCGCGCACCAGCGCGTAGCCGACCGAGCCGACGACGACCATGGCCGCCCAGACGAGGAGGGCGGTGACGAGGGCCGGGGGCAGGAGGCGCGGGGCCGGGGTGCGGGGCGCGCCCGCGCCGGGGCCGTCGGCGGTGCCCGTCGGGGCCGGTCGGCCCGGGCCGACGCCGTCGGCGGGCTGGGCCGGGAAGGTGCCCCGCGACTCCGGCGCCCTGCCCTCGGCCCGGTCGGCGACCGCGGCCGAGCGCATCAGCGCCAGGAGCACGACGAGCAGCGCCGCGGCCGCCATGGCGGGGCCGAGCAGAGTGCCGGCGTCGGGCTCGCTGATGACGTCGCGGTCGAGGAGCAGGCTCTCGAAGCCGGCCGTCGCGATGAGGAGCGCGGCGAAGAGCACCGTGCCCATGAGTGCGTACACGGCCCTGGTCATCCCGCGAGCGTACGCCGCGCCTCCGACAGGGCCCGGGCGGACGACGGGACCGCCCCGCCGCGCCTCCGGGGAGGGGGGCGGGGCGGTCCCGTCGAGCGGAGCGTCGACCCGCGTCAGGCGCGGCGGCGTGCCCGCCCGGCGCGGCCCGCGGCCACGGCGGTCAGGGCGAGGCCCAGGCCGACCAGCACGGCGGCGATGCCGAGCGGCGTCGTCGTGTCGGAGCCCGTGAAGGCGAGCTCGCCGTCGGCCGGGTCAGCGGCGGCGCGGGTGGCCGTCGGGGTGAGGCGCGTCGGAGCCCCGGCAGCCGGCGTGGTCGCCGCGGGGGCGGCCGCGGCGGGCGTCGCCGGGGTGGTCGGCACGGTCGGCGTCACCGCGGCCGGGGTGGTCGGGGTCGTCGGCGTGGTGGGGGTCGTCGGCGTGGTGGGGGTCGTCGGCGTCGTCGGGGTGGTGGGCGTCGTCGGGACGACGGCCGCCGCGGTGATCGCGAGGAACTGCAGGCGGTCGGTGTCGCTGTCGGTCACGACGACGGTGTCGCCGTCGACCGCGACGCCCCACGGGTTCGAGAAGGCGCAGGCGTCGGCCCCGCCGGCCCCCACGGTGGTCCAGGTCTCGCCCTCGCGGACGAGGAGGACGTCGCGGGCCTCGTCGGTGACGTAGATGCGGCCGGCGGCGTCCACGGCGATGCCCGCGGACTCGTCGAGGCGGAAGGGCACGGCGATGGTCGACACCGTGCCGTCGACAGCGACCACGCGCACCTCGTCCGCGGGACGGTCGATGACGTAGACGAGGCCGTCGGCGCCGACGGCGACGCCGATCGTGCCGTCGGTCGTCTGCGGGTCGCTGGCGGGCAGCACGACGGCCCACGTGGTCTCGCCGGGGGCGAGCGCGACGACCTGGTCGGTGTAGCCGGTCGTGGCGTAGACGGTGCCGTCGGCGGCGACCGCGACGCTGGTCACGCGGTCGAAGCCGGCGTAGTCGGGCAGGGCCGTCCAGACCTGGGTGTCGGGCTGGTAGCGCAGCACGCGGTCCGCCTCGGTGTCGGCGACGACGAGGCTGTCGGCACCGGCGGCGCTGCCGTCGAACGCGAGGCCGAAGGCCTGGCCCACGGGGCCCAGGTCGGCGCCGGGCGCGGGGGCGTCGGTGTAGGTGCCGTCGGCCGCGCGCTGGTGCAGCACGCCGGTGGCCGAGTCGAGCACCCAGATGCTGTCGCGGGCCGTGTCGACCACGACGCCCTTGGGGTAGTCGAGGCCGTCGGCGCGGCCGGGGACGTCCTCGGACGTCGTGCACGACAGCGTGGCCGGCGCGGTGGCGGCGAGGGCGGAGGGCGCGGGGAGGAGGACGACGGAGGCGGCGAGCAGGGCCGGGATCGCGACCGCAGCCAGGCGGGTGCGACCGCTGAGGCCGCGCCTCCCGGCGTCGGTCGGGACGGTGGAGGGCAGGGCGGGGCGCGCGCCAGGGCGCGCCGACGAGGACATCGACATTCGGGTGTGCGACTTTCGTGCGGAGTGGTTCGCGACCGCGGGCGTTCGGGGCGCCCGGGACGACGAGCTGGGTGGGCTCGGCGTCGTCGTGGTGGGTGGCCACGAGGGGCAGGTCGCGGGCGCGCCCGGTCGGGATGGTCGGGCGGCTCTCCTGGAGACTACGGGCTCGGGCCCGGGAGGGCGATGTGGACGACGGGTGGTTCCCCCCGCCCGGGGGGCGTGGTGGCCCTCACCCGGGGTACACGGGGACCGGGCGGTCGGGGCGGTGGCGGGGGACACGCGCGCGGTCGTCGTCGCCGTCGTCGCCGATCGGCCCCCGACGACGCCGGTCGCCCCGGACGACGAACGAGTGGTCACGACGTGCTCCTCCGCCGGGGCGGGGAGGGCACGTCGTGACCACTCGAGGGTCGTGCAGGTGGGGGGCTACTCCCCCGCGGCCGTGCTGTCGTCGGCGTCGCCCTCGGCCTGCGCGGTCGGCGTCGTGGTGGCGTCGGTCGGGGTCGAGGCCGCGTCGAGCAGCACGTAGACGTTGCCCGAGACCGTCCAGCTGTCGGGGGCCGCGCCCTCGCTGCCGGCCTCCTCGCTGCCGGAGCTGCCGAAGGTCTCGAGGGCGAACAGCCGGCTGCCGCCCTGGAGGGCCGCGACGAAGTCGAGGGCGTCGGAGTACGAGCCCTCGACCGTGATCGAGACCGGCACGACGGAGAAGTTCGCCGCGGTGATCGCCGGGTCGCTCACGAGGTCGGGCGCCGTGGGGGCGACGGGCTCCGCGGCCGGCGCGGCCGTGGCGGCGTCGGTCGACTCGGCCGTGGCGTCCGTGGAGGCCGCGGCGTCGGCCGGGGCGGTGGCCGCGACCGGGGCGTACGCCTCGGCCTCGGTCGTCGTGATGTCGACCACGGTCGTGCTGGTCTCGTCGGAGAGCCGGCTGACCTCGCTGATGAAGGTCGAGAGCGACGCCGACGACGGGATCGCCGTCTGCAGCGTGCCGAGCTCGGACCGCAGCGCGGGCAGGGCGTCGTTGTCGGCCTGCAGCTGGGCGATCGCCGCCCGGATCTGCTCGTTCTGCGTCGTCACCGTCGTGATCTGCTCGCGCGACGCGGTGGCCGCCGAGAGCTGCGGCTGGACGCCGAGCAGGAAGCCGAGGGCGAGCACCACGACGGCGGTGCCCATCGCGGCGAACATCATGAGTCGGTTGCGGTCCACGTCAGTCGTCCTTCTCGTCGAACCGGCCCGAGAAGGCGTCGGCGGTGATGTGCATGGTGACGGTCGCCTCGTAGACGCCGTCGGAGAAGGCGACCGACCCGGGGGTCGCGTCGGCGAAGCCGGGCAGGGTCGCGAGGCCGTCGAGCCAGACCGGCACGGCGGGCAGGGTGGGGCTCGTCGCGGTGAAGACGACGGTCGCGACGCGCGAGCCCTCGAGCGGGGACGTGCCCTGCGCGTACGACTCGAGCGGCGAGGCCTGGTCGAGCGAGACGCTCGTCACGGTGACGCCGACGGGCAGGGTGCCCTGCACCGAGCGCAGGTAGGTCGCCCAGTCGATGTCGGTGGAGCCTCCGACGGCCTGGCCCGACTCGATCAGGTCGACCTGCGACTGCGTGTCGCGCACCTCGGAGAACTTCGCCTGCTGCGCGAGCAGCGTGCTCGTCTCGCTCTGGACCACGGTGAGGTCGTCGGCCGCGGAGAGCGAGCCGAGGGTGGCGGCTCCCGAGGCGACGACGGTGGCGGCCACGAGCACGACGACGCCGAGCCAGGTGCGGCGCGTGGTCGAGGCGGCGCGACGCTCGGCCCGCACCTCCGGGGGCAGCAGGTCGACGCGGGGGGCGCCTCCCACGGTGATGGCGGCGTCTCTCTTGGACGATCTCATGCGGCGCTCCCGAGGGCGAGGCCCAGGGCCACGGTCAGGTCGGAGGGGCGGGCCCGGAGGGCCGCCTCGTCGACGGTCTTGGCGACGGCGACCGTCGCGAGGGGGTCGCCGAGGGCGACGGGGAGGCGCGTGACCTCCGACAGGGCGTCGGAGAAGCCCGGCATGGCGGAGCCTCCCCCGGCGAGCAGGATGCCCGCGACGGGGTTGGCGGGCCGCGTGTTGACGAAGTACTGGACGGTGTTGCGGAGGCTGCCGAGCAGGTCGTTGGTCGACTCGAAGATGGCCGACGAGGCCGCCTGCTCCTGCGGGGTGGTGACGACTGTCGAGAGGCCACGGGCGTGCTTGAGCTGCTCGGCCGCGGCCGGGCCGGTCTCGAGCGCGGCGGCCACGGCCTGCGTGATGTCGTCGCCGCCCGAGGGGATGATGCGGACGAACTGCGGCACGCCGTCGGTCACCATGACGACCGAGGTCGTGTTGTGCCCGATCTCGACGACGGCCACCGTGCCGACCACCCGGGGGCGGTTCACGAGGAGGCGCACCGTCGCGAACGGGATGAGGTCGACGCCCAGCGTGGTCAGGCCGGCGAGCTTGCTGGCACGGACGTTGCCGAGCACGGCGTCCTTGACGGCGGCGATCAGCAGCCCGTTGACGACCGGGCCGTTGTCGCCCACTCCCTCGCTGTACGGGTAGAAGTCGAGGAGCGCGTCGGCCACCGGCACCGGCAGCATGTCCTGCACCTGGAAGGGCAGCGCCTCCTTGATCCGCTGCGGCGACATCTTCGCGACGGTCAGGTCGCGGGCCAGCACGCGCTGGTTGCCCATGCCGAGCACGACCCGCTTGCTCTTGAAGCCGCCGGCCGACCAGAGCTGCTTGAGCGAGGCGGCGACCGTCTGCGGCTCGAGCACCTCGCCGCGGCTCGCCGCGCCCTCGGGCAGCTCGACCTCGGCGAAGCGGACCACGGTCGGCTTCGCCTTGTCGGCGTCGGCCACCTCGACGGCGCGCACGGTGCGGCTGCCGATGTCGATGCCCACGATGTTCTTGCCCATCAGTGCTGCTCTCTGTCAGGTCGCCTGGTCATGCCAGGCCGAGGAGGGTGAGGTAGCCGGTGGCGACGATGCCGCCGGCGAAGACGCCGACCCAGGCGCCCGCGAGCATCCAGGGTCCGAAGGGGATGCCGCCGCTGCGCTGCACCCGGCGGGTGGCCAGCAGGACGACCGAGAAGAGGCCGCCGAGCAGGAAGGCCGCGAACGACCCGACGGCGAGCTCGGCCCAGCCGAGCCAGCCCAGGTAGAGGCCGAGCACGCCGGCGAGCTTGATGTCGCCGAGGGCCATGCCGCCCTTCCAGCCGAGGCCGAGAGCCAGGTAGAAGAGGAACATCGCGGCGAGGCCGACGCCGGCACGGAGGAGCGCCGCCCAGTCGCCGACCAGCGCGCTCGAGGCGGCGAGGAGGACGCCGCCCACCGCGTAGCTCGGCAGGACGATCGCGTCGGGCAGGCGGTGGTGCTCGACGTCGATGACGGCGAGCGCGACGCTCGCGCCGGCCAGCCAGAGGAAGGCGAGCAGCGCGAGGAGGCGCGACACCAGCGGCAGGACCTCCGTCGGCACGTCGGTGAGCGGCCAGAGCCGCGCCGCGACGACGAGGAAGAAGACGCCCGTGGCGAGCTCGACGATCGGGTAGCGGGCCGAGATCGCGGCCGAGCAGTCGCGGCAGCGGCCGCGGAGGGCGAGCCAGCTGACGACGGGCACGTTGTCACGACGGCGGATGGGCGAGCTGCACGACGGGCAGGCGCTGGCCGGGCGCGCGATCGAGACGCCGGCCGGGACGCGGTGCACGACGACGTTGAGGAACGAACCGATGAGGAGGCCGAGGCCGCCGGCGACGAAGACGGCGACGAGCCAGGGGGCGGCGGCGGTCACGAGGCGGCTCCCGTCGAGCGGTAGGCGGGCAGGACCTCGGTCTGCGTGGTGATGCCGTACGAGGTGGTCACCGGGCTGAGGAACTTCGGCGGCGCGAGGTAGCGCAGGCGGGCGTCGTAGCCGTAGGCCTTGATGTAGCCGTTGGACCCGTTGCGCACGACGCCGCGGAAGGCCTGGGCGATCGAGCCGGTGACCGTGAGCGTGCCCCGGTCGCCGCCGCGCCCGTAGTTCTGCACGAGGAAGGAGTGGTTGACGGAGATGATCGCCGCGTCGATCTCACGACCGGAGTCGCCGAGCATGGACGCCCCCGAGCTCGCCGAGACGGGGTTCCAGACCCAGGCGATCCCGTCGGAGGCGAGGCCCAGGATGTTCGTGCTCGCGTTCGCCTCGGCGTAGACGACGTCGCCGGTGACGTAGAGGTAGTTCTGGGCGGCCACCGTCAGCTGGCCCTGGAAGGTGCCCTTGACGAAGACGTCGCCGCTGCGGGCACCGTAGGCGCAGGCCCCGGTGCCGGGGCCGCCCGTGGTCGACGAGGTCGGGACGGACTCGCCCGACCGCGGGTAGCCGACGTGGTTGTTGCCGCACGACGTCTCGGTGAGGTCGCCGACGGACGCGGCGGCGTTGACGTTCTGCTTCGCGGCGCCGGCGACCGGGACGGGGATGGCCTGCACGTAGACGATGTTGTTCGCGGGCACGGGGATCGTCGCGCCCTTGGCCGAGCCGAGCTGGCCGTCGGCCGTGCCGGGCAGGCCGCAGTCGGCCGTGGCCGTGCCGGCGGTCGCGTCGGCGTTCGAGATCCGGGTCATCTTCGTGTAGGGCGACTTGACGGTCATCTTGCCGTCGGCGGTGAAGACGATGTCGGTGGGGCCGGTGTAGAGGCAGCCGGGCCGCGGGACCTCGCTCGGGATGTCGGTGCGCATCTCGCGGATCTTGTCGCCGAGGGTGTCGGGCATGAGGACGCTCGAGACCTGGTCCGGCCCGGCGCCCACGACACGCTCCTTGAGGAACTTCTGGCCCGAGCAGGCGTAGCCGTTCGAGTCGACCTTGCTGTACGACCGGCCGTTCGTCGGGTTCGCGGTCGTGACGGTCTGCTCGAAGGTGGCGGAGCAGACGCGCATCGTGTCGTTGGAGTGCGCCGGGCCGGCGATGACGTCGCCGCCGCTGAACGCGATCTCGCCGCAGCCGTCGTCCTGCGTGCGGCCCTCCCACGCGTGCTTCTTGCAGTCGGCGTTCGACTTGCCGGTCAGCGTCGGGTCCTGCGACTCGATGTCGGTGAAGTAGAGGTAGTCGATGAAGCCCTTCTGCCGCAGGTCGGCGATGACCGTGCGCGTCGCGCTGCCGACCTTGCCCGTCGAGCGGATGCGGAGGGCGCCGGTAGCGACGAACTTCGAGTTGTCGACCTCGTAGCGGAAGCTGGCCCGTCCGCCGCTCGAGGGCACGGCGGCCCAGGTGCCCGTGGTGCCGGTGCCGAAGGCCGGGTTGACCTGCGAGCCGGTGGGCAGCGACACCGAGCTCGCCGTCGTCTTGCTGAAGGGCGCGGCGGGGTTGCCGAACTGCTGGTAGCTGTTGTCGTTGGCGAGGCGCGCCTGGTACTCCTCGACGCCCGCGTAGGCGGCGGAGAGCGCGGCGTTCCAGTCCTGGTCGGTGTCGGCCTTCTTCAGGCCGCTCGTCGCCACGGTGAGGGCGGTCGCCGCCATGATGATCAGCACCATGCCGAAGATGAGGGTGATGGCCATGGCCATGCCCCGGTCGTCGCGGAGGCGGTCGAGCCGGTCGAGGCGGAGCGTGCGGCGGAGTCGGATCACGAGACGGACCCCCCGAGGAGGTTCGAGAGCGAGACGGTGTTCTGCAGCGTCACGGTCTGGGCGGTGCGGGCGCCGGCGCGGTCGACCGCGAGGCTGATGCGGACGGCCGCGATGGACGACATCTGCGTCGCGGTGAGAGCGCCGGAGGCATCGGGCACGAGCTGCTTGCCGCTGAAGTCGACGTAGCTGAAGAGGGGCGTGCCCGAGGCGGCCGTGCTGAGCACCGAGCCGCCGATGACGCGCTTCGTCGCGGTCGCGGTGAAGGTCCAGTAGTCGGCCGCGGAGGCACCGACGACGGTCGACTCGACCAGGGTGCGGTCGGGCTGGACGGTGAACGACACCTTGCGGGGCACCGTCGCGACGGAGTCCGCGGTGTTCAGGGCGGTGGTCAGGGTGAGGGCCTCGGTCGTGGCGACGCTGAAGGAGGGCGTCTCGGTGCCGCCGGGCACGGGGATGGTGCGGGCGGCGCGGATCGTGCGGGTGAGGTCGGCGAGGCCGGTCGACGCGACCCGCGTGTTGAGGTCGATCGAGCGGGCCTGGCTGGTCGCCTTGGCGAGCGAGATGAAGGTCGTCGACACCACGGTGATGACGATGCCGAAGACCATCATCGCGACGAGCAGCTCGGCGAGGCTGACGCCCGCGTCGTCACGACGTCGGGAGAGCAGCGCGCGCAGCGCGGTCACGAGGCGGGCCTCGGGTCGAGGCTGACGACGTTGGTGCCGGCGCCGCCGCCCCCGAAGATCGTGCCGAGGATCGTGCCGATCAGGCCGCTGAGGGTCACGCCGCGGAAGGTCGACGTGGTGCTGTTGCCCGAGGTGATCGCCCACGTGCCGTAGGGAAGGGCCAGGGTGACCTCGTTGGCCGACGTCTTGCCCTTGACGGAGAACTCGTAGGTCTGCGGGACCGCGCAGCCCGGGTCGCCGTTGAGGGCTGCGGTCGAGACGGCCCGGACGACCTTGTCGTTGCCGTCGGCGAGCTTGATCGTGGTGACGCCCATGGGCAGCGAGTAGCTCGCCTTCTTGTCGGAGGCCGCCACGAAGGGCTGCACAGGGGCCGTCTTGCCCGCGGCGTTGGCCGGCCAGAGCGAGGGGTCGGGCGACAGGCAGCTGCCGCCGGCGGTGCCGGTCGGACGGAAGTCGCCGGCGACCATCCGGTAGCCGGTGCTCAGGGGGTAGAGCCAGACGTCGGCGGGGGTGCCCGACGTGGTGGTCGGCGACGGGCCGCCGAGCACGGTGGTCTTGAGGTTGTCCGGCAGCAGCACGGTGCCGCCGGTGTAGTTGGAGGCGTACTTGATCGCGTAGTCGTCGCCGAGCTCGTAGGTGAACGGCACGGGGGCCGAGTCGCCCTTCGCGACGACGACGGTCTTGACCGGAGCGGAGGCCTGCGACGCGTCGCGCCACGGGGCCGCGTCGGAGCGCGAGATGGTCACCTTGTACGCGCCGGGCAGGATCTTGATCGCGACGGCGCAGCCGTCGGCGTTCGTGGCGGCGGGCTTCGAGGCGGCGGTGAGGGCCTTGCCGGGCGTCGACGACCCGGTGTCGGGCTCGACGGTGACGACGACCCCGGGCACGGCTGCGCCCTGGGAGTCCTTGACGCCGATGAGGATCGTGCCCGTGTCCTGGTCGTTGAGGCGGCTGTTCGGGGCGAGGATCGTGTCGCTGGTCACCGGGGAGTCGGGGCTCCGCATGCCGGTCCAGGTCACGGCCACCTGCAGGCGCTTGTAGAACAGCGAGCCGTTGCCGGTCGCGGCGGCCGGGGTGCACGTCGCGTCGACGCCGGTGGTGGTCTGCCAGGCGGCGGTCTGGGCGACCTTGTAGGTGACGCCGCCGACGTCCTTCGTGGTCGTGGCCGAAGTCACCTGGATGACGTCCGCGACGCCGCGGGCGACGTCGACGGCCTCGGAGGCGAGGTTCGTCGCCACCTCACGGCTGCGGTTGTCGCTCGAGATGGAGAGCGTCAGGCCCACGGCGACGACGGAGCCGACGGTGATGACCGCGAAGACCAGGAGGGCGACGACCACCTCGACGAGCGAGAGGCCGGCGTCGCGGTCGGCCGGGTCGGCGGGCCGGAGCCGGTCGCTGAGGAGCTGGAGCATGGTGGGTCACCTCCCGGTCGGGTCAGGGGTGGAGTTGCGGGGTGGGGGCGGAGCAGGGCGGGAGGCGAGGCGCGGGGGCGCCTCGCCTCCCGGTCGGTCAGTTGGCGCAGGCGCCCTCGACGACGGCAGCGGCCTCGGTGATGCTGAAGGCCTTGCCGGTCTTGCCCGTTCCGTTGATGCAGAAGGTGGTGGAGCCCGCGACGGGTGCCGTCTTGAAGGAGAGGGTGTTGTCCGCGCTGACGGTGTAGCCGTACTTGCCGAGGTCGGCGGCCGTCAGGGTCTTGGGCAGGTTGCCCGTGTCGGTCTGGAACCCGATGACCGCGGTCTTCGCGTTCGAGAGGTCGCTCTTCACGGAGGCGTCACGGGCGTTGTTCTGCACGCCGAGGTACACCGGGATGGCGATGGCGGCGAGGATGCCGATGATGATCACGACGACGAGGAGCTCGATGAGCGTGAAGCCCTTGTCCTTGTCGGCGGCGAGGTTCTGGCGGCGAGCGTTGAGCTTGCCCATGAGCGCGAAGTACATGAGGGAGTCCATTCCGGGTACGGGGTGCAGGGGGAGTGATCGGCAGCGGTCACTGATCACCGCCGGGAACGATGCTGCCAGCGGGCCGCAGCCCCCGGAATCCCTTGGACGGGGGGTTATGCCCTGCGACACGGCCCCAGTCCGGGGCTCCCCCGAACGGGACAGAACCCCTGGTCACGCCTCGATCACACCCGTACGGGGCACACGCACGGAGGACCCCTTCCGGGCGACAGGTGTCGCCCGGAGGGGGTCCCGGGCCGTGCGGGCCGAGCGCTACTTGATCAGCGAGGTGATCTGGAAGATCGGCAGGTAGAGCGCGACGATCATGCCGCCGACCACGACGCCGAGGAAGGCGATCAGCAGCGGCTCGATCAGCGCGGTGAGCGACTCGGTGGTCGACTTGACCTCCTGGTCGTAGAAGTCCGCGACCTTCTCGAGCATGGTCTGCAGCGAGCCGCTGTCCTCCCCCACCGCGATCATCTGGGTCACCATCGACGGGAAGACGCCGGAGGCGGTGAGCGGGCCGGCGATGGACTCGCCCTGCCGGACCGACTCCGCGACCTCGACCAGCGCCTCCTCGAGCACGTAGTTGCCCGAGACCTCGCCCACGATCCGCAGCGCGGTGAGGATGGGCACGCCGGCGCCGATCATGTTCGAGAAGTTGCGGGCGAAGCGCGCGATCGCGATCTTGCGCAGCAGCACGCCGAAGACCGGCAGCTTGAGCTTCAGCGGGTCGAGGCGCGAGCGCACCTTGACGCTGTTCTTGTTCGTGCGCCACCAGATCGAGAACGCGATGCCGATCACGAGGCCCGCGGGCACCACGTACGGCATGGCCCGGGACGCGTAGACGAGCATCATGGTCGGCAGCGGCAGCTGACCACCCAGGTTCGTGAACATGTCCTGGAAGATCGGCACGATGAAGAGCAGCATCACGACGACGGCGACGAGCGACATCACGAGCACGACGACCGGGTAGGTCATCGCCGACTTGATCGTGCCGCGGAGGGCGACCTCCTTCTCGAAGTTCTCGGCCGTCGACTCGAGCGCCTTGTCGAGGAACCCGCCGGTCTCGCCCGCCTTGATCATGTTGATCATCAGGGGCGGGAAGTCCTTGTCGTGCTTGCCGACCGCGTCGGAGAACGAGACCCCCGTCTCGACGTCGTCACGCACCTCCCCCATGATCTTCGCCAGGCGCTTGCTCTCGACCTGGTCGGCGAGGATCGTCAGGGTGCGCAGCAGCGACAGGCCCGACCCGATCATGGTCGCCATCTGGCGCGACATGACCGCGATGTCCTTCATCTTCACGGCCTTGTCGCCGAGGCCGGGGATCGACACCTCGCGCTGCAGGCCGGTGCCGGCCGCCGCCTCCGTGATCGAGATCGGCTGGACGCCCATCGTGCGCAGGCGCGTGATGACCGCGCCCTCGCTCGAGGCGTCGACCTTGCCCTTGACGACCTTGCCCGCCGTGTCGCGCCCCTTGTAGGCGTAGGCGACCGCGCCGGCCATCAGGCGTCGCCCCGCGAGAAGGCGTCGCCGAAGTCGATGCCGCTGTCGAGGCCCTGCGACTCGCTCTTGTTGATGACGCGCGTGACGAGGCGGTCGAAGCCCTCGCGGTCGTGCACCTTCTCCATCGCGGCCTTGTGCGTCACCACGCCCGTGTTGACGAGGTCGGCGAGCTTCTGGTCCATGGTGTGCATGCCGAGGTCACGGCCCGCCTGCATCGAGGATGCGATCTGGTAGGTCTTGCCCTCGCGCACGAGGTTGCCGATGGCCGGCGTCATCATCATGATCTCCGTCGCGACGACCCGGCCGCGGCCGCTCGCCTTGGGCAGCAGGGTCTGGCAGACGACGCCGCGGAGCGTCGAGGCCAGCTGGGTGCGCACCTGGTCCTGCTGGTGCGGCGGGAAGACGTCGATCACGCGGTCGATCGTCTGCGCGGCGCTCTGCGTGTGCAGCGTCGCGAAGACGAGGTGCCCGGTCTCGGCGGCCGTGAGCGCCACCGAGATGGTCTCGAGGTCGCGGAGCTCGCCGATCAGGATCACGTCCGGGTCCTGGCGCAGCACGTGCTTGAGGGCGGCGGCGAAGCTGTGGGTGTCGTGCCCGACCTCGCGCTGGTTCACCAGCGAGCGCTTGTGCTGGTGCATGAACTCGATCGGGTCCTCGACCGTGACGATGTGGTCGGCCCGGGTGCGGTTCACCAGGTCGATCAGCGCGGCGAGGGTGGTCGACTTGCCGGAGCCCGTGGGGCCCGTGACGAGCACGAGGCCGCGGGGCAGCTTCGCGAAGGTCGACACCGACTCGGGCACGCCCAGCTCGTGCAGGGGCTTGATCTCGGTCGGGATGAGGCGGAACGCCGCCCCGAGCGAGCCGCGCTGCTGGTAGAAGTTCACGCGGAAGCGCGAGTCGTCGGAGAGCGACCAGGCGAAGTCGAGCTCGAGCTCGTCGTCGAAGCGCTCCTGCTGCTCGGGCGTGAGCAGGCTCGCGAGCGCCGCGGCGACCGTCACGGCGTCCCACGGCTCGGGCGAGGTGTGCGTCGGCTGCAGGGAGCCGTCCACGCGCAGCGTGGGAGCGGCGTCGACCGTGACGTGGAGGTCGGAGGCGCCGCGCTGGACGACCTCGATCAGGGCGGCGACGAGACCGGGGTGCGCCGTGGTGCGGGCGTGCTCGTGCAGCTCGATGCCGAGGTCGGTCGCCGAGACGACGGGCAGGGCGGCCGTGACCGGAGCCGCGGGCGAGGCGACGGGGGCGGCGTGCTGCGGCTGGGGCTGCGCCACGGCGGCCGCCGCGGGGAGCACGGGGCGGGCGGCGGGAGGCGTCACGGGCACGGGGGCGGAGGCGGACACGTGCATGACGGGCGCCGGGGCCGGAGCAGCGGCCGGAGCGGCAGTCGGCTCCGCGACGGCCACCGGGGCGACGGCCACGGGCGCGACCGACACCGGCGCGACCGACACGGCCGGCTCGTCGGCCATGTCCGCGATCGCGTCGAAGCGCGGGTCGCTCCAGCTCGGCGTGGCCGGGGCGCGCGTGAGCCCCGCGACCGCCGGCGACGACGGGGCGCGACCGCTGCCGACCTCGGCCGCGGCGGACGCGACCGCCGCGCCGAGGGCCTCGGCGAGGCGCGCGGCCCGCCGACTCGAGGGCGCGGGCGTCGGGGTCCAGCCCAGCACCGCCTCCTGGTCGCCCTCGAGCGCGTAGACGTGCTTCGTCGGGTCGACGGGGGGCGAGGCGGGCACGAGCGTCACCGGCGCGGGCGGCTCCCACGACGTCGCGGGCGTGTCGGTGCTGACCTCGCGGCCGGGTCGGCCGGGGGCCCACCCGTCGGCGGCGTGGGGCTCGTCGGGGATCTCGTAGACGCTCATGCGGCGGCCTCCGGGGCGGTGGTGGCGGATCGGGTCTCGGGGGCGACGACGCGCGTCGCGGGAGCAGGTGCAGGTGCCGCAGCCCCGGCGGGGGCCGGGGCCGGGGCGGAGGAGGCGCGGGGCCGGGTCACGCGACCACCCGCAGGATCTCCTCGACGCTGGTGAGGCCGAGCTTCGCCTTCTCCCAGCCGTCCTGGCGGAGCGTGAGCATCCCCTGCTCGCGGGCGGTGCGGCCGATCTCGGCGCTCGAGGCGCGGGTCACGGCGAGGCGCTCGATCTCCTCCGAGACGCTCATCACCTCGTGCAGGGCGATGCGCCCGCGGTAGCCCGTGTTGGAGCACTGCTGGCAGCCGACGGGCTGGAAGACCGTCGGGTCCTCGCCGTCGCGCAGCTCGAACTTCAGCGCGGCGAGCTGCCGCGGCGAGTAGTTCGTGGGCTGCTTGCAGCGGTCGCAGAGGCGCCGGGCGAGGCGCTGGGCCACGACGCAGTCGATGGCGCTGCCGACGAGGAACGGCTCGATGCCCATCTCGGTGAGCCGCGTGATGGCGCTCGGGGCGTCGTTCGTGTGCAGCGTGCTGAGCACGAGGTGGCCGGTCAGCGACGCCTCGATGGCGATCTGCGCGGTCTCGTGGTCGCGGATCTCGCCGAGCAGGACGACGTCGGGGTCGGAGCGGAGGATGCTCCGCAGCGCGCTCGCGAACGTGAGGCCGGCCTTCGGGTTGACCTGCACCTGGTTGATGCCGCGCATGCGGTACTCGACCGGGTCCTCGACCGTGATCACGTTGATCTCGGGGCGGGCGACGGCGTTGAGCGTCGTGTAGAGCGTGGTCGACTTGCCTGAGCCCGTGGGGCCCGTGACGAGGATCATGCCGTACGGCTTCGAGTACGACGCGGCGTAGACGTCGAAGTTGCGCTCCAGCAGGTTGAGGTCGCGGAGGCTCATCGACGTGTTCGAGTTGTCGAGGATCCGCATGACGACCTTCTCGCCCCACACCGTGGGCAGCGTCGCGACGCGGAGGTCGATCTGACGGCCGCCGTGACGGACCGACATGCGGCCGTCCTGCGGCTTGCGGCGCTCGGCGATGTCGATCTCGCTCATGATCTTGAGGCGCGAGATGACGCCGTTCTGGATGGCCTTCGGGGCCGGCTGCATCTCGTGCAGCACGCCGTCGATGCGGTAGCGGATCCGGACGTCGGTCTCGCTCGGCTCGATGTGGATGTCGGAGGCGTGGTCGGTGATCGCCTGGCTCACGAGCAGGTTGACGAAGCGCACGATGGGCACGTCGTCGTCGGGGCCGTCGGTGATGTCGGCCGCCGCCTCCTGCGCCTTCTCCTCCTCGAGCGTGCTCGTGAGGTCGTTGAGCTCGTCGTCGGCGCGGAGGTAGCGGTCGATCGCGGCGAGCAGGTCGCCCTTCTCGGCGACCACGGGGTCGACGCCGATGCGGAGGCCGGCGCGCACGTCGTCGATGGCGAAGACGTCGCCCGGGTCGGCCATCGCGAGCAGAAGGCCGCCGTCGCGCACGCCGATGGGCAGCACGCTGTGGCGGCGACAGACGGCCGCGGGCACCATCGTGACGGCGGCGCGGTCGACGGGGTAGTCGATCAGCTCGACGAAGTCCATGCCGGCGGCCTGCGCACGGGCACGAGCCACCTGCGAGGTGGTCACGACGCCCTGCGACAGGAGCTCGCGGATGGAGGCCTCCTCGTCGGTGGAGCGGCGACCGACGCGGTCGAGGTACTCCATGGGCAGCAGGCCGTGCAGGATCAGGATCTCGGTCATGGAAGCCACGGGACGTACCTCCTCGGTACAGCCGCCGCGGGTGGTCGGGATCGCGTCGGCACGGTCGCCCGGGTCGGGAGTCCGAGCGGTGTCCACGCTAAGGCGAGCGGCCCTCGGGGGCACGTCCCAGAGCGGGTGCCCCCGCAAGGGGGCACAGGGCGTCACCCGTCGCCCGGGCGGGCGGGCCGCGGGCGGCCTGCGGGAGGCGCGGGCCGGCTACCCGAGGACGCGCTGGTACAGCACGTGGTCCTGCCACCGCCCGGCGATCCGGAGGTAGCTCGGCGCCGTGCCGATCAGCGTGAACCCCGACGCCTCGAGCACGCGCCGGGAGGGCACGTTGTGCGGCAGGGCGCTCGCCTCGAGGCGGTGCAGCCGCAGGCGCGTCGCGGCGAGGTCGGCCACGACCGCCACGGCCGCCCGGGCGAGGCCCCGGCCCGTCCGCTCCCGGTCGACCCAGTAGCCGACCGAGGCGGCCTGGACCGGGCCACGGACGATGTGGTTCAGCGAGATGCCGCCGACGACGCGGTCGCCGTCGGGTCCGCGCTCGACGAGGTGGAGGGGCAGGGCCTCCCCCGAGTCCGCCGCCGCGATCCGTGCCGTCAGCAGGGCGAGCTGGCCGGCCGGCTCGAAGAACGAGGCCGGGCGAGCGGGGTCCCAGGGGGCGAGGTGGTCGCGGTTGCGCGCCTGCGCGGCCGCCAGCGACGCGGCGTCGCCGACCCGCGCCTCCCTCAGGGTGACGTCGTCGGTGAGGGCCTGCTCGAACTGCACCCCACCGAGCGTAGGCGCGGGCACGACGAAGGGCCCCGGCTCTCGCAGGTGCGAGAGCCGGGGCCCTTCGTGGTGCTGGGCCTCCTGGGGAGGTGCGGGTCAGGTCAGACCCTCACCGCGCCTCCCCGGGGGTGCTCAGTTGTAGGTGCCGGGCGTGAAGTCGTCCGACGAGAACGAGTCGAAATCGACGAAGCTGAGGTCAGCCTCGTTGAACGACGCGTCGTCGGTGAAGACGCGGTTGGGGTACCGCTCGGCCTTCGCCTCCTCCGTCGCCTCGACCGACACGTCGCGGTAGCGCGACAGGCCGGTGCCCGCGGGGATCAGCTTTCCGATGATCACGTTCTCCTTGAGGCCGACCAGCGGGTCGCTCTTGCCCTCCATGGCGGCCTGCGTGAGCACGCGGGTCGTCTCCTGGAAGGACGCGGCGGACAGCCACGACTCGGTCGCGAGGGAGGCCTTGGTGATGCCCATGACCTCCTGGCGAGCCGACGCCGTGCGCTTGCCCTCGGTGAGCGCACCGCGGTTGATCTCGTTGTACTTCGACCGGTCGACCAGCTCGCCGGGGAGCAGGTCGGTGTCGCCGTGGTCGACGACGGTGACCTTGCGGAGCATCTGACGGACGATGACCTCGATGTGCTTGTCGTGGATCGGCACGCCCTGCGAGCGGTAGACGTCCTGGACGCCACCGACGAGGTGCTGCTGCACGGCACGGACGCCCTTGACTCGCAGGACCTCCTTCGGGTCGACCGCACCGGCGATGATCTGGGCACCGAGCTCGACGTGCTGACCGTCCTCCACGAGGAGGGTCGAGCGCTTGAGCACCGGGTAGATCACCGGCTCGTCGCCGTTGTCGAGGTTGAGGATGACGCGGCGGGCCTTGTCGGTGTCCTCGATCGTGATGCGACCCGCGCCGTCGGCGATCGGGGACGCGCCCTTGGGGGTGCGCGCCTCGAACAGCTCCGTCACGCGGGGGAGGCCCTGCGTGATGTCGTCGGCCGAGGCCGAACCACCGGTGTGGAAGGTGCGCATCGTCAGCTGCGTGCCGGGCTCACCGATCGACTGGGCCGCGATGATGCCGACGGCCTCGCCGATGTCGACCAGGTTGCCGGTGGCCAGCGAACGGCCGTAGCACTGGGCGCAGACGCCGACGGCGGCCTCACAGGTCAGCACGGAGCGGACCTTGATCGACTCGACGCCCGCGGCGACCAGCTGGTCGATGAGGACGTCGCCGACGTCCGCACCGGCCTCGGCCACGACGGTGCCCTGCGGGTCGACCGCGGCGGCCGCGAGCGACCGGGCGTAGACCGTGTTCTCGACCGTGGCGTCGCGCACCATGACGCCGTCGGCGTCGGGAGCGGCGATCGGCAGCTCGAGGCCGCGCGAGGTGCCGCAGTCGTCCTCACGGATGATGACGTCCTGCGACACGTCGACGAGTCGACGGGTCAGGTACCCCGAGTCGGCCGTACGGAGGGCCGTGTCGGCCAGTCCCTTGCGGGCACCGTGCGTCGCGATGAAGTACTCGGCCACCGACAGGCCCTCGCGGTACGACGAGATGATCGGGCGGGGGATGATGTCGCCCTTCGGGTTGTTCACGAGGCCTCGCATGCCGGCGATGTTGCGCACCTGCAGCCAGTTACCACGAGCACCCGAGGTGACCATGCGGTTGATCGTGTTGTCGACCGGGAAGTTCGACCGCATCTCGGCGGCGACCTCGTTCGTGGCCTCCGTCCAGATCTTGATCAGGTCGGCACGACGCTCGGCGTCGGAGATGAGGCCCTTGTCGAACTCGGCCTGCACCGCCGCGGCCTGCTTCTCGTAGCCCGCCACGATCTCCGGCTTGCGCGGAGGCGTGAGGACGTCGGAGAGCGCGACCGTGACACCGGAGCGCGAGGCCCAGTAGAAGCCCGCGTCCTTGATGTTGTCGAGGGCCGCCGCGACGGCGACCTTCGGGTAGCGCTCGGCGAGGTCGTTGACGATCGTCGAGAGCATGCCCTTGTCGGTCACCTGCTGGACGAACGGGTAGTCCGCCGGCAGGTTCTCGTTGAAGAGCGCACGGCCGAGGGTCGTGTCGAGCAGGATGTCCTGGCCGACCTCGTAGCCCTCGGGGCCCTCGCCCTCGGCGAAGTGCACGCCGTTCATGCGGATCTTGACCATCGCGTTGAGGTCGAGCGAGCCCTGGTCCTTGGCGAGGATCGCCTCGGACACCGACGAGAAGGCACGGCCTTCGCCGGTGGCGCCCTCGGTGACCGTCGTCAGGTAGTGCAGGCCGATGATCATGTCCTGGGCGGGCAGGGTCACCGGACGGCCGTCGGACGGCTTCAGGATGTTGTTCGACGCGAGCATCAGGATGCGCGCCTCAGCCTGGGCCTCGACGGACAGCGGCAGGTGCACGGCCATCTGGTCGCCGTCGAAGTCGGCGTTGAACGCCGCGCAGACGAGCGGGTGCAGCTGGATGGCCTTGCCCTCGACCAGCTGGGGCTCGAAGGCCTGGATGCCGAGACGGTGCAGGGTGGGCGCGCGGTTCAGCAGCACGGGGCGCTCGCGGATGATCTCCTCGAGCACGTCCCACACCTGCGGGCGCGAACGCTCGACCATGCGCTTGGCCGACTTGATGTTCTGAGCGTGGCTCAGGTCGATCAGGCGCTTGATGACGAACGGCTTGAACAGCTCGAGCGCCATCTGCTTGGGCAGACCGCACTGGTGCAGCTTCAGCGTCGGGCCGACGATGATGACCGAACGGCCCGAGTAGTCGACGCGCTTGCCGAGCAGGTTCTGGCGGAAGCGACCCTGCTTTCCCTTGAGCATGTCGCTCAGGGACTTCAGGGCGCGGTTGCCGGTGCCGGTGACGGGACGACCGCGACGGCCGTTGTCGAACAGTGCGTCGACGGCCTCCTGCAGCATCCGCTTCTCGTTGTTGACGATGATCTCGGGGGCACCGAGGTCGAGGAGTCGACGGAGGCGGTTGTTGCGGTTGATGACGCGGCGGTACAGGTCGTTCAGGTCGCTGGTCGCGAAGCGGCCACCGTCGAGCTGCACCATCGGGCGCAGCTCCGGCGGGATGACCGGGACGACGTCGAGCACCATCGCGGCCGGCGAGTTGCCGGTGGCGAGGAAGGAGGAGACGACGCGCAGTCGCTTGATCGCGCGGATCTTCTTCTGGCCCTTGCCCTCCGAGATCTGCAGGTGCAGGTTCTCGGCCTCGGTCGCGAGGTCGAAGGCCTCGAGGCGCTTCTTGATGGCCTCGGCGCCCATGTGGGCCTCGAAGTACATGCCGAAGCGGTCCTGGAGCTCGTGGAAGACGGCGTCCTCGGGCTTGAGGTCGCCGACCTTGAGGGTGCGGAAGTCCTCCCACACGCGCTCGAGGCGGTTGATGTCCTCGTCGAAGGCCTTGCGGGTCTGGCCCATCTCCTTCTCGGCGACGTCCTTCGCGCGACGCTTCTGGTCGCTCTTGGCGCCCTCCTCCTCGAGCACCGCGAGGTCGTCCTCGAGCTTCTTGAGGCGGTCGGCGATGCGCGTGTCGCGCTGCGACTCGAGCTGCTTGATCTCGAGGCGGAGCTCGTTCTCGAGGCCGGGCATGTCGGCGTGACGGCCCTCCTCGTCGATCGAGATCACCATGTAGGCCGCGAAGTAGATGACCTTCTCGAGGTCCTTCGGGGCCATGTCGAGCAGGTAGCCGAGGCGCGAGGGCACGCCCTTGAAGTACCAGATGTGCGTGACGGGGGCCGCGAGCTCGATGTGGCCCATGCGCTCACGGCGCACCGACGACTTCGTGACCTCGACGCCGCAGCGCTCACAGACGATGCCCTTGAAGCGGACTCGCTTGTACTTGCCGCAGGCGCACTCCCAGTCACGTGACGGCCCGAAGATCTGCTCTCCGAAGAGGCCGTCCTTCTCGGGCTTCAGCGTGCGGTAGTTGATGGTCTCCGGCTTCTTGACCTCACCGTGCGACCAAGCACGGATGTTGTCGGCCGTCGCGAGGCCGATCCGCAGCTCATCGAAAGTTGTTGCTTCGATCAAAATTCAGTCCCTTGTCAGAAAGATTCGACGTGTCGTTGTGGGAGGGGGCTCAGATTTCGTCGACGTTCGACGACTCGAAGCGCGAGGAGATGTTGATGCCGAGCTCTTCGGCGGCACGGAAGACCTCGTCGTCCGTGTCGCGCAGGCTGACCGTCTGGCCGTCGGCCGAGAGGACCTCGACGTTCAGGCAGAGCGACTGCATCTCCTTGATGAGGACCTTGAAGCTCTCCGGGATGCCGGGCTCCTGGATGTTCTCGCCCTTGACGATCGCCTCGTAGACCTTCACGCGGCCGAGGATGTCGTCGGACTTGATCGTCAGGAGCTCCTGCAGCGCGTACGCGGCGCCGTAGGCCTCGAGGGCCCACACCTCCATCTCTCCGAAGCGCTGTCCGCCGAACTGCGCCTTACCACCCAGCGGCTGCTGCGTGATCATCGAGTAGGGGCCCGTCGACCGAGCGTGGATCTTGTCGTCGACGAGGTGGTGCAGCTTCAGGATGTACATGTACCCGACCGAGATGGGGTTCGGGAACGGCTCACCCGAACGACCGTCGAACAGGCGCGCCTTGCCGGACGAGCCGATCAGGCGGTCGCCGTCACGGGTCGGCAGGGTCGAGTCGAGGAGGCCCTCGATCTCGCGCTCCGCGGCGCCGTCGAACACCGGGGTGGCGACCTTGGTGCCGGGAGCGGCGCTGAGCGCCTCCGGGGGCAGGTTCTTGGCCCACTCCTGGACGCCCTCGACGTTCCAGCCCTGCGCGGCGATCCACCCGAGGTGGATCTCGAGCACCTGGCCGAAGTTCATTCGACCGGGGACGCCGAGCGGGTTGAGGATGATGTCGACCGGCGTGCCGTCCTCGAGGAAGGGCATGTCCTCCACGGGGAGGATCGTCGAGATGACGCCCTTGTTGCCGTGGCGGCCGGCGAGCTTGTCGCCCGCGGTGATCTTGCGCTTCTGGGCGATGAACACGACCACGCGCTGGTTGACGCCCGAGCCGAGCTCGTCGTCGCCGTCCTGCGAGTCGAAGACCTTGACGCCGATGACCGTTCCCTGCTCGCCGTGGGGCACCTTCAGGGACGTGTCGCGGACCTCACGGCTCTTCTCGTTGAAGATCGCGCGCAGCAGGCGCTCCTCGGCGCTGAGCTCGGTCTCGCCCTTCGGCGTGACCTTGCCCACGAGGATGTCGCCGGGGCGGACCTCGGCGCCGATGCGGATGATGCCGCGCTCGTCGAGGTCGGCCAGCAGGTCCGGGCTGACGTTGGGGAGGTCACGGGTGATCTCCTCCTTGCCGAGCTTCGTGTCGCGGGCGTCGACCTCGTACTCCTCGATGTGGATCGAGGAGAGCGTGTCGTCCTTGATGAGGTTCTGCGACAGGATCATCGCGTCCTCGTAGTTGTAGCCCTCCCACGGCATGAACGCGACGAGGAGGTTCTTGCCGAGCGCGAGCTCGCCGTTCTCCGTCGCCGGGCCGTCGGCGATGACCTCGCCGACCTCGATGCGCTGACCGGCGTCGACGATCACGCGGTGGTTGTAGCTGGCGCCCTGGTTCGAGCGGTCGAACTTGCGCAGGTAGTACTCCTGCGTGCCGCCCTCGTCGAGCTGGACCACGACCACGTCGGCCGAGACCTCGGTGACGACGCCCGCGGCGTCGGCGGTGACGACGTCACCGGCGTCGATCGCGGTGTAGCCCTCCATGCCGGTGCCGACCAGGGGGCTCTCGCTGCGGACCAGCGGGACGGCCTGGCGCTGCATGTTGGCGCCCATGAGGGCGCGGTTCGCGTCGTCGTGCTCGAGGAACGGGATGAGCGAGGTCGCGACCGACACCATCTGGCGCGGCGAGACGTCCATGTAGTCGACCTCGTCCTTGGCGACGAGCTCCACCTCGCCGCCCTTCTTGCGGACGAGCACCTTGTCGTCGACGAAGTCGAAGCCGTCGGTGAGGGGGGCGTTCGCCTGGGCGACGACGTAGTCGTCCTCCTCCGACGCGGTGAGGTAGTCGATCGTCGCGGTGACGTGACCGGCCTCGACCCGGCGGTAGGGGGTCTCGATGAAGCCGAACGAGTTGATGCGCGCGAACGAGGCGAGCGAGCCGATCAGGCCGATGTTCGGGCCTTCCGGGGTCTCGATCGGGCACATGCGGCCGTAGTGCGAGGGGTGCACGTCTCGCACCTCGACGCCGGCGCGCTCACGGGAGAGACCGCCCGGCCCGAGGGCCGAGAGGCGACGCTTGTGCGTCAGGCCCGAGAGCGGGTTGTTCTGGTCCATGAACTGCGACAGCTGCGAGGTGCCGAAGAACTCCTTGATCGCGGCGACGACGGGGCGCACGTTGATCAGGGTCTGCGGGGTGATCGCTTCGATGTCTTGAGTGGTCATGCGCTCGCGGACGACGCGCTCCATGCGGGAGAGACCGGTGCGGACCTGGTTCTGGATCAGCTCGCCGACCGCGCGGATGCGACGGTTGCCGAAGTGGTCGATGTCGTCGACGTCGAGGCGGAGCTCGACGGCGTTGCCGTCGCGCGTGCCGTCGATCGTCTTCTCCTCGGCGTGCAGCGAGACGAGGTACTTGATCGTCGCGACGATGTCGTCGACGGTCAGGACCGAGTCGCCGAGGGGCGCGTCGATGCCGAGCTTGCGGTTGATCTTGTAGCGACCCACCTTCGCCAGGTCGTAGCGCTTCGGGTTGAAGTAGAAGTTGTCGAGGAGCGCACGCGCGGCCTCGGCCGCGACCTGCTCGCCGGGACGGAGCTTGCGGTAGATGTCCTTGAGGGCCTCTTCCTTCGTGAGGATGGCGTCCTTCTCGAGGGTGGCCTCGATGGACGCGAAGCCCTTGAACTTCTCCGTGATCTCTTCGCTCGTCAGGCCGAGGGCCTTGAGGAAGACGGTGACGCTCTGCTTGCGCTTGCGGTCGATGCGGACGCCGACCTGGTCGCGCTTGTCGATCTCGAACTCGAGCCAGGCACCGCGGCTCGGGATGACGCGGGCCGAGTAGATGTCCTTGTCGGAGGTCTTGTCGGAGGCGCGCTCGAAGTAGACGCCGGGGCTGCGGACCAGCTGCGACACGACGACGCGCTCGGTGCCGTTGATGATGAACGTGCCGCGCTCGGTCATGAGCGGGAAGTCGCCCATGAACACGGTCTGCGTCTTGATCTCACCCGTGAGGTGGTTCATGAACTCGGCGTTGACGTAGAGGGGGGCGGCGTAGGTCTTGCCGCGCTCCTTGCACTCGTCGATCGAGTACTTGGGGTCTTCGAGCTCGGGCGCGGTGAACGACAGCTGCATCGTCTCGCCGAGGTCCTCGATCGGGGAGATCTCCTCGAAGATCTCCTCCAGGCCGGAGTGGAGGGCGAGGTCGGTGCGACCCTGCTCGGTGGCCTCGGCAAGGCGCTGCTTCCAGATGTCGTTGCCGACGAGCCAGTCGAAGCTCTCGGTCTGGAGCGCCAGGAGGTCGGGGACCGTCAGCGTGTCGGTGATCTTGGCGAACGAGAGGCGCGATGCGCCACGGCCGTTCTTGGGTGAGTTGGTGTTTGCGGTGTTCGCAGCAGCCAAGGAAGTAACCTCCGTGGACCCCGTCGGGTCATCACTGTCGGACAGTATGAGTGAGTGGTTGAACGGCCCTCCCGGAGCCGTCGGGGCGTACAGTCCGAGGACCAGCCCGTTCCGACGACCGGACGCGCCCCCGCCGCGATATTCGGAGGCCGTCTCGAGGTGCGTCGTCGACCGCAATATGACGACGGGACGCACGGGGAGCGCAAAGGTCAATACTATGCAGCCGGGACACGCCTGGCAAGCCCTGTCGTTGACTCTCAGCGGAACCTTCGGTATAACGCGGGAGCGGCCCGTGTGTTCCCGCCCCCGAGGGGTGGGAAGCTGGGCCACATGGCTGCTGCGCACGACGACCCCTCCGGCGAGATCACCATCGGCGCCGGCCTCGCCCGCGTCGACGAGGACCGCCACCGACCCGGCGCGTTCACGCTCGTCGTCGACGGCACCCCGCAGTCGCACGTCGACCTCGACGACCCCACCCACCTCGCCTTCGAGTACGTGCGGCGCATCGGCCACGCCATCGACCTGCTGCCCGAGGGGCCGGTCACGGCGCTGCACCTCGGAGCCGGCGCGCTGACGCTGCCCCGCTACGTGGAGGCCACCCGCCCGGGGTCGCGACAGCAGGTGGTCGAGCTCGAGGCGGACCTCGTGGCGCTGGTGCGCGAGAAGCTGCCGCTGCCGAGGGGCGCCTCCATCAGGGTCCGCTACGGCGACGCCCGCGAGGTGATGCTGAAGCTGCCGGCCGGCCTGCGCGGCACGGTCGACCTGCTCGTCGTCGACGTCTTCGGCGGCTCGCGCATCCCCGCCCACGTGACCTCGCTCGAGTTCTACTCGGCCGCGGCGGAGTTCCTCTCCCCCACCGGCATGCTGATCGTCAACTCCGCCGACGGGGCCGGGCTCGCCTTCGCCCGCGGCCAGGCGTCGACGCTCTCGACCGTCTTCGACCACGTCGCCGCCGTCGCCGACCCGGCGACCCTCAAGGGCCGGCGGTTCGGGAACGTCGTGCTGATCGGCTCGCCGTCGCCGCTGCCGACCGACCGCATGCCGCGGCTCTACTCGTCGGACCCGCTGCCGGCCAAGGTCGTGCACGGCCGCGAGCTGCGCGACTTCGTCGCCGGCGCCCCCGTGGTCACCGACGCGACGGCGGTGCCGTCGCCCGAGCCGTCGCGGAGCGTGTTCGGGGCGCGCTGACCGTCCGTCACGGCGAGGCACCACGTCTTCGCACGGGAACCACGCCGCGGCGGGGTTCCGGTGCGAGAACGTGGTGTCTCGCGGGCCGAGCGGGCGCGGGCGGGGGCAGCGGGCCTACTGGTCGGCGCGGGCGCGGGCGCGCCGAGCGCGCGGCGGCTACTGGTCGGCGCGGGGCGCGGGGGCACCGAGCGCGGCGCGGAGGCGGGCCTCGGCGTCGTCGGGGGCCGCGGCCGCCGCGACGTTTGCCTCGGAGACCGCCTGGACGACCTCCTCGCGCTGGATCTTCACGCCGCGGGGGGCGTCGATGCCGATGCGCACGCCCTCGCCCCGGGAGTCGAGGACGGTGATGACGATGTCGTCACCGATGAGGATCCGCTCCCCGACCTTGCGCGTCAACACCAGCATCGGGCCAGCTTAGCGACGTGAGGGTCGCTGGCTACTCGCGCCACCCCACCGGCACGCCGAGCAGGTGCACCGTGCCGGGGGTCGCCGTGTCCTGCGCGCCGACGACCGCGACGGCCGCGACGGGCTGCACCGCGCGGACGGCCTCGACCCAGCGCGCCGTGTCGTCGTGCTTGCGGCCCACGTCGACGGCGACCCAGAGCTGGTCGGCGCCGATCGAGCGGAGCGCCTCAGGGGCGTCGTCGTCCCACGCGAGGGCGGTGACGACCGACGAGCCCTCGTGCACCCCGGTGGCCCGGGCGAGGATGGCGCTGCGGCGGTCGGAGACGTCGACCGAGCGCAGCCCGAACGCCGACGCCATCTGCGCCGCCACCCGGAACGCGTCGCCCGGGCGGCCCACGACGACGACGAGGTCGCCGGCGCCGCGCAGCAGCCCCGGAGCGGCCGGCAGGTCGGCCTGCCCGGCCGCGGCGAGCGCGGGCGACGTGGTGGCGGCGGCCGCGGCGAGGAACTCCGCGGCGGTGGTCAGCGGGCCCGGCCGGGCGTCGTCGGCGGCGGCGGGGGCGACGACGGGGTCGACCGCGATGCCGTTGAAGGTGAAGTCGTCCATGATGTCGGCGAACGCGTCGGTGCGGGTCGAGACGTCGGCCGGCGACGGGGCCGGCACCGCGCCTCCGGCGGTCGACGAGGAGGCGGTGGTCGCGCCCGCGGCGGAGGCGGCGGCCGCGGCGGCACGGGCGGCGCGACGGGGGCTGTCGACGGCGCCCGCGTCGGCGGCGCGCGGCAGCACGACGACCTCGGGTGCGGGGCGCCGGCCGGCTCCCCCGCCGGCGAGCACCTCGTCGAAGGGGTCCCGCGCGGGTGAGGGGGCGGCGGCCGCGGGGCCGGGGCGGGCCCCGTCGTCGAAGCCGTCCGCCGCGTCGGCATCGGCGAGGAGCGCCGCGATGCCCGCCCGCGAGGCGGGCTGGGTGATGGTCACCCGGGCGACCGGGCGGTCGGTGGCCGGGTCGGGCACCTCGACGGTCACCTCGTAGTGCTTGCGGGCGAACAGGCCGCCCACTCCCCCGACGGTCACCTTCTGGGCGGCGACGACGCGGGCTCCGGGCCCGTGCACCGCGCGGGCCTCGGCGGCGAGCTGCTCGAGCGACTCCCCGCTCATCTGCACCCTGCGCGCCACGTCAGGCCGCCGTGATCGGGTCGGCCGCGCGGACGACGCCGACGGTCTCGATGGTCGAGCCGGCGGCCGTGGCCTCCTGGTACGACAGCACCGGCAGGCCGTTCTGCTGCGCCGACACGAGCCGGTGGATGGCGGGGCGGAGCGCGGGCGCGCAGACGAGCACCGCGCTGAGGCCCTGGGCCTCGACGCTCGCGACCGAGTCGCGCAGCGAGCCGAGCACCTGCTCGACGCGGTGGCCGTCGAGCAGGATCTGCGTGCCCTGGTCGCTCGGCCGCAGCCCCTCGAGCATCGACTGCTCGAGGCCCGGGTCGATCATGATGACGCGCAGCACGGCCCCGTCGAGGTAGCGCGCGGTGAGCGCGGGCCCGAGGGAGGCGCGGGCCGCCTCGATCAGCCCCTCCGGGTCGGTCGACTGCTTGGCGCGGAGCGTCAGCCCCTCACAGATGCGCGCGAGGTCGTTGATCGGGATGCGCTCGGCGAGCAGCCCCTGCAGCACGCGCTGCAGCTCGGCGAGCGACAGCATGCTCGGCACGAGGTCGTCGACGGCGGCGGCGTTGACCTGCTTGACGCCCTCGGTGAGCACGCGGACGTCCTCGCGGCTGAGGAGGCGGGCGGCGTTGTCGCCGATGATCGACGAGAGGTGCGTGACGAGCACCGAGACGCGGTCGATGACGGTCGCGCCGGTCATCTCGGCGCTGTGGCGCATCTCGGCCGGCACCCACTTGCCGGCGAGGCCGAAGACGGGCTCGATCGTGACCGTGCCGGGCAGCGAGTCGAGCTGGTCGCCGAGGGCGAGCACCGAGCGGGCGGGCGCCTGGCCGCGGCCCGCCTCGACGCCGGCGATGCGGATCGAGTAGGTCGACGGCGGCAGGTCGACGCTGTCGCGGGTGCGGACGGGCGGCACGACGATGCCCATGTCGACGGCGATCTTGCGGCGCAGCGCCTTGACGCGGCCGAGCAGGTCGTCCGAGGCCCCGCTGACCATGTCGACCAGGTCGGGCGCGAGCAGGATCTCGAGGGCGTGGACGCGCATCTGCTCGAGGAGGTCCTCCGTGGTGTCGGTGGGGGCCGGGGGCGCGACCTCGGCCTCGAGGGCCGCCCGCGCCTCCTCGGCCTTCGCCTTCGTGCTGAGGCGCTGGGCGATGATCAGCAGCGTCGCGCCGATGACGAGGAAGGGGATGATCGGCATGCCGGGGATGAACCCCATGCCGATCGCCGCGACGCCCGCGATGGCGATCGCGATGCGCGACTGCCCGAGCTGCGCCGCCGCCTGCGAGCCCATGTCGCTGTCGGCGCCCGAGCGGGTGACGATCATGCCGGTGCTGACCGCCATCAGCAGCGCGGGGATCTGCGTGACGAGGCCGTCGCCGATGGTGAGCAGGCCGTAGTGGCCGAGGGCGTCGGCGGGCTCCATGCCGTTCTGCAGCACGCCGATGGCGATGCCGCCGATCAGGTTGATGACGATGATCAAGATGCCCGCGATCGCGTCGCCCTTGACGAACTTCGACGCGCCGTCCATCGCGCCGTAGAAGTCGGCCTCGGCGCTGACGTCGGCGCGGCGCTGCTTGGCGACCTCGTCGGTGATCAGGCCCGCGTTGAGGTCGGCGTCGATGGCCATCTGCTTGCCGGGCATCGCGTCGAGGGTGAAGCGCGCGCCGACCTCGGCGACGCGCTCGGCGCCCTTGGTGACGACGACGAACTGGATGATGACCAGGATGCAGAAGATGACGGCGCCGATGATGATCGAGCCGCTCACCGCCACGTGGCCGAACGCCTCGATGACGTGGCCGGCGAAGCCCTCGCCGAGCACGAGGCGCGTCGACGCGACGTTGAGGCCGAGGCGGAACAGCGTCGCGACGAGCAGCAGCGACGGGAAGACCGAGAAGTCGAGCGGCTTCTTCACGAAGAGCGTCGTCAGCAGGATCACCAGCGCGAGCAGGATGTTGCAGATGATCAGCACGTCGAGCATCGGGGCCGGCACGGGCACGACGAGCAGCAGCACGATCGCGACCACGCCGACGGGCACGGCGAGCTTGGGGAGTGTCTTCTTCATCAGGCGGTTCCTCCGGTGACGGACGGACGGGGAGCAGTGGGGGCACCGGCCGGAGGCGCGGTGCGGGAGGCGGCGTCGCGCGCGACCCGCAGGCGGCGGGGCATCGCGTCGGCCTCGAGCGAGCCGGGCGTGAGCACGCCGGCGACCTCGTCGGGGGTGGTGGGGCGGGGGTTGGCGTGGGTGCCGGCGACGGCGGACGCCCCGCGGGCCTGGAGGGCCATCACGAAGGTCAGCACGCGCGCGACCGGCGTGTAGAGGTCGACCGGGATCTCGTCGCCGAGGCCGCAGGACGCGTGCAGGGCACGGGTCAGGGGGACGTCGCGGACGAGCGGCACGCCCGACTCCTCGGCGCGGGCACGGATCGCGGCGGCGACGGCGCCGGCGCCCTTGGCGACGACGCGGGGCGCAGACTTGCCGGGCTCGTAGCGGAGCGCGACGGCGTAGTCGGTCGGGTTGACCATGACGACGTCGGCGTCGACGATCGCGCCCATCATGCGGTTGCGGCTCATGGCGAGCTGACGCGAGCGGCGCTGCGACTTGACCAGGGGGTCGCCGTCGCTGCTCTTGCTCTCGTCGCGCACCTCCTTCTTGGTCATGCGGGTCTTCTTGCGGTTGCGGCGCATGACGACGAAGACGTCGGCGGCGGCGAGCAGCAGCCCGGCCACGATGGCGGCGCGGAGCAGGATGCCCGTGCCGGCCTCGGCCTCGGCGAGCAGCGCGGAGACGCTGAGGCCGCCGCCGCTCATCAGCACGGGCATCAGGCCCTGGATGGCCATCCAGAGCACGACGCCGACGACGGCGGTCTTGATCAGGGCCTTCGCGCCGTTCCAGAGGGCCTGGGTGCCGAAGGTGTTCTTGATGCCGTTGAGGAGGTTGAACTGCTCGTAGTTGCCGGTCATCCGCTTGATGTGGACGCCGCCCTGCACGATCGCGGTGACGAGCACGGCGACGCCGACGACGGCCAGCATGGGCGCGATGGTCGCCGCCATCGACCCCACGCCGTCGCCGAGGAGGGCGACGACGGTGGTGTCGTCGGGGTGGCGGATGATCTCGCCGATCGAGAAGAGCTGGTCGGTGCCGGCCTCGGCCCCGCGCTGGATGGTGCTGGGGATCATGACCGCGGCGGCGCCGACTCCGATCCACGCGCTGAGGTCCTGCGAGCGCGACAGCTGGCCCTTGGAGTGCACCTCCTTCATCCGCTTGTCGGTCGCGGCCTCGGTCTTCTCGCCGGAGTCGTCGGCCACGGCTACCCCACCCCCAGGAGCATCTTCGAGGCGTCGCCGGTCAGCGAGCGCACGACACCGGGCAGGGCGAGGAAGACGCCGCCCGCGAGCATCACGGTCATGAGGATCTTGAGCGGGAAGCCCATCGCGTAGGCGTTGAGCGCGGGGGCGACGCGGCTGAGCAGCCCGAGCCCGACGTCGGCGAGGAAGAGCACGACGGCGAGGGGCCCGGCGATCTGCAGGGTCGCGAGGAACATCTGCGAGACGCCGTGCGCCATCATCTCGACCGGGCGGGAGAGGTCCATGCCGAGCCCGAGCGGGAACGCGTCGAACGAGCGGGTCAGCCCGCCGATCAGCAGCTGGTAGCCGCCGCTCGCGAACATCAGCGCCAGCGCCGTCATCTGGAAGAGGCGGGTGAACTGCGCACCGTTCACCATCGACTGCGGGTCGAAGGCCTGCGCGAGCGTGAAGCCGCCGAAGAGGTCGATCAGGCTGCCCGCGGCCTGGACGGCCGAGAACGCGAGGAACACCAGGAACCCCAGCACGCCGCCGACGACGACCTCGAGCACGAGCGCCACGACGAACTGCCCGGTGGCGAGCGACTCGTACCCGGGCGTCACGCGCGGCGCGACGGCGAGGCCGAGGCCCACGCCGAGCATCGCCTTCACGCGGCCGGGGAAGGCCTTGTAGGAGAACGGCGGCGCGATGACGATGAACGCGGTCATGCGCACGGCGGCCAGCATCGTGGCCTCCAGCCAGCTGAGGTCGAGGGTCACGGTCGGGCCTAGCCGCCGCTGAGGAGCTGCGGGATGCGGTCGAAGACGGCCGTCGTGAACGAGACCATCTCGGAGATCATCCAGTGCCCGCAGACGATGAGGGCGACTCCCACCGCCACGGCCTTCGGCACGAACGAGAGGGTGACCTCCTGGATCTGGGTGATCGACTGCAGGAGCGAGATCGCGAAGCCGACGACGAGGGAGGTGATCAGCACGGGGGCGGCGAGCTTGCCCGTGATGATCAGCGCCTGCATCGACAGGTCGAGGACGGCGTTGGAGTCCATCAGCTGCCCACCTGGTAGCTCTCGATCAGGCTCGTGATGATGAGGCCCCAGCCGTCGACGAGCACGAACAGCAGGATCTTGAAGGGGAGCGAGATCATCACCGGCGGGAGCATCATCATGCCCATCGACATCAGCGCGGCGCTGACGACGAGGTCGATGACGAGGAAGGGGATGAAGATGACGAAGCCGATGATGAAGGCGGCGCGCAGCTCGCTGATCATGAACGACGGGATGAGCGTGAGCATCGGCACGTCGGTCTGGTCGGCGGGGTTCGGCTGGTCGGCCGAGCGGGTCATCAGCGCGAGGTCCTCCTCGCGGGTGTGCGCCAGCATGAACTCGCGGAGCGGCGCCGAGCCGGCGTCGATCGCGCCCTGCAGGTCGAGCTGGCCCGAGAGGTAGGGCTGCACGGCGTCGTCGTTGATGTGCCCCAGGATCGGCGCCATGATGAACAGGCTCAGGAAGAGCGCGAGGCCCGCGAGCACCTGGTTCGGCGGGATCGACGGCAGCGCGAGCGCGTTGCGGGTCATCGCCAGCACCACGAAGATCTTCGTGAACGACGTCATCATCAGCAGCAGCGCCGGGGCCACGCTCAGCAGCGTGATGCCGATCAGCGTGACGACCGCCTGGCTGGGCGTGCCGTCGGGGCCGGTGATGTCGATGTCGAGGCCGCCCGTGCCGGTGCCGTCGGTGACGGTCTGGTCGGTGTCGGTGTAGTCGGTGGGGGTCGTGCCGGCGGTGCCGTCGGTGCTGCCGACGGCGGGCGCGGTCGGGTCGACCGGCGCCACCGGCGAGACGGGGGCGGGCGCCGGGGCGGCGCTGGCGCTCTGGCCGATCAGCATCAGGAGGGCCGAGGCCACGACCATCGCCAGCAGGCCGACGACGACCATGCGGGCGAGGCGGGTGTCGGCGAAGCGCACGGGGGCGGCGTCGATCGAGACGAAGCTGCTGCGGCGGGTGGGCCCGCCGGCGAGGGCACGGCCGCGCAGGCCGTCGTGCAGCGTCGGGGCGAGCCGCGCGACGAGCGCGGAGCCGAAGGAGGCGCGGGTCGGGCGGACGAGGGAGGCGCGGGTCATCCGGCGCGTCCGGCCCGCAGGGCCGCGGCCGCCTGGCGCCACGTGCCGGGGGCGAGGATCGAGCCCTCGAGCGGGGTCGAGGCACGGCCGCGGCGGCGCTCTCGCGGGTCGCGCGGGGCGCGGGCGGCGGTGGCCGACGCGGAGGCGACGGTCGCGGCGCGGCGGGCGGCGCCGCGGGGGCGGAGGAGCTCGGTAGCCGGGGCGACGGCGACGGGGGTCTGCGCGGCGGCGGCGGCGGCCGACGCGGCCGGGACGGCGGCCACGGGCAGCGGGGGCTGGGTGGCGAGGACGGCCTCGAACGACATCGGCGCGGGCGCGGGCACCACGGCGGGGGCCGGGGCGGTGAGGGGGGCGATCGGGGTGACCCGCGCCTCCTGCGGGGCCGTCACGGGCGCGACCGGGGCCGGCACCAGCGCCAGCGGCGCGGGGCCGGGCACCTCGGCGGCCGAGAGGACCGTGACCGACGACTCGGTGACGCCGAGCACGAGGCGCTCGCCCTCGACGTCGACGACGACGACGCTGGCCTTGGCGCCGAGGCCCTGGCGGGCGACGACGGTGACCGGGGCGGCCGACTTGCCGGACCCCCGGACGCCCTTGACGAGGCGCTTCTGCAGCACCCACAGCAGGGCGAGCACGACGCCCAGCGAGAGGGCGACGCGCAGCGCGACGAAGAGCGTGTCCACCGGTCAGACCAGGCCGTCGGCGACGTCGAGGATCTTGGTGATGCGGACGGCGTAGTCCTGGTCGACGACGACGACCTCGCCGTGCGCGATCAGGCGGCCGTTGAGCAGCACGTCGGCGGGGGCGCCGGCCGAGCGGTCGAGCTCGATGACGGCGCCGGGCTCGAGGCCGAGCACGTCGCGCACCGACATGCGGGTGCGGCCGATCTCGACCGTGAGGGCCATCTCGACGTTGTTGATGCGGCCGAGGTTGCCGGCGACGGAGTCGAACAGGGGCGACGAGGAGGCGCGGGCCGGGCTCGACCCGACGGTGCCGCCTTCCCGGATGCGGATGGCGAACCAGCCGGCGGGCTGCCCCGCGGCGGTCAGGTCGAAGACCACCGTGTCGGGGTCGGCGAGCAGCGCGTCGGCGGGCTCGCGCCGGCTCTCGCCGAGCACGCCCACGCCGAGCACGCCGGTCGCGGCCTCGAGGGCGGGGCGGAGCACGTCGCCGACGGAGACGAGGGGCGAGTCGGTGCCCGCGGCGGCGGTCAGCTGCTCCATGTCGACGAGCACGAGCGCGGTGTCGGCCGAGACGGCGCCGACGAACGAGGTCATGACGACGCTCGACGCGGCCGTGCGGCGGCCCTGGGCGACGACGGCCTCGAGCGGCACGGCACGGAGCGGCGACGGCGTCGGCAGCACGGAGACGAGCGCCTCCGCCGCGGCGGTGTGCAGGGTGATGGTCGTGCCGGTCATGAGGTTCCTTCTTCGGTGCCGGTCAGGGAGGTGGAGACGACGATGCCCGCGAGGCGGGAGCCGTTGGCCCCGACGGCGGCACGGCCGACGGACTGGCCGTCGACGGTGATCTCGAGCGGACGCGAGCGCGGGTGCGGCAGGGGCAGCAGGTCGCCGACGGCGAGGCCCAGCACGACGCCGGGGCGGACGGAGGCGGGGGCCAGCTGGAGCGCGACGCCCACCGGCACGGCGGCCAGCTGGGCGCCGAGCAGGCGACGGGCGTCGGCGGCGCCGACGGTCGGGTTCGACTCGCCGAGCTGTGGCAGCAGCACCTCGGCCGGGATGGCCACGGTGCCGAGGGCGGTGCGCTCGCCGACGCGGATCTCGAACGTCGCGACGATCATCAGGTCGGACTTCTGCGCGGCCTGGGCGAACTGCGAGTTGTACTGGAAGCCGCCGACCGAGACCGCGTCGACGAGCAGCGAGCCGAACGAGTAGCGGAGGTCGTCGAGCGCGTCCTCCATCAGGCGGCGCACGAGGGCCTGCTCGACGGGCGAGAAGGTGCGGTCGGGCATCGCGTGCGGCTTGGAGGCGCCGAGCATGTGGCTGACCCAGCCGAGCGCGGCCGAGGTCGGGAACTGCACGACCGCCTTGGGGCCGACGCCCTCGAGCGGGCAGAGCACCATCGCGGTCGTCGCCGGCAGCGACGAGGCGTACTCGTCGTACGTCAGCATCTGCACGTGCTCGCAGGTGACCTGCGAGAGCACGCGGACCTTGGCGGTCAGCTGCGTGCCCCACTGGCGCGCGAAGGTGTCGAAGGCGAGCTCGAGCACCCGCGAGTGCTCGCGGGCGAGCGTCGTCGGGCGACGGAAGTCGTAGACCTCGACCTGGCGCGCCGACCGGGCGACCGGCCCGGCGGCGGGCACGGGGGCGGCGGGCGCCGACGCGGGCGCGCTCGTCACGGCGGGGTCGAGGAGGGTCACGGACGGACCTATCGGCCCGTGCCGTCACCGCGTTAGAGGTGCGTCGTCAGTGACCCCCGGACTGGGCCCCCTCGTCGTGCGACTCCTCCTTCTTCTCGCTCTTCTCGGACTTCTTCTCGTCCTTCTTCTCCGTCGGGGCCGCGGCGGCCTCCGCGGGGGCCGCGGGCGCGACCGGCTCGGGGTTCCTGCCCGCGGTCACCGCGCCTCCCGCTGCCTCGGCCGCCTGCTCGAGCTTCGGCAGCAGGGCGCTGACGTCGTCGCTCTGGTTGGAGAGCACGACGATGTCGACCCGGCGGTTCGCCGCGAGGTCGGCGTCGGTGCTGCCCTGCACGAGCGGGCGCGACGAGCCGAAGCCGACGGCCTGGGCGTGCTCGACCGGCAGGCCGCCGCGCTCGACGAGGTCGCGGAGCACCTGCGTCGCCCGGGCCGACGAGAGCTCCCAGTTCGTGGCGAACGGCGCCGTCGAGCTGCGCTGGTCGGCGTGCCCCTCGACCGAGACGTCGTGCGAGCTGTCGCGGAGCACGGGCGCGATCGCGTCCATCACCCGGGTCGCCTCGCCGCTGAGGTCGGCGCTGTTCGTGCCGAAGAACGTCTCGGAGCCGACGAGCCGCACGGTCAGGCCGCGGGCGTCGGTCGCGAACTGCACGTCGGCGCTGAGGCCGGAGCCCTCGAGGTTGCCGGCGATGGCCTCCTTGATGGCGGTCAGGTCGTCGAGCTCGGACTGCGCCAGGGCCTGCGCCGCGGCCGCCTGCTCGGCGGTCTGGGCCTCGCCCGACGCTGCCGCCTTGCTCATGTCGGTCTCGTCGCCCTCGGAGTAGCCCTCGCCCTCCTCCGTCACGTCGCTCGCCGGCACCACGGTGCCCGAGGCGCTGTCGACCTTGCCGACGTCGGTCTGGCCGAAGCCCGTCGCGAGCGAGTTGCGGAGCGCGATGTACTTGTCCTGGTCGACGCTCGACATCGCGAACAGCACGATGAACATGCACATCAGCACGGTGACCATGTCCATGTACGAGGCGAGCCAGCGCTCGTCGGGGTGCTCCTCCTCGGCGTGGGCCTTCTTCTTCCGCCCGCCGCGGCTGCCGCTCACGCCGCGAGCCCCTGGTCGTCGGCGCCGGCCTTCGCCTTCGCCCCCTTGGCGCCGCCCTTGCCCTTGGCGTCGGTCAGGGCGTGGGTCGGCACCATGGCCTTGAGGCGCTCGCCGAGGAGGCGCGGCTGGCTGCCCGCCTGGACGGCCAGGACGCCCTCGATCAGCAGCGTCATGCGCGCCTCGTCGAGGTCGGCGAGCTTCTTCAGGCGGCCGGCGAACGGCAGCCAGAGGAAGTTCGCGCTGAGGAGGCCCCAGAGGGTCGCGACGAAGGCGGCCGCGATCAGCGGGCCGAGCTCGTCGGGCGACGCCAGGTTCTCGAGCACGTGGGTGAGGCTGACGACGGTGCCGATGATGCCGACGGTCGGGGCGTAGCCGCCGAGGCTGTTGAAGAACTTGCTCGCGGTGCGGTCGGCAGCGAGGCGGGACTCCATCTCGTCCTCGAGCAGGATGCGGAGCTCCTCGCCGTCGGTGCCGTCGGCGATGTTCTGCAGCGCGCCCTTCATGAACTGGTCGGTCGACTTCTCGGCCTCGGCCTCGAGCGAGAGCAGGCCCTCGCTGCGCGCCTTCTCGGCGAGCGCCACGATCTCGTCGATGACCGACTGCGGCGGGATCACCTTGCCGGTGAACGCGTGCGGGATCTTCTTGAAGCTCAGCAGCGCGTCCTTGATCGTCGTGCCGGCGATGCCGACCGCGATGGTGGCGCCGAAGACGAGGAGCATCGGGGCCGGCAGCAGCAGGCCCTCGACGTGGACGCCCTCGAGCTTGATCATGCCGAAGAGGGCACCGAAGGCGAGCAGGATGCCGATTATCGTCGCGGGGTCCACGTCAACGCTCCAGGGTGGTGGTCGCGGGGGCGGCGGTGGGGGCCGTCGCGGTCGCGGCCGTCGGGAAGGGCGAGACGAGGCCGGAGCCGCTCGAGCCACGGACGATGCCGAGCTGCGGGCCGGTCGACGTGCGCGAGCCGAGGGGCTGCGTCGCGGGGGCGGCGGCGTGCGGCTCGTCGTAGGCGATGGCGACGATGCGGGCGCGGTAGCGGGCGATCATCTCGATCACCTCGGCCATGGGCTCGGTGACGATGTACTTCGCCCCGTCGACCATGATCAGCGTCGTGTCGGGCGTCTCGTGGATCCGCTCGATCAGGTCTGGGTTGACAGCGAATCTGCTGTCGTTGAGTCGCGTGACGACGATCATCGGCCCGTCCTAGGTCTGTGTTCTCCCGCCACCGTCCGTGGGGCGAGCGAGCGCTCGTCCTGAGCTGCTCAGGGGGGACTATCGGCCGGGGGCGGGCCGCCGTTAGGCGGCGGCCGCCGCGGTGTCCGCACTTCGGCGGACGCGCCGCGAGCGGCGCCGACGGCGCGTCGCCGCGCCGAGGTGCCCCGTCCTGGGCCCTCCGAGGCGTCGCGGGCCCAGGACGGGGCACCTCGATGCCCGCGGTCGCGGCGGAGACCGACCGATCGGTATGATGTGTGGCACATATCACTCGTGATCCCTCGGAAGAAGGCAGCCGTGAGCCACTCGCACCCCTCCCCCACGCCCCTCACTCCCGGAGCGACGCCCGACGTCGTCGTGCACCGGCCGACCTGGGCGGCGTTCTGGGTCTCGGCGAAGACGCGTGCCCTCATCTTCGGGGCCGCGATGCTGTTCGTGGCGGTGCGCTCGGGCCCGTCGGGCCTCGTCGCCGTGGTGGTCGCCCTCGCTGTGGCCGGGGTCGGCTTCGCGGTGTTCCTGCGGACCGCCACGGTCACGGTCACGCCGACGTCGGTGAGCTACCGCCGTCTCGGCCGCACGAGCACGGTGGCGCTCGACGGGCGGCAGCGCGGCCTGCTCTGCGTGATGACCCAGGGCGTCCAGGGCATCCCGTGGCTGGGGGTCGTCGGCCCGGGCGGCGAACGCGTCGGCCTCAGCGGCGCCTACTTCGACGGCGCGGTGCTCGGCGACGTCGCCGCCCGCTCCGGCGTCACGGTCGTGCCGGCCGAGCAGCGCCTCACCGGGAAGGAGGCGCACGGGATGGCCCCGGGGTCGGTGCCCGCCCTGCTGCACCGCCCCGCCCTCGTGGCGCTGATCGCGACTCCTGTGGTCCTCGGGGTGATCGCCGTCATCGCGATCCTTGCCTAGTGGTGCCACAGATGGGACCATCGAGATGAAGGCTTCGTTGCGGAGGATCGTCGAGAGCATGCGGCGCAACCCCGTCGACGTCAGGTTCACTGACCTCGAGAAGGTCTGCGACGGCGTCTTCGGTCCCCCTCGACGCAGGGGCGGCAGCCACGCGATCTACCGGACACCCTGGCGAGGAGACCCTCGGGTCAACATCCAGGACGATGCCGGCAGAGCGAAGGCCTACCAGGTCAAGCAGGTACTCGCAGCGATCGACGAGATGGAGTCACGATGAGCATCGTTCTCGACACCCCCGAGGTGCGGCACTACAGCTACGCGGTGGCCTGGTCTGCGGAGGACCAGGAGTACGCCGCCACGGTGGCGGAGTTCCCGTCGCTCTCGTGGCTCGACGCCGACCAGGACGCAGCCCTGACCGGGCTCCGCGGCCTCGTGGCCGACGTCGTCGACGATCTCGTCGCCTCCGGCGAAGACGTCCCGACACCGTTCGGAGAGCGACGCTTCAGCGGCGAGTTCCGTCTGAGGACGACGCCGGACGTGCACCGCGGCTTGACCATCGCCGCAGCTCGTCAGGGCGTCAGCCTCAACCGTTACGTCAACTCCCTGCTCACGCGCGACTGAGGGCGCTCACGCAGAACGACGCACGCCCTCAGCCGAGCGACCACCCGGGCGGGGGCGAGGAGGCGCGGGCGGGCTGGCAGGATGTCCCGGTGACCGACACCCCCGCGAACGACGGCACGCGCGACGCCACCCCTGTCGCCCGTCCCTCCTCCCCCACCGCCGAGACCGCCGCCGCCGAGAACGCTGCCGACGGCGCGACCACGCCCACCGGTGCGACGCCGACCTGGTCGACGCCCGAGTCGACCGGGCCGGACGCCGCGCTGTCGCCCGACACGGCGACCCCGCTCGTCGACGACCCGGCCCTGACCGAGAACTCCGTGACGGTCGACGCCAACAAGCACACGCTCGCCGAGAACGTGATGGGGGTGGTGACGGGCGTCTTCATCGCCTCCTTCGGGCTGTTCCTGCTGAAGGAGAGCGGCTCGGTCTCGGGCGGCACCGCAGGCCTCGCCCTGCTGGTCAGCTACGCGACCGGCCTGTCGTTCGGCCTGCTCTTCCTGCTCGTCAACGTGCCGTTCTTCGCCCTCGCGCTCTGGAAGAAGGGCGTGGGCTTCACGCTGCGCACCGTGATGACCGTCGCGATGGTCTCGGCCTTCTCGTACCTGCACCCGGTCGCCCTCGACATCGACATCTACGAGCTGAACCCCGTCTACGGCACCCTCGGCGGCAACCTGCTCGTGGGCGTCGGTCTGCTCATCCTCTTCCGGCACGGGGCGAGCCTCGGCGGCATCAACATCCTCGCGCTGATCCTCCAGGAGAAGGTCGGCTGGCGCGCGGGCTACGTGCAGATGGTGATCGACGTCGCCATCGTGCTGTTCTCGCTGACCGTCGTCTCCCCCTGGGTCGTGCTCGTCTCGGCCGCGGGCGCCGTCGTGCTCAACCTCGTGCTCGCGCTGAACCACAAGCAGGGGCGGTACCTCGGGCGGACGTGAGCCGCGGGGCACCCTCGCGCCCTAGGGCGCCCAGAGCGTCCAGAGGAGCACGACCGCGACGGCCTGGAGCACGACGCTGGCGACGATCGTGACGACCACGCGCCTCCTCGTGGCCGACAGCTGCGCGTCGGCGAAGAGCGGCGACAGCGGCAGCAGCATGCGGAAGCTGCTCTGCTGCGGCAGGAACACCGCCACCAGGTAGGCGACGTAGCCGATCGTGTACGTCTGCAGCTCGAGCCCCAGGCGACCCGAGCGCCGCACGAGCCCGACGGCCAGGACGGCGATCAGCGCCGCCGCCGCGACCACCCCGAGCCACCCGCCCATCGCCGCCCCGAACCGGAACCACGGCGTGAACGGCACGAAGCCGTCCGACCCGATGTAGTCGCGCCACCACGACGACTCCGTGGCGAAGTAGCCGTCGCGCTCGCCCGTGACGAGCGCGACGACGGCCGGCCAGGCGAAGCCGGCCGCCGTGACGACGAGGCCCGCCGCCCAGATGCGCACGTGCTCGGCGACCGGCTCCCGCTCGCGGCGCACGAGCCGCACGAGCCAGGTCAGGCCGAGCGCCGCCGACAGCGCGAGGGCCCCCGGGTGCGCGAACGACGCCAGCACCCCGAAGACTGCGAACCAGAGCCACCGCCGGGCCGTCATCGCGAGCAGCGCCGCGAACATCAGCAGCAGGAACAGGCTCTCGGCGTAGGGCACCTGCAGCACGAACGACATCGGCGAGACCGTGAAGAAGACGGCGCCCCAGAAGGAGGCGCGGGCCCCGAAGCGCCGCAGCATCAGCCGGTGGAGCACCAGCGTCGCGCCCGCCCCGGCGAGCGTCGCGACGACGAGAGCTCCGACCAGCCAGCTGCCGCCGACCACCGGCGCGACGAGCTTCACCACCGCGGGGAACAGCGGCATGAACGCCCAGGCGTTCTTGACGACCTGGCCGTCGTCGTTCCGCGGCAGCTCCGTCGGGTAGCCGCGCTCGGAGATCTCGGCGTAGAACCGGGCGTCCCACGACGAGAGGTAGCCGGCGAAGCCGGGGCCGCCGTCGTGCTGCGCCCAGCTCGAGGTCGCAGTCAGGCCGTACGTCACGGCGAGCAGCACGGTGCTGAGCAGGCGCGCGAGGGCGTAGACGGCGAGGAGGCGGAGGGCCGTCGCGAGGGCGCTGGCGGTCGGCGAGGAGCGGGTCTCCGGGGCGGCGTCGAGGCTGAGGCCTGGGCCTGGGCCTGGGCCGTGACGGGGGGCGGGCGGCGTGCGGTGCGCCTCCGTCCCGGTGCTCATCTCCCTTGTCTACGCACCGGGCCCTGGGAGGCCCGCTCCCGCGTACCCCGCTCGTCGGGGCGTCGAGTGGTCGCGATCTGCTGCTCGTCGGCCTCCCGGACGGCAGATCGTGACCACTCGACGCGTGCAGGCCTCCGCACGGCGAAGAACCCCGTTCCGTTCACCGAACCCCCGGAGAACGGGGTGCAGTGAACGGAACGGGGTTCGTCCGGGCCGAGCAGGCGCGGCGCGGCGCGCGTCGAGCTAGCGCTTGAGGTTCGTGAGCTCCTGCAGCACCTCGTCGGAGGTGGTGATGATGCGGGCGTTCGCCTGGAAACCGCGCTGCGCGACGATCAGGTTGGTGAACTCCTGCGAGAGGTCGACGTTGCTCATCTCGAGCGTGCCGCTCGAGAGCGAGCCGACGCCGGGCGAGCCGGGGATGCCGAGCGCGGCGCCGCCCGAGTTGGCCGTGGCGCGGTAGCCCGACGCCCCCGCCTTCTCGAGGCCGCCGGGGTTGGTGAAGGTGGCGAGCGCGATGCGGCCGAGGGCGAGTGACTCGCCGTTGCTGAACTGGCCGACCAGCGTGCCGTCCTTCGAGAGGGTGAAGCCCTGCAGCGTGCCCGCCTCGCGGCCGTTCTGGTCGGTGACCGCGACGGTGTTGAGCTGCGCGAAGCCGGTGATCTTCGACAGGTCGACGGTGATGCCGTCGACGACCATCGAGCCGGCGCCGACCTGCGCGCCGTCCTGGAAGGCGAGGGTCGTGTTGCCGCCCGCGCCCGAGCCGTCGGTGCCGACGACGTTCCAGCCGCCCGCCGTGCGCGTGAACGACAGCGTCAGGGTCTTCTCCGTGCCGAAGGCGTCGTACACCTTCGTGTCCCGCGTCAGCGTCGAGCCGACGGCGGTCTCGGAGGGGAGGTTGCCGGCCACGTTCGCGGCGGTGGTCGCCGTGGCGGGGGCCGCGCCGTTGAGGGGCAGCGTGATGTCGCCGATGGCGCCGCCGTCGTTGACGACGCCGTCCGCGGCCGAGTAGCCCTGCACGATCTTGCCGTCGGCCGACACGAGGCGGCCGTCGGCGTCGAAGTCGAAGGCGCCGGCGCGCGTGTAGAGGGTGTCGTTGCCGAGGCGGGTGACGAAGAAGCCGTCGCCCGAGATCATCAGGTCGGTCGCCTTGCCGGTGGCCTGGGCCGAGCCCTGCGCGAAGTTGGTCGAGATGCCCGCGACCTGCACGCCGAGGCCGACCTGGGCGGGGTTGGTGCCGCCGATGCCGGTCTGCGGCCCGCCGGCGCCCTGGGTCATCTGCGACAGGGTGTCCTGGAACTGCGTGGTCGAGGCCTTGAAGCCCGCGGTGTTGACGTTGGCGATGTTGTTGCCGGTCACGTCGAGCATCGTCTGGTGCGAACGGAGGCCCGAGATGCCGGAGTAGAGGGAGCGGAGCATGGCAGCTGCCTTTCAGGGAGCATGAGGGAGGCGCGTCCTGCGCGGGGAGACCGGTCGCGTCCTGCAGCCGGTGTGGTGCGGGGAGCTACGGGGCGGTGGGAGCGGTCGGGGAGGTCGGCGCGGTGATGCCCGAGATGAGGTCGAGGGCGACCTCCTTGCCGGCGACGGTGACCTTGGGCACCGAGTCGGCGAAGGAGACGCTGGTCGCGGTGCCGGTGACGCTCTTGCCGTCGGCTCCGGTGTAGCTGACCTGCTGGCCGACGAGGTTCGAGGCCGCGATGCGCATCTGCAGCGAGAAGCCCTCGTTCGCGGTGGTGGTCTGGTTCGTGACCTGCTCCATCATCGCGAGCTGGGTGGTCTGCGAGATCATCGCGTTCGTGTCCATCGGCGACGACGGGTCCTGGTTCTTCAGCTGCGTGACGAGCAGCTTCATGAAGATCTCGCTGTCCATGGTCTGCTTCGGGGCGCGGCCGGCGCTGGCGGCGGCCATCGCGGCGGCCTGCGTGGCCGGGTCGACGGTTCCGGAGATCTGGTCGATCGAGGGCATGTGACGGGACTTCCTGGTCGGGGTCGTGAGGTCGAGGGGAGGCGGCGGGCGCGGTCGGTCAGGCGAGCACGTCGAGCGAGGTGACGGGCCCCGAGGAGGCGCGGTGCACGCCGTCCGCACGGGCGGCGGCTCCGAGGCCGGTGCCGGAGCGCCGCAGCCGCTCGTCGTCGGGCGCCCGCCCGGCGGCGCCGTCGCCCCGGCCGTCGCGATCGCCGGCGCCCGCGGCCGCGCCCCGGTCGTCGGAGGGGGCGTTCTGGCCGGAGAGGTCGATGCTCGCCTGCACCCCCGACCCGCCGAGGTCACGGCGCAGGTCGGGCAGGATCGCCCGGACCGCCTCGCGCCCGGCGTCGGACGCCGCGAACATCTCGACGTGCATGCCGTGCGCGCCCACGTGGGCACGGACGGTCACGGGCCCGAGGGCCTCCGGGCTGACGCTGACGGTCACGACGTGGGTGCCGGGGCCGGCGGCGGCCAGCGAGAAGAGCGGCCGGTGCAGCTGCGGGGTGAGGGAGGGCGCCGGGGCCGACGGGGCCGCGGCCGGGGCGGGCGTGGCCGCCGCGGTCGCGCTCGGGCCGGAGGCGGGGGCCACGACCGGCACGGCGAGGAGGGCGGCGGGGCCGGGGTCGGCGGGGGTCGGGGCGGCCGCCGCCGCGCCGGGCGCGGAGCCCGTGGCGGCCGTGCTGCCCGTGGCGGAGCTCGACGCGGCAGGGCCGGCCGGGGCCGCCGCGAGGGTCCCGAGGTCGGGCGTCGTCGACGTCACGACGACGGGCGCGGAGGCGGTCGTCGCTCCGACGGGACCGCCCGCGGCCGTGGGGTCGCCGGCGGGCACGGCGGGGGCCGGCGCCGGGGCCACGGGCGAGGCGGCACTGCCCGTGGACGGGGCGGCGGGCGATGGCGCGACGGGACCCGGCAGGGCCGGGGTCGACGTGGTCGGTGCGGAGGTGGCGGGAGAGGCGACGGAGGCGGCGGCCGGGGAGGCGACGCCGCTCACGTCGCCGAGGGCACCCGCGGCGCTACCGTGCGCACGGGAGGTGCCGGGGACGACTGGGCCGGTGCCCGTCGACGTCGGGGGCAGGCTCGCCGTCGCCGAGGCGAGGACCGCCGCGGCGCCGGACGACGTGCCGGGCAGCACCCCGGCCACCGGCGAACCGACGACTGCGGCGGGGTCGACGGCGGCGGTCACGCGATCCGTGGTCGTGGTCGTGGTCGGAAGGGCCTCGGTCGTCGGCGCCTCGACCATCGTCGGAGCGGTGCCGAGCCACGGCGCGGTCGCGGCGAGGACGGCCGTCGGGAGCGGACCCGACGCAGCCGGGACGACGGCGGCGGACGTCGCATCGGATGTGGCGGAGACGGCGGTGCCGGACGCGGGATCGACGACGGCCGCGGCCGCGTCGTCCGCCGCGGGAGCGGTCTCGCTCCGCGCTGCTCCACTCCGGAGTGGATCAGCGACCCCGGCGGGCGTCGCGCCCGTGCCGGGGGCGTCGCCGACGCGCGTCGGGGCAGAGGCACGGTCGTCCGCGCCGGCGGGGCGAGCGGGGTGCGGCTGGACCCGCGACTCCCCCACGGCCTCGCGGGTCAGCCGGGCGGCGGCCGCCCGGGTGGCGACGACGTCACGGGCGGCGCCGGCGTCACGCGACGACCCGGCGTCGCGCGCCGAGCCAGCGTCGCGCGCCGAGCCAGCGTCGCGCGCCGAGCCAGCGTCGCGCGCCGAGCTCATCGCCGCGCCGAAGGCCCCGAGCGCCGCCGCGCCCGAGGAGGGGACGGCGCCCGAGCCGAGCCCGGCGGCGCGACCCGACGCGGGCAGCGCCGACGGCGCCGGCGGCGTGGACGACAGCGTGCGCAGCCCGCTCACGAGGTCGCTCCCGACCGCATCAGCTGCTGCAGCTGCGCGGTCATCAGGTCGATGTTCTGCACGGAGCCGGCGGCGGCCGCCGCGGCGCCGACCGACGACACCGGCGCGGTGCCGGCCGTCGCGGGCACGACGCGGCGGATCGTCGCGAGGTCCGAGTCCTTGTACCAGTTGTTCACGATCTGCACGTCCTTGCCGGGGCGCGGGGCGTGCAGCACCTTGCCGTCGCCGAGGTAGATCACGATGTGCCCCTCGCCCTTCGGCACGAGCAGGTCGCCCGGCTTCGCCTCGGCGAGCGACGGCACCTCGGCGCCCATGTCGGCCTGGTCGGGCACGACGCGCGGCATGGCGACCCCGAGGTCGGCGAACACGCGCTGCACGAGCCCGGAGCAGTCCATGCCGCTCGCGTCCTCGCCGCCGAAGACGTAGGGCACCCCCAGGTACTTCTTCGCGGTCTCGACGACGTCGGGGCCGGTCGCCCCGCTGCCCGAGGCCACGGCGCCCTTCACGGCGTCGACGGAGGCGGTGGTCGAGAGCGAGCCCGCGCCGGCGGCCGAGGAGGCGGCCGGTGTCGCCCCGGTGCCGGCGAGCGCGTCGGCGAAGGCGCCGGCGGACGCGGCGGACGTGCCGGTGCCGGTGCCGGCCGCGGCGGCGCCGCCGAGCAGCGCGGCCGCCCCGCCGGTGCGGAGCTGGGCGATCTGGCTCTGGATGTCCTGGATGCGTGACAGGACCTCGGTCACGGGGCTCACGAGCGTCCTCCGGGAGGGGTCGAGGGGGAAGGCGGGAAGGGCGAGGGAGTCGCGGTGCCGGCGGCCGGTGCCGGCGCCGCGGTCGGGGCGGGCGGGGCCCACGACTGCGTCGCGATCTCGTCGAGGGCGACCTGCTCGTCGTGCAGGTCCTCGGCGGCGGAGAGCACCGCGTGCTTCTCCTCCAGCTTCTCGAGCCCGATGGCGGCGCGGCGGGCCTCGCCGAACGCGGCCTGGGCCTCGGCGGCCTCGGCCTGGCGGCGCTGCGTGACGGCGTCGAGCTCGGCGAGCATGCCCCGGGTCGAGGCGCGCGACGCGGCGACCGCGCTGAGCATGGCCGCGTCGGTGATGGCCACGGGGCCGTCGTCGAGCGTCCGCCGCGCCGCGAGCCGCGCGTCGGCGGCCGTCCGCAGGCGGCCGTTCGCGTCGGCGAGGCGGCCGGCCGCGATGTCCTGCTGCGCGTGGCGGAGCCGGAGCAGGCCCGCGAGGGAGAAGGAGCGGGCCATCAGGCACCTCCGAGTCGAGCGGTGAGCTGGGCCAGGCGGCCCCACGACTCGGCCGAGGGGGCCTGGTCGTCCATGGCCTGCTGGAGGAAGGCGTCGATGGAGCCCTGGTGGTCGACGGCCGCGTCGACGAGCGGGTTCGTGCCGCGCTGGTACGCGCCCACGTCGAGCAGGTCCTGCGCGGCGCGTCGGGCGGCCATCACCTTGCGGAGGCTCGTCGCCGCGGCGCGCTGGGCCGGGGTGGTGACCTTCGAGGCGACGCGCGAGACCGAGCCGAGGGCGTCGACGGACGGGAAGTGGCCGGTCACGGCGAGCTTCCGGTCGAGCACGACGTGGCCGTCGAGGATGCTGCGCGCGGCGTCGGCGATCGGCTCGTTGTGGTCGTCGCCGTCGACGAGCACCGTGTAGAGGCCCGTCACCGAGCCGACGCGGTCGGTGCCGGCGCGCTCGAGCAGCTCGGCGAGCACCGAGAAGGTCGACGGCGGGTAGCCGCGGGTGGCCGGGGGCTCGCCCACCGAGAGGCCGATCTCGCGCTGCGCCATGGCCACGCGGGTCAGCGAGTCCATCATCAGCACGACGTCGGCGCCCTCGTCGCGGAACGACTCCGCGATGCGGGTCGCGACGAACGCGGCGCGCAGGCGCATCAGGGCCGGCTCGTCGCTGGTCGAGACGACGACGATCGAGCGCGCGAGGCCCTCGGGCCCGAGGTCGTCCTCGAGGAACTCCCGCACCTCCCTGCCGCGCTCGCCGACGAGGGCGACGACGCTGACCTGGGCGTCCGTGCCGCGGGCGATCATCGAGAGCAGCGACGACTTGCCGACGCCCGAGCCCGCGAAGAGCCCGACGCGCTGGCCGCGGCCGACGGTGGTGAGGGTGTCGAGCACGCGCACGCCGAGCTGCAGGGGCGTGTCGATGCGGGCCCGGTGCATGGCGGAGGGGGTCTCGTGGTGCAGGCCGACGAGGTCGACCGGACGGCCGTCGGGGCGGCGCAGCGGGCCCTTGCCGTCGATCGGGCGGCCGAGGCCGTCGAGCACGCGGCCGAAGAGGCCGGCGCCGGTCGGCACGAGCAGCGGGCGGCCCGTGGAGCGGGCGGGCGTGCCCGCGGTGACGCCGGTCAGTCGACCGAGCGGCATGCAGCGGAGGCCCTCGGGGGTGGTCGCGACGACCTCCGCGAGGGTGGCGCCCGGAGCGCCGGGGCCGGCGGAGTCGCCGACGGTGACGACGTCGCCCACGGCGGCGTCGAGCCCCCGGACGGTGAGGCCGAGGCCCACGGCGCTGACGACGCGCCCCATGCGCTGCGGGCGGGCGGCGACGCGGGCGGCCGCGACGCGCGCGCCGAGGTGGGCGGCGAACGGGTCGCCGGTGCGCTCGGCGGAGAGGTCGAGGGGAGTCGCGGTGAGGGTCACGAGGCCACCTCGTCGCCGTCGCCGAGCAGCGCCGTGCGTGCCCGGCCGAGCGCCGTCGACAGCCGGGCGTCGACCAGGCCGGTGGGCAGGTCGGCCTCGGCGTCGCCGGGGCGGAGCGACGGGTCGGCGACGACCTCGACGCCGGCCGAGCGGGCGGCGTCGGCGACGAGGGAGGCGTCTGCCGGGTGCAGGCGCACCCGCACGACGACGGAGGGGTCGAGGCCGTCGAGGGCCCGGGCGAGGGCGGCGCGGGCCGTGCGGCCCCCGCGCGGGTCGCCGTCGCGCGAGCGCTCGGAGGCGGCGACCTCGTAGCCGACCACCGCGGAGGCGAGGTCCAGCGCGGTCGCGACCAGCGCCTCCTCGGCCTCGTGCAGCACGGGCACGACGCGCTCCTCGAGGGCGCGGCCGGCGGCCGCCAGGGCCGTGAGGGAGGCGGCGGTCGCCTCCTGCAGGCGCGCCAGGGCGTCCGCGTGCTCGGCCTCGAGCACGGCTCGACGGGCCGTCAGCTCGCGGTCGGCGGCCCGGAGCCCGGCGGCGTAGCCCGCGGCGTGGCCCGAGGCCTCGGCACGCGTGCGGCGCTCGACGTCGGGGTCGGCCTGGTCGGTCGCACGGGCACCGGTGAGCGACGGGTACACGAGGCGCGAGAAGGCGTCCTGGGCGGACGGGGCGTCCGGTCGGGACATCACGGGATCGAGCACAGAGCAGCCGTTCGACGGTGGGGAGTGCGGCCGATCCGTGGCCAGGGAGGTGAGCGATCCGTGCTCAGCTGCGACTCTCGGCGGTCGCGCGGGGGGCGTTAGCGCTCGCCCCGAAGGGGGGCCGGGCCGCCGGCCGCCGGCGGAGAACGAGAGGGATCCGGCGCGGAGCACCGGGGACGCCGCGATCCTCGGGCCGACGCCGGCCGATCACTCTCAAATTTGAGAGAGAGGGCTGCCGAGGGCGGGCGGGCGCCGCCGCGGGGGGGGGGCGGCCGGGCTACGCGCCACTCTCAAATGTGAGAGTGATCCGCCGCGGCGGGGGCGGGGCTAGTCGACGAGGGCGTCCTCGTCGGCGCGGTGCACCGTGATGGCGCCCTGGGCCTCGAGCTCGCGGATGGCGCGCACGACCTCGGCCCGCGCCTCCTCGACCTGCGACTTGCGCACCGGGCCCATCGACTGCAGCTCGTCGTCGAGCAGCTCGCGGTTGCGCTCGGAGACGTTGCCCCGGATGACCTCGGTGACGGCGGCGAGCGCGCCCTTCATGGCGGTCGCCAGCACGGCGGCGTCGATGCCGCGGAGCACCTGCTGGATGTCGCGCGACTCGAGCTTGACGATGTCCTCGAACGTGAGCATGCGCGAGCGGACCTCCTCGGCGAGCGCCGGGTCGCGCTCGTCGAGGCCGTCGAGCAGGGCGCGCTCGGTGGCGCTGTCGCTGCGGTTGATGATCTCGACCAGGGGCTGGATGCCGCCGACGACCTCGACCTGCTCGCGCGGCGCGACGACGGCGCCGGCCCGCACCTTGAGGGTGGTCGCGACGATGCCGACGGCCTCCGGGGTCGCGGTGCCCATCGTGGCGATGGCCTGGGCGACGTCGGCGCGCACCTCGACGTCGAGCCCGGCCAGCACGGCGGAGGCCTGCTGCGGCCGGAGGTGCGCGAGCACGAGGGCGATGGTCTGCGGCAGCTCGCCGTCGAGCAGGGTGATGACCTGGCCCGGGTCGGCCTCGTCGAGGAACTCGAAGCTCTTGCCCATCGCGTTCGAGGCCAGGCGCTCCATCACGCCGGCGGCGCGCTCGGAGCCGAACGAGGCCTCGAGCAGGCCGACGGCGACGTCGTGGCCGCCGCGGCGCTGGTAGCGGCCGCTGACGCTGAGGTCGTGGAACTCCGCGACGGCCGACTCTGCCACCGCGGGGTCGACGCGGCGCAGCCGGACGATCTCGGCGGTGATCTCCTCCGCCTCCTCCTCGCTGAACTGCTTCATCACGGTGGCGGCGCGGGTCTGCTCCATCTGCATGAGGATCACCGCGACCTTCTGCGCACCGGTCAGGGGGGCGCCGCCCGCACCGGGGGCGGCGGTGCCGAGCCCGGCCAGGGGCACCAGGCTCACGAGCCGACCCGCTGGTCCATCAGGCCGCGCAGCAGCTCGGCGGTCTTCTCCGGGTCGCGCTCGGCGAGGGCGTCGATCTCGGCGCGCTTGCGCTCGGCCGACACGTGCTCGGGCGAGGGCTCGGGGGCGTCGACGCTGAGCAGCTGGGTGGGCGCGTCGTCGCCGAGCATGCGGCGGCCGGAGGCGCCGGCGTCGCCGAGGTCGAGCGGCACCGTGGCGTCCCAGGTCTGGGCGGGGGCGCCGGCGCTCAGCTCGCCGAGGTCGATCTCCTCCCGGGCCTGGCGGCGGCTGCGCTTCGCGAAGACGATCATCGCGACGATGATCGCCAGGGCGATCGCGCTGACGATGCCGACGGTGCGGACGGTGCTCCACATGGCGGCGTCCGCGGCGGCGGCGTCGGCGGCGGCCAGCGCCTCCTTCGCGGCGTCGGCGCCCGAGGTGTCGAAGTCGACCAGCGCGACCTTCACGTCGTCGCCGCGGGCCGCGTCGATGCCGGCCGCGGCCGTGACGAGGTCGTTGATGCTCTGCAGGTTGACGTTCTTCGCCGCGTTCGCGTCGAGGGCGACCGACACGGTCTGCCGGCTGACGCCTCCCGAGGGCACGCTCATCGTCTCGGTGGTCTTGTCGACCGCGTTGTTCTTCGTGGCCGACTCGTTGACGTAGCCGTCGTCGCCGGCGGCGNGGCCGAGCACGCCCGTCGCGCCGGTGCCGCCGGCCCCGGCGGCTCCCGCTCCGTACTGCTCCGTGGTGCTCGACTCGCTGAGCGCGATCGGGCCCGTGGTGGGCTGCGAGAACGACTCGGTGACGCGGGTGCCGGCGTCCTGGTCGAGGTCGGCGGCGACCACGACCGACGAGTTGCCGACGCCCACCACCTTGTCGAGCATCGCCTGCACCGACGACTGGACCTTGGTCTCGTAGTCGCCCGCCTGGTCGCCCGCGCCTCCCACGGCCCCGGTGCCGATCTGAGACAGCACGGCCCCGGAGGCGTCGGTGACGGCGACGTCGGTGGTCTTCATGCCCTCGACGGAGGCGCTGGTCAGGTTCACGATCGCCTGCACCTGCTGGTCGGTGAGCGTCGCGCCGCCCTGCGTCTCGACGAAGACGGAGGCCGTCGGGTCCTTCTGCTCGGAGACGAAGACGCTCTCCTCCGGCACGGCGAGCTGCACGCTCGCGGTCTTCACGCCCTTCATCGCCATGATCGTCTTGGCGAGCTCGCCCTCGATGGCGCGCTTGTAGGTGACGTCCTGCTGGAACTCCGACGAGGTGACGCCCATGGTGTCGAGCAGCGAGTAGCCGCCCTCGCCGTTCGTCGACGGCAGCCCCGCCGCGGCCGCGGTGAGGCGCTCCTGGTAGACGCTCTCCTCGGGCACGAGGATCGTCTGGCCGCCGGCCGTCAGCTGGTACGGCACGCCGTCGGCCTTGAGCTGCTCGACGATGGCGCTCGCGTCGACGGGGTCGATGCCGCTGAACAGCGGGGTGTAGGTCGGCTTCGTCAGCCAGCTCGTCAGCGCGAACGCGCCGAGCGCGAGGGCCGCGACGAGGATGACGACGATGGTCTTCTGGGCGACCGAGAAGCCGGCCAGGGTGGCGCGCAGCTTGTCGAGCGTGCCCTTCAGTGCGGTGGGCATCAGGCCTGCATCCTCATGATCTCGGTGAAGGCGTCGACGGCCTTGTTGCGGACGGCGCTGACCAGCTCGAGGGTGACCTGGGCGCGCGTGGCGGCGATGGTGGCGTCGTGGATGTCGGTGAGGTCGCCCGTGACGGCCTTCACGGCGAGGGTCTTGGCCTCGCCCTGCAGCTGCTGGAGGCCCTCGACGGCGCCGACCATGCTCGCGCCGAAGGTCGCGCCGGAGGCGGTGGGCGCCCCGGCCACGCCGGTCACGTCGGCGACGCCGCCGGCCCCGCCCGCGCCTCCCGCCTGCATCAGCGACGACACGTCGGCGTAGCCGGTCGGCTGAACGGCTCCGAGAGCCGGGATCCCTGCGACAGGCATCAGCCACGTCCGATCTGTAGTGCGGCCTCGTAGGCCGTCTTGGCACGGTCGACGACAGCGGCGTTGGCCTGGTAGCCGCGCTGCGCCATGATCAGGTCGCCCATCTGGGCGCCGAGGTCGATGTCGGGCATCCGGACGTAGCCCTCGGCGTCGGCCAGGGGGTGGTCGGGGAGGTACGTGACGCGGCCGGCCTCGCTGCCGTAGCGGTCGGCACGGACGAAGACGCCGGAGGTGCCGGCGCCCTCCTGCACCTCGACGTAGCGGGCCTGGAAGGCGGTGTCGTCCATCGACTTGACGGTGTTGACGTTGGCGATGTTGTCGGAGACGGCGTCGAGCCACTTGCGGTGGACGGTGAGGCCGGTGCTCGCGATGCCGATCGCGTCGAAGGCGGGCATCAGTTGGTCCGGAACGCGGCGCGGACGGCCGTCAGCTCGGAGTTCATCGCCTGCGTGGCGAACTGGTACCGGAGCACCGTGTCGACGTTCGAGAGCGTCTCGGTGTCGAGGTTGACGTTGTTGCCGTCGAGCCGCGTCGGCTCGAGCGACCGGCTCGTGGTCGCGCCGACGGCGCCGCTGCCCTGCGAGACGGAGCGGCCGAGGGCCTCCTCGAACGCCACCCGCTTGGCCTGGTAGCCGGGGGTGTTCACGTTCGCGATGTTGGCCGCGATGGTCTTCTGGCGCAGCGAGAGGCCGTCGAGGGCGCTCTGCAGGGCGGCCTGGGTCACGGATTCGAGGGGCATGCACGTTCCAGGGGTCTCGTGTCTCCGTGTGGGGGAGACGAGGGGCCGATCCGTGGCCGGGGTGTCGAGCGATCCGTGCTCAGGGCGCTCTATCGGCGGTGCACGGGGGTGCGTAAGCTCACGCCCCCGGAGTGGGGGCTCCGCGTCGACACACCACGTCCTCGCACGCGAACCACGCCGCGGCGTGGTTCGTCTGCGAGGACGTGGTTCTCCTCGACGGTCGGGAGGCGAGGAGCGCGGGAGGCGCGGGCCGGGTCAGGCGCGGAGGTAGCGGTGCTCGGGCCGGCCGGCCGACCCGTAGCGGAGCTGCATGGCGAGGTGGCCGTCGGCGGCGAGGGAGGCCAGGTACCGCTGGGCGGTCGCCCGGCTGACCCCGACCTGGTCGGCGACCTCGGCGGCGCTGAGCTCGGCGGCGGACGCGACCACCGCCTCCAGCACGGCCTGCTCCGTCGCCGAGCGCGACCGCGACGACGCCCGCGCGTCGCCGGAGTGCAGGATGCGCTGTGCGCGCTCGACCGCCTCCTGGTCGACGCCGCCGCGCTCGCCGGCGCCCCGCCCGGCTGCGCCGCCGCCCTGCTCGGGCCCGTGGTCGTCGAGCACGTGCTCGAAGCGCCGGTAGGCCCGCAGCCGTTGGTCGAGCAGCTCGGCCGCGAAGGGCTTGATCAGGTAGGCGAGCGCCCCGCGGCGGAGGGCGGTGCGCACCGTCGACGGGTCGGAGGCGGCGCTGAGCACGAAGGCGTCGACGTCGAGCTCGCGCAGCAGGTCGAGGCCGCTGCCGTCGGGCAGGTAGAGGTCGAGCAGCACGAGGTCGACCGGCTGCTCGGCCAGCGCCCGACGGGCGGCCGCGACCGTGCCGACCGGGGGCAGGGCCCGGAAGCCGTCCTGCGCGTCGACCCGCGCGCGGTGCACGTCGGCGACCCAGAAGTCGTCGTCGACGACGAGCACGGTCAGCGGGGAGGCGGGCGTGGCGGTCACGAGGTGCTCCTGGAGGGGTCGGGCCGGCCGGGGAGGCCGGGGCCGGGGGCGGGCGGCACCGCGCCGGCGGGCTGCACCGCGCCGACGAGCCGGGCGCAGAACACGGCGCCGTGGCCGTCGCCGCCGGGCGAGCCGAGCCACACGTCGCCGCCGCGGCGACGGGCGGTGTCGCGCGACAGGGGCAGCCCGAAGCCGAGGCCGTGCACGGGGTCGTGCCCCGCGCCTCCCTCGGGTCCACCGTCGTCGGCCTCAGAGCGGCCGGGCACCTCGCGGCGGCGCTCGAAGAGCCGCTCGGGCCGAGCGACCCCGTCGCCCGAGTCCATCACCGAGAGGTGAAGGTCGGGGCCGTCGTCGAGCAGCTCGACCTCCACCCAGGCCGGCGTCGTGCGGCCCGCGACGGCGGCGCGCACCGCGTTGTCGATCAGGTTGCCGAGCACCGTCGTCACGTCTCCCGCCTCGACCACCTGCCCCGCGACGAGCGTCTCGGGGCCGAGCTGCAGCAGCACGCCCCGCTCCGCCGCCTCGACGCCCTTGGCGCCGACGAACGCCTGGAGGTACGGCTCGGCGAGCCGGTCGGCGTGCTTCACCGGGTAGCGCAGCGGCCCGTGCTCGAGCACGTCGGCGAGGTAGCCCTTCGCCTGCTCCACCCGCCCGATCTCGAGCAGGCCGGCGACGGCGTGCAGCCGGTTCGCGAACTCGTGGCGCTGCGCGCGCAGCGCCGTCGTCATCGCGCCCACCGCGTCGAGCCGCCGGGTCAGCGCCTCGACGGCCGTGCGGTCGCGCAGCACGGCGACGCGGCCCAGGTCGACGCCCTCGCGGGCCACCGGACGCACGTCGACGATGAGCACCCGAGGGCCGACGACCAGCGTCGTGCCCGCGGGCCCGGCCGGCCCCGCCGAGGGCGACCCCGAGGAGGCGCGGGCCGGGTCGAGCAGGTCAGCCAGCTCGCCCGGCAGCTCCAGCTCCGCGAGCGCGCGCCCCACGACGTCGTCGCCCGCCGCGCCGAGCGCCAGCAGCTGCGCCGCCTGCTCGTTGCAGACGCTGACGCGGCCCTCCCGGTCGACGGCGAGCACCCCCTCCCCCACGCCGCCGAGCACGGCCTGCTGGTTCTGCACCAGGGTCGCGAGGTCGTCGGGCTGGAGGCCCAGCGTGAGGCGGTCGAGGCGGCGGCGGATGAGCACCGACGCGACCACGCCGAGCAGGAGCGCGAGGGCCGCGACGCCGACCACCGGCAGGGAGTCGCGCGCGACGGTGTCGTAGACGCGGGCGGGCGCGTAGCCGACGCTGACCTCGCCGACGACGACGGGGCGCTCGCCGGAGGCCGCGTCGGGGGCGAAGACCGGCACCTTCGCGCGGGCGGAGTCGCCGAGCGTGCCGCGCTCCCACGACACCGTCTCCTCGCCGCGGAGCGCCGCGTCGGGGCTCGTGCTGACGCGCTCGCCGATGCGGCCGGGCTCGGGGTGGGCGAGGCGGACGCCGCGGTCGTCGGTGACGACGACGAAGAGCGCGCCGGTGCGCTGCTGCACCGACGAGGCCGTGAGCTGCAGCGGGCCCTCGGCGAGCGCCTCCTCGTCCAGGGCGGTGCCGTCCACGCTGAGGGCGGCGACCTCGCGGCGCACGTCGCCGTCGGCCGCGACGCTCTGCGCGACGGCGAGGGCGGTCGACTCGGCCTCGTGGGCCAGGCGCTGCACGGCGACGCCGACGAAGACGGCCGTCGTGAGCAGCACGACGGCGGTGACGACGGCCAGCTGCAGCAGCAGCACCTCGGTCGCGAACCGGCGCCGCGGCCGCGGCGGTCGGGCGCGGGCGCTCCGGGGTGAGCTGTCGTCGGTCACGAGCGTCAGCGTAACCGGGGCCGGGGAGGCGCGTGAGCAGAACGAGCAGAACGCCGACAACGTGCGGAACGGCTCCAACGCGCAGAAGCGCGACGCGCCTCTGACCTGGCCGCTAGCGTGCCCGGACGCGCCGCGCACCCGACCGGCCTGCCCCCTCGGGGGCGGTGACGTCGGGCCGGCCCACCGACACGCTCACGGACGAAGGAGTCCCGATGCTCGTACTGCTCGGCTATCTGATGATCCTCACCTTCATGGTGCTGATCATGACGAAGCGGCTCTCGCCGATGCTGGCGCTGATCATGGTCCCGACGATCTTCGGCCTCTTCGCCGGCGCGGGGCTCGGCATCGGCGACATGGTGATCGAGGCGGTCGGCGACCTCGCCCCGACAGCGGCCCTGCTGATGTTCGCGATCATGTACTTCGGGCTGATGATCGACGTCGGCCTGTTCGACCCGCTGGTGCGGCTCATCCTCCGCGCGACCGGCAACGACCCCGCGAAGGTCGTGCTCGGCACCGCCCTGCTGGCGGGCGCCGTCTCGCTCGACGGCGACGGCTCGACCACCTTCATCGTGACGACGGCGGCCATGCTGCCGATCTACCTGCGGCTCGGCATGAGCCCGGTGGTGCTGACCTGCGTCGCCGGCCTGATCAACGGCACGCTGAACATCGTGCCCTGGGGCGGGCCGACCGTCCGCGCCGCGGCGGCGCTCAACGTCTCGCCGTCGGAGATCTTCGTGCCCCTCGTGCCGTCGCTCGTCGCCGGCCTGGTCATCGCGTTCGCCTTCGCCTGGCTGCTCGGGCTGCGTGAGCGCAAGCGCCTCGGCGGCAGCGTCTCGCTCGACACCGCGGCCGTCGCCGTGCCCCTCTCGAAGGCGATGGCGAACGCCGGGGCCGGCGTCGCCGAGGGCCGCGGCGTGTCGATGTTCACCAGCCCGACCGTGGCCCTCGGGCTGCGCGGCGGCCGCGCCGACGGGTCACGGGCCGACGCCCCCGGCGAGCGCGCCGTCGACAACCCCGGCACGGGTCTGTCGGAGAACGGCACCCCCGGCGTCGGCACGATGGCCGACACCATGCTCGACCCGACCCGCGAGACGCTGCGCCCGGGGCTGATCTGGTTCAACCTCGTGCTGACCGTCGCCGTGATGGTGCTGCTCGTGCTCGACCTCTTCCCGCTCGCCTACGTCTTCATGGTCGGCTCGGCGATCGCGCTGCTCGTCAACTTCCCGAAGGTGAAGCAGCAGACGGCCGAGATCGTCGCCCACGCACCGAGCATCGTCGGCGTCGTCTCGATGGTCTTCGCCGCGGCCGTGCTGATCGGCGTGCTGAACGGCACCGGCATGGTCAGCGCCATGGCCGACTGGCTCGTCGACGTCATCCCCGACGCGATGGGGCCGTACCTCGCCGTCATCACGGGACTGCTGAGCCTGCCGCTCACCTTCTTCATGAGCAACGACGCCTTCTACTTCGGCATCCTCCCCGTGCTCGCCGAGAGCGCCTCCGCGTTCGGCATCGAGCCCGTCGAGATGGCCCGCGCGTCGGTGATCGGCCAGCCGGTGCACCTGCAGAGCCCGCTCGTGCCGGCCATCCTGCTGCTCGTCAGCCTCGCGAACGTCAACCTCGGAGACCACCACAAGAAGGTGCTCTGGCGGGCGGCCGTGGTGTCGGTCGTGATGCTCGTCGTCGCGGTCGTCGTCGGCGTCATCCCCTGGGGCTGACGCGCCGGCACCCGACACGAGTGGTCACGGACTGCTGCTCCCGGCGACGGGAGGGGCAGTTCGTGACCACTCGGCCGTGGGGGCGGGGGTGGCAGCGAGGGCGCGTCAGCCCGTCGCGTCGAGGTAGACCGGGCGCTCGGGCTGGTGCGAGGCCTCGACGGTGCGCACGACGTCGAGGTGCCGCAGCACGACGAGGCGCGCGTCGTCGACCTGGGCCAGGGCGTCGCGCTGGGCTGCGGCGACGGCGGCCGCGCGGTCGGCGAGCTCCGCCGGCAGCGGCCCGAGGCCCGTCGGCGGCGTCCACGAGAGGAGGCGCGGGGCCGAGTCGTCGAGGCCCGCCCCGCCGGTCGCGTCGACGGTCAGCGCGAGGGCCTCGAGCTCGTCGAGGACGGCGGCCCACCCGGCGTACGCGAGCACGTCGGTGTCGGCGACGGCTGCCGGCGCCTCAGCGGGGAGAGCGGTGGCGTCAGGCGACACCGAGCGCTCCGCCGAGCGACGACGAGGAGGCGATGGTGGCGCCGTAGCCGGAGGTGGCGCTGCCGAACGCGGCGACCCCCGCCGGCTGCGGCAGGCCGGCCCCGGGCACCGCGGCGCCCGGCGAGGCGGGAGCCGGCAGCGGGACGCCCGCCGCGCCTCCGGCCTGCAGCGACGCCGCGGCGTCGTGCCAGGCCTGGCGGAGCGGGTCGAGCAGGCCGACGACCTCGCGGGTCAGCTCGACGTCGTGGTGCACGTTCGCGTTGACGAGCGCGGTCGAGGTGTAGCCGTAGAGCGCGAGCAGCCCCTCGCCGCCGTCCCAGACGTCGACCTTGAGCGACGACGACAGCTCGGCGACGATCGCCTGCGCGTGCAGCAGCTGCTCGGCGGCGGTGCCCCAGTCGGCGACGAGCTGCGCCGCCTCGGCGCGGCCGAGGTCGAGCATGAGGCGGTCGTAGAGCATCGTGACGAGCTGCACGGGCGTCGCCGAGAGCACCGCCTCGGCGTTGTACTGGGCACGCTGGCGCTGCGCGACGGCGGTGGGCCGGGGGGCGGCGGCGAAGGCCGCGAAGGAGGAGGCGTCCATGGTCACTTCGTCTGGGCGGTGAGGGAGGCGACCTGGCTGCTGAGCCAGGTCGACTGCGAGTTGAGGTTGCTGAGCGTGACCTCGAGGTTCGAGTACACCGTCTGCAGGGTCGCGCGGCGGGTGGCGAGCCGGAGGTCCCAGTCGGCGATGCGGCCGCCGAGGTCCTTGACGACCGACTGCTGGCCGGTGATCACGGTCGTGAGCGTGCCCGAGGCCTTGTCGGAGGCGCTGCTCGCGGCCTTCGCGATGCGGTCGGCCAGCGCGCTCAGCATCGACTGGGTGCCGACGGGGTCGGCGGCGAGCGCCGCGGAGAACTTGTCGGCGTCGTACGAGAACGAACCGTCCTTCTGGATCACGACGCCGATCGTCGAGGGCGACTTGCCGCCGATCGGCTGCGAGGCCGCCGACTGGAGCGCCTGCTGCACGGCCCGGACCGACGACTCGCCGGTGTAGGCCCCGCCCTTGACGGTGGTGTTGCCGGTCGCGCCCGTCGTCGACGTGGTGGCCTGGCCGGCGGTGATCGCGCCGAGCACGGCCGTGAGGCTCGAGACGAGCCCCGAGGCGACCTTGCCGGCGGCGGTCGCGTCGCGTCCGATCGTGATCGTGACCGGGGCGGTGGCCCCGACGGCGGCGGCGGTCACGTCGACGGAGACGCCGGGCAGCAGGTCGCTGAACGTGTTGGAGGCGCTGGTCACCACCTGCTCGGCGGCGGTGCCCGCGTAGAGGGTCAGCGAGGCGTCGCGCGCCGTCTTGACGACGGCGGCGCCGGGCTCGGCGAGGAGGTCGGGGGCGGTGCCGGCCGTCGTCTCGGCCGCGGTGCCGCGGTGCACGGCGAAGTCGCCGGTCGCGCCCGAGGTGGCCGAGGTGAGCTGCAGCCGGTAGACGGCGGCGCCGGACGCGTCCTTGCCGACGGGCACCTTCACGGCCTTGACGCCGGCGGCGGAGTCGTTGACGGCCTTCACGACGTCGTCGAGGGACGAGGAGGCGGCGGTCACCTCGGTCTGCGTCCCGGCGCTCGAGGTGAAGGTCAGGGTCGCCGGGCTCGTGGGCCAGGCGGTCATCGCGGCCGTGACCGCGGTCTTCGCCTGCGCCGTGGCGCCGACGGTGAACTCGATGCTGCCCGAGGCGGCGCCGGCCGCGGCCTTCGCGGTGACGGCGGTCGAGCTGCTCGTGGCGGTGAAGAGGTCGATCGAGCCGGGCTTCGCGGCGGTCGTGGCCGTGGTCGCGAGGGCGGCGACCTGGGCGTTCAGCGTCTGCATCGACGTGACGAACGAGTTGGCCGCGGTGACCTTGTTCTTCAGGAGCGTCTGGGGCGTCGCCTCGATCGACATCAGCGAGTTGATCAGCGACGTGGTGTCGAGGCCGCTCGCGAGGCCGTCGATGCCGAGGTTCGCCATGGTGGTGCCTCTCGCGGTGGGGATCGGGCGGGTGGGGCGGGGTGGAGAGCGTCGGGTGCGTGATCGGCGCGCTCGGGGGGAGAGGATCAGCTGCTCCCCCGTCGCGCACCGGTCACGCACCCGACCAGGGTGGTGCTCGGCGCCCGCTGGGATCAGGCGTCGGGCCGGTCGCCGACGAGTCGGCGACCGTGTCGCCCGCCGACTAGCGGAGGAGCGACAGGACGCCCTGGGTGCTCTGGTTCGCCTGCGCGAGCATCGCGGTGCCGGCCTGGCTCAGGATGTTCGAGCGGGTGTACTTGACCATCTCCTGCGCCATGTCGGTGTCGCGGATGCGCGACTCGGCCGCGGTCAGGTTCTCCTTCGCCACGTTCGTCACGTTGATGGCGTGCTCGAAGCGGTTCTGCACGGCACCGAGCTCCGAACGGGCCGTGGAGACCGTCTGGATCTGGGCGTCGATCAGCTTGATGGAGGCCTGGGCGTTGTCGGCCGTGTCGAACTGGACCCCACCGGAGACGGCGGTACCGGCAGCGCCGGCACCGAGGCCCGCACCCGCGGTCGCGTTGGCGGCCGTGGTGAGGGTTCCGCCGTCGATCGCCGACACCGTGATGCCGACGCCGGCGCCGTTGGCGTCCTTGTTGACCGACACGGTGAAGTTGGCGCTGAAGGCAGCGTCCGAACGCAGTGCCGTCGCGTACTCGTCGACGCTCTGGAACTTGGCCGCCGAGCCGTCAGCCGTGTCCTTGAGGACACCGGTGGCGACGGTGGTGCTGACGCCGCCCTTGGTCGACGTGAACGAGGCCGAGGCGGTCGTCAGGTCGGCGACGTCGGCGATGGCGAACTTCGTGCCCGTCGTGGTCAGGTTGCCGCCCGCGATGTTGTTGGCGATCGCCGAGACGTTCGCCTTCGACAGGTCGACCGTGATCTGGCTGTCCGCACCGCTGTTGGCGCCGACCTGGAACTTGAGGGCGGTGTTGCTGCCGTCGAGCAGGTTGGTGCCGTTGAAGTTCGTCGACGCCGAGATGCGCGTCAGCTCCTTCTGGAGGGCCCCGACCTCGGTCGTGATCGCCTTGCGCGAGTCGGCGTTGTTCGAGTCGTTGCCGGCCTGGACGGCGAGGTCGCGCATGCGCTGCAGGATCGAGTGGGTCTCGGTGAGGCCACCCTCAGCGGTCTGGACGACGGAGATGCCGTCCTGGGCGTTGCGCGCGGCCACCGTCAGTCCGCCGACCTGCGAGCGCAGGCCCTCGGAGATCGAGAGGCCGGCCGCGTCGTCAGCGGCACGGTTGATGCGGAGGCCCGACGAGAGCTTCTCGAGGCTCTTCGACAGGTCGTTCTGCGTGGCGTTCAGGTTGCGGTACGTGTTGTTCGCAGCGAGGTTGGTGTTGATCTGCATGCCCATGGTGTTTCCTCTTCCGTGACTGGGTGGTGTTCGTCAGCCCGTCCGTGGGCTGACACCGGCTACTGTCGGCCGGCTGCCGGTGGTCGTTAGCGACCTCCGGAAGTTTTCTGGGGCCCGCCTAGACGGCGGCGCTGAAGCCGTCCGCGGCGGGCTCGCGCATGGCGCGGGCGATGCCGACGGCGGCGTTGGTGGCGACGCGCGACAGGTAGGCGCTGCGGCGCGCCGGCGCGGTCTTCGAGACCGGCACGAACTCGGCCGCCTCGTCGTCGGCGTAGTGCGCCGCCAGGGCGTCGCGCAGCAGGCGGACGGCCTCGGTGCGCTGCTGCGAGACGGCGCTGTGGGTGATGCCGAGCTCGTCGGCGATCTCGGTGACCGTGCGGTCGCCGAAGTAGACGCCCTCGACGATGAGTCGCATGCGCTCGGGCAGCGCCTCGACGGCGGCGCGCACGTACCGGCTGCGCTCGGCGGCGAGCAGCTGCTCGCCGGGCAGGGGCACATCGGCGGCGAGGTGGTCGGCGACGGTGTCGTCGAGGCTCGAGACGGTCCGCGCCGCGTCGGTGAGGGCCGCGGTCGCGGTCTGGCGGTCGACCCCGAGGGCACCGGCGATCTCGTCGACCGAGGGGGCGCGCCCCAGCGACGCGCTCAGCGCCTCCTGCACGGCCAGGGTCTCCTTGATGCGCTTGCGGGTGCCCCGGCTCGCCCAGTCGCCCGAGCGCATGTCGTCGGCGAACGCGCCGACGACGCGGGTGCGGGCGTAGGCGCCGAACGGGATGCCGAGCGTGGGGTCGAAGGCCTCGGCGGCCTGGACCAGGGCGACGGCGCCGACGCTGGCGAGGTCGTCGCGCGAGAGGTGCGTGGCCCGTGAGCAGACCTCGGAGACGAGGTAGCCGACGAGGGGCAGGTTCTCGACGACGAGGGCGTCGCGGGTGGCGCGGTCGGTGCGGTTCATTCACTTGCTCCCAGCAAGAGGGGCCTGCGGGGGCAGGCACGTCCGAGGTGTTCCAGGGCGCGACGAACAGCCCTCTGATCAGGGCTGTCTCGATCCGTCACGCTGCCTGCCCCGTGAGGGGCGCGGCGGTGGTGGTACGAGGTGGGGCGGGCGGTGCTGCAGGCCCCGGATCGAGTCCGTGGCCCGGCGTGTCGATGTGGCCCGCCGTGCACCAGCAACGCTATCGACGCGCGGGGGGCGGGTGGGGGCCGCGCTGTCCCCAGAGCGGGGGCGCGCCTGTCACGTCTCCGGGGGGGCCTCGCCGGAGGTGCCCCCCGGGCTGGGGTGGAACGCCCCTTCCGCCGACCCCCGCCGACCCTGTAGGGCCGACCGCACGACATCGTCCGGCCGGGCGCCTAACGCCCCGCCGGGGTGCGCCGATAGTCCCCGCTGAAGAGGACGTCACCGCTCCTCGACCACACCCGACCACAGGAGACCGACATGGGAGCGAACGAGCTGTCCGCTCTGCTCTGGCGAGAGCGCGAGCTCCTCGAGCTGCTCACCTTCAAGCTCGAGGAGGAGCAGCTGCTGCTCACCGCGGGCCGCACCCGCTGGGTCGACCACGCCACGCGCGAGGTCGAGCAGGTGCTCGACCGGCTCCGCGAGGCGGGGCTCGCCCGCAGCGTCGAGGTCTCGAGCGTCGCCCAGGAGTGGGGCACCGACGAGGAGGCGCCCCTGCGCGACATCATCGCCGCGGCTCCCGCAGGCCCCTGGGGCGAGATCTTCACGGCCCACCTCCGCTCCATGACCGACCTCACCGCGCGCATCGCGCAGCTGCGGGACGAGAACGAGCGCTTCCTCCGCGCCGCCGCCCGGGCCACGCAGGAGACCCTCGCCACGGCGGCCGACGCCGCCGCCGGCAGCATCTACGACGCGAGCGGCTCCGTCGGGGCCGGCGCCCCCGGTCGCCGCGGCGGTCCGGCCAGCGCGACCACCGCCTCCGGCGGGCACCTCTTCGACGGGAGGCTGTGACCGTGGCCAGCACCTTCGGCGGGCTCAGCGCCGCCTACACCGGCCTCGTCGCCGCCCGCACCGGGCTCGACGTCACCGGCCAGAACATCGCCAACGTCAACACCGAGGGCTACACGCGCCAGCGCGTGGGGCAGTCGTCGGTGGAGGCGCCGGCCCGCGTCGGGCTCTACAGCTCGGGCGTCGTCGCCGGCCAGGGCGTCTCGGTCGACGCGATCGCCCGCCTCGGCGACCAGGTGGTCGACGGCCAGGTGCGCGGCACCGCCGCCGCCGCCGGCTACCAGTCGGTGCGCGCCTCCGCCCTGTCGACCCTCGAGGAGTCGCTCGGGGAGCCCAGCAAGACGGGCATCGCCGCTCAGCTCGGCCAGTTCTGGAACGCCTGGAGCGACCTCGGCAACCACCCCGGCGAGACCGGCCCCGCGGCCGTGCTGCTCGGGCAGGCGACCACCCTGGCCGGCAGCATCGCCAGCGCCTGGAAGGCCGTCGACGACCAGTGGACCGCTGTGCGCGGCCAGGCCGACTCGCTCGCCGGGCAGATCAACGGCGCCGCGACCCAGGTCGCCGACCTCAACGACCGGATCCGTACCGCGACCCAGCAGGGCGTCAGCGCGAACGAGATGATCGACGCCCGCTCGCGCCTCACCGAGAAGATCGCGTCGCTCGCCGGCGGCACCGTCCGCGACGCGGGCGACGGCACGGTCGACGTGCTCCTCGGCGGCAACGCGCTCGTCAGCGGCACGACCGCCCGCAGCATCGTCGTCACCGGGGAGCACTCGATGACGACGGCCGTGGGCGGCGCAGCCGTGGGCCTCGCCTGGAGCCACCGCCCCGACGACGCGATCGCCCTCGACGGCGGCAGCCTCGCCGGCGCCGTCTCGCTCCTCGCCCCGGCCACCGGCGACGGCCGCGGCGGGGCGATCGCCCAGGCCGCGGCGTCGTACGACGCCCTCGCCAGCCAGCTCGCGACCCAGGTCAACGCCGTGCACGCCACGGGCGTCACGGCCGACGGCTCGCCCGGCGGCGCCTTCTTCGGCCAGACCGCGGGCGTCTCCGCGGCGCGCGGCCTCACCGTGCTGCCGACCAGCGCCGCGACCATCGCCTCGCGCTCGGCCACCGGCGGCGCGCTCGACGGCTCGATCGCCCAGGCGGTCTCGCAGGTCGGCGTGGGCACCGGCTCGCCCGACCGCACCTGGTCGACGATCGTCGCCGGCGTCGGCGCCGCGTCGCAGACCGAGTCGGCACAGTCCACGCTGACCGACCTCGCCGCGACGTCGGCGAAGTCGCGCCAGCTCAGCGGCGCCGGCGTCAGCCTCGACGAGGAGAACGTGAACCTGCTCAGCTACCAGCACGCCTACCAGGGAGCCGCCCGAGTGATGACCGCCATCGACGAGATGCTCGACACGCTGATCAACGGCATGGGCCGGGTCGGGAGGTAGGGGCGATGCTGACCCGTGTGACGAACCAGATGACCGCGCTGCGGTCGCAGGAGCACCTGCAGGCCGGGGCCACCCGCCTCGCCCAGATGCAGGACAGGGCGTCGAGCCTCAAGGCGATCTCCGTGCCCTCCGACGACCCCACCGGCACCGCCGAGGCCCTGCGCGTCAAGGCCCTCCAGTCGGCCGCCGCCCAGCACAGCCGCAACGTCGACGACGGCTCCGGCTGGCTGAACACCGCCGACAGCGCCCTCACCGCCGCCGACTCCGTGCTCGCCAAGGTGCGGCAGCTGACCGTGCAGGGCGCCAACGAGGGGGCGCTCTCCCAGGACGCCCGGAACGCCATCGCGACCGAGATCAGCGGCCTCCGTGCCGACCTGCTCGCCGACGCCAACGCCAGCTACGCCGGCCGCAGCGTCTTCGCCGGCACCTCCGACGCGGGGGTCGCGTTCCGGCCCGACGCCACCTTCACCGGCGTCGCGGGCGCCGCGGTCACCCGCCGCGTCGGCCCCGAGACCACCGTCCGGGTCGACGCCGACGGCGCCGCCGCGTTCGGCTCCGGCGACGACTCGGTCTTCGCCCTCCTCGACCGCATCGCCACCGACCTCCGGGCCGGCACCACCGGCATCGCCGGCCACCTCACCGCCATCGACACCCGCGTCAGCGCGCTGCGCGGCGTCCAGTCGGACATCGGCGCCCGCCATTCCCAGCTGCTGAGAGCGCAGGACACACTCATGGACACCTCCGTCACGCTGGAGGCCCAGCGCTCCGGCCTCGAGGACCTCGACCTGGGGCGGGCCGTGCTCGACCTCAAGCTCCAGGACAACTCGTACCAGGCGGCCCTCGCGGTCACGGCCAAGGTGCTGCAGACGTCGCTGATGGACTTCCTCCGATGAGCGCCGTGACGACGACGGTGACCTTCACCGCGCCTCCCTTCGGGCTCGAGCCGGCCGTCGACTTCGTGCTCGACGAGATCGACGGGGCCGTCGGGCTCTACGCCCTCCGCGCCGTCGACCCCGCGACGAGCGAGGTCGACGCCTCCGTGCGCCTGTTCGTGCTCGACGCGGCCGTGCACCTGCCCGACTACTCGCCGGTGCTGACCGACGAGCAGACGACCGCCCTCGACCTCCGCTCGGCCGACGAGGCCCTGCTGCTCGTCGTCGCGACTCCGGCCGAGACGGGCATGACCGTCAACCTGCTCGCCCCGGTCGTCGTCAACGGCCGCACGGGATCGGGCGCCCAGCTCATCCTCGAGGGCCAGGACTGGCCGCTGCGCGCGGAGCTCGCCGCGCGCTGACGACGCCGCAACCCGTGGGCGGGCCGTCGGCGGATGTCCGCGGGCTGTCCGCCGGCTGTCCGCGGGCGGAGGCGACGATCCCTCGCTCGTCACGGTCGTGCAACGATGCGCCCCACGTGTCGTCTCCGTCGTGTCTGATGGAGCGATGGAGGCGCGGAGCACGACGACGAGGCGCCCCCGGCCCCGACGCCTCGCGCTCGGCGCCGCGGGGCTGGCGATCGTCGTCGCCGCGGGCCTGGCCGCCTGCACGGGCGGCGACTCCGGGCCGGGCTCGGCCGACGCCTCCCGCTCGGCCTCCGGCATCGCCTCGGCCCCCGTCACGACCGACCGCGGGCCCGCACCGGCCGCGCGTGCCACGACCACCGGCGCGGTGCGCGTCGCGCCGGGCGCCGAGCCCACCGACGTCGTCACGGGCCTCGACTCCCCCTGGTCGGTCGTCCGGCTCGACAGCGGCTCGTCGTTCGTCAGCCTGCGCGACACCGGCCGCGTGGTCGAGCTGACCGCCGACGGCGACGTGCGCGACGTCGCCGAGATCGACGGGGTCGTGCACCAGGGCGAGGGCGGCCTGCTCGGCCTCGCGGTGCTCGCGGGCTCGCCGTCGTACCTCTACGCCTACGCGACCACCGACTCCGACAACCGCGTGCTGCGGGCCCCGATCACCGGCACGGCGGGCTCCTACGGGCTCGGCCCGGTCGAGGAGGTGCTCACGGGCGTGCCGAAGGCGTCGAACCACGACGGCGGCCGCCTGGCCTTCGGGCCCGACGGCATGCTGTACGTCACGACCGGCGACGCGAACCGCGGCGACGAGGCCCGCGACCCCGACTCGCTCGCGGGCAAGATCCTTCGCCTGTCGCCCACGGGCGACGTGCCCACCGACAACCCGATGCCCGGGTCGCCCGTCTACACGCTCGGCCACCGCAACCCGCAGGGCATCGCCTGGGACGGCTGGGGCTCGATGTGGGCCGCCGAGTTCGGGCAGGACCGCTGGGACGAGCTCAACGCCGTCAGCCCGGGCGGCGACTACGGCTGGCCCGACGTCGAGGGCACGTCGCCGTCGTCCGACACGCTCGCGCCCGTGCTGCAGTGGGGCACCGACGACGCGAGCCCGAGCGGCCTGACCGCCGTCGGCTCGACCCTCTTCCTCGCCGGGCTCGGCGGCGAGCGCCTGTTCGAGATCCAGGTGCCCGAGGCGGGCGTGGCCACCGCGACCGAGCGGTTCGCCGGCGACGACTCGCTCGGGCGCGTGCGCGACGTGCTGCCGGGGCCCGACGGCACGCTCTGGCTGGTCACGAACAACACCGACGGCCGCGGCGACCCGCGCGGCGGCGACGACCGGATCGTCAGCGTGCCGCTCTCCGCGCTCGACTGAGCCGGGCGGGCGGTCTCGGACGGAGTCGCGTGTCGCGTGCGCGGCGGACGGCCAGTTCCGCGCACCGGCGGTTACCCTCGTACTCGATGAGCCAGCACGACCCCTCCCTCGGATCAGCCTCCGGCAGCGCCCGCCCCGGCAGCGCCTCGGAGGGCCGCGCGCGCCCGAGCAGCTCCGCCGCCGGATTCGACCCGGTCAGCCTGCGCACGGCCGTCGACGTCGGCGCCGCCGAGGCCCGGCTCGCCGCCCTCGGGCAGAGCCGCAGCACCTCCGCCCTCGGCGAGCGGGCCGACCTGCTGCGCACGCTGGGCCGCCTCGACGAGGCCCTCGCGATCGCGGAGGAGGCCTTCCGCCTCGCCCACTTCACCGGCGACCGTGCCGACTCGACCGCGGCGCGCATCCGCCGCGCCCACATCTTCCGCGAGCAGGGCAAGCTCGAGCGGGCCCTGAACGACCTGCACACCAGCCGCATCACCGCCTCGACGGAGGAGTGGCGCGACCTCGAGACCGCCGCCGCCGAGCTCGAGGGCTACACGCTGTTCGACCTGGGCCGTCACGACGAGGCGCAGGAGGCCCTGCAGCAGGCCGTCGTCGCCTTCGAGGCCACCGGCGCCCCGCGTGACCGCGTCGAGGCCCTCCGCCGCGCGATCGAGGGCGTCCTCCGGGCGTACCTGTCGGGCACGGGGCCGATCGAGCCGGCCAGCGCCCCCGCCGACGCCCCGACCACGAGCGCGCCCGCCGCGGCGGCTCCCGTCGCCGCTCCCGCGCCGGCCCCCGCGCACGCGGAGGCCCGCCCCGGCGACACGAACCCCGTCGACCTCTCCCGCCCCTCCGACGCCCTGGTGCCGACCACGGCGCCCGCCGACGACGAGCGCCCCGCCGCCGTGGCCCCGGGCTCGGCCCCGGCCGGCTCCTGGCGCCCCAGCCAGCCGGCCCCGGCGGGCGACCCGCAGCCGGAGCTGCCGCCGCGCGCCGACGCCGGCCTGTGGAGCAAGATCTCCGGCCTCGCCGCGAACGCCTCGGCGCACCGCGAGCGCACGGAGCGGGCCGAGCGCGCCGCCCGCGGCGACGGGCGGGCCGACGGCCCGCACGACGACGAGCCGCGTCGCGGAACCACCGGCGTGACCGGCGTGGTCGACGGGCTGCCCCGTGACGACCAGCCGACGACGTGGCCCTTCCCTCGCCGCTGACCCGCGCCTCCTGACCCTCCCGTGGCCGACCTCGACCGGGTGCGGCGCTGGGCCGACGCGCTCATCGCCCTGCACCTCGACCCCGCCGTGTGGAGCTTCGCCTTCGACGCGGCCAAGACGCGGGCCGGGCTCTGCAACTACACGGCGAAGCGCATCTCGGTCTCGCGGCACCTCGCCGGCCGGTACGAGGACGACGAGATCCACCAGGTGCTGCTGCACGAGGTCGCGCACGCGATCGCCGGGGCGCGGGCGGGCCACGGGCCCCGCTGGCGGGCCACCGCCGCCGAGCTCGGCTACGTCGGCGGGCGGCTGCACGACGGCGCCGTCGCCACCGAGCTGGCACCCTGGGTGGGGGTCTGCCCCGCGGGCCACGAGCACCACCGCTACCGCCGGCCGACGAAGGTGCTGACCTGTGGCCGGTGCGCCCGGAGCTACGACCCCGCCCACGTGATCACCTGGACGAAGCGCGAGGTCTGATCCGCGGCGGCGACACCGCCTAGGGTGGTCAGGTGACTGGTCAGTGGCTGCGTTCCGACACGGGCACCCCGTGGTTCTTCGACTCGGGGGCGCTCAGCCTCGACTTCGCGTACCTCGGCGGGTTCCGGGCCGGCTCGCGGCTGGGCCCCGAGTCGGGGTTCGCGCTGCCGGCCGACGGGTCGGTGCCGTGGGACGGCCTGCTGCTGCCCGCCGACCTCGACGACTGGGTCGCCGAGCGCTGGCCCGGCGTGGGGGCCGCCGCCTCCGACCGTGAGCTCGCCGACGCGCGCGCCCTGCGCGACGCCGTCGCCCGCCTGGCCGTCGCCGCCACCGACGCGACGTCGCCCGACCCCGACGACGTCGACACGCTCAACCTCTTCGCGGCCACCCCCGACGTGCCGCCGACCCTCGCGGGCGGCCGGCGCCAGGCGGGGGCGGGGCGGCTGCGGCTGGGTCAGGCCCTGGCCTCCGTCGCGCGCGACGCCGTCCGCCTCCTCGACGAGGTGGGGTTCGGCGGCGGTGACGACTCGCGCCTCCGGCGCTGCTCGAACCCCGAGTGCGGCCTCGTCTACCGCGACGAGTCGCGGGGGCGCAGCCGGCGGTGGTGCTCGATGCAGCGCTGCGGCAACCGCGCCAAGGTCCGGGCGCACCGGGCCCGCCTCGCCGCGGGCTGACGCCGCCGGGAGACAGCAGTGCGGCGGGTCACCGTCCTCCCGGGCGGGCCGTCGTCGACGCCGAGGAGGGCGGCGACCCGCCGCACCGTCAGACCGTCTACTCGACGACCTGCACGTCCTTCCAGAACGCGACGTAGCCCGAGTAGTCCTGTCCCACGCGCTCGAACGACGTGGGGATCGGGGTCGGGTAGCTCCACGCGCGGTCCTGCAGCAGGGTGTCGCCCGACTTCACGCTGAAGTACTGGGTGTCGCCCTTCCACGGGCAGTGGTACTGCGTCGGGCTCTCGGTGAGCAGCTCGGCGTCCACGCTCGCGGGCGGGAAGTACCAGTTGCCCTCGATCGAGATCAGGTCGTCCTTCGGGGCCTCGGCCACCACGGTGCCGTCGCTCAGCACTGCCTTCATCGTTCCTCCTCTGGGGTCCGTCCGGGCCCGGCCGGCTCGGCCCGGCCCGTCGAGGTGAACGCTACGCCCGCGCGCGCTCTTCCCCGACGACGCGCAGCGGCTGCTCAGGGGCCCGGGCGGCCGCGACGGCGTCGGCCCGGCCGGCGCCGGCCAGCTCGGCCGCGGAGACGGAGGCGCTGAGCAGGTGGGCGGACGCGCGCCGCAGCGAGACCGCCGCGGCGCAGACGAGCGCGGCCTCGGGCGACGAGAAGTCGACCCCGGCCGCGGCGAGCGCGTCGACGACGGCCCCGGCGGCCAGCTGGTCCTCCCCGGCGGGGCGGAACCCGTCGTCGTCGACCGACCCAGTTGCCACCACGGCCACGACCGCGCGGTCGCCCCGGCGGGACTGCCGGTCGAGCACGTGCCGGGCGACGTCGTCGGCGGCGGAGGCGGCGGTCACCGACAGCAGGTCGGCCCCGTCGTCGACGAGCTCCGCCACGCGGTCGAGCACCTCAGCCCGCGCGAGGAGGCCGTGCCCGTCGAGCACGTCGACGACGACCACGACGTGGGCGCCCGCCACGACGCGGGCCGCGCCCGGGACGCCGTGGTCGAACCGGACCTGGTACTTCTGCTGCTGGGGCTCGCTCACCCGTCGAGGCTACGTCGGGGGCGCGCACGGGTCGCGGGTGTTGCGGCGCGTTACGCGAGCGGCGGCGGGGCGGCGGGGGTGGAGCGGCTGCGGTCGCGGGGGTGGAGCGGCTGCGGGGCGGCGGGGGTGGAGCGGCTGCGGTCGCGGGGCGGGCCTCGCCCAGCACCGGGGGTGCACACTCGACCCATGCACGTGCAGCTCAAGATCCGCCTCGCCTGCCCCGTCGACGCCGCCGCCGACGCGCTGCGCGACCCCGCCGTCATGGTCGCGGTGACGAAGCCCCTCGTCGTCTACCGCTCGGAGGAGCCGGGCGGGTTCCCGCACCGCTGGGACGAGGAGGCGCACCCGGTCTCCGCGCGCATCCTCGGCCTGGCCTCGCTGGGGCACACGCACGTCGACCTCGACTGGCACGAGCGCGACGGGGCCTGGATCCAGCGCGACACCGGGCGCGGCACCTCGGGCCAGTTCGCCTCGATGCGCATCGACCACCGCATGGCGGTCTCCCCGCTCGGCGACGGCGAGACGCTGCTGCGCGACCGCCTCGTCTTCCACGCCGGGCCGGTCGGCGTGCTGCTCTGGCCCGGGCTGTGGGCCGTGTGGCAATGGCGGGCGCTGCGCATGAAGCAGCTGGCGCCGACCTGGCGCACGCCGAGCGCGCACCCGCGCCACGCGGGCTGAGCGCCGGGCGCGCCGAGCTGAGCGCCGGGCGCGCTCATCGCCGCGCGGGTGCCGTCCGGGCCGAGCGTCAGCCCTTCGGCTCGTCGTCGACGACGACCGACACCGTGTACTCGCCGTCGTCCTGCCCCTCGGTCGATATGGTCGAGACCGAGTCGTAGAGCACGTCGTAGCCAGGAGTGTTGACGTCGCAGTGCACCTCGTCGCCGTCGACCACGGGCACGGCCTCGTCGCCGCAGTCGACGTCGGGCCGCGTGCCGACCTCCTGCTCGAGGGCGTCGGCGACCGCCGTGGCGAACGCGTCCGCCGACACCGTGGGCGACACGGAGGCCGAGGCGCTGCAGCCGACGACCCCCAGGGCGAGGGCGGCCGCGACGAGGGCGGTGCTGGTGACGGTGCGGACTGTGCTCATGGTTCCCCCTGTGCGGGGGCACGCCGGTCGTCCCCCGGCGTCGAGCTTGCCACGGACGATGGGAGGCGCGTTCCCGGTCGACGAGGAGGGCCCGGGTCTAGCGTCGAGCCGGTGACCGACCCGACCCGCGACTCCTCCGTGCCCTCCGCCTCCTCCGTGCCCTCCGCCTCCCCGGAGCTCGCCTCCCCCGTCTCGACCGTCGACTCGGGGCTCGACCTCGCGGCCTGGCGGCGGACCATCCACGGGCTCTACCGGCAGGTGCGCGAGGCCACCGACCTCGCGGCGGCCCACGACCTGTGGCGACGCACCCGCGACGAGCTGTTCGCGACGAACCCGGTGACCCCCCTGCTGCCCGAGGACCGCCCCGTCTTCACCGGGCTGCCGACGGCGCCGTACGACCCGGCCTGGCGGTTCGAGGTGCCGATCACGCCCGCCGAGCCGCACCGCATGACCGTGACGACCGGCACCGACGGCGACGTGCCCTTCGACCGCGTGGGCCTGGTCGACGTGCCCGGGGTCGGCAGCCTCGACGTCTGGCGCCTGCGCTCGTACGGCGGCGGCCTCTTCGTGCCCGTCGGCGACGCCCTGGCCGGGAAGCCCGGCGGCACCTACGGCGGCGGCCGCTACCTCGTCGACACCGTCAAGGGCGCCGACCTCGGCCCCGGCTCGGAGCCCGGCTCGATCGTGCTCGACTTCAACTTCGCCTACAACCCGAGCTGCGCGTACGACCCGGCCTGGGCCTGCCCGCTCGCGCAGCCGGGCAACCGCGTCGCCGTCGAGATCCCGGTGGGCGAGCGGTACCACGGGGCGCACTGACGTCGGCGCGGAGCGCTGGGGTCACGCCCGCAAGCCCGCACGCCCAGCCGGCTGGACCTGATCCGTCCAGCCGCCCCGGTCGGCCCACCGACCTGTCGGCTAGCGTGGGCGCCGTGACCTCGACGACGCCGCCCGCCTCCTCCGGCCCCGCTGGCCCCTCGTCGCCGCAGGCCGTGACCCAGGCCCTGCTCGACCTGGGCCGCGACCCGGAGCACCCGTTCACCGTCGCCGTCGAGGGCGAGCGCATCGTCGCCCGGTGGGTCTGGAAGGACACGCAGGGCATGGTCGGCAGCGCGAGGAGCAGCTACGCCCTCCGCATCACGCTGCTGCCCGAGACGCACGAGTACAAGCGCTCCGAGCTGAACACCGAGAGCAGCGCAGGGACGGTCAGCGGGACGTACACCTTCAGCTCGGCCAAGGTCGTCGGCCCGGTCAAGGAGACCCTCGAGGCCCACGGCTGGCACCGACGCCGGTCGGCCCTCGGCAAGGCCCTCGGCGGCCTCTTCTCCTGACCGTTCGTCCGACGCCTGTCGCGCTCGGCGGCCTCAGCCGCTAGACTGGGACCACTTGTGGATCGATCCGTTCGGTCCCCTGCGTCGTAGCACGCCCCTCCCCGCCTCCCGACCTGGCACACACCCAGGCATCCAGCAGGCGCGCGAAGCTCACTCTGCGGCGAAACGATCGTGCACACCTGCACCGTCGCCACACCTCGAGCCCGGCTACGACAGCCGCTCTCCGGCTCTGCACCGCCCTGCCGTCCGCGCCCCGCGCAGACGTCGCGGCCGTCCGCAGCCCGGCCCGGCTCGACACCCTGCCCCTGAAAGGCACGCATGTCCACCACGCTCCCCGTCACCGACGCCACCGACGTCGCCGACGCCCCCACCGCCTCCTTCGCCTCGCTCGGCGTCCCGGCCCCGATCGTCGCCGCCCTCGCGAAGGACGGCAAGGAGAACGCCTTCCCGATCCAGATCGACACGCTGCCCGACACCCTCGGCGGCCGTGACGTGCTCGGCCGCGGCAAGACCGGCTCGGGCAAGACCCTCGCCTTCTCCATCCCGATGGCCGCGCGCCTCGGCGGCGCGCTGGCCGGCGGCGCCCGTCGCGCCGGTCGCCCCCTGGGCCTCGTGCTCGCCCCGACCCGCGAGCTCGCCACCCAGATCGACGCCGTGCTGGCCCCGCTCGCCGCGGCCTACGGCATGCGCACCACCACGATCTTCGGCGGCGTCTCGCAGAACCGACAGGTGCAGGCCCTCAAGGCCGGCGTCGACATCGTCATCGCCTGCCCCGGCCGCCTCGAGGACCTCATGAAGCAGGGATTCATCAAGCTCGACGCCGTCGAGGTCACCGTGCTCGACGAGGCCGACCACATGGCCGACCTCGGCTTCCTGCCCGGCGTCACCCGCATCATGAAGGCCACCCCGAACGACGGCCAGCGCCTGCTCTTCAGCGCGACCCTCGACAACGGCGTCGACAAGCTGGTCAAGCAGTTCCTCCACAACGAGGTGCTGCACTCGGTCGACGAGGCCAACTCGCCCGTCGCCAAGATGACCCACCACGTCTTCGAGACCGAGTCGCTCGACACCAAGAAGGCGCTCGTCGAGAAGCTCGCCTCGGGCAAGGGCCGCCGCATCCTCTTCATGCGCACCAAGCACCACGCGAAGAAGCTCGCCAAGCAGCTCACCGACTCGGGCATCCCCGCCGTCGACCTGCACGGCAACCTCTCGCAGCCGCAGCGCGACCGCAACCTCGCCGCCTTCCAGGACGGCTCGGCCCGCGTGCTCGTCGCCACCGACGTCGCCGCCCGCGGCGTGCACGTCGACGACATCGAGCTCGTGATCCACGTCGACCCGCCGACCGAGCACAAGGCGTACCTGCACCGCTCGGGCCGCACCGCCCGCGCCGGCGCCGAGGGCGACGTCGTCACCCTCGTCATCCCCAGCCAGAAGCGCGACGTCGCCCAGCTGATGAAGAAGGCCGACATCCGCCCGACCATCACGTCGGTCACCCCGTCGTCGCCCGAGGTCGCCGCGCTCGTCGGCGAGGTCGCCGCGTACGTGAAGCCGGCTCCCCGTGCCGCCGTGCAGCAGCAGGGCGGCGGTGGCGGCGGTCGCTCGCAGGGCGCCAACGCCCAGCGCAAGCGCGCCGCCCGTCAGGACAGCCAGGGCAACCCGATCGCCCGCGCCGACCGCTCGGGTCGCCCCGCGGCGGCCGGTGCCGGTGCCGGCGGCGGACGGTCCGGAGGCGCGGGTCGCGGCTCCGAGGCCGGTCGCGGCGGTGCCGGTGCGGGTCGCTCCGGCGGCGCGCGTCAGGGCTCCGGCCAGGGCTCGCGCGACGGCGGCTCGCGCCGCGACGCCGCGCCCCGGGGCGGCGCCTCGACCTTCTACTCGACCGAGTCGGGCCGCGGCGCCGTGACGCCCGTGCGCGAGGACTCGCGCGACGAGGCTCGCGGCACCCGCCAGACCGGGCGCCGTGCGCAGAGCGACGGCGGCCAGAGCCGCACCAACGCGGTGCGCAACGACCAGGCCGACTTCGCCGCCTCGCAGGGCCAGCGCTCCGGCGGCGGCGCCGGCGGCGGCTCGCGCCGTGCGTCCTCCGACGGCGGTCGCCCTGGCGGCCTCAAGGTCGGCGGCCTCGTCGGCGGCAAGCCGCGCAGCGGCGGCGGCCAGCGCGGCGGTCGCTGAGCCACCACTCCCCGCTGACCCCGAGACACCCCGTTCTCGCATCGGAACCCTGCCGCGGCAGGGTTCGGGTGCGAGGGCGGGGTGTTTCATCGTCCACGGCGAGCGACACCGGCGTCAGCCAGCACCGCTGCCAGCCGGCTCGGGTCGTTCGCCGCGGCCCAGTCCCACCGCGCGAAGCCGCGCACCTCGGACAGGGCGCGGATGCGGTCTTCCCGCTTCTTCTCGTCGATCTTCACCTGATCGAGACTGCGCCCGGACCGCCGGGCGAGCTCGAGGTACTTCGTCAGGCCGTCGAACTCGCCGACGACGCCGAGCTCCGGCCACCAGAAGTCCACGCGGCCGATGAGACCCCACCTGTCCCAGAACTCCCGCTGCAGCTCCGGCAGCGGGACACCGATCTCGACCATGACGACCCGGCTGAGCGACTCGCCGGGCGACTCGGCCAGGGCGTCGGCGAGGTCGAGGGCGATGAGCGCGCGTCGCCGACCGACGCGAGGCGCGCGCTCGACCGCGGCGCGGAGCGCGCCGCGGTCGAACGCCCCGAGTCGTAGACCGTGGTCGAGCGCCATCACGGAGGAGCGGAGGCTCTCGAGGCGGCTGACGTCCGACGCGGCCCGCACCGGGCTCACGACCCTCAGCCCGCCCAGCTCCGTGATCTCATGGCCGGCCAGTGCGGCACTGTGCCTGACCATCAGCCCCGTGGTCTTCGTCGCGCTCCTGGCCCTGTCGACGACGTGCACCCGGGACGGCATCGGGGACGCGAGGGGGAAGCCGTGCACCGCGAGGGCCGACCGGTGCGACACCACGATGTCGGACGTCGTCCGGGCGACGGTGGCGCGCACGACGACGGCGTGCCGCTCCTCGGGGGACGCCGCGACCCACGCGGGAGCGGAGACGTACGTGCCGGGGGCGACCCGCACCAGCTCGCCCCGCCCGGCTGCCCGGCGCAGCGCCCGGTCGTCGCGACCCGACCGCACGAGCGACGACCGGTGGATCATCGAGCCGACGAGCGGCTCAGGAGGAGGTCGGTGGGGCGGCTGAGGGGGTGGCGAGAGCAGGGGCATGACGACGATCCTGCGACCGTGATGCCGACGCGACGGGGCCACACGTCTTGCCCTGTGCAGTCGCGACCCCCGCCTCCCCCTGTGGAGGAATCGGGTCGCACCGCCGAGACGAACCCCGTCCTCGCTCACGAACCCCGCCGCGGCAGGGTTCCCGTGTGAGAACGGGGTTCCTCAGCGAGGAGGGGCGCGCGGCGGGCGCTAGTGCAGGGCGCCGACGGAGGCGAGCGCCGAGCGGAGCAGCGCGCCGCGGCCGCCCTCCATCTCGTCGGCGACCTCGGGGCTCGCGGCCTGGTGCGGCGTCAGCCAGGTGAGCTCGAGCGCGTCCTGGCGCGGCTCGCAGGTGCCCGTGACGGGCACGACGTAGGCGAGCGACACCGCGTGCTGGCGGGCGTCGGTGTACACCGACGAGCCCGGCAGCGGGAAGTACTCGGCGACCTGGAACGGCACCGGCGACGGCGGCAGCTGCGGGAACGCCATCGGCCCGAGGTCCTTCTCGAGGTGGCGGAACAGCGCGGTGCGCAGGCTCTCGCCGTACATCACGCGGCCCGACACGAGCATGCGCGACATCTCGCCCTCGGGCGACGCACGCAGCAGCACGCCGACCTCGGTGACGATGCCCATGCCGTCGACCCGCACCGGCACGGCCTCGACGTAGAGGATGGGCAGCCGCTGGCGGATCGAGTGCAGCTCCTCCTCGGACAGCCAGCCGGGATTGGGGTCGGGGGTCTGCACGGAGCTCATGGCCCATGTCTACAGGCAGCGCGCGGCGCCCGGGCGACGAAACGCTAGGGGCGAACACGCCGACGACCGCCGGTGGCCGGGCGGGCACGCCCCGAGGCGAGCGCGCCCGCCCGGCGCGGAGCGAGCCCACGAGGCGAGGCGGGACAGGGCGAGGCCCGACGAGCGGAGCACGAGGAGGCGCGCCCCGCGACGCCCCGCTGGCTAGGCTCGGCCCATGGTCACCATCGATGCCGCCCTCGTCCGCTGGTCCACCGACGAGGCCGAGCGTGCCGGCCGCCCGCTGCTCGTGCTGCTGCACGGCGTCGGGTCGCACGAGGGCGACCTGATCGGGCTGGCTCCGTACCTGCCCCGTGACCTGGCGATCGCCTCCCTCCGGGCTCCGCTGCCGCACGGCGACGGGCACTCCTGGTACCCGCTCGCGCTGCCCGGCTCGCCCGAGCCCGGCCCGGTCGACGAGGCCGCGGAGGCGGTGCTCGCGTGGGTCGACTCGCTCGGCGACGCGCACCCGTCCGTGGCCCTGCTCGGCTTCTCGCAGGGCGGTTCGCTGACGCTGCAGCTGCTGCGCCACGCCCCCGAGCGCTTCGCCTGGGCGGCGGTGCTCGCGGGCTTCGTCGTGCCCGACGACTCGGAGGCCACGTCGCGTCGTGACGCCGAGCTCGCGCGGGTCCGCCCCGACGTCTTCTGGGGCCGCGGCGACGTCGACGCGGTCATCCCGCTCGACGCCGTGCAGCGCACCGCCGACTGGCTCGCCGCCCACGCCGACGTCGAGGAGACCGTCTACCCCGGCCTCGCCCACGGCATCAGCCAGGAGGAGCTCGACGACCTCAACGCGTTCATCTCGCGCGTGACCAACCCGCTGGCCGGCCTCGACCCCGACACTCTCGACAGCGACACGCGCGACACGGGCACCGACGTCGCGGCGGCCGACCGCGACGCACCCGACCGTGCGGCCGCACCCGCACCCGCGGCCCCCACGGCCACCGCGCCCGCGACGAACCCCGACGCCCCCGACGCCCCCGCGACCACCGACGACCCCGCCGTCCGCTAGGCGGGAGCGCCCCGTGGTCACGATCTCCGTCACCGGCACAGCGATGCACCGGCACCGGGCCGAGCGCGGCACCGTGCGCCTCGGCCTCGCGAGGGAGGGCACCGACCGCGAGCAGGTGCTCCGCGACAGCGTCGCCCTGCACGACCGGGTGACCGCCGAGGCCACCGTGCACCGCCGTCAGGGCGCCGCGACCTGGTGGAGCGCCGACGACGTGACCGTGGGCCCCGTGCCCGGTGCCTGGCAGGAGGACGGCACCCGCGCCTCCACCGGGCTGGTCCGCTCGCGGTCGACGGTCGCCGTGCGGTTCTCCGACGTCGCCGTGCTCGCCCGCTGGGTCGCGGGGATCGCCGCCCTCGAGGGGGTCGCCGTCGAGGGCGTCGAGTGGTCGCTGAGCCACGACCGGCGGCCTGAGGTCGACCGGGGGGCACGGGTCGCCGCGGTCGCCGACGCCGTCGTGCGCGCGGTCGACTACGCCGACGCCCTCGGGCTCGGCACGCCGACCCTGCGGTCGCTCTGGGAGCCGGGGCTGCGCCCGGGTGCCGGAGGCGCGGGCGCGGCGGGCGGACCGGCCCTGTTCGCGCGCGCCGCGCCCCCGTCCTCGGCCGACGACGGCTCGCTGGCGTTCGCGCTCGTGCCCGCCGACGTCGAGGTGCACGCCGAGGTCAGCGCGGACTTCGTCGCGGAGGGCTGAGGCCCCCGCCCGCTACACGCTCCGCCAGCTGTCGTCCTGCAGGTGCGACCCCGCCTGCGGGCCCATCTGCAGCATGCCGCCGTCGACGGCCCAGGAGGCGCCCGTCACGTACCCGGCGGCGGGCGACGCCAGGAAGGTGATCACCGACGCGATCTCCCACGCGTCGCCGGGGCGCCCGAGCGGGATGCCCGGCCGGTCGACCCCCGTCGGGTCGACGTCGGTCTGGCCGGTCATCGGCGTCGCGATCTCGCCCGGGGCGACGGCGTTGACCGTGATCCCGTCCCGACCGAGCTCGAGGGCCATCGTCTTGAGCAGCCCGCCGAGGCCGTGCTTGGCGGCGTCGTAGGCCGCCGACCCGACCCGCGGCTGGTGCTCGTGCACGCTCGTCACGCCGATCAGGCGGCCGCCCCGGCCTGCGGCGACCATGCGGCGCGCGGCCCGCTGCAGGCAGACGAAGGCGCCGTCGAGGTCGGCGGAGACGACCCGTCGCCACTCGGCCAGGGACATGTCGACGACGAGCTCGGAGGCGCCGGTGCCGGCGTTGGCCACGAAGACGTCGAGGCCGCCGAGCCGGTCGGCCAGCTCGTCGATGACGTCGCCGCAGCGCTCGAGGTCGGTCGTGTCGAGCTGCGTGACGTGGGCGGTGCGCCCGTGCGAGCGGACCTCCTCGGCCGTGGCCTCGGCCCCGGCCTCGTCGTCGAGCCAGGTGACGCCGACGTCGAGCCCGGCGACGGCGAGGGCGACGGCGGTCGCCCGGCCGATGCCCGAGTCGGATCCGGTCACGATGGCGTGCTGAGGGGCGAAGGGGGGCACGGCGGTCCTCTCGACGTCGGTGGCGGTGAGGTGCCGGCGGGAGGCTGCCCCTCCCGCCGGCTCCTGCGACGCTAGGCCGGAGTCGCGGGTCGGGTCGGGCCTTGACAGCCGCCTCCCCGAGGTGGCAGCGCGGGCACCGAACGGCTGGCGTGGCCCTGGGGCCCCCGCCGCGCCTCCCCGGGGCCCGCGGCGGTGCGCGCCGCCGGCACCGCGCCTCCTACCGGGCCGGCAGCTGCTTGCTCCAGACTCCCTCGTGCTCGAGCGGGACGAAGCCGACGGCCTCGTTCACGTCGAGCATCGGGCGGTTCTCCTCCGCGTTGAAGGTGATGACGGCGGGGTGCCCCGGGCGCTCGGCGGTGAGGAGGTCGGTGGTCGCGACCTTCAGCAGCCAGCCGAGCCGGTGCCCGCGGTGCTCGCGCAGCACCAGGGTGTCCTGCTGGAAGGCGGGCGACGCGAGGTCGGCCGGGGCCGCCAGCTGGCTGAAGCCGACCAGGTGCCCCGACGGCACGTGCTCGACGACGGCCGTGAAGCGGGTGCGGGGGCCGGCGAGCGCGAGCTCCTCCTCGTCGCGGAAGCGCTCGGCCGTCCAGACGTCCTCGGGCTCGGGCACGCCGCCCGCGGGGGCGTCGGTGCTCATGCGCGTCTCGAGCAGGGCCAGGTCGACGAGCCAGCGCTCGGGCGAGCGCCCGACCCACGAGTGCAGCCGGTAGTCGTCACCGGCGGAGGCGCGGGCCCGGTCGCGGATCTCGCCCAGCGCCTCCTCGTCCGGCGGCAGCGCGAGGCGGCTGCAGCGCATCACCTGGCCGAGCTGCCACCCGCGGCCGCGCAGGAACCGCACCTCGACGTTCGTCGCGGGCACCGAGCCGGCGCCGGTCGGCGGGGTCAGCCGGGGCTCGCCGTCGCCCCGCGACCGCACGTAGGCAATCAGCTGGGTGCGCCCCTCGGCGGCGGCGAGCGCCTCGAGGTGGTCGGCGAGCACGGTGCCGAAGCCGCGACGGCCGACCTCGGGCAGCACGCAGACGTCGAGCCACGCGGTGCCGGCGGCGTCGCCGGAGCGCCGCGTCTCGTAGTCGCCGACCGCGACGACGACGCCGTTCTCGCGGAGGACGAACCGGCGACGGTCGGACCACGTCGTGTCGAGGTAGCCGGTGAGCAGCTCGGCGGGGCTCCACGAGAGCTCGTCGCTGCCGACGGCGGCGCGCCGGACGGCGTTCTCGACCTCGACCGACTCGACGAAGTCGGCGGCGTCGGGCGCGTCGATGCTCGCCGGGACGACGACCTGCTCGACGACGGCGCCGGTGTGGGGGTGCGTGGTGCGGACGGTCGCCGCGGCGGTGTCGGCGGTGCCGGCGGTGCCGGTGGTGCCGGCGGTGCCGGTGGTGCCGGCGGTGCCCGCGGGGGTGTCGACGGGGATGCCGGCGGGGGTGCCGGCGGGGGTGCCGGCTGTGCCGCCGGGGGTGCCGGCTGTGCCGCCGGGGCGGGGCCCGGTCGGCTCGGGGGTGCTGGTGCTGGGGGTCATGTCGGCCCTCGGCCGCAGGGGCGTGCGGCGGTGCGCGCCGCCCGGTGGGCAGCCGACCAGACTAACGCGTCCGGTGCGCGGAGTCGAGGGGGTGGTCGTGACCGTGGCCGGCGGGTCCGCGTCCTCCTGGGCCACCGCCTCCCCGAGGCCGGCGGGTCCGCGTCCTCCTGGGCCACCGCCTCCCCGGGTGCGGCGGGTCCGCGTCCTCCTGGGCGGGCCCGCGCCCACCCGCCGGGGAGGACAGCGACCCGCCGCAGGGGTAGACCGGAGCGATGACCGACCACTCCGAGCTCCTCGCCCGCCACGACCTCGAGCGCTTCGTCGACTCCCAGGAGGCGGACGGCACCTTCGACCGCGCCCTCCGCGAGCTGCGGAACGGGAACAAGCGCACCCATTGGATGTGGTTCGTCTTCCCGCAGGCGGCCGGCCTGGGCACGAGCGAGACGTCGCGCCGCTACGCGATCGTCTCGATCGGGGAGGCCCGTGCCTACCTGGCGCACCCGCTGCTCGGCCCGCGCCTGCTCGACAGCGTCGACGCCCTGCTCGACCTGCCCGGCGACGACGCCGTCGCGGTGCTCGGCGACGTCGACGCGACGAAGCTCCGCTCGTCGCTCACCCTCTTCGCTCAGGCGGACCCGTCCGAGCGACGCTTCTCCGACGCGCTCGCGAAGTTCTTCGACGGGCAGCTCGACCCGGCCACGCTCGAGCACCTCTGAGCGCGGGCTCTCCGCCCGCCGCTGCCGCACGCGCGGCACGCGGCACGCCCAGCCGGCGCCGCTAGCCTCGCAGCATGAGCGTCTACATCGCCGGCTGCGGAGACCTGGGCACCGAGGCAGGGCTGCGGTTCGCCGCCGCCGGGCACCGGGTGGTGGGCCTGCGGCGCCGCGCCGAGCTCGTGCCCGCGCCCCTCGAGGGCCGTGCCGTCGACCTGCGCACGGAGACCCCCGTCATCGACGACGACGCCACGGTGGTCGTCGTCGCCCTGGCCGCGGGCAGCCGCGACCCGGACGAGTACCGGGCGACGTACGTCGACGGGCTGCGCCGGGTGCTCGACGCGATCGAGGCCTCGGCGGCCGACCCGCGACTCCTCGTGGTGTCGTCGACCGCCGTCTACGACGTCGACGACGGCAGCGTCGTGACCGAGGAGACCCCCGCGACGGGCGCGAGCCCGACGGCGGCGGTGCTGGTGGAGGCGGAGGCGCTGCTCCGGGAGCGCGCACCGCACGCGACCCTGCTGCGGCTCTCGGGCATCTACGGCCCCGGCCGGGAGCGCCTGATCGAGCAGGTGCGCGGGGGCGAGGCGACCCTCGCCGAGCAGCCGGGAACGTCGCCGCACACGAACCGCGTGCACCGTGACGACGCCGCGGCCGCCATCGTCCACCTGGCCGGGCTCGCCATGATCGGGCCGGTCTACCTCGTCACCGACGACGAGCCGGTGCGGCTCGACGACGTGCTGACCTTCCTCGCCGCGGAGCTGGCCGTCGAGGCCCCCGCGCCCGCGCCTCCCCGGGGTCGTCAGGCCGGCGGCGACAAGCGCCTGTCGAACGCGCTGCTGCGCGCGACCGGGTTCTCGTTCACCTACCCGACCTACCGCGAGGGCTACCGCGCGGTGCTGGCGGGCGAGGGCACCCGGCACGACTGACGGGCGTGCTGCCGGGCGGTCACGAGACGCGGCCGGCGGACCCGCCGACGAGGGCGCGGTGACCGCTCGGCAGCGCGGTCACCAGCGGGGGTGTACCTGGTCGCGGAAGTACTGGTCGTAGATGCGGACGACCTCGGAGTCGAGGCCCTCCTCCAGCTCGACGTCGCCGGCGGCCGCGTTGGCCCGGGCCTGCTCGACGTTGCGGGCGCCGGGGATGACCGTGCTGACGCCGGGCTGGTCGACGATCCAGGCGAGGGCCGCCTGTGGCACCGTGACGCCCTCGGGCACCGACTCGGCGAACTCGCGCGCCGCGGCGACGCCCTGCTCGAAGTCGACGCCGCTGAAGGTCTCGCCCTGGTCGAAGGCCTCGCCGTGGCGGTTGAAGCTGCGGTGGTCGTTCGCGGCGAAGGTCGTCTCGGTCGTGTACTTGCCCGAGAGCAGGCCGCTGGCCAGGGGCACGCGGGCGATGATGCCGACCCCGGCGCGCTGGGCGGCGGGCAGCACCTCGTCGAGGGGCTTGAGCCGGAAGGCGTTGAGGATGATCTGGACGGTCGAGACTCCGGGGCGGGCGATGGCGGTCAGGGCCTGCGCGGTCTCTTCGACGCTGACGCCGTAGGCCGCGATCGCGCCGTTCGCCACGAGCTCGTCGAGGGCGTCGTAGACGGCGTCGTCGGAGTAGACGGCCGTCGGCGGGCAGTGCAGCTGGACGAGGTCGAGCGTGTCGACGCCGAGGTTGCGCCGCGAGCGGTCCGTCCACGCGATGAAGTTCTCGCGCACGTAGTTCGAGGGCACCTGGTCGGCGCGGCGGCCCATCTTCGTGGCCACGGTCAGCGGCACGTCGGGGTTCGCGGCGCGGAACGTGCCGATGATCTGCTCGCTGCGGCCGTCGCCGTAGACGTCGGCGGTGTCGAAGAAGGTGACGCCGGACTCGACGGAGGCGCCCAGCACCTCGAGAGCGTCGCTCTCGGAGACGTCGCCCCAGTCGGCGCCGAGCTGCCAGGTGCCGAGGCCGATGACGGAGACTTCGCGGCCGGTGCGGCCCAGGGTGCGACTGTGCATGGGGACGAGCGTAGGCGTCGCCGCCGACATCGGTCCGCCCGGCCGGTCGGGAGGGGCCGCCGAGGCCCTCCGGCCGGCCGTGCTCAGCGCCTCGTCGTCGCGCGCCCGTCCGCCGCCCGCCGCACGGCCGCCCGCACGATCGCCCAGGCGACGGCGACCAGCACGAAGGCGGCGAAGAGCAGCACGACCCCCACGCCGACGCTGCCCTTGGCGAGCGAGACCAGGCCGACCACCGCGGCGATCGCCGACAGGAAACCGAGCACCCGGGCCGTCGCCGCCTGGGCGCGACGCGCGAGGCGCGACCGCGTGGGGCCCGCCACCTCAGCCGAGACGACGCGCGGCGTCGCCCGCTGCCGTGAGGGCGGAGGCGAGCTCCCGCTCCGACCTCTCGCGCGCCTCCGCCGGCATCGCGAGCAGCTCGCTGAGCGTGAGGTCGGTCGTGATGACCTCGACCGCCATGCCGAGCGCCCCGCCGAGCACCTGCTGAAGCACGGGCACGGCGTGGTCCCAGCCGGCGGTCGGCGTGCCCGCGTCGTAGGCGCCGCCGCGGCTCGTGACGACGACGGCCGGGCGGCCCGCCATCGGCTGCTGGTCGTCGCCGTCGAGCGGCGCCGTGACCGAGGGCAGGTGGACGTTGTCGATCCAGGCCTTGAGCGTCGACGGCACCGTGTAGTTGTAGAGGGGAGCGCCGACGAGCACCACGTCGCTGGCCACCAGCTCGGCGATGAGCTCCTGCTGCAGGGCCTCCGCGGCCGGGTCGGGCGACGCGCCCGCCGGGCGCAGGCGCGGCGGCCAGTGCAGCGCGGCGTCGGCGAGGTGCGGCAGCGGGTCGGCGTGCAGGTCGCGGCGGGTGACGGTGTGGTCGTCGCCGAGCGACCGCCACGCGGCGGCGAACGCCGCCGTGATCGCCCGCGAGCGCGAGGCCCCCAGGTCGGCGGACGAGTCGAGGTGCAGCAGGTTCGGCATGCGACCACCGTAGCCGCGGCCGCCCGGCCGGTTGTCGGGGGTGCAGGGCAGGATGGCCTGCACGATGACCGACGTGCTCGAGAAGTTCTCCCCCGCGACCCGCGAGTGGTTCCGCGGCGCCTTCCCGGCGCCCACGCTCGCCCAGGTCGGGGCCTGGGAGGCCATCAGCGCGGGCGACGACGCCCTCGTGATCGCGCCGACCGGGTCGGGCAAGACCCTCGCGTCGTTCCTCTGGTCGATCGACACGCTCGCCAGCGGGCCCGCCCCCGAGGCGCGCGAGCACCGCACGCGGGTGCTCTACATCTCGCCCCTCAAGGCCCTCGGCGTCGACGTCGAGCGCAACCTCCGCTCGCCCCTCGTCGGCATCACGCAGACCGCGCGACGCCTCGGCATCGAGGCGCCCGAGCTGACCGTGGGCGTGCGGTCGGGCGACACCTCGTCGGGCGACCGCCGCCTCCTGCAGCGCACCCCGCCCGACATCCTCATCACGACCCCCGAGTCGCTGTACCTGATGCTCACCTCCGCGGCCCGCGAGAACCTCAAGGGCGTGCACACCGTCATCGTCGACGAGGTGCACGCGGTCGCCGCCACCAAGCGCGGCGCCCACCTGGCGCTCTCGCTCGAGCGCCTCGACGGCCTGCTCGAGGAGCCCGCCCAGCGCATCGGGCTCTCCGCGACGGTCCGCCCGCCGGAGGAGGTGGCGCGCTTCCTCTCCGGCCGCAAGCCCGTGACGATCGTGAACCCCCGGTCGGAGAAGACCTTCGACCTCAAGGTGGTCGTGCCGGTCGACGACATGACCGAGCTCGGCACGGCCGCGCCGCTCGAGGGCTCCGCCGCCGGGTCGGCCCCGCAGGGCTCGATCTGGCCGCACGTCGAGGAGGGCATCGTCGACCTGATCCTCGACCACCGGTCGACGATCGTCTTCTCGAACTCCCGCCGGCTGGCCGAGCGCCTCACGGCCCGCCTCAACGACATCTACCTCGAACGTACGGGCGGTGACGAGGCCGTCGCCGAGTCGAGGTCGACCACGGTCGGTCGCGAGCTGGTCGCCGTGGGCGCGGTCGCCGGGGCGGTCGGCGACGAGGCCGACGTGGCCGTCGACCCCTTCGCGCCGGCCGCACCGGCTGCCCCGAAGCGGAACCCCGCGGTCGGAGGCGGCGCTCCCGCCCAGCTGATCGGCGGCAGCGGGCAGACCCAGGGCTCCGAGCCGCTGCTCGCCCGCGCGCACCACGGCAGCGTGTCGAAAGACCAGCGCGCCATCATCGAGGACGACCTGAAGAGCGGGCGCCTGCGCTGCGTCGTCGCCACCAGCTCGCTCGAGCTCGGCATCGACATGGGCGCCGTCGACCTCGTCATCCAGGTCGAGTCGCCGCCGTCGGTCGCCAGCGGCCTGCAGCGCATCGGCCGGGCCGGGCACCAGGTCGGCGAGACCTCGCGGGGCGTGATGTTCCCGAAGCACCGCGCCGACCTCATCCACTCCGCGGTCGCGGCCGAGCGCATGGTCGCCGGCCTGATCGAGGAGCTCCGGGTGCCGACGAACCCGCTCGACGTGCTCGCCCAGCAGACCGTCGCCGCGGTCGCGCTCGACGAGATCGACGCCGACGAGTGGTTCGACACGGTGCGCCGCAGCGCCCCCTTCGCGACCTTGCCCCGGTCGGCCTACGACGCGACCCTCGACCTGCTCAGCGGCAAGTACCCCTCCGACGAGTTCGCCGAGCTGCGGCCCCGCATCGTCTGGGACCGCGTGCACGGCACGCTGACCGGCCGACCCGGTGCTCAGCGGCTCGCCGTGACGAGCGGCGGCACCATCCCCGACCGCGGCCTCTTCGGGGTCTTCATGGTGGGCGAGAAGGCCGCCCGCGTCGGCGAGCTCGACGAGGAGATGGTCTACGAGTCGCGCGTCGGCGACGTCTTCGCGCTCGGCGCGACGAGCTGGCGCATCGAGGACATCACGCACGACCGCGTGCTCGTCTCCCCCGCCTACGGCCAGCCCGGCCGCGTCCCGTTCTGGAAGGGCGACGGCATCGGCCGCCCCGCCGAGCTCGGCCGCGCGATCGGCGGGTACCTCCGCGAGCTCGCGGGCTCGTCGGCCGACGACGCCGCGGCGCGGGTCGCCGCCGGCGGCCTCGACGAGCGGGCCGCCAAGAACCTCATCGCCTTCATCGCCGAGCAGCGCGAGGTCGCGGGCCACGTGCCCACCGACACGACCCTCGTCGTCGAGCGCTTCCGCGACGAGCTCGGCGACTGGCGCCTCATCCTCCACTCCCCCTACGGCATGCAGGTCCACGCGCCCTGGGCCCTCGCGGTGTCGGCCCGCATCCGCGACCAGCTCGGCGTCGACGGCGGTGCGATGGCGGCCGACGACGGGATCGTCGTGCGCATCCCCGACACCGACGCCGAGCCTCCCGGGGCCGAGCTCTTCCGCTTCGAGCCCGACGAGCTCGACGACATCGTCACCGAGGAGGTCGGCGGCTCGGCGCTCTTCTCCTCGCGCTTCCGTGAGTGCGCGGCCCGTGCCCTGCTCCTGCCCCGGTACAACCCCGGCCGTCGGTCGCCGCTCTGGCAGCAGCGCCAGCGGGCCTCGCAGCTGCTCGACGTCGCGCGCAAGTACCCGCAGTTCCCGATCGTGCTGGAGGCGGTGCGCGAGGTCCTGCAAGACGTCTACGACCTGCCCGCCCTGATGAGCCTCACCCGCGAGCTCGAGACCCGCGCCGTGCGCGTCGTCGAGACCGAGACCGAGGTGCCGTCGCCCTTCGCGCGCTCGCTCCTCTTCGGCTACGTCGCGGCGTTCATGTACGAGGGCGACTCGCCCCTCGCCGAGCGCCGGGCGGCCGCGCTCTCGCTCGACTCCACCCTCCTGCAGGAGCTCCTCGGCCGCGCCGAGCTCCGCGAGCTGCTCGACGCCGACGTCATCGACCAGCACGAGCTCGAGCTGCAGCGGCTCGCGCCCGACCGTCGCGCCCGCGACGTCGAGGGCGTCGTCGACCTGCTCCGCCTGCTCGGGCCCCTCACCACCGCCGAGATCGTCGAGCGCAGCTGGCTGGCCGAGACCGCGGGGTCGGCGGCGGCGGAGCCCGACGACGAGGCTCGCGGCAAGCTCGAGGCCGCGCTGACCGACCTCGCGCGGTCGAACCGCGTGCTGCGGTTCACGCACGCCGGCGTCGAGCGCTGGGCCGGCATCGAGGACGCCTCGCGCCTCCGCGACGCCCTGGGGGTGGCCCTGCCCATCGGCGTGCCGACCGCGTTCGTCGAGCCCGTCGACGACCCGCTCGGCGACCTCGTCGGCCGGTTCGCCCGCACCCACGCTCCGTTCACGCCGCTCGCCGTCGCCGAGCGGCTCGGCCTCGGCACCGCCGTCGTGCTCGAGACCCTGCGCCGGCTCGGCGTGCAGCGACGCGTCGTCGAGGGCGAGTTCCGGCCGAAGCACCAGGGCAGCGAGTGGTGCGACGCCGAGGTGCTGCGCCGCCTGCGCAGCCGCTCGCTCGCGGCGCTCCGCCACGAGGTCGAGCCCGTCGCTCCCGACACGCTCGGGCGCTTCCTGCCCGCCTGGCAGCACGTCGCCACGGGCACCGCGGGCAGCGGCCTGCGGGGGCTCGACGGCGTCGTCCAGGTCATCGACCAGCTCAGCGGGGTGGCGTTGCCGGCCTCCGCGTGGGAGTCGCTCATCCTGCCCGCCCGCGTCACGGACTACTCCAGCGGCATGCTCGACGAGCTGACCGCGACGGGCGAGGTCATCTGGTCGGGCTCCGGCAGCCTGGCCGGCAACGACGGCTGGGTCAGCCTGCACCTCGCCGACGGCGCCCAGGTCACCCTGCCCGAGCCGCTCGGCACCGACACCGACGAGCTGCAGCGCGAGGTGCTCGCCGCGCTGGCGGGCGGCGGCGCCTACTTCTTCCGCCAGCTCTCCGACGCGGTGGGCAGCACCGACGACGACGCCCTGGTCACCGCCATCTGGGATCTCGTCTGGGCCGGGCAGATCACGAACGACACCTTCGCCCCGCTCCGCACCCAGGTCGGCGGCAAGGCGCCCCGGCCGCGCACGCCGACCCGCTCGCGCTCGTCGTACCGGAGCCGCGGGCGCGTCACGATGCCCCGGCAGGCGGGGCCGCCGACGGTCGGCGGGCGCTGGTCGCTGCTGCCGCTCGCCGAGCCCGACGCGACGGTGCGCGCCGCCGCGATGGCCGAGATCCTGCTCGAGCGGCACGGCGTGGTCACGCGCGGCGCGGTCGCCAACGAGGGCGTGCGCGGCGGGTTCTCGACGGTCTACAAGGTGCTGAGCGGCTTCGAGGAGTCAGGCCGGGCACGGCGCGGCTACTTCGTCGAGGGGCTCGGCGCGGCGCAGTTCGCCACCGGCCCGACCGTCGACCGGCTGCGCTCGTTCGTGCGCGACGAGACCGACCGCCGCGACGACGACGCCCTCGCCGCCGCGGGGCGCGGGCGCGAGATCCCCGTCGTGACGCTCGCGGCGACCGACCCCGCGAACCCGTACGGCGCCGCGCTGCCCTGGCCGGGGCAGGCGCCCGAGGGCGTGCTCGACCCGACCCCCGGCGGGAGGCCGTCGTCGACCGGTGGTGCGACCGCGGCCGGTGGCGGCACGGCCGACGCCACGGCGAGCTCGGCGACCGCGACGGGCGGTGCCGGTGCCGGCGCCGGCGCCGGCGCCGGCGCCGGTGCCGGCGGCGCGACCACCGCCTCCGCAGCGTCGGCCCCCGCCGGCAAGAAGAAAGCCGGCCACCGGCCCGGGCGCAAGGCCGGGTCGCTGGTCGTGCTGGTCGACGGCCGTCTCACCGTCTACGTCGAGCGCGGGGGCAAGACGATCCTCACCTTCGGCGAGCCCGACGACCGAGAGCTGGCCCTCGCGGCGGGCTCGCTCGCCTCGGTCGTGCGGTCACGGCTCGGCAAGCTCGCGGTCGAGCGCGTCGACGGCGAGTTCGTGCTCGGCACCCCGTTCGGCGATGCTCTGCGCGACGCGGGGTTCGCCCCGACGCCCAGCGGCGTCCGGCTCAGGTCGTAGAGGGCACCGATGCCCGAGGGAGACACCGTCTACCGCGCCGCGAAGAACCTCGACGCGGTGCTGCACGGCCAGACGCTCACGGCGAGCGACTTCCGGGTGCCCGCGTTCGCCACGGTCGACCTCAGCGGCGAGGTCGTCGACGACGTGATCAGCCGCGGCAAGCACCTGCTGCACCACATCGGCGGCCTGACCCTGCACACGCACCTCAAGATGGAGGGCTCCTGGCACATCTACCGCCGGGGCACCCGCTGGCGTCGCCCCGCGCACCAGGCGCGCGTCGTGCTCGAGACCGACGAGTGGGTGACCGTCGGGTTCGACCTCGGCGTCGTCGAGCTCGTCGAGCGCGACCCGGAGGACAGCGTCACGGCGTACCTCGGCCCCGACCTGCTCGGCCCCGACTGGGACGCCGGGCGGGCCCTCGCGAACCTCGAGGCCGACCCGGCCCGCGAGGTGGGCCTCGCGCTGCTCGACCAGCGGGTGCTCGCCGGCGTCGGCAACGTGTACCGGGCCGAGATCTGCTTCCTCCGCGGGGTGCTGCCCACCCGGCCCGTGGGCGAGGTGGCGAACCGCGCGAAGATGATCGACCTGGCCCACCGCCTCATCGTCGCCAACAAGGACAGGGTCGAACGCACCACGACCGGGACGCTCCGCGGCACGACCGACTGGGTCTACGGCCGGGCCGGGAAGCCCTGCCTCCGCTGCGGCACGAAGATCCTCCGCGGCGAGCTCGGCGAGTCCGAGCTCGAGCTGCGCGACACCTACTGGTGCCCGCGCTGCCAGACCTGAGCTGACGCCGTCGTGGCGAGCGAGCGGGCGGGCCCGCCGACCTGTGGCTCCGCGGCACGGCCGCCCCGCGACTCCGCGGCACCGCCGACCCGCGACTCCCCCCGCCTTCGTGACGAACCGTGACGCCCACGCGGGTCACGCCGAGGAGGCGACCGTACAGTCGGCAGCACCCGGTCCGCACCCGACGCGGACCCGCCAGGAGGTCGTCATGACGTCATCGTCCATCGCCGAGCAGGTCAGCACCTTCAACGAGGGCTTCACCGCGCAGATCGGCCCCGAGCTCTCGGCCGTCTTCGACGCCGAGCAGCAGGCCCTCACCGCCGCCGGCCGCCCGGACGACGCCGTCGGCGTCGGCGACCAGCTGGTCGACGCGACGCTGCTCACGCCCGAGGGCGCCGAGGTGTCGCTCGCGACCGTCGTCGGCGAGGGCCCCGCGGTGCTCGTCTTCTACCGCGGCGCCTGGTGCCCGTACTGCAACCTCACGCTCAAGACCTACCAGGAGCAGCTGCTGCCGACCCTCCGCGACCGCGGCGTCGGCCTCGTCGCGATCAGCCCGCAGACGCCCGAGGGCTCCGAGCTCGCGACGAGCAACGGCAGCCTCGACTTCCCCGTGCTCTCCGACCCGGGCAACGTGCTCAGCCGCGCCCTGGGCATCGTCACCGAGCCGACCGCCGAGGCCCGTGCCGCCCACACGCAGCTGGGCTTCGACGTCGCCGACAGCAACGCCGACGCGACGGGCGACATCCCCTTCCCCACGGTGCTCGTGGTCGACGGCGACGGCCGCGTCGTGTTCGCCGACGTGCACGTCGACTACACGACCCGCACCGAGGTCGACGAGGTCGTCGCCGCGCTCGACCTGCTGCCGTAGCGCGGGGGCGCCCCCGTCATCGCGGTGCCCCGTCCTGGGTCCTGCCTCCGCTCGGGGGCCCGGGACGGGGCACCTCCATGCCGAGTAGAGCTCAGGAGGCGCGCTGCGGCTCCCGGCGGAGCACCAGCTCCAGCCCGTCCACCTCGTCGACCTGCTCGCCCACCAGCACGAAGCCGTGCGACCGCGCCAGGGCCAGCGAGGGCGCGTTGTCGGGGCTGACGCTCGCGCGCACCGACCGCACGGCGGGAGCGGCGTCGCAGAACGCGAGCACCGCCTCCAGCACCTGTGCCCCGACGCCCCGGCCGCGCAGCTCGGGCAGCACCGTGTACGACACCTCGACCTCCCCGTCGGCGTCGGGTCGGCCGTGGAAGCCGGTGTGGCCGACGACCTGCCCGTCACGGGTGGCGACCCAGGCGACCCAGGGCTCGTCGCGCTCGTCGGCGAGGATCTGCTCGAGGCGGATCGCCCAGAGCCACCCGTCGTCGAGGAAGGCCGCCGGCAGGTCGACGCCGATCGCCACCGACGCGAGGGCCAGGTCGCCCGTGACGAGCGCGTCGACCGCGCGCAGCCCGAGGGGCCCCACGGCGACGGCGTGCTGCCGTGCTGCCGGGGGCCCCTCGGGTGTCGTCATGCGGTCAGCCTAGGGCGGGCCCGCTACTGCTCTCCGCGCCCCACGCGCGAGTGGCGACGGCCGTAGGCGAAGTACACGACGACGCCGATCACGAGCCAGACCGCGAAGCGCGCCCAGGTGAGCGTCGTGAGGTTGAGCATCAGCCACACGCAGAGCGCGGCCGACAGGATCGGCAGCACCGGCGACCACGGCACGCGGAAGGCGCGCGGCAGGTCGGGGCGCTGGCGGCGCAGCACGATCACGCCGATGCTCACCAGCACGAACGCCGAGAGGGTGCCGATGTTGATCATCTCCTCGAGCACGCCGACGTCGGTGAGACCGGCGATCAGCGCGACGACGACGCCGGCCAGCACCTGCACGCGCACGGGCGTGCCGCGCTTGGCCGAGGTCTTGGCGAGGCCGCGGGGCAGCAGGCCGTCGCGGCTCATCGAGAAGACGATCCGGGCGAGGCCGAGCAGCAGCACCATGATGACCGTGGTCAGGCCGATCAGGGCGCCGACCGCGATGACCTTGGCGGCCCAGTCGACGCCGACCAGCTCGAACGCCGTCGCGAGGTTCGGGGTCTCGCTGGCGGCGAGGTCGCGGTACGACACCATGCCGGTCAGCACGATCGCGACGAGGACGTAGAGCAGCGTCACGATGCCGAGGCCGAGGAAGATGCCGCGGGGCAGGGTCTTCTGCGGGTCCTTGACCTCCTCGGCGCTCGTCGCGACGATGTCGAACCCGATGAAGGCGAAGAAGACGAGCGAGGCGCCGGCCAGCAGGCCGAAGACGCCGTACTGCGCGGGGGCCGCGCCGCTGAGGAAGGAGAACAGCGACTGCGTCCACGCGTCGGTGCTGCCCTCGCCCGTGCGGGGCTGCGAGGCCGGCACGAACGGCGTGTAGTTCGAGGCCTTGACGAAGAAGAACCCGACGACGATCACGAACAGCACGATGCCGACCTTGATCACCGTGAAGACGCCGCCGACGCGCGAGCTGAGCTGCGTGCCGAGCACGAGCAGCACCGTGAAGACGGCGACGATGAGGAAGGGGCCCCAGCTGAGGTCGACCGGCCCGAGGGCGATCGTGTCGGGCAGCGGCACGCCGAACTGCTCGAACACCGTGCTGAGGTAGATGCCCCAGTACTTGGCGAGCACGGCGGCGCCGGTGAGCGTCTCGAGGATGAGGTCCCACCCGATGATCCAGGCGAGGAACTCGCCCATGGTCGCGTAGGTGAAGGTGTACGCGCTGCCCGCGACGGGGATGGTGGAGGCGAACTCGGCGTAGCACATGATCGCCAGGCCGCAGGTGACGGCGGCGAGGATGAACGAGATGATGACGCCCGGCCCGGCGAAGTTCGCGGCGGCGTTCGCGCCGACCGAGAAGATGCCGGCGCCGACGGCGACGGCGATGCCCATCAGGGTCAGGTCGGTGACGCCGAGCGAGCGCTTGAGCTTGCTCTCGCCCTCGAGCGAGTCCTGGATCGAGGCCTCGACCGACTTCGTGCGCCAGAGGCTGCGCGACCCGGGGCCGTGGGTGGGTGCGGTCATGTCGTCTCCTCGCTCGACCTGCGCCGCCCCGGCCGGAGCGACCCGCCATGCTACCCAGCAGACGGGCCCCGTGACGACGGGGCGGCCGGGCTGGGTCGGCTCCGTGGTGCGGGCTGCACCGCGCCTCCTACGATGGCCGGGTGGACGACGACGAACGCGGGGCCTGGCAGCCGACCCCGCCGCCGCGCCCCGACGTCGCGTGGGAGTCGCGGGTCGGCCAGGGCGGCGGGCCCGCCCCCGCAGACGCCCGCGCCCGCACCGTCGGCCCCGAGCCGCACGCCGGCGCCGATGCCGCCGTCGCCGCAGACACCACCAGCACGTCCCCTCCCCCGCCCCCGTCGCGCCTCGCCGCCGGCGCGGCGTCCGTCGCCGCCGCCGCCCGCGCCGGCTGGGCCCGCCAGGGACGCGGCCGCCGCCTCGCCCTGACCGGCGTCGCCCTCGTCGCCGCGACCGTGCTCGTGACGACGGGCGGCGTGCTCGCCCGCCCGAGCTGGGCGCCCCTCGCCGCCCCCGGGGCCGCCGTCGACGAGCTGCGCGGCCCGCCCACCGCCAGCCTCTGGCGCACCGACCTCGGCGCCGCCTTCGACCTCGACCTCTCCGACCAGTGCACCTCGCTCGAGGTGGTCGCCGACGTCGGCACCGACGACGTCGTGGTCGGCACGCGCTCCCAGGGCTACGGCGACGGCTCGCCCTGCGGCGGCACCGGCGGCCGCCTGGTGCGGCTCGACACCCGCACCGGCGAGCTGCGCTGGGGGCTCGACCTCGGCGCCGAGCTCGGGCTGGCCGTCACGGGCGCCCGCGTCGCGGCCGCCGCCGCCGGCGAGACGGCCCTCGTCTCGGCCGACGGCGTCTGGGGGCGCACCTCCGGCACGGTGGCCCGCGTCGACACGACCGACGGCCACGTCGTCGAGCGGCTCGACGACACGGCCGCCGGGCTGGCCCCCGGCACCCTGCTCGAGGCGCTCCAGGTCGAGGGCGACGCCGTGCTCACGTCGGCCACCGACCTCGACCGCTACGACCCGGGCGGGGGCCTCGAGCTCGGCCCGGGCGACGCCGACCGGCTCACGCTCTTCGCCGCCGACGACCTGTCGCGCCCGGTCTGGTCGGGGCTCGGCGTGAGCGCCACGCAGGCCTGGCTGCTGGGCGGCACGCTGGTGGCGCAGCTCGTCGACCCCGCGGCCTTCGCCGTCGACGCGGAGGAGGCGGTGGCCGACGCCGTGTGGTCGACCGTCGACGTGGGCACGGGCCAGGCGCAGCCGCTGCCCGGCGAGGCGCGCGACCTCGGCAGCGTGGAGGCCTGGGGCGACCGGCTGGTGCTCGGGCGGCAGGTCTCGTCGGCGGGCGACTCGGTCGTCTCGCTGGTCGACCCCGTCGAGGGCCCGGTCTGGTCGCGCGACCTGCCGCCCGGCACCTGGACCCGGCTCAGCGCCGGCTGCCTCGTCGTCTCGGACGACTCGGGCACCGTGACCTGCGTCGACCCCGACACCGGCCGCGCGCGGTGGAGCCGCGAGCTCGGGACGGACGACGCGGGCTCGCCCGGCAGCTCCGGCCTGACGGTGAACGGCTGGGTGCTGCCCGGGTCGGGCACGCCCGAGGAGTCGGTGGTCGTCTCGACGGCACCCGGCCAGATCGAGGAGTCGTCGGAGGGCGAGACCGACCCGGTGTGGATCGTCGACCCGGCCACGGGCGAGACCCGCCTCGACCTGACGCTGCCCTCGGCGTCGGTGGTGGTCGCGGCCTCGCGGACGACCGGCTACGCCCTGCGCAGCTGGTGGAGCTCCGACTCCCCGCCCGCGGTCACGGCCTTCGACCTCGCCGACGGCCGGACCCTCTGGACGCACGAGATCGGCACGACCGGCTCGCTGTCGCCGTTCTGGCGCCGCACCCTCGTGACCGTCGACGACGGCGTCGCCCGGGGCCTGGCCGACGACGTGCGCCTGCCCGGCTGACCCCGCCAGCGGGAGCGCTCAGCGCACCAGCATCGGGAAGACGAACACCGCGAACAGGAAGAACGCGGCCATCACGGCGAAGAGCACGTACGTGCCGCGGCCCACGGCGGCCTGCCCCTGGGCCTCGCGACGGCGCATCACGCGGCGGCGGTAGACGACCTGGAGCACGATCAGGACGACCGCGGCGACGGCCAGGATCGTGACGACGAGGGCTTCGATGGGACTGCTCCGTTCGGGGGCGGCGGGCTGCCAGCCTACCGGCCGCGGCCCGGGCGACCGGTGGGCTCGTACGATGGCGCTGCACGAGGAGGCGCGGTGCGCGACCCCGAGGACGGAGGGCCAGGTGACCGAGGCTCCGTGGCGCCCGCCCCGCCCGCCCCGCGGCGACGACCCCTGGTCGGCCGGCGCCGACGACGCCCGCCGGGCTGAGCGGACCGAGCGGGCCGAGCACGCCGAGCCGCTCCCCTCCGCCGACCGCGACGCGACCGGGCGGCGGTGGCCGCGCCTCCTGCGGGGCCCGCACCGCGCCTCCCGGGGCCGTCGCCTGCTGCTCGCGGCCGGCGCGACCCTCCTCGCGGCGACGCTCGTCGTCACGGCCGGGGTCGTCACGCAGCCGCGCTACCCCGTCGGCCGGCCGCTCGGCGGAGTCGTCGTCGACGAGCTGCGGCGGCTGCCGTCGCCCGAGGGCTGGGTGCTGACGCCCGACCGGCTGGGCGTCGAGGGGGTCGACACGGCCTGCCTCGACTACACCGTGATCGGCCGGGTCGGCGGCGGGTCGCCCGACCTGCTCGTCGCCACGAGCACGCAGCTGACCACCGTGCTCGGCGTCTGCGACGACCGCGACGGCCTCGGGGAGCGCGTCGCACGGCTCGACCCCGGCACGGGCACCGTGCGCTGGTCGCTCGACTCGGACGCGGTGGGAGGCGGCGGCGGGGCCCTGCAGGTCTGGCCCAGCACCCGGCGCGGCGACCTGCTGCTCAGCACCGGCGCGTTCGGGGGCTTCGGCGTCTCGGAGTCCGGCTTCGCCCGCGTCGACCTCGACACCGGGGAGCTGCTCGAGGTGCAGGCGACCGACGCCGGGCTGCGCCGCGTCGTCGACGCGAACGACGACTGGGTGCTCGTCCGCACCGACCCCGACCGGAGGGGCGACCGGGGCACGTCGTTCGTCGACGGCGACTCCCGCAGCCGGCTCGAGCTCTTCGCGCGCGACGACCTCGACGTGCCGACCTGGTCGGGGTCGACCTCCGACCAGGAGGACGTCGTGCTGCTCGACGACGCCGTGCTCGTCTTCGCCCGCGGAGCGGCCGTGCGGGTGGACGCCGCGAGCGGCGAGACGAGCGCGTGGGGCGACCGCTGGCGCACCCCCGTGACGCCCGTGCGGCGGGGCGAGCTGCTCGCCGTCGACTCCCCCGGCTCGGACGGGCGCGTCGACACGGCCGAGCTCGTGGTCTACGACCTCGACGGCACCGAGCTCTGGCGCCGCCGGCACGACGCCGACCGCACGCCGGTGCTCTCGGGCGGCTGCGTCGTCTTCTCAGGGCGGGACGCGCTGTCGTGCGTCGACCGCCTGACCGGCGACGAGCGCTGGAGCGTGCCGCGCGACGACGACGACCGGGGCGTGCCGATCGTGCTCGAGCCGCCGGTCGGCCAGAGCGGGCGCGACGCCTTCGTGCGGACGTTCGTCCGGGCGCCGTCCGGCGACGACGACGGAGACCGGGTCGTGGCGATGATCGACGACGCCACGGGCGAGCAGCTGCTCGAGGCGGCCGTGCCGAACGAGTCGACCATGGAGCGCGCGTCGGAGTCGGTCGGCTACGCCTTCTCGCTGCTGCGCTACGCGAACACCGGCGACCTCGTGGGCCGCTCGGTGACCGCGTTCGACCTCAGCGACGGCCGGCGGCTCTGGCGCGCGGAGCCCGACGAGCTCGGCGTCGACGACCTGCAGTTCTGGGGCGGGGTGCTGGTGGGCATCGGCCGCGACGGCACCGTCCGCCGCTTCGGCGACCCCGTCCGCCTGGTCGGCTGACCGGGCGGACGGGGGAGGCGCGGGTCAGCCCGCCGAGGCCGCCCCGGCAGCCAGGATGTACGCCATGGCGTACGACCGCGAATTGCCGTTGTCGATCGCCGTGTCGGGCAGGGCCTCGAGCGTGGTCAGCGCCGAGGCGGCCGCGTCGGGCCCGGCCAGCGCCGAGTACATCAGGACGTAGTCGCCGAGGGCGCCGGCGAAGCCGTCGGGGGCCGCCTCCGCGACCAGCGCGTCGACCTTCTCCGCGCCTCCCGCGGGCTCCGACCCCAGGTAGCCGATCGAGGTCGGCGACAGGGGGATCAGCTGGATGCCGGCGATGGCCGAGGGCTCGGCCGAGAACCAGGTGGCGTAGTCGCGCTTGCCGCCCCAGTTGAGCGAGACGACCTCGTGGTCGAAGCCCTCGAAGACCGGGTCGGAGAGGTCGGGCGCGACGTAGTAGGCCAGGGCCGACTGCGTCTCGGCGCTGAGCATCCACGACGCCTCGTCGCCCAGGGCGGCGTCGCCGCTCGCGGCGGCCCAGAGGGCGAGGCCCGAGTAGGCCGTGACGGCCTCGGACGACGACTCCTGGTTGTTGCCGTCGGCGAAGGGCGAGTAGCCGCTCGCCCAGCTGTGCGACCAGTAGGGGTCGAACGCGCGGCGGTCGGGGAACGAGCCGTTCTGCGCGCCGGAGGCGATGTCGGCGGCGAGCAGGTCCATCACGGGCTGCCAGCGCTCGGCGAGCTCGGGGTCGTCGGCGGCCATGACGCCGGCCGCGTAGAGGAAGTAGCCGTAGTGGAAGTAGTGGTCGTTGAACTCCTCGGAGCCGAACGACACGGCCTTGCCGACGACGCCCTTCACCGCGGGGTCGTAGACGAAGCACTCCTGGTCGCGGGTCTCGCAGCCGGCCGGGTCCGTCCACAGGTCGAGCTCGTCGACGATGGCCTTCTTCAGGGTGGCCGCCGACTCGTCGTCGCCGAGCTGCACGGCGAGCTGCCAGAGCATCGAGGCCCGGTAGAGCGACTTGCCGCCGAAGTAGGTGTCGGCCGCGAAGGTGGGCAGGGCCGCGACGTCCTTCGTCAGCTGCTCGCCGACGGCGGTCTTCTGCTCGTCGGTCAGGCTGCCGAGGTCGAGGCTCGTGGCGGGCGCCGTGGTCGGCGCGTCGAAGGTCAGCGAGCTGCCGACCGCCAGGGGCACGGTGCCGTAGACGGTCTCGTAGCGGAGGCCGGTGTCGGTGCCGCCGGAGACCTTCGCGGTCTGCCCCTGGTGGGGTGCCGCGACGACGAGCGTGTCGCCGCCCGCGGCCGTGGCGTAGGCGAGCTCGGTGGTCGTGACCGCGTCGTCGCCCTCGCCGGAGGACGACCACGACGTCGCGACGCCGGTCAGCGGCGAGGCGGCCGCGTCGAGCACGGTCGAGACCTGCTCGGACGACGCGCCGGCGGGGATGGCGACGAGCACGACGCTGCCGCCCTCGTCGAGGTCGACGCTGGTGCCGTCGAGCGTGCCGCCGTCGACGACGACGCCCCAGGTGGAGTCGCCGACCTCGATCGTGCCGCGACCGTCGCCGGCGGCCGTCACCGCGGCGCCGAGGGTGTCGGTCTGGGCCGAGGCCGCCGTGTACGACACGGTCGGCGAGCCCTGTGCGACCACGGTGTGGCCGAGCACGGCGTCGCCGTCGCGGTGCTCGACCGTGACGGAGACCTCGTCGTACGCGCTGACGACGGACTCGGTCGCGCCGAGGTCGAGCGTCACGTCCGGCAGGGCCGGCCCGACGATCGCCGTGGGCGAGGTGACCGGCTGCGGCATGCCGGCGGCGACGCCGTCGTCGGTCAGCTGGAACGAGATCGGGTACGGGAAGACCGGCATGGGGGCGTCGCCGAAGACGAGGCCGGAGAACCACTTGTTCGTCGGGGGCACGAGGCCGTCGGCGAGGCGCATCGTGGGCACGTCGCCGACCGACTCCTGCGGCAGGGCCTCGACCAGCGGGTCGACCTGCGACGCGGGGAACACGCCGCCCGTCGGGGGCGTGGAGTCGTCGGGCGTGGCCGTGCCGCCGTCGGGCGACGCGCTGCCGCTGGTGCAGCCGGCGAGCACGAGGGCTCCGGCGGCGGCGAGGGCGACGCCCGAGAGGAGGCGGGAGGCGGCGGGGCGGGGAGTGCGTGCGCTGATGGTCAGATGCCGATCTGTCGGAGGAAGCCCTGCACGGCGTCGGTCGGGCCCGCGAGGACGCCGTCGTCGCGGAGGTGGAGCTTGGCGGTGACGGGCGTGCCGGGGCTGACGAGCCCGCCGAAGGAGCCCTGGACGAGCTCGTCGCTGGCGACCTGGAGGGTCGTCTCGGCGCTGCCGTCCTGGGTCTCGACGGTCACCTCGGAGACGGTGCCGACGACCGAGGTCTGGTTCGGCAGCTGGAGGTCGACGACGGCGCCGGGCACGATGCGCTCGTAGTCACGGGGCGTCAGCACGAAGTCGGCGCGGACGAACAGGGTGTCGGACTTGTCGATGGTGGCGAGCGAGGCGCCGGCCTGCACGAAGCTGCCCTCCTTGAGGGTGACGTCGGCGACCGTGCCGTCGACGGCGGCCTTGAGGGTGAGCAGGCCGTCGGCCGCGACCGAGTAGGTGGCCGTGTCGTAGGTGACGAGGCCCTTGTCGATGTCCTGCAGCAGCGAGAGGCTCTGCACCTCGAAGAGGGTGTCGCCCTCCTTCACGGTGTCGCCGTTCTCGACGAACGACTGCGTGATGGTGCCGCTGTAGTCGGAGCCCACGGAGTACTCCTGGGCCGCGATCTCGGCGCTGGTGCTGATGGCCTGCTGCTGGCGCTGCGTGAAGATCATCGTCGAGCCGGCGACGAGCACCAGCACGACCAGGATCCCGGCGGTGAGCTTGAGTCGGTTCATCCAGGTCATGAGGTGACCTCCTGCTTCTGCTTCTCGGCGGTCGAGCCGTCGGTGTCGTCGGTGCGGCGGGCGGCCTCGCGGCGGCCGCGTCGGGTGGCGAGCGCCTGGGCGCCGACGAGCATCGCGTGGCGCTCGTCGTCGCGGGCGGCCTGCTCGGGGTCGTCGCTGGGGGTCATGTCGGCGAGGTGGCGCAGCTCCTGCAGCTCGCGCAGCTCCTCCGCGGAGCGGGGGGCGGGCCGCGACACCTGGGTGCGGGTCGGGGCGGCGGAGGGCGTCTCGTCGTGGAGCACGAGGGCCTCGGGCTCGGGCAGCTCGCCGCGCTTCGCCGCACGGGCGTACCGCTTGATGGCCCGGGCCTCGCGGCTGGCGGCCACCATGAAGGCGGTGAGGATGCCGGTGTTGAGGAGGTTCCACACCGTGGCCAGGGTCAGCACGCCGTTGTCGACGTCGCGCACGATGGCGACGAGGCTCGTCAGCGACAGGAAGACCCAGAACAGCACCTGCGGGATGATGAAGTTGAAGGGCGACGAGACCTTGCCGGCCCGCCCCGTGACGCTCCACGCCTCGTCCTTGCCGCTCAGCACGTTCCAGAGGGCCTTGACGTAGATCGGGAACGACACCGACGCGAGCATCAGCACCTCCCAGCGGAACGACCCCAGCGTGTAGAACGCGAGCACGATCTGCATGAGGTAGAAGCCGGCGTAGAAGAGGAACCACTGCAGCACCGAGATGTGCAGGTTCATCGGGCGGAGGTCGAAGAAGATCTCCATCGGCGGCACGAGGAGCAGCAGCAGGGGCGCGATGCCGGTGAGGTAGTTCGTCGCGGTGACGAAGTACTGGAGGCGCTGGTCCATCGTGAGGCGGCGGCGCGGGCTGAGCGGGAAGTGGCGGAAGAGGATCTCGAAGCCGCCGGTCGCCCAGCGGAGCTGCTGCTTGCTGTAGGCCTCGATGGTCTCGGGGGCGTCGCCCACGGCGAGGGTCAGCGGGATGTAGATCGAGCGCCAGCCGGCCTCGTGCAGGTGCAGGCTCGTCCAGACGTCCTCCGACTTGGAGTCGGTGTCGATGCCGCCGACCTCGTCGATGGCCTCGCGGCGGAAGATGACGTTGGTGCCGACGCAGAACGCGGCGTTGAAGCGGTTGCGGCCCGGCTGGATGAACTTGTAGAAGACCGTCTGCATGTAGCCCGCGCCGCGGCTGACGAGGCTCGTCAGGTTGCCGTAGGTCTGCGGGGTCTGGACGAAGGCGACCTTCTCGTCGACGAAGAACGGCACCGTCTCGAGCAGGAACCCCTCCTTCGGCACGAAGTCGGCGTCGAAGATGGCGAAGTAGTCGCCCTTGGCGATGGCCAGCGCGTGGTTGACGTTGCCGGCCTTGGCGCCGTTGCTGCTCAGGCGGCGGATGTAGCGGGCGCCGAGGGCGGCGGCGAGGTCGCGGACCTCGTCGCTGCGGCCGTCGTCGAGGACCCACGTGCGGTGGGCGCCCCGGAGCGCCAGCGCGGCCTTGACCGTCGTCGCGATCTTGGAGAGCTCCTCGCCGTAGACGGTGATGAAGACGTCGACCGTGACCTCGCGGCCGTCGACGACCATCGGCCAGAGGTGCGGGGTGCCCTCGAGGCCGCGTCGCTCGATCTCGGCCTCGTCGAAGAGCGTGTCCTGCGTGGCGTGGAAGTCGAAGTCGCGGGGGTCCTGACCGCCCGAGAGGATCGTCCACATGGCCAGCAGCGCCTGCACGACGAGGATCGCCTCGGCGACGATGATCATCGAGTAGGGCAGCAGGTCGCCGCGGTTGCTGGGGTTCAGCAGGAACTGCGCGTAGAGCAGGATGCCGAGGGTCGCGACCAGCACCAGCAGCACCATGACGGGGCTGTGGCTGCGCGTGCCCTCCGCCCGGGAGCGGACGGCCTCACGCTGCGCCGACACGGGTCGGCGGGTGCGGGCGGCGGGCTCGACGACGTCGGGTGTCAGGTGCCGCACGACGGCTCGGGAGGCTGTGTCGTGCGTGTCGTCGGGCCCGCCGCCGCGGCGGGGGCTCTCGTCGGTCGTGCCGGTGGTGCGCGGGACGTCGCGCATGGTTCGGGACATGCGTGTGCTTCTCCAGGTTCGGGCTGGGGAGACCGGGCGACTGGAGCGGGGTGAGCGCGCCGGACGTCCGGTGAAGGGCGTCGGCGACTCCGGCGACGAGGGGCGACGGCCCCGGGGCGGGGGCACGTCGGACGGCCGGTCGTGCTGGTCGTCCGTGGGGGCACCAGGGGGTGTCGGCCGGAGGGGTGGTCCGGCTGCAGGGTGGCCCGGTCGTCGTGTGGGCCTTTCGGGGGACCGCACGTCGACTTCGATGAACAGTACAGGGGCGTTCGGAGCACACTAGCCCCCCGGACGGGGGGCATGTCCCCCGTCCGGGTGGCGACTGCCCCGGGTTGCCGGGCCTGACGCCCGCTCCGCTCGCCCGGATTGTCACCCGTCCGGGTGACGACGTCACCCCCTGCGGTGTCCCCCGGGCGCACCGGCGCCTCGCCGCGCGGACGGGCGACGGCGCGACGGCTGCCTCAGGCGCCCGGGCCGGCGAGGCCGAACAGGGCGACCACCTCGTCGAGGTCGCGGCCCAGGACGAGGTCGAGCGGCCCGACGTCGCCGGCGTCCGCCAGCTGCGCGACGGCCGCGCCCGACGAGCCGTCAACGGCACGGGGTCTGCCCGCGACCGTCAGATCCACCGGCTCGGCCCCGGCGCGCACCGGCGCGTCAGGCAGCGGGTCGAGGCCGTCGGCGGCGCGCCGGTCGCCGGCGAGGGCCGCCAGCACCCAGCGTTCCGCGAGGCCGACCGGGCGCAGCGACGCGAGGGGCGACCGGTGCCCCCGGCCGAAGACGACCGTCATGGTGTCGCGGAGCTCGACCTGCCAGGCGACGCCGCCGACGTCGAACCGGCAGAGCTCGTCGGAGTGGAGGTCGACGACGGCCCCGAGGCGCTCCAGCGCCCGAACGGACGTCGGGCCCAGGAGGCGCACGGTCGTCGAGGCCTCGCGCTCGCGACGCTCGCGCTCGAGCACCGCCCGGGCGGTCGGGGCGTACTCGGCGTCGAGCGCGTCCTGGTCGAGCGGCGCGCCCTCGGCGAGGCGCGCGTGCAGCCACGCCGGGTCGAGCTGGCCGAGGTAGCGGAAGCGCACCTGGACGACCCCGGAGGGGTCCGGCGCGGTGAGGGGCCCGTCGGGGACGAGCAGGGCGACGCCGTGGTCGACCGACCACACGGCGACGACGGTGCCGTCGACGACGGCCACCCACGACCAGCCCTGCGCGCGCACGTCGGGGCTGCTGCGCTCGACGACGTCGCTCACGAGCGACCCGGCCGGGACCCGCAGCTCGCGGCGGTGCGTCCGGGCGTCGTCGCCCATCGACACGCTCTCCCGGTCGACGACGACGACGAGCTCCGCGGGCACGTCGCTCGACGCCGCGCCGACGAGCCGAGACCAGATCCCCATGACCGTGACGCTACCGGCCCGTCAGTCCGGCCGCGCCCGGGGGGGCCTCCTGCCCGCGGGGGACGAGGCCCGGCGTGCGGCCGCCGTGTCGACGAGCGTGACGGCTACAGCGCGCTCGCCCAGCCGGCGAGGAACTCCGCGCCCGCCTCGTCGTGGATGAGGCCGGAGGCGCTCGTCAGCACGGCGTACGGCTTCACGGGGACGCCGTCGGCCGGCCGCACGTCGACGTGGGCGACGGAGTGGCCGTGCTCGTGCAGCCAGTCGGCCATCGCGTAGTCGCTCCGCGAGTCGCCGACGGTGCGCCAGGCGAGCGGTGCGGGGCCGTCGAGGGCGAGCAGCTCGAGGGCTCGCTCCGCCCCCAGGTCCTTGCCGAGCCGCACGGACTCGATGTCGGTCGAGATGATCGTGGGGTCGACCCGCCACTGGACGGCGCCGGCGGCGTCGGGCCGCACGTCGTCGAGACGGCGCACCCCGGCGCCGCGGCGGGTCAGCGCCTCCATCGCCCTCTCGTCGAAGTCGCGCTGGCGGGCCAGGTAGGTGGCCGACTCGACGGTCGTCAGCTGCTCGATCGAGACCATCGCGCGCTTCGTCCGGTCGAAGAAGACGAGGTCGGCGTAGTCGCTCGCGACGAGCGCCTCCATCTCGTCGGCGAAGTCCGCGGGCATCGCGAGGCTCGCGTCGACCTGCACCTCGCTCATGCCCGTCGGTCCGTGCTCGGGCCCGATCGAGAACCACGACGCGCCCTTCTCGCAGACCGCGTGCACCCGGGCCCCCGCGGGGAGGCCGGCGGCGATCAGCTCGCCGACGACCTCGTCGCGGATGAAGGCGTCGGAGCGGCCCGTGTTGAACACGACCGGCGTGCCCGCCGCGGCGAGCACGACGAGGTCGCGCGTGATCTCGGGCAGCGCGATGCTGCGGGTGACGGGGCTGGCGATCGGCCCGTCGACGTCGAGGAGGAGACCGAGGGCGGGCTGCGGGGCGGCGTTCACCCGGTCATCTTCGCAGGCGCGGAGACCTGAGGAGTCGCGGGTCGGGTGACCGGGGTCAGGGAGCCGGGGTCATCTCCGCCACCTGGGGCAGGAACTCGGCGAGCGCCGCACCCACGATGATGACCGACACGACGACGCTCACGACGCTCAGGACGAGGTACACGACCATCGGCGCCACGCCCCGCCCGGTGCGGCGCTTCACCACGACGGCACGGCCGATGACGTAGACGACGCTGAGGAACGCCCACGGCCACGCGAAGGGACGGTCGACGCCGCGGCGCTTCAGCGCGCGCCAGTCGAAGAAGGCCAGCACGACGGTCAGGGCGTAGAGGCCCCAGCTGACGAGCTGGGCCAGGAGCATGCCGGGCGACGAGGGGGTCGCGGTGCTGCCGGCCTCGGCGAGGCGGAGGCTCTCGTCGAGGTAGGACGAGATGTCGACGAAGGCGAGGGTCAGGAGGCTGAGCAGCGGCGTGACGGCGATCGCCCACATGTACGGCGTCGACGGGTCGGCGTCGGTGCGCTGCGGGGCCGGCGGCCCGTACGAGTTCGGCTGGCCCGCCCACGGCTGCTGGCCGTACGCGGGCTGCTGACCGAGGCCCTGGCGGGGGTCGTCGCTGCCGGGCTGGCCCGGGTAGGAGGGGAAGGTCATCGTCGGTCCGTCCGGTCGGGGCGCAGGGTCGCTCCACTGTAGCGACGAGGCGACCCCCGCCTCCTCGGCCACGCGACGGAGACGAGACCCCTCCCGGAGTGGGAGGATGGTCGCTCCGGACCTGAGGAGGACTCCCGTGGCGTTGCTCCCCGAGCCTGTCATCGCGGCGCTCGACGCGTTCGCGGCCCCCGACCGCCGCGACGACCTGCGGTCGCTCGCCGTCGGCGACACCGACCCGTCGCCCGACCGCCTCGCGGCGCTCACCGAGTCGACCGACTGGGTCGACATGGCCGCCGCCCACAGCGTCGCGCCCTCCCTCGGCGACCCCGAGGGCCTCCGCCGCCTGTTGACCGCCATGGGGGCGGAGGGCCGCTGCGCCGTCCTCTCCTCCGCCGGCTCGGAGGACGACCGAGACCTCGGCGGCGCCCTCGACAGCGTGCTGCACCAGTCCGGCGGCGCCCTGGTGGTCTGCCGACCGGGGCCCCTCGCCTTCCTGATCACCGCCTCCGGCGAGCACTGGCTGCTCAGCGACCGCGAGGTGCCCCAGCTCACCGGCCCGATCCCCGTCGTCAAGCCGTAGCCGTCATCTATCCGGGGCGTCGACACGACACCCGGCGCGGACAGGCCGCCGCCACGGGTGCAGTGTCGGAGCATGGCTGATGACGACGACCGGCAGACGACCTGGGACGACTTCCACGACGACGTGACGATGACCGCGTCGGAGCTGGAGGCGTGGCTCGAGACCGACGAGTCGAAGGAGGTCGGGCAGCACTCCGAGCCCGGCGGCGAGTCGGTCGGGCACGAGAGCGGCCGGCACATCGTGCGCATCCTGCACACGAAGAAGGCCGACCTCACCGACGACGACTGGGCCCACATGGCCAAGGTGCACGGCTACGTGGCGCGGCACTCGAAGCAGCGCCCGGACGGCGACGTGACCGACACGAAGTGGCGCTGGTCGCTGATGAACTGGGGCAACGACCCGCTCAAGTGAGGCTGTCGGCGCGGGACCGGCGTTCCTCCTGAGCTGAGATACCTTGCGATACCCTGCCTCAGGTATCCACACGTATCAGGGGAACTGGCGCGGATCAGGTCGCGGCGGGCCCGCCGTCGGGGGCCCGCGGCAGACTGGCCGCATGAAGACCGCCCTCGTCACCGGATCCACCCGCGGCATCGGCCTCGCCGTCGCCCGCGACCTCTCCCGCGACCACCACGTCGTCGTGCACGGCCGTGACGAGGAGGCGGTGCGCGCGGTCGTCGCGTCGCTCCCGTCGGCCTCGGCCTGGGTCGCGGACCTCTCGGGGCCGGCCTTCGCCGCCCCCGAGCTCGACCGCCTCGACGTCGTGGTGCACGCCGCCGGCGTGATCGGCGGCGACACCGTCGAGTCGACGACGCGCGACGACTGGCGCCGCGTCTTCGAGGTCAACGTCTTCGCCGTCGCCGAGCTGACCCGCCAGCTGCTCCCCGCGCTCCGGGCCGCCGAGGGCACGGTCGTCGCGATCAACAGCGGCTCCGGCCTCACGGCCGGCACCGGCGGCGGCACCTACGCCGCGAGCAAGTTCGCCCTGCGCGCCCTCACCGACGCCCTCCGCGAGGAGGAGCGCCCCCACGGGGTGCGCGTCAGCTCGGTGCACCCGGGCCGCGTCGACACCGACATGCAGCGCGAGCTCGTCGAGAAGGAGGGCGGGCGCTACGACACCGCGCTCTACCTCGAGCCGGGGTCGGTCGCGGACGCGGTGCGGCTCGTCGTCGACCTGCCGCACGGCGCCACCGCCGAGGTCGTCTCCGTGCGGCCGACGCGCCGCGCCTGACCCGGCGGTCTAGCGTGCACGACATGACGACTGCGAACACCGAGACGGCCGCCAAGGCCGGCTCGTCGGCCCACGGCCCCGCGACCCTGCTGATCCTGGGGGCGAGCGGAGACCTCGCCTCGCGCCTCCTCATGCCCGGCCTCGGCGGGCTGCTCGCCCACGAGCCCCAGCGTCGCGTGCAGCTGATCGGCGCCGGCGTCGAGGAGTACACCGCCGAGGAGTGGACCCAGCGCGTGCGCGACTCGTTCGCGTCGGTCGACGCCTCGGGCCCCGCCGTCGACGCCCTGCTCGAGTCGACGCGGTACGTCACGGCCGACGTGACCGGCGCCGAGGGGCTGCGCACGCTCCTCGAGGCCTGCGACTCGCCGCCCTCGATCTACTTCGCCCTGCCGCCGGCGATCACCGAGAAGGCCTGCGCCGCGCTGCGCGAGGTCGACCTGCCCGACGGCACGGCCCTCGCCCTCGAGAAGCCCTTCGGCACCGACCTGGCGTCGGCGAAGGCGCTCAACCGCTCGGTGCTGAAGCTCGTGCCCGAGGACCAGGTGCACCGCGTCGACCACTTCCTCGGCCGGTCGACCGTGCTCAACCTGCTCGGGCTCCGCTTCGCGAACCGCCTCATCGAGCCGATGCTCAACAACCAGCACGTCGAGAGCGTCGAGATCGTCTACGACGAGGAGCTCGCGCTCGAGAACCGCGCCCGCTACTACGACCACGCCGGCGCGATGGTCGACATGATCCAGAGCCACCTGCTGCAGGTGATGGCCGTGCTGACGATGAACGCGCCCGCGACCCTCACCGCCGCCGACCTCCGCGACGAGAAGGAGCTCGTGCTGCGCGCCACCCGCATCTGGCAGGACGACGCGACGCGCCACACCCGCCGGGCCCGCTACGGCGCCGGCTCGGTCGACGGCCGCGAGCTGCCGGCGTACGCCGACGAGCAGGGCGTCGACCCGTCGCTCGAGACCGAGACGCTCGCCGAGGTCGTCGTCGAGGTGCAGAACTGGCGCTGGGCCGGCGTGCCGATCCTGCTCCGCTCGGGCAAGGCGCTGGCCTCGCGCCGCCGCGAGATCGTCATCACCTTCCGCCCGCCGGCCCACGTGCCGCGCGAGTTCGTCGGCGGCGGCGAGCCCGACCGCCTGCGCATCGCGATCAGCCCCGACGAGATGTCGCTCGAGCTGAACGTGAACGGGCCGGGCGACGCGTACGACCTCTCCCGCGCCTCCTTGAAGGCCGTCTTCGGCGCGTCGGACCTGACGGCCTACGGCGAGGTGCTCGAGGGCATCCTCGACGACGACCCGACGCTGTCGGTGCGCGGCGACTCCGCCGAGGAGGGCTGGCGCATCCTGACGCCGGTCGTGCAGGCGTGGTCGAGCGGGGCCGTGGCCCTCGACGAGTACCCGGCCGGCTCGGCCGGGCCGTCGTCGTGGCCCGCGGGGCCCCTGCAGGACGAGCCCGCCGAGCGCTCCGAGGAGGGCGCCGAGCTCGCCCACGACGCCGACGACCCGCAGGCCGGGCGCGACTGAGCCGGCGACGCGGGCGATCGACGGCTCCGGGCCGCCGACGGTCCGGGGCGCGGACGCTGCCGCGTACGCTGCCGCTGCCGGTGCCGCTGACGCTGACGCTGACGACCTGAGGGAGTCGCGGGTCGGCCGCCGCGCTCAGCCGAGCGTCACGAAGGCGGTGACGTCGTCGCGCGGCAGCTCGTCCGCCACCGCGGTGACCGTCATCGACCGCAGCCCCACGTACGCGCCGTAGCTCGAGAGGAACGCGGTGTCGCTCGCGTCGCGCCCCGTCGCGATGCGCACGAGCGTCTGCCGCGGGGCGAGGGCCGTCGCGTCGACGACGTGCCACGCCCCGTCGACCCACGCCTCGGCGACGGCGTGGAAGTCCATCGGCGCGAGTCCGGGCGCGTAGACCGACACGAGCCGGGCGGGCACGTCGAGCGCCCGCAGCAGGGCGACGACGAGGTGCGCGTAGTCGCGGCAGACGCCCCGCCGGTCGAGCAGCGTCTGCACGGCGCCGTCGGTCGGGGCGCTCGCGCCCGGGACGTACGCCAGCTGGGCGCCCACCCACGAGCTCACCGCGGCCAGGAGCCCGCGCCCGACGAGACCGCGGAACTCGGCGCGGGCGGTCGGGGCGAGGGTGTCCGACTCGCAGTAGCGGCTCGGTCGCCGGTAGCGGACGAGGTCGATCTCGTCGCGCTCGGGGGCGTCGGCGTGGCCGGTCACGGTGGCCCGGTAGTCGACGACGACCGTGCCGGGGCCCACCTCGCAGAGGTGCAGCCGCGTGCCGTGGCGGTCGTCGACCTCGCGCACGTCGACGGGCTCGCCGTCGAGCGTGACGACGAGCTGCTCGTCGAGCTCCGTGCCCGGCAGGCGCGCGGCGGCGATCGAGAGGACGAGCTCGGCGGGGCCCGCCACGTCGAGGTCGAGGTGGGCGGTGGCGGTTCGGCGCATGCGCCGATGATGCCAGGCCCCGGGGTCGGGCACGTGTCGGCCCCGTCACGGGCTCGTGACACGGCGTCGGAGGCACTAGCGCGGGGGTCTCGACGGTGTCAAGGGGTCGAGACCGGAGCCGTCCATGCCCGGGCGGGCATCTACCGTAGTGAGCTGAGGAGGAGCACGTTTTGGGGACACTGTTCTACGGGTCGGACCGCACGGCCGTCGACCGGACGCTCGCGCACCTCCAGCTCGCCGTCGTCGCGAAGCTGCGCCGGCACGAGGGATTCTCCCTCACCTGGCGCGACGCCGACGGCTCGGGCCAGGGGCGCCACGTGCTCTGGGTGCACGAGTCCATCCCGCTCCGCTTCGTCTACGCCGGCAGCCGCATGGCCGCGATCAACCGCGCCTGGGTCGACGCGATGCTCGCGACGGCGACCACGACCACGGGCATGCGCGTCGTCCCCGAGCCTCCGCTCGGCAGCGCCGCCGTCGCCGCCGGGGACGCGGCCTCCGCGCTGGGCTGACCCGCGCCTCCCGGGGGCCGCGCTGCCGGTGCCGGTGACCGACATCCCGCGGCTCGACTGTCAGGGGTCGGCGGTTGGATCGGGGCATGCCCTCGTACCGCGTCGCCCTCTCCGTGGGCACCCTGCGCCCCGGTTCCCGCCCCGACGAGCTGCTGCCCCGCGCCGCCGATGCCGCGGCCGAGCTGACGACGGTGGAGGCGCGCGACATCCTGCTGAGCCGCGGCGAGCCCCAGCTCGTCGTGCGCTACACCTCGCCCGACGACGACGTGGCGGTGGCCGTCGGTGCCGTGGTCGAGGCGACGGTCGGCGAGCTCGCCGACGTCCTCAGCGGCCGGGTGCTGCGCCGCGACGGCGGGGCCTGGACGCTGGTCGCGGCCGTCTGACGCGGGCTGGTCGGTGCGAGCTGGTGGGTGCGAGCTGGTCGACGCGGGCCTAGCCTGCGGGAGGCGCGGTGCGGGCTCCGGTCCTAGCCCACGCCGGGCGCGGGGCGGGGCGGGCGGACGAGTCGCCGCTCCCACGCGCCGGTCGGCACGTCGAGCTTGCGCGTGCCGTCGGCGACGAACCCGTGCCGGGCGTAGAACGCGAGGGCCCGGGCGTTTCGCTCGAAGGCCCAGAGGTAGGCGGCACCATCGCCCAGCGCCTCCCGCAGGAGGGCGTCGGCGAGGCCGCCGCCGCGGTGGGCGGCGCCGACGTAGAGGGTCGTCAGCTCGACGAGGTCGAGGTCGAACGGGTCGTGGCGGAGGTCGCCGTGCGCCCAGCTGACGACGCCGGCCACCTCGCCGCGCGCGTCGTCGGCCGAGGGGCCCCGTGCATCGTCGCCCGGGGTGTCGTCAGCGTCGTCGCCCGAGGTGTCCCCCGCGGCGTCGCGCACCCGGGCGACCACCACGTGCCGCGCCGGCGAGGCGATGCGCAGGCCCCACGAGGCCACCCTCTCGGGCACGCCCACCGCCGCGAGGTAGGCCGGGTCGACGACGTCGCGGTAGGCCTCCCGCCACGTCTCGGTCTGGAACACGGCGATGTCGTGCACGTCGGCGGCGCTGGCGGTCCGCAGCGTCCAGGGCCGCGCGGCGGGTCGCGCCGCACGACGCGCCTCGGAGTCGTCGCGGGGCTCCGGCGGGGTCATGCGCCCATCCTGCCCAGGGCGACCGGACCGTGTCCGGGCGACCCGCGCCTCCTCGACCTCTCCCCCGGCGGATGCGTAGGCTCGGCGCATGAGGGGACAGGCGAAGGTCGCGACCGTGCTGCTGACGGCGGCGCTCGGAGCCGTCGTGCTCGCCGGCTGCGGCGACGACGAGCCGGTCGTCGAGGTGACGCCGAGCCCCGTCAGCCCCACCGCGACTCCCGAGCCCGCGACGCCCGCGCCCACGCCCGCGCCGACCGTGACCGTGCCCGCCTCCCCCGGCGACGGCGCGTCGGAGCCCGGCCCGGCCCCGACCGCGCTCGTGCCCGTGCCGCGCGAGGAGGACGAGTTCAAGACCATCCCGCCGCAGGACTGAGGGTCGACGCCGGGCGGGCGGGTGCGACCGGGACGGGCCGTCACGGTCGCCCGGCGGGGTCGCACTCGCCCGCCGACTCCCGAGCCCCGCACGCCGAGCCGGCGCCGGACGGGACGACGACGGCGGGGCGCCTCCCGAGGGAGGCGCCCCGCCGTGAGCGGGTCAGGCCGGACCGATCAGTACCAGTTGACCGACTGGCTGTGGCCCCAGGCGCTGCACGGGGTGCCGTACGCGCGCTTGATGTAGTCGAGGCCCCAGGCGATCTGCGTCGAGGCGTTGGTCGCCCAGTCGCTGCCGGCCGTGGCCATCTTGCTGCCCGGCAGGGCCTGCGGGATCCCGGTCGCGCCGCTCGGGTTGTAGGCCTGGTAGTTCCAGCCGGACTCCTTGGTCCAGAGGTTCACGAGGCAGCCGTACTGGTCGCTGCCCCAGCCGTACTTCGACGAGGCGAGGGCCTGCGCGGTGGCCTTGGCGCCGGCGGGCGTGTTCTGCGCGGCGAGGGCCGCGGCGGCGTCGGCGGCGGCCTGCGCGGCGGCGGCGGCCTGCCGGTCGGCCTCCGCCTGGGCGGCGGCCGCTGCGGCGGCGGCGGCCGCGGCGGCCGCCTGGCGGTCGGCCTCGGCGGCGGCGGACTGCACCGTGCGGGCGCTGTCGACGGTCGCGGCGACCCGGTCGGCGAGCGTGTCGGCGTCGAGCGACTCGTAGTCGGCGAGCGAGGCGACGCTGGTCTGCAGGGCCGACGCGTCGACCTTGCCCTGCGACGACGCGACGACCTGCGACGCGGCGTCCAGAGTCGCCTTCGCCTGGGCGTCGGCGAGGGCCGACGCGATGGCGTCCTCCTGCCTCTCGGTCTCGGCGGCGTGAGCGGCGGCGACGGCCTCGGCCGACGGAGCTCGGTTCACGAGGGCGAAGCCGGAGCCGGTCACGAGGGCGACCGCGGCGATCGAGCCGATCGCGATCGTGCGGCGACGAGCGGTGCGGCGACGGGCGGAGGCGAGCTCGCGGCGGGTGGGGGCGGCCGCGGCGGGGGCCGTCGGCCTCGTGCCCTCGGCGGGCACGGTGGCGCTGGTGTTCTCGGGGGTCATGTCGTCCAATGCTCGGCCGACCCGCGCCTCCGGAGGGGGTCCGGGTGCTCCTCGAGGGAGCGGGCACGCGTCACACGGGGGCGATCACCGCGCTGGCGGTGTCGGACGGTCCCTCCGGATCTCGGGGCACGGCGTCTCCGGCCTGCGGGGGCAGGCTCCCGAGGTTCGGGCGAGACGGCGCGAGGACGCGTCGGCGTGACGGGGTCGGTGTCGGTGGTGCGGCAGGGCTCAGGGCCCGTTCCTTCGTCCGCGCTCCCGCGGGGGACAGGGCGTACGCGCAGACGAAGCGGCAAGCATGCACGGCCGGCCTGAACGGGACCGACCGGCTTCCTGGCAAACCCCTGTGCGGCCTCGACCTCGCGGCACATGCCCAGGCCGGAATGTGTCCGGGGCAGCTCAGTGCAGGCGGGTGAACCGGGGCAGCTCAGTGCAGGCGGGTGAACCGGGGCCCGTCGTGCTCGCCCCGCGTCACGTGCGCGACGAAGTCGGCGAGGGGGCGCACCCAGAACGAGTAGTCGTCGTAGAGCTTGCGGTAGAAGACCAGCGGCTCCTCGGTCTCGCTGTGCCGCCCGGTGCCGACGACCTCGTAGAGGGCGCCCTTGAAGTGGCGGTAGATGCCGGGCTCGGGAGGCGCGGGCGGGGTCGCGGGGGCGGGCGTCGGCTCGGTCATCGCCCCAGGCTAGGACGCCGTCGGCCCACGACGAACCCCGTCCTCGCACGGGAACCACGCCGCGGCGTGGTTCCTCGGCGAGGACGGGGTTCGTCAGCGCGGAGGCGGTGGTGCCGTTACTTGATCGCGGCGCGGATCTCGGCGGCGGCACCGGCGACGTCGTCGGCCGAGTAGATCGCGGCACCGGCGACGGCGACCTGCGCGCCGGCGTCCTGCACGGAGCCGACCGTCGCGGCCTTCACGCCGCCGGCGACCGAGAACGGCACGCCCGAGGCGCGGCCGGCCTCGAGCAGCTTCTCGAAGGTGAAGCCCTCCTCGGCCTGCTCGTCGAGGCCGGCGTGCATCTCGACGAACTCGGCGCCGAGCGCGACGACCTCCTTGGCGCGGGCGGCCTTGTCGCTGACGCCGATCAGGTCGACGACGATGCCCTTGCCGTGCGCCTTCGCGGCCTTGACGGCACCGGCGATGGTGCTGTCGCCCGCGACGCCGAGCACGGTGACCAGGTCGGCACCGGCCTTGAAGGCCTCGTCGGCCTCGAGCTCGCCGGCGTCCATCGTCTTGAGGTCGGCGAACACGATCTTGTCGGGGTGCGCCTCCTTGATCGCGGTGATGGCGCGGAAGCCCTCCGCCTTGATCAGCGGGGTGCCGAGCTCGATGATGTCGACGCTCGGGGCGGCGGCGGCCGCCAGCTCGAGGGCGGCGTCGGTGGTCAGGGTGTCCATGGCGAACTGCAGCTTCATGTGGTGCTCCTTCTGTGGTGGGGTGAGGGGGTGTCGAGGAGGCGCGGCGCGGCTACTCGAGGTTGGCGTGGCGGGGCCACATGTCGTCGGCGCTCTGGCCCGACCGCTGCCAGAGGGCGTGGAACAGCGCGTCGCCGACCAGCACGACGACCTGCTCGAAGAGGCCGCCGGCGTACTGCGCCGAGGCGGCCCCCGAGCGGTCGAGCTTGTCGGCGGCGGGCACGATCAGCACGGCCGTGGCGACCTCGGCCAGGGGCGACGAGTCGTCGGTGGTGACCGCGGCGACGCGGGCCCCGGCGTCGACGGCCGACCGGGCCGCGCCGACGATGCCGCCGGTGGTGCCCGAGCCGCTCGCCGTGAGCAGCACGTCGCCCTCGCCGATCGCCGGCGCGGTCACCTCGCCCACGACGTGGACGGTGAGGCCCAGGTGCATGAGGCGCATGGCCGTCATGCGGAGCGCCAGGCCCGAGCGGCCGGCTCCGTGCACGAAGACGCGGCGCGCCCCCGAGAGCAGGTCGGCGACGGCGGCGAGGCCGTCGGGGTCGGTGTCGACGACGGCACGGACGGTCCGGTCGACCTCGGCGCGCACGAGGTCGAGCGCGACGGCGGGGACGGCGGCGTCGGGGTGGTCGGCGGTGTCTGCGGGAGGCATGGCTCCTGGTCTACGCGCACCGCGCCTCCCCGGGGCCGTCCGTCCGGTGGGGGCGACCTGCCCGAACGGGTAGGTCGGGGAGGCGCGGGTAGGGTCGGGCGGGTGACCGACGACGACCTGCCGCTGCCCTCCCCCGCCAGCCGGGCCCTCGTGGTCGAGCACGCCCGGGCCGTGTCGGACCTCGTCGACCGGCAGGCCCTCACGCTCGAGTCGCTGCTCGCGACGCTCCGCTCGACCCGGCTCGACGACCGCGCCGCCCGGACGCTCGCGACCGAGATCGCGGCCTCGGCGATGGTCGAGATCCGCACCGAGACCGACCAGCAGCGCTCGCTGCTGCTCGAGCCGGTGGTCGGGGCCTTCGCGCGCCTCCGGAACGACCTGCGGCCCCTCGTGCGGTTCGGCGACCTCGACGTGCAGTTCGTCGAGCCGCCCGCGACCGGCCGGGCCCTGCCCGGCGAGGTGGCCCACGCCGCGCGCGCCATCGTGCGGAGCGCCGTGCTCGCCCTCGTCGACTCCGGGCGGTCGAGCCGGGTGCGGATCCAGTGGGACTGCGACGGGCTCAACCTGCTGATCGGCATCCGCGACGACGGGGCCGGCGAGCTGACGGTGCACGACGACTCGCTGCGGCCGATCGCCGAGCGGGTCGCGGCGCTCGACGGCTCGCTCGACGTGGCGTCGACGCCGGGGTGGGGCAGCGACGTCGCCGTGACGCTGCCGCTCGACCCGCCCGCGGAGCCGGGCAGCCTCGACGAGTCGGTCGTCCTCAGCCCGCGCGAGCGCGAGGTGCTGCGGCTCGTCGCGTCGGGGGCGCGCAACCGGTCGATCGCCCAGGCGCTCGGCATCAGCGAGAACACGGTGAAGTTCCACGTCTCGAACCTGCTGCGGAAGGCCGGGGCCGCGACCCGAGCCGAGCTGACCGCGCTCGCCCGGTAGGCGCCCTCTCAATTTTGAGAGGGATCCGCGGCGGAGGAGCGCAGGGACGCGGGAGTCGCGGGTCGAGATCACAGATCACTCTCGTTCTGCCCGGACCGGCCCCTCGCCGGGCAGACTGGACGCACTGTGGACGAGACACCGGACGCGACGCCCCCCGCCCCGCACGGCCCCGACCGGACGGCGGACGTCGGCACGCCCGAGGCCGCCCCCGCGGCCGGCACCGTCGCGGCAGGCACCTCCGACGCCGGCACGCCCGCGGCCGCCTCCACTCCCGCCGCCGCACCCCGCCGCCTCCCCCGCCGCACCGCCGTCCTCGCCGGCGCCGCCGCGCTGGCCCTCGTCGTCGCGGGCGCCGTCGCCGTCGCGGTGACCCGCGGCGAGCCCGCCGCCGCGCCGACCTCCGCGCCCGCCGCCGCGCCGACGCCCAGCCCGAGCCCCACCGCCGCGCCGGCCCCGGCGGCCGTGCCCGCGCCTCCCTCGCCCGAGGCCCTGGCCGCGCTCCCGCTCGCGTTCTTCGACGCGGTCGTGCCCGAGCTGCTCGACGGCGGTGACCTCACGCCGACCAACCAGTGGACGATCGCGACCCCGCGAGCCGCGCTCGTCGCCCTCTACGCGAGCCCCTCGGCCGACGCGGCCCCGGTCGCGACGTTCGGCGCCACCGTCCCGACGCTGAACCGCCCCGCCGCCACCGCGGTCTGGGGCACGAGCCCGGGCCTCGACGGCGGCATGGTGCTCGTGGCGACGCCCGCCCGCAACGCCACGCCCGGCGACGGCGGGGTCGCCGCCGCCCCGAGCGCGACGTTCGCGTGGGCACGAGCGGCCGACTTCACGCTCAGCCCCGCGACGCAGTCGGTGCTCGTCGACAACGCCAGCTCGGTGATCTCGGTGCTCGACCAGGACGGCGCGGTCTCGGCCCAGGAGGTCGCTCGCCTCGGCTCCCCCGACGACCCCACGCCGGCCGGGACGGCCACCTACATGGAGGCCAACTACGTCGACCCGAGCATCGGCTACACGCAGGGCCAGCCGATCGCGCTGACCGGCGCGCACTCGCCGCTGCTGGCGGGCTACGGCGGCAACTCCGCGCTGACGGCGATCCACTACTACCCCGACCCCACCGGCTCCTCGCACGGGTGCGTCCGGGTGTCGGCGGCGATGACGCAGGCGCTGGCGACGCTGCCCGTCGGCACGCCGATCCAGTTCACCTGACCGCGGGAGGCGCGGGCGGGGCCGGGCGCGCACCGCGCCTCCCCCAGGGCCTGCTGAAGAGATCTGCACGAGTTCGTCAGGATCCGTCCTCCGGCGACATTCCTAGGTGAGGGGGGTGGACATGGACCTGACGACGGAGAGCGACTCCGATCTCGTACGACGCACGGCGACGGGCGACCGGCACGCGCTGTCGACGATCTTCGACCGCTACGCGCCGGCCGTGACCCGGTACGCGTGGGCACTGGTCGACAGCCGCATGGACGTCGAGGAGGTCGTGCAGGACACGCTCGTGACGATGTGGCGACGGTCGGCCGAGATCGTGCTGCACGACGGGTCGCTGCTGCCCTGGCTGCTCGTCGCGTGCCGCAACCACGCGATGAACCTCCGTCGCAAGCGGGTCCGTGACTCCGCCGACGAGCTGCCGCTCGACCTCGCCGACCTCGACCAGGAGGACGCGGCCGAGGCGCGGGAGCGGCTCCGCTGGGTGCGCTCCGAGATCGACGCCCTCAGTCCCCTCGACCAGCAGGTCATCGAGCTGTGCCTCATCGAGGGACGCTCCTACGCCGAGGCCGCGAAGGCGCTCGGCATCAGCGTCGGCTCCCTCACCCAACGGGTGAGCCGGAGCCGCGCCCGACTCAGGAAGGCGGTGACGAACGATGGACGTTGAGCCCCCCGTCGGTGACGACCTGAACCGCATGCTCGTCTCGATGAAGCAGCAGGTGCTGCAGCGAGCGGCGGCCGAGCCCCCCGCGAAGCCCCGCCCGTGGGCCCGCCGGCACCTCGGCCTCACCCTCGGCCTCGTGGCGCTGCTCGGCATCGGCGGCGCCTCGGGCGCCCTGGCGCTCGTGCTGCCCTCGCCGTTCGAGGCGGCCGCGCCGGCCTCGCCGACGAGCACCCCGGAGCCCTCGGCGACGCCACGCGCGACGGCGACCCCGACCTTCACTCCGGCCGCGCCCGAGCAGGACCCGGTGCCGCGGCCCGCGTACGACGTGGACTGCGCGACGCTCGGCGGGCAGATCGGGGTCACGGGCGTGATCGCGACCGCGACGCCGGTCGACCTCGGGCCCGGGCAGTTCCGGCCGGCCACCGCTGCCTACCGGCAGGCCGGCGCCCTCACCTGCACGTGGACCCCGACGGGCGATCCCTACGAGCAGTCCCGGGTCTCGGTCACCGTCGTCCCGGCGGGCGATCGGGGCCTCGAGTGGATCTCCGGGCTGAGGCAGTCGGGGCTGCCGAGCCTGGGCCTCGGCGACGCCTCCGCCGCGGCCTGCGACCCCGGGGCGTCGTCGTGCAACACCTCCGTCGTCGTCGGACCGTGGTGGTTCCAGACGTCGAGCAGCGTGGTCGACCCCGTGACGTACGCGTCGACCGCCTCGGTCGACGCCGTGCGGCCGGTGGTCGCGGCGCTGGTGGAGCAGCTGGCGGCGGCGACCCCTCCGCCCGCCTGGGAGGTGCCGGCGGGGGCCTGGCAGCTCGCGGGCTGCGAGGCGGCGCCGAGCTCTGAGGAGCTCAGCCGCGCCGTCGGCGAGGTGGACTACGAGCCGGTCGTCGATCACGCGTCCCTGACCACGGAGACGGGCATCGAGACGACGCAGCTGACGGACGGGCACTGCTCGTGGTCCGTCCTGCCCGACGCGTCGGTGAGCTACTCCTTCAGCAGTCTCGACGTCCGGTGGGTGACCGGTGGCGGATGGGCTCCCGGCACCGCGACTCTCCCGGGCAGGCCGGTCGAGGTGGCCGGTGCCGACCGCGCCACGGCGGGCTGCATCTCCGACGAGGGAACGGGCTGCTGGATCGACGTGGTCGTGGCGGACAGCTGGGTGCACGTCTCCACCGGGGTCACAGAGTTCACCGACGACACCCCGCTGCGGCTCATCCCCGCCGTGGAGGCGATCATCGCCGCGGGCACGCGCGGCTGACGAGACCCGGCTCGGCGCGGGGGCGCCGGGCCGTGGTCGGCCGCCGGGGGGCGGTCGGCCCGGGGTCGGGGGCCGGTGCGGGGGCACCGGCCCACGACCCCGTCATGCGCAAGGCGCAGAAGGCGCAGGAGGCGCGGGAGGCCGCTGCAGGTCAGCTCCGGAAGAGGCGGATCGTCCCCTGCAGCCCCGCCCCCGCGTCCGCCGCGACCGTGCCGGTGCGGGCGAAGTCGGCCCAGATCTGGCGCACCCGCCGCCCGCGGCGGTCGACGTCGGCCCAGTCGGCGTCGCCGACGAGCATCGTGTGCCCCCAGCTGTCGACGCCGCCGAGCAGCAGCGGCACGTCGGTCACGTGCGCGGCTCCGAAGACGGCCCCCTCCGGGGCCCAGGTGAGCTCGTAGCGGACGGCCCGACCGCCGGCCGCCCGGTGCCGCGCCGCGAACGCCCGGGCGTCGCGCCCGTAGATCGCGTGGGTGGTCGCGCCGACGAGCAACCGCCGGAAGACCCGCCCGACGACGGGCAGCGCAGCCAGGCGCTCCAGTGCCGGCACGAACGCGAAGAACAGGCCCGTCTCCTCGCTGGTCGAGCCGATCAGCAGGTCGACGTCGGGCGCGACCTCGCGCCACGCGGCCTCCCGGTCGGCTTCGGCGGGCAGGGGCGCCTGGCCGTACTGCAGCCCGAACGCCATGCCCCCGCGGAGGCCGAACCGGCGGGCGGCCTTCTCGGCCGCGGCCTGGAGGGCGAGCACCTGCGCGACGGGGGCGTTCCGGGGCGGGGTCCCCACCGCCTCCACCATGGCTCGGTTCATGCGCGAGCGGCCGCGGGTGATGCCGAGCGGCGCGCTCTGCACGATCGCGCGGCGGAAGAGGCCCCGGGCACCCTCGCTGATCATCAGGTGGGCGACCGAGTCGCCGCCCGCCGACTGGCCGAAGAGCGTCACGCGGTCGGGGTCGCCGCCGAACGCCGCGACGTTCTCGTGCACCCAGCGCACGGCGGCCACCTGGTCGAGCAGCCCGAGGTTGGCGGGCACCGAGGCGCCGTCGCCGTAGAAGCCCAGCATGCCGAGGCGGTAGGTCACCGTCACGACGACGACGCGCTGCTCGGCCACGAGCGCCCGAGGGTCGTAGACGCCGAGGTCGCCGGCGCCCGTCACGTACGAGCCGCCGTGGATCCACACCATCACGGGCAGCGACTCCCCCGGCTCGAGGTCGGCGGGCAGCGTGATCGACAGCGCCTGGCACCGCTCGGAGTCGACCATGCCGTCGCTCGCGCCCTCGATCAGGGCGCTGAGGGTGCGCGACGAGAGCTGCGGCGAGGCGGGCGCGCGCGAGAAGGCCTCGTAGGGCACGGCCCGGCCGTCGGCGTCGACCGCAGGAGTCGCGGGTCGGGGAGCCTCGAAGCGCTCGGCCTCCGCGTACGGCACGCCGAGCACCCGCACCACGTCGCCGTCGACGAGGCCGACGACGGGCCCGCTCGGCGGGGCGAAGGAGCGGGTCTCACGAGGGGCTCGGGGCTGGGTCGGCGCGGTCACCGCCCCACGCTAGTCGCGCCTCCCCGGGGCCGGGCTCCGCGCTCGGTAGCGTGCGAGCATGATCGACTTCTCGTCCAGCTCCGTGTTCAAGCTCAGCCACATCGACCCCTCGGAGGTGCGCCCGCAGATCGAGGGACTGCTCCTCGAGGGCGAGGTGCTCCTCGTCGCCGCCAAGACGATCCGCGACTTCGTCGTCTTCACCGACAAGCGCGTCATCGCGGTCGACGTGCAGGGCATCTCGGGCAAGAAGCGCGACTTCACCTCGCTGCCGTACTCGAAGATCCAGGCGTTCTCCGTCGAGACGGCCGGCACCTTCGACCTCGACGCCGAGCTGACGCTGTGGTTCAGCGGGCTGGGCATGGTCCACTTCGAGTTCCGCGGGGCCTTCGACGTGACCTACCTCGCCAAGCTCATCGGCTCGAAGGTGCTCTGACCCGCTCGTGTCGCCCCGGGCCCGGGGACCCGCGCCGCCCCCCGTGCGCCCACGAGGCGGGCGCGGGTTCCTGGGGTCTCGCTGTGCAGTTCGATCGTTGTCTTGAATGATTCAAAACTAGGGCTAGGGTAGAGGCAACGCCGACGGTGACGAGGAACGCCACCCGACCCGACGGTGCCGCCTCGTCGCCCCGCACGCCGAGGAGGCCCCCATGAGCACGAACCACACCCGCACCGCCGCCCCCGCGCAGCCCTTCCCGCTGGGCGGCCAGTACACCAGCACCGCTCGCCGCGACGAGCCGGTCGGCAGCTACGTGTCGTCGACCCGCGGCGCCGAGCGCCTCGTCGGGTCGTACGTCTCGCCGTCGGTGCCGCGCACCTCGCTCGGCCGCTACGTCCGCGCGCAGTTCGGCCGCCTGGCCACCCACACCTCGACGATCCGCACCCAGACCGGGTCGATCGTCCTCGGCAGCTAGCCGAGCCCCTGACCGGCACCGCTCCCCCCGGCGGTGCCCCGGCGGCGTCGTCCCCCCGACGCTGCCCGACGCCCTGCCTCGCGACGTGCACACGCTTCCCGCGAGGCAGGGCGTCGCTGCGTCCGCGCGACCACCATCGAGGTGACGCTTGCTGGGTCTTGCGGGCACGCGAGGGCCCAGGACGCGTCACCTCGCTGCGGCGACGCGCGCGACGCACGCCGCGCACGTAGACGAGGTGGCCAGCCCCGCTCCCCCACCATGGTGGGGAGGGCGGGCCGGGCCACCTCGTCGGCGGAGCCGGGTCGCTACGCGCCCTGGACCGTGTCCTTCGACTGCTGCGCGCTGTCCTTGACGTCGCCCGCGGCCGACCGGGCCTCGTCCTTGACGGTGCCCGCCGCCTCCTGGGCGGTGTCCTTGACGCTGGCGAACGCCTCCTGCGCGGGCTCCTTGAGGTTCTGCGCGACGTCCTGCGCGGCGCCCTTGACGGCGTCGACGGCGGGGCCGGCCTGCTCCTTCGCCTGGGCGACGAGCTCCTGCTCCGTGTCCGAGGCGGGGATCAGCGACGACACGAGCCAGCCGGCGCCGAAGGCGATCAGGCCGACGGCGAGCGGGTTGCCCTTCGCCGTCTGGACGCCCTGGTGCACGGTGTCCTTCGTGGAGTCGACAGCGCCCGACGCGGCGCCGGAGACGCTGCTCGTGCCGTGGTGCGCGGTGCCCATGACGGACTCCTTGACGCTGCTGAACTTGCCCTTGACCTTGTCGGTCTGGCGGTGGGCGATGCTCGTCGGGTTCACCTTGTCGGCGAGGGCGTCGACGTCGTAGCCGAGGCCCGCCCGGGTGCGCTCGATCTCGGCCCGGATCTGCTCCGGGGTCTTGTTCTCGTCAGTGGTGCTCATCAGTGGCCTCCAGGCTTCACGGTCTCGGGGATCTTCTTGAGGGAGTCGGCCGTCTTCGGCGCCCCCGTGATGTCCTTGACTTCCTTGCGTCCGCGCGTGAACAGCACGAGCGCGACGACGGCGTAGACGACGGCGATGATCAGCGACGACCAGCCCAGGCCGATCAGCTCGCCGAGGCCCCACATCGCAGCCAGCGACAGGAAGAGCAGGGCGAACAGGCCGGTGAGGCCCGCTCCGCCGAACATGCCGGCGCCCTTGCCCGCCTTCTTGGCCGACTCGGTCAGCTCCGCCTTGGCGAGGTCGACCTCCTGGCGGAAGAGGGTGGAGATGTCGCTCGTGACGCTGCCGAGGAGGTCGCCCAGCGACGTCGTCGCCGCGCGGTCCTCCGGGTCCGGCACGCCGGGGGTGGGCCCGCCGGCGGGCACGCCGCCGCCGGGGAAGGTGGCGTCGGTCACGGGCGCGTCGCCCCCTCGCCCGGGAAGGTGCCCGGGGTGCTGGAGCTCGTGGTCGTGCCGAAGCCGGGCACGTCGCCCTCGGTGACGACGTCGTACTCGCCCGCGACGGGGCCGGTGATGGTCGCGTCGCCGGCCGGAGGCGCGGTGCGGCTCGTCACGCCCGCGGGCGTCGTCGAGGCGGTGCCGGTGCCCGTCGAGCCCGCGTCGCTCGCGTGCTCGCTCTTGGCCTCGGCCGTCAGCGCCTTGACGACGCGTCCGGCGAAGAGGCCGGAGACGGCGGCGATCGCGATGAAGGTGCCGGGCTTGCGCGCGGCGTAGTGCTTGACGTCGTCGAGCAGGGTGCCGGGGTCGCGGCCCTCGAGCCAGCTGGCGACGCCGTGGGCGCGGCCGCTGAGGTTCCGGACGAGGTCCTGCGCGAGCCCGGTGTCGCTCGAGTCGGCCATGGAGGTCAGCTGCTGGCTGACGGCGTGGAGGCCCTCGGCCGCCTTCTGCTGCTGCGCGCCGGCCTGGTCCTTCAGCTCGGAGGTGGCCTGGCCGAAGAGCTGCTTCGCCTGGCCGGACGCCTCGGAGGCGACCTTGCCGGCCTGCTCCTTCGTGGTGCCCGCGACCTGCTGCGCGGAGTCCGCCGCGTCGCCGGCGACGGCCTTCACCTCGCCCTTGGCCGCGTCGGCCCCGCCGGTCCCCGACGAGTCGCCTGAGCCGGAGCCGGAGCCCGTGCCGGTCGTGGTGGCGCCCGGGGCGGACGTGCCCGCGACGACGGAGTCGAACGGGTCGCCCTGACCGGTGACGTCGCCCAGGGACGACGTCGAACCGGCCGCCTGGTCGTACAGGGGGGTCGACGGAGTGCCGTCGGTGTGGTCAGTGTCGCTCATGTCGAGACCTCTCGGGATGGTCGGTCGGCCGCCGGGGGAGCGGCCGCTCTGTGGTTGCGGCCACTCTCGACCGGGCGCTCCCGCACGGTGCCCGGGTTGGGCCGGAGGGGTACATCCCGCCCCAAACGTGCTTGACAGCCTGACCGGACACCGTTCGTCGGCCTCGCCCGCGAACGCGGAAGAGCCCCGCTGCGCGGTGCGCAGCGGGGCTCTTCCGGGAACCACCGGTCGGGTC
>NZ_JACYUO010000006.1:0-85399 GCF_014841815.1 Frigoribacterium sp. CFBP 8754
GTCGCAACCACCAACCCCGGAAAATCAAGGGTCCAACGCGTGAACGTTCGGCAGAGAGCCGCACACGGCCGCCCAGGGGCGTTCCTGCCGAGCGGCAGGAGGGTCGATCAGGCTCCGAGCGGCAGCATCCGGACGACCACGAGCGAGAGCACCGCGATGAAGAGCCACGAGCCCAGGCCGACCAGCACCGCGCGGCCTCCGGTACGGGCGAGGCGCTCGAGCCGCACGCCGGCGCCGAGCCCGACGAGTGCGAGCGCGAGCAGCGCGGTCTGCACGGTGTCGGCTCCGGTGACCACCGACTCCGGCAGGTCCACCAGCGTGCGGACGGCGACCGCGGCCAGGAAGCCGAGCACGAACAGGGGCACCAGCGGCGGTCGGGTGCCGGAGCTGCCCCCGCGGTGACGGACCACCGCGGACGTGATCGCAACGACCGGCGCGAGCATCACCACACGGGTGAGCTTGACGACGACCGCGATCGCGAGGGCGGTGGCGCCGGCGGTCTGCGCCGTGGCCACGACCTGGCCGACGTCGTGCACGCTGGCCCCCGTCCACGCACCGAACTCGACGTCGGTCAGGCCGACCGCACGGCCGACCACCGGCAAGACCACGATCGCGGCCGTTCCGCACACGGTCACGAGGGCCACGGGGGTGGCGGCGTCCTTGCCGCGGTCACGGGTGACGGCGCTCATCGCTCCGATCGCCGACGCCCCGCAGATCGAGAAGCCGGCCGCCAGCAGCAACGGCTGGTCACCCGGGAGACGCGCCCATCGGCCCAGCGCCCACGTCACGGCGAAGGTCGAGACCAGGATGCCGACGACCGCGGCGATGGTGACGCCCCCGAGCGACGCGACGTCGACCAGGCTGAGCTTCAGCCCGAGCAGGACGACCCCGATGCGCAGCAGCCGACGGGCCGAGAGCGCGAGCCCCGGGGCGAGCACCCCGTCGAGCCACCGCCGAGCCGGTCGGACCTGGGCGACGACGATGCCGAGCAGGACGCTCGCGGTGAGCACCGGCACCGCCGGGATCGCGAGGTGCAGGAGCCAGGCGACGACCGCGGCCCCCGCGGCGGCGGCGACCCCGGGCAGCCATGCGGCGCGCGGGCGCTCGACGGCACTGCTCGGGGTCGTCACGAGATGGTGCCTAGACCCGGTTCTTGGCCGGGTTGATCAGCGAGCCGATGCCCGAGATCGCGACCTCGACAGTCTCGCCGGCCGTGAACGGACCGATGCCGGCGGGGGTGCCGGTCAGGATCACGTCGCCCGGCAGCAGGGTGAACACGTCGGTGACGTACTCGATCAACTCGGGGATCTTGTGGATCATCTGCAGCGTGGACTCCCGCTGCTTGACCTCGCCGTCCACCCGCGTCTCGATCGTCACGTCGGTCCAGTCGAGCTCGTTCTCGATGTACGGCCCGAGCGGCAGGAACGTGTCGTAGCCCTTGGCTCGCGTCCACTGCCCGTCGGACTGCTGCACGTCGCGGGCGGTCACGTCGTTCGCGATCGTGTAGCCGAACACCACGCTCTGGTAGTCCTCGGCCTTCACCCGCTTCGCGATCGAGCCAATCACGATGGCGAGCTCGCCCTCGAAGTCGACCTGGCCGACGTCGGGCGGGAGCTGGATCGAGTCTCCGAACCCGATGACCGTCGTGTTCGGCTTCAGGAACAGCAGCGGCGCCTCCGGCGGGGTCTGCCCCAGCTCGTCGGCGTGGTCGTGGTAGTTCAGGCCGACGCCCACCACCTTCGAGCGCGGGATCACCGGGGCGAGGATCTTCGCCGAGCGCAGAGACACCCGCTCGCCGGTCGTCTCGTAGCCGCTGTACATCGGGTCGCCCGCGAGCACGATCAGCTCGCGCTCGTCGACGATGCCGTAGCGGGGGTCTTCTCCGGGGGTCGCGAACCGTGCGATCTTCATGCGTCGAGCCTCGTCATCCATCCGTGGACGTCGTCGCGACGCCCGTACTGGATGTCGGTGAGCTCCTCGCGCAGCGACATCGTGAGCGGACCGCCCTCGGCCGAGGGCGATCCGATGTGCAGGCCCTCGCCCTTGAGCTCGGCGATCGGCACGACGACCGCGGCCGTGCCGCAGGCGAACACCTCGACGATCTCGCCGCTCGCCACGCCGTCACGCCACTCGTCGATCGTGACCCGTCGACGCTCGACCCGGTGGCCCCGGGCCTCCGCCAGCTCCAGGACGGAGTCGCGGGTGATGCCCTCGAGGATCGAGTCGCTGTCGGGGGTGACCAGGGTGCCGTCGGCGTAGACCAGCACCACGTTCATGCCGCCGAGCTCCTCGATGTACGAGCTCTCGGACGAGTCGAGGAACAGCACCTGCTGGCAGCCGTTCTCGTAGGCCTCCTGCTGCGGCAGCAGCGAGGACGCGTAGTTGCCGCCCGTCTTCGCGGCGCCGGTGCCGCCCTTGCCCGCCCGGGCGTAGTTCGTCGTGAGCCAGATCGACACCGGCGAGACGCCGCCGCTGAAGTACGCGCCGGCCGGGCTGGCGATGACGTGGTAGTCGACCTGCTGAGCCGCCCGCACGCCGAGGAAGCTCTCGCTGGCGATCATGAACGGCCGGAGGTAGAGGCTCGTCTCGGGCGCCGACGGCACCCACGACTCGTCGATGCGCACCAGCTGCCGCACGCTCTCGACGAAGTCCTCCGTCGAGAGCTCGGGGAGCGCGAGGCGCCGGGCCGAGCGCTGGAGCCGACGGGCGTTGGCGTCCGGCCGGAACGACCACACCGAGCCGTCGGCGTGGCGGTAGGCCTTCATGCCCTCGAAGATCTCCTGCGCGTAGTGCAGGACGGATGCCGCGGGGTCGAGCTGCAGGGGGCCGTACGGGTGGACGCGGGCCGTGTGCCAGCCCTCGTCGACCGTCCAGCGGATCGAGACCATGTGGTCGGTGAAGTGCTTGCCGAACCCGGGGTCGGAGAGGATCGCCTCGCGCTCGGCGTCGGCGCGGACGGTCTCGGACGGCGTGAGCTCGAAGCTCAGCCCGAACTCGGTGGACGAGGCGGTGTCGTCGGTCGTGGTCATGGTGCTCTTCTCGGACGGGGCGGCGTCAGGCGACGGAGGTGGTGAGGGCGGCGACGCGGTCGGCGACGGCCGTGCCGATCTCGGCGGTGCTGCGGACGGGGGCACCGCCGCCGGCGGCGGCACGGTCGGCCATGTCGGCCTCGACCGCGCGGTGCACGCGGTCGGCGGCCTCGGGGAGGTCGAGGTGCTCGAGCATCAGCGCCACCGAGAGGATCGCGGCGGTCGGGTCGGCCTTCTGCTGCCCCGCGATGTCGGGCGCCGAGCCGTGCACCGGCTCGAACATGCTCGGGAACTCGCCCGAGGGGTTGAGGTTGCCGGAGGCGGCGAGGCCGATGCCGCCGCTGATCGCGCCGGCGAGGTCGGTGAGGATGTCGCCGAACAGGTTGTCGGTGACGATGACGTCGAACCGCGCGGGGTCGACGACCAGGTGGATCGTGGCGGCGTCGACGTGCTGGTAGTCGACCGCGACGTCGGGGTACTCCGCGGCGACCGCGTCGACGACGCGCTGCCAGAGGCTGCCCGCGAAGACGAGCACGTTGGTCTTGTGCACCAGGGTCAGGCGACCGCGACGCGACCGGGCCTTCTCGAAGGCGAACCGGACGACGCGTTCGACGCCGTGCGCCGTGTTGACGCTGACCTCGTTGGCGATCTCGTGCGGCGTGCCCGTGCGGAGGGAGCCGCCGTTGCCGACGTAGGGCCCCTCGGTGCCCTCGCGGACGACGACGAAGTCGACGGTGCCGGGGTCGGCGAGCGGCGACGGGACCCCGGGCCACGTCGTCGTGGGGCGGAGGTTCACGTAGTGGTCGAGCGCGAAGCGCAGCCGGAGCAGCAGCCCCCGCTCGATGACGCCGCCCGCGAGGCGCGGGTCGCGGGGGTCGCCGCCGACCGCGCCGAGCAGCACGACGTCGTGCGCGGCGATCGCCGCGAGGTCGTCGTCGGTGAGGACGTCGCCCGTCTCGAGGTAGCGGGCCGCGCCGAGGTGGAAGGGGGTCACCTCGAAGGTCGCCTCGTCGCCCACAGCGACCTCGAGGACCTTCAGAGCCTCGGCCACGACCTCGGGACCGATGCCGTCGCCGGGGACGGCGGCGAGTCTGACGGTTCGCGACATGGGGCTCCTGCACGGATCGGGGTGGACGGCTCTACTGTACCCACGACCGGCGACGCCGACGGACCTCCGCGGCCCGCCCCGGGGAGCCCGCCGCGACGACGCCGCCGACCGCCCCGGAGGGCCCGCGGGAGGCGCGGGGTCAGTCGCTCGCGGACGCGCGCCGGAGCGACACCAGCGACACCGCCACGGCGAGCAGCATCACGCCGGCCCCCACCGCCGCCGTGGTGACGAGGCCAGCGTCGAAGGCGTGGGTCGCGGCGTCGAGGAGGCGCGTGGCCACGGAGCCGTCGAGGGCGTCGGCGGCCGCCACCGCGCCTCCCAGGGTCTCGCGGGCGGCGTCGCCGACCTCGGCGGGCACGTCGGCGGGCACGACGAGCGAGCCGCGGTAGATCGCCGTCAGCATGCTGCCCAGCACGGCCGTGCCGAGCACGGCGCCGACCTCGTACGCGGTCTCCGACACCGCGGACGCCGCACCGGCACGGTCAGCGGGGACGGCGGCGATGATCTGATCGTTCGAGATCGTCTCGGCGGCGCCGACCCCGGCCCCGACGAGCGCGAACGCGAGGACGAAGACGCCGACCGGGGCGCCCGCCCCGGAGAGCCAGACGAGGGCGTACCCGACGGCGGCCGCGGCGAGGCCGGTCGCGACGATGGTGCGCGGGCTGACGTGCCGCACGATCGGCACGACCACGAGGCCGGCGACGATCATCGCGCCGAGCCCGGGCAGCAGGGTCAGCGCGGCCTGCAGCGGGCGGAGCCCGACGACGAGCTGCAGGTGCTGCGTGGTGAAGAAGAGGAAGCCGACGAGCGCCACGACCGCGAGCAGGTTCACGACGACCGAGCCCGCGAAGACCGGCGAGGTGAAGAGCCGCACGTCGAGGAGGGGGCGCTCGCGCCGCAGCTGGCGTCGGACGAAGAGCCAGCCCGAGGCGACGCCGAGCACCGCCAGGAGCACGACGTCGAGGCCCGGCCCGTGCGTCGCGAGCTGCTTCACCGCGGCGACGACCGGCGCCATGGCCGTCAGCGACAGCAGCACCGACACCGCGTCGAACGGCCCGGGTGCGGGGTCGCGGCTCTCGACGAGGAGGAGCGGGGCGCCGACCAGCAGCGGCAGCAGCACCGGGACCGCGATGAGGAAGACCGAGCCCCAGGCGAAGTGCTCGAGCAGGACCCCGCCCACGACGGGGCCGAGGGCCGAGCCCGCCGCGAAGCCGCTGGCCCAGATGGCGATGGCGAGCCGACGCTGGTCACGGTCGGTGAACGTGCTGCGGAGCAGCGAGAGCGTGGCGGGCATGATCATCGCGCCGAAGAAGCCGAGCACGGCGCGGGCGGTGATCAGGGCCTCGGCGGTCGGGGCGAAGGCGGCCGCGAGCGAGACGAGGGCGAACCCGGAGGCCCCGATCAGCAGCAGCCGACGTCGGCCGAAGCGGTCGCCCAGCGAGCCCATCGCCACCAGGAGGCCGGCCAGCACCAGCGAGTAGACGTCGACGATCCAGAGCTGGGCCGCGGCCGAGGGCCGGAGCGCCGTCGAGATCTCGGGGAGGGCGAAGCTCAGCACGGTGTTGTCGACCGAGACGAGCAGCACGGGGAGCATGAGGACGACCAGCGCGGCCCACTGACGCGTGCCGGCGCGCTCGGGGACGGCGGCGGGGCGGCGGGCGGTCGTGGTCATGGTCGGTCCTCGGTCTCGTGGCTCGTCGGGGTGCAGCGGGGTGCAGCGGGGCGTCGCGCTCCAGCTGTACCGTCCGGACGGTACAGCAGACCGTCCAGACGGTACAGTAACAGGATGAGTCCCCGTCCGTCAGCCCGTGAGCAGATGCTCGACGCCTTCGAGCACCTCGTCACGACCAGCGGCGAGCGCACCGCCACCTTCGACGCGGTGGCCGCCGAGGCGGGCGTCTCCAAGGGCGGCCTGCTCTACCACTTCCCCTCGCGCGAGGCGCTCGTCGACGGCCTGGTCGAACGGCTCGAGGCCCTGATCGACGCCGACGTCACGGCGATGACGAGCGCCGCCGACGGTGCCGTCGACTACTTCATCCGCACCTCCTCGCCCGACGCGGTGGCCGATGACGACCCCTTCGACCGGTGCATCACGGCCGTCACGAACCTCGCGTCGAGCGGCCGGTGGCCCCGGGCGGTGGAGGCGCTGAGCGCGATGCAGCGCCGGTGGTACGACGTCGTCCTCGACGAGGTGGGCGACCCGGTCGTCGCCCGGCTCGTCTGCCTCGTCGCCGACGGCCTCTGGTTCACCCCGGGCCCGTTCGACCAGGCGACGGTCGACCCCGCGGCCGCCCGCGCGCCGATCGGCGACGTCATCGGCCTGCTGCAGGGCCTGGCGCGCCGGAGCGTCTAGGCCCCCGGCCCTGGCCCTCAGACGGCGACGATGCAGGCGGGGCTGCCCAGCGAGAACACGTCGACGGGCTCGCCCGGCACCCCGGTCTCGGGGTCGAGCGGCAGCACCGCCACCGTGTCGGAGCCCTGGTTCGCGACGTAGAGCACGCCCGGCGTGATCGCGAAGTGGCGCGGCCACCGGCCCCCGCACGACGACTCGCCGACGAGGCGCAGCCGCTCGTCGTCGCCCACCGTGAAGACGCTGATGGTGTCGCGCCCCCGGGTCGCGACGTACACGCGGCCGGCGTCGACCGCCAGGTGCGAGGGCAGCACGCCCGGCGTCGACGCCGCGCCCTCGAAGACCTCGATCGAGTGGTCGAGCACGAGCTTGCCCTCGACCCGGCGCAGCACGTGCAGCCGGGCGTCGAGCTCGCCGACGGCGACCAGCCGGCCGTCGTCGAGCCAGGCCAGGTGGCGCGGCCCGGCGCCGGAGGGCAACGGGTGGACGGCCACGATCTCGGGGTCGAGCGAGATGGGGTCGACGACGATCTCGACGAGGCGGTCCGTGCCGAGGTCGCTCACGAGGGTGGTGCCCCACGGGGTCGACACGACCTGGTGGGCGTGCGGCCGCTCCTGGCGCTCGAGGACGGGGCCGTGGCCGTAGGGCAGCGCGAGGGTGCGCACGACGCGGCTCGGGTGCGAGGGGTCGCTCGACAGCACGCCCACGGTGCCGCCGACGTAGCTCGCGACGACGAGCGCACCGGAGGCCGGGTCGTGGTGCAGGTGGCACGGAGCGGCCCCGCCCGCCGCGGCGCTCGAGGCGGCGACCAGCTGGCCAGCGGAGACGGTGTACGACAGCACCCGCCCCTCCGTCGTCTCGGAGACCGCGTGCAGGGCGCCCTCCGTCGCGACGAGGAAGGACGGGTCGTCGGCCTCGACGGTCTGCACCGCCTGCCAGGGCGAGCCGGGCGCGCTGCGCTCGAGCACGGTGATGCCGGTGCCCGAGCCCCCGCTCGAGGCGGTGTACGAGCCGATGTAGAGGCGCTGGGGAGCGGCCGCTGACGCGGGGCCCGCCGTGACCGGCCCCTGCGGGCCCGTCGGCTCCTGCTCGGGCGCCGTGCCGTCGCTCACCGCGGTCACTCGCCCGGCGTCGCCGCGGCGTCCGCCGCGATGCGCTCGTGGTGGTGGATGACCTCGCCGACGATGAAGTTCAGGAACTTCTCCGCGAACGCGGGGTCGAGGTGCGACTGCTCGGCGAGCTGGCGGAGGCGCTGGATCTGCACGCGCTCGCGCTCGGGGTCGCTCGCGGGCATGCCCGCCGCGGCCTTGAGGTGACCGACCGACTGCGTGAACTTGAAGCGCTCGGCGAGGAGGTGCACCAGCGCGGCGTCGATGTTGTCGATGCTCTGCCGGATGCCGGAGAGCTGCTCGATCGCGGTCTTGTCGTCGTCGCTGAGGGGGCTGTCCGCCCCGAGGGGACTGTCGAGTGCCATGGGCCGAGCCTAGCGGCGACGCCCCGCGCCCGACGGGCGGGACGAGGGGCTCGACACGGAGCGTCCGGTGGGGCAGGGGCCACCACGGGGGCGGACGGACGAGGAGGCGCNGCGGTGCTGCGGTGCAGCGGGCGGGTCAGTCGACCAGCGTCAGCGTCACCTCGACGTTGCCGCGGGTGGCGTTCGAGTAGGGGCAGACGTGGTGCGCGGCGTCGGCGAGCTCCTGGCGACGCTCGGCGGGGACGTTCGGCGTGTAGATGTCGAGCTCGACCGCGAGGCCGAAGCCGCCCTCGCCGTTCGAGCCGATGCCGACGCTCGCACTGACCGAGCTGTCCTTCGTGTCGACGCCGAGACCACGGGCGACGGAGTGCATCGCGCTGAGGAAGCAGGCGGCGTAGCCGGCCGCGAAGAGCTGCTCGGGGTTGGTGCCCTCGCCGTTGCCGCCGAGTTCCTTCGGCGGGCGGGTCTCGAAGTCGAGACGGTCGTCCTCGCTGCGGACGTGGCCGTCGCGGCCGCCCCCGGTGGCGTGGGCGATGGCGGTGTAGGCGATCTCCAGTGTCATGGCTCCAGGGTCGACCTAGAGTCTGGACGGTTGCTGATGGGCAGCGAGGCGCGCCGTGAGACCCTCCTGCACGCGCGGCCACTCATCGGCGAGCACGGAGTACACCGCGGTGTCCCGCCACGTGCCGTCGGCCCGGGGCTGGGTGCGCCGGAGGACGCCCTCGGGGGTCGCCCCGAGCTTGACGATCGCGGCCCGCGACCGAGCGTTCGCGGCGTCGGCCTGGATCTGCACGCGGCCGAGGCCGTGCTCGAAGGCCGTGCCGAGCACGAGCAGCTTCGTCTCGACGTTGACCGCCGTGCCCCAGGTCTCGGGCGCGTAGGCCGTCCAGCCCAGGTGCGCGCTCTCGTTCTCGAGCTGGAACTCGGCGAGGGTCGTCGTGCCGACCAGGGGCCCCGGCTCTCCGTCGGTGACGAGCCGGACCCCGTAGACGTTGCCCGTGCCCCACAGCAGGTAGCCCCGCATGAAGGCCGACCAGCCCTCGAGGTCGGCGCGGAACGCCGCCGAGCCGCCGCCCCACCCGCCGGCGAAGACCTCGGGGCGGGCGATGGCCGGGTGCAGCTCGGCGAGGTCGTCGGGGGTGATCGGCTCGACGACGACGTGGCGGCCCACGAGCGGGACGAGGGGCGGACGCGTGGCGGTCATCCCCCGATGCTGCCAGCACTCGCCGTCGCCGTCGAGCGGGCAGCGGCACCGGCGTGCGTCCGGCATGATCGTGGCCATGAGCCCCGCCGCCGCCTTCAGCCAGTCCGCCGAGTCGTTCGTCGACCTCCTGTCGCGCGTCGGCCCCGAGCAGTGGAGCCAGCCGGGGCTCGGCCGCTGGACCGTCCGCGACCTCGCGGGCCACGCCTCGCGCGCGGTGCTCACGGTCTCGACGTACCTCGCGCTCGACGAGCCGGGCGACGTCACGATCCCCTCGGCGGAGGCCTGGTACTCGGCCTACGCCTCGCAGTTCACCGACGCCGACGGCGTGTTCCAGCGCGGCGTGGAGGCCGGCGCCTGGCTCGGCGACTCCCCCTCCACCGTCGTCGCGGCGGCCCTCGCCGACTCGCGGGCGGCGCTGGCCCGGGCGCTCTCGAACCGGATCGTCTCGATCGGCGGCATGGGCATCCCCCTCGACGAGTACCTGCGCACCCGGGTCTTCGAGCTCGTCGTGCACACGATCGACCTCTCGCGGGCGACCGGGCTGCCGCACACGCTGCCCGCGACCGCCGTCGCCGACACGGCCGCGCTGGCGGCGCGCGCCGCCACGATGCAGGGGCACGGCGAGGAGGTGCTGCTCGCGCTGACGGGGCGCGGCCGCCTCACCGACGGCTTCAGCGTCGTCTAGCCGCGCCGCGCCTCCTGAGGGGGCACGGCGCGGCCGCGGGGGCGGGCGGTCGCCTAGCCGAGCAGGTCGTGGCGCGTGACGATGGCGTCGCGGCCGGGGCCGACGCCGATGGCGGAGATGCGGGCGCCGCTCATCGCCTCGACGGCGAGCACGTAGTCCTGAGCGGCCTGAGGCAGGTCGGAGAACTCGCGAGCGCCGGTGATGTCGTCCGACCAGCCGGGGAACTCCTCGTAGATCGGCACGGCGTGGTGGAAGTCGCTCTGCGACACGGGCACCTCGTCGTGGCGGACGCCGTCGACGTCGTACGCGACGCAGACGGGGATCGTCTCGAGGCCCGTGAGGACGTCGAGCTTCGTCAGCACGAAGTCGGTGACGCCGTTGATGCGGGCCGAGTAGCGGGCGATCGGGGCGTCGTACCAGCCGCAGCGACGCGGGCGGCCGGTCGTCGTGCCGAACTCGAAGCCGTTGGCGCGCAGGAACTCGCCCGAGGCGTCGAACAGCTCGGTCGGGAAGGGCCCGGCGCCGACGCGGGTCGTGTACGCCTTCACGATGCCGATGACGCGCTCGATGCGGCCCGGGCCGATGCCGGAGCCGGTGGAAGCGCCGCCCGCGGTCGCCGAGGACGACGTCACGAAGGGGTAGGTGCCGTGGTCGACGTCGAGCATCGTCGCCTGGCCGGCCTCGAACAGGACGGTCTTGTCGGCCTCGAGCGCCTGGTGGATCTCGAGCGCCGTGTCGGCCACCATCGGCTTCAGGCGGGGCGCGTACGAGAGCAGCGACTCGACGATCTCGTCGGCCTCGATGGCCCGGCGGTTGTAGATCTTGACGAGCAGGTGGTTCTTCTGGTCGAGGGCCGCCTCGACCTTCTGCCGCAGGATGCCCTCGTCGAAGATGTCCTGCACGCGGATGCCCACGCGGTTGATCTTGTCGGCGTAGGTCGGGCCGATGCCGCGACCGGTCGTGCCGATCTGGCGCTTGCCGAGGAAGCGCTCGGTCACCTTGTCGAGCGTGCGGTGGTAGTGCGTGATGACGTGCGCGTTGGCGCTGACCTTGAGGCGCGAGACGTCGACGCCGCGGGCGATCAGCGCGTCGAGCTCGTCGAAGAGGACCTCGATGTCGACGACGACGCCGTTGCCGATGATCGGGGTGACGCCGGGCGAGAGGATGCCCGAGGGCAGCAGGTGCAGCGCGTACTTCTGGTCGCCGATGACGACCGTGTGGCCGGCGTTGTTGCCGCCGTTGAACTTGACGACGTAGTCGATGCGGCTGCCGAGCAGGTCGGTGGCCTTGCCCTTGCCCTCGTCGCCCCACTGGGCACCGATGATCACTACTGCGGGCATGGGGGGCTCCTCACGTCGGGGGACTGCACCGGGTGAGGTGCACTTGAGTCTACCGACAGGTGCGCCACGCCGGTCGGGGCCGGGGCTGGCGCATTCGTTGCGCGGTACGACAAACTACCCACCATGAGTCTCGTCGCCGGGGTCGACTCCTCGACCCAGAGTTGCAAGGTCGTCGTCCGCGACGCGTCGTCGGGTGCGCTGGTGCGCTCCGGGAGCGCGCGGCACCCCGAGGGCACCGAGGTCGCCCCGTCGGCCTGGTGGGCCGCGCTGCTCGAGGCGATCGCCGCGGCGGGCGGCCTCGACGACGTCGACGCGATCTCGGTCGCCGGCCAGCAGCACGGCATGGTCGCCCTCGACGCCGAGGGCGAGGTCGTCCGCGACGCCCTCCTCTGGAACGACACCCGCAGCGCCGACGCCGCGCGCGACCTCGTCGACGAGCTCGGTGCCGACGAGTGGGCCCGGCGCACCGGCACGGTGCCGGTCGCCTCCTTCACCGCGACGAAGCTGCGGTGGCTGCGCGACGCCGAGCCGGCCTCCGCCGAGCGCGTGGCCGCGGTGGCGCTGCCGCACGACTGGCTGACCTGGCGGCTGCTCGGGTACGGGCCCCGCGACTCCTCGCCCCTCGGCCCCGACCTCGACGAGCTCGTGACCGACCGCAGCGACGCGAGCGGCACCTCGTACTGGAGCCCGGCCGACGACGGCTACGACCTCGAGCTGTTCGAGCGCGCGCTCGGCCGCCCCGGCCGGGTGGCCGGCGGCGACGGCACGGGCGTCGTGCTGCCCCGCGTGCTCGGCCCGTCGGAGGCGGCGGGCACGACGGTCGCCCACGCGAGCGTGCCGGCCAGGCTGGTGGTCGCGGCCGGCGCCGGCGACAACGCGGGCGCCGCGCTCGGCCTCGACGCCGGGGTCGGCGACCTCGTGATCAGCATCGGCACGAGCGGCACCGCCTTCGCCGTCACCGACCACCCCGTGGCGGACCCCAGCGGCACGGTCGCGGGCTTCGCCGACGCGGCCGGCGGGTTCCTGCCCCTGGTCGCGACCCTCAACGCCGCCCGGGTGCTCTCGTCGATCGGGGCGCTGCTCGGCGTCGACCACGACGAGCTCGCCCGCCTGGCCCTCGCCGCCGAGCCCGGCTCGGGCGGGGTCTCGCTGGTGCCCTACTTCGAGGGCGAGCGGACGCCCGACCTGCCCCGCGCCACGGCCACCCTCGCCGGCCTGACCCTGGCCTCGACGACCCGCGAGAACCTCGCGCGCGCCGCGGTCGAGGGCATGCTCTCGGCGCTGGCCGACGGCGCCGCCGCCGTCCGCGACCAGGGCGTCGAGGTGCACCGCGTGCTGCTCATCGGCGGGGCCGCGCTCAACCCGGCCGTGCAGGCCGTCGCGGCCCAGGTCTTCGACGTGCCCGTCTCGGTGCCGTCGCCGGGCGAGTACGTCGCCGACGGGGCCGCACGCCAGGCGGCGTGGGCGCTCACCGGGGGCCGCCCCCGGTGGGAGGTCGCGATCCGGTCGTCGGCCGACGCGTCGCCGGTGCCCGCCATCGCGGCGCGGTACCGCGCGGCGCAGCAGCTCGGGTCGCTGCCCCGCGGCTGAGGCGGGCCGGAGGCGCGGGCCGGGTCGGCCGCCGAGCGGGCGGGCCAGGAGGCGCGGGCCGGGTCGGCCGGGCGGCGACACCTAGGATCGGTGACATGCCGACGGACGCCCAGCCGACCCCCTCCACGATGACCGAGGACTACCTCAAGGTCATCTGGAAGGCCGAGGAGTGGGCCGCCGGCGAGGGCGACCGGGGCATCACCACCAACGAGATCGCGGCGACGCTCGGCGTCGGCGCCTCGACCGTGTCGGGCAACCTGCGCAAGCTCGAGCGCGACGGCTACATCGACTACGAGCCCTACAGGCGCATCGCGCTGAGCGAGCTCGGGCGGCGCGTCGCGGTCGGCATGGTCCGCCGCCACCGCCTGATCGAGACCTACCTCGTCGAGCGGCTGGGCTACGGCTGGGACGAGGTGCACGACGAGGCCGAGGTGCTCGAGCACGCGGTCAGCGACCGCCTCCTCGAGGCGTTCGACGTCGAGCTCGGCCGCCCGGCCGCCGACCCGCACGGCGACCCCATCCCTGCCGCCGACGGCACGGTGACCCGGCCCGTCGCGCACCCGCTGCAGCAGTTCGCGAGCGGCGAGTGCGGCTTCGTCGTCCGCGTCTCCGACGACGAGCCCGAGCTGCTGCGCTACCTCGCCTCGCTGGACCTGCGCGTCGGCGCCCACGTGCGCGTCGGCGAGCGCCGCGACTACGCGGGGTCGATGGAGGTCGTGCTGACCGACGTGCACGACCGGCCGCTCGGCACCGTCGAGCTCGCGGGCGCGGCCGCCTCGTCGGTGTGGGCGAACTCCGAGCCGCACACGCACGCCTGACCACGCCGCCCGTCGGGCGGAGGCGGATCGGGCCGCCGTCCTGACCGGGCCGGCGCAGGCCGCAGGACGGGGCCGCAGGCCGGGCCGCAGGCCGGGGCCGGGCCTAGCGCGCCGTGCGCGGCAGCGAGGCCGACGCCGGGTCGGAGAGCAGCGGCGCGAAGGCGAGCTCGGCCGCCCCGATCACCAGGCGGTCCGCGCCCAGCTGTGCCCGCACGATGCTGACGTCGTCGGCCGGGCCGGGCAGCGCCTGCCGCGTGACCCGGTCGAGCAGGCGATCGGGGGCGGCGGCGAGCAGCGACCCCAGGAACCCGCCGAGCACGATCATCGACGGGTCGAAGGCGTTGACGACCGTGCGCAGGGCGACCGCGAGCTGGTCGACCTGGCGCTCGACCTCGGCCCGCGCCTCGGAGCCGGGGCGCGCCTCCTGCAGGGCCGCGTCGAGCTCGTCGGCCTGCGCGCGCGACAGGCCGGTCGCGGCGAGCAGCGAGGCCTGGCCCACCTCGGTCTCGAGGCAGCCGGTGGCGCCGCAGTGGCAGAGCCGGCCGACCGAGTTGACCAGGGTGTGGCCGATCTCGCCGGCGTAGCCGCCCACCCCGGCGAGCGGTCGGCCCGCCGCGATGACGCCGCCGCCGACGCCGCTCGCGCCGCCGTTGAGGAAGACCAGGTCGTCGACCCCGCGCCCGGCCCCGAAGCGGCCCTCGGCCATCGCCGCGAGCGACGCGTCGTTGGCCGCCTCGGTCGGCAGGCCGGTCGCCTCCGAGACGAGGGCCGCGAACGGCTCGTCGACCCAGCCGAGGTGCGGCGCGAGGCGGACCAGGCCGCCATCGGCCCGGACGAGGCCCGGCACCGCGGCGCCGACGCCCACCTCGGCCACCACTCCCCCGCTGCTCCGCAGCACCTGGCGCAGCTCGTCGATGGTCTCCGCGGCGAGCGCGGCGGCCTCGGCGGCCGTGGGCACGCTCGCCGTCTCGCGACGGACCCTCGCGCGGACGGCCCCGCCGAGGCCCACGGCCCCGACGGTCACCGCGTCGATCTCGGGGTTGACCGACCAGGCCACGACGTCGGAGCGCGCCTCGACGACCGGGCTCGGCCGCCCCACGCGCGAGACCCCCACGGGGTCCGCCTCGTGGGCCAGCTGCCGGTCGACGAGGTCGCCGACGAGCGTCGCGATGGTGGAGCGGTTGAGGCCGGTCAGGCGCGTCAGCTCCGACCGGGAGAGCGGGCCACGAGCGTGCACGAGGCCGAGCACGGCCGCCAGGTTCGACTGGCGAGCGCCCTCCGTCCGCGCGACCTGGTCGATCGTCACGATGCCGCCCCCCCTTCGTCGTTCCGACCCTACTGCGACGCGGGGTCTCCCCCGACCTCGTCCAGGCTCCAGCCGGAGGCGGTGGTCTCGACCGTCACCGCGCCTCCCGCACGCCGGACGACGAAGTCGGCCCTCACGCCGTCGGGCGTGGTCACGGTGACCGTGCGGTCGCCGTCGCCCCCGGGGAAGACCCGCAGCACGAGCCCGTCGAGGTAGTCGTGGTCGGGGCGGTCGTCGCGACCGCCGACCGGGACGACGGCGCCCTCGCGGACGTACAGCGGCAGCGAGAGGACGTCGTGCACCTCGGTGCGCCAGGTGCCGGTGCCCGCGTCGACGACCTCGCCGGTGAACCAGCTCGTCCAGCGGCCGGCGGGCAGGTAGACCTCGACGGTGCCGTCGGCGGAGAACACCGGGGCCACCAGCAGGTCGTCGCCCAGCATGTACTGCGTGTCGACGTGGGCGACGGCGCGGTCGGCGGGGAAGGCCAGGGCCATCGGCCGCATCACCGGCAGGCCGGTGCGGGAGGCCTCGAGCCCGGCGGCGTAGAGGTACGGCATCAGCGAGAGCTTCAGCGTCGTGAAGCGCCGGGTCACCTCCACGGCCTCCTCGTCGAAGGCCCACGGCACCCGGTACGAGCCGCTGCCGTGGAAGCGGCTGTGGCTCGACAGCAGGCCGAAGGCCGTCCAGCGCTTGTAGACCTCGGCGTCGGGGGTGCCCTCGAAGCCGCCGATGTCGTGGCTCCAGAACGAGAACCCGCTCATCGCGATCGAGAGGCCGCCGCGGAGGGTCTCGGCCATCGACTCGAAGGTCGACGTCGAGTCGCCGCCCCAGTGCACCGGCAGGCGCTGACCGCCCGTGGTCGCCGAGCGGGCGAAGACGACGGCGTCGCCCTCGCCGCGGACCTCCTCGAGCACCTCGAAGACGGCCTCGTTGTACAGCTGCGTGTACCAGTTGTGCATGCGCTCGGGGTCGGAGCCGTCGTGCCAGACCACCCCGGTGGGGATCCGCTCGCCGAAGTCGGTCTTGAACGCGTCGACCCCCTGCGCCTGCAGCGCCCGGAGCTTGCCCTGGAACCACGCGGTGGCCTCGGGGTTCGTGAAGTCGACGAGGCCCATGCCGGCCTGCCAGAGGTCCCACTGCCAGACGCTGCCGTCGGGGTTCCGCACGAGGTAGCCGGCGTCGGCCGCCTCGCGGAAGAGCGCCGACCGCTGGCCGATGTAGGGGTTGATCCAGACGCAGACGCGGAGGTCGCGCTCGTGCAGGCGGGAGAGCATGCCCTCGGGGTCGGGGAAGACCCGAGGATCCCACTCGAAGTCGCACCACTGGAACTCGCGCATCCAGAAGCAGTCGAAGTGGAAGACGCTGACCGGCATGTCGCGCCGGGCCATCTCGTCGACGAAGGAGGTCACGGTCGCCTCGTCGTAGTCGGTCGTGAACGACGTCGAGAGCCAGAGCCCGTACGACCAGGCCGGCACGTGCGCCGGGCGGCCGGTCAAGCGCGTGTACCGGTCGAGGACGTCGGCCGGGGTCGGCCCCGCGATCACGTAGTACGTCAGCCCCTCGCCCGCGACCGAGAACTGCACCCGCTCGACGGCCTCCGAGCCGATCTCGTACGAGACGTGGCCGGGGTGGTCGACGAGCACGCCGTAGCCGCGGCTCGTCAGGTAGAAGGGCACGTTCTTGTAGGCCTGCTCGCTCGACGTGCCGCCGTCGGCGTTCCAGACGTCGACCGTCTGGCCGTTCTTCACCAGCGGGCCGAAGCGCTCGCCGAGACCGTAGACGAACTCGCCGACGCCGAGCGACAGCTGCTGCGACACGTAGTGCGGAGCGAACGCCCGCGCGGTGCCCGCCCGGGCGTTGCCCACCATCGCGCCGTCGAGCTGCGCGTCGGCGGCCACCGAGTGGTAGCCGACCGACTTCGCGCCCGCGCGGGTGAGGACGGTGTCGCCGTCGCTGAACGAGAGGTCGAAGGGGGCCCCGCGACCCACGGTGGCCGTGAGCCGGCCCGAGGTCAGGGTGGCGCCTCCCTCGGTCGCCGTCGCCGTGCCGACCCCGGCCTCGCCGCCCTCGGCCCCGACGAGGTCGAAGCCGATCTCGTCGCGCCCGCCGGAGAAGTGCTCGACGGTGACGCCGATCACGCCCTCCATCGGCGAGCGCAGCGTGACGGTCATGACCGGGCGGTTGAGGGTGTCGCCCCGCGACGCGATGACCTTGGTCGGGGCCGTCACGACGAGCGAGCGGCCGTCGGCGCCCTGCTCGACGTCGTAGGCCTCCTGGGCGAAGAGGGAGGAGACGCCGGGGCGCGTCTGCCAGAAGCCGTCGGTGAACTTCACGATGCGGTGCCTTTCGAGGGGAGTCGCGGGGCGAGGGGCCGGGGAGCGCGGCGGGCGGGGAGCCCGGTCACTTGACGGCTCCGGCCGTGATGCCGCGGGTGAGCGTGCGCTGGAACAGCAGGAAGAAGACGAGCGTCGGGATGAGCCCGAGCAGCGCCGAGGCGCTCGTCGTCGTGACGTCCATCAGGCGGTCGCCCTGCAACGCCGTGATGGCGACGGGCACCGTCTGGTTGTCGTTCGAGACGAGGAACGTCAACGGGATGAGGAACTCGTTCCAGGTCCAGATGAAGAAGAAGATCGCGAGCACCGACAGCGTCGGGCGGCTGATCGGCACGATGACGCGCCAGAGGATCTGCCACCGGCTGGCCCCGTCGAGCGACGCGGCCTCGAGCACCTCCTTCGGGAAGGTGCCGTAGACGCTCGACAGCAGGTACGTGCCGAAGGCGCTCTGGATGACCGTGAAGATGATGATGACGGCCCAGATGTTGTCGTAGAGCCCCACCTGCTTGAACAGGAAGTACAGCGGGTAGAGCAGCGCCTCCTGCGGGAGCATGTTGGCGAGCAGGAAGAGCACGATGATCCAGGTGCGGCCGCGCACCCGGCCGATGCCGAGGGCGTACGCGTTGAACACCGAGATGACGACGGCGAAGAGGGCGACGAGGCCCGCGATGACGAAGCTGTTCCAGAGCTTCGTCGGGAACTCGACCCTGTTCCAGAAGTTCACGAGGCCGTCGAAGTACAGCGACGTCGGCAGGCTCAGCGGCCCGCCGCTCGTGTAGTCGGCGGGCGACTTGAACGAGTTCACCAGGATCAGCAGGAAGGGCAGCGCGATCAGCAGCCCGAAGAGCAGGGCCGCGGCCAGGATCACCCAGTCGGTGACCGTCTTCTTCCTCTTCCGCTGCTTGGCCTTCGGGAGGCGCGGGCTGGGCACCGCAGGGCGGATGCGGTCGCCCTCCACCGGCGGGACGACGGTCGTGGCCATCAGCGGCCTCTCTCTGCTCGTTCGACCCGGTTCTGGGCCTGGATGAAGAAGATCGTGATGACGACGATGACGAGGGTCAGCGCCGTCGCGATGGTGGCGCCGTAGCCGACCTGCTGGCTCTGGAAGAACTCGCTGTAGGCGTAGTAGCTCGGCACGATCGTGGAGTCGCCGGGGCCGCCGCGGGTGAGGGCGTAGATCGGCCCGAAGACCTTGAGCGCCGCGATGGTGCAGGTGAGCACGACCACGAAGATCTCGGGGCGGATGATGCTCACCGTGATCGCGCGGAACCGCTGGAACCAGCCGGCGCCGTCGAGCTCGGCGGCCTCGTAGAGCTCGGGGTCGACGCGCTGGAGGGCCGCCATGAAGATGACCACCGGGTAGCCGAGCTGGACCCAGACCATCACCACCATGATGCTGAGCAGCGCCGTGTCGGGGCTGCCGAGCCAGTTGTGCTGGAGGGCGCCGAGCCCGACGGCGTCGAGGACGCTGTTGAGCGCGCCGTTCTCGGGCCGGAGGATCCAGCCGATGACGATCGCGGCGATGGCCACGGGCAGGATCTGCGGCAGGTAGTAGGTGGCCCGGAGGAACGACGCCAGGCGGCCGCCGAACTTGCGCCCGATCAGGTCGAAGAGCATCGCGGCGAGGAGCAGGCCGAGGAGGGTCGGCACGACGACCATGGCGATGATCAGGAAGACGCTGTTGAGGAACGACGTCCAGAAGCGCTCGTCGGCCATCAGCTCGCGCCAGTTGTCGAGCCCGGCCCAGGTCGGCGGACGGATGCCGCGGTAGTCGGTGAAGCTGAGGTAGACGTTCCAGACCAGGGGCACCAGCACGACGACCGCGAACAGCGCGAAGCCGGGGACGAGGTACAGCCAGAAGCCACGGCGGCCGGAGCCCGGCAGCAGGCTCTCCTCCGCCGGGCGGGCCGGGCGGGCGGTGCGGGCGGCGCGGGGGCCGGAGCCCGGGAGGGCCGACGTCGCGCGCCGGCCCTCCCGGGTCTCCCGCGCCTCCTTCGTGTCGAGGGAGGTCATGGCCGGCTACTCCCCGGTGATGTCGTCGACGCCGCTCTGGTACTGCCCGCCCAGGGTCTCGAGCATCTCCTCCGGCGAGGCCGAGCCGTTGACGAGCTCCTGGGTGCCGGCGACCAGCTGGTCGTAGAAGGTCGGCGTGGGCCAGTCGGGGTAGAAGGCGAGGCCGTCGCGCTCGAGGAGCGTGTTGAAGTTCGCGATCAGCTCCTGGCTCTTCGGGTCGGTGATGTCGGCCGGGTCGGCCTTGACGGGCACGCCGCCGTTGTTGCCGATGAGGTTCTGGATCTCGGGGCGCATCGTGATGTCGATGAACTTCTCGGCGAGCTCCTTGTTGGCGGCGTTCTCGGGGATCACCCAGAGGTTGCCGCCCGAGCCCGGAGCCATCTCGCTGCCGGGGAAGAGGAACGTGCCCCAGTCGAACGTCGCCTCGTCGGCGACGCGGCCGGCCCACCAGCTGCCGGAGACCATGATCGGCGCGCCGCCGCTCATGAAGGTCGTGCCCATGTCTTCGGCCTTGATGCCGGTGACGTCCTTCGAGATCCAGCCGTTCTCGACGTACTCCTGCAGCTTGTCGGCCGCGTAGCTGAGCTCGGGGCCCTGCCAGTCGACGTCGCCCTCGTACAGCTGGTAGTCGTCGACGAAGGAGCGGTCGGCCTGCGAGAGGGCCAGTTGGTAGAAGAGCTGCCCGAGCGGGTACTCGGCGCCCGCCTCGGCGAGCGGGGTGATGCCCGCGTCGGCGAAGGTCTGCAGCGCCGCCTCGAACTCGTCGTAGGTCGTGGGCACCTCGACGCCCTGCGCCGCGAAGGCGTCCTTGTTGTAGTAGACCTCGACGTACTCGCCGTAGTTCGGGATGCCGTACCAGCTGCCCGAGCCCATGATGCCGCGCTCGTCGTACTTCGACGTCGTGGCGATCGACGGGGCGAGGTCGTCGTCCCAGCCGTACTCGGCGACGGCGTCGTCGAGGTTCGCCAGCAGCCCCTGGCTGGCGAGCAGGCCCGCCGTCGCGTTGCCCTTGTTGTACTCGAGGATGTCGGGCGCCTCGTCGGAGTTCAGCACCTGGCTGGCCGTCGAGCGGATCTGCTCGAAGCTCTTCGCCTCGAACTCGACGGTCGCGCCGGTCTCCTCCTCGAAGGTCTCGATGGCCTGGTCCCACGCGATGCCCATCGCGCTGGTCTCGCTCTCGAAGTGCCAGAGCTTCAGGGTGTCGGGGTCGGAGGACCCGCCGCCGGCCGAGCAGCCGGTGAGCAGCCCGGCGGTGGCCGCGAGGGCCGTGCCGACTGCGAGCACGCGTCGTTTCTTCATGGTTCTACCTCCTCGTAGAGGCCCCTCGCGTCGTCGAAGCGTTTCGACGATCGTCGCGGGGCGGTGATCTGCGGTGTCGTGCGGTGGTGGTGCGTGGTGCGGTGGTGCTGGTGGATGAGGGACAGGGAAGGCTAGGAGGCGCGGGTCGGCACGGTGACCGAGCCCTGCGCGAGGTAGACGGGGGCGATCAGCTCGACCCCGCGGTCGAGCCGGCCGTCGATGCGCTCGAAGGCGGCCTCGACCGCGCGGCGGCACATCTCGTCGATCGGCAGCGGGATCATGTCGAGCGCCGGCTCGAGCTCGTCGGCCGCGTAGCTCGCGGCGGCGGCGAGCACGGAGAGGTCGCGGGGGATCTCGAGGCCCAGCTGCCGGATGCGCTGCAGCACGGCCTCGGCCGTCGGCTCGCTGCAGTGCAGCACGAGCGCGGTCATGCCGGGGAGGCGGGCCCGCAGCTCGTCGAAGGCCCGCCCGCCGGAGGCGCGGCTGAGGTCGGTCGGGATGGTGACGGTCTCGAGGCCGCGCACCTGGGCCCGCGCCGCGAACGCGTCGTCGAAGCGCCGGATGAAGCCCGTGTCGCGCTCCTGGTAGGAGGCGGGGTGGCCGACCACGCCGACGACGCGGTGGCCGGCGTCGGCGAGGCGGTCGACGCTCATCGCGGCGGCGGTCTCGAAGTCGAGGTCGATGCAGGCGAGGTCGTCGGCCCCCTGCGGGATGCCGATGAAGCCGGCCGGCAGCGCGAGCTCCCGGACGAGGTCGACGCGCTCGTCGACCGTGGCGACGCCGATCGCGACGACGCCGTCGACCAGCGAGCTCGACGCGACGCGCCGGATGCCCGAGACCTCGTCGTCGGTGGCGAGCAGCAGCACGTCGTAGTCGCGACGACGAGCAGCCTCGACGACGGCGGTGACGAAGCGCATCTGCGTGGGCTGGTGGTTGTCGGGCCGCACCGGGGCGCTCAGCGCCAGGATGTTCGTGCGGGCTCCGGCCAGCATCCGGGCCCCGGCGTGGGGGCGGTAGCCGAGCCGGTCGACCGCCTCCGTCACGCGCTGACGCGTCGTCGACGCGATCGAGCGCTTGCCGGAGAGGGCGTACGAGACCGTGGAGATGGACACGCCGGCGGCCTCTGCCACGTCGTGGATCGTCGCCATCGGGACCTCGCTGTCTGGTGGGTGGAGAGACGCGAGACCGACGCTCTCCCGCTCGGTGCGGAAGCGCTTCGACTGCTCGCGGTTCGAGACACTACGACAGCCGCGACGGCCAGCGCAAGTGTTTCGTTGCCGCGGACGACAAATGCCGACCGGGCTTCCGTTCAGGCCGCGGACCGGATATGTTGAGGCACACAACATTCGTCGCGGCCCCGTCGCGACGACCAGGCCTCGTCGCAGACGCACTCTCGGAAAGGGACATCGATGTCCGTCACCCCCACTCGCGAAGACAAGTTCTCGTTCGGCCTCTGGACGGTCGGCTACACGGGCGCGGACCCGTTCGGCGGCCCCACGCGCCCCGACCTCGACGTCGTCGAGGCCGTCGAGAACCTCGACCGCCTCGGCGCCTACGGCCTCACCTTCCACGACGACGACCTCTTCGCCTTCGGCTCGACCGACGCGGAGCGCCAGACGCAGATCGACCGCCTCAAGGGCGCCCTCGACGCGACCGGCATCGTGGTGCCGATGGTCACCACCAACCTCTTCAGCGCCCCCGTCTTCAAGGACGGCGGGTTCACCTCGAACGACCGCGGCGTGCGCCGTTTCGCGCTCCGCAAGGTGCTCCGCAACATCGACCTCGCCGCCGAGCTGGGCGCGAAGACCTTCGTCATGTGGGGCGGCCGCGAGGGCGCCGAGTACGACGCCGCCAAGGACGTCCAGGCGGCGCTCTCGCGCTACAAGGAGGGCGTCGACATGCTCTCGCAGTACGTGCTCGACAAGGGCTACGACCTGCGCTTCGCGATCGAGCCCAAGCCGAACGAGCCCCGCGGCGACATCCTGCTGCCGACGCTCGGCCACGCGATCGCGTTCATCGAGACGCTCGAGCACCCCGAGATGGCGGGCGTGAACCCCGAGGTCGGCCACGAGCAGATGGCGGGCCTGAACTTCACCGCCGGCATCGCCCAGGCGCTCTACCAGGGCAAGCTCTTCCACATCGACCTCAACGGCCAGCGCGGCATCAAGTACGACCAGGACCTCGTCTTCGGCCACGGCGACCTGCAGAACGCGTTCTCGCTCGTCGACCTGCTGGAGCACGGCTCCCCCCAGGGCGGCCCCTCCTACGACGGGCCTCGCCACTTCGACTACAAGCCCTCCCGCACCGAGTCGATCGACGGCGTCTGGGAGTCCGCGGCCGCCAACATGCGCATGTACCTGCTGCTCAAGGAGCGCGCGCAGGCCTTCCGTGCCGACCCCGAGGTGCAGGAGGCGCTGGCCGCCAGCCAGGTCGCCGAGCTCTCGGTGCCGACCCTGGGCGAGGGCGAGGGCTACGAGCAGCTCCTGGCCGACCGTGCCTCCTACGAGGAGTACGACGCCTCCGCCCACTTCGGCGGTCACGGCTACGGCTTCGTCCGTCTGCAGCAGCTCGCCCTCGAGCACCTGATGGGCGCGCGCGACTAGGAGCAGGCGCGAAGCGGCTGCGTCGCGTGCGCTGACGCGCGCCAGCGCGTCAGACGCCACTGAGAGCAGGCGCGAAGCGACTGCGTGGCGCGCGCTGACGCGCTCCAGCGCGTCAGACGGAGCTAGGAGCAGGCGCGCCAGCGACTGCGCTCCGTGCGCTGACGCGCCCCAGCGCGTCAGACGCGACTGAGGGCAGGCGCGCCAGCGACTGCGCCGCGTGCGCTGACGCGCCCTGGCGCGTCAGACGGAGCTAGGAGCAGGCGCGCCAGCGCCAGCCACACCCACGACGCCCGGCCCCGACCCTCGGGGCCGGGCGTCGCCACGCCCGCCGTCCCGCACGGCAGCGCACGGCCTGTCCGGGATGCGTACGATCCCCCTCCGCTGCTGACCGAGCGACCAGGGCGTCCGATGGTGTCCCTCGAACGAGGAGGTCGCATGGTCGAGGGCGCTGCTGCGGAGCTCCGCTGTCGCATCTGCCGGGCACCGGCCCGCCTCGCCGACAACCCCTACTTCGGCACGGGGCTCTCGGTGCACCGGCAGATCCAGGTCTGCACTCGGTGCCAGGCGATCTCGTTCCCGCCGCGGGCCGAGCGGGACGCGGGCGAGGCCGTCACCGCGCCTCCCCGGGGCTGGCGGGCCCGCCTCGGAGCGTGGCTGCACGCCCACTGACCTCTCCCCCGGCCAGTCGGCGGGAGTCTGGACCCGTGGCCGCGTCGATCAGTCGGCGTCGAGCCCCTCGAGCGCCTCGCGGGCCCGCTCCGCCTCACGCCGGGCTCCGGTCGCGTCCTCGACGGCCCGACGGCGCTCCCGGCGCAGGAACCGCTCGCGGTCGTCGAGCTCGGCCCGACGAGCCTCGGCGGCCGAGAACTCGTCGCGCAGCCGACGCAGGTCGTCGGCGACGCGGTCGCGAGCGTCGTCCAGCTCCGCGACCCGCGACTCCACCTCGTCCCTGTCTGCCTCGGCCCGGTCGGCGGCCTGCTCGGCGCGCCGCAGCTCCTCCCGCGCGACGCGCCGTGCGTCCCGCTGCCGGCTCCGTCGGTCGGGGCCGCCCGCGGACTCGGGCCCGCCGGGGGCCCCGGCACCCGCGCGGCGCGGCCGCGGCCGGTCGACGGCCTCGCCGGCCACGGCCCCGTCGAGGTCGGCGGGCTCGAGGCCGTCCGCCGCGAGGGGGCGGACGAGCACACCCGACCGGGCGGCCTCCGCCGCGTCGGCGTCGGCCACGACGGCTCGCAGGGTCTGCTCGAGGGCCACCACGGCCGGGCCGGCCAGGGGCGCGCCCGCCTGCTCGGCGAGCTCACGGCCACGGGCGAGGAGCTGCGCGAGCGTGGCCTTCCGCTCGTCGGCCAGCGTCGCGAGCGCTGCCCGGTCGCCCTCCGCCTGCTCCGCGCGGAACCGGTCGCCCAGGGCCGCCGCGCCGGCGAGGCCCCGCCCGGCGTCGTCGCGGGCGAGCAGGTCCACCGCCCAGGCCGCGGGGGCGGCACGCGGCAGCCGGCGGATCCTGCCCGCCAGGTCGCGGTCGCCGGAGCGGCGCACCTCGGCGGCGAGCGCGTCCCGGGCCGCCACGAACTCGCCGGGCACCAGGGCGTAGAGCTGCTGGGCGGCGTCGGCGAGGGTCATCGATCGACCGTACCCATCCGGCACGGCCGACCGGCACGGCCGACCGGCCGCCGGGGAGCACGGACGCTCCGGGCAGGGGAGCAGGTCGTGCGGGTCAGGGGAGAGCGGCCTCGACGCGGGCGATCAGGACGCCGAGAGCGCCCCGGCGGCGGCGCGGGCAGCGCGTCGCCGTGCGCGGCGCCGGACGGGAGCCGGATCACCGGCGCCGACCTCGCTCGCCAGGCCGGCGAGCTCCGCAGCGACGGCCCCGGCGAGCGCCGACGCCGCGCGGTGCCGCCCCGTCGGGGCGGCCCGACGGTCGTCGACCGCCTCGAGGGCGGCCACCACCCCGGGGGCGAGGGCCTCGGCCCACTTGCGGTGCATGGAGGCCCAGGAGAAGAGCTCCTGGACGTAGAGGCCGTCGAGGCTCCACGAGGGGAAGGGCACGACGGTGACCGCGTCGTCGTCGGCGGCGACCCGACGGCTCGCGGCGTCGAGGCGCGCGATCTGCGCGGTGATGAGGCGGCGGGCGACGGGCGGGATCGGACGGAACTCGGCCATGGGCGGCAGCTCTGCCACCACGACCCCGACCTCGGGGCCGGCCTCCTGGCGCACGCGGTCGACGAGCAGGCGCAGGTCGGCCTCCCACGAGGTCGCGCTGGTCGCCGCGAGCACGTCGGCGATGCCGAGCAGCACGACGACGACGTCGGCGCCCTCCGTCGTGAGGGAGGGCATCGTCGCGGCCGTGTGCATCGTGAGCACGGGCGAGGTGAGCTCGCTCCAGCTGAGGCCGCGGCCGCGCCGGTCGGCGACCCGCGCCGCGGTCTGGCTCGACGTCGTCATGCCGTGGCTCAGCACGCCGAGGCCGGAGACCGCGACGCTGCCGATGAAGGCGAGCCGCTCGGGCCGGGGCCCGGCGATGAGGGGGGCGCGCTCGTCGCGCGGGAAGATCGACGACGCCATCTCGCGGCGGTAGAGCTCCAGGTGCACGCGGAAGAGCGGTCGAGCCGCGCCGACGAGCAGCGCGGCGAGGGGCGCCGGCACGCCTCGGTGGCGGCGGGGGGCGACGAGCGGGGTCGGGGCGTCGTCGGGGGCGGTGCGGTGGTCCATCGTGTCCTGCGTCCGTGCGGTGACCGAGTCTCCTCGGCGGACCCGTCCTGGGGCCCGTCTCGAGTGTCGCCGCCGGAGGGGCGCCGCGGGCGGCCGGTGCGCTTCCTGGACAATGCGGACGCATGGACCTGGGTCGGCCGAAAGGAGGACACGCCTCGAGGGAAAGTCCAGGTCAGAGCCCCACGAAGACCCGAGGAGGCGCGGGCGCGCCCCGCGGGACGCGCCTCGGCGACCATCCACCCACCCCGCCAACTGGGGGCATGTCCCTGCCCTGTCGCCGCGTCCACGATCTGATCTTGCACAGCAGTGTGCAAGATCGTACGATGGACCTCGTGACCACGACCGAGCAGACCCCGCGAGCCCCCCGCCGCGACGCCGCCGCCAACCGCGAGGCCCTGATGGCCGCCGCGGTCCGGCTCCTCAACGTCGACGCCGCCGCCCCCCTCGAGGCGATCGCCGCCGAGGCGGGCCTGTCGCGTCGCAGCGTCTACGGGCACTTCGCGACCCGCGACGACCTCGTGCGCGAGGTCACCCTGCGCGGCGCCGCCCGCATCGGCGTGGCCGCGCTGCCCGACCACGTCGACGACCCGGTCGTCCAGCTCGCCGCCCTCGGCGCGCGGCTGTGGTCGGAGGTCGAGCACGTGCGCGTGCTGGCCCAGCTGACGGTGCGCGGGCCCCTGGCCGCCGAGGTGGGCGGCGCGCTGGCGCCGCTGCGGGCCTTCCTCCGCGAGACCGTGCGTCGCGGCGTCGCCGACGGGCGCATGCGCGACGACATCGCGGTCGACACGCTGGCCCGGCTCGTCGAGGGCGCTGCGCTCACCGTGCTCGACGAAGCGACCGGCCGCGACCTCGACCGCGCCGAGGGCCACCGCCTCGTGATGCTCGCCGTGCTCGCCATGGTCGGGCTCGGCTGGCGCGAGGCCGACGAGCTGGTGAGGGCGACGCCCGGACTGGCCCTCGCACCGCCGCCCGCCGACCCCTCGACCGCCGACCCCCGCCCCACCCCGACCCCGGAGCCCTCCGCATGAGACTCGAACTCGACCAGGTCGCCCTCGGCGACGGCCCCGGCGCTCCGCTCCCCGCCGTCTCGGTGGTGGCCGACCGCCGCGCCCCCGGCTTCGTCGCCGTCGAGACGGAGGGCGCCCCCACGCTCGCCTCCCTCGTCGCCGGCGGGCGGATGGCCCCCGACCGCGGCCGGGTGACGCTCGACGGGAGCGAGGACGCCGACGCGGTCCGCGCCTCCTTCGCCCTCGTCGACACCCCCACGGTGGCCGAGCCCTTCAGCACGCTGACCGTGGCGCAGGTGACCCGGGAGGAGCTGGCGCTGGCCGGCCACCGGGCCGACCGCGCCTCCGTCGCCGAGTTCCTCGACGTCGTCGGGCTGACGGAGCACCGCCGCACCCGACTCGCGTCGCTGCCGACCGAGCTGCGCGTCCGGCTGCTCTGCGAGCTGGCGCTGCTGCGCCCGGGCGTGGAGGGCCTCGTGCTCACCAGCCCCGAGCGGCACGGCGGCGACGTCGCCGCCTGGCTCGGCGTCGTGCACGACCTGGCCCGCCGCGGGGTCGTCGTGCTGACCGTGACCGGCGTCGCCGCCCTGGCGACCGTCCGCGCCCTGCCCGCCCCGGACCTCGGCGAGGACGAGGACGACGACGCCGAGGCCGCGCCCGGCGAGGACGAGGACACCCACTTCGACGCCCGTCCCGACGACGACCCCGCCGCCCGCCCCGACGACGACACCGCTGCCCCGACCCCAGGAAGCTCCCGCTCGTGAAGATCATCGCCCTCGTCCGCTCCGAGCTGCAGCGGCTCACGTCGACCGGGCTCGCCCGCCTCGCCCTCGTCGCCCTGATGACCGTGCCGCTGCTCTACGGCGGCCTCTACCTCTGGGCGAACCAGGACCCGTACGCGAAGCTCGACCAGGTGCCCGCGGCGCTCGTCAACGACGACGCCGGCACGACCGTCGACGGCACGGCGACGAACTACGGCGACGAGGTGACCGACGAGGTCGTCGACGGCGGCGACTTCGACTGGCACACGGTCAGCGCCGCGGAGGCCGCGGCCGGCCTCCGAGACGGCACGTACGACTTCACCTTCACCATCCCGCGCGACTTCAGCGCCGACCTCACCAGCGCCACGACCGACGACCCGACGCGGGCGCAGATCACCCTCGCGACGAACGACACCAACAGCTACCTGGCGACGACGATCGCCGGGCAGGCCGGCAAGACGATCCGGGCCTCGGTGACGGAGAAGGTCGGCAAGGAGGCGGCGGCCCAGCTGCTCGTCGGGCTCGCCGACATCCGGACGTCGCTCGGCGACGCGGCGGACGGTGCCGACCAGCTCGTCGGCGGCGTCGTCTCCGCGGAGCAGGGCACCGACCAGCTGGTGACCGGCGCCTCGGACGCGTCCGCCGGAGCCGACCAGCTCTCGGCCGGGGCCTCGTCGGCCGCGGCGGGCGCCCGGGCGCTCTCCGACGGCACGGACCAGCTGAGCGCCGGCGCCTCGACCCTGTCGAGCGGGCTCGACCAGCTCGAGACCGCGACGTCGACGCTGCCGGGCAGCGCACACCAGCTCGCGACCGGCGCCGACCAGGTCGCCGACGGGAACGAGGCCCTGGCCGCCGGCGTCGCCCAGGCCGCCACGGCGAGCCAGGCCGCGATCGACGCCGCCCCGGCCACGCAGCAGGCGATCGGGCAGCAGCTCGTCGAGTACTTCGTCGGGCAGGGCCAGACCCCCGAGGAGGCGGCGGCGTCAGCGGCCGAGGTGGCGAGCTACTTCGCCCCGCTCTCGCAGTCGCTGAGCGACGCGAACGCCCAGGTGCAGGGGCTGGACGCCCAGGTCGGGCAGCTCGCCACCGGCGCGCGACAGGTCTCGGACGGCGCCGCGGCGCTGGACGCGCAGGCCCCCGCCCTCGCCACGGGCATCTCGGACGCCGCCGCCGGGGCGCGCCAGCTCGACACGGGCGCCGCGTCCGCCGCGACGGGCGCGGACACGCTCGCCACGGGGCTCGGCACGCTCGACACCGGCGCCGCCGGGCTCTCCAGCGGGCTGCACACCCTCAGCGACGGCACGGTGAGCCTCCGAGAGGGCCTCGGCACCCTCGACACGGGCGCCACGCAGCTCCGCGACGGGCTGCAGACCGGCCTCGGCGAGATCCCCGCGAGCACCGAGCAGACCCGCGACGCGCAGTCCGAGGCCATCAGCGACCCGGTGTCCGTCTCCGACCAGGCCGTCACCAGCGCCGGCACCTACGGCGCGGGGCTCGCGCCGTTCTTCATCAGCCTCGCGGCCTGGATCGGCATCTACGCGCTGTTCCTGATCGTCAAGCCCTTCTCGAAGCGCGCCGTCACGGCCGTGCGCGCCCCCGGGCGCGTGGTCGTGGCGGGCTGGGCGGCCCCCGCGCTGCTCGGCGTCGTCCAGATGCTCGCGCTCTTCACGATCGTGCGGTTCGCGCTCGGCTTCGACGTCGTGCACCCCTGGGCGACCATCGGCCTGATGGCCCTCGCCTCGGTCACGTTCGCGGCGATCATCATGACGCTCAACGTGCTGCTCGGCAGCGTGGGGCAGTTCCTCGGCCTCGTGCTCATGGTCGTGCAGCTCGTGACCGCGGGCGGCACCTTCCCCTGGCAGACGCTGCCGGCGCCGCTCGCCGCCCTGCACTTCGTGCTGCCGATGAGCTACGCGACCGACGGCCTGCGCCAGCTGATGTACGGCGGCAGCACGGCCACCGCCTGGGGCGACGCGGGCGTCCTCGCCCTGTGGGGCCTCGGCGCGCTGCTGCTCTCGCTGCTCGCGGCGCGGCGGATGACCCGTCGCCGCACGCTGCGCGACCTGCGGCCGTCGCTGATCGGCTAGCGGCCGGGCCTCAGGCGCGCTCGGCCTCCAGCGCCGGAGCGGCGGCCGGGTCGGCGTCGTCGAGGAAGGTCGTCAGGCGCTCGACCTCGTCGGCCTCGCCGATGGCGGCGGCGCCGCGGCGGAGGGCCCAGAGCGAGCGCAGCACGCCGCGGTTGGGCTCGTGCGACCACGGCACGGGCCCCTGGCCCCGCCAGCCCGCCCGGCGCAGCGAGTCGAGACCGCGGTGATAGCCGACGCGGGCGTAGGCGTAGGCCTCGAGATCGGCGCCGCGCGCGGCGGCCTCGTCGCTGAGCAGCGCCCAGGCCAGCGACGACGTCGGGTGGGCCACGACGACCTCGGCCAGCTCGAGGGTGTCGAGGTCGGCGAGCACGTCGGGCTCGGCGGGCAGCAGCGTCTCGGGCACGCCGAGGAGGTTCTGGGAGGGCATGCCCCCACGGTAGCCCGTGCTCCCGGACGACCCGGCCCGCGACTCCCCCCGGCCCGCCGCGGCGCGGGTCAGAAGCGGTGCTGCCGCACCCAGGCGTGCATCACCACGGCCGCCGCCGCGCTCGCGTTCAGGCTGCGGGTCGAGCCGAACTGCGAGATCGCGAGCAGCGCCTCCGAGGCGGCCACCGCCTCCTCGCTGAGGCCCGGGCCCTCCTGGCCGAAGAGCAGCACGCAGCGCTCGGGCAGGTCGAACGTCTCGACGGGCACCGACCCCTCGACGTTGTCGACGCCGAGCACGGGGAGGCGGTGGTCGCGCGCCCAGGCCACGAACGTCTCGACGTCGGGGTGGTGGACGACGTGCTGGTAGCGGTCGGTCACCATCGCGCCGCGCTTGTTCCAGCGGCGGCGACCGACGATGTGCACGGTGTCGGCCGCGAAGGCGTTCGCGCTGCGCACGATGGAGCCGATGTTCATGTCGTGCTGCCAGTTCTCGACGGCGACGTGGAAGGGGTGCCGGTGCTCGTCGAGGTCGGCGACGATCGCTTCCATGCTCCACCAGCGGTACCGGTCGACGACGTTGCGGGAGTCGCCGTCACGGAGGAGCTCGCGGTCGTAGCGGGGGTCGTCGGGCCAGGCGGCCTCGCCCCCGGGCCACGGGCCGACGCCGTGGGCGAGACGGGGCTCGTCGGGGTCGTCCGGGAGCGGGGAGGGACGCGGGTCGTCGACGGGCACGACCCCAGGGTACGTCGGCCGGTGCCGTGGCCCGCAGACCGATCGGTCATTGCACGTGTGACACGTGGAATGTTACCCTGCTCGAGCCGATCGACGAGCGCCGGCCCGACCCGCAGAGGTGCCCCATCAGCGAGACCGACCTCGACCCCTCTCCCCCTCCGCGTCACGGCTGGCCGGGCAGCGCCGCCGCCGTCCGCGGAGCGCTGGTGGCGGCCGACGCGGCGGCCTGGCTCGTGGCCGTCGCGACCGTGGCGCTGCTCGTCGACCTCGTCGGGCCGGGCACCGCACCGCACGTCGCCGCCTGCGCCGGCGCAGCCGCCGTCGCACAGCTCGCCGTGGGCACGGCCTGGGGCCTCTACCGCCCCCGGTGGGTCGCCGGCAGCGCCGCGGAGGCCCGCGGCCTCGTCGCCTGCGCCGCGGTGGCCGCGGCCGCGGTCTCGCTCCTGCCCCTGGTCTCGCCCTCCCGGCTCGGCCCGTGGATCGACTGGCCGCCGGCCCTGCCCCTCGTCGCGCTCGGCGTCGCCGCCCTCGCGATGGGCTCGGCCCGGGCGCTCCTCCGGGGCCGTCTCGAGGCGCGGCTCCGCCCCCGCGGCGCTCCGACGCCGGCCCTCGTGCTCGGTGCGGGCTCCGTGGGCGAGCACGTCGTCCGGCGGATGCTCACCGACCCGAGCTGCCGCCACCGCCCGGTCGCGCTGCTCGACGACGACCCGGCCACGCACGGCATGCGGATCGCGGGGCTGAAGGTGCTCGGCGGGCGCGAGGTGCTGGCCGAGGCCGCGGCCCGCACGGGCGCCGGCACCCTCGTGCTCGCGATGGCCCGGGCCGACGCCGCCCTGGTCCGCGAGCTGACCGACCACGGCGAGTCGGCGGGCCTCCGCGTGCTGACCGTCCCCACCATCGACGAGATCCTCGAGGGCAGGTCGGGCGTCACCGACCTCCGTGACGTCTCGCTCGAGGACCTCGTCGGGCGACGCCCGGTCGAGACCGACGTCGCGGCCGTCGCCGCGAGCGTCCGGGGCCGTCGCGTGCTCGTCACGGGCGCGGGCGGCTCGATCGGCAGCGAGCTCTGCCGCCAGCTGGCGGCGCTCGGCCCGGCGGAGCTCATCCTCCTCGACCGTGACGAGACCGCCCTGCAGTCGGTCCAGGTGTCCCTCGCCGGCCACGGCCTGCTCGACACCCGCGAGGTCGTCCTCGCGGACATCCGCGACCCCGTGGCGCTCGGAGCCGTCTTCCGGGCCCGTCGCCCCGAGGTGGTGTTCCACGCCGCAGCCCTCAAGCACCTGCCGCTGCTCGAGCAGTACCCCGGCGAGGCCTGGCAGACCAACGTGATGGGCACGCTCCACGTGCTGGAGGCCGCGCAGGCCGTCGACGTCGAGACGTTCGTGACCATCTCGACCGACAAGGCGGCGAACCCCACCAGCGTGCTCGGCCGCTCGAAGCGCGTGGCCGAACGGCTCACGGCGCACGCCGCCGAGGCCACCGGCCGTCGCTACCTCTCGGTGCGGTTCGGCAACGTCCTGGGCAGCCGCGGCAGCATGGTGCCGCTGTTCCGCGACCTGATCGCGGCGGGTCGACCCCTCACGGTCACGCACCCCGAGGCGACGCGCTTCTTCATGACCATCCCCGAGGCGTGCCAGCTCGTGCTGCAGGCCGGGGCCATCGGCGGGCCCGGCGAGGTCCTCGTGCTCGACATGGGAGAACCCGTGCGGGTGCTCGACGTCGCCGAGCGGATGATCGCGCTGTCGGGGCGTGACGTCGAGGTCGTGTTCACCGGCCTGCGCCCGGGCGAGAAGCTCCACGAGGAGCTCACCGGCGTCGGCGAGGTCGACGAGCGGCCGGTCCACCCGCTCATCTCGCACACCGTGGTGCCGCCCCTCGCCGCCGACGACCTCGACGTCCGGTCGATGACGAACGGTCCTCCCCCCGCGGGCGAGCGCCGCGTCGCGACGGCCTGAGCGGGACGGCCTAGTCGCGGCGGCCTAGTCGCGGCGGGCTGAGCGGCCTCGGCCCCGACGCGGACGGGTCGCCGCGGTCGCCGCGTCGCGCTCGACGACGTCGCAGAGCCGGGCGACGAGCAGGGGCTGCGCGTAGCGCTCCTCCGCGAGCCGCCGGGCCGCCCGCCCGGCCTGCCGGAGCCCGGCGGCGTCGTCGACGAAGTCGGCGAGGGCACGGGCCGCACGGGCGGGGTCACGGTCGAGCTGCAGGCCCGCGCCCGTCTCGACCAGCGCCTCCGCCTGCCAGCCGCCGACGTTGACCGCGACGGGCCGCGCCGCGGCGAGCGCGTCGAAGTACTTGTTCGCGCTGTTCGCCCGCAGGGCCGGCACGTCGGCGAACGAGCTGAGCGCGATGGTCGACGCCGCCAGGACGTCGGGCAGGTCGGCCTTGGCCACGGCGTCGAGCACGACGAGCGACCGGTCGAGGACCCCGAGCCGGCGCGCCCGCTCGCGCACCGCCTCCTTCTCGGCCCCCGCCCCGAGCAGCACGACGACCAGGTCGTGGCCCCGCCGGTCGAGCTCCACGGCGACGTCGACCAGGTGGTCGAGCCCGTTGGCCCGCCCGAAGGTGCCGCAGTAGACGGCCAGGCGACGCCCGAGGAGGCGCGGGTGGCGGCCCGTGAAGGCCTCCGGCCGGGCGCGGGCCGGGTCGAACCGCTCGAGGTCGCTCATGTTCGGCACGACCACGGTGCGGTCGCGCGGGTGACCCGCGCGGACGACCGAGTCGGCCATGCCGGGCGAGAGGGCGACCACGGTCGACGACGACGCGTAGGCCGCGCGTTCGAGGAGGCGCGCGGCCGCCCTCAGGAGGGGGTGCCGCAGCGCCCCCATCGCGATGGGCACCTCGGGCCAGCTGTCACGCACCTCGAAGACGAGCGGCGCCCGGCGGAGGAGGGTCGCCGCGATGCCCGGCACGGCGATCGTCAGCGGGGTGCTGGTCGCGACGACCACGTCGCCGCGGAGCGACCGGGCGAGCAGCGAGGAGCGCAGGGCGAAGGCGACGAACGCGACGATGCGGCGTCCGTCGCCCATGGCGGCGGCGTAGTCGACGGGGACGCGGTGGACCGTCACGCCGTCGTGGACCTCGTCGGCGTCAGCGCCGTGCGCGCTCGCGGGGGCCGCGTCGACGGGCGGCGTGGCCGTCACGACGTGGACGTCGTGCCCGCGGCGCGCGAGGGCCGTCGCGACGTGGAACGACCGCACCCCGCCGGCCTGGGCAGGCGTGAGGAAGTACTGGTGGAGGTAGACGACGCGCACGACGGCCTTCCGACGGAGACGGCAGGTCGTGGGCACTCCCCCGCCTGTGATGTTGCACATGTACAATACCGACTGCTCGGCTCGCCGTCGAGAGTCCGCACCCGATCGGAGCGAGAGCCGATGTCCCTGTCCGACCACCTCCACGTCCTGCGCCGCTCCTGGTGGCTCGTCGCGCTCGTGACCCTGCTGGGGCTGGCGGTCACGGCCGTCGTCTCGGGCGCCTCCCCGCGGGTGTACGAGTCGAGCACGCAGCTCTTCGTCTCGGTGCGCGGCACGAGCACGAGCACCGCGATCGAGGTCGGGCAGGGCAGCGCCGCCGCGCAGCAGAAGGTCCGCAGCTACACCGACGTCGTCACCAGCTCGCGCGTGCTCGAGCCGGTCGTGCTGCGGCTCGCCCTGCCGATGAGCACGAGCGAGCTCGCCGAGGCCGTCACCGCGACGGTGGCCGCGAACAGCGTCGCCCTGACCATCAGCGTCCGCGACACCGACCCCGCCCGCGCGGCCCTCATCACCGACGCGGTCAGCGAGAGCTTCCGCGACGTCGTGGTGGGCAGCCTCGAGGCCTCGCCCGACGGCGGGGCGAGCCTCGTCGGCCTCGAGGTGCTGGAGCCCGCGGTCGCGAGCAGCGCGCCCGTCTCGCCCCGCACCTCCCGCGACCTGCCCCTGGGCCTCGCCCTCGGCGCCGCCGTCGGCTACCTGGGCGCCCTCGCCCGGCACCTGCTCGACACCCGGGTGCGGTCCGGCGACGACGTCGAGGCGGCGGGCGAGACCGTCCTCGGGGCCACGCTCCACGACCCCGACGCCCAGCTCCGCCCGCTGACCGTGCAGCACGACCCCCGCGGCACGCGGGCGGAGGCGTACCGCTCGCTCCGGACGAGCCTGCAGTTCGCCGACGCGGGCAGCGACGCCCGCGTGGTCGTGGTGACCTCGGCGCTGCCCGGCGAGGGCAAGACCACGACCACCGCGAACCTCGCCGTGACGCTGGCGGAGACCGGCGCCCGGGTGGCGTTGGTCGACGCCGACCTCCGCCGGCCACGCCTCGCGGAGATGATGGGGCTGGAGGGCGCCGCGGGCCTGACGGACGTCCTCATCGGCCGGGCGGGGCTCCGCGACGTGGCCCAGCCCTGGGGCCGCGACGGCCTCGACGTCGTCGCCGCGGGCCAGGTGCCGCCGAACGCGAGCGAGCTGCTCGGCTCGACGCGCATGCGCGAGCTCCTGGTCGAGCTGAGGGCGACCTACGACTACGTCCTCTTCGACGCACCCCCGCTGCTGCCGGTCACGGACGCCGCCGTCCTGAGCCACGTCGCGGACGGAGCCCTCGTCGTCGCCGCGCTCGGCCACACCCCGAGGGCCCGCCTGGAGGAGGCCCTCGCCCACCTGCACCGCATCGGAACGCGGGTGGTCGGCGTCGTCCTCACCATGCACCCGGTCGGCCGGGGAGGTGCCTACAGCGCCCCCTACGCGCCGGTCTCGGCGGCGTCTGAGCCCCCGGTGACCAGCCCCGCCTCCACGGGCTCCGAGCGTCGCGCCCGCGGTCGCCGCGCGGCACCGCGCCGGGCCGACGACGAGCGCCGTGCCTGACGGTCCGGCCCGACTCGTGCTCGATCCGCGCTGACGAACCGGGCGCGGCGTCGATCCTCCTCCTGGCTCAGCGGGCGTCAGAGGTCGACGACCACGGCCCCCCAGGAGAGACCGACGCCGAAGCCGACCAGGAGGAGCCGCATGCCCGGGCGGACCTGGCCCGTCCGGAGGGCCGCCGCCAGGGCCAGGGGGATCGACGAGGACGTCGTGTTGCCCACGTCGCTCATCTCCACCACGAACTTCTCCGTCGGGAGGTCGAGCTTGCGTCGCAGCGTCTCGAGCATGAAGGCGTTCGCCTGGTGCAGCACGACGGCGTCGATGTCGTCGAGGGTGAGATCGGCGCGGGCGAGGGTCTCCGCGATCGCTCGCGGCACCGCCCGCAGCGCGAAGCCGAAGACCTCGGCGCCGTCCATGAAGAGGTCGTGGCCGTTGCTCTCGAGGCCCCGCGCCCCCGGCGACGCCGCAGGAGCCAGACGATCGCCGTCGGCGAGGCCGCCGGTGGGCACGATGAGGTGCCGGGCGCCGGAGCCGTCCGTCCCGTAGCTGAAGCCCCGGAACGTCGGCGACCCGGCCGACGCGGCGACGAGGGTCGCGCTGGCCCCGTCGCCGAAGATCGTGCGGAGCGGGGCGTCGGAGGGGTTCACGTAGCGGCTCAGGGTGTCGGCGGTGAGCAGCAGGACCGAGTCGGCCTGCCCCGAGTCGATGAGCGCGGACGCGGCGCCGAGGCCGTAGACGTAGCCCGAGCAGCCCATGCCGAGGTCGAACGCGCCGACGTCGGTGCGCAGGCCCAGGCGGTCCTGCACGAGGCACGAGGTCGACGGCATGGCGTAGTCGGGCGTCTGGGTGCAGAGCAGCACGAAGTCGATGCTCGCCCTCTCCAGCCCCTGCTCATGGAAGAGGGCCTCCGCGGCGGCCACGGCGAGGTCGGCGGTCGTCTCGCCGGGCGCGACGACGCGGCGGCTGTCGATCCCGGTCTTCGCCGCGATCTTCGCCACGCTGACCGGGGCCAGCTCAGCATCGAGCCGGGCGTTGTCGACGACGGTGTCGGGGACGTGCCCCGCCACCGCTCGGAGGGCGGCGAACCGCCTCGGCGCGGTCACGGTCGCCCTGCCGCGCGGCCGGCGGGCGTCACCACGACCGCCGGGTTGCCGAAGACGGTGTCGCCGGGCGCGACCCGTCGGAGCACGACGCTCCCGGCCCCGACCGTCGCACCGGCCCCGACGCGTGCCCGGGGCAGGACGGTGGCCGAGCTGCCCACCACCGCGCCGTCGCCGACCGTCACGGCGCCCAGCAGCTGGGCGTACCCGTGGACGGAGACGTGGTCGCCGACGACGACGTGGTGGCCGACGAGGGCCCCGGTGTTGAGCAGGGCGTGACGGCCGATGCGGGTCGAGGTCGACACGACCACGTGGGGGAAGAGCACCGATCCGTGGCTGAGCTCCGCCCCGGCCAGGAGGATGGCGGTCTCGTGCACGAAGGTCGTGAAGACGGCGCCCTTCTCCGCGAGCGCCCCCGTCACCCGGCGCCGGGCGGACGGGTCGGCGATGGTGCAGAGGACGAGGTCGCCGGGCCGGGGCACGTGCGCCTCGACGGTCGAGACGACGCCCGGCCCGCGGGCGACGTCGTCGACGAACACCACGTCGCTGATGCCCCGTGCGTCACGCCAGCCGACCGCGGACGAGATCATCGCGGCGACCTCGTGGCCGGCGCCCCCGGCCCCGACGAGGACGAGACGGGCGGCGCCGGAGGCGGACGGTGACGGGGTCATCGCGCGGTGTACCCGCCGTCGACGACGAGCGAGCTGCCGGTGATCCACCTCGCGTCGTCGGAGAGCAGGAAGCGCACGGCGGCCGCGACGTCCTCCGCGCGGCCCAGGCCGAGAGGGTGGGCGTCGACGACCCGCTGGAGCCCCTCCGGCCCGATGGCGCGCCGCAGCTGGTCGATCATCGGCGTCACCACGGTGCCCGGGCAGACGCAGTTGACCCTGATGGACTCCCGCGCCAGCTCGAGCGCCAACGACTTGGTCATCGTGACGACGGCCCCCTTCGAGGCCGAGTACGCGGCTGCGCCGGGCTGGCCGACGAGGCCGAGCACCGACGAGACCAGGACGACGGAGGCGCCCTGGACCCGGCAGGACCGCCGACGGAAGGCCCGCGTCAGCTGCAGCGCCGACCGCACGTTGATCGTCAGCATCTGGTCGACCAGCTCGGCCGACGACGCGCGGACGGGCTGGACGGCCTGGACTCCGGCGCAGTGTGCCAGCCCGCTCAGGGGCCCCTGCTCGGTGACCACGCGGTCGACGAGGCTGCTGCAGGCGTCGGGCTCGGCGAGGTCGGCGACCCAGGAGGCGTGGCCCTCGCCCGGGAGCTCCGCCAGGACGGCGGCGAGCCGGTCGACGTCACGGCCGGCGGCGGCGATCCGGTGGCCCCTCGCGGCGAGGTCGAGCGCGGTGGCCCGCCCGATGCCCGACGAGGCGCCGGTGACGAGGACGAGCGGGGCGGGCGACGCGGTCACGCGACGGACGGGAGGGTGAGGTCGTGCAGGTCGCGGATGGTGGTGCAGTCGGCGAGGCGCTGCGCGTCGACCGTGACGCCGAGCGCGACGTCGACCCGGGCGATGAACTCGACGTTCGAGAGGGAGTCCCACCCGAGGTCGTCGAGCTCGTCGTCGAGCGAGAGCGCCGTGGCGCTGTCGTCGGCCTCGACGAGGTCGTGGACGAGGGCGAGCAGGTCGGAGGTCTCCACGGGAGGGCCCTTCGGGTCGAGCCCCGCGTGGGGACATGGCTGATGTGCAATTGATACATTAGCAGGCGGGTCGACCGACCGGTAGCTCTCAGAGCTGGACGACGACGGCGGCCCACGAGTAGCCGATGCCGAAGCCCACGAGGGCGACGCGGTCGCCCGGCCCCGCGCGCCCGGCGCGGACGGCGGCCTGCAGCGCGAGCGGCACGGACGACGAGGCCGTGTTGCCCGTCGTGGCGAGGTCGACGACGAACTTCTCCGGGGGGAGGCCGATGCGACGCCGGAGGCTCTCCAGCATCACCGCGTTGGCCTGGTGGAAGACGAAGAGGTCGACGTCGTCGACGGTCAGCCCGGCTCGCCGCAGGCAGGTGTCGAGGGCCCCCGGGACCGTGCGCAGGGTGAAGGCGAACACCTCGGGGCCGTCCATGTAGACGTCCCGGCCCGACGGCGTCAGGCCCCGCGCCTCCGGCGACGACCCCGGCGCGCGCTCCTCCCCCGGCGCGAGGCCGCCGTTGACCGCGAGCAGGTGTCGGGCCCCCCGCCCGTCCGTGCCGAAGGTGGCGCCGAGGAACCGCGGGCCCTCGGCGCCCCCGGTGACGAGGGCGGCCGTCGCCGCGTCGCCGAAGAGCACCCGGAGCTGCGGGTCGCCCGGGTTCACGAGGCGCGTCAGCGCGTCGGCGGTGACGAGCACCACGCGCTCGGCCTGCCGCGTCTCGACGAGGCCCCGCGCGAGGGCGATCCCGTAGACCCAGCCCGAGCAGCCGAGGGAGACGTCGAGGGCCGCCACGTGGGAGCCGAGGCCCGCGCGCTCCTGGACGAGGCAGGCCGTGGCGGGCAGGACGAGGTCGGGGCTCTGGGTGCAGACGATCAGGGCGTCGACGCTCGCGGGGTCGAGGTCGTGCTCGGCGAGCAGCCGCCGGACGGCGGACGCCGCGAGGTGCGACGTCCACTCCCCCGGGGCCGCGACGTGCCGGGCGTGGACGCCGGTGCTCGCCGCAGCGCGCGCGACGTCCCAGCCGGGGTGCTGGGCGGCGAGGTCGTCGTCCGTCAGCACGGCCTCGGGGAGGTACGACGAGAGGGCGGCCAGCTGGGCGTGGACGGGTGCGGTCACGGGGCGCCGTCGACCGTCGGGCCGGCGGCGCGGACGACCGCCAGGACGTCGTCGACCGTCCGACAGGCCGCGAGGTCAGCAGGCTGGACGACGAGCCCGCGCCCGACCTCGAGCTCGACGATCAGGGTCACGTCGGTGAGTGAGTCCCAGCCGAGGTCGGCGAGCGCGACCCCGGGCCGGACGCGCTCCCGGTCGATGAGGGCCGCCGAGGCGAGGGTGTCGAGCAGGTCGGACGTGTGCATGGTTCTCCTCCGGTGACATGTGAAACATAGTGTAGCCCCCTGGAGGCACTGTGCCTAGATGCCCCCGAGCCGCTGGGCACGGGCCCACCGGGCATCAGTAAGGTGTCGCCATGGCTGATCGAAGCGACGTGGAGTGCTGGCTGACCGACATGGACGGCGTGCTCGTGCACGAGAACCACGCCCTGCCGGGGGCGGCCGACCTCATCCAGCAGTGGCAGGACGAGGGCACGCCGTACCTCGTCCTCACCAACAACTCGATCTTCACGCCGCGCGACCTGGCCGCGCGCCTCCGCGCCTCCGGCCTCGACGTGCCCGAGGAGCGCATCTGGACCTCGGCCCTCGCGACGGCCGACTTCTGCCGGTCGCAGATGCCCGGCGGCTCCGCCTTCGTGATCGGCGAGGCGGGCATGACCACCGCGATGCACGAGGCCGGGTTCATCATGACCGAGACGGCCCCCGACTACGTCGTGGTCGGCGAGACCCGCAACTACTCCTTCGACGCCATCACCAAGGCCGTCCGGCTGATCCGGGCCGGGGCCCGCTTCATCGTCACGAACCCGGACGCGACGGGGCCGAGCGCCGAGGGCGTGCTGCCCGCCACGGGCGCCATCGCCGCGATGATCCAGGCCGCGACGGGCAAGACGCCCTACGTGGTGGGCAAGCCGAACCCGATGATGTTCCGGTCGGCGATGAACCGCATCGGGGCGCACAGCGAGAACACCGCGATGATCGGCGACCGGATGGACACCGACATCATGGCCGGCATCGAGGCGGGGCTGCACACCATCCTCGTCATGACGGGCATCAGCGACCAGGCCGAGATCGACCGGTACCCCTTCCGGCCCAACGAGGTGCTCAGCGGCGTGCACGAGCTCGTCCGGGCCGAGCCGCTCGAGAGCGACGTCGTCCCCTCCGAGCTCTAGGCGCCGTCGACACCCCCGGCTGGGGCGTCAGCCCGCCGTCGGCGCGAGGCTCGTGGTGAAGGGCTCGCCGCTCGAGCGTGTCACGAAGCACGAGTAGGTGCGGTCGCCCGCGTCCCAGTCGGCGGCCGTGACCGGCCAGCTCGCGACGAACTGGACGTCGCGGTACGCCCCGGCGGCCGTGAGGTCGAGGGCCTCGGGCGACGTGCACAGCACCGACATCTGGTTCTGCAGGGTCTCCGAGCCCGGCCACGGCGCCCCGGCGTCGCCGGGCAGCGCGCCCTGCGACGCCAACTGGGCGACGTGCGGGGCCGCGCAGTCCACCACGTCGTAGTCCTGCTGCCACGCGTCCTCGAACGACGAGAAGCACTCTCCGCCCTGCAGGTCGCTCCAGGGGTGGCTGCCCGCCGGGAGCGGTCCGGTCGCGACCGCGGGCTTCTCGACGGGGGCCGGGTCGGCCGTCACCGTGGTCGGCGCCGAGGCGGGCTCGCTGGTCGCGGCGGGGTCGGCGGAGGCCGAGTCGCCGGAGAACAGCGAGCGCCCGAGGAAGAAGAGCGCCACGAGCGCGAGCACGACGACGACCGCGGCGCCGACGACGAAGAGCACGAGTCGCCCGCGCGGCGATCCGACGACCGCGGCGAGTCGGCCCGCGGGCTCCCGGCGCCCGCGGCGCTCGTCGTGAGCACCCGCCGCCGTCGGCGGCACCCAGGCCGAGGAGGCGCGGGCCGGGCTCTCAGCACCAGCCCCTGCCCCGAACGAGAGGCCGGGGAGCTCGCCCGCGGCCTCGGGCGGCGCGGTGCGCGCACGCTCGACGGGCTCGGCGGGAGCGGACGGGGCCACGGGCGGGCGGTAGGGCTCCGGGAACCCGGAGGCGGAGGCGGCGGCGGCGGGAGGCGCGGCAGGGGCCGCGCCCCCGAGGTCGGTCGGCGTGGCCTCGTCGTGCGCGGCGTCGTCGCCGCCCAGCGACCACGATCTCGTCACCGCGTCGTCGGCGCCGGGCGTGCCGAGCGTCTCGGCGTCGAGACGGTCGACCTCGAGGGGGACGTCCTCGACGACCGGATCGTCACGGCCCGCGTCGGACTCGACCTCGCCGGGGACGTCGTCGAGGGCGCCCGGGTCGCCGGACGGGTCACGCTCGGCGGCCCCGCCCGCGAGCGGCACGATGCCGAGGATCTGGGTGAACGAGGGCTCGACGACCGGCGCCGACGCGGCTGGCTGGACGACCGGCGCGGCGGAGGGGGCGGGGGCGCCGTCATCGTCGAGCAGCGGCGGGGGCGGCGGCGAAAGGGGCTGCGCCGGAGGCACGGCCACGCCCGCCGCCTCGGCGAGGCGACGCTCGCGGCGGGTCATCTCGTGGTGCTCCTCCACCCACCAGGGGGCGGTCGAGCCCGCGGCGTCCTGGGTGGGCTCGGGCTCGGGCTCGGGCTCGGGCTCGGGCTCGGGCTCGGGCTCCGGCTCCGGCTCCGGCTCCGGCTCGGGCTCGGGCTCGGGCGTCGCCGCAGCCGCCGCCCCGGGGAGCGGGGTCGCGGGCACCTCGAGGGCGCGCGTCGGCAGGTCGGTCTCGACCCGCGACTCCTCGGGGGCCTCGCCGGCGGGCGCCGAGGCGGGCGGCAGGGCCTCCCAGTCGAACGACGCGGGAGGCGCGGAGCCCGCAGCCGGGGCCGCCGCGAGCAGGGCGGTGAACGGGCCGGGGACCTCGGCGGCTCCGTCGGGGCCGGGCTCGGGCGCGGACTCGGGCTGGGGCTGCGGCTCGTGCTCTCCGCCGGGCTCGCTCCCGGAGACGGGCCCGGAAGGCGTCGCCGGCGGGACGATGCCAGCCAGGGCGCCCAGGTCGAGCGCCAGGGGATGGCCTCCGCTCCGCGGGACGTCGTCGCCAGCCGCGGGCGGCGGCGGGACGGCGAGCGGGGCGCGGGGCGCCTCGGTCGGGACGGCGTCGGCCTGGGAGGAGAACGAGAGCGCGGTCGTCGCCGCGTCGGGCTCGGGGCTCACGACGGGCTCGTCGGGCAGGTCGGGTTCGTCGCCCCCGTCGGTCGAGGTGCCGCCCTCCGGCGGGAGCTCCTCGTCGGTCGGCACGCCCTCGCCGTCGAACTGGGCCGCGAGCCAGTCGCTGGCGTCGTCGGGCTCGGGCGCCTCGTCGCGCCCGGGCCGATCGTCGGTCACGGCTCCAGCCCCAGGTCGGCCAAGCCGATGGCCGCGTAGTAGGGGTAGCCGGCCGCCTCGATCACCTCACGGGCTCCGGTGCTCCGGTCGACGACGACGGCGACGGCCGCGATCTCGGCCCCGACGGCCTCGAGGGCCCGGGCCGCGGTGAGGGGCGAGCCGCCGGTCGTCGAGGTGTCCTCGAGCACGACCACGCGCTTGCCCGCCAGGTCGGGGCCCTCGACCTGCCGACCACGGCCGTGGTCCTTGGGCTCCTTGCGGACGACGAACGCGTCGTAGTCCTTGCCCAGGGCCACGCCCTGGTGCATCACGGCGGCGGCGATCGGGTCGGCGCCCATCGTGAGGCCGCCGACGGCGAAGACGTCGGGGACCTCGTCGATCAGATCGACCATGACCCGGCCGATCAGGGGCGCGACGCGGTGGTCGAGGCTCACCTTCCGGAGGTCGATGTAGTACGACGCCTTCTTGCCGCTCGTGAGCGTGAAGTCGCCGTGGAAGACGGCCTCGGAGCCGATGAACTGGATGAGCTGCGTGCGTGCGTCGGTCACGGTTGACCAGCGTAGAGCAGGTGGCTCCGAGCGCGCCCGGCGGTCGTCGACCCTCGGCGGCGCGGATCCGGCCGCCCGCCCGGGGGCCCCGACCAGGCGAGCGCCAGGGCGACCCAGGCGAGACGGTTGCCCGAGAGGTCTCCGGAGACCGACGCGTTGAGCACCGCCGCCACCGCGACCCCGAGCAGGACGACGGCCACCCCGTCGACGCCGCCTCCCTCCGCGCCGCGCCGTGCGTGGTGCAGCAGCCGCACGAGGGAGGCGACGACGACCGTGAGCACCGCCGCGCCGGCCGGCCAGCCGCCCTCGACGAACGCCTCGAGCACGAGGTTGTGGGCGTACTGACGGTCTCCGGAGGTGGGCACGGCCTCGGACTCCCCGAGCACCGTGACGAAGCCGCCCCACCCGGTGCCGCCCGGGCCCCCCTCCCGGATCGCCCGGACCGCCGCTCGCCAGAGGGGGAGCCGGCCCTCCGCGCCGGTCACGTCGCCCGTCAGCACGAGCCCCAGCCGGTCGGCGCCCGGGGAGTCGCTGACGACGACGCCGACGCCGGCCACGACCAGGGCGACGGCCAGCCCCCCGAGCCGGCGGCGGCGCCCCTCCCGCACGACGAGCGCGACGACGACCAGGGCGACGGCCGCGGCGAGCACGGGGCCCCGGGAGCCGGTCTCCACGGCGGCGAGCGCGGCCACGACCGCGCCGGCGAGGAGCCGCAGGCGGGGTCGCCGGCCGGGCAGGACGAGCACGGCCCCGAGGATCAGCGCCGCGGTGGCGGTCGCCCGCCCCGCCGCGATGGTGTTCGACCCCTCGAGCGCCGCTCGCCCCCACTGCGACTCGTCGCGCGGGAGCACCTGGAGGGCGGCCACCGTCGCGAGCCCCCACCCCGCCGTCCAGGCGAGCCAGAGCCTCCGCCGCCGACGGGTCGAGAGCAGCACCACGCTCGTCGCCACGACGACGAGCGTCAGGGCCATCCCGGCCAGCTTCGCGCCCTGGTAGCCCTGCGGCACCTCGACGAGCGCTCCGGGGAGGAGCGCGACGACGACGAGGACGGCGCCCGGGGGCACCCGGACGACCCGGAGGCGGGGCGCGAGGTGGAACGCCGCCCCGATGCACAGGGCAGCGGCGAGGGCGACCGTGAGGTCGACCGGCACCGCCGCGAGGGCCGGGCTGCCCTTGACGCCGCCGACGACCAGGACCGCCGAGCAGAGGGCCGCCACGACGTGGTCGCGCAGGGACGACCTCGACGACCTCGCGACGGACGGCCCCTCGACGGGCGGGGTCGGCGACGCGGACCTCTGGCTCCTGCGGGACATCGGACCTCCGGGATCGGTCCGGCGATGATAGCCCGGGATCCTGGATGTGATGTGTCAGATCGGAAGGGACGCTCCGTCGACGTCGCCCGGGAGGCCGCCGCCGAGCCACCCGGCGCCCCGGGCCCGCAGGGACTCGACGCGCCGCCGCGCGTGCGCCGTCAGCACCTCCGGTGGGGCCCCCACCCGGGCGTGCTGCACGAGCGTGCGCAGCCGGGCCTCCTCGGAGGCGAGGACGTCGTTGCCCACCCGGCCCGCGAGGTCGGCCATGAGGAGGAGCCAGCGGTCGTGGCGCTCGGGCGCCTCCTCGACCGCGGCGACGGCCGCCGACGCCGTCACCTCGAGCAGGCGCCCCCGCTCCGCCGGGCCCATGGCGGCCCCGACGGTCGCGAGCACGGCGTCGTGGACGATGTCGAGCACCTGCGCCGTGGCCTCGAACCGTTCCGGGTCGCCGGGCCGGACGAAGGTGCCCCGGTAGGGCTCGACGGTCACGAGGCCGTCCGTGCACAGCCTCGTGATGGCGTGGTCGACCGGGGTCCGCGACATGTCGAGCCAGTGCGCGACGGCCCCCAGGTCGATCCGCTCGCCGGGCCGGAGGACGCCGGAGAGCAGGGCGTCGCGCAGCTCTCCGTAGGCCCGGCCCGCGGCGTCGTCGCGCTTCGGGATCCGCCGGGGCGTCAGCGGGACGGGCACGGCGCACCCCCCGGGCCCGCGACGCCGTCGAGTCCGCCGTCGAGGCCGCCGCCGTCGCCGTCGTCGCCGCCGTCGACGTCGGGCCCTTCGCCGTCGCGACGGGAGCGGAGCCACCGGGACGTGCACGCCTCCAGCACCTCCAGCGTGAGGGGCGGCCAGAAGAAGTCCTGGACCCGCACCACCCCCTGCGCGACCCGGGCCAGCCTCTCGTCGACCGTCCCGGCGGGGCCCGGCGACACCTGTCGCTCCTGTGCTGTCATGTCACCGTTGTAGCGGGCGTTCGCCACGCCGTCACGTGAAATCTTTTGTTCTGCTGTGAGCCGGGGTCGGACCGGTCTGGACCGGGGGGCCGCCACCGCGCCTCCCCGGGGGCCTCCCGTACCGATCGGCACGCCCGCCGCTAGCGTGGGCGCATGCGTGTCGCCACCTGGAACGTCAACTCCGTCCGCGCCCGAGCAGGGCGGGTGGTCGACTGGCTCGTCCGCGAGGACGTCGACGTCGTCGGCCTGCAGGAGATCAAGTGCAAGCCGGAGCAGTTCCCGTACGAGGCCTTCCGCGAGGCGGGCTACGAGGTCGAGCTGCACGGCCTCAGCCAGTGGAACGGCGTCGCGTTCGCGAGCCGGCTGCCCATGGACGACGTCGAGGTGACCTTCCCCGGCCAGCCCGGGTTCCTGAAGGGCCAGGAAGGGCCCGACCAGCCGAAGGAGGCGCGGGCCATCGGCGTCACGGTGGAGGGCGTGCGGATGTGGTCGTTGTACGTCCCCAACGGGCGGGAGCTCGGCGATCCGCACTACGCCTACAAGCTCGACTGGCTCGCCGAGCTCGCCGACCGCACCCGCGGGTGGCTCGAGGAGAGCCCCGACCTGCCCCTCGCGCTGATGGGCGACTGGAACGTGGCGCCGCTCGACGCCGACGTCTGGGACGTCGCGGTCTTCGAGGGGCACACCCACGTCAGCGAGCCCGAGCGGGCGGCCTTCGCCGAGTTCGAGCGGGTCGGCCTCCGCGACGTGGTGCGGCCCCTCGTGCCGGAGGGCTACACGTACTGGGACTACAAGCAGCTCCGGTTCCCGCGCGACGAGGGCATGCGGATCGACTTCGTGATGGGGTCGCCGGCGTTCGCGGACCTCGTCACCGCGGCGGCGATCCACCGCGAGGAGCGCAAGGGCGACGCCCCGAGCGACCACGTGCCCGTGGTGGTCGACCTCGAGCTCGAGACGGAGCTCGACGACGACCGGCCCATGATCTTCTGACCCCGCGCGCGCCGGGCTGACCGCACGATCGGCGGGCCAGGGCAGACGGATCGGTCGACGCGTGAAATGTCACGTAGTACACTGACGCATCACGAGGAGCCTGACGAGCGGGCGACCGAGCGTCAGGAGCCCCATGCGCCGAACCGTCCTGCTGTCACCGCCCGACGTCGGGCCGCTCGAGCGCGAGGCGCTCCGTCGGGTGGGCGAGGGCAGCTGGTTCGCCCCGCTCGGCCCCGAGGTCGACGCCTTCGAGCGGGAGCTCGCCGAGACCGTCGACCGGGCGCACGTCGTCGCGACGTCGTCCGGCACGGCCGCCCTCCACCTGGCGCTCGTCGTCGCCGGGGTCGGCCCCGGCACCGTCGTGCCGACCTCCACGTTCACCTTCGCCGCGACCGCCAACGCGATCCACCACGCGGGCGCCCGCCCCTTCTTCGTCGACGTCGACCGCGACACGGGCAACCTCTCGCCGGCCCTGCTGGCCGACTCCCTCGACGACCTCCGCCGTCGGGGAGTGCCCGTCTCGGCCGTGCTCCCGGTCGACATCTACGGCCGAGCCGCCGACCACGACGCCATCGCCGCCGTCGCCGCGCGCCACGGCCTCCCGGTGGTCGTCGACGCCGCGGAGTCGCTGGGGGCCCGCCACGCCGGCCGCCCCGCCGCGGCCCACGGCCTCGCCTCCGCGATCTCGTTCAACGGCAACAAGATCGTGACCACCTCGGGCGGGGGCGCCGTCACCTGCGACGACGACGAGATCGCCGGGCGGGCCCGCAGCCTCGCCGCGCAGGCCCGTCTGCCCGTCGACCACTACGAGCACGCCGAGGTGGGCTGGAACCACCGGCTGAGCAACGTGCTCGCCGCGCTGGGCCGGGCCCAGCTCGCTCGGCTGCCCGAGATGGCCGCCCGGCGCCGGTCGGTGCGGCGGGCGTACCGCGAGCTCGTGCGGGCCGTGCCCGGCGTCGACCTGTTCGCGGCCGACGACGACGCCGACGACAACTGCTGGCTGACGTCGGTCGTGCTCGACCCGGCGTCGGGCCTCGCACCGGCGGAGGTCGCCCGGTCGCTCGCGGAGCAGGGCATCGAGACGCGACGCCTCTGGAAGCCGCTGCACCGGCAGGGCGCCTTCCACGCCTCCGGGAGCCGCGTCTCCGGCGTCGCCGACGAGCTCTTCGCCACGGGCCTCACGCTCCCCAGCGGGTCGTCGCTCGACGACGACGACCTCGACCACGTGCTGACCGCGCTCGCGACCGCCCTCTCCCGACCCGGAGCCGGTGACCGTGGCCGCGCGTGACGCCTCCCGCGCGGGAGGCGGGCGCGTCCGCGCCGCCCTCCGCGACGGGGCCAAGCGCGCCCTCGACGTCACGGGGGCGACCTTGGTGCTGGTGGTGACCGCTCCGCTGCTGGCCGCCTCCGCCGCCGCGGTCGCCGTCGACCTGGGACGGCCCGTCGTCTTCCGACAGCGTCGCGCCGGCCTGCACGGCTCCCCGTTCACGCTGGCCAAGCTGCGGACGATGAGGGAGGTCGACCCCTCGCGGGGGCACGAGACCGACGCGGAGCGCCTCACCCGCCTCGGGGCCCTGCTCCGGTCGACGAGCATCGACGAGCTGCCCGGGCTGGTCGCCGTCCTGCGCGGCGACATGAGCCTCGTCGGGCCTCGCCCCCTGCCCGTCCGCTACCTCGACCGGTACTCCCCCGAGCAGGCGCGGCGCCACGACGTGCGCCCCGGGGTGACCGGCCTCGCCCAGGTCGGCGGGCGCAACGCCCTCGACTGGCCCGAGCGCCTCGCGCTCGACGTCGCGTACGTCGACGGCCGGAGCACCCGGCTCGACCTGCTGGTCCTCGCGCGCACCGTGGGCGTCGTCCTCGGGCGGCGCGGCACCGCGCAGCACGGCCAGGCGACCTCCGCCGAGTTCCTCCCCCCGAAGCCCCCCGCCGACGCCCACCAGGAGCCCGCATGACCTCGTCCCCTCCCGCCCTCGCCGTCCCCGAGGCCGGTCGACCCGGTATCGCTCGAGCGCTGCGGCGCCTGCTCCGCGGCCGCCGCGGGCCCGCCTTCGACGTCGCCCACCTGAGCAGCGTCCACCGCTGGACGGACAACCGCGTGCACATGCGCGAGGCCGCCACCGCGGCGAAGCACCACCGGACCCTCCTCGTGGCCGTCGACAGCCCCACCACCGTCCCCGAGACCGGCGTGCACGTCGTCCTGCTGCCCCGACGTCGGCGAGCGGCGAGGGTCGTGCTCTCGACGTCGCGGGCAGCGCTCCTGGCCCTCCGCTCCGGCGCCGGCGTGGTCCACCTGCACGACCCCGAGCTGCTCTTCGTCGTCCCCGTGCTGAAGCTCGCCGGCCGACGGGTCGTCTTCGACGCCCACGAGGTGATCAGCGAGGCCACCGCCGACAAGGACTACGTTCCCGAGGCTCTCCGCCGGCCCTTCGTCCTGCTGTCACGCCTCCTCGTCTGGTTCGCCGGCCGGGCCTGCGACCACGTCGTGGTGGCGACGGCCATCACGGCCCGCGACTACCCGGCCCACAAGACCACCGTGGTGCACAACTTCCCGCGGCTGCGGGCCCAGGAGGAGGCCCTCCGGCCCCTGGCCGACCGCGCGCCGCGCGCCGCGTTCATCGGCGTCGTGAGCGAGGCCCGCGGCTCCCGCGTGATGGCCGACGCCGCCACGAGCCCGGCCTTCCCCGCGGGGTGGCACCTCGACGTGGCCGGCGGGCCTTACCCCGACGACGCCCTCTCGGTGTTCGACGACGCCGTGGCGGCCGGGCGGGCGACCGTCCACGGCCTGCTCTCCCCCGAGGACGCCCGCGACCTCCTGCTCGACGCCCGCGTCGGCGTGGTGGTGCTGCAGCCCGGCACGGCCTACGAGAAGGTCTTCTCGACCAAGCTCTTCGAGTACCTCGCCGCGGGCCTCCCGGTGGTGTGCTCCGACTTCCCCGTCTGGCGGGAGGTCGTCGAGCCGTACGGCTGCGTGCGCTTCGTCGACCCGACCGACCCGGACGCCGTCGCCCGGGCCCTCGCGTGGTACGCGGAGCACCCCGACGAGCTGGCCCGGCAGGGCGCCGCGGCCCGACGAGCCGCGGTCGAGGTCTTCGACTGGGCGAAGGAGGAACCCGCCCTGCTCGGCGTCTGGGCCGCGCTCGGCGCCCCCGACCGGGCGGCCGTCGGCGACGGCCCCGTCGCCCCGGGCTCGGTGCGGGCGCGCCCCGGCGCCACCAGCCCCGGCCCCGCCCGGTGAACGGTCGAGGCGGCCGAGCCGGCCGTGCCCTCCGTGCCCGTCGTCGCTGAGGTCGCGGCGGCTCGGAGCCTGACCGCCCACGCCGTCACGGTCGGCTGCTGCCTCGTCGTCTACGCGCTCACCCTCCGCCACGTCTTCGAGCACCTGATCGTGCCGACCTTCGGCTACCTCGGGTACTCCTACGTGCCGGGCCCTCCCGCGGTCTCCGTGCTCGCGGTCGTCGCCGCGGCCGCGGTGGCGGCGAGCCTCCCCCGTCGCGTCGAGCGCCCCTCCCACGCCGTCACCTGGATCGTCTTCGGCGTCGCCGTCGTGCCGACCATGCTGACGCCGCACTACTCCGGCTACCTCGACACGCGGACGGCGCTCACCCTCACGCTCGTCGTCGGGGCGCTGTGGGCCGCCGTGGGGTGGACGGTGCGGCGCCCGCTGCCGAGCACCCCCCTCGTCCCTCCCCTGACGCCGGGCGCCCTGGGCGTCGTCCTCGGGGCGTTCTCCGCCGCGACGTACGGGCTGATGGCCGTGACGACGGGGCTGCGCCTCCGGGTGCCGAGCCTCGACTCCATCTACGACGTGCGCGACGAGTTCCGCGACGCCATGGCGGACGCGGGGCCGCTCGGCTACCTCCTCAGCCCGCAGTCGTACGTCGTCAACCCCTACCTCGTCGTGCGCGGGGTGGCGACGCGCAGTCCGTGGCTCGTGGCGGCGGGGGCGCTCGGGCAGGTGCTGATCTTCTCGGCGACCGGGTTCAAGATGGTCCTGTTCTCCACGCCCCTCATCCTGGTCGGGGCCCTCGTGCTGCTGCGCCTCGACCGGCTCCGGGCCGCCGGGTTCGCGGTCGCCCCGGTCGCCGTGCTCGTCGGCGCGACGGCGGCCGACGCCGCGCAGGGCGGCGACACCTGGACGAGCGTCCTGTCGAGGAGGTTCCTCGTCACGCCGGGCACCCTCTCCGCCGCGTTCGTCGAGCACTACTCGACCGCGCCTCCCGCCCTGCTGGCGCACTCCGTCCTCGGGCCCTGGACGGGCGGGCACGGGCGGCTGCCCCCGTCTCTCGAGGTGGGCGACCAGCTCCTCCCCGGCTCGGGCCTCGCCGCGAACGCCAACCTCGTGGCCGACGGCTTCTCGAACTTCGGCTGGGCCGGGGTGGCCGGGGCCGTCGCCGTCCTCGCCGTCTACCTGAGGTTCCTCGACCGGTGCTCGGCGGGCCTGCCGGTGCCGGTCACGGCGGTGCTGGTCGTGATGCCGAGCATCGTCCTGTCACAGACCGCCCTGTTGACGTCGATGCTCACGCACGGCGTCTTCGCGGCCGCCGTGCTGCTCGCCGTCGCGCCCCGCACGGGCTGGTCGCCCCGTCGGGCCGGGGCGCCACGATGAGCGCGCGCGATCGTCGCCTCGTCGCCCGCCTGCGCGCTCTCGCCCGGCGTCCCGTCGCCGTGCTGCTCCTCGGCACCGGGGTGGGCCAGGGGGCCGTGCTGGCCGCCTCCCCCCTGCTCACCCGGCTTTACTCGCCGGCCGACCTCGGGGTGCTCGCCCTCGTGACGAGCCTGGCGGCGATCGGCGGGGCCGTGGCCACGACCGGCTGGGACCGCGCCGTGGTGGCGGCGCGATCCGACGCGCTCGCCCGCGCGCTGGTCGGCCTCGCGGGGCTGTCGACGCTGCTCGTGACGGTCGTCGTGGCCGTGCTGAGCGGCGCCCTCCGGCACCGGGCGGCCGAGTGGCTCCGCTCGCCCGCCCTCGTCGAGCTCTGGTGGGTGCTGCCCCTCGTCGTGGCGCTGATCGGTGCGCAGCGCACGGTGGGCGCCCTGCTCACCCGTCGACGCGCGTGGCGGTCGGCGGCCGCGCGGTCGGCGGCGCAGGGCCTCGGCCAGGTGGCCACGAGCGTGCTGCTGGCACCGGCCGGAGGCGCGCTGGGGCTCGTGCTCGGGCTCGCGGCCGGGCGGGCGGCGGGCCTGCTCGGCTCCGCGGGCGCGAGGTCCCGCCGACCGTCGACCCCGCACCCGGCGGCGCGCAGCGCGGTGCCCACCCGCCGGGCCGTCGCGACCGCAGCCCGGCGGTACCGCCGCTTCCCCCTCGTGTCGACCTGGTCCGGCCTGCTGAACTCCGCGGGCCTGCAGCTGCCCACCGCGGTGCTGGCGGCCGCGGCCGGGCCCGTGGCGCTCGGCTTCGTGGCGCTGGGCTCGAGGGTCGTCGCGACGCCGGTCGGGCTGCTGGCCGAGGTGCTCGGCCAGCACGTCGACGGGCGCGTCGGGGTGCTGGTCAGGGGACGGAGCGCGGGGCTCACGCGGCTGGTCGTGACGAGCGTGCTCCGGACCGGCACGGCGGGCGTCGCCGGTGCCGGGGTCGTGGCCGCCGCCTCCCCCCTGGTCGTCGTGCCGGTGTTCGGGGCGGCCTGGGCCCCGGCCGTGCCGTACATCCAGCTGCTCGCCGTCTCGTGCGCGGCGCAGCTCGCGGTCGTGCCGGTCGGGCGGGTGCTGACGCTGCTCGAGAGGCAGGGGCGTCAGCTCTGCTGGGACGCCGCGCGGCTCGTGGCGACGCTCGGCAGCGTCAGCGTCGTGGCGACGCTCGGAGCGACCCCCGTGCAGACGGTGGCGGCGCTCGTCACGGCCGGCACGGTCTCTTACGGAGCGCTGCTGCTGCTGGTGGTGACGGCCGCCCGCCGCCACGACCGTGAGGCGGAGGCGGAGGCGGAGGCGGGAGCGGAGGCGGTGGCGGTGGCGGTGGCCCGCAGCCCCGGCACCTAGGCCAGCAGCCCCGCGACGAGCACGAGGACGGGCACCGACAGCACCGTCGTCACGAGCACCGTGTCACGGGCCACGACCACGCCGGTCTGGTAGCGCTGGGCGTACGTGAACACGTTCTGCGCGCTCGGCAGGCCGGCGAGCACCACGGCCACGAAGAGCTCGTCGCGGCTCAGGTCGAACACGAAGTCGCCGAGCAGCCAGGCGGCGACCGGCATCACCCCGAGCTTGAGCACCGTGGCGAGCACGACGTCGGGGCGCCCCTCGCGAGCCTGCAACGGGCGCGTGCCCGAGAGCGACATGCCGAACGAGAGCAGCACCACGGGCACCGCCGCCCCGCCGACGAGCAGGAACGGCTCGAGCACCGGCGCCGGGATCTCGAGGCCCGTGACGGCCACCAGCACGCCGAGGGCGGAGCCGATCAGGAGCGGGTTGGTGAGGGGCCGCACGATCGTCCGGCCGAGGCTGCTGCCCCGGTTCGTGACGGTGTCCATGACCGCGAGGACGACCGGCGTGATCACGAGCAGCTGGTACAGCAGCACGGGGGCCACGAAGGTCGCGCTGCCCAGCACGTAGGTGGCGACCGGCAGGCCGATGTTGTTGGCGTTGACGTAGGCCCCGCCCATCGTGCCGATGGTCGTCTCCGCCGCCGAGCGGTGCAGCACGAGGCGCAGGACGAGCACCGAGATCACGGCCGCCAGCAGGGAGGCGCTAGCCGACACCACGAGGAGGCGCGAGAAGAGGACGTGGACGTCGGCCTGCGAGATGGTCGAGAAGAGCAGGCAGGGCGTCAGCACGAAGAAGACGAGGCGCGAGAGCACCTGGTGGCCGGTGGGGCCGAGCAGGTCGATGCGCCCGACCACCCAGCCGGTCGCGATGACCGCGCCGATGATCGCGAACCCGATCAGCACTCCGCCCATGCGTCCATCCTCGCGCAGGCGGCGGCCCTGCGACGCCGACCGGCGCCCGCGGGGCTCAGCCCGCGAGGCTCAGGGCTCAGCCCGAGGGGCTCAGACCGTCGGGACGGCCGCGATGCGCGACACGAGGTACCGGGCGACCTCGGCGCCCTCCTCGCCCGTGTGCCACGTGATCGCGTCGCCCTCCTTCGCGACGACGGAGAACTCGTCGCCGAGGTCGAGGCCGGACCGCTCGGCGAGGCAGGCCGCGAAGGCCCGGCCCTCGCTCTCGAGCGAGCGGAGGCCGGCCGGGGAGCTGACGATCAGCAGGGCGCCGCGCCGCAGGCCGGGCGCGAGCACCTCGGTCGCACGCCCGAGGTCGCGGGCGGCCTCGGCCACGCCGCCGACGCCGACGACGGCGACGTCGAACCCGTCGACGTCACCCACGGGGAGGCCGGGGTCGGCGGCGACGACGACGACCTCGGCCCCGAGCACGGCGGCCCGGTCGCCCAGGGGGCGGAGCAGGTCGGAGGAGCCGGTGAGGACGAGCTTGGGCGCGTGGGCGAAGTACATGGTGAGGGACCTCTCGGGAGGGCGGCCGCTGGTGGGGCGGATGCGGGTCGGGGGGACCGGCGCGGAGCGGGTGCCGGCGGGGACGGGCCGTGCCGACCTCTCGGCCGGGCCCGTGAACTTCTTCATCACTGACTCTACGTATGATATTCCGATTCCACAAGGTGCGCCGCACCTGCTCGACGATCGGATCCGACGTGCCCCGCGCCTCCTCGACCTCCCCCTCCTCCCCCTCCGCCTCCCGCTCCGCGCGCGGCCGGAACGACGACCGGTCGACGGTCGACCGTCGAGCCGACGGCCGACGACGACGCCGGCTGCCCCTGGCCGTGGGCGCCGGGCTGGCGGTCGCGGCCCTGGCGGGCTGTTCGCTGCCCGGCGGCGGGGCCGAGGCCCCGTTCGACCCCGTGCGCGTGCCGCCCGCGAGCGCGACCTGGAGCTACGGCGGCGAGACCGGGCCCGACCGGTGGGGCTCGCTGTCGAGCGCCTGGAGCACCTGCGCGACCGGCCTGCGCCAGTCGCCGGTCGACCTCGCCGGGGCCGTGCCGGGAGCGGGCCCGGCGACCGACGCGGCCGGCTCACCCGCGGCCGCTCCCACCCTCTCGCTCGCCTGGGGCCCGGTCGAGCTCGACGTCGACGACGACGGCCACGGGGCGCACCTCGAGACGGAGGGGGCCGCCACGGCCGCCCTCGACGGCCGGGCCCACAAACTCGTGCAGTTCCACGCACACGCGCCGTCGGAGCACGTCGTCGACGGCCGCCCGGCGTCCGGCGAGGTCCACTTCGTGCACCGGGCGGCCGACGGGTCGCTCGCCGTGGTCGGGCTGCTCGTGCAGGTCGGCGAGCACTCCCCCGCCTGGGAGCCGGTCGTCGCGGCGGTGGTCGCCGAGGCGCCGCGGCCACGGGCGGCCGCACCGGCCGACGACCTCGCCTCCCGCGCCTCGGCGACCACGGAGACCGGGGCCCGCATCGACCCCCGCGGCGGCGCGCCCCGCCCCGGCGACGACCTCGACGACGATCGGGACGACGACCTCCGCACGGACGACCTCGACGACCCCCGCGTCGACCTGGCGACCCTGCTGCCCGGCACGCTCGACCACGTGCGCTACGACGGCAGCCTCACGACGCCTCCGTGCACGGAGGGGGTGAGCTGGGCGGTGCTCAGCTCGCCCGTCACGATGAGCGCCGAGCAGCTGGCCGTGCTGGCCGGCGGGGGCGACACGGCCCGCCCCGTGCAGGAGCTCGGCGACCGCCTGCTGACCGGCACGGCGCCCGTGCTCTGACACCGCGCCTCCCGCGAGGCGGCAGGATGGACGGGTGACGCGACTCCACGACCCCGCAGCCCACACGTTCGCCTCCGACAACTACGCGGGGGCGCACCCCGAGGTGCTGCAGGCGATCGTCGACGCCTCGGGCGGGCACGTCGGGTCGTACGGCGCCGACCCGTACACCCGGCGGCTCGCTGAGGTCGTCGTCGAGCAGTTCGGTGAGGGCGCGACGATCGACCCCGTCCTCACCGGCACCGGGGCCAACGTCGCGGCGTTGCAGGCGCTCGTGCCGCGCTGGGGCGCCGTGGTCTGCGCCGCCTCCGCGCACGTGTACACCGACGAGGGCGGCGCGCCCGAGCGCCTGGGCGGCCTCAAGCTGCTGACCGTGCCGACGCCCGACGGCAAGCTCACGCCCGAGCTCGTCGACCGGCAGGCCCACGGCTGGGGCGACCAGCAGCGCTCGCAGCCCCTGGCCGTCACGATCACGCAGAGCACCGAGCTCGGCACCGTCTACACGCCCGACGAGCTGCAGGCCCTCACCGACCACGCGCACTCCCTCGGCATGCGCGTGCACCTCGACGGTGCGCGCCTCGCGAACGCCGCCGCCTCGCTCGGCGTGCCGTTGCGGGCGGTCACCCGCGACGTCGGCGTCGACTCCGTCTCGCTCGGCGGCACGAAGAACGGCCTCGTGCTGGGCGAGTCGATCGTCACCTTCGCCGAGGAGGCGCGGGTCGGCCTGGCCTACCTGCGCAAGACGGACGCGCAGCTGCTGTCGAAGATGCGCTTCGTCTCGGCGCAGTTCCTCGCGATGTTCGAGGACGACCTGTGGCTGCGGTCGGCGAGCAGGGCCAACGCCCGCGCCGCCCAGCTCGCGGCCGGCCTCGCCGACGTGCCGGGCGTCACCGTGACGCAGAGCGTCGACGCCAACGCCGTCTTCGCCGTCCTGCCGGCGGACGTCGTCGAGCCGCTGCGCGAGGCGCACCACTTCTACGACTGGGACCGCACGACGGGCGAGGTGCGGCTGATGTGCTCGTTCGACACGACCGAGGAGCACGTCGAGGCGTTCCTCGCCGACGCCCGGCGCCTGACGGCCTAGCGAGCCGGTGCACGCTCGGCACGAAATACTGGGGCGGCGGACGACGTTGTGGTGCGCGTGGCCCGACGACGCGCCTCCTCCCCCCAGTCCCTCCTCGAGAAAGCCGGCGCCATGTCGATCACCGAGTCCGCCCTGCCCACCACCGCCCGCTCCGCCGACACGAGCGTGCCGATCGTCGCCGAGCTCGACGCCCGCTGGAGCCCCCGCTCGTTCGACCCCGAGGCGACCGTCACCGACGCGCAGCTCGACGCCCTGCTCGAGGCCGCCCGCTGGGCGCCGTCGGCGAACAACTTCCAGCCCCGCCGCTTCATCGTCGCCCGCCGCGGCAGCCACCACTTCGACACGATCGTGCACGCGCTCGTCGGCTTCAACGCCGCCTGGGCCGTCAACGCGTCGGCCCTCGTCGTCGGCATCGCCGAGACCTCGACCGTCGAGGGCGACCTGCGCTCGTACGCCGAGTACGACCTCGGCGCGGCCGTCGCGCACCTCGTCGTGCAGGCGCAGGCCGAGGGCCTGCACACCCACCAGATGGCCGGCGTCGAGTGGGACCAGATCGTCGCCGCCTTCGACCTGGCCGAGAACCTCAAGCCGATGACGATCACCGCCGTCGGCGTCGTCGACACGGCCGACAAGCTGGCCGAGGCCCTCGCCGAGCGCGAGACCGCGCCCCGCACGCGCCTGCCGCTCAGCGAGCTGGTCATCGCCCGCAGCTAGCCGCCCGGTCGAGGTCGCCATCGAGTGGTCACGATCTGCTCCCCCGTCGCAGCGGGAGCAGCAGGTCGTGACCGCTCGGCGCCGTGGGCGGGGTCAGCCCACCGTGACCCGCAGGCCGCCCTCCGCCCGGGGCTCGACGTGCAGCGGCCAGCCGTGCGCCGTCGCGACCGACGCCACGATCGCCAGCCCGAGGCCGCTGTGCCGCTCGTCGCCCTCGCCCTCGCCCGCGCCCTGGCCGCCGCCGCCGACCCCGCCGCCGCCGACCCGGGCAGGCCCCGCACCGCGCACGAAGGCGCGCGTGAGCGTCGCCGCCTCCGCCTCGCCCACCACCGGCCCCGTGTTCTCGACGACGAGCACGGCCCCCGGCCCGCCGTGCACGCGCACCCAGCCGCCGGGCTCGTTGTACTCGACCGCGTTGGCCACGAGGTTCCGCACGAGCTGGCCGACGAGAACCTCGTCGCCCCGCACCCGTCCGAACGTGCCGCGGGCCACGATCACCTCCACCGAGGAGGCGCGGGCCCGGTCGAGCAGGCCGGTCACCACCTCGTCGACCACGTCGCCCACCGCGACCTCGCGCCCGGCGTCGGCGAGCCCGCGATCGGCCGTCGCGAGCGCGAGCAGGCTCTCGAGCAGCGCCTCGCTGCGGCGGTTCGCGTCGAGCAGCTGCCGCTTCGTCCGCTCGAGCTCCGCGGGCGACGGGTCGTCGAGCCCGATCTGGATGGCTGCCCGCTGCACGGCGAGGGGCGTGCGCAGCTCGTGCGAGGCGTCGGCGACGAAGCGCCGCTGGGCCTCGAACGACGCCTCGAGGCGGTCGAGCAGGCCGTCGATGGTGTCGGCGACCCGGGCGACCTCGTCGCGCGGGCCGGCGAGCGCCACCCGCTCGTGGAGCGTGCTCGCCGTGATGCGCCGGGTCGTCTCGACGACCGCGTCGAGCGGCCGGAGCAGGCGGCGGCTGACGAACCAGCCGACGACCCCGGCCACCACGGCGGCGAGCAGCACGCCGAGCGCCGCCGCCGACCACTGCTGCGCGACCACGACGTCGCCGACGGCCGTGGCCACCGGCACGCCGTCCGCCCCCTCGACCACCCGGGTCGAGGCGCACCGGCCGTCGTCGCAGGCGGCTCCGTCGGGCGCGAGGGGCGTCGCGGGCGACGCCGCGGACTCCGCCACCGCGACGAGGCCGACCGTGATGCCGGCCGTGGTCGTCGCCGACACCAGCACCACGACGAGGGCGGCGAGCAGCGCCGACACCACGCCGAACGTGACGGCGGTGCGCAGGCCGATGCCCCAGTGACGGGGAGCGAGGGCGGCGAGCCGACCCGCGACTCCTGACCGGCCCCTCACAGGACGTAGCCCCGGCCGGGCAACGTGCGGACGGGGTCGGGGTCGCCGAGCTTCTTCCGCAGCTTGCTCATCGTGACGCGGACGGCGTTGGTGAAGGGGTCGACGTGGGCGTCCCATGCCTTCTCGAGCAGCTCTTCTGCGCTGACGACGCGGCCGTCGGCGCGGAGCAGCACCTCGAGCACCATGAGCTCCTTCGTCGAGAGGCCGAGGTCGAGGCCGCCCCGGGTGGCGTGGTGCCGCGACGTGTCGAGCACGATGTCGCCCGACCGGAGCACGGGCGGCGCAGCCGGGGCGGATCGGCGGCCGAGCGCGCGGACCCGGGCGACGAGCTCGGGGTACTCGAAGGGCTTCGCGAGGTAGTCGTCAGCGCCGAGCTCGAGCCCGCGCACGCGGTCGTCGAGGCCGCCGGACGCGGTGAGCATGAGGATGCGCGTGGGGCTGCCGCGCTCGGCGACGCCCCGCGCGACGGCGTCGCCGTGCATGCCGGGCAGGTCGCGGTCGAGCACGACGACGTCGTAGTCGTTGACGGCGAGCAGCTCGTCGGCGTCGTCGCCCCGGTAGGCCACGTCGACCGCCATCATCTGGCGGGCGAGGCCCGCAGCCACGAGGTCGGCCAGGGCCACCTCGTCGTCGACGACCAGCACGCGCACGGCATCGCCCCCTCTCTCGGTCGAACCGCCCTGCCCGCGGGTCGGGCAGATCATGACGACATGTCACATGCATCGTACACACCGTGGTGTTTCGTGGACGTAACTCCGCGCGGCACGCTCCGGAGACGGCCCGGCAGGTGGAGTGGTCACCGTTCGTTCACCCCCGACGAGAGGACCTCGCCATGACCACCTCCCCCACCACCTCGACCACGACGACGGCCGCCCGCCGGGCGACGGCGACCGCGACGGCGACCCCGACGAGCCGGCGCGACGGGGGCGTCCGCCAGCGCCGCGCCTCCTCGGCGGCCCTCCTCGGAGCGGCCCTGCTGCTGGTCGCTCCCGTGCTCGCGGCGTGCAGCACGGCGGCCGACGACCCGACGGCCGGCGCCTCGTCCGGGGCGACGGGCAGCACGAGCAGCGCCAGCGCCAGCGCCCAGCTCGGGTCGTGCCTCCGCGACGCGGGCTTCGACGTCGACGACCCCGACCTCAGCCGCGGCATGGTGATCGCCCCGCCGGCGGGGGTCGACATCGACGCCTACGTGACCGCCTTCACCGACTGCCGCGCCGAGCTGCCCGCCGACCAGGGCGGCCAGCCCGCCCCCTCGGCCGACGACCTCGCCGAGCTGCAGGAGGCCAACCTCGAGGTGGCCCGCTGCGTGCGGGAGAAGGGCTTCACCAACTTCGCCGACCCGGTCGACGGGGTCTTCCCGTCGGGCACGTCGATGAGCACCGACCCCTCGGCGCGCGGGGCCCAGGACGAGGCCTTCCTCGCCTGCTCGGAGGAGCACGGCCCGAACAGCGCCGGGGCCGGCCGATGACGAGGGGGAGTCGCGGGGCCGGGCACCCGGGGCGCGCCGGCCGACGCCGGGTCGGCGGCCCGGGCGAAGGCACGCGACGCCGTCCCCTCGCCGCGACGGCCCTCGTGGCCGGGGCGGTCGCCGGGGCCCTCCTGCTCAGCGGGTGCGGCCTCACCGGCTCGGCCGACGGAGCCGGCGACACGGCGGGCAGCAGCGCCTCCCCGGCCGCCGGGCTGCCCACCGCGCCCGTCGTGCGCGGCGACCTCGTCGACTCCCGCACGATCGCCGGAACGCTGGGGCACGGCTCGCCGACGCCCCTCGTGGCGCCGGGCGAGGGGACGATCACGCAGCTGCCCTCCTACGGCGAGGTGATCGGGCTCGACGGCGTGCTCTGGGCGGTCGACGAGTCGCCCGTGCGGTCGATGCACGGCACCGTGCCGCTCTGGCGCACGCTCGAGCAGGGCACGGAGGGCGCCGACGTGGCCCAGCTCAACGACGCCCTGCTCGCGCTCGGCTACGACGTGGCCGACGACGACGTGTTCGGGCGGCGCACGGCCCGGGCCGTCCGCGCCTGGCAGGAGGACCGCGACCGCGAGGTCACCGGTGCCCTCGGCCCGGCGGACATCGCGTTCGTGCCGGGCGACGTCCGGGTCGCCGAGGTCGTCGGCCGCGTCGGCGACCCGGCCGGCGAGGTCGTCTGGAGCTGGACCTCGACGACCCTCGTCGTCACGGCCGAGGTCTCGCCGGTCGACGAGGGCCGATTCGCCGTCGGCGCACCCGTCGAGGTGGGGCTGCCGGGCGGCGCACGCGTGCCCGGCACCGTGCGCTCGGTGGAGGGGCCGGGCGGAGGCGCGGGCTCCGGCGGCGGGGCCGGCGGCGGCTCCGGGGCCGGCGGCTCGGGTGCCGGCTCCGGGTCGGGCGCGGGCTCGGGCTCCGGCTCCGGCGCCGACCGCGTGACCGTCGTCGTCGGGCTCGACGCCGAGCTGCCCGAGGGGGCCGCGACCGCGGGTTCGGTCGACCTCGTGGTCGAGGGCGAGCGGCGGGTCGACGTGCTCTCGGTGCCCGTGACCGCGCTGCTGGCGGCGGGCGACGGCGGCTACGTCGTCGAGGTGCGGTCGGCCGACGGCTCGGTCGATCGCGTGGCCGTGACCGTGGGCGCCTTCGCCCAGGGGCGCGTCGAGGTCTCGGGCGAGGGGCTCGCCGAGGGCGACGAGGTCGTGGTGCCCTCGTGAGCGGGGCGACCGTGAGCGCGTCGACCGAGAGCGGGGCGCCCGTGCTCGAGCTGCGCGCCGTGACGCGCACCTACGGCGACACGACCGCGCTCGGCGGGGTCGACCTCGTCGTGCGGCGCGGCGAGCTCGTCGCCGTGGTCGGCCCGAGCGGCTCGGGCAAGTCGACGATGCTCAACGTGATGGGCACGCTCGACCGGCCGAGCTCCGGCTCGGTGCGGATCGCCGGCCACGAGGTGTCCGAGATGACCGACGACGCCGTGTCGCGCCTCCGGGCCGAGCACGTGGGCTTCGTCTTCCAGCACTTCCACCTCGCGGCCGGGGCCACGGCGACGAAGAACGTCGCGGACGGCCTGCTCTACGGGGGCGTGCCGCGACGGCAGCGTCGCGAGCGCGCCCGGGAGGCCCTGGCCCGCGTCGGGCTCGGGCACCGCCTCGACCACCGGCCGCACGAGCTCTCGGGCGGCGAGAAGCAGCGCGTGGCGATCGCCCGCGCGGTCGTCGGCGACCCGACGCTGCTGCTGGCCGACGAGCCGACCGGCGCGCTCGACTCCGTCTCCGGCGCCGCGGTCGTCACGCTGCTCCGCGAGCTCAACGCGGCGGGGACGACCGTGGTCGTCATCACCCACGACCGCGAGCTGGCGGCGGCGCTGCCGCGCCGGGTCGCGATGCGCGACGGCCTCGTCGACGCCGAGGTCGCCTCGTGAGGGGGGCGGCGGCCCCGGGAGCGGGGCCGGAGCGCGACTCCCGCACGGCCCCCGGTCCGCGACCGGGCCGCAGCGCGCGCCCGGCCCGGGCCCCTCGCCCGGCCCGCGCCCGGCCCGGGCACGTCTCGGCCCGCGACCTGCTGGGCCTCGGCGTCTTCGGGCTGCGCACCCGGCCGACCCGGGTCGTGCTGTCGGCCCTCGGCATCGCGATCGGCATCGCCGCGATGATCGCCGTCGTCGGCATCTCGTCGTCGAGCCAGGCGGCCCTCGACCGGGTGCTCGACGGCCTCGGCACGAACCTGCTCGTGGCCGCACCGGGCACGGACGCCCGCGGCGAGGAGGCGCCGCTGCCGGAGACGGCCCTCTCGGCGCTCGACCGACGGGGCGACGTCGAGGGCGTCGCCGGCGTCGGGCGCGTCGACGACCAGAAGGTGTACCGGACCGACCGGGTGCCGGCCGCCGCCTCCGGCGGGATCTCGCTCGACGTCGCCCTCGGCGACCTCCGCGGGGTGCTGCACGCCGACCTCGCGTCGGGCCGGTGGTTCGGCGACGCGGCGAGCGAGCTGCCGCAGGTCGTGCTCGGCGCCACCGCCGCCGCGACCCTCGGGGTGACCGACGTCGCGCCCGAGACCCGGGTCTGGATCGGCGGCCGCTGGGTCGCCGTCGTCGGAGTGCTCGACCCGCTGCCGCTCGCGCCCCAGCTCGACGCGTCGGCCTTCGTGCCGAGCGGCTCGGCCGCGGCGGAGTTCGGCTTCGACGGGCACCCGACGCAGGTGTTCGCCCGGGCCGACCCGGCCCGCGTCGGTGCCGTCCGCGACCTGCTCGCCGCGTCGATCTCGCCCGAGGACCCGGCGTCCGTCGACGTGGCCCGCCCCTCGGACGCCCTCGCGGCGCAGCAGGCGACGGAGGAGTCGTTCACCGGCCTGCTGCTCGGCATCGGCGGCGTCGCGCTGCTCGTCGGCGGCATCGGGGTCGCGAACACGATGGTCATCACCGTGCTCGAGCGGCGCGCCGAGATCGGCGTGCGCCGCGCCCTGGGGGCTCGGCGGCGGCACGTGCGCGACCAGTTCCTGGTCGAGTCGCTGCTGCTGTCGGGCCTGGGAGGCGCGGTCGGGGTCGCCCTCGGGGTCGCCGTCACGGCCGGGTTCGGCCTCGTGCAGGGCTGGCCGGTCGTCGTGCCGGCCTGGGCCGTGGTCGGCGGGCTCCTCGCGACCGTCGTCATCGGGGGCGTCAGCGGCTGGTGGCCCGCGTCGCGCGCGGCGCGCATCCCGCCGACGTCGGCGCTCGCCGCCGCGTGACCGGGGGCCCGTCAGGGGAATGTCACATATGACGTGTACCCTCGCGGGGCGGGTCGCCCCGGCGGCGACCCGCCCCGCCCAGAACGACCACAGACCGGAGGCCCCCATGCCCGTCAAGACCCTTCCCGCCGCCCTCGCCACCACCGCCGCCGTCCTGCTGGCCGTCACGGCGTGCACCACGACGACCGTGTCGACCGACGACCCCAGCGGTGCGGCCACGACCCCCGAGTCGTCGCCCACCGCCGAGGGCCAGCCCGACAACGAGTGCGTCGACGGCATCGCCTACATGCAGTTCACCGACGAGACCACCGAGCTGAGCCTGCCCGACGGCTGCGGCACGGTGTTCGTGCTCGGCGACGGCGGCACCGCCGACCTCGGCCCCGTCGGCGACCTCGGGGTGATGGGCAACGGCTCGACGATCCGCGTCGAGAGCGTCGGGCGCCTCGACCTGACCGGGAACGACAACACGATCGAGCACGGCGGCGACGCGCCGGAGATCCTCGGCGAAGAGGCGGAGAACGGCACGGGCAACTCGGTCGTCGCCCGGTAGCGGCACCTCGCGCGTTCTGCTCACAGGCGTTGTCAGAACGGTCCGTATCAATGTTACATTTCGTGTCGTCGCTCCCGATCGGGGGCGCGAGACGAGAGGCACCACGGCATGATCACGACCTTCCGACGCGCCGCCACGGCGACGCTCGCGGCCCTCACGCTGGCGGCCGGCGCGCTCGCCGTCCCGGCCGCCGCCCCGGCGTCCGCGGCCGAGCCCGCGGCGGCCGACCCGACCCTGTCCATCACGATCGCGGAGCTGACGCGCATCGACCTCGGGCGGCCGCGCGTCCCCGTGCAGCAGCCGACGCCGGTCGAGGTCGGCGTCCGCTTCGGGCACGCGGGCGGCGGCGACGCGGCCGGCGCCCTGACCTTCACCGCGCCGGCGGGCACGACCTTCGCGCCCGGCCAGGCCAGGCTGCCCGCCCAGCAGCGCCTCGAGGGCCGGGCGGGCTGGGAGCCCGTGCCCACCGGGTGGGATCTCGTCGAGGGGGCGCGCTCGGCCGACGGCCGGAGCTACGCGTACCGCTTCCCGGGCGACGCGGGTGCGATCCCCGTCGGGCTCGCGCTCAAGTGGGCGCCGGTGCTCGTGGCCGAGGGCTCGGCGCTCGGCGACCGCGAGATCGGCTTCTCGTTCCGCAGCACGGGCGTGAGCTACGCGTACGCGCTCGACGCCGCCGCCCCGATCACCGTCGTCGACGACGGGCCCGACTTCGGCACCGTCACCCCCGTCACCGTGGCGAGCACCGACCTCGTCCGGGGCCGGAGCACCGACGTGTCGTTCGTCGTCGCCAACTCCGAGCCGCGCACCGGCTACGAGGTGAGCGTGCGCCTCACGGCCCCCGCGGGCACCACCTTCCCCGTCGACACGACGGTCGAGACGACCTGGCGGCCGGGCAGCTCGGGCGACTGGCGGCCGGCCCCGCAGATGAGCCTGCAGGCCGTGGCGATCAGCGACGCGGGCCGCACGCTCGTCGGCACCCGCGCCTCCGGCCCGCACGGGGGCGGCGAGCAGTACCGCTACACCGTGCCGGTGGCGACGCCGGCCGACGCGGCCGACGGCGCCGACCTCGCGCTCGGCTACCGCTACCGGGGCACCTCGGGCCAGGGGGCGTTCCAGGCGACGGGCACGGCGCCGGTGCGCATCGTCGACGACGCCTCCTCGGCGCCGATCACGCTCACCACGCCCGACGCCGCCGGCATCGCGGCCGGCTACGAGCTCGGCCGCCCCTTCACCTTCCGCGGCACCGGGCGACCCGGCGCCCCGGTGACCATCGAGAACAGCAAGGGCCTGCGCCTGGGCACCGCCGAGGTCGGGCCGGGCGGCTCCTGGGAGTGGACGCGGACCCTGATGGGCAGCTACGTCTGGAGCATGGTCTTCTACCAGGACCTCGGCGAGCCCCGGCAGTCGGAGTGGCGGCTGACGGGCTTCGGTCCGGCGGCGCCGGCCCCCGCGCCCGTCGTGCCCGTCGTCGTGACGCAGCCCGCCGACCCCCGGGTCGGCTACGTCGTCGGAGCGCCCTACACGTTCACGGGCACGAGCCGTCCACGGGCGACGGTCGAGGTGCGGAACTTCCGGGGGCTGCGACTCGGCAGCGTGCAGGCGACGGCGGGCGGCACCTGGAGCTGGACCCGCACGAACATGGGCACGACCGTCTGGGCGCTCCGGTTCGTCGCCGACGCGGGGCTGCCCGCCGAGCAGTCGGCCGAGGTGCGCGACTTCGGGCCGCAGACGGGCACCGTCACCGTGACGAACCCCACGCAGGCCGAGCTCCTGCAGGGGTACGTGCCGGCGCAGCCGTACACGTTCCGCGGCACGGCGACGCCGCTGTCGACGATCACGGTGCGCAACCGGAACGGCCTCCGACTCGGCGAGGCGGAGGTCACCTCGGCCGGCACCTGGTCGTGGACGAGGACGAACATGGGCTACACCGTCTGGTACCTGACGTTCATCCGCGACGAGGGTCGCCCCGGGTCGGAGTCGGCGACCGTGGACGCGTTCGCTCCGCGCGCCTGACCGGGCGAGCGGCAGGGCGGCCGCGGGACCAGCTGACAGGTGACCACGGAGTCGCCGCCGAGCGGAGGGCAGACTGGTGGCATGCGCACCTGGGTCAAGATCTGCGGTCTCTCCACCCCCGAGACGGTCGACGCCGCCGTCGAGGCGGGGGCCGACGCGGTCGGCTTCGTGCTGGCCGAGGGCAGCCCCCGCACCGTCGACGCCGCGACCGTCCGCGAGCTGGCGGCCCGAGTGCCGGAGCACGTCGAGGCGGTCGGCGTGTTCCGGGGCCAGGGCGTCGAGCGGGTGATCGAGCTGGCCCGCGCCTCCGGCCTGACCACGGTGCAGCTGCACGGTGACGAGTCGCCCGCCGACGTCGCGGCCGCGCACGCTGCGGGGCTCCGGGTGGTGCGCGCGGTCGACGTCGCGACCTACGCGGCCGAGCCCGAGGAGGCGCGGGTCGCCTTCCGAGAAGACCTGCTGCTGATCGACGCGGTCACCCCCGGTGCCGGCGCCGTCTTCGACGGCCAGCCGCTGCTCGACGCCCCGCCCCACCGCGAGTGGCTGCTCGCCGGAGGGCTCGATCCCGAGAACGTCGCTGCCCGCGTCGCGGAGCTGCGACCCGCCGGGGTCGACGTCAGCTCGGGGGTGGAGTCGTCGCGCGGGGTGAAGAGCGTCGCGCTGATCCGCGAGTTCGTGGCGGCGGCACGCTCCGGCGACACCGCGTAGCGGGCCCCCCGTGCACGCCGCGAACCGCCCCGCGCGCGGCTCGACGGGCTAGTTCGACGAGGCCGGGCGGCCACGCACGCCCGAGGTGGTCGGACTCGCCCGCCCACCGGCGGCAGCCGCCCGCTAGGGCAGGTCGTCCAGCGACTCGGCGGTCGGCTCGCCGGCCTCCGAGCGCGACACGCTCAGCGACTCAGCGCCCGGCTCGACGTCGACGAGCACCGTGTCGCCGTCGACGATCCGTCCGCCGATCAGGGCCATCGCGAGCTGGTCGTCGATCTGCCGCTGCATCAGGCGGCGCAGCGGCCGGGCGCCGTAGATCGGGTCGAAGCCGCGCTCGGCGAGCCAGGCCCGCGCGTCGGGCGTGACGGCGAGCTGCAGCCGACGGTCGGTCAGGCGTCGGCCGAGGCGGTCGACGTACAGCGACACGATCTGGCCGAGGTCGTCGGCCGTCAGCGTCGAGAACACGACGATGTCGTCGAGCCGGTTGACGAACTCGGGCTTGAACGCCTGGCGCACGAGGCCCTGCACGAGCTCCTCCTTCTCGGGGTCGCTGAGGCGGGGGTCGGTGATCACCTGCGAGCCGAGGTTCGACGTGAGCACGAGGATCGTGTTGCGGAAGTCCACGGTGCGGCCCTGGCCGTCGGTGAGGCGCCCGTCGTCGAGCACCTGCAGCAGCACGTCGAACACCTCGGGGTGGGCCTTCTCGACCTCGTCCATGAGCACGACGCTGTACGGCCGACGTCGCACCGCCTCCGTCAGCTGGCCGCCCGCCTCGTACCCGACGTAGCCGGGAGGGGCGCCGACGAGCCGCGAGACGCTGTGCTTCTCGCCGTACTCGCTCATGTCGATGCGCACGAGGGCCTTCTCGTCGTCGAAGAGGAAGTCGGCGAGCGCCTTCGCGAGCTCGGTCTTGCCGACGCCGGTCGGGCCGAGGAAGAGGAAGGAGCCGGTCGGCCGGTCGGGGTCGCTGATGCCGGCACGCGTGCGGCGCACCGCCTCGGAGACGGCCTGGACAGCCGCGCGCTGGCCGATGATGCGGCGACCGAGCTCGCTCTCGAGGTGCAGCAGCTTCTCGGTCTCGCCGCTGAGGAGGCGCCCCACCGGGATGCCGGTCCACGCCGCGACGACCTCGGCGATGTCGGCGTCGGTGACGCTGTCGTTGACGAGCCGCTCGCCCGACTCCTCGAACGACTCGGCCTCGGCGAGGCGCTTCTCGATGTCGGGGATGGTCTCGTAGTTGATCTTGGACGCGTCGGCGTAGCGCCCCTCGCGCATGGCGCGGTCGAGGTCGATGCGGGCCTCGTTGAGGTCGCTGCGGAGCGTGCCGACGCCCTGCAGCGCGGCCTTCTCGGCCTGCCAGCGGGCGTTCAGCGCATCGTACCGGGCCTTCTGCTCGGTGATCTGCTCGCGCAGCGCGGCGAGGCGGGCGCGCGAGGCGTCGTCCTTCTCCTTCGCGAGCGCGAGCTCCTCGACCTGGAGGCGCACGAGGCCGCGGTAGAGCTGGTCGAGCTCGACGGGCGACGAGTCGATCTCCATCTTGAGGCGCGAGCCGGCCTCGTCGACCAGGTCGATCGCCTTGTCGGGCAGCTGACGGGAGGGGATGTAGCGAGCCGAGAGGGAGGCGGCGGCCACGAGGGCACCGTCGGTGATGGTGACGCCGTGGTGCGCCTCGTAGCGCTCCTTGAGGCCGCGGAGGATGGCGACGGTGTCTTCGACGCTGGGCTCGCCGACGTAGACCTGCTGGAAGCGGCGCTCGAGCGCGGCGTCCTTCTCGATGTACTGGCGGTACTCGTCGAGGGTCGTCGCCCCGATCATGCGCAGCTCGCCACGGGCGAGCATCGGCTTGAGCATGTTGGCCGCCGCGACGCTGCCGTCGCCGCCGCCCGCGCCCATCAGGGTGTGCAGCTCGTCGATGAAGGTGATCACCTGGCCGTCGCTCTCGGCGATCTCCTTCAGCACGGCCTTGAGCCGCTCCTCGAACTCGCCGCGGTACTTCGCGCCGGCGACGAGGGCGGCGAGGTCGAGGCTGACCAGCCGCTTGTCCTTCAGGCTGTCGGAGACGTCGCCCGCCACGATGCGCTGGGCGAGCCCCTCGACGACGGCGGTCTTGCCGACGCCGGGCTCGCCGATCAAGACGGGGTTGTTCTTGGTACGCCGCGTCAGCACCTGGCTGACGCGGCGGATCTCGCTGTCGCGACCGATGACCGGGTCCAGCTTGCCGCTCCGGGCGATCGCGGTCAGGTCGACGCCGTACTGGTCGAGCGCCGACTTCTGCTTCTCGTCGGAAGCCGGAGCGCCCTGCATGTTCGCCATGGGTGGTGCCTCTCTCAGAACGTCTCGGTCGGGCGCGCTGCCCGAACTTGAGTTGAACCGACTCAAGTCTACGCACGCACGGTCAGTGCGCAAGCTCCCCCACAACCCCGGGGGCGCAGACCAGCCCAGCACATGTCACATCTCTCATTGACTCGGGTCGGCATCTGCGCCAGGGTCGTCTCGTCCCCCACAGCCCCACCTCGAGGAACGACGTCGATGACCAGACTCCCCCGCCCCCTCCGCTCCGCCGCCCTCGGCGGAGCCCTCGCCCTCGGCCTCGTCGCGGCCCCGCTGACGTCCGCCGGCGCGACGCCGACTCCCGACCCGTCGGTGACGCCGACCGCGACGCCGACGCCGTCGGCCGCCGCCGCACCGACGACGGCGCCGTCGACCTCCCCCGCCTCTCCCTCCGGAGCCACGGCGGCCGACCCTTCTCCGACGGCCGCCCCCGACGCGGCGATCGCCGTGGGCGATCTGTCGCCGGTGCTGCTCGACCCCGTGCAGCTCGACGCGGGCACGACCACGACCGTGCCGATCGCGCTCCGCGTCGACGCCGCCCGGCCCGACCTCGTCGGCACGGTGGCCCTCGAGGCCCCGGCCGGCTCGACCTTCGTGGCCGCCGACACGGCGGCGGGGTGGTGGCGGCCGGGCGGCGACGAGACGTGGCGGCGCGACGCGCGCCTCGACCTGCGGGGCGGGAGCGTCGGCGACGGCGCGACCCGCACCTCCTTCACGCTCGACACGAGGGGCTTCGCGGCGGGCCACGCCGACGGCGACGAGCTGCGCTTCGACCTGGCGGTGGCGACCCCGCTCGACGCGGAGCCCGACGACTCGGAGCTGACCTGGTCGGCCGTCGGGTCTGGAGGTGCCGGAGGCGCGTTCGAGGTGCAGGGAGCGACCTACACCGTGACGGAGCCCGCTCCCTCGGCCGCTCCCGCGCTGACCGTCCCGGCCCGCGTCGCCGACGGCTACACCGCGGACGCGCCCTACACCTTCCGGGGCACCGGCCGGCCGCTGGCCCCCCTGACCGTCCTCAACACGAAGGGACTGCCGCTGGGCAGCACGTCGGTGCTGCCCGACGGCACCTGGTCGTGGACGCGGCCGAACATGGGCACGTACGAGTGGAGCCTCGTCTTCGTGCAGGACGCGGGCACGCCCCGCGAGCGCGAGACGCGGCTGCTCGGCTTCGTGCCGGCGCAGGGCCCGCAGATCGCGGTGACGACGCCCGACGCGGCGCAGCTGGCCCGGGGCTACGTGCCCGACGCCCCGTTCACCTTCCGTGGCACCGGTCGCCCCGGGGCGCTCGTCGGCGTGACGAACCTCAGCGGCTTCCGCCTGGGGGAGGCGCGGGTCGGCCCCGAGGGCACCTGGTCGTGGACGCGCGCCGACATGGGGTCGTACCTCTGGTCGATGGCGTTCGTGCAGGACGAGGGCACCTACCGGCCGTCGTCGGCGGTGGTGCGCGGCTTCGCCCCCGCCGTCGACGCTCCGCGGCTGACGACGCCGTCGGCGTCGCAGATCGCCGCGGGCTACCCCGTGTACACGGCGTACACGTTCGCCGGCACGGGCAAGCCCGGCGCCCTGATCGACGTGCTCAACACGAAGGGCCTGCAGCTCGGCCGCGCGGTGGTCGCCCCCGACGGCACCTGGTCGTGGCGGATCGGCACCCTGCAGGCGTTCACCTGGTCGATCGACTTCGTGCAGGAGCGCGGCACGAGCGACGAGCTCGTCGCGCCGCTGCGGGGGTTCGCGCCGCGCGCGTGAGGCCCTCCGGCGACGCCGAGCCTTCACCCTGGCCCCTCACCTGGTCGCCCCTCCCGCTTCGCCCGCCACTTTGGACATGTCGAGTGAGGTGCGTAACATATCAGGATCGCGGCCAGCTCTGTCGGTGCCGCCCGACCAGGAAGAACTCACTACATGAAGAAGAAACTGATAGCCGCCGGGGCGGCCGGGCTCGCGGTAGCCACGGTCGTCACCGGCCTGAGCTTCGGGGCCGCTGCGGCACCAAGTGCCCCGATCTCCGGGAGCATGACCAGGAGCACTCCTGCGGCACCCCTCACCACCTCGACGAACTCTGATGGAGGGGCGCAGCCCGACCTGATCGATGCGCCGTCGTCTGCTGCAGAAGCAGCAGTTTCCCCTGATCTCGGCAGCGGCGCGAGCGCACGGAAAGTGACCACCCAGTCGGAGAAACTCCGTGGCAAACTCGTCTGGACCTCGCTCGAGGGCGACTACCGATTCATGCACAGCGTTTATACGGGCAGTCTCGACGGGACTTACGCGGTCGACTATGACGACGCCGTACGACGCGGCAACACGTTCGAGCTCCCGGCCCGTGGCACCACCGGAGTCGTCAAGGGACTGGATGGGTGGGCGAAAGATCTGTGCATGACCACCCAGACCAATGGGGCGAACGTGACCATGAGCTCCTGCCGAGAAACGAACACGAAGCAGCAGTTCTCGTGGTCAGGAAACGCCCTCGTTGCTAGCAACCCCGGCATGGGTGCTACCTCCCATCTCACTGCTCGCGTCTACACCAGCGGCAACCGAAACACGAGCGCGATCACCGGCCCCACGTACTCGGCGGCGCAGTTCAGACCCGAGTTGCTCCAGGAGATCGCTTCGCTGGCCGCTCGAGTCACGTCGACGGACCACTTCGCTGGATCCGCGGTGATCACGGGGACGGCTCGACCTGGGGCTCGTGTCGAGGTCGGCGATGAGTGGGTGACGGCACACGCGACGACGGGAGCGTTCTCCCTCACCGTCACCGACCTCGCTGCAGGGGTCAACTCGTTGACGGTCATCCAGAAGATCGACAACGTGCAGGTCGGCAACTCCGTTCCTCTGACCGTGACGATCGTCGAGGGCGGCACGGTCGTGCCGGTGCCTCAGCCCGGTGTCGAGCTGGTGCGCGGTGAGACCAGCTCTGTTCCCTTCGTCGTGCAGCTGAACGAGGCACGGAGCTCCGTCTCGGGGACGACCACGGTCAAGGCTCCCGCCGGCACCACTTTCTCGGCCGGTCAGACCACCGTGGCCGGGGCCTGGCGCCCCAGCACGACCGGCGAGTGGAGCCCGGCTGCGAACATCAACCTCACAGGCGGGGTCCTGAGCGCCGACCGCACTGAGATGACCTTCGACATCGGCCCTTCGGGAAGCAACCACGCCGCGGGACAGCAGTGGCGCTATGAGTTCAACATCGACACCCCCATGGTCGCGGCGGGTGGCGCCTCGTCCTTGGGCTACGTCTACGAGGGCTCCAGCACCGGCAACCCCTTCCGGGCCGTCGGCAGCACCCCCACCACCATCGAGGTCAACGAGCAGCCCACGGTCGCCAGCGTCGTGTCGGTCGACCCGATCGCCAAGACCGCCGTCGTCTCGGGCACCGCCACCCCCGGCGCCACCATCACCATCGGTGACCAGGAAGCCGTCGTCCAGGACGACGGCAACTGGAGCATGACCGTCGAGGGCCTGCAGGTCGGCTCGAACCAGCTCGTCGTGCAGCAGAGCATCGCCGGCGAGGACTACGGCGACCCCGTCACCCTCGACGCGGTCGTCCCGGCGCTCACCACCAGCCTCGGCGCGAACGACGTCATCGTGACGTCGGAGGCCGACGGCTGGTTCACTGAGGGCACCGAGGGCACCGTCACGATCACCACCCAGACGGGCACCAGCCCCACCGGTGCCACCGTCCGCCCGGGCGAGTCGCTCTCCTGGACCACCACACTGCCCGAGGGCTTCGAGGCGGGCGACCTGCCCGCCACCGAGACCGTCGACGGCTGGACCACCGAGCACGTCGTCGCCACCGACTCCGAGGGTCGCCAGACCGTCGAGGTCAAGGTCACCAACGCCACGACCGAGAACCGCGAGTACGCCGCCGCCGGCGACATCACCTTCCCGGTCGTCTCGACGGGCAAGCCGACCTCCGACGGCACGATCACCACGGTGTTCACGCCGCCGACCAGCTACACCTCGTCGGCTCCCGACGCGTCGACGGTCGCCAAGGCGCCCCTGCCCCTGACGGCCACGGTCGCGCAGCGCAACGACATCGCCCAGACCGTCGTCGTCACCGGCAGCGGCACGCCCGGTCAGCAGGTCACGATCGGTGACGTCACCGAGACGATCCGCCCTGACGGCAGCTACGAGATCACCGCGCCCTTCACGGGCACCGGCGACCTCGAGGTCACCGTCAGCCAGGAGATCGGCGGCACCGTCCACGACGAGGCCACGGTCGAGTTCACCTCGGTCGAGGGCGGCACGCTCGTCGGCGTGCAGCAGACCCGCGTCAACCTGCCGCGCAACACGACGTCGATCATCCCGATCGTCGTCCAGAACAACGAGGCCCGCGACGACGCCACCGGCACCGTGACCTTCACCGCCCCGAAGGACACGATCTTCCAGGACGGCCTCACCGTCCTCGGCGAGCGCCGCAGCGGCACCGCCGGCGGCTGGGAGAGCGACGCGTCGCTCGACCTGACCGGCGGCGTCATCAGCGAGAACGGCACGAAGATCACCTTCCAGCTGCCCGCCCGAGCCATCCCGGCCGAGCAGCAGCTGCGCTACCTCGTCGAGGTGTTCACCTCGCGCACCGCGTCGGCCGGCAACCGCCAGCTCGACTACACCTACGAGGGCACCAGCTCCATCGGTGACTTCCGCGCCACCGGCAGCACCATCGGCCGCGTCGCCTCCATCGACCCCTCCGCCATCCGCGAGTAGTCGACCGGCGACACCAGCACCACAGCACCAGGCGACCGCCCCGGTCACCGCCCCGCAGCAGCGGGCGCGGAGACCGGGGCGGTCCGTCGTCCCGCCCCCTCGGATCCACGCTCGTCCACAGGGGCGCCAGAGATACCCTCACATGCGTTATTGTCATCTCGACCGCACCGCTGTCATGCGACATTCACATGGCACGACCACCGACCGAGATGCCCTCGGTCCTGCCCCGGAAGAAGGCGACCAGTGAGACGACGTTCGACAGAGGCACTCGCGACTGGGCTGGCGATCACCCTGGTCGTCGGCAGCCTCGCCCTGGCCCCGGGATCGCCGACCGCCCAGGCGTCACCGGTCGACGACGGCGTCACCACCGCCTCCGCGGCGACGGTCGTGACGCACGAGCCCGACGCCGCGCCGAGCGGCCCGACGGAGGACACCGCGGCTCTTCCCTCGCCGGAGGCCGCTCCGCCGACGCCCCCCAGCTCGACCGACGGCGCCCGCCTCTTCCTCACGGTCTCCCCGCCTACTGGCGTCTCACTGCAGAGCGACCACGTCGGGCTGACCGTGCGGGGCACTCCGCAGTGCAACGTGTCGAACTGTCGCCTGCTCGTGTCGACCAGCTCGCAGCCCCTCTCGTCACCCGGCAGTGAGATCCCCTCCGGCACGAGCACCTGGCCGTCGTGGTGGGCCGAGGGCACGACCCGCACCCTCTACGTCCACTCCTGGGGCAACGGCTGGGGCTGGACGAAGACGAACTGGAACACCTCGTACACCGTGACCAGGCCGGTGACGACCGCGCTGACCGCGAGGGTCGCCTCGACCGACCACGTCGGCAGGTCGGCGGTGATCACGGGCGTCGCGACGAAGGGGGCCCGGGTCGAGATCGGCAGCAGGTACGCCACCGCCAGCACCACCACCGGCGCCTGGAGCATGACCGTCTCCGGCCTCGCCGTGGGGGCGAACACCCTCACCGTCGTCCAGAAGATGGGGACGACGACGATCGGCAGCTCGGTCCGGGTCACGGTGACCATCGACCCCCAGGTCGTCCCCGGGCTGGTCCGACAGGTGGACGCGACCCCTCAGGCCCTCCTGCGAGGCGACGACACGGCGGTCACCGTGGCGGTCGAGTTCACCGAGCGGACGCAGTCGGCCCCGGGCACCGTCACGGTCACGGCACCGGCCGGCACCACCTTCGCCACCGGGCAGGACACCCTGGAGGCGGAGTACCGGGCGGGCTCCGCCACCACCTGGCAGGACGCCCCCGCGTCCGCGTCGTGGGACCTCGTCTCGGGACGCCGCTCGGCTGACGGGTCGACCTACTCGTACGCCTTCCCCGGCACCGGCTCGGCCCTCGACGCCGGCGGCGACCTGCGCTGGGCCCCTCGCGTCTCGACGCCCCTCGACGCTCCCGTCGGCACGCCCGCCCTCGGGTTCACGATGACCGGCGCCCTGAACGCGAAGCTCTACGACGTCACGGGCAGGGTCGACACGCCCATCGCCGCGGCGGCGCTCACCGCCGAGGTGGTGTCGGTCGACGCGCAGGGCAGGGTGGCCGCCGTCAGGGGCACGGCGACGCCCGGCGCGACGGTCGCGGTCGGCGACTCCGCCACCGCCGTCGCGGAGAGCGACGGCACCTGGAGCACCACCGTCGAGGGCCTCGACCTGGGCGACAACGAGCTCGTCGTCACGCAGACCGTGGGCGGGGTGCCGGTGAGACCCTGAGATCAGGCCGCCGGCTCACCGCGAGCGGGTCAGGCGGCGGGCACCGCGGCCCGGGCGGTTCGTCGCTCGCTGCCAGACGGGCGGGGCAGGATGAGCGCATGATCGACGTCGACCTCGCCCGCCGCCTCCGAGACGCCGGGCTGCGCTGGCGCCCCTCCCCCGGCGACCGCTTCATCGTCGAGCGCCTGGTCGACAGCGACGAGGGCGTCGGCGACGTCTTCACCCTCAGCGACATGACCATCGAGGCCCACGAACACCCCACGGGCACCGTGCTCGGCTTCAACGGCACGACCGAGTGGGCCCTCGACTCGGTCGCCGCCGAGGACGCCCTGTGGCTGCCGCGCGAAGACCAGCTCCGCGAGCTGCTCGGCAGCACCTTCGTCTCGCTCACGCGCGTGCTCGTCGACGGCGAGCCCCTCGCCTACCGCGTCACCGTCGCCCTCGACGGCGCTGCGACCACCGGGCCCGACTCCGTGCACGTCGCCGCCGACCCCGAGACGGCCTACGCCCACGCGCTCCTCGCCTACGTCGACGCGTCGCTCCGCCTCGACGGCCCTGACGGGGGCGGCGCCGAGCACGACGGGGACGCGACGAACTGATCCCCGCGCGAAGTACCTCGGCGCCATCGAGGTGACTCTTCCTGGGCCCTCCGCCCCGAGCAGGGCCCAGGAAGCGTCACCTCGATCACTGCCACCTCGCGTCAGTTGCCACTTTGAGGGGTTCACGGGCGTTCAGAGGCCCTCAAAGTGGCAACTGACGAGAGATGTACGAGGAGAAGAGGCGGGGTCAGCGGCGGGTGGACACCGTCACGGTGAACTTCGGCCCGCGCGAGACCTGACGCGTCGGCCCGACGGTGCGCTCGAGCGCGCTGCGGTAGCCGAGGTGCGAGTTCCAGACGCACCAGAGCTCCCCGCCCGGCTCGAGCAGGCGCGCGGCCGCCGCGAAGAGCTTGTGCGCGAGGCCGGCGTGCACGGTCGCCCCGACGTGGAACGGCGGGTTGAGCAGCACCAGGCCGGCGGAGCCTGCGGGCAGGGAGGCTCCTGCGTCGTCACGCCGCGACTCCACCCGGTCACCGACGCCGGACGCGTCGGCCGTCGCGCGGGCCGAGGCCACGGCGGCCGCCGACTGGTCGGTCGCGATGACGTGTGCCTCGGGGTGCGCGAGCGCCCAGGAGGCGGCGAGCACCCCCGTTCCGCACCCGAGATCGACCACGTGCGACGCCTCGGGCGCCCCGACGGCCAGCGCCTCCAGCAACGCTCGGGTGCCGACGTCGATCGATGAGCCGGCGAAGGCCGCGCCGTGTGCGACGACCACGAGGTCGCCGTGCCGCTCGGAGCGAGGCCACGTCGAAGTGGTGCCAGCCGAGGAGGCGCTCGCAGCAGAGGAGGCGGTGGCTCCGGCGTCGGAGCGCGGACCGGAGGCGGTCAGGAGGCGCGACTTCTGCCGGGCGAGACCGGCGGAGACGGTGCCGAAGTGGCGGCGCAGCACGTCGTTCATCGCCGGGGTCATGTGCTTGACGCGGCCTCCGGCGACGAGCTGCACCTCGGGGTGCGCGTGGGCCGCGACCAGCTCGGTGATCTCGTCGAGCGCGTCGAGGCCGCGCGGCAGCTGGAGCAGCACGACCCGTGCCCCCTCGACGAGCGAGGCGTCGAGGGGCAGCGACCGCCAGGCCGCGTCGCTGCCGAGCGCGGCGGCGTTCGCGGCGAGGGCCAGCTCGCCCGAGAGGGCGTCCTGGTGCACGCGGAGCTCGTGCGGGCCGACCAACTCGGCGGCGCCGAGGGTGAGGGCTCCGTAGCGGTCGCCGATGATGGTGACGTGCTCCGGGTGGGCGACCAGCGCCTCCCGCGCGGTGTCGAGCAGGAGGCGGTCGGTCGCGTCGTGCGCGACCAGCTCGGGGGCCTCGACGTCGGGCCACCGGCGGAGCTGCTCGAAGTCGATCACCGGACGAGGCTACCGGGCCGCCCCGGCTCGTCGTCCCCGACCGTGGCGCCGAGTGGTCGCGAAGTGCTGCTCGCTGACGCGCGAGCAGCAGTTCGTGACCACTCGAGGCCGGGGAGGCGGAGACGACGCACGGGCAACGAGGGCGGGGCGGGCCGACGTCCTCGCGGGCGGGCCGACGCCGACCCGCCGGGAGTGACGGGAACCCGCCGCACCCCGCCTCAGGCACCGAGTGGTCACGAAGTGCTGCTCGCTGACGCGAGAGCAGCAGTTCGTGACCACTCGACGTTGGGGGGCTCTACTGCAGGGGCCGCCAGACGACGACCGAGGTCTGCCGCGTGGGCCGGGTGCCGTGCCGCAGCGGCACGACGCCGCTCTCGCCCGCCGCGAACACGCGCGCCCCGGGCCGGTTGACCAGCTCGTCGGCCAGCGCCCGCTCCAGCTCGCGCACCCGCGACTGCAGCGCCGTCACCTGGTTCTCGAGCTCGAGGATGCGCTTGACGCCCTCGAGCGAGACTCCCTCGCCGCCGAGCCGCGCGATCTCGCGCAGCTGCACGACGTCGCGCATCGAGTAGCGCCGCGACTTGCCCGCGGTGCGCTGCGGCACGACGAGGCCGAGCCGGTCGTACTGGCGCAGCGTCTGGGCGTGCATGCCCGCGAGCTCGGCCGCCATCGCGATCGCGAAGACGGGCGAGTGCTCGTCGAGGGGCCACTGCCCCGCGTCCTGTCTCGCCATCGTCGTCCCCTCCTGCTCGTGGTGCTGGTGCCGGGCCTGCCGGTGCAGGGCCTGCTGGTGCTGGTGCCGGGCCTGGTGCTGCCGAGGCTAGCCCCGGGCCCGCGCGATCAGGTCGTCGCGCGGGTTCTCGGCCGGCAGCGCCGCCGCCAGCGCCTCGACGGCCTCGCGCGCCGCGTCGCTGAGGTGGCTCGGCACGGCCACCTGCACCGTCGCCAGCAGGTCGCCCGTGCCGGTCTTCGTCGAGACGCCGCGCCCCTTGACGCGCAGCACCCGACCGGACGGCGTGCCCGGCGCGACGCGGAGCCGCACCGGCTCGCCGCCGAGCGTCGGCACCTCGATCGTCGCGCCGAGCGCGGCCTCCGTGAACGTCACGGGCACGTCGAGGCGCAGGTTCGCACCGTCGAGCTCGAACACCGGGTGCGGGCGCACGGCGATGGTGAGCACCATGTCGCCGGGCTCGCCGCCGTCGGGGCTGGACTCCCCGCGGCCGCGGAGCCGGATCTTCTGGCCGTCGTGCACGCCGGCGGGGATGCGCACCTTCATCGGCTTGCCGTTCGACGCCTGCAGCGAGATGGTCTCGCCGACGACGGCGGTCTGGAAGTCGAGCGTCGTCGTGGCCGTCATGTCGCGGCCCTTCTGCGGGCCGCCGAAGCCGCGGTACCCGCCGCTGGTCTGGCCGAAGCCGCCGCCGCTGCCGCCGAACATGCCGCCGAAGATGTCCTCGAAGCCGCCGCCACCGCCGCCGCCCTGACGGAACTGCGGGCGCTGGCCACCGCCTCCGAACATGCCGCCGAAGACGTCCTCGAAGCCGCCGCCACCGCCTCCGGGGCCGCCGCTGCCCGCGGTGAAGCGCGCGCCCGAGCCCATGGCCCTGACCTGGTCGTACTCCTTGCGCTGCTCCGGGTCGGAGAGCACCGAGTTCGCCTCGCTGATCTCCTTGAACTTCGCCTCGGCCGCGGCGTCGCCCGGGTTGCTGTCGGGGTGGTACTTCCGCGCCAGCTTCCGGTAGACCTTCTTCAGCTCGGCCGGGGTGACGTCCTTGGAGACGCCGAGGATCGCGTAGAAGTCCTTGTCGAACCAGTCCTGACTCGCCATCGGGCACCTCCTCTCTTGCGTGTGTCCGGTGGCACGGCCACCGGAGGAAAGAACGGGGGAGGCGGTGGGCCCCTCGTCGAGGAGCCCACCGCCCGTCGCGACTCGCGTCGCGGTCACGGCTCGCGCCGTGGAGGTGCAGGGCTACTGCGGGGTGTGGACGGCGACCTTGGCGGCCCGGATGACCCGGTCGCCGATCTTGTAGCCCGGCTCGATCACGTCGGCGACGGTGTTGACCGTCACGTCGGCGTTCGGCAGCTGCACGAGCGCGTCGTGCATCGTCGGGTCGAAGACCTCGCCCGCCGCGCCGACCTGCGTGAGGCCGAACTTGTCGAGCCCCCCGCGGATCTTCTGCGCGATGACCGTCATCGGGCCCTCGGCGAGGTCGCCGTGCTTCTCGGCGCGGACGAGGTCGTCGAGCGCGGGCAGCAGCGAGCGGATGACCTCGGCGACGACGGCCTCGCGGTTCGCCTCACGGTCGCGCTCGACGCGCTTGCGGAAGTTGACCAGCTCGGCCTGGGCCCGCAGCATGTCCTGCCGCATGTCGGCGACGAGGTCGGTGCTGGCCTGGTCGAGGATGGCCTCGTCGTCGGCGCTGAGGGGCTCGGCCCCGGCGGCGCCCTCGGCAGCCATCTGCTCGGCCGCGGCGGCCGCGCCCTCCGGCGCCTCGGCGCCCGCGGGCACCTCGACGTCGGGGGCCTCGGCCTCGACCAGGTCGTCGGCGCCGTCGACCGCGGCGGTGCCGCCGTCCTCCGACGGCACCCCCGCGCTGGCCTCGGGGCGGACGGGCTCCTCGTCGGGAGCGCGGTGCTGCTCGTCAGTCATCGGTCGACCTACTTCTTGTCGTTCTCGTCGTCGTCCACGACCTCGGCGTCGACGATGTCCTCGTCGTCACCGGAGGCCTGGCCGTCGGCGGGTGCGCCCTCGGCACCGGCGGCACCGGCGGCGGCCTCGTCGGCCTGGCCCTGCGAGTAGATCGCCTGGCCGAGCTTCGACTGGCTCTCGTTCAGCTTGTCGAACGCGGGCTTGATCGCCGAGTCGTCGTCGCCGGCGAGGGCGGTCTTCAGCGCGTCGACGTCGGCCTGGACCTCGGACTTGACGTCGGCGGGCAGCTTCTCGTCGTTCTCCTTGATCAGCTTCTCGATCGAGTAGACGAGCTGCTCGGCGTTGTTGCGGACCTCGTTGGCCTCGCGACGCGCCTTGTCTTCTGCAGCGTGCTCCTCCGCCTCGCGGACCATGCGCTCGATGTCGTCCTTCGACAGCGACGAGCCGCCGGAGATGACCATCGACTGCTCCTTGCCGGTGCCCTTGTCCTTCGCGGAGACGTGGACGATGCCGTTGGCGTCGATGTCGAAGGTGACCTCGATCTGCGGGACGCCGCGGGGGGCCGGCGCGATGCCGGTCAGCTCGAAGGTGCCGAGGTTCTTGTTGTCGCGGGTGAACTCGCGCTCGCCCTGGAAGACCTGGATCGCGACGGACGGCTGGTTGTCGTCGGCCGTGGTGAAGGTCTCGCTGCGCTTGGTCGGGATGGCCGTGTTGCGCTCGATGAGCTTGGTCATCGCGCCGCCCTTGGTCTCGATGCCGAGGCTCAGCGGGGTGACGTCGATCAGCAGGACGTCCTTGCGCTCGCCCTTCAGCACGCCGGCCTGGAGGGCCGCGCCGACGGCGACGACCTCGTCCGGGTTGACGCCCTTGTTGGGCTCCTGGCCGCCGGTCAGCTGCTTGACGACCTCGCTGACGGCGGGCATGCGGGTGGAGCCGCCGACGAGCACGACGTGCGCGATGTCGGAGACCTTGACCCCCGCCTCCTTGATGACGTCGTTGAAGGGCTTCTTGGTGCGCTCGAGGAGGTCGCTCGTCCACTGCTCGAACTGCGAGCGGGAGATGGTCTCGTCGAGGTTGAGGGGGCCGTCGGCGGTGAGCGTCAGGTAGGGCAGCTGGATGCTGGTCGAGGTGCTCGACGAGAGCTCCTTCTTGGCCTGCTCCGCCGCCTCCTTCAGGCGCTGCTTGGCGATCTTGTCGGTCGAGAGGTCGACGCCGTTCTGGCTCTTGAACTTCTCGATCAGGTGCTCGACGATCCGGTTGTCCCAGTCGTCGCCGCCGAGGCGGTTGTCGCCCGAGGTGCTGCGCACCTGGATGGTGGAGAAGTCGTCGTCCTTGCCCACCTCGAGGAGGGAGACGTCGAAGGTGCCGCCGCCGAGGTCGAAGACGAGGATGAGCTCGTCCTCCTTGCCCTTGTCGAGGCCGTAGGCGAGGGCCGCGGCGGTCGGCTCGTTGATGATGCGGAGCACGTTGAGGCCCGCGATCTCGCCGGCCTCCTTCGTCGCCTGGCGCTCGGAGTCGTTGAAGTAGGCGGGCACGGTGATGACCGCGTCGGTGACGTCCTCACCGAGGTACTGCTCGGCGTCGCGCTTGAGCTTGCCGAGGATGCGCGCCGAGATCTCCTGCGGGGTGTACTTCTTGTCGTCGATCTCGACCGTCCAGTCGGTGCCGACGTGGCGCTTGACCGACGCGATGGTGCGGTCGACGTTGGTGACGTTCTGGCGCTTCGCGGTCTCGCCGACGAGCACCTCGCCGTCCTTCGTGAAGGCGACGACCGAGGGGGTCGTGCGGAGGCCCTCGGCGTTCGCGATGACGGTGGGCTCGCCGCCCTCGAGGACGCTGACGACCGAGTTGGTGGTTCCGAGGTCGATTCCTACTGCACGGGCCATGTGCTGTTCTCCTTCGTGGTGCGGGGTGATGCGGGAAGTCAGGGGGCCGACCCTTGAGTCGGCCAGGCTCAACTTTACTCACGCTCGTCGCGAGGTCAAGCCAGCCAGCTGAGAGTTGAGCGTGCATGACTCAAGATGACGCCGGGACGGGGGACGAGGAGGCGCGGTGCCGGTCACGAGATCGCCGGACACCCGTGCCCACTAGGTTGACCCCCATGACCGCCGCGCCGCCGCTCGCCGCCACCCCCGCGATCCCCCGTCGCCGGGTCGTCTCGTGGGCCCTCTGGGACTGGGGCTCGGCCGCGTTCAACGCGGTCGTCACCTCGTTCGTCTTCAGCACCTACCTCGCGAGCGGCGCATTCGTCGACCCCTCGATCGTGGCGGCCGCGGGCGACGACGCCCGGAACCCCGGCCTCGTGCTCGCGAAGGCCGACAACGCGACGGTGATCTCGACGGCGCTGACGATCGCGGGCGTGCTGATCGCGCTGCTCGCGCCGGTGCTCGGGCAGCGCAGCGACGGCTCGGGCAAGCGGAAGCTCTGGCTCGGCGTCAACACCGCGCTCGTGGTCGTCGCCATGGCGGCGATGGTCTTCGTGGCCCCTGCACCCGCCTACCTGGTGGCCGGCGCCGCCCTGCTGGCGGCGGGCAACATCTTCTTCGAGTTCGCGAGCGTCAGCTACAACGCGATGCTCGTGCAGGTCTCCACCCGCGAGACGATCGGCAAGGTCTCCGGCTTCGGCTGGGGGCTCGGCTACGTCGGCGGCATCGTGCTGCTCGTCCTCCTGCTCGTCGCCTTCCTGCAGAGCTTCGGCGTGGACGGCCGCGGCGGCCTGTTCGGCGTCCCGACCGGCACCGAGGGAGGCGCGTGGGACGTCCGTCTCTCGATCGTCGTCGCCGCCGTCTGGTTCGCGGTCTTCGCGGTGCCCGTGCTGGTGGCCGTGCCCGAGCCCCCGGTCTCGACCCGCGACTCCGGCCCGCGCGTGGGGCTGATCGGCTCGTACCGGGTGCTCGGCGCGACGATCGCGAAGCTCTGGCGCACGAACCGGCAGGTGCTGATGTTCCTGCTCGCCAGCGCCGTGTTCCGCGACGGGCTCGCGGCGGTCTTCACCTTCGGCGCGATCATCGCGGCGCAGGTGTTCGGCTTCTCGCCGAGCGAGGTCATCTACTTCGCGGTGGGGGCGAACCTCGTCGCGGGCGTCGGCACGTTCGTCGGCGGCTGGCTCGACGACCGGCTGGGCGCGAAGGCGATCATCGTGGGGTCGCTCGCCGGCCTCGTGCTCGCGGCGTTCGGGGTGCTGGCGATCGGGACCACCGCCTCCCTCTTCTGGGTGCTCGGGCTGGCGCTCGCGCTCTTCGTCGGGCCCATCCAGTCGTCGAGCCGCTCCTTCCTCGCGCGGGTGACGCCGCCCGGGCGCGAGGGCGAGATCTTCGGGCTGTACGCGACGACGGGGCGCGCCGTGAGCTTCCTCGCGCCGGGGCTCTTCACGCTGTTCGTGTCGGCGACGGGCGACACCCGGTACGGGATCATCGGCATCGCGCTCGTGCTGCTCGCCGGGCTGCTGCTGATGCTGCCGGTGAAGGCGGTGCAGCGCTCCATCGACTGACGCCGCCGCGCGTCTCGCACTCATGATCTCGGATGTAAGATATCGGACGGCCGCCCCGATCGGTCTTCCCTTTCCCTCCATCCGGAAGAAGACATGAGCACCATAAGAACCGGCCTCACCACGGTGGGCCTCGCGGCCCTCGCGGTCGGCGCCTTCAACCCCGCCGCGGCCCTCGCCGCACCCGCCCCCACGACCCTCGACGGCACGACCGTCGCCGCCCCGGAGACGGGCACCTCGGCCATCGCGGCCCCCTTCGTCGGCAGGATCACCCCCCTCGGCGACCGCCACATCGCGGTGAACGGAGTCGCCTACGGCGCGACCAGCGTCTCGCTCGACATCCCCGGCGGAGGCGGCGGAGTCGTCGGTGTCGCCCTGGACCGCTTCAGCCACGTGGTGGAGCTCGAGCACCTCGGGAAGGAGGCCACCCTCGTGGCCTACGGCCCCGACGGCCGGAGCGAGAGCGTCACCGTGACGCTCGACATCGGCGACTACGAGGGCGAGCAGGCTCCCGTCGCGACGCCCGTCGTCCACGCCGTCTCGCAGTACGAGGAGGGCGGCGAGCTCGTCATCGAGGGCACGATCGTCTACGACCCCCTGACCTTCGGCCGCACCATCGTGCGTGCCGACGTGCGCGGAGCTCTCGTGTACGACGCCCCGGACGAGAACGGCGCGTTCTCGCTGCGCATGCCCGCCTCGTACGCCGGCCAGACCGTCGACGTCGTGGCCTCGCGCTCGAGCCTCACGAGCGACGTGGCCACGATCGAGCTCGTCCCGACCGAGGGCAACACCGCCTCCGAGGTCTTCCCGCTCGAGATCGAGTCGCCGGCCGCCGGCGGCGTGGTGACCGACCGTCCGACGACGTTCACGGGGTCTGCCATCCCGAACTCGCAGATCGTCGTGACGCACGACGGTGACACGAGCCGCAGCAGCGCGACCCTCTGCGAGACGCGCGTCTCGTCGTTGGGCGACTGGAGCTGCACGTCGCCCGCCCTGCCCGTCGGCAGCTACGAGACGACCGTCACCGAGACGCCCACCTGGCAGTCGGCTCCGACGCAGCGGGCCGGGGCGGCGTTCTCCGTCGTCGCGGACCTGCTGCCCAGCGAGAAGCCCGTCCTGCCGAAGCTCTGGTCGATCTCGTACGACGACGAGGGACAGCTCGTCGTCCGGGTCATCGCGAACAACGCCTTCGAGTCGCGCATGACGATCGACGGCGAGGAGGTCGACACGATCCGCGGCCCGCAGGGGCGCTTCGCGTTCACCCTCGACCCGGCGCTGCTCGGCAGCACCGTGGTCGTCACCGGGCTCCGCGGCGGCGTCGAGAGCGCCCCGCTCGAGATCCCGCTCGAGCTCGTCGAGGCCCCCGCGGCGTCGCCCATCGAGGCGCCCATCGTTCACCACGTCTTCCGCGACGGCGACGAGGGCCGCTTCTACATCGCCGCGACGACGAACTACTTCCCCGACGAGTACATCGTCCCGGGTGCGACGGCCCTCGTCGACGGCTCCTTCGCCGGCGCCTCCGAGGCCGCCTGGAACGGCGCGTTCTTCCTCCAGGTCGCCGCCGAGCACGCCGGTGAGCAGGTCGAGCTCTTCACCACCCGCGGCGACGGCACGAGGTCGCCCAGCACCGTCGTCGACCTCGTCGTGACGGAGGGCAACACCGCGGGCGAGACCTTCCCCCTCGACGTGTCGTCGCCCGCCGAGGGCGAGACGATCGCCGCCGACACGACGACCTTCAGCGGTGAGGGCATCCCCGGCTCGCGCGTCCTCATCACGAGCGACGTGACCCGCTCGACGACCCTCGGCGCCGCCTCCGTGCTGCCCGACGGCACGTGGACGGCCGAGATCGCGGCGCCGCTGGCCACCGGAGAACAGACCGTGACCGTGACGGAGACCCCGTACTGGGAGAACCTCGACCCGATCGTGTCGACCCGCTCGTTCGTGGTCGCGGAGGACGGCGACGAGGAGACCCCCGCACCCGCCGCACCCGTGACCATCGCGACCCCGGCCGACGTCACCACCGGCTACACCCCCAACGAGGCCTTCACCTTCACCGGCACCGCCGAGCCCGGCAGCACCCTCACCGTC
>NZ_JACYUO010000007.1:0-84828 GCF_014841815.1 Frigoribacterium sp. CFBP 8754
ATCGAGCAGGCGGCGAGCGAGAAGACGAGTGCGCCGGAGGCGACGAGGCCGAGGCCGACCTTGGTGATGCGCTTGCGGGTGAAGGCGTTCATGATCAGGTCCTTTTCTGTGGTTCCCGGTGGGGTGCAAGGGATTCGCCACCGGGACCGACATGGATTGGTCCCGCTCGTCGCTCTCAGGAGACGGTCAGGTGCGGCAGTCCGCACCCCACCCGGCACCGCCTCAGAGGCCGGGCCCGCCGTAGACCCGGAGCGCCCCGGGCGCGACCTCGACCGTGACGGGCAGCGCGCCGATCCGCTCGCCGTCGGCGTAGGCGACGACGTCGTCCGACTCGATCACCACCCGTCGGGCCCGGTGGACGTGCACCCGCGGGTCGTCGAGGTGCGTCCCGGCGGCGACCCGCGCGAACAGCCGCACGAACTGAAGCCGGGTGAGCCGCTCGACGACGAGCACGTCGAGCAGCCCGTCGTCGAGCCGCGCGTGCGGCAGCACCCGCATGCCGCCGCCGAACGACTGGCCGTTGCCGACGCTGACCAGGGTGCCCCGCACCTCCGACGCGACGCCGTCGATCTCCAGCCGGTACGAGAGGTGGCGCAGCGCGAGCAGCTCGAGCGCGAGCGCCAGGTCGTAGCGTCGACGGCCCCTCGGCCAGCGCAGGCGGTTCGCGCGCTCGTTGACGACGGCGTCGAAGCCGGCCGAGAGCATGCAGCCGAACCAGGTCGACTCGTCGCCGCGCGTCACCCGGCCGGCGTCGATCACGGTCGCGGGTCGCTCGAGGCGGTGGACGAGGAGGCGCGTGGCGGCCGCCACGTCGTCGTGGGGCAGCCCGAGGGCCCGGGCCATGTCGTTGCCGGTGCCGGTCGGCACGACCCCCAGCCCGACCGGCGTCCCGGCCACGAGGTCGACGCCCAGGGCGACCATGCCGTCCCCGCCGACGACGACCAGGGCGTCGGCGCCCCGGTCGAGCTCGCGGCGGACGGCGTCGACGAGGGCCGCGTGCGACTCCTCCTGCAGGGGCGCCACCGTGTGGCCCGCGTCGCGGAGGGCGGCGACGACGCCGTCGCCGACCCCGCGGCGGCGGCCGGTCGAGGCGGAGGGGTTGACGGCGACCACGAGGCGGAGCGGGGGCATGCCCCTGATCATGGCACCGCGCCTCCCGCGGGCCAGCGCGCCGTGCGCGGCCCCCGGCCCACCTGGCATGATCGAGGGATGACGACCACGACGACGCCCGCCGCCTACGAGCCTACGATCCGCGAGTCGCCGAACCGCGCGCTGGCCCTGACGATCGGCACCGTCGTGCTGCTGCTCGGTGCCGTCGGGTTCTTCGCGGAGGACATGGGCTCGTTCGTCAGCACCGAGGGCGCGCCCCTCGGGCCGTGGAACGTGAACCCGGCCCTCATCGTCATCTGGGTGCTGACCGGTGCCGCGCTCATCATCGCCGGCGCCTCGGGCCGTGCCGCCGCCCGTTCGATCAACCTCGCGGTGGGCCTGCTCTTCGTCGTCTTCGGCGTCGCCGGGTTCCTGGTGCGCGACACCGAGGCGAACTACCTCGCGCTCAACCTCGGCGACGACGTCACGCACCTCGTCGCCGGCGCGCTGCTCGTGCTGACCGCGGTCGGCGCCGAGCGTCGTCGCCGCCGCTGAGCCGCAGCTCCCGGCGGGGCCGCCGCTAGGGCGCACGTTCACGGCGGACTCCAGGGCGCGGCCCTGGCCGACCCGCGCCTCCCCGGCTATGGTTAGGCTCACCTAACCGGCCTCGTGCCGGGTCGCCGACCGGATCGGAGGTGGGAGCGATGTCCGTCGTCATCCCCTTCTCGCAGGCCCTCCGTGAGCGCACCTCGGCCAGCGCCTCCGGCGTCGACGCGGGCTGCTCGTTCATGACCGACCTGATGACCGGCCGCGGCACCCGCGACGACTACGTGCAGATGCTCGCGCAGCACCACTTCGTCTACGAGGCCCTGGAGCGCGTCGCCGAGCGGTGGGCGGGCGACTCCGTCGCCCGGCCGTTCCTGTCGCCGGCGCTGACGCGGCTGCCCGCGATCCGCGCCGACCTCGAGTTCCTCCTGGGCGAGGGGTGGAGGCGCCGCATCGAGCCCCTGCCCGTGACGGCCCGGTACGTGGCCCGCATCGAGAGCGCCTCCGCGTGGGTGGGCGGGTTCATCGCGCACCACTACACGCGCTACCTCGGCGACCTGTCGGGCTGCCAGATCATCCGCACGCTGATGCAGCGCCAGTTCGGCTTCGAGACGAACGGCGTCGGGTTCTTCCTCTTCGCCGAGATCGCCCGCCCGAAGGAGTTCAAGGGCACCTACCGTCAGCAGCTCGACGCGGTCGACTGGACCGCCGACGAGCGCGAGCGCGTGATCGACGAGGTCGTGGTCGCCTACCGCTTCAGCACCGAGCTCTTCGTCGAGCTCGCCGCCGCGAAGGCCGCCGCCGCCGCGTAGCGCGCCGGCGCGGGCGCCCCTCCTCGCTCACGAACCCCGTTCTCGCACGCGAACCCCGCCGCGGCGGGGTTCCCGTGCGAGAAGGGGGTGTCTCCGTGAGTACGGTGCCGCGCCGGTGCGCGCGGACCCGGGCGCTACGCGGTCGCGGCGTCCTCGGCGGCGCGGATCGCGGGCACGCGCGTCGACTGGCTCATGAAGCGCCGCACGTCGAGGTCGACGATGATGTCCGCCGGCCGCAGCGGCCGCGTCAGGTAGAGGCCCTCGAGGGTCGTGATGCGGCTCAGCGCGACGTAGGTCTGCCCCGCGCTGAACACCCGTGACCCGAGGTCGACGACCGCGCTGTCGTACGTCTTGCCCTGCGACTTGTGGATCGTCACGGCCCACGCCAGCCGCAGCGGGAACTGCGTGAACTCCGCCACGACGTCCTTCTTCAGCTGCTTCGTCGTCGCCGACCACGAGTACGCGAACTTCTCCCACACCGCCGGCTGCACCTCGTGCTCCTCGCCGTCGACCTCGACGAAGACGGTTTCTCGCACCTTCGTCACCGTGCCGGTCGTGCCGTTCACCCAGCGCTGGTCGGGGTCGTTGCGCAGGAACATCACCCGCGCCCCCGGCTTCAGCTCGAGCGCGTCGTCGGCGGGGTAGGCCCGGCCGCCGAACTCGCCGCTCACCTCGGCGCGCGCCGTCAGCACGCGCCCGGGCAGCCGCTCGAGCTCGACCTTGTTGATGCGGGTCACGGTGTCGTTGCGCGTCGCGAGCGTGATCGCCGAGCCGTCGGTCGGAGCGGGCCGCGCCCCGGCCGCGTTCAGCGCCCCGGCGATCTCGGCCGTCACGCGCCCGTGCCGCACCGCGTTCAGCATCTCCTTGAAGTCGCCCGCCGTCTGCCGGTGGATGAACGCCAGCTCGTAGATGCGCAGCGAGGCCTCCTGCCAGACGTGCGCGTCGAAGAACCACATCGACCGGTAGTTGTCGCGGAAGTACGACTTCTCCTCCAGGTCGCCCGGCACCGGGGGCAGCTGGTACGGGTCGCCGAACAGCACGACCTGCACGCCGCCGAAGGGCTCGGCGCGGCGCTGGCGCGCCTGGCGCAGCGAGCGGTCGATCGCGTCCATCAGGTCGGCGTTGACCATCGAGACCTCGTCGATGACGAGCGTGTCGATCGTGTTGAGCAGCTTTCGCAGCTCGCTCTTCTGCTCGATGTCGTGGTCGGCGATCAGGCCGATCGAGAGGCGGAAGAGCGAGTGGATCGTCTGCCCGCCGACGTTCAGCGCCGCGACCCCGGTGGGCGCGCAGATGACGATCTGCTTCGAGGTGTTCCACGACAGGTGGTTGAGCAGCGTCGACTTGCCGGTGCCCGCGCGGCCCGTCACGAAGACGTTCTCGCGCGAGTTCTCGATCGCGTCGAAGACGGCCTGCTGCTCGGCGGAGAGGGCGACTGGCACGGGCGGGACGACCTTCCGGGGCACGAGGCTGATCAGGGGCGAGGGGGAGGCGCGGCGAGGCCGGGGCGACCGGCCCCGGCGACCGCGGCCGGAGCACCCAATCTACCCGCGACTCCTCTCGGGCACGGCTCGCCGTGACCTGCTCCGACCTATGCTGTGGAGATGTCTTCTGCTGTGGGGGAGAGGAGACCCGCCCTGCGCCGCTGGCCGTTCGTCGCGATCTGGGGCGGGGCCGCCCTCCTCGTCGTGATCGGGTTCGTCGTGACCGTGTCGGCGCTCAACGCGACCCTCTACGGCGCCGCCGGCTTCGCGCGCGGCTACCTCGACGCCGTCGACCGCGGCGACACCTCGAGCGCCCTGACCCTCGCGGGCGTCGAGCAGACCGACGAGCTCGAGGACTCCCTGCTCGACGTGCCCTCGCTCGGCGGCCTGGAGGACGTGCACGAGGTCTCGCAGCTCTCGCTCGGCGACGGCACGCGCACGGTCACCCTCGGCTACACGCTCGACGGCGTCGAGGGGCAGTCGCAGTTCGTGCTCACCCGGGCGGGCACGCGCTTCGGCGTCTTCCAGGCCTGGCGCTTCGCACAGCCGCCGACGGCCATCCTCAGCGTGACGCCCGAGCACGACCCCCGCTTCACGGTCGACGGCCGCGTCGTCACGACCGCCGGCGGCGACGTCGCGACGCGCTTCACGGTGCTCGCCCCCTCGCGCTTCGAGCTGTCGCACGAGAGCACCTGGCTCGAGGCGCCGACGGTCGAGGCGAGCGTGCTCGGCGTGGGCTCGACCTCGTCGGCGACCGTGGCGACCGTGGCCCGCGCCTCCTTCGCGGAGGAGCTGCAGGGCCAGCTCGACGACCAGCTCGACGACACCTGCGTCACGCAGTCGGTGCTGCTGCCCGCGGGCTGCCCGTTCGGCCGCCAGGTCGACGACCGCGTCACGAGCGACCCCGTCTGGTCGATGGTCGAGCACCCGCAGCTCGCCGTCGTGCCGTCGGCGACGCCCAGCCAGTGGCTCGTGCAGGAGACCCCCGGCACCGCCCACCTCGTCGTCGAGGCCCAGTCGCTCTTCGACGGCCGCCGCTACACGATCGACGAGGACGTCCCGTTCACCGTCAGCTACCAGATGACGATCGGCACGGACGACCAGATCACCTTCCAGTAGCGCTCCGCGGCCGGGGGGAGTCGCGGGTCGGCCGCCCGGCAGGGCTCCCGCCCCGGTCCCGGCGAACGCCCCGGGTCCGCATCGGCCGCGCTGCCATACTGTGCCGATGATCCCGGGCGACGAGCAGGCTGGCGCGCTGACGGGGGCCTCCGCGGCCCCCCGAGCAGCCGTGACGCTCGTCGACGTCGCCGCCCGCGCCGGCGTCAGCCTCAAGACCGCGTCGCGCGCCGTGAACGGCGAGCCGCACGTCGCGGAGGAGACGAGGAGGCGCGTGGTCGAGGCCGCCGACGCCCTCGGCTTCCGCCTGAACAGCATGGCCAGCATGCTGCGCCGCGGCATCCGCTCCAGCGTGGTCGGCTTCGTCACCGGCGACCTCGCCAACCCGTTCTACGCGGCGATCGCGTCCGGGATCGAGCAGGAGCTGCGGGGCCACGGCATGCAGCTCGTCGTGGCCAGCACCGACGAGGACCCGGTGCGGGAGCGCGAGCTGGTCGACGAGCTCGTCTCGCGCCAGGTGCGGGCGCTCGTCGTGGTCTCGACCCGCGCCTCCCACGCGGAGCTCGCCTCGGTGCAGGAGCGCGGCGTCCGCGTCGTGCTCGTCGACCGCCCGCCGGTCGGGCTCGAGGCCGACACCGTGCTGCTCGACAGCGTCGCCGGAGCCCGCACGGCCGTCGAGCACCTGCTCGCCCACGGGCACCGACGGATCGGCTTCGTCGGCGACTTCTCGCGGCTCTCGACGCACCACGAACGGCTCACCGGCTTCGGCGAGGCGATGACCGCGGCGGGCGTCGACGACTGGCGCCGGTGGGTGCGCGAGGACCGGCACGACGCGGCCTCGGCCCGCTCGGGCGTGAGCGACCTGCTCGCGCTGCCCGAGCCTCCCACCGCCCTCTTCGCGAGCAACAACCGCGTCACGACGGGCACGCTCTCGGCGCTGCGCGGCCTCGCGGTGCCGCCGGCGCTCGTCGGCTTCGACGACTTCGACCTCGCCGACGTGCTCGGCGTGACGGTCGTCGCGCACGACACCGTCGAGATGGGGCGCCAGGCGGCGCGGCTCGCCCTCGCGGCCGGGGAGCCCCCGCGGTGCGTCGTGGTGCCGACCCGGCTCGTGCCGCGCGGCTCGGGCGAGGTCGCGCCCGGCGTCAGCTGGCGCTGACGCGTCGCGCTGCCCGCTGCCCGCCGCCCGCCGCCGCACGCCGCACGCCGCTGCCCGCACTGACGAACCACGTCCTCGCAGCCGAACCGCGCCGCGGCCTGGTTCGGCAGCGAGGACGTGGTTCTTCTCCGGGGGCGCGGCCGGCGCGACTCCGCGGAACGACAGAGACCCCCGTGCGGGCACGGGGGTCTCTGCGCTCAGGGTGAGCGGGGCGGCGGGACTCGCCCGCCGCCCCGGCCGCTAGGCGTCGTCGCCGACGGCCAGCAGGTGGCGGCGCCGACGTCGCGCCGCCTCGATCGCCAGGGCGAGCGCCCCGGCCGCGAGCAGGACGCCGGCGACGAGCCCGCCGTTGACGGGCGACTCCGGCCGGCCGCCCGTGTAGGCGAGCGACCCGTCGTACGAGCCCGGACGCAGCGGGGCCACGCCGGTCGCGGACGGTGCCGTGTCGACCACCGAGAAGGCGACGCGGACGGCTGCCTGCGACGTGCCTCCCAGGGCCTCCACCTCGTGGGCACCGGTGACGGCGCCGGCCGGCACGGTGAACGAGCCGCTGACCAGGCCGTCGGCGCCCGCGGTGAGGGTGCCGAGCGCGATCGGGTCGCTGAACAGCGTCAGCGAGACGGTCTCGCCGGGCGCGAAGCCCGCGCCCTCGACCGGAACCATCGTGCCGCGCGTGGCGGAGTCGGCGAGCACCCGCAGCGACGGCGTCCACGCGCCGGGGCCGCCGGGGTTGCCGGGGTTGCCGGGGTTCCCGGGGTCGCCCGGGTTGCCCGGGTTCCCGGGGTTGCCGGGGTTCCCCGGCTCGCCCGGCTCCTCCGGCTCGACCGGCGCCGCCGCGACCGTGACGGTGGTCGTCGCCGAGGCGCCCGACCGCCCGTCGTCGACCGTGACCGTCACCGTGTACGTGCCCGGCAGCGCCCAGGTGTGCGCTCCCGAGACGGCCCCGCCCGCGACCGTGCCCGCGGTGACGGCCGTGCCGTCGCCCCAGTTCACGGTCGCCGTGACGGCGCCGTCGGCCGCGTCGCCGACGCCGCCCGTCACCGTCGCGAGCTCGCCCGCGACCTCGACGCCCGCCGTGCCCGTGAGGCCCGCGGCCGTCCCGGTCACCACGAGGTCGGCCGGGGGCGCGAGGCGCGTGCCGTCGGTCGCCAGCGCGAACACGTGGATCCGCCCGGCGGCCCGCGGGTCGCCCGTCTGCACCGGCAGGGTCAGCGAGACCGCCGTCTTGCCGGTCGGCAGCGTGACCGGGGCCGTGGCGTAGACGCCCGCCACCGCTCCGTCCGAGCCGTTCGCCCCGTTCGTGCGGCCGTCCGAGGTCGCGACGACGACGTTGCCGAACGCCGGGGTGGTGACCCCGGCCGTCCAGTCGCCGAACTCGATCGGGAAGGGCTGGGTCGAGCCGTCGTCGAAGGTCAGCGTGCCGACCGTCTGCTGGGCCCGCTCGTTCGCCGTGCCGATCACCGACAGCTGGGTGACGTCGTCGCCGAGCTCGAGCGGCAGCACCTGGCCCGCGCCGGTCGCGTTGTCGGGCTCGCCCGCCGGGATCGCCGGCAGGTCGAACGTCAGCGCGGTGCCGGGCACGGCCACCGTGGTGCCCTGCACGAAGCCCTTCTCCGCGAGCGACTGCCGCTTCAGCCCGTTCTGCAGGTAGTCGCAGTTCGCGGCCTGGCCCGGCTCGCCGAGGCAGACGCTGTCGAACGCGCCGACCAGCGAGGGGGCGGTGCGGGTCACCACGACGTCGGCGGTGGTCGACGCCGACTCGGTGCCGTCGGTCGCCGTGACGATCGCCGTGTAGGTGCCCGGCGCGTCGAACACGTGCGCCGGCGCCGTGACGTCCCAGCCGCCGAGGGCGGTGGGCGTGAGGGCCGCGCCCTGCGGGCCCTCGCCGTCGAGCCAGTCGACCGTCGCAGTGAGGCCCTCGGGGGCGTCACCGCCGCCTCCTGCCCCGCCGGAGGCGCGGGTCACGGTCGCCACGGAGCCCGAGAACTCGGCCCCCGCCTCGCTCGTCAGGCCCGGCTTGCCGGTCAGCGTGAACTCCCCGGCGGGTGCCGTGGTGTCGGCCATCAGCTCGAGCTCGGAGAGCGTCATCGCGCGCCCGTCGGTCGTGCCGGTGGCCGTCAGCCGGTACCAGGTGAACGGCCGCGGGTCGGTGACCGTGAACGGCCTGGTCTGCAGCGCCGACGGGAAGGTCTGCGCGGCGCGCTCGTCGAGCGGCAGCCAGGTGGTGCCGTCGGTCGAGCCCTCGAGGGCCCAGCCGGTGGGCGCCGCCGAGCCGGCGGGGCCGTTCGTCAGCGTGTAGCGCGAGACCGTGACCGGCCCCGACGCCGAGCGCCAGGTGACCGCCGCGTCGGGTGCGTCGAAGGCGACCGCGGTGCGGGCCGAGTCGTCGGCGAGGCGGTCGACGACCGTCCCGTCGCTCGAGCTCAGCACGCCCTGGCCGGCCGTCGTCGCGTCGACGAGGGGCACCGGCACCTCGACGGGCTCGGGGGCGTGCGCCGCCCACGTGCTCGGCCGGGTGCCCATCGTCAGGTCGAGCACGCCGCCGGCCGCGACGTCGTCCTGGCTGAGCGAGACGGTGTCGATCGCCGCGCCGTTCAGCCGGGCCGACTGCACGTACACGGCCTCGTTCGAGTTGCCCTCGGCGCGCACCGTGAACTCGCGGCCCGACCCGAGGTGGATGGTCGCCTCGTCGAACAGCGGCGAGCCGATCGTGTACGAGTCGGTGCCCATGGCGAGCGGGTAGAAGCCGAGCGCCGAGAACAGGTACCACGACGACATCTCGCCGTTGTCCTCGTCGCCGGGGTAGCCCTGGCCGATGTCGCTGCCGACGAAGAGCCGCTGCGTGATCTCGCGGACGACGCGCTGCGTGGTCGCGGGGTCGCCGTTCGCCGCCGAGACGTAGGGGATGTGGTGCGAGACCTGGTTGCTCATGCCGAGCTGCCCGATCCGGACGTCGCGCGCCTCCAGCATCTCGTGGATCACGCCGCCGTACCCGCCGGGCTTGTCCGCGTCCTCCGGGGTCGCGTAGAACTCGGCCAGCTTGGCGTCGAGCCCGTCCGAGCCGCCGTAGAGCGCGGCCAGGCCGGCCACGTCGAACGGGGCGTGGAAGGCGAAGTTCCAGCCGTTCGTCTCCGTGTACGCGCCGCCCCACGACTCGGGGTCGAAGGTGTCGGGCGACTCGGCGAAGGTGCCGTCGGCGTTCCGGGCCTGGAAGAAGCCGACCGCGGGGTCGAACAGGTCCACGTAGTCGCGCGACCGGTCGAGCAGCCAGGCCGACTCCTCCCTCAGCTGCGCACGCCGCGCCTCCGGGGTGGCCGGGTCGTCGGCGAGCACCGCCGCCATCCGGCCGAGCCCGAAGTCGTTGATGTTGCCCTCGAGGCCCCACGAGACGCTCTCGCCGGTGCTCGCCGGCGTGTAGCCGAGGAAGAGCGACTGGTCGAGGCCCTTCCGGCCGACGCCGCTCTCGGTGGGCTGCACCGACGCGTTCTTGAGCGCGGCGTCGTAGGCCTCGAGCGCGAGGTCGCCGCTGACGGCGCCCTTCAGGTAGGAGTCGGCGAACGCGACGTCCGAGCTGGTGCCGGTCATGAGGTCGGCGTAGCCGGGGCTCGACCAGCGCGCGATCCAGCCGGAGTCGCGGTACTGCTGCACGAAGCCGTCCATGAGCTCGCTCGCGACCTCCGGGTAGAGCATCGAGTAGGCGGGCCAGACGGTGCGGTAGGTGTCCCAGAAGCCGTTGTTGACGTAGATCTTGCCGGCCTTCACCTGCGCGTTCGTCGTCGTGTCGGTCGCCGCGCCCTCCTTCGGCGCGACGGGGCTGGCGTACCGGTAGTCGGGCGCCGAGGCCGTGCCCGTGTTCTCGAACTGCGAGTTCGGGTACATGTTGAGGCGGTAGAGGCTGCCGTAGAGGGTGGCCAGCTGGTCGTCGCGCGCCCCCTCGACGGTGATGACGCCGAGGCGGTCGTTCCAGAGCTGCTCGGCGGCGCCGCGCACCTCGTCGAAGCTGCGGCCGGTGACCTCGAGGTCGAGGTTGCGCGTGGCCTGCGCGGCCGAGATGAACGACGTCGCGAGGCGCAGCTCGACGACGCCGGCGGGGCTGTCGCCGCTCGGCGCCGTGGCGTCGAACGAGGCGTAGCGGGCGCCGTCGCGGTCGCCCGCCGCGGTGCCGACCGAGGTGGGCGTGCGGTCGAACGTGCCGGAGACGAACATGCGGCTGGCGCCGGCCGAGAGGCCGGAGCCGTTCTCGACCCAGCCGCTGACGCGGCCGTCGGCCGAGACCGTGAGGCCCGAGCTGCCGGCGACGCGGTCGACGATGACGCTGCCGGCCCGGGTGGTGCTGCCGGGGTCGGTGCCCGCGGTCTCGGGGAAGGCGAAGCGCAGCACGGCGCCGTGGTCGGTCGGCGTGACGGCGGCCTCGAGGCCGCTCGTGGTGGCGACGCTGTAGAGGTCCGGTCGCGCGACCTCGGCCCCGTGGTCGAACTGGAGGGCCCGGGTGGCGAGCGAGGCGTCGGGCGCCCCCGCGCCTCCCGCACCCGCGACGGTGGTCGACGGGAGGATCGCGAGCTGGTTCCGGTCGCCCATCCACGGGCTCGGCTCGTGCGAGACGCCGAGGCCCTGCAGGCGGGGGAGGTTCTGCGCGTCGTTGCCGCGGGCGTAGTCGTACAGCCACGACTGGCTCGACGCGTTCGTCATCGGCGTCCAGAAGTTGAAGCCGTTCGGCACGGTGGCCGCCGGGACGTTGTTGCCCCGCGAGAAGCCGCCGGTCGCGTTGGTGCCGCGACGCGTGTCGACGTGCGCGACGAGGCTGCTGCCGTCGACGCGGGCGGGCGCCGGGTCGAGGTCGAGGTCGTCGACCCAGCCCTGGAAGCGCGTGTCGGCCGTGCCGCCGTCGTTGTCGTAGGTGAACAGCACGCGCTCGACGGTCTGGCCGGCCAGGTCGCCCAGGGGCACCTGCACCGAGTTCCACTGGTCGGCGTAGAGGATCTTCGCGGCGCCCTGGTCGGCGGCGGAGGTGCCGCCGCCCTGGCCGTCGACGACGCCGTCGGCCGCGCTGACGAGCGAGCCGTCGCTGAGCTGCAGGTCGACGGCGGCGTAGGTGGCCGGGTACTGCAGGTCGCCGCCGAGCTCGGGGAAGACCTTGTACGAGAAGACGGTGTCGTCGCCGATGAGCAGGTCGAGGTCGTCGTAGAGCACGTTCGTCGCACGGGCGGGGCCGTCGGTCGTGTGCTCGCCGGCGTATCGCAGCGAGCGGGTGCCGCTGAAGCCGACGCCCGGCTTCATGTTCGGGCCGCTGACCGGGCCGGTGCCGACGACGGTCACCATCGGGCCGGCCGGAGGCGCGGTGTCGGTCCCGTCGCCCAGGCTCCAGTCCGCGAGCTGGGTCAGCCCCGCACCGGCGTTGGCCGTGATGTCGAGGCGGTACGCGTCGTACGCGCCGGGCGTGGTGACGGCGTACTCGTTCGTGGCGCCGCGGCTCGCGAAGGTGATGCCGCTGAGGGTCGTGATCGGCGTCCAGGTGGATCCGCCGTCGGCCGACCCCTGGAGGGTCACGTCGCGGGGGTCGCGGGTGGGGGCGTCGCCGCCGCTGGTGAGCGAGAACTCGGCCGCGGTCTGCGGCGAGTCGAGCAGGTAGGTGATCGAGGCGGTGCGCTCGAAGGCGAGCCACTTGCTCGCCGCGTTGCCGTCGGTGAGGTTGATCGCGACCTCGCCGGGGGCGTTCTCGGCGGTGGCGGTGACCTCGGTCACGTGGCCGAGCAGGCTGCCGGCGGGGAGGCCGGTCGAGCCGGAGACGTTCTCGCTCGGGGCGACCGAGGCCGACCCGGGGTCGACGTCGGTGAGGGGCGTGCTGGCGAGCGGCTGCGCGTCGGCGGCCTCGAAGCTCGTGCGCCAGTCGCTGCCCGCGACCGCGGCGGCGCGGGCGTCTCCGCCGCGGGCGTCACCGGAGCTGCCGGAGCCGCCCGGTGCGGCGGCCGCGGGGCCGGCGCCGGTGAGGGCGCCCGTGACGGCCAGGGCGATCGCGGTGGTGATCACCCCCGCCCGTCGTGCCTGCTGCTTCGCGGAACTCCGCCTCCAGCTCGCGCCCCTGCGCTGCTGCTCGTCCGTGCGGACACGACCTGACGCCATCGTCACTCTCCTGCTGTCGACCCGTGATCGGGGGTGCGGCGGCCCGGGGGCCTGCCGCCGGCCGCTGGTACGGCCGAGCACGACGACGACGCCTGTCATCGATGACAGCGTTGTCATGCACGTGTTCTTTCTACCCCCGCCCGGGGGTGGTGGTCAAGGCCGGCGGCGCGTGCCGTTGCCGCCCGGCGGCGGCCACCTGCCTCACCGGGGTGCCGCGTTCTGGGCCCACGCCACCGCCGAGGCCCCAGATCGCGTCGTCCCGCCGCGGCAGCGGGCTCGCGCGGCCCGCGTCGCCCCGCGAGGCACCACGTCCTCGCACCGGAACCACGCCGCGGCGTGGTTCGCAGGCGAGTACGTGGTGCCTCCCGCGCTGCGCTCCCGCGCCGCACCTCGCCCGGCGTCGGTCGCACCCGCTACCGTCGCCCCATGGTCAGCGTCGCCGACAAGCCCGCCCTGCACCTCACCGAGCCGCAGTGGGTGCACTACCTCGAGACGGTCGCCCACCCCGACGGCGTCCGGCTCCTGCTGCGCAAGAAGTCCTCCGCCCGGGTCGGCATGACCTGGTCGGAGGCCCTCGACGTCGCGCTCTGCCACGGCTGGATCGACGGCCAGTCCCAGCGCGTCGACGACGACTTCCTGCTGACGGCCTTCCAGCCGCGGCGCCGTGCGAGCCCGTGGTCGCAGGTCAACCGCGACCACGTCGCGCGCCTCGTCGCGGAGGGGCGGATGCTCCCCGCGGGCCAGGCCGAGGTCGACCGTGCGAAGGCCGACGGCCGGTGGGAGGCGGCCTACCGTCAGAAGGACGCGGTCGCCCCGCCCGACCTCCAGGCCGCCCTCGACGCCGACCCCGCGGCCGCCGCGCACTGGGCGACGCTCACGAAGACCGTGCGCTTCCGGACCTACTTCCGCCTCGCGGCCCTCAAGCGCCCCGAGACCCGCGCCGCGCGCGTCGCCGACGTGGTCGCCGCCGCCGCCCGCGGCGAGCAGCACTACCGCTGACGCGCGCGCGTCGCCCCGCGCCTCGCCTCGCGCCCCCGCGCCCGCGCGCCCACGCCCCGCGCAGACGACGAACCCCGTCCTCGCACGGGAACCCCGCCGCGGCGGGGTTCCCGTGCGAGGACGGGGTGTCGGGAGCTCGGCGCAGGCGGCCGGGCCGGCCCCGCGGGGGCCGACCCGCGCCTCCTACCGGCGGCGCCGCTTGCTGTACACGTCGAACGCGACGGCCAGCAGCAGCACGAGCCCCTTGATGACCTGCTGCCAGGCGGCGTCGACCGAGAGGATCGACAGCCCCTGGTTCAGCACGCCCATCACGAGCCCGCCGATGACGGCCCCGACGACGGTGCCGATGCCGCCCTGCACGGCCGCGCCGCCGATGAACACCGCGGCGATCGCGTCGAGCTCGAAGCTCTGGCCGGCCGAGGCGACGGCGCTGCCGGCGCGGGCGGTGCTGACGACGCCGGCGAGGCCGGCGAGCAGTCCCATGTTGACGAAGATGCCGAAGGTGACCCACTTCGTCTTGACGCCCGACATCATCGCGGCGAACAGGTTGCCGCCCATGGCGTAGACGTGGCGGCCGAACACGGTCCGCGTCAGCAGGAACGAGTACAGCAGCACCAGCGTCGCCAGGATGATGAGGATGATCGGCGTCCCGCGGTTGTACGCCAGCAGGTAGCAGAGGTACATGATCGCGGCGACGGCGATGGCGATCTTCAGCACGAACGACACGGCGCGCTCGCGGGGCAGCTCGAGGCGGCGGAGGTTCGCGCGGGCCCGCAGCTGCTGGGCGATCAGGCCCGCCGAGGCGAGCAGCCCGATGCCGAGCGTGAACAGGTCGGGCTGGCCCGTGGTCGGCAGGGTGCCCGAGCCGATCGCGTTGAACGAGCGGGGCAGGCCGCTGATCGTTCCGCCGGTCAGCAGCACGAGGGCGACGCCGCGGAAGACGAGCATGCCGGCGAGGGTGACGATGAACGCCGGGATCCCGACGAACGCGACCCAGAAGCCCTGCCACGCGCCGATCAGCGCGCCGACGAGCAGCGAGAGCGCGACGGCGGCGCCCCAGGGCAGCCCCCAGTCGTTCATGGCGAGCGCGGCGACGGCGCCGACGGTCGCGACGACCGAGCCGACCGAGAGGTCGATGTGCCCGGCGATGATGACGATCACCATGCCGATCGCGAGGATCAGCACGTAGGCGTTCTGCTGGATGAGGTTGCTGACGTTGCCGGGGTAGAGCAGCCGGCCCTCGGTCAGCACCTGGAAGAGCAGCACGATCACCAGCAGCGCGGCGAGGATGCCGTACTGGCGCATGTCGATGCGGAGGCGGCGCTTGGCGCCCGGCACCGGCGCGGGTGCCGGCGGCGGTGCGGAGGGGCGAGGAGGTGCGGTGGTGGTCACGAGGCTTCTGCTCCTAGGGTCCTGGTCGCGGTCATGTGGCGCATCAGCTCTTCCTGGCTGGCGTCGGCGCGCGAGAGCTCGGCCGTGAGGCGGCCCTCCGCGATGGTGTAGATCCGGTCGGAGAGGCCGATCAGCTCCGGCAGCTCGCTCGAGATGACGATGACGGCCTTCCCCTGGGCCGCCATCTCGGCGATGATCCCGTAGATCTCGTACTTGGCCCCGACGTCGATGCCCCGGGTGGGCTCGTCGAGGATGAGCACGTCGGGGCCCGAGTAGATCCACTTGCTCAGGACGACCTTCTGTTGGTTGCCGCCCGACAGGTTGCCGACGATCGCCGAGACCGTGGGGGTCTTGATGTTCATCTGCTTCCGGTAGTCGTCGGCCACGGCGTACTCGCGGTTGCGGTCGATGACGCCGAGCTTCGCGAGCTTGCCGAGGGCGGCGGCCGAGACGTTCACCGTGATGCTGCCGATGAGGTTGAGGCCGTAGCGCTTGCGGTCCTCAGTGACGTAGGCGATGCCGTTCTTGATGGCCTCGCCGACCGTGCGGGTCTGGATCTCGGTGCCGTCCTTGTAGACGCGGCCCGAGATGTCGGTGCCGTACGACCGGCCGAAGAGGCTCATCGCCAGCTCGGTGCGCCCGGCGCCCATCAGGCCGGCGAAGCCGACGACCTCGCCCGCCCGCACGTGGAACGACGCGTGGTCGACGACGAGCCGCTCGGAGTCGACCGGGTGGTGCACGGTCCAGTCCTCGACGCGCAGCTTCTCGGCGCCGATGTCGGGCACCCGCGGCGGGAACTGGCTGTCGAGCGGGCGCCCGACCATCGCTCGGATGATGCGGGTCTCGATCTCGGGGGTGTCGACGACGGGGAACGACTCGATGGTCTTGCCGTCGCGGATGACCGTGACGGTGTCGGCGATCGCCCGGATCTCGCCGAGCTTGTGGCTGATGATGATCGACGTGATGCCCTGCTCGCGCAGCTGGTCGATCAGGCCGAGCAGGTGGGCCGAGTCGTCGTCGTTGAGGGCCGCGGTCGGCTCGTCGAGGATGAGGAGCTTCACCTCCTTCGAGAGCGCCTTCGCGATCTCGACGAGCTGCTGCTTGCCGACTCCGAGCTCGAGCACCTTGGTGACCGGGCTCTCGGCGAGGCCGACCCGCGCGAGCAGCTTCGAGGCCTCGAGGTTGGTGCGGTTCCAGTCGATGACCCCGGCGCGCTGCACCTCGTTGCCGAGGAAGATGTTCTCGGCGATGGAGAGGAACGGGCTGAGCGCGAGCTCCTGGTGGATGATCACCACGCCGTCGCGCTCGGAGTCGTTGATGGACGAGTAGCGGACGGGACTGCCGTCGATCTCGATCGTGCCGTCGAAGCTGCCGTGCGGGTAGACGCCCGAGAGCACCTTCATCAGGGTCGACTTGCCGGCCCCGTTCTCGCCGCAGACCGCGTGCACCTCGCCGCGCTGCACGCTCACCGAGACGCCGTCGAGGGCCCGGACGGCGCCGAACTCCTTGACGATGTCGGTCATCTGCAGGATGACGTCGTTNACCGACGTCGGAGGCGTCGACGAAGCCCGAGTCGACGAGCGTGCCCTGCACGTCGTCCTTGGTGACGACCACCGGGTCGAGCAGGTACGCGGGGACGACCTTCTCGCCGTTGTCGTACGTGTCGGTGTCGTTCGTCTCGACCTCGTCGCCCGCGACGATGGCCGCCACCATCGCCTGCACCTGGGTGCCGAGCTCGCGGGTGTCCTTCCAGACGGTCATCGACTGCTGGTCGGCGAGGATCGCCTTGACGTTGGCGACGTCGGCGTCCTGGCCGGTGATGATGGGCCAGTCCGAGCCCGGCTGGTAGCCGGCGGCGTCGAGGGAGGCCTCGATGCCGAGCGCGAGGCTGTCGTTCGGCGACAGGACCACGTCGACCTTCTCGCCGCCCGTGTAGAACGACTGCAGCCGGTTGTCCATCTCGGCCTGGGCGTCGTCCGAGCCCCAGCCGAGGATGCCGATGGCCTTCCAGCCGTCGTCGTCGGCAGGGGCCTTGCCGCTCGGCACGACGAGCGCGCCGCTCTCGACGTAGGGCTGCAGGACGTCCCACGCGCCGGCGAAGAAGAAGCCGGCGTTGTTGTCGTCGGGGCTGCCGGCGAACGGCTCCATCGTGAAGGGGCCCTTCTCGCCGTCGGCGAGGCCGAGCTGCTCCTCGATGTACTGGCCCTGCAGCTGGCCGACCTTGTAGTTGTCGAAGGTGGCGTAGTAGTCGACGGCCTCGGTGCCGTTGATCAGTCGGTCGTAGGCGATGACGGTGGCGTCCTGCGACTTCGCGTCCTCGAGCGCCGGGCCGAGGGTCTGCCCGTCGATGGCGGCGACGACGAGGATCTTCGCGCCCCCGGCGACCTGGTTCTGGATCTGGCTGATCTGCTGGTCGGTCTTGTTGTCGGCGTACTGCAGGTCGACGGTGCAGCCGTCGCCCTCGAGCTTCTCCTTGAGGCCCTCGCCGTCGTTGATCCAGCGCTCGAGGCTGCGGGTGGGCATGCTGATGCCGACGTTGCACTCGGTGCCGGAGGCGTCGTCGCCCCCGCCGCCGCCGGAGGAGCCGGCGGGTGCGCAGGCCGCGAGGCCGGCCACGAGGCCGACCGTGAGGGCCGCGACGGAGAGCTTCCTTGCTGTGGTCATGGTGCGGATCCTTTCGGTGGGATCTGCCCGGGCGACGCCGCTCCGGTCGCCTCGTCGAGGGCGTGCCGGGCGGTGGTTCGTCGTCGAACCGGACCAGATCGAGCGGGTACTTCGCTGTAGTGCTCGAACCGACGTGGGTGGCGTCGGGGTATTTGTTGGCTCTCGGAACATATACGCGCCCTGATCGTCGGCGCAAGGGCCTCGGAGACCGTTACCGGATCGAGATGAGCCGGGCTCACCGCGGCTATGCTCGCCGTCGTGCCCGCCGACGTGCCCCTCGCTGCCGACCCGACCACCGCCTCCGCCCGGCCCCGCGCGACGCCGGTGCTGCCGGGCTTCCACCCCGACCCGAGCGTCTGCCGGGCGCCCGGCGACGACGTGGTCTGGCTCGCGACGTCGACCTTCGAGTACTGGCCCTCCGTCGCGCTCTCCTCCTCGAGCGACCTGCTGACCTGGGAGGCGCGGGGCTCGGTCGTCACCCGGCCCGGCGCCCTGGACCTGGCCGGCGTGCCCGACAGCGGCGGGGCCTACGCGCCCACGCTGCGGCACGGCCTCGGGCGCTGGTGGCTCGTCAGCACGGTGGTCGGCGGCGACCGGCCGGGGTCGTTCGCCTGCACGGCCGACGACCCGGCCGGCCCGTGGTCCGACCCGGTCGTCGTCGAGGGCGCCGAGGGCATCGACCCGGCGCTGTTCTTCGAGGCGCGGCCGGGCGGTCGGCGCGACCGCGTCTGGTGGCTCGGCACGCGCCTCCGCGACCCCGGCTCGTACGAGGGCGAGACCGAGATCTGGCTGCGCGAGCTCGACCCCGACACGCTGCGGCTGACGGGGCCCGAGCACGTCGTCTGGACGGCCGCGCAGCGCGGCGCCGTCTGGAGCGAGGGGCCGCACCTGGTCGAGCGCGACGGCTGGTTCCACCTCGTCACCGCCGAGGGCGGCACCGAGCGGGCGCACGCCGTCGTCGCCGCCCGCTCGCGCGCCGTCACCGGGCCGTACGAGGTCGACCCGCGCGGCCCGCTGCTGACGCACCGGCACCTCGGGCAGGGGCACCCGGTCGTCGCCGTCGGCCACGCCGACCTCGTCGAGCTGCCCGACGGCGAGTGGCGCGCCACCGTGCTCGGCATGCGCCCGGTCGGCGGCCACACGGTGCTCGGCCGCGAGACCTTCCTCGCCCGGGTCACGTGGGAGGACGACCGCCCCGTCGTCAACGCCGGCGTCGGCCAGCTCGACGACGCGGTCGTCGGGCACGGGCCCCGCGTGCCGGAGGCGCGGGTCGACGACCTGAGGGGCTCCCGGCCCCTCGACGCGGCGTGGCTCTCGGTGCGCGGGGCGCCCTCCTTCGCGGTGCCTGGCTCCGACGGCCTGGTGCTCGACGGCGCCGGCGCCGCCCGCCTGCACGACCCGACCGGCGTGCCGGGGTTCGTCGGGGCGCGGCAGCGCGACCACCACGAGACGCTCGAGCTGGCCGTCACGGCGCGGCCGGGGCCGGGCGGAGCGGCGGGCCTCGTCGTGCGGCAGTCCGGGGCGGCCGACCTCCGCGTCGAGGTCGTGCGCGGGCTCGACGGCGACGGCCTCCGCGTGCGGATCGTGGCGCGCGAGACCGGCGTCGACCGCGAGATCGCCGGCGCCACGGTGGAGGAGACCGGCTCGGGTGGTGTCGAGATGCTGCTCCGCGCCTCCTGCCGGGGCGACGCCTACGACCTCGTCGCGCTCGTCGTCGACCCCGCGGGCGGGCCGCCGGCCGAGCTGCTGCGGGCCCGGGCGGAGGCGCGGGTCGTCAGCACCGAGACGGCCGGCGGGTTCGTCGGCGTGGTCTGGGGCGCCGCGGTCGACGGGCCCGGTCAGCTCGTGCTGCACCGCGCCTCCCGCACCGTCGGCTGACCGGGCCGTCCGCTCCGGGCGCTCGCGGTCGCGGAAGTGGGCAGAACTCAGGTTGGACAAATCGTCAGCCGTTGCGCATGATGACCTCGCCGCCGATCGCACAGTCGTGCACCGGGGGAGCGCCTGCGTCGCCGCTCCTGTCCTGCGACGCACGACCGATCGAGGTGGATGCCATGGGTGCGACCCGTGACGACGTGGCGCGCCTCGCCGGGGTCTCGTCGAGCACCGTCTCGTACGCGATCAGCGGTCGGCGCACCATCTCGGAGGCGACCCGGCAGCGCGTCGAGCGCGCGATGGCCGAGCTCGACTACACCCCGAACGCCTTCGCCCGCGGCCTCGCCGGCTCCCGCGGCGGGATCCTCGCCCTGCACTACCCGTCCAGCCCCCGCGGCGTGACGTCGTCCGAGTTCGAGTACGTCGCCGCCGCCACCGAGCGCGCCCGGTCGTGCGGCTACCACCTGCTGCTCTGGTCGAACCCGATCGGCGACGTCGAGGGGCTCGGCAGCCTCGTCAGCGAGCGGCTCGTCGACGGCGTGATCCTCATGGAGCTGACCTCGACCGACGCCCGCGTCGAGGTGCTCGAGCGTGCCGGGGTGCCCTTCACCAACATCGGTCGGCCCGACGACGCGAGCCGCCTCTGGTTCGTCGACGCCGACTACGAGGCGATGGGCCGGCTCGCCGTCGACCACGTCGCCGACCTCGGGCACGAGCACCTGTTCTTCCTCAGCCAGGGCCTCGGCGCGCTCGAGCGGGGCTCGGGCCCGCTGACGCGGACGACGCGGGCGCTCGCGGGGCCGGTCCGCGACCGGGGCCTGCGGGTCGAGGTGGTCCACGCCGACACCTCCGTGCGCGGCGGGCGGGAGGCGTTCGCCGCGTTCGCCGCGCTGGTGCCGCGCCCGACGGCCGTGCTCGCCTTCAACGAGATGGCGCTCGCCGGCTTCGTCCAGGCCGCCGCGCTCGCCGGCTGTCGCGTGCCCGACGACGTCACCGTCGTCGCGCTGAGCATCGGCGACCTGGCCGCCGACATGACCTCCCCGCCCCTGACCACGGTGTCGCCGCCGGGCGACGAGATCGCCGCCGCGGCCGTCGACGACCTCGTCGCCGCCATCGAGGACCGCCGCGGCGAGGCGCCGCACCTGCTCGTCGCGCCGCGGCTCACGGTGCGCGGCAGCTCCGCTCCGCCGACACGCTCCTAGGCGCGGTTGCGCGCCTCCGCACGGTGTGTGACACTCATCGTCGACGCGCGTCGATGACGACACGTCGACGGTCCGCTCGACAGCACGAGCGATCGCCCGCCGCACCACTCAATGAGGAGAACCCCATGCGAGCACCCCTGAACCGCCGCGTCACCGGCGGGATGGCCTTCCTGGCCGCCACGAGCCTCCTGTTGGTCGGCTGCTCCGGCAGCTCCGACCCCAACGACCCCAACGCCGGCGGCGGAGCCGGCGGGTCGGTCGGCACCGCCGACGGCGTCGTGAACGTCTACGGCACGATCAACGGCGACGAAGCGACCCTCCTCGAGCAGTCCTGGGCGGACTGGGAGAAGGAGAACGACATCGAGATCAAGTACACGGGCGACAAGGAGTTCGAGAAGCAGATCGGCATCAAGGTCCAGGGCGGCGACACCCCCGACCTCGCGATCTTCCCGCAGCCCGGCCTGCTGGCCGACACGGTCAAGTCCGGCAAGGTGCAGGAGCTCCCCGCCGACGCCCTCGCCAACGTCAAGGAGGGCTGGTCGGAGGACTGGCAGAAGTACGGTCAGGTCGACGGCACCCAGTACGGCGCGCCCCTCATGGCCAGCGTCAAGGGCTACGTCTGGTACTCGCCGGCGAAGTTCAAGGAGTGGGGCGTCGAGGTCCCGAAGACGTACGACGACCTCGTCGCGCTGTCGAAGACCATCCAGGAGAAGACCGGCGGCCCGTCGTGGTGCGCCGGCTTCAACTCGGGCGAGGCCTCGGGCTGGCCCGGCACCGACTGGGTCGAGGACCTCGTGCTGCGCGAGGCCGGCCCTGACGCCTACGACTCGTGGGTCGCCGGCGACACGAAGTTCACCGACCCCGAGATCAAGTCGGCCTTCGACGCGGTCGGCGAGATCCTCCTCGACCCGACGCTCGTCAACGCCGGCTACGGCGACGTGAAGTCGATCAACTCGACCGCGTTCGGCGACGTCGCGACCAACGTCGCGAACGGCAGCTGCGCCCTGACCCACCAGGCCTCGTTCTTCGAGGGCTTCCTGACCGCGGCGAACAACGCCGAGGGCCAGCCCGCCACCGTCGCCGAGGACGGCGACGTCTGGGCCTTCCTCACCCCGCCGATGGAGGAGGGCGACCCCGCCGCCGTCACCGGTGGCGGCGAGTTCGTCGCCGCGTTCTCGAACGACGACGACACCGCGAAGGTGCAGGCGTACCTCGCCAGCGCCGACTGGGCCAACAGCCGCGTCTCGCTCGGCGGCGTCATCTCCGCCAACCAGGGCCTCGACCCGGAGAACGCCGGCAGCGACCTGCTGAAGAGCGCCGTGGAGATCCTCCAGGGCACCGACACCACCTTCCGCTTCGACGGCTCCGACCTGATGCCCAAGTCGGTCGGCTCCGACAGCTTCTGGAAGGGCATGGTCGACTGGATCGACGGCACCGACACCGACTCGGTCCTCGAGGAGATCCAGGCCGGCTACACCTCCTAGTCGTCCTTCCGTCAGGGGCCGTCGTTCGTCGGCGGCCCCTGACCCGTCCCCGAAAGGACAGCGATGTCCAGCTTCTTCCAGTGGTTGGCGGGTGTCCCGCCCCTGGCGCAGATCCCCCTGATCCTGATCGCCTTCACCGCGCTCGTCGGCATCGTGCTCGTCTTCGTCGAGTTCGCCCCGCGTCGCGGCCTCCAGTACACGATCCTCCGGCTCGCGGTCTGCGTGCTCGTCCCGGTCGTGGTGCTCCTCGCGTTCGGCCTCTACAACTCGGTGATGTGGGTCGCGGTCGTCGCGGCCGTGCTCGGCGGCGGGCTGTTCCTGCTCGACTACCGCTCGAAGCGCGGCTCCGGCTACTCGCTGCAGCTGATCGCCTTCATGGCCCCCGCGGTCTTCTTCCTCATCATCGGCCTGATCTACCCGACGATCACCACGGCCGGCCAGGCCTTCATGAAGAACGACGGCTCCGGCTTCGCCGGCATCGACAACTTCATCTGGGTCTTCACGAGCCCCGACGGCCTCACCGCCTTCGGCAACACGCTGGTCTGGGTGCTGCTCGCCCCGATCACGGCGACGGCCATCGGCCTCGCCTACGCCGTGTTCATCGACAAGAGCCGCGGCGAGAAGGTCCTCAAGCTGCTGGTCTTCATGCCGATGGCGATCTCGTTCGTCGGTGCGTCGATCATCTTCAAGTTCTTCTACGACATCCGCCAGGGCGAGCAGATCGGCCTCCTGAACGGCGTCCTGGTCGCGTTCGGCGGCCAGCCCGTCGACTGGCTGGGGCTCGAGCCCTGGAACACCCTGCTGCTCGTGATCGTGCTGATCTGGACCCAGGCCGGCTTCGCGATGACGGTGCTCTCCGCCGCCATCAAGGGCGTCCCCGCCGAGCAGCTCGAGGCGGCGTCGCTCGACGGCACCAACGGCTTCCAGGCCTTCCGCCACATCACGGTGCCGGGCATCCGCACGACGATCATCGTGGTGCTCACGACGATCTCGATCGCCTCGCTCAAGGTCTACGACATCGTCTCGGCGATGACCGGCGGCCGCAACGACACGACCATCCTCGCGTTCGAGATGGTGCGCCAGTTCCAGCTCGGCAGCCGCACCGGCTACAGCTCGGCGCTGGCCGTCATCCTGTTCGTCCTGGTGCTGCCGATCGTGATCTACAACGCCCGCCAGATCCAGAAGCAGAGGGAGATCCGATGACCGCCACGCCCACCCCGGTCGGGGTCGCCGTCCCCCCTCGCACCGAGAGCCAGCTGAAGCGCGGCGTCGCGAAGATCGAGAACTCCAGCGGCAAGCTGAAGAAGGGCACGACGAGCCGCGGGGCGACCATCGCCGCGCTGATCATCGCCGTGATCTGGACCCTGCCCACCGCCGGCCTCTTCATCTCGTCGTTCCGCCCCGCGACCGACATCAAGACGACGGGCTGGTGGACGGTCTTCGCCAACCCCGGCTTCACGCTCGACAACTACGTCAACGCGCTGAACTCGGGCGACAGCCTGACCCTCGGCAAGGCCTTCCTCAACTCGCTCGTCATCACGCTGCCCGCGGCGCTGATCCCGATCACGATCGCGAGCCTCGCGGCCTACGCGTTCGCCTGGATCGACTTCAAGGGCCGCAACACGATGTTCGTGCTGGTGTTCGCCCTGCAGATCGTGCCGATCCAGATGGCCCTCGTGCCGCTGCTGCGCCTGTTCTCGGACGGGCTCGTCATCGGCGGGCTGTACATCCTCCCCGGCCTCGGGGTGAACGGGCTCGACGGCTCGTTCGCCAAGGTGTGGATCGCGCACACGATCTTCGCGCTGCCGCTGGCCATCTTCATGCTGCACAACTTCATCAGCGAGATCCCGGCCGAGGTCATCGAGGCTGCGCGCATGGACGGCGCGGGGCACGGCCAGGTCTTCTTCCGCATCGTGCTGCCGTTGTCGATGCCGGCCATCGCCTCCTTCGGCATCTTCCAGTTCTTGTGGGTCTGGAACGACCTGCTCGTCGCGACGGTGTTCACGTCGGGCGAGGGGCTGCCGATCACGAAGGCCCTGCAGGACCTCTCGGGCTCGTACGGCCAGTCGTGGGAACTGCTCACGGCGGGCGCGTTCATCTCGATCATCGTGCCGCTGATCGTGTTCTTCGCCCTGCAGCGCTTCTTCGTGCGCGGCCTGCTGGCCGGCGCGACGAAGGGCTGACCCCGAGGAGACGTGATCTGGGCCCTGGACGGTGCCGAGGGCCCAGATCGGGTCACCTCGATGAGGCCCGCGGGAGGCGCGGGTCGCCTCGCGCGGGCCCGCGCACGCCGGAGGGGGCGGCGCCTCCACAGCACCGCCCCCTCCGTCCCCTCGCCCCCGCGCACCACGGCGGGGGCCCGGTGCCTCAGCGCACCGTCACCACCGAGGTCAGGCGGCGGGTGTGGTCGACGACCCGCGCCTCCCCGGTCACCTCGACGTCGACCGCGGCGACGACGTCGCTGCTCGAGCGGGCGACCCGCAGCTGCAGGGCCCCCGTCTCGATGCGCCGCAGGCCGTCGCGACCGGTCGCCGAGGCGAGGTCGACCGGCACCACGATCTCGAGCACGGCCTGCTCGCCGGGCGCGAGCTGCGGGGTGCGCCCGTAGGCGACCAGCCGCTGCCCCGGCCGGACCGTCTCGGCCACCGGGTCGTGCAGGTAGACCTGCACGACATCGGCCCCGATCCGGTCGCCGGTGTTGTGCACGGTCACCTCGAGCGCGACCTCGCCGACGGTCGGCACGCGCAGCGGCCCGTCGCCGCCGCCGGGCACGACGACGTCCCAGTCGAAGGTCGTGTACGACAGCCCGTGCCCGAAGCCGAAGGCCGGCGTCGGGTCGACGTCCGACACGGCCGACCGCGCGGCGAGCGGGCTCTGCAGGTAGGTCGAGGGCTGGGCACCCGGGTGGGCGGGCACGCTCACGGGCAGCCGGCCCGACGGCGTGGTCGCGCCGGTGAGCACGTCGACGACCGCCGCCGCGCCCTCCTCGCCGGGGAAGAACGCCTGCACGACCGCGGCCGCCTCCGTGACGGCACGGCCGAGGGCGTAGGGGCGCCCGGTGAAGAGCACGACCACGGTCGGCGTGCCGGTGTCGAGCACGGCGTCGAGCAGCTGCTGCTGCACGCCGGGCAGCGTGAGGTCGACGGCGTCGCAGCCCTCGCCGCTCGTGCCGCGGCCGAAGAGGCCGGCGCGGTCGCCGAGCACGACGAGCGCGACGTCGGCGTCGCGGGCGGCGTCGACGGCGGCGGGGATGCCCGAGGCGTCCGTCCCGTCCACGTCGCAGCCCGCGACGACCGCGCCCAGGCCGGGCACCGCCTCCCGCAGGCGCTCCGCGAAGGTGGGCAGCTCGATGCCGACCGCGACGTCGGGGTGCTGCGACCCCACGTGCGCCGGGAAGGAGTAGCAGCCGAGCAGCGCCGCGGAGGTGTCGGCGTTCGGGCCGACCACGGCGAGGCGCGGGGCGGTGCCCCGGCCGGCCTCGGAGCCCCGGCCGACGCCGGAGGCCGAGCCGGCCCCGGTCAGCGGCAGCGCCCCGGCGAGCGGCAGCACCCCGTCGTTGCGCAGCAGCACGACGGCCTCGTCGGCGAGCCGCCGGGCGAGGGCGCGGTTGCCGGCCGTGTCGAGGTCGATGTCGTCGGCGCGGGCGAGGGGCGCCTCCGGGTCCCACCCGGGGTCGAGCAGCCCGAGCTCGGCCTTCTGGGTCAGCACGCGGAGCGCGGCCCGGTCGATCAGGGCCTCGTCGACCTCGCCGGCGCGCACGGCGGCGACGAGGGCGGGCCCGAACGCGTCGACCGTGGGCAGCTCGACGTCGACGCCGGCGGCGAGGGCCAGCCCCGCCGCCTCGGCCCGCGAGCCCGCGACGCCGTGCAGCGTCTCGAGGAAGGCGACGCCGAAGTAGTCGGCGACGACGGTGCCGTCGAAGCCCCAGGTGTCGCGCAGCAGCCCGGTAAGCAGCGACTCGTCGGCGGCTGAGGGCACCCCGTCGATGTCGGTGTAGGCGTGCATGACGCTCCGCACGCCGCCGAGGGCCACGGCCATCTCGAACGGCGGCAGCACGACGTCGGCGAGCTCGCGCCGCCCCATCGAGACGGGGGCGAGGTTGCGGCCCGCGCGCGACGCCGAGTAGCCGGCGAAGTGCTTGAGCGTCGCGACGACGCCGGCGCTCTCGAGCCCCTGCACGTAGGCGGTGGCGACGGTGCCCACGAGGTGCGGGTCCTCCCCGATGGTCTCCTCCACGCGGCCCCACCGGGCGTCGCGCACGACGTCGAGCACGGGGGCGAGCCCCTGGTGCACGCCGACCGAGCGCAGGTCGTCGCCGATGCGCGCCGCCATCTCGCGGACGAGCTCCGGGTCGAAGGAGGCGCCCCACGAGAGCGGCACCGGGTACGCGGTGGCGCCCCAGGCCGCGAAGCCCGCGAGGCACTCCTCGTGCGCGAGGGCCGGCACGCCGAAGCGGCCGCTCTCGACGATGGTGCGCTGGGTGCGGGCCAGCGAGCGGGCGCCGGCCACGGCCTCGACCGGGGCCGTGCCGAAGGGGCGCGTCAGCTGCCCGAGGCCGGTCGGCAGCAGCTCGTCGAGCGAGACGGGCTCGGCCATGTCGTGCTGGTGCGGGGCGACCTCGGCGCCGTCGGCCGAGGCGCCGACCCAGATGCCGAACAGCTGGGCGATCTTCTCCTCCGGGGTCATCGCCGCGACGAGGGCCGCGGCGCGCTCCGCGGCCGGCAGGGCCGGGTCGCGCCAGGGGCCGTCGAGGGGGGCCGACGAGGAGGCGCGGGCCGGCTCCGCCGCCGCCCCTCCCGCCGCCGGGGCGCCGGCGCCGATGCCGGCGCTCGTGCTGGTGCTGGTGCTGGTGGTGCTGGTCATGTCACTTGCCGCCTACTCCGATGAGGCCCTGCACCAGCGCGCGACGCGCGAAGAGGTAGAGCACGAGGATCGGGATCATCGAGAGCACCACCGCGGCCAGGAGGCCGGGGATGTTCACGCCGTACTGGGTCTGGAAGTTGAAGAGTCCGAGCGTGACGACGCGGGTGTCGTCGGACTGCGTGAGGATCAGGGGGAAGAGGAAGCCGTTCCACGCCTGGAGCGCCGAGAACACGACGATCGTCGCGAGGCCGCCCTTCGAGAGCGGCAGCACGAGCCGGAAGAACGCGCGGAACGGCGTCGCGCCGTCCATCGACATCGCCTCGTAGAGCTCGGGCGAGATGTCGCGCATGACGCCCGACAGGATGAGCGTGCAGACCGGCAGCGCGAACGCCGCGGTCGGCAGGATGACCCCGAGGAGGTTGTCGTACAGCCCGGCGACGGAGATCAGGTAGAAGATCGGCACGATCACGGCCTGCGCCGGCACCGCGAGCCCGAGCAGGAAGACGCGGAAGACGCCCCGCACGAGCGGCGAGGTGCTGCGCACGATCGCGTAGGCGAGCGGCGGCACGAGCAGCAGCACGACGAGCACCACGGCGACCGTGACGAACAGCGTGTTGAGGAAGTACTGGGCGAAGCCGGTGTCGAAGGCGTCGACGTAGTTCGAGAGCGTGAAGTCGCCGAACGGCAGCGAGAGCGGGCCGTTCGCGGCGTAGCCGGTGCGGGTCTGCAGGGTGGCCGTGACCATCGCGTAGAGCGGCAGGGCCACGACGGCGAGCCAGATCGCGGCCAGGGTGCCGGCGATCCAGTTGGGTCGGGTGGTCATCAGACTCCTTCTGCCTGGGAGCGCATCTCGCCGTAGCCCGAGAACTTGACGACGATCAACGAGATCGCCGTCGCGACGATCACGAGCGCGACCGCGATGACGCTGGCGCCGCCGAAGTCGAACGACGAGAAGGCCTTCTGGTACATGTACAGCGGCGAGACGAGCGTGTCGGTGCCGGGGCCGCCGTTGGTGAGGATCAGCACGGTCTCGAAGGTGGTGAGGCCGCCGACGAGCATGAGGATCAGCGACGTGACCACGGTGTTCTTGAGCTGCGGCAGCGTGATGCTGAAGAACTGGCGCACCATGCCGGCGCCGTCGAGCGAGGCCGCCTGGTAGAGCACGGCCGGGATGCCGCGCGCGCCGCCCTGGTAGATCAGCGTGTGGAACGGCGTGTACTGCCAGGTGCTGACGAACACGAGCACCGCGATCGCCGTGCCCTGGTGGCCGAACAGGTTGCCGTCGCCGAAGAGCCAGGGCGCGCTGCCGGGGATGCCGAAGTTGGGGTCGAGCAGCGCTCGCCAGAGCACCGAGATGGCGGCCGACGAGAGCAGCAGGGGGATGAACCAGATCGCGACGACGGCGGCGCGGGCGCGCTGCTGGCCGGCGGCCCAGACCCCGAGGAGGAGCGAGACCGGGGTCTGCACGGCGATCGAGAGCAGCACGAGCACGACGGTCAGCCCGATGCTCTTGAGCAGCAGGGAGTCCTGGCCGATGCGGGTCCAGTTGTCGAGGCCGACGAACCGGGGGTCGCCGATTCCGCCCCAGGTGACGAACGACATCCAGACCGTGGCGACGAGCGGCACGAGGGCGAAGAGCCCGAAGAAGACGGTGGCGGGCAGCGCCCAGACGGAGCCGGGCCGGCCGACGGCGGCCTGCCCCGTCCGGGGCCGACCGGCACGGCGAGCCGTGCCGGTCGACCCGAGCGCCCCGCGACGAGCGGTGGCGGACGACATCACGGAGCCTGCAGCGCCTGCATGGCGGCGATGAAGCCGTCCTCGTCGAGGGTGCCGCTGAAGTACTGCGCGACGGCGGTGTGGATCGGCGTCATCGCGGCGGGCGGGTAGGCCTGGTCCCACGAGAGCTGGAACGACGGGGCGTCGGCCACGAGGTCGAACTGGTACTGCGAGTAGGCCGGGTCGGCCGCCGTCGACAGGAAGTCGGGCGTGTTCGTCGTGGTCGGCAGGTTGCCGATCGCGAGCTGCTGCTGCACGAACTCGTCGCTGTACATGATCTTCAGGAAGTCCTCGACGGCGTCGGGGTACCGCGTGCCCTTGATGACCGAGTAGAAGTTGTTCGTGTTGCCAGCCAGGTTGGCCGGGTCGCCCTTGCCGCCTTCGACGGTCGGGAAGGTCGTGTAGCCGAGGTCGGTCGCGGCGAACTCCGGGTCCTCGTTCTGCTGGGTCGAGTACTCCCACGAGCCCATCAGCTCGAACGCGGCCTTGCCGGTGCGGAGCAGGGCGGGCGAGCCGCCGTCGGTGAACTTGACCGAGTCGAAGTTCGTGCCGAAGCCGCCGGCGTCGACGAGGTCGCGCAGCATGCCGAGCGCCTCCCTGCTGTCGTCGCTGGCCCAGGCGTCGGCGTCGCCGTCGAGGGCCGACTGGAACAGCTCGGGCCCGGCGACGCGGTCGTACGCGTACTGGAACCACATCTGGGTCGGCCACTGGTCGCCGCCGCCGAGCGCGATCGGGGTGACCCCGGCGCCCTTCAGCGTCTCGACGGCCGCCATCAGGTCGTCCCACGTCTCGGGCACGGCGATGCCGGCGTCGGCGAGCACGCTCTTGTTGTAGAAGAGCATCACGGGCTGCGTGCCGCGCATCGGCACCCCGTAGGCCTTGTCGTCGAAGCGGGCCGTGTCGAAGACCGAGGGCAGGAAGGCCTCCTCCAGCTGCGGGTCGTCGGCGATCATGTCGTCGAGCGGCAGCAGCAGGTCGGCGTCGACGAACGGCTTGATGCTGCCGCCGCCCCAGTTGAAGAAGACGTCGGGCGCGCTGTCCGTGTCGATGATCGTCTGCAGCTTCTGCTGGTAGTTCGCGCCGGGGATGACGTCCAGCACGGCCTTGACGTCGCTGGTCTCGTTGAACTTCGCGACCACCGCCTCCTCGACCTTGTTGGTGGCGTCGCCGTAGACCGCGACGTGGATCTCGTTCTCCGGGCGGCTCTCGGCGCCGGAGCCGCCGGAGCAGCCGGCGAGGAGCGCGCCGGTGGCGAGCGTCGCGACGACCGCGAGCGACCGCCGCAGTCGCCGGGAGCGGGGGGATGAACTGTTCATCGTTGAACACCTTCCGAAAGTTTCGGTGATTTGCCCGAAATGAGTGCCGGACGGTCGAAGCATAGGCAGGAGGCGCCCCCGAGGTCAATAGGTTGTCGCAGACCACAAATGGCGGGCGCCGCCGACCGCCAGCTACGATCACCGGATGGACGAGCTCGACGCCGCACCCCGGACGACGCTGGCCGAGGTGGCCGACGAGGCCGGTGTCTCGCTGTCGACGATCTCGAAAGTGTTGAACGCGCGGGCGGATGTATCGGCGAGCACCCGCGCCCGCGTCGAGGCCCTGCTCGAGGACCGCGGCTACCGCCGCCGGCCCTCGCCCTCGCGGTCGTCCACCCTCGTCGAGCTGGTCTTCCACGAGCTCGACTCGGCCTGGGCGCTCGAGATCATCCGCGGCGTGGAGGACGTCGCCCGCGCTCGCGGCCTCAGCGTCGTGCTCACCCAGAGCGGCGACCGGCACTCGCCCGACGCGGGCTGGGTCGACGGGGTGCTGCGCCGTCGACCGGCCGGCGTGGTGCTGGTCTTCTCCGACCTGGGGGAGTCGCAGACCGCCCAGCTGCGCTCGCGCGACATCCCCTTCGTGATCGTCGACCCCGCCGGCGACCCCGCGCCCGACGTGCCCTCGGTGGGCTCGGCCAACTGGTCGGGGGGCATGGCCGCCACCCGGCACCTGCTCGAGCTCGGCCACCGGCGGATCGCCGCGATCACGGGCCCCGACGACATGATGTGCTCGCTCGCCCGGCTCGACGGCTACCGATCGGCGATGGGCGCCGCGGGCGTCGCCGTCGACGAGCGGCACGTCGCGTTCGGCGACTTCCAGGTCGGCGGCGGCCGCGAGGCGGCGATGCGCATGCTCCGCCTGCCCGAGCCCCCCACCGCGATCTTCGCGGGCAGCGACCTCCAGGCGCTGGGCGTCTTCGACGCGGCCCGCTCGCTCGGCCTCGCCGTGCCCGACGACCTCTCCGTCGTCGGCTACGACGACCTGCCGCTCGCCGAGTGGACGAGCCCCCGCCTCACCACCGTGCACCAGCCGCTCCGCGAGATGGCGCAGGAGGCGACGCGGCTCGTGCTCGGCGGCACCGCGGGGCGGCCGACCCGGCTCGACCTCGCGACGTACCTGGTGCGGCGCGAGAGCACGGCGGCGCCGGCGCCGGCGCCCGCAGCCGCCTAGCCGGCCTGCCGCAGCGGCGCGCGCCCGGCGAACGTCGCCCGGTACGCCCGCGGCGTCGTGCCGAGCACGCGCCCGAAGTGGTGCCGCAGCACGGCCGACGACCCGAAGCCGACGCTCGCCGCGATCGCGTCGAGCCCGAGCGACGTCGTCTCGAGCAGCTGCTGGGCCCGCAGGAGGCGCTGCCTCGTCACCCAGGCCGCGGGCGTCGTGCCCCGCTCGGCCCGGAAGCGCCGGGCGAACGTCCGCGGCGACATGTGCACCCGCGCGGCCAGCGACTCCACCGGGAGCTCCTCGTCGAGGTGCTCGAGCACCCACGCCGTGAGGGGAGCGAGCGAGGTGTCGGGCTCGGCCGGCAGCGGGGTCTCGATGAACTGGCTCTGGCCGCCGTCGCGGTGCGGGGGCACCACCATGCGGCGGGCGACGACGTTCGCGGCGGCCGCGCCGGCCACCCGGCGGACGAAGTGCAGGCAGGCGTCGATGCCGGCCGCGGTGCCGGCCCCGGTGATGACGCGGCGGTCCTCGACGAAGAGCACGTCGGGGTCGACGGTGACGGCGGGGTGCTCGGCGGCGAGGCGGTCGGCGTACATCCAGTGCGTGGTGGCGCGGCGGCCGTCGAGCACGCCCGCCGCCGCGAGCACGAAGGCGCCGCTGCAGACGCTGATCAGCCACGCGCCGCGGGCCTCGGCGCGGCGGATCAGGTCGAGGGCCGCGGGGGAGAGGGCGTCGGGGCCGGTGCCGAGGGCGGGCACGCAGATGACGTCGGCGCCCTCGGCGGCGTCGAGCCCCAGCTCGACCGTGATCGAGAAGCCCTGGTTCGTGCGCACGAGGCCGGGGCGCTCGGTGACGACCCGGTGCTCGAAGGCGGGGCCGCCGGCGGCGCGGCGGTCGAGGCCGAAGACCTCGCAGAGCACCCCGAACTCGAAGGGGGCGACGCCGTCGGCGACGAGGGTGGCGACGGTCAGGGGCTCCACGGGTCTCCTCGAGGTGGTCGTGCTTGGCAGGAACGGTGCGTCTCGTGGCGATGCTGCCACTCGTCGGCGCCCGTGTCCACTCGTAGGGTCGCTGCATGACCTCCGCCCCCGCCCCCGCCGCCGCCCGCGTCGAGCAGCTGCTCGCGCCTCCCACCGTCGTGGCCGCGCGCTCGCGCGCCGTGGCGGCCGCCCACGCCTCCGCCGCCCTGCTCGGCCACAGCGAGCGGTCGTGGGTGCTCGCGGCCGAGCTCGGGCGCCGCGAGGGGGTGGCCTTCGACCCGGAGCTGCTGTACGCCGCGTCGCTGCTGCACGACCTCGGCCTCGTCGCGTCGTTCGACAGCCACGAGGTCGCCTTCGAGCGTGCGGGCGGCGACGTGGCGCGCGTCTTCGCGGCGGGCGCCGGCTGGGACGACGACCGCCAGCGGCGCCTCGGCGAGGTCGTCGTGCGCCACATGTGGCCGGCGGTGTCGGCCGAGCTCGACGCCGAGGGGCACCTGCTCGAGAGGGCCACGAGCCTCGACGTCAGCGGGGTGGGCGGCGACGACTGGGGGCCCGCGTTCGTCGCGGCCCTCGTCGAGCGGGTGCCGCGCACGGGCTTCGCGGCGGAGTTCGGCGTCGCGATCGCCGCCCAGGCGCACCGCAAGCCGGCGACCGAGGCGGGCCGCGCCGTCCGCTCGGGCATCACCCGCCGGCTCGCGGAGAACCCGCTCGACCTCCTCGGCGGGGTCCCGCTCGACCGCCTCGGCGGCTGACCGCGATCCGTCGGAATGGGGAGGCGCCTCCCCGGGTTGCCCCGCTAGCATGATGCAAACGCATGGAAATGGAGCGCACCCCATGGCACACCCCCTCGAGTTCGGACTCGACACCTTCGGCGACGTCACCGAGCGCCCGGCCGGGGCCGCCGACGCCGGCCAGCTCGTCTCGCACGCGCAGTCGATCCGCGACCTGGTCGACCAGGCCGTGCTCGCCGACCAGGTCGGCCTCGACTTCATCGGCGTCGGCGAGCACCACCGCGTCGACTTCGCCGTCAGCGCCCCCGAGGTCGTGCTCGCCGCGATCGCGGCGCGCACCGAGACCATCCGCATGGGCTCGGCCGTGACCGTGCTCAGCAGCGACGACCCCGTCCGGGTCTACGAGCGCTTCGCCACCGTCGACGCCCTGTCGAACGGGCGGGCCGAGGTCATCCTCGGGCGCGGCTCGTTCACCGAGTCGTTCCCGCTCTTCGGCCTCGACCTGCAGGACTACGAGGTGCTCTTCGAGGAGAAGATCCAGCTCTTCGCCGAGCTGCTGAAGGACGAGCCCGTCACCTGGACGGGCACGAAGCGCGGTGCCCTCAGCGAGCAGTGGGTCTACCCGCGCCCCGAGAGCGGCACCCTGAAGACCTGGGTCGGCGTCGGCGGGTCGCCGCAGTCGGTGATCCGCGCCGCGCACTACGGCCTGCCGCTCTTCCTCGCCATCATCGGCGGCCAGCCCGCCCAGTTCGCGCCCTACGCCGACCTCTACCGCCGGGCCCTGACCGAGTTCGGCAAGGAGCCGCAGCCCATCGCGATGCACTCGCCCGGCTTCGTGCTCGAGACCGACGACGAGGCGAAGGAGCTGCTGTACCCGTACCAGGAGGCGCAGACGAACCAGCTCGGTCGCGAGCGCGGCTGGCCCCCCTACTCGCGCGCCCAGTACGAGCAGAGCGCCGGCCCCGACGGGGCCCTCTACGTCGGCTCGCCCGAGACGGTCGCGGCGAAGATCGCGGGGAACATGGCGCTGCTCGGCGCGACGCGCTTCGACATGCGGTACAGCATGGGGCGCCTGCCGCACGAGGCGATGATGCGCAGCATCGAGCTGTACGGCACGAAGGTGGTGCCCCTGGTGCGCGAGATGCTCGCCTAGCGAGCACCGCGCCTCCGGCAGGCCCCGGCGCCGCGGGCGAGAGGGCCGGGGGGAGGCGCGGGGCCGGCCGTCGGGGAGCGCTCAGCCCCGGCGGTCGCTCCGCGCCAGCACCCCGAGCTGCTCGTTGTACGCGTCGAGCTCGGCGTCGCCGTCGCGCTCGGCCTGGCGGTCCTTGCGCTTGGCCTCGCGGCTGTCGCTGCGGCTCCACATGATCGCGACCGCGATCGCGAGCGAGACGGTGGGGATCTCGCCGACGCTCCAGGCGATGCCGCCCGCCGCGTACTGGTCCGCCATCGGCGTCGCGCCCCAGGTGCGGCCCATGGCGCCGTACCAGTCGGCGAGGAAGAGCGACGTGCTCGTCATGATGCTCAGCCCGAAGAAGGCGTGGAACGCCATCGTCGCGAGCAGCACCAGCAGCCGCATCGGGTAGGGCAGGCGGCCCTTGACCGGATCGATGCCGATCATCGACTGCACGAAGAGGTACCCGACGATCAGGAAGTGCACGATCATCCAGTAGTGCCCGAGGTGGGTCGTCGTGGCCCAGCTGAACAGCGACGTGTAGTAGAAGACGAACAGCGAGCCGGCGAAGAGCACCGCCGAGACGATCGGGTTGCTGATGACGTGGGCGTACGTCGAGTGCACCAGGACCATGATCCACTCGCGGGGGCCCCGCGTGCCGTCCTGTCGCTTGCGGATCGCGCGCAGCGCCAGCGTGACGGGGGCTCCCGGCACGAGCAGCACCGGCACGACCATGCCGAGCGCCATGTGCGCCAGCATGTGCATGCTGAAGAGGTACTCCTCGTAGACGTTCGGGGCGCCGCAGGTGATGTAGAAGAGCACGACGAGGCCGGCGATCCACGACACGGTGCGGCCGAGCGACCACTGGTCGCCGCGGCGTCGCAGCCGGACGACGCCGGCCACGTAGAAGAAGATGCCGAAGGCGCAGAGCAGGGCCCAGAGCAGGTCCGGGTTCCACTCCGTGAGGTACCGCAGCGGCGTCAGCTCGCGCGGCAGCACCTCCTCGGTGAGGATCTCGGCGGGCGTCGGGTCGGCGAGGTCGGTCGCGACGACCTGCTCGACCGGCGTGGCCGTGCGGCCGAGGGCCGCGGCGACGCCCGAGGCGAGGCCCATGAAGGCGAGCTCGGCCGAGACGAACCACCAGAAGAAGCGGTTGGTCGCCGCGGGGTGCGTCGACATGCGCGCGACGAGCCAGCGGCGCTGGACGACGCCGAAGAGGCCGAGGGCCACGAGGGCGAGCGTCTTCACGAGCACCAGCACGCCGTAGCCGGTGGTCAGGGCGGCCCAGTCACCGAGGCGGAGGGCCGCGCTGCCGACGCCGGAGACCGCGACGACGACGAAGCAGATGATCGCCACGGTGGAGTAGCGGGCGAGGACGACGCCGATGCGGCCCTTCTCGAGCGTGGGGCGCAGCAGCACCAGGGCGACGAGCCCGCCGAGCCAGACCGAGGCGCCCTCGAGGTGGAGGGCGAGGTCGGTCACGGCGGCGTCGTGCCCGCTCGCGCCGGCGGCGTGGCCCTGCTGGGCGATGGGGATGAGCCCGCCCATGGCCAGCAGCGTCAGGGCGACGAGCGACCAGATGTTCCGCAGCGCGAAGGCGAGCACCGTGACGCCGGCGGCGATGAGGGTCGTGGTCAGCCAGGCGACGCCGAGCTCGGTGTTCGTGAGGAAGAAGGCGAGCGTGCGCCCGAACTGGTCGTCGACGGTGACCGGCACGTTGGCGACGCTGAGGAAGGTGAAGAAGGCGGTGGCCGCGGAGGCGACGGTCCAGGCGCCGGCAGCGCCCGCGGCGATGTCCATGGCCCGTTCGAACTCGGCCTCCTTCCGCGACAGCGCGAAGCAGGTGAGGAAGAGCGTGCCGATGGTGACCGCGGCGGTGACGTTGTTCAGCATCTTCGCGATGGGCAGCCCCCACCGGACGGCCTCGCCGGGGTCGACGACGAGCGGCGCGTCTGCCGCGCCGCCGAACTGCAGGGCCGCCAGCAGCGAGAGGAACGCCACCAGCACGAGCAGTGCGGGACCGGAGGCGCGGGTGATCCTGGTCATCGAGGCCTAGCTTAGGTCGGGTCGACTGGGAGTCGGCGGCCGATCGCTCGGCGACGAGCGACCCGCCGCCGGACGCACGGAAGGGGCGGCGACCGAGGTCGCCGCCCCTTCCGGGGTGCTCCGTGAGGAGCGGAGGACTACTTGACCGCAGCCTTCAGCTTGCTGCCGGCGCTGACCTTGACCGAGTCGCTCGCGGCGATCTCGAGGGCCTCGCCCGTCTGCGGGTTGCGGCCCGTGCGGGCGGCGCGGTGGGTCTTCTCGAAGGCGATCCAGCCGGGGATGGTCACCTTGGTGCCGTCGGCGACCGACTTCGAGACGACGGAGAAGAACGCGTCGACGACGCCGCTGACGGCGGCCTGGCTCTGGCCGGACTCGGAAGCGACAGCTGCGACGAGCTCGGTGCGGTTCAGTGACTTGTCAGCCATGTGGTGTCCTCCTCGGACTTCGTTCGGTGAGACGAGGCACGGTGTCCACCGTGCCCGTGGAGTTCGGGCCCCCCGGGGCCGAGGCCCCGGGGAAACGGCTCGAACCTACCAGGAAGACTTCGTGATGCCCGGAAGCTCGCCTCGGTGTGCCATGTCGCGGAAGCGGACACGGCTGATGCCGTACTCCTTGAGGTGGCCACGGGGGCGACCGTCGATCGCGTCGCGGTTGCGGAGGCGGACCGGCGACGCGTCGCGGGGCAGCTTCTGCAGGCCGAGACGAGCGGCCTCGCGGCTCTCGTCGGTGCCGGCGGGGTCGACGAGGGCCTTCTTCAGCTCGAGACGCTTCTCGGCGTAGCGAGCGACGATGACGGCGCGCTGGTCGTTCTTGGCGATCTTGCTCTTCTTGGCCATGGTTAGCGCTCCTCGCGGAATTCGACGTGCTTGCGGATCACGGGGTCGTACTTCTTCAGCACGAGGCGATCGGGGTTGTTGCGACGGTTCTTCTTGGTCACGTACGTGAAGCCGGTGCCCGCCGTCGAGCGGAGCTTGATGATGGGACGAACGTCCTGCTGACGTGCCATCAGATCTTCTCCCCACGCGCGAGGAGGTCCTTGACGACCTTCTCGATGCCACGAGCGTCGATCACCTTGATGCCCTTGGCGCTGAGCTGCAGGGTGACGTTGCGACGAAGCGACGGCACGTAGTACGTCTTCTTCTGGATGTTGGGGTCGAAACGACGCTTGGTGCGTCGGTGCGAGTGCGAGATGTTGTGGCCGAAACCGGGGATGGCTCCGGTCACCTGGCAGGTTGCTGCCATGGTTTCCTCCGTAGGTACCGTAGGAGCCGGAGCCCCTACCCAAGGTCACTTGTCGGCGCGCCGGTCCCCCTGCCCGATCGTGAGACCGGGCGGTGCTCGGTCGTGAGACCGGGCGGATGGTGCTGGGGGGCGGTGCACATGGGCGCAGATAGCGCCCAACCAAAGGGAGAGCCTACGCGACACGCCCGGCCGGGGTCAACTGCGGAGACCGCCCCGCGTCACGACGGGGTCGCGCCCGGCGGCCTTCTCGGCCGAGCACGCCGCGCACAGGCCGAAGACGTCGACGATGTGCTGCGCCTCGGTGAAGCCGTGCTGCGCGGCGACCTGACGGGCCCAGGTCTCGACCGCGTCGGCCTCGATCTCGACCGTGGTGCCGCAGACGCGACAGATGAGGTGGTGGTGGTGCGTGCCCGGCGTGCAGGCGCGGTAGAGGCTCTCGCCCTCCTGCTGCAGCGAGTCGGCCGAGCCGTCGGCGGCCAGGTCGGAGAGCGCTCGGTAGACGGTCGCCAGCCCGATCGGGGAGCCGGAGTCGCGGAGCTGGGTGTGCAGGGACTGCGCGCTGACGAAGCCCTCGCTGCTGCCGAGCGCCTCGCGCACGGCCTCCCGCTGCCAGGTGTTGCGCTTCACGACCACGTCAGGCCTCCTTCGTCGGTGTCGAGGGTACCGGCGTGCCTCGGCGTCGGCTGGGCGTCGCCCCGCCGCGCGACCCCGCGCGCTCCCGGCCCCGCCCGACGACGCGGCAGACGAGCCAGATGGCGAACGAGATCGTCGTCACGTAGGGGCTGATCGGCAGCCCGCCGCCGAGGGCGAGCAGGATCCCGCCGACGACCGAGGTCACGGCGAAGGCGACGCTGAGCAGCGGCACGAGCCGAGGGTTCACGGTCACGCGCAGGGCGGCCGCGGCCGGGGTGACGAGCAGCGACAGCACGAGCAGCGCCCCGATCACCTGCACCGACACGGCGACGGCGAGCCCGAGCACGAGCATGAACAGCAGCCCGAGCGCGCGCACCGGCACGCCGGCGGCGGCGGCGACGTCGGGGTCGACGCTCGCGAAGGTCAGGGGTCGCCAGATGACGAGCAGCACGACGATCACCACGGCCGAGATGCCGACGAGCCAGCCGAGCTGGGGATTGTCGACCGACACGATCTGCCCGGTGAGCAGGCCGAACTTGTTGGCCGAGCGGCCCTTGTAGAGCGCGAGGAAGAGGATGCCGAGGCCCAGCCCGAACGGCATCAGCACCGCGATGATCGAGTTCCGCTCCCGGGCGCGGGCACCGAGCAGCCCGATCAGCATCGCCGCGACGACGCTGCCGACGAGGGAGCCCCCGACGACGTTCGCGCCGAGCAGGAGCGCCGCGGAGGCGCCCGCGAACGACAGCTCGCTGATGCCGTGCACCGCGAAGGGCAGGTTGCGCGTCACGACGAACGGGCCGATGAGCCCTCCGACGAGGCCGAGCACGGCCCCGGCGATGATCGAGTTGCGCACCAGCACGACGAGCTCGCCGAAGTCCTGGAACGAGAACAACTGCGACCAGAGGTCGGTCATCGATCTCCTCCCTCGTCGTCGGCGGGCTCGTCGACGTGGTGGTCGTCGTGGCCGTGGCCGCCGACGATCACGATGCGGCCCATGGTGCGGATCACGTCGACCGGCGTGCCGTACAGCTCCGACAGCACGTCGGCGCGCAGCACCTCGTCGGGCGTGCCGACGCGGAACGAGCCGCCGGCGAGGTAGAGCACCCGGTCGACCACGTCGAGGATGGGGTTGACGTCGTGCGTGACGAACACGACCGCGGCGTCGCGGGCCCTGCGCTGGCGGTCGATGAGCTCGGTGACGCCGCGCTGGTGGCGCAGGTCGAGCGAGATCAGCGGCTCGTCGCAGAGCAGCAGGGCGGGATCGGCGGCGAGGGCCTGGCCGACACGGGCGCGCTGCTGCTCGCCGCCCGACAGGGTCGCGACCGGCGCGGAGGCGAAGGAGGCGGCGCCCACCTCCTCGACGAGGCGGTCGACGGCGGCGCGCTCGGCCGCCGACTCCCGGCGGAGCCCCCAGCGGTGGCCCGTGACGCCGAGCGCGATCATGTCGCGGGTGCGGAGCGGCGTGCCCGACTCCATCAGGCGCTGCTGCGGCACGTAGCCGATGCGGCGGTGGCCGCGGCCGACGGCCTGGCCGAGGAACTCGATGCTGCCGCTGGTGAGCTGCTGCTGGCCGAGGATCGTCCGGAGCATGGTGGTCTTGCCCGCGCCGTTCGGCCCGAGCACGGCGACGAACTCGCCCGGCGCGACGTCGAGGTCGAGCCCCTGCCACAGCACGCGGTCGCCGAACCGCACGCCCGCGTCGCGGAGGCGCAGCACGGCGTCGCCGCCGCCCGTGCCCGAGGGGGCGGGGGCGGCGGCGACGGGGGAGTCGGTGGGGCCGGGTGTCACTGGTCGAGTGCCGCCTTGATCGCGTCGATGTTGCTCTGCTGCCACGAGACGTAATCATCCCCCGACGGGAGCAGCTCCGTGACCGGCACGATCGCGACGCCGGCGTCGGTGGCCGCCGTCTCGACCTGCTCGGTCTCGGGGCTCGAGGTCTGCTCGTTGTAGGCGAGGAGGTCGACGCCGCCGCCCGAGAAGAGCTGCAGGGTCTCGTTGAGCACGGCGGGGGAGACGTCGGTGCCCTCCTCGATCGCCTCCGAGAAGGCCTCCGGCGTGACGTTCTCGAGCCCCATGGCGTCGAAGAGGTAGCCGGGCACGGGCTCGGTGTAGGCGACCGACTCGCCGCCGTGGGCGGTCTCGACCTCCGCCGCCTGCGCCTCCAGGTCGGCGATCTGCTCGCCGAACGACTCGGCGTTCGCGGTGTAGGCGTCGGCGTTCGAGGGGTCGAGGCTGCCCAGCTCGTCGGCGATCGCCGTCGCGAGCGCGGCCATGCTCGGCAGGCTGTAGAAGACGTGCTCGTTGAACTCGCCGTGGTCGTGACCGTGGTCGTCGCCCCCGGCGGTGGCCTCGTCGCTCGCCTCGTCGCTGTGCTCGTCGTCGCCGTGCTCGTCGTCGGAGTGGCCGGCCTCGTCGTCGGGGTCGAGCCCGGAGATCTCGACCGCGTTCAGCACGGTCGCGCTCGTGCCGCTGGCGTCGACGAGCGTGTCGACGAAGTCGTCGTAGCCGCCGCCGTTCTCGATGACGACGTCGGCCTTCGAGACGGCGAGCTGGGTGCGGGCGTCGGCCTCGAACGAGTGCGGGTCCTGCGAGGCGTCGCTGATCACGCTGGTGACGTCGACGTCGTCGCCGCCCACGGTCTTCGCGATGTCGCCGTAGACGTTCGTCGAGGCGACGATCGAGATGCCGTCGTCGGCGGTCGGCGCGCCCGCGCCCTGGTCGCCGCCCGAGCAGCCGGCGAGCACGAGGGCCGCGGCGGCGGGCAGGGCGAGGAGGGGCAGGGCGCGTCGCGAGGTCATGACGGCCACGCTATTGCTACTGATAATGATTGTCAAAACGAGGAGGCGCGGCTCGCCTCCCCGGGCCCGCGCTCAGTCGAGCAGCAGCGCCGGCTCCTCGAGCACGCTCGCGACGTCGGCGACGAAGCGGCTGGCGACGTCGCCGTCGACCACGCGGTGGTCGAAGCTCGCACCGATCGTCGTCACCATGCGCGAGCGCACCTCGCCGTCGACGACCCAGGCCTTGGGCTTGATCGTGCCGAGCGCGACGATGGCCACCTCGCCGGGGTTCAGGATGGGCGTGCCGGTGTCCATGCCGAAGACGCCGATGTTCGTGATGGTGATCGTGCCGTCGCGCATGTCGGCCGGGGTCGTCTTGCCGTCGCGGGCCGTCAGCGTCAGCTGCTCGAGAGCCTGGGCCAGCTCGAGCAGGCTCATCGACTGGGCCTCCTTGACGTTCGGCACGATCAGCCCGCGCGGCGTGGCCGCGGCGATGCCGAGGTTGACGAAGTGCCGCACGAGGATCTCGCGGTCGGTCCAGGCCGAGTTCACCATCGGGTTGCGGCGCACGGCCCAGATGATCGCCTTCGCCATGATGAGCAGCGGCGAGACCTTGACGCCGGCGAACTGCGGCGACGCCTTGAGGCGCTTGACGAACTCCATCGTGCGGGTGGCGTCGACGTCGACGAACAGGCTGACGTGCGGGGCCGTGTAGGCCGACGACGTCATCGCGGCGGCGATGGCCTTGCGGACGCCCTTGACCGGGATCCGCTCGACGCGCTCCTCGCCCCACTCGGGCGTCTCGATGTTGCGGAAGACGCTTGCCTGCTTGGCGTGGCGGATGACGTCGTCGCGGGTCACCTCGCCGGCGAGGCCGGTGGGCTGGACGAGCGTGAGGTCGACCTCCAGGTCTTTCGCGAGCTTGCGGATCGGCGGCTTGGCGATGATGGGCAGCGCCTGCGCGGCGGGCACCGAGGTCGCGGGGCGGCGACGGCCCTGCTCGGCGATGCGCAGCTGGCGCGCGTCGACCTGCCCCTTGCTGGGCTGGCGACGACGCGTCTGGCCGTGGCCGCCGGCGGCGCCGTAGCCCACGAGCACCGCGCCCGAGCCGCTGTCGTCGGCCACGGGGGCGGAGGCCGCGGGGGCGGCGGGGGCCGCCGGGGCGGCGACCGGGGCCGCAGGGGAGGGGGCGGCGGCGGAGGCGACCGGGGCCGGGGCCTGCACCGCGACTCCTGCAGGCGCGGCGGGAGCGGCAGCGGCCGGAGGCGCGCTGACGGCGACCGGGTCGACCGCGTTCTCGAGGTGGCGGGCCCGCTGCTCGGAGAGGGCCTCCTCCTCCTGCGCGATGATCTGCGCGGTGCGGGCCATGCCGCCCGACTCGAGCGACTCGGCCTGGGCGGCGCGGTCGCCGGGGGTGGTCGGTGCGGTGCCGTCGCCGATGGTGATGATCGGGGTGCCGACGTCGACGGTGTCGCCCGAGCTGACGAGGATGCTCTCGACCACGCCGGCGAACGGCGAGGGCAGCTCGACGAGCGACTTGGCGGTCTCGATCTCGACCAGCACCTGGTTGATCGCCACGGTGTCGCCCGCGGCGACCTTCCACTCGACGATCTCGGCCTCGGTGAGGCCCTCGCCGACGTCGGGGAGGGCGAACTCTGAACTCATGCGGGGTGACTCCTCGTGACGCGGTGGGGCCGGGGCCCGGGGTGCGGAGCGGCGCGCGGCGGGCGCGCCGGGGGGCGGACGCTCAGTACGCGAGCGCCCGGTCGACGGCCTCGAGGACCCGGTCGGCGTCGGGCAGGTACAGGGTCTCGAGCTTGGCGGGCGGGAAGGGCGTGTCGAAGCCGCTGACGCGCAGCACCGGCGCCTCGAGCGAGTAGAAGGCCTTCTCGGCGACGGTCGCGGCGATCTCGGAGCCGACGCTGACGAAGCCGGGGGCCTCCTGCGCGACGACGAGGCGGCCGGTCTTGCGCACCGACTCGAGGATCGGGCCGTAGTCGACGGGCGACAGCGAGCGCAGGTCGACGACCTCGACCGAGATGCCCTCGGCGGCGGCGATCTCGGCGGCCTGCAGCAGCACGCTGACCATGGCGCCGTGGCCGAGCAGGGTCACCTCGGTGCCGGTCCGCACGACGCGGCTGGCGTGCAGCGGCGCCTGCGGGTCGCTGAGGTCGACCTCGCCCTTGGGCCAGTAGCGGCTCTTCGGCTCGAAGAACATCACCGGGTCGTTCGAGGCGACGGCCTCCTGGATCATCCAGTAGGCGTCGTGCGGCGTGCTCGGGCTGACGACGCGGAGGCCCGCGGTGTGCGCGAAGTACGCCTCGGGGCTCTCCTGGTGGTGCTCGACGGCGCCGATGTGCCCGCCGTAGGGCACCCGGATGACGACGGGCATCTGCAGGTCGCCCTCGTGCCGGTTGGTCATCTTCGCGAGCTGCGAGGTGATCTGGTCGAAGCCCGGGTAGATGAAGCCGTCGAACTGGATCTCGCAGACGGGGCGGAAGCCGCCCATCGCGAGGCCGATCGCGGTGCCGACGATGCCCGACTCGGCGAGCGGGGTGTCGATGACCCGGCTCGCCCCGAACTCGGCCTGCAGCCCTTCGGTGACGCGGAAGACGCCGCCGAGCGTGCCGATGTCCTCGCCCATGAGCAGCACGCGCGGGTCGTCGGCCATGGCCTTGCGGAGGCCGGCGGTGATCGCCTTGCCGAGCGGCATGGACACGCGGGAGTCGCGGGTCGGGTCGTCGACGCCGGCCGCGGTCGCGGTCTCGGTGCGGTCAGCGGTGCCGGTGCGGTCAGCGGTGTCGGTCATGAACGTGCTCCGTCGGTGGGTGCGTCGGCGGCCGGGCCGAACGACTGCTCGTAGCGGGCCAGCCACTCCTTCTGCTCGGCCATCAGCGGGTGCGGCTCGCTGTAGACGTGGTCGAACATCAGGCCGATCTCGGGCTTCGGCAGCGTGGTGGTGCGGCGGCGGATGTCGGCGCCCAGGTCGTCGCACTCGACGGCGAGCTCGGCGAGGAAGGCGTCGGTCTCGCCGAGGCCCTTCAGGTAGGTCTCGAAGCGGGCGATCGGGTCTCGGGCGATCCAGCCCTGCAGCTCGTCGTCGGTGCGGTACTTCGTGGGGTCGTCGGAGGAGGTGTGCGCCCCGACGCGGTAGGTCATCGCCTCGATGAAGCGCGGGCCGCCGCCCGTGCGGGCGGCGTCGAGGTCGCGGCGGCTGACGGCGTACGAGGCGAGCACGTCGTTGCCGTCGATCTGGGTGCCGGGGATGCCGAAGCCGCCGGCGCGGTGCACGAGCGGGGTGCGCGACTGGCGCGAGACCGGCACGCTGATGGCCCACTGGTTGTTCTGCAGGAAGAACAGCTCGGGCGTCTGGAAGCTCGCCGCGAAGACCAGCGCCTCGCTGACGTCGCCCTGGCTGGTCGCGCCGTCGCCGAAGAACGTGACGACGGCCTGGTCGGTCTCGACGTCGCCGGTGCCGGCCTTGCCGTCGAGCGTGAGGCCCATCGCGTAGCCCGTGGCGTGCAGGGTCTGCGAGCCGATCACGAGCGTGTACACGTGGAAGTTGTGGTGCTCGGCGGGGTTCCAGCCGCCGTGCGTGTGGCCGCGCAGCAGGCGCAGGATGTCGACGGGGTCGACGCCGCGGCTGAGCGCGACGGCGTGCTCGCGGTACGACGGGAAGAGGTGGTCCTGCGGGCGGGTCGCGTGCGCGAGCCCGATCTGGGCGCCCTCCTGGCCGTGGCTCGGCACCCAGAGGGCGAGCTGGCCCTGGCGGGCGAGAGCGGCGGCCTCGACGTCGAAGCGCCGGGTCAGCACCATGTCGCGGTGGAACGCGCGCAGCTGGTCGTCGGTGAGCGCGTCGACGTAGGGCTGGAACTCGGCCGAGGCGTCGGAGTCGACCCGCTCGCCCGTGGGGCTCAGCAGCTGGATCGTCGTCACGTCGCGGCCCGCTTCGGTGGAGGACATGGGGTCCAATCTACTCAGGCCCACATGCCGTCAGGAGGATGTGTCGCCGCGCAGCTCGCGCGCCGCGCGCAGCAGCCCGTCGACCGACGCGGGCTCGCCGATCGTGATGCGGAGGCCCTCCGGGGCGAAGGCGCGCACGACGATGCCGTGCCGCTCGAACACCTCGGCGGCGCGGGCCGTGTCGTCGCCCGTGGCGAGCCAGACGAAGTTGCCCTGGGCGTCGGGCACCGACCAGCCCTGGTCGAGCAGGGCCTGGCGCACCTGGTCGCGCAGGGTCGCGAGGCGGGCGACCCGGCTGAGCAGCTCGCCCTCGAGCGCGAGCGAGGCGAGCGCGGCGGCCTGCCCCTGCTCGGTGACCGAGAGGGGGATGGCGGTCGCGCGGGCGGCGTCGAGCACCGAGGAGGCGCCGATCGCGTACCCGACGCGGAGGGCCGCCAGCCCGTACGCCTTCGAGAAGGTGCGCAGCACGACGAGGTTGGGGTGGCGCTCGGTGAGCGACCCGCCGCGGACGGCGTCGTCGGCCGTGACGAACTCGGCGTAGGCCTCGTCGAGCACGACGAGGAGGTCGTTCGGCACCGCGGCCATGAACGTCTCGAAGTCGTGGGTGCTCACGGTCGTGCCGGTCGGGTTGTTGGGCGAGCAGACGATGACGAGGCGGGTGCGGTCGGTGACGGCGGCGGCCATGGCGTCGAGGTCGTGGCTGCCGTCGGTCCGCAGCGGCACCGGCACGCTCGTCGCGCCCGAGACGGTGACGATGCCCGGGTAGGCCTCGAACGAGCGCCAGGCGTAGACGACCTCGTCGCCGGGCGCCGCGGCGGCGAGCACGAACTGGTTGAGCAGCGACACCGACCCGGCGCCGACGTGGACCTCGTCGGTGGTGACGCCCCATTTCTCGGCGAGGGCGGCCCGCAGGGCGGAGGCGCTGGCGTCGGGGTAGCGGTTGACGGCGACCGCGCCGCGCAGCGCCTCGACGACGCCGGGCAGCGGCTCGAACGGGTTCTCGTTCGACGACAGCTTGAACGCGTCGGCGGCGGCCTGCTTCCCCTGGCGGTAGGGCGGCAGCGCCGCGATCTCGGGGCGGAGGCGCACGGGACTGGTCACCCGGCCACCTTAGGGCGGGCGGAGGCGGTCGGCGACTACCGCGCGCGGGGCGGGGTCGGCATGATGGGGCCATGACCCGATTCGTCGTGCGGCTGCTGATCAACGCCCTCGCCCTCTGGGCGACCACGTCACTGGTCTCGGGGGTGAGCGTCGACGCGTACGGGTCGGAGGGCACGACCGAGACGGTGCTCACCTACCTCCTCGTCGCCCTGATCTTCGGCGTCGTCAACGGCGTCGTCGGCACCGTCATCCGCGTGGTCGCGTTCCCCCTCTACGTGCTCACGCTCGGCCTGCTCTCGCTGATCGTCAACGGGCTCCTGCTGGTGATCGTCGCCGCGGTCTCCGACGTCATCGGCTTCGGCCTGCAGGTCGACGGATTCTGGTGGGGCGTGCTCGGCGCCCTCGTGCTCGCGATCGTCGCCTGGCTGATCGGCATCGTCGTGCGGCCCGTCGTCGAGCCGCGCGACCGTCGGCGGTGAACCGCTTCCGCGTCTGCTTCGTCTGCACCGGCAACATCTGCCGGTCGCCCATGGCGGAGATCGTGCTGCGCGAGGTCGCGCGCCGGGCCGGGCTGGGCGACGCCCTCGAGGTGACCTCGGCCGGCACGGGCGACTGGCACGTCGGCGAGGGGGCCGACCCGCGCACCGTGAGTGCCCTCGCGGCCCGCGGCTACGATGGTCAGCGGCACCGGGCGAGGCAGTTCGAGACCGCCGACTTCGCGCGCTACGACCTCGTGGTCGCGTTGGACAGGGGTCACGAGCGGGTGCTGCGGTCGTGGGCGACGAACGAGGCCGACCGGTCGAAGGTGCAGCTGCTGCTGTCGTTCGACCGGGCGAGCGGAGGCGAGCCCGTCGGCACCGACGTGCCCGACCCCTACTACTCCGACCCCGCGATGTTCGACAGCGTGCTCGCGACGGTCGAGCGTGCCTGCACCGCCCTCTTCCGCCAGATCGAACCCGCACTCCGCAAGGGACCCTCATGACGTTGCCCCCTCAGCCCCTCAGCCCCCTCGACGGCCGGTACCGCGCCTCCGTCGGCCTGCTCGGCGACCACCTCAGCGAGGCCGGCCTCAACCGGGCGCGGGTGCACGTCGAGGTCGAGTGGCTGATCGCCCAGACCGACCGCCGCGCCTTCGGCTCGTCTCCGCTCGACGAGGGGCAGAAGGCCGCGCTGCGCGCCGTCGTCACCGACTTCGGGCAGGAGGCCATCGACGAGCTCGCGGGCCTCGAGGCCACCACCCGCCACGACGTCAAGGCCGTCGAGTACTACGTGCGCGCCCGTCTCGCCGACCTCGGCCTCGAGGGCATCGCCGAGCTGACGCACTTCGCGTGCACCAGCGAGGACATCAACAACCTCTCGTACGCCCTCACCGTGAAGCAGGCGGTGACCGAGGTCTGGCTCCCCGCGTTCGACGCCGTGCAGGAGGCGCTCGCCGGCTGGGCGACGGAGGCCCGCGACGTGCCCATGCTGGCCCACACCCACGGCCAGCCCGCGACCCCGACGACCGTCGGCAAGGAGTTCGCGGTCTTCGTGCACCGCCTCCGGCGCCTCCGCGCGCAGATCGAGGGCACCGAGTACCTCGGCAAGTTCAGCGGCGCCACCGGCACCTTCTCCGCCCACGTCGTCGCCGACCCGTCGGCCGACTGGCCCGAGGTCTCGCGCGAGTTCGTCGAGGAGCGCCTCGGCCTCACCTGGAACCCGCTGACCACCCAGATCGAGTCGCACGACTGGCAGGCCGAGCTCTACTCGCGGGTCGCGCACGTCAACCGCGTCCTGCACAACCTCGCGACCGACATCTGGACCTACATCTCGATGGGGTACTTCACGCAGATCCCGATCGCGGGCTCGACCGGCTCGTCGACGATGCCCCACAAGATCAACCCGATCCGGTTCGAGAACGCCGAGGCGAACCTCGAGCTCTCCTGCGCCCTGCTCGACTCGCTCGCCGCGACGCTCGTCACCTCACGCCAGCAGCGCGACCTCACCGACTCGTCGACGCAGCGCAACATCGGCGTCGCCTTCGGCCACTCGATGCTCGCCCTCGACAACCTGCGCCGCGGGCTCGGCGAGATCGCCGTCGGCACCGCCGCGCTCGAGGCCGACCTCGAGGGCAACTGGGAGGTGCTCGGCGAGGCGATCCAGACGGTCGTCCGTGCCGAGGTCGTCGCCGGCCGCTCGTCGATCGCCGACCCCTACGCGATGCTCAAGGAGCTCACCCGCGGCCGCCGGGTCGGCCAGGCCGAGCTCGTGGCCTTCGTCGAGGGGCTCGACATCGGCGCCGACGCGAAGGCGCGCCTCGTGGCGCTGACCCCCGCCGGCTACACCGGCATCGCGTCGCAGCTCGTCGACCGCCTGGCCTAGCCGCCGGGCCGCGGCCCCCGAGCTCGGGGGCCGCGGCGCGGCGCCGCGCTGCGTGGGCTCAGTGGCCTCGCGACCCGCCGCTCTCGTCGATCTCGTGCTGCTCGTCGTCGTTCGGCTTGGCCGCGAGGGCGAGCATCGCGATGACGACGAGCGCGACGATGAAGCCGATGCAGAGGAAGATCAGCGCGAGGTCGAGCTCGCGGGTCGTCATGAGCACGACGACCCCGACGAACACCGCGAAGACGGCGCTGAGGCCGAGGAACTCGGCGGGGCGGACGCGGTCGCGCCAGCTGGGCTGTGTCATGGGTGCTGTACTCCGTCTGCACTGGTCTGGGGGGCGGCGTCGGTCGCCGCGTCGGCGCCCGTCTGCCACTTGAGCGAGAGGCCGGCGATGACGAGGTAGACCCCGACCACCGCTCCCCACGCGCCGAGCAGGCCCACGAGCACGGTCGACGACGTGAGCACGCCCTCGATCTGCTCCACGCCGCCGAGCTGCTCGGCGTAGTCGGGCGGGACGACGAGGAAGGCGAGGGCCAGCAGGAGCGTCATCGCGCCGACGGTGGTCCAGTCGCGGGCCAGGGGGGTGCGTCGACGGCGACGCAGCCCGGTGACGAGCTCGAGCGCGCCCGTGACGAGCGCGAAGGTGGTGACGAGGGCGACGAGCGCCGGCAGGCCGCTGCCCGAGAACGCGAGGGCCAGGGCGCCCACGACGAGGCTGACGAGGCCCTGCACGAGGCCGAGGGTGCGGCTCGACGGGTCGTCGAGCCGGCGGAGCGACCCGAGGGCGAGCACGAGGCCGCCGACGACGCCCGCGACGCCGAGGGCGAGCAGGCCCACGCGCGGCGAGTGGTCGGGCGAGAACGTGATGGCGACGCCGAGGGCGATCGCCGGGACGGCCCGCAGGATCGGCACGGGCCAGTAGCGGGGCGCCGAGACGGCGAGGTCGACGCGGCCGACGGGCCGGTCACGGCCGCGCGCACCGGCCTCGTGGACGGTGGTCGCGGGGTCGCTCGGCCGGGGCTCGGTCGGCCCGGGGGAGGGCGCGGCAGCAGCAGGCACGGGGGACCTTCTTCGACGGGGGCGGGCCCGGCGACGCCGAGCAGACGGCCCGAGTTTACCGCCCCTCGCTGACAGCCCACCTCCGGGCGGCGCCCACGGCCGGAGCCGGGGCGGGGCGGACGCGGCCCGCCGGGTGGCCGGCCAGGCCCCCGACCCGGCCGGGCCGCCGCGCCTGGAGCATCCCCGTCGAGACGAGGCTCAGCGAGACGAGCCGCCCGGCGAGCAGGCGCAGGCAGTCGTCGGCGCCGTCCGGCCCCGGTTCGTCGATCGCGACGCCCTGCGGCAGGGCGCTGAGGCGCACGGCGGCGACGGAGGCGGCCCGCCAGCCCCGGGACGGGTCGCGACGCAGGTCGCTGAGGAGCTCCAGCACGAGGGGCACGTCGGAGCGCCCGCGGACGAGGAGGCGGTGGTGGAGCTGCGGCGACCCCGCGCCTCCCGCAGTCCCCCGCCGGGCCTCGACGAGGGTGACGAGACCGTGCCGCACCGGCCCGTCGTGCTCGGCGGAGAGCCCGTCGACGCGGGCGCCGGGCGGCACGGCCACGGGGTGCGCGCCGGGGAGGCGCGGCGCCCACCCGTCGAGGCCCCACCCGCCGAGCCCCCGCACCTCGAGCGTCGTGGCCCCGTCGCACGGCCCGCCGCAGGGCGCCGCGACGAGCTCCCGGATGCCCGCCCCGACCCCCGCCGCGCCCGCCTCGTCGAGCCCGGGCAGGGCCAGGGGCGCGGGCGGGCAGCCGTGCACGAGGCCGACGAGCGGGGCGGGGGAGTCAGGGAGCGAGGCCGTCATCCGTCCATGGTGACATGCCGGATGTCAGTATCACCAGGGGCGAGGGCCCCGGGAGGCGAGGATCACCTGGGCGGTCGTGGCCAGGACCACCCGGAGGGGACAGGGTGACACGCGGCGATCTCCCTACCGATGCCCAGCCCCGGCCCCTACGGTCGTCCCATCCGAGGGCGCATGCTCACCACCACTGGCTGGGAAGTCCACCATCGCGGGAGCTGCATGACCTCCATCGCCCCCTCGGCTCCGGCCGGGTTCCGTCCGACCGTGCCCGGATCGGCCAGCAAGCCGACCAGCACCTACTCGACGCTCCTGGCGTCGGTGCGCGAAGCAGGGCTGCTCCGCCGTCGGACCGGGTTCTACGTCACCGTCTTCGTCGTGCTCGTCGTCTGCCTGCTCGGCGCGGCGACCGGCTTCGTCCTGCTCGGCTCGAGCTGGTTCCAGCTGCTCATCGCGGCCGCGCTCGGCGTCATCCTCACCCAGTTCGCCTTCCTCACGCACGAGGCCGCGCACCGCCAGGTGTTCGACTCGGGCACGCGCAACGACAAGGTGGGCCGCGTGCTCGCCGCCGGCGTCGTCGGCATGAGCTACGCGTGGTGGATGTCGAAGCACACGCGCCACCACGCCAACCCGAACACCAAGGGCAAGGACCCGGACATCGCGTTCGACACGGTCTCCTTCCTGGAGGAGGACGCGGCGAAGCAGACCGGCCTGATGCGCCAGCTGACGCGTCGCCAGGGCTGGTTCTTCTTCCCCCTGCTGCTCGGCGAGGGCGTCAACCTCCACGTGCACTCGATCAAGGTGCTGCTGACGAAGGAGAAGGTCGAGGGCCGCGCCCTCGAGGTGTCGCTGATCGCCGGGCGCATGATCGCCTACTTCGCCGTCGTCTTCGCGTTCCTGCCCGTCGGCATGGCGTTCGCCTTCATCGGCGTGCAGATGGCCGTCTTCGGCCTCTACATGGGCTCGTCGTTCGCCCCGAACCACAAGGGCATGCCGATCATCCCCGAGGGCGCGAAGGTCGACTTCCTCAGCAAGCAGGTGCTCACCTCGCGCAACATCACCGGTCGCTTCTCGACCGCGTTCATGGGCGGCCTGAACTTCCAGATCGAGCACCACCTCTTCCCGAGCATGGCCCGCCCGCACCTGCGCGCCGCGAGCCTGCTCGTCAAGGAGCACTGCGCGAAGCACGACATCCCCTACGCCGAGACCACGGCGATCAAGTCGTACGGGATCGTCATCCGCTACCTCAACCGCGTCGGCCTTGCCGCCCGCGACCCCTTCGACTGCCCCGCCGCGGCGACGCTCCGCCCGCGCTGAGCCCGCCCGCACACGACGACGGCGCCGTCACCTCCCAGGAGGTGGCGGCGCCGTCGTCGTGCTGCCCGGGGCGGGCCCCGGCAGGGCAGGAGGCGCGGGTCGGCCCGGTCAGGCCGCCGTCGCCGGCCAGGCGGCCAGCTGCCACCCCAGCCACGGGCTGAAGGCGAAGGGCGCCGCCTCGACGGCCCCGCGGAGCGCCTCGGGCTCGAGCCAGGCCCACTCGGCGACCTCGTCGGGCGAGGGGTCGGGCACGCCGACCGCGCGGGCGGTGAACACCGGGCAGATCTCGTTCTCGACGATGCCGGAGGCGTCGGTCGCGACGTACCGGAACTCCGGCAGGATCACGCTGACGTCGGCCACCTCGATGCCGAGCTCCTGCGATGCGCGGCGGTAGACGGCCTCCTCCGGGGTCTCGCCGGGCGCGGGGTGGCCGCAGAACGAGTTGGTCCAGACGCCGGGCCAGGTCTTCTTCGACAGGGCACGGCGGGTGACGAGCACGCGGCCCCGCTCGTCGACGACGTGGCAGCTGAAGGCGAGGTGCAGCGGCGTCGTCGTCGTGTGCACGGTGGCCTTCGGCGTGCTGCCGACGGGCTCGCCGGCCTCGTCGAGCAGGACCACCATCTCCTGATCAGACCCTGCAGGAGGGCTGTCGAGAGGCTGAGCATGAGCGCGTTCGCCGAGTTCCATGGGAGGTAGTCTGCCCTCTGTGGACGCTCAACAGCTGCGCGGCGGCGCGCGCGCCCGACACGAGCGTGTCGAGGTCGTCCTCGACGACTTCTTCCGGCTGGCCGAGCGCCGGGCCGCGCTCGTGGGCCGTCGCTACGTCGAGCTCTGGTCGGTGCTCGAGCGCAACACGGTCGGCGGCAAGCGCTTCCGGCCCCGCATGGTCTTCACCGCCTACGACGCCCTCGGCGGCACCGACGACGAGGCCGTCGCCGGCGTCGCGGCCTCCTTCGAGCTGCTGCACACGGCCCTGATCGTCCACGACGACGTCATCGACCGCGACTTCTCGCGCCGCGGCATCCCCAACGTCTCCGGCAGCTACCGCGACACCGCCACGACGGCGGGCATCCCCACCCCCGCCGCCGAGCACCGCGGCATGTCGGCCGCCGTCATCGCGGGCGACCTCGCGCTCGCCGGGGCCAGCCGGCTGCTGCTCGACGTCCGGTGCGAGGGCGGCGTGCGGGCGCGCCTCCTCGACATCCTCGACGAGGCGATCTTCGTCAGCGCGGGCGGCGAGATGGTCGACGTCGAGCTGTCGCTCTCGCCCGAGGTGCCGACGGTCGCCGAGATCCTCGACATGGAGCGCGCCAAGACCGCGGTCTACTCGTTCGAGGCCCCGCTGCAGGCCGGCGCCGTGCTCGCCGGCGCCCCCGACGCCGTCGTCGACGCGGTCGGCGAGTTCGGTCGCGAGGTCGGCGTCGCCTACCAGGTGGTCGACGACCTGCTCGGCGTCTTCGGCCTCGGGGCCGACACCGGCAAGACGACCCTCGGCGACCTCCGCGAGGGCAAGCGCACCGTCATCGTCGCCCACGCGGCCACGACCGACGAGTGGTTCGCGATCCGTCCGTTCATCGGCAAGGCCGACCTCACCGAGGCCGAGGCGGAGCACGTGCGCTCCCGGCTCGAGGCGTGCGGCGCCCGCGCGTTCGCCGAGTCCCTCGTCGAGCAGCACGCCCGCCGCGCGCTCGCCGTGCTCGACGGCCCGGCCGTGGGCGACGCGCTCCGCGAGGCCCTGACCCCCGTCGTCGCGACCGTCCTGGAGCGCGTGCGGTGACCGGCCTCTCGCTCTACGACGCGGTGGCCGACCAGACCGCGGCCGGCGTGATCCGCCGGTACTCGACCTCCTTCGGGCTGGCCTCGCGCCTCCTCGGGTCCGACGTGCGGCAGCACGTCGAGAACGTCTACGCGCTCGTCCGCGTGGCCGACGAGATCGTCGACGGCCCCGCCGCCGAGGCCGGGCTCGACGTCGAGGCCGCGGGCCGGTGCCTCGACGACTACGAGGCCACGACCGAGCGGGCGCTCGCGGAGGGCTTCAGCTCCGACCTCGTCGTGCACGCCTTCGCGCGCACCGCCCGGGCCACGGGCTTCGGCACCGAGCTCACGCGGCCCTTCTTCGCCTCGATGCGGGCCGACCTCAGCGCCCGCGAGCACGACGACGAGTCGTTCCGTCGGTACATCTACGGCTCGGCCGAGGTCGTCGGCCTGATGTGCCTCCGCGCCTTCCTCGTCGGGCACGGCTACCCCGCCAGCACGCGCGCCGCCCTCGACGAGGGCGCCTGCCGTCTCGGTGCCGCCTTCCAGAAGGTCAACTTCCTCCGCGACCTCGCGGCGGACTTCGAGCACCTGGGCCGCAGCTACTTCCCCGGCGTCGACGTCGACACCTTCGACGAGGCGACCAAGCGGCGGCTCGTCGACGACATCGACGACGACCTGCGGGTCGCCGGCGAGATCATCCCCGTGCTGCCCGCGTCGTCGCGGCGCGCGGTGGCGCTGGCCCACGGCCTGTTCGCCGAGCTGAACCGACGGCTCGAGGCGACCCCCGCCTCCTCGCTGATCCGGGCGCGCGTCCGCGTGCCGAACCCGGTGAAGCTGCGCATCGCGGCCGGCGCCGCGGTCGGCCGCGTCGTGGCCGTGCCGCCCGCCCGCACCCCGAGCACCACCCCGACCGACGGAGCCCCTTCGTGAGCACACCCTGGCTGAAGTCCACCACCGGCGCGACGACGGTCGAGCGGCACGGCCGCCGGGTGGTCGTGATCGGCGGCGGCATCAGCGGCCTCGCCTCGGCGGCGCTGCTCGCCCGCGAGGGCCACGACGTCACGGTGCTCGAGAAGAACGACGCCGTCGGCGGCCGCGCGGGCAGCTGGGCGAGCGACGGCTTCCGCTTCGACCTCGGCCCGAGCTGGTACCTCATGCCCGAGGTCTTCGACCACTTCTTCAGGCTGATGGGCACGAGCGCCGACGAGCAGCTCGACCTCGTCGCGCTCGACCCCGGCTACCGCGTCTTCTTCGAGCCGGGCGCCGAGCCCGGCGACGACGACCCGGCCCCGATCGACGTGCCGCTCGGCCTCGAGCGCAACGTCGCGCTGTTCGAGAGCGTCGAGCCCGGCAGCGGCGAGCGGATGCGCCGCTACCTCCGCTCGGCCCGCGACACGTACGAGATGGCGAAGCAGCGGTTCCTCTACACGAGCTTCGAGAGCGTGTCGCCGCTGCTCCGCGGCGACGTCGTCGTGCGGCTGCCCAAGCTCGCCCGGCTCCTCCTGCAAGACCTGGACACCTTCGCGTCGAAGACCGTCAGCGAGCCGCGCCTCAAGCAGATCCTCGACTACCCCGCGGTCTTCCTCGGCTCGTCGCCGTTCCGCACACCGAGCATGTACCACCTGATGAGCACCCTCGACCTCGACGACGGGGTGCTGTACCCGCAGGGCGGGCTGACGACGGTCATCGAGCGCATCGCCGCGGTCGCCCGCGACGCCGGGGTCACGATCGTCACCGGCGCCTCGGTCACGCGCATCACGACGGCCGTCGAGGCCGACCCCGCGCCCCGACGGGGTCGCCCGCGGGTGCCGACGGCGCGGGCCACGGGCGTCGAGTACACGGACGCGGGAGGCGCGGAGCACGCCCTCGAGGCCGACACCGTCGTCAGCGCGGCCGACCTGCACCACACCGAGACGCGCCTCCTGCCCCGCTCGCTGCGCACCTACGACGAGAAGTACTGGCACGGCCGCGACCCCGGCCCGAGCGCCCTGCTCGTCTACCTCGGCGTCGAGGGCGAGCTGCCCGAGCTCGAGCACCACTCGCTGTTCTTCGCCCGCGACTGGCACGAGAACTTCGAGCGGATCTTCGGCGACGACAAGCGGATCCCCGAGCCGCCGTCGCTCTACGTCTGCAAGCCGAGCACGATCGACCCGTCGACGGCGCCCGAGGGCCAGACCAACCTCTTCGTGCTCGTGCCGCTGCCCGCCGACCCCGCGCTCGGCCGCGGCGACGTCGACGGCGACGGCGACCCGATGGTCGAGCGCCTCGCCGACCAGGTGATCGACCAGATCAGCCGCTGGGCGGGCGTGCCCGACCTCGCGTCGCGGGTCGTGCTGCGGCGCACCCGCGGGCCGCGCGACTTCGTCGACGACGTCAACGCCTGGCAGGGCAGCATGCTCGGCCCGGCGCACACGCTCGACCAGAGCGCGATGTTCCGCGCCGGCAACACCTCCGAGCACGTGCGGAACCTGTTCTACGTCGGCGGCTCGTCGCGCCCCGGCATCGGCCTGCCGATGTGCCTGATCAGCGCCGAGGTGCTGCTCAAGAACATGCGCGGCGACACGAGCACCGAGCCGCTGCCCGAGCCCGCCGCCGAGGCCGGGGCCCCCGCCGCGCCGGCCGCCGCCGGAACGGCCTGATGGGCGCCGCCTACCTCGTCGCCCTGCTGATCTCGCTCGCCGGCATGGCGGCGCTCGACCGCCGCTTCACGCTGTTCTTCTGGCGCGACGGCTGGCGCGCGGCGGTGACGCTGCTCGTCGGCGTCGCCTTCTTCCTGGTCTGGGACGTCGTCGGCATCGACCTCGGCATCTTCTTCCGCGGCGAGACGTCGTTCATGACGGGCGTGCAGCTGGCGCCCGAGCTGCCGCTCGAGGAGGTCTTCTTCCTCGTGCTGCTCTGCTGGCTGACGATGAACCTGCACTCCGGGGCGCGCCTCGCGCTCGGGGCGCTCGCCGCCCGCCGCGAGGGGGCGCGCGCGTGACGTACTGGGCGGTGAACGCCGTCTTCCTCGGGCTCGTGGCCGTGACCGCGGCCGCGGCGCTGCTGCTGCACCGGCTCCGGGCACGGGGGCGCGCCTCCTCGGGGGCCCGCGACCGCGCCGAGGTCGTCCGCGCCGCCGGGCTCACGACCGTCGTGCTGCTCGTGATGACAGCCGTCTTCGACAACGTCATGATCGGCGTCGGCCTGGTCGGCTACGACGAGTCCCGCATCAGCGGCGCGAAGCTCGGCGTCGCCCCGCTCGAGGACTTCGCCTACTCCGTCGCGGCGCTCGTGCTGCTGCCGAGCGTCTGGACGCTGCTCGGCGGCCGCCGCCCGGCCCGCGAGCCGTCGCTCGAGCGACCGGCCCGACGGGCTGGGCCGGTGCGGCCGGCCCAGCCCGCCGCAGGACCGGAGGAGTCGCGGTGATCGCCACCCTGCGCGCCCTGGCCTGGTCGTCGCGACCCCTCAGCTGGATCAACACCGCGTTCCCGTTCGCCGCCGCCTACCTGCTGAGCGCCGCGAGCAGCAGCACGCCCGACGGCGGCACGAGCTACGACGTCACCGCGGTGCCGTGGCTCGTCGCGATCGTCGGCACCGTCTACTTCCTCGTGCCGTACAACCTCGCGATGTACGGCATCAACGACGTCTTCGACTACGAGAGCGATCTGCGCAACCCCCGCAAGGGCGGCGTCGAGGGGGCGCTGCTCGACCGCAGCATGCACCGGCCCACGCTGGTCGCGGCGGTCGTCACGAACGTGCCCTTCCTGGTCTTCCTGGTCGCCGTCGGCAGTCCGCTGAGCTGGCTCGTGCTGGCGGTCAGCGTCTTCGCCGTCGTCGCCTACTCGGCCCCGCGCCTGCGCTTCAAGGAGCGCCCGGTCGTCGACTCGGTCACCTCGAGCACGCACTTCGTGAGCCCCGCCGTCTACGGCCTCGTGCTCGCCGGGGCCGACGTCACGCCCGCGCTGTGGGCCCTGCTCGGCGCGTTCTTCCTCTGGGGCACGGCCAGCCACGCCTTCGGGGCCGTGCAGGACGTCATCGCCGACCGCGAGGGCGGCATCGCGTCGATCGCGACGGTCTTCGGCGCCCGCACGACCGTGCGGCTCTCGGTCGTCGCGTACCTGCTCGCGGCGCTGCTGATGACCTTCACCGACACCCCGGGGCCGTTCGCCGCGCTCCTCCCGGTCGCCTACGCGATCAGCTGCGCGCCGTGGTGGAACGTCGCCGACGCCGACGCGGAGGGGGTCAACCGGGGGTGGAAGCGGTTCCTGACGCTGAACTTCGTGTCGGGGTTCGTGGTGACCATGCTGCTGATCTGGTGGGTCGCGCTCGGCTGACCCGCGACTCCCCGGGGGCTCGGCCGACCGGCGGCGTCGCCGACCCGCGGGGTCGGACGGCCGATCGGCGGAGGGCCGCTCCGTCGCGCGGATGAGATCGGACCGATGTGGCCCCGAGTTCACCCGGGCGAAAGGTCCTGGCCGTATCTTCGGCCCGTGAGCACGCAGACCTCCCGCACCCCCGAGCGCCGGCGGCCCGCGCGCGCCCTCCGCGACCTGGCCGGCCGGCTGGCGTCCCGGCGGCGGTGGGTGCGTCAGCACCCGCACGGGCTGTGGTGGACGTTCGTGGCCCTGCACGCCGCGCTCTTCCTGGCCCTGACGCCCCTCATGCTCTCCGGCGGCGTGAGCGGCGACCTGCCGCTGTACCGCACCTGGGCCACCGACGCCCTGAGCTCGGGGTCGTGGCCGGTGCTCGACTTCACCTGGGTCTACCCGGCGGGGGCCCTGCTGCCCATCGTGCTGCCGAACGTGCTCGGCGAGTCGATGTACCAGTTCGTCTGGCTGGTGATGCTGACGCTGCTGAACGGCGTCTCGCTCTGGGTGCTGACCGACCGGGGCCGCCGCACCGTCGAGACCCCGGCCGCCTGGTGGTGGCTGCTCGTGCTCTTCCTGCTCAGCCCGGTGGCCTTCCTCCGCCTCGAGGGGTTCAGCGCGCCCATGGTGCTCATGGCCCTGGTGCTGCTCGCCCGGCGCCCCCGCGTCGCGGGCCTCCTGCTCGCCGGCGCGACGTGGATAAAGGTCTGGCCGGCGGCCGTGATCGCGGCGGTCATGGTCGCCTCGCGGCGCCGCTCGACGGTCGTGCGCTCCGCCCTCCTGGTGACGGCGGGCGTCGCCGCGGCCGTCGCGCTCGGCGGCGGCCTGAGCCGGATCGACACGTTCATCAGCACCCAGTCGAGCCGCGGCCTCCAGCTCGAGGCGCCGCTCTCGACCCCGTGGGTGTGGATGGCCATGCTCCGCGTGCCGGGGGCGTCCGTCTACCAGAACGTCGCCCTCGCGACCCGGGAGGTCATGGGGCCGGGCGACACCTGGGCGATCAACGGCAGCACCGAGCTCATGCTCGGGGTGGTGCTGGCGCTGCTCGCCCTGCTCGCCGTCGCCGCGTTCGGACTGCCGGGGGCCCGCCGCTCGACCTCGGGCGACGAGGTCCAGCTCGTGCTGCTCGGCGCCCTGACCCTGACGACGACCTTCGTCGTGTTCAACAAGGTCGGCTCGCCGCAGTACATGCTCTGGATCGCCCCGGTGGTGGCCGTCGGCCTCGCGCAGCGCCCCGACCTCTTCCGCGTGCCGGCCCGCCTGACCGCGTGGGCGGCCGGACTCACGACCCTCGTCTTCCCGGTGATGTACCGCGAGCTGATCGACCTGCAGCCCGCCGCCGTGCTGGCGCTCGCGGCGCGCAACGCCATCGTCGTCGCGCTGCTCGGCTGGTGCGTCGTCCGGCTGATGGAGGCGGCGCTCGCCGCGGCGGGGCTGCCGGGCTGGACCCTCCGGCGCGCCCTCGGCCTGCTCCCGCCCGACCGGGGCGTCGCCGCGGGCGTCGCGACCGAGGCCCGGGTGCTCGACCACGAGCGGTAGGAGTCGCGGATCTGGTCGGCCCGGGCGCGAACGTGCCAGCGTGGTCCCCAGACATCTCGACACCCGCCGTGAGCGGGTCTGACCCAAGGAGCACTCATGAAGGGCAAGATCCTCTTCGTCGCCGGAGCGGCAGTCGGCTACGTCCTCGGCGCCCGCGCGGGCCGTGGCGCGTACGTCAAGATCAAGTCGCAGGCCGAGAGCCTGTGGGAGAACCCGAACGTGCAGAAGACCGTCCAGCAGGCGGAGGGCTTCGTCAAGGAGAACGCCCCCGTGGTCGGCAAGAAGATCCAGGAGGTCGCGGGCGACGCGGCCGCCAAGGCCAAGTCGGTCGCCTCGAAGTCGGGCGACTCCGACGTCGCGGACAAGGTCGGCGCGCTGGCCGACAAGGCCGAGTCCAAGGCCTCGGACGCTGCCGACGCGGTCAAGGACGCCGGTCGTGGCGCCAAGGGCAAGGGCGAGCCCGGCTCGGGCCCGCTCCCGGGCGTGAACGCCGGTGAGTGACCTCAAGGCACCTGACCAGAGCACCAAGCGGTCGCTCGGGTCGCTCCTCGGCAGCCTGCCCGACCTCATCTCGCGGTTGATCCGCGGCGAGATCGCGCTGGCCAAGAAGGAGCTCGCCACCAAGCTCAAGGAGGCCGGCGTCGGCGCGGGCCTGCTGGTCGGGGCCGCGCTGTTCGGCTTCTTCCTGCTCGCCGTGCTCATCACCGCGGGCATCCTCGGCCTCGCGACGGTCGTCGCCCCATGGCTCGCCGCCCTGATCGTGGCCGGCGTGCTGCTGGTCGTCACGGCCGTCCTCGCGCTGCTCGGAGTCAAGGCGCTGAAGAAGGGCGTGCCGCCCGTGCCGGAGAAGACCGTCGAGAACGTCAAGGCGGACGTCGCCGCGCTCAAGGGCACCGGCTCGTGAGCCGGGACGACTCCGGCGACCGCCGCGACGGTCGCCTCGGCGACGGTGCGGGCTCCGACGAGTCCGCCCCGAGCATCCCCGAGCTCGAGCTCGACGTGGCGCGCACCCGCGAGGAGTTCGCCCGCACCCTCGACGCGATCGAGGACAAGCTGAGCGTGCCGGCGCACGCCCGCCGCCTCCGCGACAGCGTCTCCCGGCGCTGGCACGACGACCCGCGGCCCGTGGTGGCCGCGGGCGTCGCCGGGGTCGTCGGACTCGCCTCGGTCGTGGCCGGCGTCGTGCGGATCGCTCGACGCTAGGGCCCCGGGTGCGGGAGTCGCGGCGCTGACCGGCGCCGCGACTCCAGCATCTCCCTCTCCTTCCCCCACCCCACCTCCAGCCCCCCGCCTGACGGCTGCCCCGTCGCGCTGGTGGGCACCCCTCACCCCAGGGCGTCCCCCAGAACGAAGGACAACACCATGGCGCAGAGCAGCACCGAGCGCGAGCAGCAGGCTCCCGACCCCGACGACGCGCGCAAGCCCGACAGCCCCAACGACCTGCACAAGCCCTCGTGGGGCTACGTGCTCAAGAAGACCCTCCGCGAGTTCACCTCCGACCAGTGCACCGACCTGGCGGCGGCCCTCACCTACTACGCCGTGCTCGCCCTCTTCCCGGCGCTGCTCGCGATCGTGTCGGTGCTCGGCCTCTTCGGCCAGGCTGAGCAGACCACGGACACCGTTCTCCAGCTGCTCACCCAGCTCGGCGGCGGCTCGGTCGCCGAGACGCTGCGCGACCCGATCCGCGAGGTGACCATGTCGCCCGCGGCGGGGATCACCTTCGTCGTCGGCGTGCTCGGTGCCCTCTGGTCGGCGTCCGGCTACGTCGGGGCCTTCGGCCGTGCCATGAACCGGGTGTACGAGATCGACGAGGGCCGACCGATCTGGAAGCTGCGCCCCACGAACCTCGCGATCACGGCCGTCACGGTCGTGCTCGTCGTCGTCGCGGGCCTCATCCTCGTGCTGAGCGGCGACGTGGCCCAGGCCGTGGGCGACGTGATCGGCCTCGGCTCGACGGCGGTCTTCGTCTGGGGCATCGTCAAGTGGCCGGTGCTGCTCGTCATCATCGTGGTGGTCGTCGCGGTGCTCTTCTACTTCTCGCCGAACGTCAAGCAGCCGAAGTTCCGCTGGATCAGCATGGGCTCGCTGCTCGCCATCGCCATCTGGATGATCGCCAGCGTCGGCTTCGGCTTCTACGTGAGCAACTTCTCGAACTACAACAAGACGTACGGCTCGCTCGGTGCCGTCATCGTCTTCCTGCTCTGGCTCTGGATCACGAACAACGCCCTGCTCTTCGGCGCCGAGTTCGACGCCGAGATCGAGCGCGGCCGTGAGCTGCAGGCCGGCATGGAGGCGGAGAAGGACATCCTGCTGCCGCCGCGCGACACGAAGCAGAGCGACAAGAAGAAGGCCCAGGAGGCGCAGGACGAGCTCGACGGGATGCGCCTGCGGCAGGCCGCGGCCGCGTCGATCGCCGAGCAGGAGGCGCGCGAGCGTCGCGAGGGCCGCGAGCGCCCCGCGGACGACGACCGGCCCGACGCCGACGCCGACGCCCTGCCCGACGGGAAGGAGCGCCGCGAGCGGCGCGACCGGAGCTGAGGCGCCCGGGCCGGCGTGACCGGTGCCCGATCTCTCTCGACCGAGGGCCTCTGAGCGACAGTTGTCGTGCAGGGGCCCTCGGTCGTCGTCCGTCCCGGGCGCCTCCCGGGCGGGTCGACCTAGCATCGACGTGACCTGGACAGACCAGGCGCGAACTGACCTGACCTGACCGCGTCACCCGAGGGGGCACCGTGCTCGAGCGCCTGGCCGGCCTGCCGTTCGGCGGGCTCGTGGCGGCGCTGTTCGCGATCGTCGTCTGCCGGGCCCAGGCGACCTACTGGTTGGCGCGGGGCGCGCGACGAGGAGCCGCCTCGACGAGGTGGGGCCGCTGGGTCGACGGGCCGGGCGTCGCGCGGGCGTCGCGGGTGCTGGCCCGCTGGGGGCCTCCCGCGGTCACGCTGAGCTTCCTGACCGTGGGGCTGCAGACCGTGATGAACGCGGCCGCGGGGGCGTCGAGGATGCGGTGGCCCGTGTACCTCGTCGCGATGCTGCCCGGGTGCGCGGCGTGGGCGCTGATCTACGCCACCGTCGGGTTCGCGGTGCTCTGGGCGGTCGTCGGCTCGGTGGCGGGGTCGCCGGCCGGTGTGGTCGTGCTGGTGCTGCTCGGGGGCGTGGCAGCGGTCGCGGTCGCGGTGCTCGCGGTGCGACGGCGTCGGGCCCGGGAGGGCTGATCCACTCCGGAGTGGATCAGCCCTCCCGGGCGTCACCCGGTCTGGGCGCGGCTCAGAACGAGAAGCCGAGCTCCGCCGGGTACTCCTCGCGGGCGGTGAGGCGTGTCGCCGCGTCGCGGAGGTGCGACAGCGTCAGGCCCATCGACATCGGCCCGAAGCTCACGCGCGAGACGCCGAGCTCGGCGAGGCGGGCGAGCGGCACCGACGTCGGCCCCGAGATCACGCTGATCTTCCCGTGGATCTCGTCGAGGGCGCGCTTCACGAGGTCTTCCGTGCCGAGGCCGAGCACGAAGGCGCAGTCGGCTCCCGCGTCGAGGTAGGCGTTGGCGCGGGTGACCGCGTCGTCGAAGCTGTCAGGGTCGCCGGCCAGGGCGTCGACCCGGGCGTTGACGACGATCGGCACGCCCGCGCGGTCACCGGCGCGGCGGGCCGCGGCGACCTTCGAGACCTGGGTGTCGATGTCGTAGAGCGGGGCCTTGGCCTGGCCGATGCTGTCTTCGAGGTTGAGGCCGGCGGCGCCCTCCTCGATGAGGCGGAACACGTTGTCGAAGGTGCCGGAGGCGTCGGTCGCGTAGGCCTTCTCGAAGTCGACCGAGACGGGCAGGTCGACCGAGCGGACGATGATCCGGGCGGCGGCGAGCATCTCGTCGACGTCGAGCCCCTCGCCGTCCTCGACGCCGTGCGCCTCGGAGATCGAGTGGGAGGCGGTGGCCAGGGCCTTCACGCCCGGTGCGCCGGCCACGACGCGGGCGGTGATGCTGTCCCAGACGTTCGTGACGATCAGCGGGTCGCCCGGCACGTGCAGCGAGCGGAGGAGGTCGGCCTTCTCGGCCGTGGTGGAGATGGACATGCCCCCCAGCCAAGCAGCCCCGGCTGGGCGGCACCAGCCCCCGGCCGGGCGGTCAGGAGGCGCGCAGCAGCTCCGCGGACGCCCCGACGAGTCGGAGTCAGCCCCTGCGGCCCTTGCCGACGCGCGACGACGTGCTGCGGAGGTTCGCCGCCGCTGCGCTCGTGGACTGTGAGGTCGTGCCGGTGCGGGCACCCGCGATGCTGCTGACCGTTCCCCACCGAACGGACGGGCCGGACTTCTGCGGCTGGGGCGTGCGAGCGTCAGCGGTCGACATGTCGTTCTCCCTCGGGGGTGCGTTCGTGGTCAGGGACAGGGTACCTCGCGACCGCTCGTGCACGCCGAGCGGAGGCAGAGACCGCACCGTACGACAGCACGAGCGCGACGACCGACGAGACGGCCGCCATCGCCCACCAGAGCAGGTCGATCCACGGGGACGTGAGGCCACCGACGATGCTGCCCGCCATCGCGAAGAGCCCGAGCGCGAAGCCGATCGTCACCGACCGCAGCGGGCTCAGCAACCACGACGACAGCGAGCTCTCCCGGCGTGCGGCCGCGAGCCCGATGAGGAGTGCAGGAGCCGCCAGCATGAGCGCCGACCCCCCGTTGCCGCTGTCACGGAGGACCTCGGCCGCGCCGGGCAGCGCCACGGCGAGGACGGAGACGATCGCGGTCACGACGGCGGCCCCCCACGTGGCACGCCAGGCTCCGCGCCGTCGCACCAGCAGCTCGACCTCCGCGGTGGCCGCGTGTCCGGTCTCGAACCGACCGTGTGCGTGGGCGATCGCCTGACCCGAGGTGTCCGTGGCGGTCTCGGACGACGACCCGGCGAGCGAGAGGGAGATGCAGTCCAGCTCGGGAGGTGTCCGGAACTCCAGGTGGTAGGACTCCGTGTCCGAGGCGTTCATCATGGGCACGGCGAGGGTCGTCGTCCTGAGCCCGAACGCCGCCAGGGGGCGGGCGAGACGGGCGCCCACCGAGGCGTCGGCGGGGAGCTGGACGCTCCAGTGGAAGGAGAACTTCACGACCTGGCGTCGGCCCAGCTGCGTGGCCGGCACGAGTGCGACCAGCAGGAAGTTGCTGCCGAGGTCGCGGATGAGGTCACTGAGCTCGAGGCTGACGGCGCCGTCGCCCCAGAGCCTGTCGGCGCCCCAGCGGCCCCCGGTGACGAGGGCGTCGATCTGGGCCGTGAGCCGCGGCCCTCGGGGACCGACGATCGCTCTCAGCGCCCTGTCGATCGAGGGGCCGGGCAGGATCCCCTCACGACCGAGAGCCCACCGGAGCACGTGGAGAGCGATCTCGCGGCCGTCGCTCATCGTCAGCAGCGGCAGGGCCGCACCGTCGCTCCCGACGGCGTCGAACTGCCGCATCGGCCCCTTCGCCACCATCGCCAGGGGCACCAGGGCGTCACCCTCGACGCGGCTCAGCCGTCGCCGCCGGTCGCCCGGGTCGTACGCGAGACGAGGGTCAGGGGGCGGCGTGCAGTCGATCGAGTGGCGGATGCGCCCTCGGTCCCCCTCGAGCGGCTGGACGCTCTCGACGCGCCGGTGCACCCACTCTGGCCACCTCATGACCGCGTCGAGCACCACCTCGCCGGTGCGGTCGTCGAACCGGCGCCCCACGTTCTCCCCGTCAGCCATCTCGTCCTCCGTCTCGCTGTCACCAGCCTGGCGGAGGCCTCCGACATCGCCGCGCACGGAGGCGACACCCGTCGTTCACCCGCCCGTCGATCGGCCTCCCTAGGGTCATGGCGCACTGCCAGTCGATCCAGGGGAACTCCACAGATGCGTCGTCGCCTCGCCACACTGTCCGCTGCCGCCCTCGCCGCGGCCCTCGTCGCCGGGGGCGCGGTGCCGGCCCAGGCCGCGCCTCCCGTCGGCGACGTGCTCGTCACCGAGATCGCCCCCGACGGCGTCGGGGCCGACGACTTCGAGTACGTCGAGGTCGTCAACACGACCGCGTCCGACGTGGTGCTCGGCGACGGCGGCGTCTCGCTCGCCTACACGTACGTCGACTCCGACGACCGTGCCCGCGACGTGCCCCTCGTCGCCCCGGCGGGGACGGTGCTGCCCCCCGGCGTGCCGGTCGTGCTGTGGCTGAGCTACGCCTCGGGAGCCGTCGACAGCACGGCGCGCACCGTCGACGAGTTCCGGGCCGCGTGGGCAGGCACGGGAGGCGCGCCCACGTCGTACCCCGTGGTGCGCGTCACCGGGCAGGCCGGCATGGCGAACGGCGGCGGCCGCGGCGTCCGGGTCGTGGACGCCGGCGGCACGGCCGTCTCGTGGTCGTTCTACCCGACCGGCTCCGTCTCGGCGGGGACCGTCGCACAGTTCGCGCGCCCCGCCGACGCCGGTCAGCCCGGCGCTCTGCTCGTCGGCTCGAAGGCCGCCCCGACGCCCGGCACGGTCGACCCCGCGCAGCTCGGCGGCCCGGCCACGCCGGCCCCCGAGCCCACGCCCGCTCCCGAGCCGTCGCCCGAGCCCCCGGCCCCTGAGCCCACGCCCGAGCCGACCACCCCGGCTCCCGCACCGACCCCGCAGCCCGACCCGAGAATCCGCGCGGCCGCCCTGCAGGTGACCGAGCTGCTGCCCGACTCCACGAACGTCGGCAGCGCCGACGGCTACGAGTACGTCGAGCTCTACAACGGCACCGACCGCCCGATCGACTGGTCTGACTACTCGCTGCGCTACCTGTACCCGATCGACGAGGCGCAGAACTCGTCGACCGTGCTCTGGCCCTCGACGCCCCGCGCCGCGACGATCGCCCCCGGCGACACCCTCGTGCTGTGGGTCCGCAACGGGCAGAACGCCGCCCTCACGCGCGCCGATTTCAACTCCCACTTCGGCTCGTCGCTGCGCGACGGCCAGCTGCTCGACGTCGCCTCGGCCGGCATGGCCAACGGCTCGGCCCGCGGCATGGAGGTCGTCACGAACAGCGGCGTCGCCCTCAACCGCGCGCACTACGGGCTCGTGGCGGGGCGCGACGACGTCGACCCCGACCAGGGGATCCAGTACGGGCCCGACGCCGCCGACCCGACGAAGCAGGTGCTGCTGCGGAAGGCCCCCGCGAGCCCCGGCACGGTCACCGCCGACCAGGTGCCCGCCGGCCTCGTCGTGACGCCCGTCGACACGGTCGCGCCGGTCGTCGTCGACGGCACCGCCGCCTCCGTCGACGACCCGACGCAGCCGTTCGACGTGACCTTCACCGTCACCGACGACTCCGGCGTGCTCTCGGCCCGCCTCACCGCCGAGAACGACGTCGACGCCGAGCCCGTCGTCGTCGACCTGGTCGGCACCCGGGCCGACCCCGCCGCCACCGCGGGGCCCCGTGACACCTACACCTGGTCGGTGCCGGGCGTCGACCTGTACGGCAAGAGCTGGCTGCGGTACTCGCTCGAGGTCACCGACGGCTCGAACACCACCACGACGCCCGTCCGCACCGTGACGATCGGCGGTCGTGACGACGCACCGGTGCGGCTGAACGTCGCCGAGGGCCAGGGCCTCCGGGGCACCGTGCCGATCGCCGCCGCCGGCACGGCGACGCCGCCCGACGTGGCCCTCCAGATCGACGGCGCTCCGGTCGTCGACGTCGAGCGCGCGCTCGAGCGTGAGGCGTACTTCGCCTTCGAGGCGGGCGGGGTCAACACCTACTTCCGCAACGGGGTGCTGCTCGGCAGCGAGGTGCTGACGATCTTCGACGACGGCATCTTCGAGGGCACCGAGACCATCACCACGAAGGTGCCCCTCGACGCCGTGCGCCCCGGCGAGCCCCTGACACTGAGCGTCTGGGCCGGCACCAAGGCCGCGCCCGAGATCAGCCCCGAGAACAACGACGACTTCACGATCCAGGGCCTCCGGCTCGTGCTGCCCGACGGCAGGACGCTCCGCCCCGCCGGCTACGACGACCCCGCCCGCGTGCTGCAGATGGGCGACAGCGCCGGCAAGCTCGACTCGTTCGACGCGGTCTTCACCGTGCCCGACGACGCGTTCGGCGCCCTCTCGCACGACTGGGACACCACGGGCGTCGCCGACGGCGCCCACGTCGTCACGGCCACGACGGCGGGAGGCGGCGGCTCGCTCTCGAGGACGGTCCTCGTCGACAACACCGCGCCCGCGGTCGCGACCGACGTGCAGCAGGGCGTCGAGTACCGCGGCGAGTTCCTCCTCACCGGCACGGCGACCGACACCGGCTCGGGCGTGGCGACGTTCGTGACCACGCTGGACGGGGAGGCGGTGCAGCTGCCGTTCCGCGCCTCCTCGGTCGACCTCCCCGGCGGCGAGCACCTGCTCTCGCTGACGGCGACCGACGCCGTCGGCAACGTCACCCGCACCGACGTGCCGTTCACGACGCCGGTCGAGCAGCCGTCGGGCCAGCCCGTGCTGCCGGTCGACGGCGCGGAGGTGACCGAGGGCGAGGTGGAGCTGCGAGCCCGGGTCGACGACCCGAGCGGCGACGCCCTGCGCGTCGACTTCTCGCGCGGCTGGGAGCTCGACGCGGCGAACGGCGGCGTCACGAGCCGCGTCGGCACGACCGACGTCGCGACGCAGGTCGACGGCGAGACCCCGGCCGCCGCGGCGGGCGCCCGTGCCCTCAGCACGGCCGAGGTCGAGGCCATCGGCGGGGTGGACGGCGTCGACACCGAGATCAGCTCCGACACGGCTCTGCCGTACCAGGTCTTCGACGTGGCGGTGCCGGCCGAGGCCGGCCCGGAGCACCAGACGAGGCTGACCTGGACGGGCTCGGCCGACACCGGCGCCAAGGTGCTGATGTACGTGCGCGACGTCACGACCGGCGCCTGGGAGGAGGTCGACCGCGTGGTCACCACCGACCCCGACGACGTCGAGTTCGCCCTCACCGCCACGGTCGCCTCCGCCGACCACGTGGCGGCGGACGGCGCGATGACGGTCCTCGTGCAGCACTCGGAGGGCTTCGCCGGGGCTCCCCGCTCGACGCGCGACACCCCGGTCACGCCCCGCAACGCCGCCGACACCCCCCGCTCGGCCTACGACTTCACGCTCGCGTGGGAGTCGGACACGCAGTACTACAACGCCGACCCGGCGAACTACAAGCACCAGGTGGCGATCCACGACTACCTGCTCGAGGAGCGCGACGACCTCAACCTGCAGTACCTCTTCCACACCGGCGACATCGTCGACGACGGCACCGTGCCCGAGCAGTGGCAGCGGGCCGACGCCCAGTACGACCGGCTCGACGCCGCCGGCCTGCCCTACGGCGTGCTGGCCGGCAACCACGACGTCGACCAGAAGAACGACGACTACACGTACTACTCGCAGTGGTTCGGCGAACAGCGGTACGCGGCGAACCCCTGGTACGGCGGCGGCCACCTCGACAACCGCGGGCACTACGACCTCGTCAGCACGGGCGGCGTCGACCTGCTGGTGCTGTCGATGGGCTGGGCGCCGGGCGACGCCCAGATCGCCTGGATGAACGAGGTGCTCGCGCAGTACCCCGAGCGCAAGGCGATCATCAACCTGCACGAGTACATGCTCACGACCGGCGGCCTCGGCCCCGTGCCGCAGCGCATCTACGACGAGGTCGTCGCGACGAACCCCAACGTCATGATGGTGATGTCGGGGCACTACCACGACGCCTTCACGCGCTACGACCAGTTCGACGACGACGGCGACGGCGTGGCCGAGCGCACCGTGACGCAGATGCTCTTCGACTACCAGGGCCTGCCCGAGGGCGGTCTCGGCTACCTGCGCCTGATGCACTTCGACAACGTCGGCGAGCAGATCACGGTGCGCACGTACTCGCCGTCGCTCGACGACTACGACAGCGACGACCCCTCGCTCGAGCCCGTGCACCAGGAGTTCGTGGTGCCCTACGCCACGGCCGGCATCGACCCGCGCACCAAGACGCTGCGCACGAACTCCTTCACGGCCGAGGTGCAGACGCCTCAGCTGATCGGGAGCGTCGCCGACGTCGCGAGCGGCACCGAGGCCTCTCTCGCCTGGCCCGACGCACCGCTCGGCAGCCTCGGCTGGTTCGTCACGGTCACCGACCCGTACGGGGCCCAGTCTCGATCGGGCGTGAGCACCCTCACGGTCGTCGCCGCGGCGGTCGACCCGGGCACCCCCGGGGCCCCGGGCGATCCGGGTACGCCGGGCGCGCCCGAGCTGCCCACGGTTCCGGGTGCGGGAGGCGCGATGCCGGTCGCTCCCGGCGCCGGTCCCACCTCGGGCACGGCACCGCGCCCCGGCACGGCGGCACCCGCCGCGACGACGCCGCGCGACCGTGCGGACGACCCGCTGGCGTTCACGGGAGCCGACCCGCGACTCCTCGCGGCCGGGGGCCTCGGCGTGCTGCTGCTCGCCGCCGGAGGGCTGCTGCTCGCGCTCAGGCGCCGCCGCTCGGCCTGACGCCGAGACGGGCACAGCCGGGCGGGCTCGCCGCCCGGCCGCGCCCACGAACCACGNCGCGCGGACGGCCGCGACGCGGTCGGGCACCGTCGAGTCCTGCAGGCTCGTCGTGTCGCCGAGCGGCCGGCCGTCGACGATGTCGCCGAGCAGCCGGCGCATGATCTTGCCCGAGCGGGTCTTCGGCAGGTCGGGCACGACGACGACGGTCGCGGGCTTCGCGATCGGGCCGATCTGTTCGGCGACGTGCGCCCGCAGCGCGGCGGAGAGCGACCCCGAGAGCGGGGCCCAGACCTGCGGTTCGTCGGCGGAGCCGGCGTCGCGCACCGCGCCTCCCTCGGGCCGTGCCGCGGGCACGACGAACGCGGCGATCGCCTGGCCGGTGCGCTCGTCGGCGACCCCGACGACGGCGGCCTCCGCGACGAGGGGGTGGGCGACGAGCGACGACTCGACCTCGATCGTCGACAGCCGGTGGCCCGACACGTTGATGACGTCGTCGACGCGGCCGAGCACCCAGATGTCGCCGTCGGAGTCGTACTTGGCCCCGTCGCCGCTCGCGAACCAGCCCTGCTCGCGGAACTGCGTCCAGTAGCTGTCGCGGTACCGCTCGGGGTCGCCCCAGACCGTCCTGGCCAGCGACGGCGGCGCCTGCTGCACGACGAGGTAGCCGCCCGAGCCGTTCGGCACGCGATGGCCGTGCTCGTCGACGACCGCGGTCGCGACGCCCGGCAGCGCCCGCAGCGACGACCCCGGCTTGAGCGTGTCGACGCCCGGCAGCGGGGCCATCACGGCCGCGCCGGTCTCGGACTGCCACCAGGTGTCGACGATCGGGCACTCGCCCCGGCCGAGCTGCTCGTGGAACCAGACCCACGCCTCCGGGTTGATGGCCTCGCCGACGGTGCCGAGGAGGCGCAGGGTGCTGAGGTCCCACGTGTCGGGCAGGCCGTCGGGGAACCACGACGACAGCGTCCGCACGAGCGTCGGGGCCGTGTAGTAGGTGGTCACGCCGTAGCGCTCGATGATCTCGAGGTGCCGGCCGGGGTGCGGGGTGTCGGGGGTGCCCTCGTAGATCACCTGCGTGAGCCCGTTCGACAGCGGGCCGTAGATCTCGTAGGTGTGGGCGGTGACCCAGGCGAGGTCGGCCGTGCACCAGTGCACGTCGTCGGGCTTCGCGTCGAAGACGGCCCAGTGGGTCCAGCTCGCGGCGGTGAGGTAGCCGCCGCTCGTGTGCACGAGGCCCTTCGGCTTCCCCGTCGTGCCGCTCGTGTACATGATGAAGAGCGGGGTCTCGGCGTCGAACGCCTCCGGCTCGTCGGTGTCGGGCTGCGCGTCGACGAGGTCGTTCCACCACAGGTCGCGGCCCTCCGTCCACGGCACGTCGGGGGTCTGGTCGCCCGTGCGCCGCACGACGAGCACGTGCTCGACCTGGTTCTCGCCGCTCACCGCGTGGTCGGCGGCGGCCTTGACCGGCACCGCGCCTCCCCGACGGAACTGCCCGTCGGTGGTCACGAGCAGCTTCGCCCCCGTGTCCTCGACGCGGAACTTCAGCGCCTCGCCCGAGAACCCGCCGAAGACGAGCGAGTGGATCGCCCCGATCCGGGCGATCGCGAGCGTGACGACGATCGTCTCGGCGATCACGGGGAGGTAGACGACGACGCGGTCGCCCTTCCCGACGCCGAGGCTGCGGAGCCCGTTCGCGGCCTTCACGACCTCGCGCTGCAGCTGCGCGTAGGTGACGTCGCGGCGGTCGCCGGGCTCGCCCTCGACGTGCAGGGCGACCTTCTCGCCGCGGCCGGCCGCGACGTGCCGGTCGACGCAGTTGACGGCGACGTTGAGGCGGCCGCCGGCGAACCAGGTCGCCTCGGGCACGGTGAGGCCGCCGTCGGGCAGCTCCTCGACCGGGCGCCAGGTGTGGGCGGTGTGCCAGGGGGTCTCCCAGTCGAGGCGGTGCGCCTGCTCCTCCCAGAAGGCGACCGGATCGGCCGCGGCGCGCGCGTGCTCGGCGCTCGTGACGTTCGCCGTCGCCGCGAGGGCCGCCGGGGCGGGGAAGGTGCGTCGCTCGTCGAGCAGGTTCGAGATCGTGTCGCCGGTGGCCATGTGACGAGCGTACGGAGGCGCGGTGACCGCCACCGGGGAGCCCGTCACGTCGCGTAACGGGCCGGCACCGTCGTCGGGGCGGACGCCCAGCGACCTCGGAGGGTCGCGGGGCGATCCCCGGGGAGGCGCGGATCGGCCTGTGGAGAACCGCCCGCGCCCCCGGGGCAGACCGCCCCGTCGGAGTTGGACCCCGTCGCGGGCGTGGCTACCGTGGGCGACCGTCCCGCTCAGGGGCACGTGGTGCGTCGGCCCGATCGGGGCGGCGCAGGCCACACGGCGCCGCTCGTCACCCCCGCTGCCCTGCGAGCGGACGCCGCCGACGGACCTGATCTGACCAGAGGCGGGCAGCGGCGGCCGTGTCCGCGCGGCCGTGCCGGGGTGACCTCGACCGGAGCAACGACATGACACGCACGACCCGCAGCACCCGCGCCTCCCGCACCACCTCGACCTCGCCCGGCGACCCCGCCGCCGTGGCGGGCCCCGCCGCCCGCGCGCCGCGTCGCGTCGGCCGGGCCCGCGCCCTGCTCGGCGGGGCGGCCCTCGTCGCCCTGACCGGGGGCGGGGTCGGCCTCGCCGCCGCGCCCGCGAGCGCCGCCGACGTCTCCACCTGGGACGCGATCGCCGCCTGCGAGAGCGGGGGCAACTGGTCGATCGACACCGGCAACGGCTACTCGGGCGGGCTGCAGTTCAGCCCGAGCACCTGGTCCGCCTACGGCGGCTCGGGCAGCGCCGCCTCCGCCAGCAAGGGCGAGCAGATCGCCGTCGCCGAGCGCGTGCTCGCCTCCCAGGGCTGGGGCGCCTGGCCCTCCTGCTCGGCGAAGCTCGGGCTGAACGGCACGAGCGGCGCCGCCCCGCAGGCCGCGTCGCCCGCCCCCGCACCCGCACCGAGGGCCGCGGCGGCTGCGCCGTCGTCGGGCTCGGCGTCGGGCAGCGGCTCGTCGCGCGCCGCCGCCCCCGCGGCGCCCGCGGCGCCGCCCGCCCCGACGATCGCGGCCGTGCCGACGAGCGGCGAGACCTACACGGTGGCGGCGGGCCAGAGCCTCGACTCCATCGCGACCGAGCGGGCGATCCCCGGCGGCTGGGTGACCCTCGCCGGAGCCAACCTCGACACGGTGCCCGACCCCGACCGCATCGAGGTGGGGCAGGTGCTGCAGCTCCCCGCCGTCTGACGCCGCGCCTCCCGCCCGGGCCCGACGAGACGACTCGTCCCGGGGCCGGGCGGCGGGGCGGGCCCCGGGAGGCGTCGCCTCGCCGAGCGAGCGAGCGAGCGAGCGAGCAGGACGGGCGGAGGCGCGGGCCCGGCCCGGGAGCCGACCCCCGACCTAGGATGGTCCGGTGCCCGCCACCGTCGGAAGGACTCCGTGACCAAGGCCCCGACCGTCTACGACGTGGCCGCCCACGCGGGCGTGTCGATCGCGACGGTCTCGCGGGTGCTGCGGCGGCCGGACGACGTCCGCCCCGAGACCCGCACCCGCGTGCTGGAGTCCGTCCGCAGCCTCGGCTACGTGCCGAGCGGCGCCGCCCGCGGCCTCGCCGGGCGCCGGCACGGCGTGCTGGGCCTCTTCCTGCCCGGGCACGACGGCATCGACGAGCCCGAGCCCGACTGGGCTCGCGTGGTCGACCCCGGCCGGATCCCGCTCGTCGACGACTCGGCGGGCCGGGGCGCCCTCCGCGTCGACGCCCCGACGTCGTCCACCCCCAGCCCGGCGACCCTCTACTTCGACGAGGTGCTGCGCGGGGCCGAGGTCGAGTCGTGGCGCCGCGGCTTCGCCCTCATGGTCGCGGCCGGCCGCGGCTCGAGCCGCGAGGTGATGCTGAACGACATCGCCGGCCGGGTCGACGGCCTCGCCGTCCTGGCACAGACCGTGCCCGACGACCTCCTCGCGCACGTCTCGCGGCGGATCCCCGTGGTCGTGCTCGCCGACTCCCGCCCGGGCGACCAGCTCGACCACGTCAGCGTCGACAACGTCGCGGGCATGCGGGCGCTCACCGCGTTCGTGCTCGAGGGGCACCGGGTGCGCGACGTCGCCTACGTCACCGGGCCCACCGACTCGCCCGACGAGGCCGACCGCCACCGCGGCTTCGACGAGGCCGTCGCGGCCGCGCCGGAGCCCGTGGCCGTCCGGGTCGAGCGGGGCGACTTCTCGCGCGACGGGGGGCGACGGGCGGGGGAGTCGCTGCTCGCGTCGGGCGCACCGCTCCCGCGCGCGGTCGTCTGCGCCAACGACCAGACCGCGCTCGGCCTGCTCGAGGTGCTCGCCGAGCACGGGGTGGCGGTGCCCGGGCAGGTGCTCGTCACCGGCTTCGACGGCATCGAGGCCGGGCGCTTCTCGACGCCGCGGCTGACGACGGTGCGCCAGCCGATGGGCGACCTCGGCCGTGTGGCGGTGCGGAGCATCGTGACCCGGCTGACCGACCCCGGTGCACCTCCGCAGCGCGTCACGCTGCCCGTCGAGGTGCTGCTCCGCGAGAGCTGCCCCGCGGTCTGAGCGCGCCGCGCCGCTGCCGCGCGCCGCGGCCGCGCCGCCCCCGCACCCCGCCCCGCCCCGCCCCGCCCCGCGCAGGCTGCACCCCGAACCACCGACTGATCAATGAACCACGTCGTGACGTGGTTCATTGATCAGTCGGTGGTTCGGTGGGACGGTCGGGGCGGAGAACGCCGCCGCCGAGCCGCGCCGCTGCGGCGCCGCCCCGCTACCGCCCCCGCGCCCCGCGCTGCCCGGTGTCGACGCCGGTCACGCTCCCGTCGTCGGGCCCGAAGACGAAGTGGTGCACCCGCGAGGCCGGCACCCCGTGCGCGATGAGGGCGTTCCGCGCGATCGCCATGAACGGCACCGGCCCGCAGAGGAACACGCGGTGCTGAGTGGTCAGGTCGACGGTGTCGAGGTCGATCGGGTCGAGGTAGACGCCCGGCCCGTCGAGCGACGCCTCGGCGAGCGCCGTGACGGCGCTCAGGCTGCCCTGGGTGTAGCTGACGCGGAGGCGTCCGGCCGGCATGGCCGCGACCAGCGCCTCCAGCTCGGCGCGGTGCGCGTGCCGCTCGGGCGTGCGCTCGAAGTGCAGCACCGTCACCTGCCGCCGGGGGTCGGTGCGCACGAGGTGGTCGAGCATGCCGAGCACGGGCGTGCAGCCGATGCCGGCCGAGACGAAGACCAGGGGGGAGTCGTCGAGCTCGTCGATCGTCAGCGACCCGATCGGCGGCGAGACCGAGACGACGTCGCCGACCGCGACGTGCCGGAGCAGGTGGTTCGAGACCTCGCCGGGCGGCAGGCCGAGCTCGGGCACCCCGCCGAGCACGCGGGCGCTGACCCGCCACTGCTCGTCGGAGCCGCCGCGCAGGCTGTACTGCCGGATCTGCCGTGCCCCGTCGGGCAGCGTCACCTGGATCGACGCGAACTGCCCGGCGCGGTAGGTCGGCAGCGCCTCGCTGTCGGCCGAGACGAGGGTGAGGGCGACGACGTCCTCCGCCTCGACGCGGCGCTCGGTCACGAGGGCCTCGCGCCAGTCCTCCCCGGGCTCGAGGTCGGCGGCGCGGTAGGTGCGCTCGACCGCGGCGACGAGCTCGTCGCGGGTCTGCCGCCAGAGCGCGAGCCAGGCGTCGACCACGACGCCCGTCCAGTCGTCGCCGAGGGCGGCCGCGAAGGCGTCGCGGAGGTGCCGCTCGAAGACGTCGTGCTCGTCGCGGGTGACGCCGATGGCCGCGTGCCGCTGGGCGAGGCGCGACAGGGTCTCGCGGGCGGCGACCCGCACGGCCCAGGGGCTCGGCGCCGGCGAGGCCCACGGCGCGACGGGCACGGCCGGGCCGGTCGCCGAGCCCGCCGGCCCGCTGCCCACCTGCGTCCCCACCACGTCGCGGGCGACGGTGACGATCGTCAGGGCGAGCTCGCGCTGCTGCCGCCCCTGGGCCTGGTCGCCGCGGTTGAACTGGTCGCGGAGCAGGTCGGGCCGGTCGGCGAAGAGCCGGGCGTAGAAGTCGTCGGCGATCGCCGCGGCGCGCGCCTCGACGAGCGGCAGCGTGGAGCGCAGGGCGGTCAGGTGCGACGACGTGATCACGGGGGCTCCCACGGGCGATCGGCACGCCCGGTGCCCCGGCGGCCAGGAGGCGACGACCGCGGGAGGCGCGGTGCGCGTCATCCGCGCACCCTCCGATCATGGCGTGGCCGGCCGGCCGCGCGCCTCCCCCTCTCTCGACCTCGAACCACCCCCCTCCCGCCCCGCCTCCCGCCCCTCCCGCCCCGCCGAGTGGTCGCGATCTGCTGCCCCGCCCGCCCGGGAGCAGCAGATCGCGACCACTCGGCACCGCGCGTCCGGTCCGGGACCGACCAGTCCCGTTGCATCCGCGTCATGTATGCGCTTACACTGGCGGAGCTCACCTCGACGACGAATGAGAGACCCGTGGCGATGAAGCTCACGTCAAGACCCCGCACGCTCGTGCGCACCGCGGTCGCCGCCCTCGCGGCCACCGCGCTGCTGGCCGGCTGCAGCATCCAGATCCGCAGCCAGCCCGACCCGACGATCGGCGCCGACACGATGCTGATCAACGCCGACAAGGGCAACCCGCAGTTCGAGCGGAACTTCAACCCGTTCCTCACGAACAAGCGCACCGCCTCCACCTGGATCTACGAGCCGCTGCTCGAGATCAACCCGCTCGACGGCGAGATCACGCCGTGGCTCGCGAGCGAGACCACGCTGCCCGACGCCCGCACGGTCGACATGACGATCCGCAGCGGCGTCGAGTGGTCCGACGGCACGCCGATGACGCCGGCCGACGTGGTCTACACGTTCGACCTGATCAAGGCGGCCCCGTCGCTCGACATCAAGGGCGCCTGGCAGCACATCGAGTCGATCGAGACCGAGGGCGACCACGTCGTCTTCCACCTGCAGACCGACGACGTGCCCGCGATGGAGATCATCGGCCAGACGACGATCGTGCCCGAGCACCTCTGGTCGCAGGTCGACGACCCGGCGACCTTCCGCAACCCCGACCCGGTCGGCACCGGCCCCTTCACGCTCGGCAACTACTCGCCCCAGCAGTACTCGATGGACAAGAACGAGACCTACTGGCAGGCGGAGAAGATCGAGATCGGCCACCTCATCCTGCCCGCGACGAACAACCAGCTCGACACCGTCACGCGGGGCTACGACTGGTCGTACTCGTTCATCAGCGACGTCGAGGGCACCTGGGGCGCCGCCAGCCCCGACAACACCTTCTGGTTCCCGCCGGGCGGCGTGATCGGACTCGTGCCGAACCTCACCAAGGCGCCGTTCGACGACGTGAACGTGCGCCGCGGCATCGCCCTGGCGCTCGACCGGGCCCGCATCGCCGAGACCGCCACCCAGGGCTACCTCGAGCCGGCCGGCCAGACCGGGCTCATCCTGCCGAACCAACAGGACGACCTCGACCCGAGCATCCCCAACGGCGGCGTCATCGAGCAGGACCGCGACGCGGCCCTCGCCGCCTTCGCCGCCTCCGGCTACGCCCTGCGGGGCGACCAGCTCGTCGGGCCCGACGGCCAGCAGCTGCGCATCACGATCACCACGGCCAACGGCTACACCGACTGGCTGCGGGCCGTGCAGGAGGTGCGGCGCCAGCTGGGGCTGATCGGCATCGACGTGCAGGTGCAGGCTCCCCAGCCCGCCGGCTACCAATCGGCCATCGCGAACGGCGAGTTCGACATGGCGATGGGCGGCATGGGCAACGGCAACGTGTACCAGGCGTTCAACAACCTGCTGAACAGCGACTTCGCGACGCCGGTCGGCGAGACCACCGCCAACAACTTCGAGCGGTTCAGCGACCCCGCGGTCGACGAGCTGCTCGCCGAGTGGCGCGCCTCGACCGACCCGGCCGACCAGCAGCGGCTCAGCCACGAGCTGCAGAACGTCGTCTACGACCAGATGCCCGTGATCGGCCTCTACTACGGCGGCCTCTGGGGCCTCTTCAACGACGCGAAGTTCACCGGCTGGCCGAGCGCCGACGACCCGTACATGGCCCCCCAGAACTACGACCAGGCACCGCTGCTGATCTTCACGAAGCTGAAGCGCGTCGACCAGGAAGGCAGCGACCAGTGAGGTACGTCGCCCAGAAGCTCGGACTCTTCGTGCTCACGCTGTGGGCCGCGGTCACGCTCAACTTCATCCTGCCGAGGCTCATGCCCGGCAGCCCCACCGACGCCGCGATCGCGAAGCTCTCGCAGAACGGCCCCGTCTCCGACGCTACCCGCGCCGCCATCGAGGCCCAGCTCGGCGTCCCGACCGGCAACGTCCTGCAGCAGTACGTCGCGTACCTCGGGCAGGTCGTGCGTCTCGACTTCGGCACGAGCTACACGTTCTTCCCCGAGACGGTCGGCCACCTCGTCGGCCAGGCGCTGCCGTTCACGCTGATCCTCGTCGGGGTCTGCACGGTCATCGCCTTCGTGCTCGGCACCCTGATCGGTGTCGCGGCGGCGTGGAAGCGCGGCACCTGGCTCGACTCGCTGCCCACCCTGTCGGGCAGCTTCATGAGCACCTTCCCGTACTTCTGGACGGCCCTGCTGCTGCTCTTCTTCCTCGGCTACGTGCTGCACTGGTTCCCGACCACGGGCGCCTACGGCGCGACGACGACGCCCGGGTTCACGCCGGCCTTCGTCGGCGACGCGCTGCTGCACGCCGTGCTGCCGGCGATCACGATCCTGCTGACCAGCCTCGGCGGCTGGATCCTCGGCATGCGCAACGCGATGATCTCGACGCTCGGCGACGACTACGTCACCTTCGCCGAGGCGAACGGCCTCAAGGGCCGCACCGTGGCCGTGCGCTACGCCGCCCGCAACGCGATCCTGCCCAACCTGACCGGCTTCGGCCTCGCCCTCGGCGGCGTCGTCGGCGGGTCGATCCTGGTCGAGCAGGTCTTCGGCTACCCCGGCATCGGCTACCTGCTGTTCAACGCCGTCATCGGCCAGGACTACCCGCTGATGCAGGCCCTCTTCCTGATGATCACGGTCAGCGTGCTCGTCGCCAACTTCCTCGTCGACATCTTGTACGGCGTGCTCGACCCAAGGACCCGCCGATGACCTCCACCGTGTCCGTCCACCTGCCCGAGGGCGCGCCTCCCACCGGCCCCGCCGAGCAGAAGGCGCCCAGTCGCTGGCTCACCGTCGGCCGCATGGCCGCGACCATCTGGTCGAACCCCAAGGCGAAGATCGGCGTCGTCATCTTCGGCGTGTTCGTGCTCGTCGCGGTCTTCGCCCCGCTGCTCGCCCCCTACGGCGGCAGCGAGAACGGCTTCGAGCGCAACGCCGACGCCAGCTGGGCCCACTGGATGGGCACCACGGCGGCCGGCGAGGACGTCCTCAGCCAGCTGATCCACGGCGCCCGCATCAGCGTGTTCGTCGGGGTCGTCGCCGGGGTGCTGTCGACGCTGGTCGCCGTCGCGATCGGGCTCAGCTGGGGCTACATGAAGGGCTTCGGCGGCGACGTCGTCGGGTTCATCGTGAACCTGTTCCTCGTGATCCCGGGCCTGCCCCTCATGATCGTCATCGCGGCGTACCTGCAGAACGGCGGCATCGCGGTGATCCTCGCGGTGATCGTCATCACCGGCTGGGCCTGGGGCGCGCGCGTGCTGCGCAGCCAGACGCAGTCGCTGCGCTCGCGAGACTTCGTCACGGCGGCGCGGTTCTCGGGCGAGAGCTCGGGGCGCATCGTGTTCCGCGAGATCCTGCCCAACATGACGTCGCTGATCACGGGCTCGTTCTTCGGCGCCGCGACCAGTGCGATCCTCGCCGAGGCCGGCCTCGAGTTCCTGGGGCTCGGCGACTCGTCGATCGTCAGCTGGGGAACGATCCTCTACTGGGCGCAGAACTCGAACGCCCTGCTCACCGGGCAGTGGATCCTGCTGTTCGCCCCGGGCCTCTGCATCGCCCTGCTGGCGATGAGCCTGACCCTGATCAACTTCGGCGTCGACGCCGTCGGCAACCCCCGGCTCCGCGAAGGCGCGAAGCAGGAGAAGAAGGAGGCGCGCGCATGACCGTCAGGGACCTCACGAACCAGCCCACCGCCTCCGGACCGTCCTCGGGCTCGTCCACCTCGGGCGACGTGCTCCTCGACGTCCGCGACCTCAGCGTCGTCTACGAGAGCGCCGGCGCCGAGCCGGTGCAGGCCGTCGACCACGTGTCGTTCCAGCTGCGCCGCGGCGAGTTCGTCGGCCTGGTCGGCGAGTCCGGCTCGGGCAAGTCGACGCTCGGCTACGCGCTGACGCGGCTGCAGAAGCCCCCGGCCCGCACGAACGGCGGCAGCATCTGGTTCGACGGCGCCGACGTGCGCGACCTCGGCACCGAGGCCCTGAGGCAGCAGCGGCAGGGCGGCTTCGCGATGGTGCTGCAGTCGGGCATGAACGCACTGAACCCGGTGCGGACGATCCGCAACCACTTCGTCGACGTCTTCAAGGCCCACGGCCACGTGCCGCGCGACCGCTGGCACAGCAGGGCCGCCGAGCTGATCGCCAAGGTCGAGCTCGACCCCGGCGTGCTGGCGCGCTTCCCCGGCGAGCTGTCGGGCGGCATGCGCCAGCGCGTCTCGATCGCCCTGGCCCTCTCGCTCGAGCCGCAGCTGATGGTGTTCGACGAGCCGACGACGGCGCTCGACGTGCTCGTGCAGCACGCTGTGATGGACACGATCATCTCGCTGCAGCAGAGCGAGGGCTTCACGGCCGTGCTGATCAGCCACGACCTCGGCATCGTGCTCGAGGCGACCGAGCGCGTGCTCGTCATGCACGAGGGCCGCATCGTCGAGGACGGCACGAGCGCCGACGTGCTCGCCGCCCCGCAGCACGAGTACACGCGGATGCTGCTCTCGCACTACGCCGACCCGCGCGCCGAGACGGTGTCGCTGCCCGGCTTCGAGGACCGCTCGCTGCGCCGGGCCCGGGGCGAGCGGCGCGTCGACACGACCACGAGCGTGCCGAGCGTCAGCACGCGCAGCACGAAGGTCGCCCAGAGCGCGATCGTCGTGAGCGGCGTCAGCAAGACCTACGCGCCTCCCCGCCGTGGCGACGAGCCCGTGCGGGCCGTCCGCGACGTGTCGTTCACACTCGAGCCGGGGCAGTCGCTGGCCCTGGTCGGGCAGAGCGGCTCGGGCAAGAGCACGATCGCGAAGCTCGTCACCGGCGTCGAGGCGCCCACCAGCGGCAGCGTCACGTTCGGCGACACCGACGTGACGTCGCTGCGCGGCAGGGCGCTGCGCAGCTTCCGCAGCGACGTGCAGATGGTCTTCCAGGACCCGTACGCCGCGCTGAACCCGCTGCACACCGTCGAGTACACGCTGACGCGCCCCGTCGTGAACTTCACCGGGCTGAGGGGGCAGGAGGCGCGGGGCCGGGTCCTCGAACTGCTCGAGACGGTCGGCCTGACGCCGGTCGAGCAGTTCGCGGCGAAGCTGCCGCACCAGCTCTCCGGCGGGCAGCGGCAGCGCGTCGTCATCGCCCGGGCGCTCGCGAGCGACCCGCAGGTGATCATCGCCGACGAGCCGGTCTCGATGCTCGACGTCTCGCTGCGGGCCGGCGTGCTCGCGCTGCTCGAGGACCTCCGCGAGCAGTGGGGCGTCTCGCTGCTCTACATCACCCACGACCTGCTGAGCGCGCGGCTGATCACCGACCACGTGATGGTGCTGCACGACGGCGCCGTCGTCGAGCGCGGGGCCACGGCGGAGGTGCTCCAGCGACCGACCGACCCGTACACGATCCAGCTGCTCGACGCGGTGCCGAACCCGCGGCGGACCCACGCGGCGGCCGCGGCGGCGCGCGCGTCCTCGGGTCGCGCGTCCTCGGGTCGCTGACCCGCGCCTCCTGACCTCCCCTCGAAAGGAACCACCCTGTGCTGACCTTCCCCGACGGCTTCCTCTGGGGCGCCGCGACCGCCGCCCACCAGATCGAGGGCGGCAACGTCGCGTCGAACTGGTGGCAGCACGAGCACACGCCCGGCACGACCATCGTCGAGCCGAGCGGCGACGCGGCCGACAGCTACCACCGGTTCCGCGACGACATCCGGCTGCTCGCCGAGCTGGGGCTGAACAGCTACCGGTTCAGCATCGAGTGGGCGCGCATCGAGCCCGAGCGCGGGTTCGTCAGCAAGGCCCAGATCGCGCACTACCGCCGCATGGTCGAGACGTGCCACGAGTTCGGCATCGAGCCGATCGTCACGCTGATGCACTTCACCGTGCCGCGCTGGTTCGAGCGCGACGGCTTCTGGCGCGCCCCCGACGCGGCCGACCTCTTCGCCCGCTACACGGAGCTGGCGCTGCCGGTCGTCAGCGAGGGCGTGCGCTACGTCTGCACGATCAACGAGCCGAACATCGCCGCCATGCTCGCCGGCGGCGAGGACGCCGCGAACCTCGTGGCCTACGGCCTGCCGAATCCTGACCTGCAGGTGGCCGACGCGCTGCTCGCCTCGCACAAGCGCAGTCGCGAGGTGCTGTCGCAGGTCGACGGCCTCAAGTCGGGCTGGACGGTCGCGACGCAGGCGTTCAAGGCCGTCGACGAGCCCGGCGCCGCCGAGGCCACCCGCGAGTACGGCTACGTGCGCGACGACTGGTACAGCGAGATGGCGGCGGGCGACGACTTCGTCGGCGTGCAGGCCTACACGCAGACCTTCGTCGGCCCCGAGGGGCCGCGCCCGGTCGCCGAGGGGCTCGAGACGACGCTGACCGGCTGGGAGTTCTGGCCGCCGGCCGCCGCCGAGGGCATCCGCAGCGCGTGGGAGCTCAGCGGCCACGTGCCCGTCATGGTGACGGAGAACGGCATCGCGACCGCCGACGACGCCCGGCGCATCGCGTACACGCAGGGCGCCCTCGAGGGCGTCCACGACACCATCGCGGAGGGCGTCGAGGTGCTGGGCTACCAGCACTGGAGCGCGCTCGACAACTACGAGTGGGCCAGCGGCTTCCGCCCCACCTTCGGCCTGATCGCCTGGGACCGCGACACCTTCGAGCGCACCCCCAAGCCGAGCGCCCGCTGGTACGGCGGCGTCGCGCGGGCCAACGGCCTCGAGCGGAGCTCGGCCGACTGAGACCGCGGCGGCGCCTCGTGCCGGGGCGTCGCCGTGCAGCACGGAGCGCGGGAGGCGCGGGTCGGCTGGCCCGTGCCTCCCGCGTCGTCGTCGGGGCACGCGGTGCTCCCGTGCCGCTGGTCGCCTGCGGGGTGCTGCCGTGCGGGGTGCTGCCGTGCGGGGTGCTGACGTACGAGGTGCTGACGTGGTGGTTGCTGACGTGAACCATGTGAAATACGATGTGAGGATCGATCCGCTCCTGGAAGGCCCTCATGCCCGGCGAGAACCCGCACCCCGACCCTCTTCCCGACGCCCGACCCGACCCTCGGCGGGGCCCGCAGCCCGACCGCGCCGCCGGCACCGCGACTCCCCGGGGCCCGAGCGCCCGACGCAGCAGCCACGCCGCCCGGCGCGAGGCGCTGCGGGCCAAGGCGCGCGAGGTGCGCCTCCGCGAGCAGCGTCGTGAGCGGGGCGGGACGCTGCTCGTGCGCGCCGGCGTCCTCGCCGGCGGGGTCGCGCTCGTCACCGCCGCGGCCCTGGCCCTCGTGACCGCGGTCGGCCCGGCCCCCGCGACGGCCGTGCCGGCGAACGTCGCCGACGACGGGGTGCGCGTGGGCACGGGCATGCTCGTCGAGCGGAGCGCGCCGCGCCCGGCGGGGGAGGCCCCCTCGGCCGAGCCGGCGCCGGCCGCCCGTGACGTCGCCGACGTCGTGGTCTGGGTCGACTACCACTGCCCCGCCTGCAAGGACTTCGAGCTCGAGAACGCCGCCTACCTCGAGCAGCTCGTCACGACCGGGGCCGCGACCGTCCGCGTGCACCCCGTCGCGATCACCGACGGCTCGTCGCGCGGGGCCCGCTACGCGTCGCGCGCGGCGGGGGCGGCCCTGTGCGTGGCCGACCTGTCGCCCGACCAGTTCTGGCGCGCCTCCGACACGCTCTTCCTCGCCCAGCCGGCCCCCGGCGACCGTGGTCTGACCGACGAGCAGCTCGCCGCCCTCGTCACGGGCCTCGACGGGGTCGACGACGCCGCCGCGCTCGCCGAGTGCATCGACGAGCGGCGCTTCGTGCCCTGGGTCGGCGCCGCCACGGCCCGCGCCTTCGCGGGGCCGCTGCCGACCGACGACCTCGAGTCGCTCCGCGGCACGCCGACCGTGCTCGTCAACGGCGAGCTGTTCGACGCGTCGCAGCAGACCTTCCCCGAGTTCGTCACCACCGTGCTGGGCGACGCCTACGCGGCCGAGCAGGTGACCCGGTGAGCGGGTCGCGCCGCGCGGCGCGGCCTGCCCGCGCACCCCGCGCGCCCCGTGCACCCCGGGTGCCGCGCACCGGTCGGGCTCCGCGTCCGCCGCGCCGCCCCTGGACCACGGCGCTCGCCGCGGCCGCGGCCGTGCTGGTCGGCGTGCCGACCGTCGTCGCCCTCGTGGTCGCGGGGTTCGCCGCGCACCTGGTCTCGACCTTCGACGACCGGGCGACGACCATCGACCGGGCGTTCCCCTCCGAGCTCGGACGGCCGCCGGTCGACGAGAGCGGCGCCCTGACCGTCCTGCTGCTCGGCACCGACTCGGCCGGCACGTCGCCGACCGACGCCGCTCCGGGCGTCGCGACCCCCGCCTCCCGCACCGACACCGTGATGCTCGTGCGCGTCCCGGCCGACCGCAGCGAGGTGGTGGTGCTGTCCGTGCTGCGCGACTCGTGGGTCGACGTGCCCGGCCACGGCTCCGCCAAGATCAACGCCGCCCACGCCTGGGGCGGGGTGCCGCTGGTCGTCGAGACGGTCGAGGCCCTGCTCGGGGTGCGGGTCGACCACGTCGCGACGGTCGGCTTCGAGGGCTTCGCCGGCATGAGCGAGGCGCTCGGCGGGGTCGACGTCGTCTCCGAGCGCTCGTTCTCGGCCGGCGGCCACGACTTCGACGCGGGCGTGAACCACCTCGCCGGCGACCGGGCGCTCGACTTCGTGCGGGCCCGGGCGCCCTTCGCCGACGCCGACCACCAGCGGGCGCGCAACCAGCAGGCCTTCGTCCGCGGGCTCGTGAGCGGGCTGCTCGACCGGGGCACGCTCAGTGACCCGGTGGCGGTGAGCGGCTTCGTCGGCGTGGCCACTGAGCACCTCGCCGTCGACCCGGGCCTGACGCCGCGGCGGCTCGTCGAGATCGGCTGGGGGCTCCGCGACCTGTCGCCGTCGGGCATCCGCACCACGACGGTGCCGACCGCGGGCGGAGGAGTCTCCGACGACGGCCAGTCCTACGTCTCGCTCGACCCTGAGGGGGTGCGGTCGCTCGGCGACGCCCTCCGGGCCGACGAGGTCGGCGCCTGGCTCGACGGGCAGGCAGTGTCGGCGCCCTGACGCCTCGGGGCCCGACCGGTGCGGGAGGACGGGCGAGGCCCCCTGCAGTTGGTGCTGCGGGGGGCCTCGTCGTGGTGCGGG
>NZ_JACYUO010000008.1:0-77574 GCF_014841815.1 Frigoribacterium sp. CFBP 8754
GGTGACCACGCAGCCTTCTTGGTCGTGACTGACGCGGGTGCCCGATAGGGGATCAGCTATCGAGACGCTTGACCGGGTCAGGCTGTCGGTCCTGGTCGCTTAGTCTCGGTGACCAGTGATCTGCTGCGATGGGCCACTAACCTCGGTCCATGCCGTCACCGTCGCCCCGCGCCACGATCATCGACGTGGCTGAGCTCGCGAAGGTGTCGCGGCAGACAGTGACCCGGGCGTTGAACGACTTGGCGGACATCAGCCCGGCGACGAAGCAGCGCGTGCTCGATGCCGCCCGCACCCTCAACTACCGCCCGAACCGTGCCGCCCAGAGCCTCGTGCAGGGGCGACGGACGACCGTCGGTCTCATCCTCGACGACCTCGGCAACCCGTATTTCGCCGAGTTGGCCTCAGCGTTGTCCCGGGAGGCTGCTGAACGGGGGTGGAGTCTGCTGCTCTGTGACGTCGGGTCTGACCCGGTTCGTGGGCGCGCGCAGGTCGCCTCCATGATCCAAGGCGTCGACGCGGTGTTCCTGACGGGTTGCCGCAGCGACACGATGTCACTCCTGCCCAGCGAGGTCCTCGAGGGCACCGGAGTCCGCATGCCCGTCATCATGCTCGACGGGCCATCTCATCCGCGTCTCGACGCCCGGGTGGTCCTCGACATCGCACCCGCCATCACGACAGCTCTCCACCACCTCGAGGGACTCGGGCGCGCGAGCATCGCGTTCATCGGCTCGACGGAGGGGCCCGGTGACCGACGAGACCTCTTCCGTTCTCATTTCGCCGGCACAGGCACGGCGGGACCCGAGATCGAGGACATCGCTGACGAGGAGTCCATCGACGGAGGAACACGTGCAGCGCGACGTCTGCTGCAGGAACGGCCTGAGACCGACGCCGTCCTCGTCTACAACGACATCATGGCCATCGGTGTGTTGAAGGCCTTGGCCGGAGCCGGGAAGGCCGTTCCCGACGACATCGCCGTGATGGGGATCGACGGCCTCACGATGGGGAGAGCGGTGACGCCGGAGCTGAGCACGCTGAGCATCGACAAGGCCGAGATCGCACGAGCGGCCGTCGAGCTCCTCGACCGAGCTCTCGGTGCCGGCGGTGGAGGAGATGCTCCCGAGGTCGCCCGGGTGCCGCTGACGCTCACCCTCCGTCGGTCGGCGTAGCGACCTCAGTCGCGCCGTCGGCGCACTCGGTCGGTGCTCTCGATCGGCGACTGGACGCCGTCGACACGATGCTGTTACGGTTCTGCCGTGAACGTTCACGGTCAGACGACAACCAAGCTCACTTCCCATCCTGCAGGGGTCTCCTCGTGGCGCAATGCCGTCATGGTGCTCTTCGCCCTCGGGGGCATCGCGCTGTCCACCTGGGGGCCGCGACTGCTCAGCATCCGCGACGCCTTGGGCATCGGCGACGGCATCGTCGGCCTCGCCCTGGCTGGCGTCACGATCGGATCGATCACCGGCGTCGCACTGGCCTCGTACTCGCTGGCGCGATTCGGGCATCGCGGGGCGATCGGGGGTGCCGTCGTCCTGATCGCCGTCGGCATCACGATCCTCGGAGCAGGAGCCGGGCTCGCCAGCTCCGTCCCGGCCACGGTCGTCGCCTTCCTCGTCATCGGACTCGGCGTGGGCAGCTTCGACGTGATGATCAACGTCCAAGGGGCCGCGGTGGAGAAGGCCGCCGGCAAGACGTTGATGCCTCTCCTCCACGCGGCGTGGTCAGCCGGTGCCGTGGTCGGATCCGGGATCGGTGCCGGCGCGGCGGCCTTGGGGGTCGACTTCGTCTGGCAGTTCATCGGGGAGGCTGCCCTGATCGCCCTCGTGGGGCTCGGAGCCCTCCGATGGCTGCAGCTCCCGGCCCCGGAGGAGGCTGCGGCGTCTACGTCCGGCGAAGTCACACCATGGTGGGAGCGTCTGAGGCTCTCGGTCCGGCGCCTCCTCGACCCGCGCCTCCTGCTGATCGGCATCGTCATGCTCGGTGCGGAGCTCGGCGAAGGGACAGCGAACAGCTGGTTGTCGCTGTCGGCCAGCGACGGTCACGGACAGACCGAGACGGTCGCCGCGCTGTTCTTCACCGTCTTCGCCATCTCCGAGACATTGGCGCGGATCGCTGGTGGGCCTGTCGTCGACCGGATCGGCCGTGTCGCGACCATCCGTCTGACCACGGGCATCGGCGTCGTGGGCGTCGTCGTCTTCGTCCTCGGTGGGCCGCTGTGGCTGGTGTTGCTCGGAGTGGTCCTCTGGGCTGTGGGCGTCTCGATGGGGTTCCCCCTGGGCATGTCCGCGGCGGCAGACAGTGGTCCGAACGCCGCGGCGAGAGTCAGTGCCGTGGCCTCGATCGGTTACCTCGCCAACCTGGCCGGGCCGCCCGTCATCGGTGGCCTCTCGGAGGCCGTCGGCCTGCTGAGCTCGTTCTGGCTGGTTGCGGCGCTCCTCGCCGTGGCGTTCCTCGCCGCGGGCTCGTTCGCCACCCGGAGCAAGCCCCAGCCGGTGACCACTGTCCCTGCCTCGCGCAGGCCTGACCGGGAGTGACCCGTGCCGAGCGCACTGTTCACCGACCCACGTCCTGCGGCGCGTCTGGGGAACCTGATCCGAACAGCTCGAGTCGACAGGGGCATGCGTCAGGAAGACCTCGCCCGGCGGAGTGAGATCGCGACAGCTACCCTTCGGCGCATCGAGAGAGGCGAGGGCACCGGGCCGAGCGTCTTCGTCGTGATCAGGCTCCTGGAAGAACTCGATCTCGGTGTCGAGCACCTGAATGCGGTGACATAGGGCAGGGGGAGCCTTTGTCCTGTTGCCCTGATGACGTAACGGCGACGGAATGAGGGACAGCCAAGCGGGGCCGTCAAAAGCAATTGTTCTCAACTGCCCGGTAGACGAAAGTTCATCGAGATCAGTTTCGGACTGACCTATCGAGACGGCCAACGCCCTATAACTGCGGGGGAGTGGCTAGCCTTGGCCGTTGGTCGGTGACCGATCGTCTATCGGACAGCGCGCATCACCTTTCAGCCTCTACGGCGGACGCCACCGCGGCGCGCAACTCGTCCGGGGTCGACAGCTCGATCGGCTCGTCACCGAGGAAGATTGTCGGCGTCGCCTCCACCCCAAGTGCCATGCCGGCGTCGAAGTCCTGCTGCACCCGCGCCTCCGTCGACGGGTCACCAACGGCGTGGTCGTACTGGTCCATGTCGAGGCCCAGGTCCTCGGCGTAGCCGCGGAAAACGCCTGCCTTCGACTCCTGCTGCTCGCCCCACTCGGCCTGGGTCTCGAACATGCGCTGGTACATCGCCTCGAACTGCCCCTGCTCGGCCGCAGCCTCGACGGCGATCGCGGCGTTCATCGAGTTCTTGTGCCCCGGCAGCGGGAAGTACCGCGTGACGAAAGTGACCTCTCCCGCGTGGATGTCGCGCAGCTCCTCGACGACCGGGTGGACCGCAGCGCAGACCTCGCACTCGAAGTCGAGGAATTCGGTGAACACCACCGACCCGTCCGGGGCGGTGTCGAGACGGTGGCTGTTCTCCGCGACGACGGTCACCTCAGCCGGCTCCGCTTGTGGGGCTGCCGGTCTGACCAGGACGACGGCCGCGACCGTCGCTGCGACCACGAGGCCGCCGATCAGGGCGAGGTTGATCTTGGTGGTGCGCTTCATGGTTCTCCTGGCGGTCGCGGCACGCTTGTCGTGCCGTCAGGGGTGGTTAGAGCAGGTCAGCAGCAGTCGCAGGCCTCGACCTGGCGCTCGCCCGTCAGGGCCGATACGGGCGTCTTGCACACGTCGCCGCGCCACGCCTCGAGTCCTTCCCGGACTGCGAACACGACGATCACGAGGCCCGCCACAGGGTCGGCCCACGTCCACCCAAAGGCGAGATTGAGGACCAGGCCGATGAGGACGGCCGCGGACAGGTACGAGCAGATCAGCGTCTGCTTGGAGTCGGCCACGGCTGACGCGGAGCCCAGCTCGGTGCCGGTGCGACGCTCGGCCAGACTGAGGAACGGCATGATCGCGAGGCTCACTGCGGCGAGAACGATGCCCACGGGGGAGTGGTCGGGCTCGCGGATGCCAGTGAGGGCGAGCACCGCGTCGACGGACACGTAGGCGGCCAGGCCGAAGAACGACACGGCGATGACGCGCAGCGCCACCCGTTCCCGCTTCTCCGGGTCGGGGGCGGCGAACTGCCATGCGATCGCGGCTGCCGACAGGACCTCCACGATCGAGTCGAGGCCGAACCCGATCAGGGCGGTCGAGGACGCGACGGTGCCGGCGGCGATCGCGACGATCGCCTCGATCACGTTGTAGGTGATCGTGACGGCGACGATGATCCGGATGCGACGTTGCAGGAGCACCCGGCGGGCCGGCGCGAGTAGGGCGGGGAGCGTGGTCGTGGTCATGCGCCGGTTCCGCAGCAGAAGGGGACGTCGCAGCTGTCGTCGGTGCAGGGCTCTCCGTCGTCGACTGCGAGCACGACGTCGACGAGAGCGGTGAGCGCCTTAGTCAGGTGGGCGTCAGCAATCTCGTAGCGGGTCGACCGGCCCTCGGGGACTGCGACGACGATGCCGCAACCGCGGAGGCACGAGAGGTGGTTCGACACGTTGGACCGCGTGAGTTCGAGCTGCTCAGCCAGGGTTCCGGGGTAGTCGGGCTGGTCGAGAAGGTGGAGCAGGATGCGCGATCGGGTGGGATCGGCCATGGCGCGCCCGAGGCGGTTCATGACGTCGACGCGCGACGAAAGAGTCAGCATGCGCTGACTATACAGTCGTCGCTGACGCGACGCGACTGGCTAATGAGACGCTGGCCTCGCTGTCGCCGCTTCGATTCGCCCATTTGGGCTCGGGGCAAAACGAGGAATGAGACGGACGAAGATCACCATGCCGATGAGCTCGACGAGGGTCTGGGTGACGACGACGACCGGAGCGAGAGACAGCGACGCCGGCAGGGCCAGCGCGAGCGGCAAGACCACGAGCGAATTCCTGGTCGCACCGCTGAACACCAGGGCACGGGTTGCGGGCACGTCGAGTCGGAAGATGCGGCCGGCGCCGATGCCGAGCGCTGCCATGGCGACGAGGAACGCGGCATAGATCGGCACCAGCACGAGCAGCTGCCCCAGGGAGTCTCCGACAGCTCCGGCTTGTGAGGCTACGACGGTGAACAGGGTCGCCATCATCAGCGGCACCATCAGGCCCAGCATCGTCCGCTCGATGACGACACCGGTTCGCTGTCGCCGGGCGAGTGCCTGCACGAGCGCGGCCGCGGTGAGCGGGACGACGATCAGGAGCAGGAACGCCCGGGCGAAGGGGCCGACCTCGACCACGGCGACGCCCTCGGGGCCGATGAACAGCAGCAGGTACAGCGGCAGGAGAAGGATCTGCGCCAGCATCAGCAGCGGTGCCGCAGCGAGGAGCCGTTCTGACGCGCCGCCGGCAAGGCCGGCGAACACGATGACGTAGTCGATGCACGGGGTCAACAGCACCAGCAGCACCCCGAACAGCAGTGCCGGCTCGTCCGCGACGAACCGGGACAGCCCGTACGCGACGAGGGGGACGACGATGAAGTTCAGCACCCCGACCGCGGCGAGGAACCGCCCGTCTCGGAGGGACCTCCCGATCGCCGCGAACGGCACCCCGAGGAACGTCGCGAACAGCAGCAGCGCGAGCACAGGCTCGATCGCTCCCTCTAGGTGATGTGCCCCTGGCACGGTGAGGCCGACCAGGCCGGCAGCCAGGATAGCGACCAGGTAGAGGCCGATCTGCCGGTGTTCGAGCCAGGAGACGACCGCGTTCACGGCTGGACCGGTGTGGAGGAGAAGGGCACGTCAGCGACCGTAGAGGTTCAAGCCGCTTGAAGGTCAAGCGGCAGCGGCGGCTCTAGGGTCGCGGTGTGCGAATCTCCGAGGTCAGTAAACGCAGCGGCGTCTCCGCCACGGCGCTCCGGTACTACGAGTCCATCGGGCTCCTGACCCCTGCCAGGACCTCGAACGGGTACCGGGACTACACCCCGGACGTTCTCAGCCGGCTCGACCTGATTGAAGCCAGCAAGGAACTCGGGTTACCTCTTGATCAGGTCGGCGCGCACCTCAGCGCCATGGAGTCGACGTCCTGCACCGATGTCCGGGAGGCCTTGCGGCCGCTCTTGGCAGAGCAGGTGCGTCAGATCGAGGAGAAGCAGGCCCGGCTCGACCGGCTCCGGTCGCGCCTTGGTCGTGCCGAGCACGACCTGGCCGAGTGTCCTGACGGGTCTGAGCGGTGTTCGACCGAGTGCGTCTTCCGTCGCAGCGCCTAGGTGGCTGCCTGCGCCCGGAGAAGGATCGTTTACTGGCCACCTCAGGCCTTGGGTCGAATTCGTCTGCTCACACGCGCGAGCATGTTCGTCAGCTACGCAGGGGGAAGTAGCTAGCGCAACGCGAACGGCAGCATCCCTCGACCAGTTCAGGCCGCCGCTGTCTCGATAGCCCATCGGCCTCCGGAACGGTACGGACCACTCAGGACCACGGAGCAGGCGGGCCCGTCATCAATTCCGAGCTGGATGGCGACGTCGTTGTGCATGGCGAGTAACTCCGCCATGGGCACGGCCCGCTTGCTGGCGCTGCCGACGTCCTTGCCCTCTGCCGTGAACGGATGAGGGTAGAGCGACAAGCCCCGCCTCGGTTGCAGAGTGGCGATGTCGTCCTGCCACCCCGGCCACCGGAGGGATTCGTAGAAGCTCGCGGTCGCACCAGCGAGCATCCTGGTCACGAAGGCGGCGTGGCCCAGCTCTAGGTCCTCCCAACACAGGGAGTCGACCGAGAAATGGTGGACGGAGCCGTCGCCTGTGCCGAGGGCACCTCCGTCCAGGGCGAAGACGCCGCCCAGTACGTCGTATGCGATGACGAGCAACCCGGTGGTGCCAGAACTGGCCTGGTCGAGACCAGGCAGGCCTTCGGGGGTGGAGCTACCACCGAGGAGGCGCAGCCACCCGTCGTCCATGATGACGCCGGAGGTGTTGCGCGCGACCGCGCCGAGGTACGAACCCGTGCCGAGTCCCAGCGTCGCCGCGGTGGATGAGTCTTCGTGTGGTGGGCACGCCACGACATTCAGAGACGAGGCTGCGATGAGTTCCGTCAACTCTGACCATGCGTCACGTTGAGCGTCGACCATGCGTTGATTCTGGCCCACAGTCGTGTCTAGCTGCGAACGAAGAGCAAGCGCCTGTCCGATGGGGGCTCGGCTAGCGGCTCCGGGGCTGCCTGGCTAGGAAGTAGCGAGGTCGAGGCGTCGGCCCTCGCCCATGTCGCCGTCAGGTGTGTTCAGCGTTACGTAGACCCCCGAAGGGACCCCGGGAAGGTGCGAGACATGACGTGCCACTGAGATGAGGTCCTGCTCCGAGGTGTTGCTGAGGAAGAAGAGGTATTCGGGCTGGCCTTCTTTAGTGTGCCATTCCTCGCTGTCGTCGAGTGCTTCGGCGGGGCCGGCCAGGCTCGCGAGGTGATCGTCCACAGTGTCGATCCACGACAGGTCCTCCGGATCGTCCTGCGGTGACGCCGAGAGGGGAACATGGATCTCCAAGATGATGTCGCTCACGACGGCAACTCTGTCGTGTGCGCTGTCCTCGAGCAAGCCTCCCGCTCGAGAGCCCATTCACGCCCGACAGGGGAGCCTGGCACGGGCTTTGGCTAGTCGGCCGCCTTCGTGCGGTACGGCTCGTACTGCCTCGTGCGTCCCCACGTCGTCCAGCCGGGAAGCGGGATGAGGATAGTCAGGCAGCCGTCGTACCCGGCCTCGGTGACGATGGTCCCGTCCGTCAACGTCACGTCGACCTTGGACCTCCCCAGTGCCGTGGTCTCCGTGACGCGGCCGGCGACAGCAGCGCCGAGGAGTGCCTTGGCGCGGCCCAGGTCGCCGCTGTCGTAGCCCAGTTCCCATCGACCGCCGATCCGGCCCAGCTCGATGACGATCCATTGTTCGCATGTGACGTCCATGGGCAGGGCTGCTGCGTTGTGGGTCCTGATGTAGACGGAGCGGATGGACGGCGGCTCGTCGTAGTCCACGCTGCCGTCGCGCTCGGATGACCAGTAGTCCTCGGTCGTGATCTCTGCGGTACCGCCGACGAGGTCGTACAGGTACGGCAGGAGTTCCTGCATGGCTCGTGTCTGTTCCGAGGGGTCCGGGGCGAAGGCCTCTTCCTCAGAGCTCATGCATCACCTTCTCACTGCTGCGTTCGGGGTTGTGGCGCGGCCGACGGCACCTCGGTGCAGAAGGGTGTGATCAGGAGCCTCAGTAGGAGATCGACTACCGGCCCCAGCCTCACGGGGCACTAGGGGCGGGCCGCTCCTCGCGGAACTGCGTGATCCGGCCGCTGGCGTCGTCGCGACGGAACGTGCTGACGAGCGTGATGGGCCCCACGAGATTGGCGTTGAGTTCGTCGAGGCGTTCCGCTGGGATCCAGTACTCCAGGATGCTCCGACCACCCACCTGTTGGACATCGAAGCGCTCGAGGAAGCTCCGCCGCACCGAGAACCGGGTGACATGGCCAACGCCCGATGCCTTCACGTTCCAGTCGCGGGCGATGCGCACGGCGTAGTCCTCGTTCAGTACCGGGTAGAAGATCGGCTGGTCCGGCAGTCTCGGCGGCCATGCTGACCAGCCACTCGCCTCTACGAGCTCGAGCTCCTCCGGGCCGGTGGGCCGCCAGAGCACGACGCTGCTGTCAGCGTCCGGTGTTGTGGTCATGGGACCAGGATGCTGGGTGCAGCGCTCGTTTCCAATCTTTTCCATCCGTCGAAAAAGGCGAGCGTCGACCAGGTCCCTCCGGGGCGTCCGGTAGCCGCTCGACCAGCGGGCATCGGCCACTGTTCCCCCTGGTCTGAGACGCTGGAAGCATGACCGAAGATGGCGCCGGAGACAGGCGAGTCCCGAAGCGATTCCAGAAGCTGAAGTTCAACCCGCTGCGAGACGTCCTGCCCATCGTCGCTGTCATCGTCGGGGTGTTCCTGGCCGTACGTGCCGTCGCGGGGCTCGCGGGTGGTGGCGATCCCCTGCTCATCTACGTTGGTTCGGGTCTTGCTGTTCTCGGGGTGGCCGTGTTCTTCATCAATCGCTGGCAGCGCAGACGCGGTCTCTAGGTCTCGACGAGCAACGCCCCGGGGGGTGATCGCTTCCCGACCGAGGAGGCACCGCGCGACGACAGGCGCTACTGGATGTCCATGCAAGACGGGCAATGCACATCTGCGCGCCGCTACCGCATTTCATCGGCGACATTAACGCCTGCCTCTGCACATGTGTGCATACGTGCACTGACTGCAGTTCAGCGCTATCGCTGTGCTTACGCTCTTAGATCGACCGCAGTAACTGGGCTTGCGTTCTCACGAAGGAGTGAAGATGAAACCGACACTGATCAGGCGCAATGGCTTCTGGCTAGCTTTGTCGCTCGTACTGATGGCGATGTCGTCGATCGTGTCGTCTGCGGTGCAGACGTCCGGCTACGCCGTGTCCGTCAAGGACATGAACTGGGAGACGGCGTCCGGCCAGTCGATGAGCGCCCTGTTGTACAAGCCGAACGGCGTCTCCGCGGACGACCAGGCGCCGGCCATCGTCGTCTCCCACGGCTGGTGGAACAACAAGGAGATGCAGGACGCCAACTACGTCGAACTGGCCCGTCGCGGCTACGTCGTTGTGTCGATCGACATGTACGGTCACGGCGACTCCGACTACCTGCCGGCTACGAACCTCGAGCTCGGCGGCACCGGCATGTACGACGCCGTGAAGCTCGTCGCCGACCTGCCCTACGTCGACCCCGACAAGATCGGCGTCTCGGGCCACTCCAACGGTGCACGCGCGGCCAACTTCTCGGTCGCCCTCGACAACGAGGCCGACGAGCAGCTCATCGACGCCGTCTTCCTCGTCGACAACGACCCCGTCTACGCCGACGCGGACGGCGCGTACACGAACATCTACGGCGACCGCGACACCGGCCTCGTGGCCGACCAGTACGACGAGTTCTTCTTCCGCAGCTACGACGCGGACGGTGTCGCCCTGACGGCGCCTCGCGACTACATCGGCACGCCCAACGCTCAGTCGTTCCTCAACCACGGGGTCGACCCCGCCGAGGACGGCGACGTGCGGGAGGCGAACACCCTCTACGACGACGACTCCCTCCGCGTGGTCTACACCCCCGCGCAGACCCACCCGTGGGGCACGATCTCGAAGCAGACGGTGTCTGACCAGCTCGAGTTCTGGGAGGCGTCGTTCGGTGCTCCTGAGCCCACCGACTCCGGCTCGCAGATCTGGCAGGTCAAGGAGGCCTTCACCGCTCTCGGCCTGATCGGGTTCATGATCTTCCTGCTCGCGTTCGCGCGAGCACTGCTCACCACGCGGGCGTTCGCGGAGCTGCGCACCGACGCCGTGCCCGTCGCCGCGAACACCCGCAGGGGCCTCGGATGGTTCTGGGGCGGCATGATCGTCTCCGCCGTCGTCTCGGGCGTCAGCTACGTCGCCCTCAGCCAGGCGCCGTGGATCAACAGCATCGCGTTCAACGCCGCACCCACCCCGTTCACGCAAGGCGCCACCTTCTTCATCGCCTTCTGGGCGGCGGTCAACGGTGTCGCGGCGATCGTGATCATGGTGATCTCCTACCTGCTCTTCGGTCGGAAGAACGGGGTGAAGGTGCGCGAGCTCGGGCTGCTCCCCGGCGGGAAGAAGCTCCTGAAGAGCGTCGGCCTCGCCGCGGTCACTGTCGCCGCGGCGTTCGGGCTGGTCTTCCTGTCCGACTGGCTGCTGCACACCGACTACCGCTTCTGGGTGGTCGCGGTGAAGGACTTCGAGCCCGACAAGCTGTGGGTGGCTCTGCTCTACCTGCCCTTCTTCCTGGTGTACTTCGTCGCGAACTCGGTGGCGATCAACGTCTTCAACCGGTTCACGTTCCGAGGTCGGGAGTGGGTCAACACGGCGGTGCTGGCACTCGTGAACGCGTCGGCACCGATCGTGCTGGTCGTGGCTCAGTACACGACGTTCTTCATCACGGGCGAGACGATCCCCGGTTTCGGCGGCATCTTCAGCATCTGGCTGTTCCCGGTCATCGTCATCCTCGCGGCCACGGCCGTCCTGTCGCGCAAGCTCTACCGCGTGACGGGGAACCCGTACGTCGGCGGCTTCATCAGCGCCGCGGTGGTGACGCTCGTGTCCGTGACCAACACCCTCACCGTCACCTACTGACGCGGACGCCGTCGTCACAGCCGGAGCCCCGGGCCGATCGGTCCGGGGCTCCGGCCGTCTCCGCGCTGACGGCGAACTGCGTCCGCGGACGACGGCGCGCGCGCGTCTGCCTATCCTTGGCCGATGAGCGAACACGCCGATCTCATCGAGGCCGCCCGAGCTGTCGTCAACCCGCACCGCGTGGGCGATCGTCTCTTCGGTGACGTCGGCGCTGCTCTCGAGACGACCACCGGAACGATCCACACGGGTGTCTGCATCGACACCGGTTCCGGGACCGGTTTCTGCGCCGAGCACGCTGCCATCGCCTCCATGGTGACCAGCGGCCAGTACGAGATCGCACGCATCGTGGCTGTCTGGCTGGACGACGACGACCGCGTGACCGTCCTCCCACCGTGCGGTCGCTGCCGCGAGTTCATCAGGCAGATCGACGACTCCAACCTCGGGGCGACCGTCGTGCTCGGCCACGGCCGGGCCGCGCCGCTCCGCGATCTGCTGCCGGAGTGGGGATGGCCCCGACCGGAAGAGCCGACCTCGCCCCGGGGCATGATGGGTCGGTGAACCGGACCGATCGTCTCTACGGTCTCGTGGAGGAGCTGCGAGCTGCGTCACCGCGTCCACGGAGCGCGCGCCGCCTCGCCGCGCGCTTCGAGGTGTCGATGCGGACCATCGAGCGGGATCTCGCAGCGCTGCAGCAGTCGGGGCTGCCGATCTGGGCGGAGCCCGGCCGGGCCGGCGGGTACGTCATCGACGCGTCGGCGACGCTCGGCCCGGCGGGGTTCACCCTCGACGAGGCCCTCGCGGTGCTGATCGGGCTCGGCGGGCTCCGCCGCAGCCCGTTCCGGCAGCCAGCCCAGACCGCCGAGCGGAAGCTGCTCGCGGTCATGCCCGAGCGGGACGCCGCCCGGGCCAGCGCCTTCGCGTCCCGCGTGCACTTCCTCGAGAGCGACGAGAGCGAGGGAGGCGCGAAGGGCGACGAGAGCACCGCTCGCGTGCCCGCCCCGGTCGACTTCGCCGAGGCCCTGCGGGCGGACCGCGTCGTGCAGCTGCGCTACCAGGACGCCGGCGGCGCGGAGTCCGTGCGGGACGTCGAGCCGCTGGGGTCGATCGAGAACGGAGGCCAGTGGTACCTGATCGCGTGGTGCCGCCTCCGACAGGGGGTGCGGGCGTTCCGCGCCGACCGGATGCTCGCGGTCAGGGTCACCGACGAACGGCCCCCGCGACGCGTGCTCCGCGCCGAGGACCTCGCGATCCCGTACGGGCGACTCCGGTCCGTCGTCGATGACTGATCGGCGGCGACGTCTTCGTCGAACACCGACAGGACGTCGTCGCGACGACCAGCGACGCTGGTGCTCCAGCCTCACCAGCGCCCCTGAAGGAGCCCCATGTCGTTCGCATCCGTCCGCATCGTCACCGACGACCTCGAAGGCCTCGTCGCGTTCTACGAGCAGGTCACCGGCCAGCAGGCCGAGCGCCCCGCCCCGGTCTTCGCGCAGTTCACCGGCCCCGGCGCGACCCTCGCGATCGCCAGCACCGCGACCGTCGCGATGCTCGGCGGCGCCCTCGCCCCCGCGACGAACCGCTCCGTGGTGATCGAGTTCGAGGTCGCCGACGTCGACCACGAGTTCGCCGAGCTCGTGCGCACGCTCGCGCTCCGCGGCGAGGACGTCGTCCTCGAGCCGACCACGATGCCCTGGGGCAACCGCTCCGCACTCGTCCGTGACCCCGACGGCAACGTCGTCAACCTCTTCAGCACACCGATCACCGACTAGCCGTCAGGGCGTGGAGCCGAGGAGGCGCCCGGTCCAGTCCCGCAGGGCGGTGACGGCCCGCCGCGACAGCGTCGCCCCCGGCACCATGCTCGTCGACCCGTGGAACGCCCCCGGCCACACGTGCAGCTCCGCCTGCACGCCCGCCGCCCAGAGCGCGCTCGCGTAGGCGACGGTCTCGTCGCGGAACACCTCGGTGCTGCCACAGTCGACGTAGGCCGGCGGCAGGCCGGTCAGGTCGGTCGCCCGGCCGGGGGCCGCGTAGATCGACACGTCGTCGCCGCCGCGACGGTCGCCGAGGTAGGCGTCCCAGCCGAACCGGGTCATCTCGCGGTCGGCGACGCCCACCCCGTCGAACTGCCGCGCGGAGTGCGTCGCGTCACGGTCGTCGAGCATGGGGCTGACGAGCACCTGCCCGATGACGGCCGGCCCCTGCCGGTCCCGGGCGAGGAGCGCCGTGCCCGCCGCGAGCCCGGCCCCGGCGCTCTGGCCGACGAGCACGATGCGCCCGGGGTCGACGCCGAGCTCGTCGGCGTGCTCCGCGACCCAGGCCAGGCCGGCCCAGCAGTCCTCGACCGGGTACGGGTCGGGGTGCTCGGGGGCGAGACGGTAGTCGGGGCTGACCAGGACGACGTCGTGCACGAGCAGCCAGTCGTCGTACGCGTCGAGGTTGCCGAGGTGGTGGCCGAACATCATCCCGCCGCCATGGATCGCGTACGCGCAGGCCGCCGTCCCGGTGCGGCCGACGCGCTGCACGACCGCGAGCGTGATCGGGTCGCCGAGGTGCCCGGGGACGGTGATGCTGCGCCTCTCGAGGCCGCGGGCGCGCAGCCCTTCGTCGAGCCGCGCCTCCGTCGTGTCCAGCTGTCGCATCTGCGGCAGCATCGCGGTCTCGAGGCGGAAGCGGCCGCGGGCGTCCATCGCCTCCAGGAAGGGCACGAACTCGGGGTCGAACGGGGGGCGGGGCAGGGCGGTGGTGGGGTCAGGCACGGGAGGGCTCCTGGGTGGTGGGGGCGGTGGGGGTGAGGGGGGTCGAGGGGGCGGGTGCCGTGGTGGCGTCGGGGGCCGGGCCGGCGGCTCGCGCCCGGAGCATCCCGACCACGACGAGCGCGGCGGCGACGGCGGCGAGGCCGAGCCCGGCGACGGTGAGGGCGTCCTCGAAGCCCGCGAGCCGCGGGGGCGTCCACGGGGTGGTGGTGATGCTGCCGGTGACGAAGGCCGCGACGATCGTGCCCGCGGCGGCGACCGCGGCTCCTCCCGCGAGCTCGCTCGACGTGTCGACGAGGGCCGCGCCGACCGAGGTGCGGTCGGCCGGGAGGCCCGTCAGCACGGAGGCTCCGGCGACGACGCCGACGACGCGCATGCCGGCGGCCACGAGCACGAGGGCGACGAGCACCCAGACGTACCCGTGGCGGCTCAGGGCTCCGAAGACCGCGAGGCCCGACACGACCGCGGCCGCGCTGACCCACGCCGCCCGGCCCAGGCCGACCCGCTGCACGAACGGCCCCACGAGGCGGCCACCGGCCAGGAGCACGACGACCTGCGGCAGCGTGCCCACGGCGGCGAGGGCGGGCGGCCAGCCCCAGGCGAACTGCAGCTGCAGCGTCACGAGGTACGACAGCCCGGCGACGGCGAGGCCCGACGCGGCCTTGAACGCCAGGCCGCTCGACACCAGGGGGCGGGCGAGCAGGTGCAGGTCGACCACCGGGTGCCGCGCCGTCCGCAGGCGAACGACGAACCCGGCGCCGCACGCGACGGTCAGGGCGACGGCGGCCCACCCCCACGAGGAGGCGGTGGCCGGCCCGACGAGGACGGTCGGCGTCACGAGCAGCCCCGCCACGGTCGCGGTGCCGAGCAGCGCTCCGCCCACGTCGACCGGGTCGCGTCGCAGCCCCGCCGCGTCGTCGCGGCCGACGCCGACGAGGACGCCGACGAACGCCAGCGCCGCGATCGGCACGTCGGCCAGCAGCAGCACCTGCCACGGGGCGACGGCGAGCACGAACCCGCCGACGGTCGGGCCGACGGCCAGGCCGACGAGCCCCGCGGTCGAGATGACCGTGAGGGCCCGGACGCGCAGGCCCTCGTCGTCGAACAGCCGGAACGCCAGCGCCATCGACCCGGGCGTGGTCATCGCCGCGGCGACGCCCGTCAGCACCCGGACGGCGATGAGCTGCTCGGTCGTCGTGACCGCGACGGTGGCGAGGCTCGCCACGGCCAGCAGCACGAGGCCCGCGAGCATGACGCGCCGACGACCCACGCGGTCGGCGACGGCGCCGAAGAGCAGCATGAGCCCGCCGAAGGCGACCGCGTAGGCGCCGGACACCCACGGCAGCCCCGTCGTCGACGAGCCCAGCTCGCGACCGATCGTCGGCAGGGCGACGTTCAGCACCGAGGTGTCGAGCATCTCGAACAGGAAGACCGCGGAGAGCCCGGCCAGGGCGATCCACGCGTCGGCGAGCCGGGGAGGCGCGTCGCCGGCACGCAGCCGACCGCGGGTGAGAGAGGGACTGGGTAGCACGAGGGGCGCACTCCTTCTGGGAAGAAGTGGCGACTCGTTCGATGCCGCGTGCGGGTGCGTCGCAGGGCGCGACGCCTTTTACCTCAGTGGACGACACCGTACACGGATCGCCGCCCCGGACGGAAGCCCGGGAGCGCTGCCGCCGCGGCGGTCGTCCGGTCGGGGACGAACTACCCCGGGCTCGTGCCCGGGGACCGGCCGGGGGCGAGCGCACCGGAGACGAGGGCCTGCACCAGCCGCTCGGCGTCGTAGCCCGGGTCGCTCGCGGCGCCGATGCAGAGGTTGCCGACGCCCTTCAGGAGGCTGTACCCGTCCAGGGCCGCCTCCTCGCCCGAGGGGCCGAGATCGGCGCGGGCCGCGGCGAGGAGCGACCCGCAGACCGGCACGAGCCGGCCCACGAAGTACGCGTGGAGTGCGTCCGAGCCGGCGGCGTCACCCTGGAGGGCGGTGGCGAGGCCGTGCTTCGTCACGAGGAAGTCCACGAACAGCGCCACCCACGCGCGGAGGGCTCCTTCCGGGGTCGCGCTCTCGGCGAGGAGTCGCGGCCCGGCCTCGGCGCAGGCCTCGACCTGGTGGCGGTAGACGGCGACGACCAGCTCGGGCCGCGTCGGGAAGTGCCGGTAGACGGTCCCGACTCCCACGCCCGCCCTCGCCGCGATCTCGCGCACGGGGGCGTCGACGCCGGACTCCACGAACACCTCCGCCGCCGCGTCCAGGAGAGCCTGCTGGCTGCGGCGGGGGCGGCCCACCGGCCGTGACGGCTCGGCTGGGGCGTCGCTTCCCTGCGTGTCGGGCATGGCGCCTCCTCGATCGGGTCGGACTGGTGCTTGCTTAACGGAACAACGTTCCGTAACGTTGCGGAGCGGCGCTCCGATAAGAAGCATCGCAGAGCGCGAGCCCAGAAGGAAGGAACCCTCCATGCCCTCATCACTCGTCACCGCACTGGACGACATCGTCGGCGACGGCGACCCGGTCGTCTCCGTCGCGCCGGTGACCCTGTCGGCCCCGGGGCGTGCCGTCCCGCTCGAGGTCCGCGTGTCGGCACCCGCCACGGGAGGCGACCTGCCTGTCGTCGTGTTCTCGCACGGCAACGGCTGGAACCTCGACGGGTACGCGCCCCTGGCGGCGTTCTGGGCCTCGCGCGGCTTCGTCGTCGTCCAGCCCACGCACCTCGACTCGAGGCGGAACGGGTTCGGGTTCGACCACCCGGTCTTCCCCTCGATCTGGACCGAGCGCATCGCCGACCTCACCCGCGTGCTCGACCAGCTCGACACCGTCGAGGCGGCCGTCCCCGGTCTCGCCGGCCGGGTCGACCGCGACCGGATCGCCGCGACGGGCCACTCCTGGGGCGGCCAGACGGCGCAGGCGCTGCTCGGCGCGCGCATCGTCGGCGAGGAAGGCCACGTCGGAGACGACATGTCCGACAGCCGCGTCACCGCGGGCGTCCTCCTCGCCGCCACCGGCCTCGGCGGTGACGACCTGCACCCCTTCGCGCAGGCGAACTTCCCCTTCATGCGCCCGGCGTTCGGCGAGCTCGCCACCCCGACCCTCGTCGTCGCCGGCGACCACGACCAGTCGAGGATGTCCAGCCGCGGCCCGGACTGGTTCACCGACGCCTACACGCACGGCCCCGGCGCCACCGACCTCCTCACCCTGCACGGCGCGGAGCACTCCCTGGGCGGGATCGTCGGCTACGAGGTCGCCGAGACGACCGACGAGGACCCGGAGCGGGTCGCCGTCGTCCAGCGCCTGAGCACCGCCTACCTCCGCACCGCCCTCCGCGTCGACGGGGGCGCCTGGCCCGCGGCCCGGGACGCCCTCCGCCGAGCCGCCGACCCGATCGGGCACGTCGACAGCAAGTGACGGCACCACCCCCTCACCGCCCCTGACCGGCCGCGGCGAGTGCGCGGCCGCGCCGCGACAGGGAGAGACTCGAGGTCATGACCACCACCGTCCTCCTCGCCGGCGCCACCGGCGACCTCGGCCAGCGCATCCTCCGTGAACTCCTGACGCACGACGCCCGCGTGCGGGTGCTGACCCGCCCGGGCAGCCGGAGCGCTGCGGCGCTCGGCACCGACGACCGGGTCGACGTCGTCGTCGCGGCGTACGGCGACCACGCCGCCCTCACCGAGGCGGCCCGCGGCGTCGACGTCGTCGTCTCGGCGGTGAGCGGCACCCGGTCGGTGATCGTCGACGCGCAGCGTGCCCTGCTCGCCGCGACCGTGGCGGCCGGCGTGCCGCGCTTCGTGCCCTCGGACTGGTCGGCCGACTACCGCTCGATCGACGTGGGCAGCAACCGCAACTTCGAGCTCCGCCGCGAGTTCGCCGCCGACGTCGACGCGGCGCCCGTGCGGGCGACGTCGGTGCTGAACGGCATGTTCACCGAGCTGCTCACCGGTGACGCGCCGCTCATCCTGTTCGGGCGCCACAAGGTCCTGTACTGGTCGAGCCCCGACCAGGTGCTCGACTTCACCACCAAGGACGACGTCGCCCGCGTCGCCGCCCTCGTGGCGCTCGACCCCGACGCCCCGCGGGTGGTCGAGGTCGCGGGGTCGCGCATGACGGCCCGCGAGATCGCCAGCGCGATGACCGAGCTGACCGGCGAGCCCTTCGGCCTGCAGTGGGCCGGCACGACGGCGACCCTGTCGGCGATGAGCAAGGTCGGCCGGCGCCTCTCGAGGGACCCGGACGAGGCCTTCCCCGCGTGGCAGGGCATGCAGTACTTCGTCAACATGTTCAGCGGCCAGGCGCAGCTGCGGCACGTCGACAACGACCGCTTCGGGGCCCACGAGTGGACCACCGTGCGCGACGTGCTCGCCGCTCACCTCGGCACGGCGGCTCGCACGGAGGGCTAGCGGGCGGCCTCGGTCGTCCGCCCGCCTGACCCACGGCGCCGCCCGGGCCACGGCGAGCATGCCCACAGGTCCGCGGCGGCGTAGCGTCGCGCTGGTCGGCCTGACGGCCGGTGGCGACACCGTCGCCCGTCGAGGGAGCACTGCATGAAGGTCGTCATCACCGGGTCACGCGGCAAGGTCGGCCGCGCCGCCGTACGTCGCTTCGTCGACGCGGGGCACGACGTGCTCGGCGTCGACCTCGTGCGGCCCGTCTTCGACGCCGGCTCCGTCGCGCCCGGCCGGTACATGATGGCCGACCTCACCGACGCGGGCTCCGCGTACGCCGCCGTGGCCGGGGCCGACGCCGTGGTGCACGTGGCGGCCATCCCGCAGCCGACCGCGAACCCCGCGCACGTCGTCTTCCAGACGAACCTGATGTCGACGTTCAACCTGGTGGAGGCGGCGGTCCGGTTCGGCGTGCCCCGCTTCGTCAACGTGTCGAGCGAGAGCATCGTCGGCAACTTCTTCCCCGAACGGCCCTTCCTGCCCGACTACGTCCCCGTCGACGAGGAGCACCCGCTGCACCCGCAGGACCCGTACGCCCTCTCGAAGGCCTTCGGCGAGCAGCTGATGGACGCGGCCGTCCGCCGCTCCGACCTGCGGGCGATCTCGATCCGGCCGAGCACGGTGCACGACGAGAGCAACTACGAGGAGAACCTCGGGCCGCACGTGCGCGAGGCGTCGCCGACGAGCGCGAACTTCGGCAGCTACATCGACTCCGACGACCTCGCCGACGCTCTCCTGCTCGCCGCCGAGAGCGACCTGCCCGGCCACGAGGTGTTCTACATCGCCGCCGCCGACAACGCCGGCGGCCACGACTTCGCGGCGACGCTGCGCGAGCACCACGGCGACCAGGTCGAGCTGCGGGCGATCGACCGCGTCGACGCCTCCGGCATCTCGACCGAGAAGGCCCGGCGCCTGCTGGGCTGGACGGCCACGCGCTCGTGGCGCGACCACCTCGACGCCGAGGGGCACCGGCTGCGCTGAGCCGCGCCTCCCGGGCTCTCCGCGCCGGTCGGCGGGTCGGCCTGGCGGCGGGTCAGCCCGGCGGTGCGTCAGCCGGGCGTCGGTCAGTCGCGCTCGGCGAGCAGCGGCGCCATGTCGACCTTCTCGGTCGCGGGCAGCGGGAGGCGCGTCTCAGGACGGATCGGAGCGGTCAGGGCGACGTTCGGGTCGTGCAGGGCCATGCGGGTGCCTCTCGGGTGGCGGTCGTGCGGTGCGGGTGACGTCGACGGTAGACGCGTCGCGTCACGTCGTGCCCGGGGTCGCCCCGAGGTGGGGTACGAGCTACTCGGCGCCCCCGGGGTGCGGGGCCGGTGCGGACGACCCGGCCCGCGCCTCCCGCGCCTCTCGCGCTCGCGCCTTGATGGCCTCGACGACGGCGGTCTTGGCGTCGGCGTAGTCGTTCATGTCGCTCCAGTCGCGGTCGAGCAGCTCGCGCTTCGTGCTCTCGTAGAGGGCCCGGTCGGCGTCGTCGGAGCGGAGCCGGTCGCGCAGCAGCAGGTAGTCGTCGACCGCGGGGTGGCCGCGCTCGTAGAGGTGCACGTGCACGTCGCGCTCGGGGGTGCGCACGAGCCGGTGACCGGGCTCGCGGACGCGCAGCTCGTAGCCGGCGGCGATCAGGCGCTCGACGTGGTCCTCCTCGGCGGTGATGTCGTCGACCGCGACGACGACGTCGACGATCGGCTTCGCCGCGAGCCCGGGCACCGAGGTCGAGCCGATGTGCTCGACGTCGACGGACGGGGCGGTGCCGTCGTTCTCGTCGCCGCCGTCGTCGTCGGAGCCGGCAGCCGGGGAGGCGCGGATCGCGTCGAGGATGCGCGCCCGGTGCTCGAGGTAGGTCGCCGCCCAGGCCTCGTCGGGCTCGTGCAGCGTGACGGTGACGCGTTCGGGGCCGCCGACCAGCTCGAGGGCGGTCACGTCGGGGCGGCGGGGGGTGCGGGTGCGGGGGCGAGGGCTGGGGGCGTCGGGCGAGGTGGGGTCGGGCACGGCGCGAGCCTACCGAGGGGCACCGGGCCGGACGTCGACCGGCCGGGAAGAGCACGCCGTCATCGCTGATCCACTCCGGAGTGGATCAGCGATCCTGGACCGCGCCTCCCGCGCTGCACCCGCCGAGCCTCCGGTGGTGCGCTCTCCGCGCCTCCCCGCCTCCCCGCCTCCCCGCCTCCGCGCCTCCCGCGCCTCCCGCGCTCGTCCGCTGCGGGACGTCGACGCTCGGCGCGGCGACTCAGGCGCCGAGCGCCCGGATGAAGTGCCCGCCCTCGCGGGCCCGCCCCGACGCGGCGACCGTGAAGCGCACGATGTCGCTGCGGTAGCGGTCGTCGGAGGCCTCGAAGGTGCGTCCGTCGGCCCCGCGCGTCACGCGGTGCAGGCGCAGGATCGGGGTGCCGGGCTCGACGTCGAGCAGCTCGGCGTCGAGGTCGTCGGCGGCGACGGCGTCGATCTCGTGGTCGACGTCGGCGTAGCCGAAGCCGCGCGAGTCGAGGTACTCGGTGATCGACACGGTGTCGAGGTCGACGTCGAAGAGCACGCGGCCGACCTCCTCGATGAAGGTGAGCCGCTCGAGCATCGTCGGGCGCCCGTCGACCAGGCGCAGCCGCACGACGTCGACCACGAGGTCGCCGGGCTCGATGCCGAGCGACCGCGCCTTCTCCTCGCCGGCCCGTCGCAGCGAGACCTCCTGCGTGCGGGCACCGGGCTCGCCGCCGACGTCGTGCACCCACTTCGTGAACGGGATCGACACGTCGACCGGGTGGTGCGCCTTGCGCGCCACGACGCGGGCGGGCCGGCCGCGCCGCGTCTCGACGAGGCCCTCCGACCGGAGGGCGGCGAGGGCGTTGCGGACGGGGCCCCGCGAGGTGCGCCACTGCTCGGCGAGCTCGCCCTCGCTCGGCACGTCGTCGCCCACCGAGAGCTCGCCGCCGAGGATCCGCCGGCGCAGGTCGTCGGCGATCTGCTCGTAGAGGGAGGTGGGCACGGCGCGATCCTACCCAGCGGGCGTGTCGCGCTCGGGGCCGCGCGGCGCGAACGGGCCGTCGAGGGCCGCCCACTGCAGCAGCATGATCGTCTTGCCGTCGACGACGCGACCGTCACGGATCATCTGGCGCGCCTCCTCGTGGTCGACCTCGAGCACCTCGATGTCCTCGCCCTCCTCCTCGAGGCCGCCGCCCGGGCCGACACGGTCGTCGACCGTGTACGGCGCGGCGAAGAAGTGCACCCGCTCGGTCACCGAGCCGGGGCTCATGTAGACGGCGAAGACGGGGGTGACCTCGCCGACGCGGACGCCGAGCTCCTCCTCGGCCTCGCGACGGATCGCCGCCGTCGCGTCGCCCGCGTCGTCGGGGTCGAGCAGGCCGCCGCCCGTCTCGACGAGCATGCCGTCGGGGTGCCCGTTGACGTAGGCGGGGAAGCGGAACTGCCGCGTCAGCAGCACCGTGCCGCGGTCGGCGTCGTAGAGCAGGATCGTCGCGCCGTCGCCGCGGTCGTAGGTCTCGCGCTGCTGGGTCGTCCAGCGCCCGTCGCGGCCCCGCAGGTCGAAGGTCGTGCGCCGCAGCACGTGCCAGCCGGTGCTCGTGAGCTCGACGTCGCGCACGACGACGTCCGGGTTGCGCGCCAGGTCGCGGCCCACCTGGTCGAGCCCGGTGCGGCCGCGGTGGTCGGGGACGTCGACGCCGGGCTGGGAGGAGCGGTCGGGGTGGGCGGGGCGCGCGGGGTCGGCGGGGTGCTCGGGTCGGGCGGGAGTCGCGGGCGAGGTGGTCATGCCCTCCACGCTAGGGGGGCGGTGCGGTCGGTCACAGGCCCTCGGGGCCAGGATCGGGGCATGGCACACATCCTCGTCACCGGCTCGACCGACGGCCTCGGCCGCGGCGCCGCCGAAGCCCTGCTCGAGCAGGGGCACCACGTCGTCGTCCACGCCCGCAGCGACTCGCGCGGGGAGGTGCTGCAGCCGCTCGTCGACCGCGGTGCCCGGCTCGTCGTCGCCGACCTCGGCGACCGCGACGCGGTGACGGCGCTCGCCGACGAGCTGAACGGGCTCGACGCCCCGCTCGACGCGGTGATCCACAACGCGGGCCTGATCCGCGGCGCGGCGATGATGCCCGTCAACGTCGTCGCCCCGTACCTGCTCACCGCCCTCGTGACGGCGCCGACGCGGCACGTGTACCTCAGCAGCGGCATGCACAAGAGCGGCACGGCCTCGGTGCTGGGCGACGTCGACTGGTCGGGCTCGCGGGAGACCGGGTCGTACTCCGACAGCAAGCTGTTCGTGACGGCGTTCTCGGCGGCCGTCGCGCGACTCCGGCCCGACCTGCGGAGCAACGCGGTCGACCCGGGCTGGGTCGCCACGAAGATGGGAGGCGCGGGCGCGCCCGACGACTTCGAGCTCGGCCACCGCACGCAGCGGCTGCTCGCCCTCGGCGAGCTGGGCGACGTCAGCGGGGCCTACTGGTTCCACGAGGAGCAGCAGCAGCCGAACGCCTCCGTCGGCGACGAGGGCTTCCAGGGCGAGGTGCTCGCGGCGCTCGAGCGCGAGACGGGAGTGGGGCTGCCGCGCGGCTGAGGGTCGCCGGCGCGGCGCTCGCGGTCGCGCTCGCCGCGGGGCTCGTCGCTCGTCGTCGCTGAGGAGACGGTCGCTGAGGAGCTCGATCCACTCTGTAGTGGATCAGCGATCCGCCAAGGTCGTTCTCCGCCTCCTCCGCCGGCCGACCGAGTCGTCGAGCCCGGGGCGGGCAGGAGTCGCGGTGCGGGCCCGCGAGGGAGGTCGCGCCCGCGCTCAGTCGCCGGTGAGGGCCGCTGCGTAGGCGCGGACGGAGCGGTGGTACCGCGGCAGCGTCGGCTCGACGGCCTCGATCACGACGCGCAGCGCCTCGTCGACACGGCCGGCGCTGTGGAGTGCGAGCGCGAGGAACACCCTCGGTGCCGCACCGGTCGCGGGGTGCGGAGGGGCGTCGCGGAGCATCGTGATCGCCTCGTCGACGCGGCCGAGGTTGCGGAGGGTCGAGGCGTGCTGCACGACCATGCGCGCCGCTCGGTCGGGGTCGACCGCGTCGAGCCCGGCGGCGGTCGCGGCCGCGTACGAGACGTCGGCGTCGGCCTCCCGGCCGCCGGAGTCGTGCGCCCCGCCGAGCTCGAACGCGCCGAGGGCGGGGTGCGGCGCGTCGGCGGCGAGGTCGCGCATCAGCGCGATCCGCCGCGCGTCGTCGACGGTCTCGTCGGCCCAGAGGGCGGCGACGCGGTCTTCCCACTCGTCGGTGCTCATCCGGGCAGGCTAGCGACCGGGACGGCGACCGTGCCACCCGCGACGCTCACGGCAGGCGTCGGGCTCGCGTGCCGGTGCAGGCTCAGCCTCGTGCGGGTCGGGGCCTCAGCGGTCCCGACGGCGGGCGAGTTCGCGGCGGAGCACCGAGATGAAGAAGACGAGCATGCCGACGCCGACGAGGGCGACGCCTCCGCCGATGAGGCGGTCGGAGAGGACGTCCGGGCCGGTCACCGTGTAGACGATGGCGCCGACCACGATCGCGGTGCAGACGGCGACGTTGAACCACGCCCCGAGGAGGCCGCCGGGTGCTCCGCGCTTCGTCGTGTCTCGGGCGTCCATGTCGTGCTCCTCGTGTCGGGTCAGGTCAGGTCATGTCAGGTCGGGTCAGGTCGGTCGCGACGTGAGCCCGCGGCGGGCGGCTCCGGGAGTGCGCCCCCGCATCGCTCCTCCACTCTGGAGTGGATCAGCGTTCCTGGACCGTACTTCCCGACGGTCCCGTGCTCCGCACGATGCCGGTCAGGCCTGCTCACCGGGCCCGCGCCTCCGTCGGTCCCGGCGCACGAGCCAGAGGCCGATGCCAGCTCGGATCACGAAGACAGCCCCGAGACCGCCGATGACGCGCGCGGCGGACGACGTGTCGCCCAGCACGGGCAGCTCGTCCTGGGGCTGCAACAGCAGCACGATCGCGACGACCACGCACACGGCCCCGGCGACCATCAGCCGACGGGCGTCCCGCGCCGGGCCGCTCAACGAATCGAGACCTCCGTGGGTCGTCGTGTTCCCCATGGCGCTTCCCCCTCGGGCACGGCAATGAGCTCGTCCTCGCCGCGAGCCTCCGCAGCGCCGCGGTCGGCGGGTCGGAGGGCTCGCGTCGGTGCGGCAGGGGCGGGAGTCGTGGTCCAGCATCGCTGATCCACTCCGGAGTGGATCAGCGATGCTGGACCGTACTTCCGGGGTGGCACCGAGGGCGCTCGGGGAGTGCGGCGGGTTCCTGTCCTCGGCGGCGTGCCGGCGCCCGCCCGCCGGGAAGGACACGGACCCGCCTGAGTCAGCCGCGCGCTAGCGTGGCGCGATGGACCTCCCCGTGACCTACGACGCGTCCGCCGACTGCGCCTACATCCAGCTCGTGCCGCGCGTCGGCCGCGGCGCCGCCGTCGCCCAGGAGGTCGTCGAGGCCCCCGGTGACCGCGCCACCGTCGTGCTCGACTTCGACGCCGAGGGGCGCCTGCTCGGGATCGAGGTCGTCGGAGCCCGCGCCGCGCTCGCCGAGTCGGTGCTGGAGCACGCCACCCGCATCGGGTGACGAGCCCGGAGGCTCACGCCTCAGCCCCGCCCTCCACCACGCCCTTCCGCAGCAGGAAGCACCCGTACGGCCCCCAGTCGCTGGTCCGCACGACCGCGAACGCCCCGCGGGCCGCGGCGTAGAAGTCGAACCGCTCCAGCGCCTCCACCGGCACGGCCCCGCCGACGGCGGCGTCGACCGCGGCCTGCACGGCGTGGTGCACCGGCACGAGCCGGTCGGGGTCGCCCACCACCGCCATCCGCGTCACGGGTGCCTCGACGAACGTGTCGAGCGGCATCAGCGACAGGACGGCGCCCACGGCCCGCGGCAGGTCGCAGCCCGCGAGGTCGACGACGGTGCCGTGGGTGGTGTGGGCCGCGATCGACGCGGCCGGGTGGTTCACGTCGCAGAGCAGCAGCTGGTCGCCGTGCCCCATCGACATGAGCACCGACAGCAGCTCGGCGGTGAGGACGGGGTCGATGCCCTTGAGCACGAGGGGCTCCTTCAGGAAGGGAGGGGACGGGGGGAGTCTCGGTGCACGACGACCGGGCCGGCCACCTCCCGCAGGAGGCACCGGCCCGGCCGTCGCCGTGCCTCACTCCCGGGCGGCGGCCCGGGTGTTCAGCTGGTCGAACGCGACGGCCACGAGGATCAGCAGGCCGATCGCGATCTGGAGGTAGAACGAGTTCACGGCCAGCAGGTTGCCGCCGTTGTTCAGCACGCCGATCAGCAGCGCCCCGCAGGCCGCGCCGATCGCGCTGCCCCGTGCCCCGGAGAGGCTCGCGCCGCCGATCACGCACGCCGCGATCGCCTGCAGCTCGAAGCCGGTGCCCGCCGTGGGCACGCCGGCCCCGAGCCGCGAGGTCAGCAGCACGCCGCCGACCGCCGACAGCAGCCCCGCGATGCCGTAGACCGTGATGGTCACCAGCCGCACCGGCACTCCGGCCAGGCGCGCCGCCTCCGGGTTCGAGCCGACGGCGTAGACGTACCGGCCGAAGACGGTGCGCTTCAGCACGAAGGCCGCGATCGCCGCGATGACGACGAACAGGATCAGCAGGTTCGGCACGCCGACCACCGAGCCGTTGGCGATCGTCTGGAAGCCCTCGGGCAGGCCCTGGATCGTGTTCGCGTCGGTGATCACGAGCACCACGCCCCGGGCGATGCCGAGCATGCCGAGCGTCGCGATGAACGGGGGGAGCTTGAACCTCGTCACCAGCAGCCCCGTGATGATGCCCAGCACCGCCCCGACGAGCGCGCCCAGGATCAGCGCGAGCGGGATCGGCACCCCCGCGACGAGCAGCTGCGCGGTGACCGCCCCGGCGAGGCCGAGGATCGACCCGACCGAGAGGTCGATGCCCCCGGTGAGGATGACCATCAGCTGCCCGATGGCGAGGATCCCGAAGATCGACACCTGGCGGGCCAGGTTCGCGAGGTTGTTGCCGGTCAGGAAGTCGTCGCTCGCGAGCGTCAGCGCTCCGAACACGACGAGCAGGACGATCAGCACCCCGCTCTCGCGGCCGGCGATGCTGCCGAGGGTCGTGACCCGCGGCTTGGTCGACGCCCGGGCGGCCGCGGCCGCGGCGTCGTCGCCGTTCCGCACCACCCGGATGGTCGTCGTCTCGATGGGTTCGCGCCACATCAACTTAGGCATGGGGGACTTCCTCGATGTTCTGTCGGGTGACCGGGTCGGTGCGGGGGTCGTGCCTGAGCGGCGGGACGCCGTGCAGGTGGTCGGCGGGGTCGTCGACCCCGCCGCTGGCGAGGCGGAGCACGTCCTCCTCGGAGGCGCCGCCCGGCAGCTCGCCCGCGACGGCGCCCTCGCGGAGCACCACCACGCGATCGGCGAGGCCGAGCAGCTCGGGCAGGTACGACGAGACGACGACGACCGCGAGGCCGCGGCGGGCCAGGTCGTTGATCACGTCGTAGAGCTCGCCCTTGGCGCCGACGTCGATGCCCTTCGTCGGCTCGTCGAACATGATGACCCCGGGCTTCGTCAGCAGCCAGCGGGCGAGCAGCACCTTCTGCTGGTTGCCCCCGGAGAGCGTCGAGACCGGCTGGTCGTACGAGCCGGCGCGGATGCGGAGGCTGTCGAGCAGGGCGTCGGCCTCGTCGGACTGTGCCCGGCCGGGCAGCAGCCCCCGCCGGGAGCCGACGCGCAGGCTCGCGATCGTCACGTTCTCGCGGATGGACAGCTCCGGCAGCAGGCCGAGCACCTTGCGGTCCTCGGTGAGCAGGGCCACGCCCGCGTCCATCATCGTGCGCGGCCCGTCGGGCCGGACCACGACGCCGTCGACGAGGATCTCGCCCTCCGCGACCGGCTCCGAGCCGAAGACGCTGAGCAGCAGCTCGCTGCGCCCCGAGCCGAGCAGGCCCCCGATGCCGAGGATCTCGCCGCCCCGGGCCTCGAGGTCGATGGTCGGGCTGTCCGGCGTGCGCCGCAGGCCCCGGAGGCTGAGGCGCGCCGGGTGGACCTCGCGCGCCTCGTCCGGGTACAGGCTCGACACCTCACGGCCGACCATGGCGTTGATCAGCGTGTCCTCCGTGTAGTCGCTCATCGGCCCGCTCTGCGACAGCTCGCCGTCGCGGAGCACCGTGACCCAGTCGCCGACGGCGAACATCTCCTCCAGGCGGTGGGTGACGTAGAGGATCGCGACGCCCTCCGCCTTGAACTTCCGGATCTGGTCGAGCAGCCGGTCGGACTCGGCCTCGGTCAGCGCCGTCGTCGGCTCGTCGAAGACGATCACCTTGACGGAGTCGGCGGTGACGACCTTCGCGACCTCGACGAGCTGCTTCGTCGCGGCGGGCAGCCGCTCGACGACGACGTCGGGGTCGACGTCGGCGAGGCCGAGCGAGTCGAGCACGAACCGGCAGCGGTCGTGCAGGTCTCGGGAGCGGATCACGCCCGAGCGCGCCGGCAGGCGGCCCATGAACATGTTCTCGCCCACCGAGAGGTGCGGCAGGAGGCTGAGCTCCTGGTAGACGGCCTGCACGCCCGCGCCGCGGAGGGCGGCCGGGGTGGCCGTCGTGACCGTGCGGCCGTCGATGTCGTAGTCGCCCGAGTCGCGGGGCAGCGCCCCCGTGAGCACCTTGATCAGCGTCGACTTGCCGGCGCCGTTCTCGCCGGCGAGGCAGTGCACCTGCCCCGCCACGAGCTTGAGCGAGACGCCGCTGAGGGCCTGGACGGCGCCGAACGCCTTCGAGACGTCGGTGAGCTGCAGCACGGCAGCGCCCTCGGGCTCGCGGACGGTCATCCGTTGGTCTCGGCAGTCTGCGGCTCGAGGAGCGACTTGATCTCGGGGCTCTCCATGTTGTCGCGGTCGGCCACGGCGACGCCGGGGTCGAGGCTCGCGGGCGGGATGCGCCCCTGCGTCGCCATCGCGGCCTCGACGACGCCCTGGTAGCCGAGGAACCAGGGGTTCTGCACGACCAGTGCGTCGATGCTGCCGTCGGCCAGGGCGGCGTTCTCCGCCGGGTCGGAGTCGAAGGCGACGACGACGATGTCGTCGGACGCGTCGTTGTCCTTGATGGCGGTGGCCGCGCCGACGCCGGAGCTGTTGTTGTCGGCGAAGACGCCCACGAGGTCGGAGTTCGCCGAGATGGCGTCGTTCACCTGCGAGGCCGCCGTGCCGATGTCGTTGTTGTTGTAGCTCTGCAGGCTGGAGTCGATGTCGGGGCAGCCTGCCGCGAGCCCGGCCCGGAAGCCCGCGTCGCGGTCCTGGTTGGCCTCGATGCCCGCGATCGGGGCCTCGACGAGCACCTTGCCGGTGGTCGTGCCCGCGTCGGTGAGCAGCTGGCACATGCGCTCGCCGGCGGCCGTGCCGGCGAGGACGTTGTTCGTGCCGATGTGGCCCTCGATGTCGGCGGTGACCTTCGTGTCGGCCGTGATGACCTTGATGCCGGCCGCCCGCGCCTGGTCGATGGAGGCGTTCAGGGCCTCGCTCGAGCTGGGCGCGATGAGGATGGCGTCGGCGCCGCGCGAGACGGAGTTCTCGACGAGCTGCACCTGCCCGGCGATGTCGGTCTCGGAGGTCGGTCCGAAGGTCGCGACCTCGATGCCGTAGTCGGCCGCGGCGGCCTCGGAGCCGGCGAGCAGGGTCTGCCAGTAGGCGGAGTCGCTGGCCCGGATGATGACGTCGACCTTGACTCCGGACGCCGCGCCTCCCTCACCCCCTCCGCTCGATGCCGCCTCGGAGACCGTGGCCCTGCCGCCGACGACGCCGCCGACGAGGGCGACGAGGGCGATGGTCGCCACGAGGGAGAGGGAGAAGACTGTTCTAGATCGCGCCATTGCGTGTCCACCTGTGTGTGAGAAGGGGTCGGGGGGTGTTCGTCGTGCGGGGTGGTGCGGGTCGGTCGGGTCGTGCGGGGTCGGGCGGGGGCCCGGGGGAGTCGCGGGCCGGGTGCCTCCGCACGCGCGGGTCGCGGGGAGGCACCGGCCGGGGCCCGAGGAGTCTCGGGACGCCCTCGACGAGGGGTCAGGCGCCGGGAGCGGGGACGGCGACGCTCATCAGCTCGTTGCGGAGGCGCTGCGAGGCGATGCCGTCGGCCTGGTCGATGACCGAGGTGATGTGGTCGACGCCGACCGCCTCGATCTTCGCGATGAGCAGCTCGACGGTGGCCCGGTTGGTCTCCGCCTCCTCCTGTGCGTCCTCCCGGATGGGGAACGTGTCGAAGTAGATGACGCCGTCGTAGTCGTGGCGGAGCAGGTAGTAGAGGAACTCGATCGTCTCGAAGGGGTGGATCGAGCCGATCATGAGCCCGTCGTCGTGGTCGTTGTTGCCGTCGTTGAGGTGGACGCCCCACAGCTTGCCCTCGGCGAGCAGCAGCGCGGCGCCGAAGCCGGGTGCGTCGCCGGCCATCAGCATGTGCGCGAAGTCGAGCGTCGCGCCGACGTTGGGCCGGTCGATCAGCTGGAGGACGTGCAGGGTCTGCCCGACGCTGCGGATGACCGAGTGCACGCGCTCCTCGTAGGGCTTGTACTCGATGCTGATGCGGACGTCGGGGCGGTGGTCGGCGAGCTCCTGGAAGGCCTCGACGATGCGGCCGAGGTCACGCGCGTAGTCCTTCTGGAACGTGTAGTCGAAGCCGTCGTAGCCGAGCCAGACCGTCACGAGGTCGCTGCCGCCGAGGGCCGCGGCGTCGATGCCGGCCTTCGTCAGCTCGATGGCCTCGCGGCGGACCGCCTCGTCGCGGTTGCTGTACTCGCCGTGGACGAAGTCCTTGCGGAAGCGCATGGCGACGCTGTTGAGCGAGAGCCCGAGCTCGTCGAGGAGGGGCTTCATGTCGGCGGGCTCGATGCCGACGAAGTGCTCGGGGTAGTTGAGGTCGACGTGGTCGATGCCCTTCGTCGCGCTGATGCGGCGGAGGGCTGCGGCGGTGTCTCCACCGGCGATGAACGAGTTGAGGCGCGTGGCGAACTTCATGGTGGCGACCGTACGGAGCATGACCGGGATTGTCAAGTAGTGTCATTCCTAGTCACGCTCAGCAGCCGGATGAGCGCGTTCGCCGCACCAGCATGCCGATCGTCTTTGACAACCGTCGTCATCGCCGCCTACTGTCGGCCCTGGCGGCGGCACGTCGTCGACACGACGAAGTGGAGGACCGCATGACGGCGCACGCCATCCTGGTGGTCGGCAGCATCAACTACGACCTGATCGTCAGCCAGGAGCGGCTGCCGCGGCGGGGCGAGACGCTCGTCTCCACCGGGTTCCGCGCCGACCCCGGCGGCAAGGGCGCGAACCAGGCCGTCCAGGCAGCCCGCCTCGGCGCCTCCGTCCGCTTCGTCGGCGCCGCGGGGGCGGACCAGCACGGCGAGATCTGCCGCGCCGCCCTCGAGCGCGAGGGTGTCGAGTGCCGGCTGCGGCCCACCGGCGCGGCGGCCGGCCTCGGCATCGTGCACGTCGTCGGCGACGGCGAGGTGCACGCGACGATCGTCGAGGGGGCGAACGCCGTCGTGACCGGCGAGTGGGTCGACGAGAACGCCGACCTCGTCGCGTCGTCGGCCGTCGTCGTGCTGCAGAACGAGGTGCCCGCGTCGGCGAACGAGCGGGCGGTGGCGCTCGCCGCGGCCGCGGGCGTCCCGGTCGTCTACAACGCCGCGCCCGCCCGGCCCGTGCCGCTCGAGGTGACCCGCGCCTGCGCCTGGTTCGTCGTCAACGAGGACGAGGCGGCCGAGTACCTCGGGCGCCCCCTCGGCGACGTCGCCGACGACGCGGCGATGCGGGCCGCGGTCGCCGAGCTGGCGGCGTTCTGCGACTCCGTCGTCCTGACCCTCGGCAGTCGCGGCTGCTATGTTCTCGAGGGCCGACGGGTGGAGTTCGTGGGGGCGGTGCCCGCCCACGCGGTCGACACGACCGGCGCCGGCGACTCGTTCATCGGGGCCTTCGCCGTCGCGCTGGCCGACGGGGTCGACCCGTTCTCGGCCGCCCGCACCGCCGCGCTCGTCGCCTCGATCACCGTCGCGGGGATGGGGGCACAGTCCAGCATGCCGACCCGGGAGGACCTCGAGGCGTGAGATCGTTCGCCAGGCACCAGCTGATCCTCGACCGTGTCGCCTCGGGCGACTCGATCCTGATCGACGACCTCGTCACGGCCACGGGGGCGTCGCCCTCGACCGTGCGCCGCGACATCCGCGAGCTGGAGCAGTCCGGGCACGTCGTGAGCCTGCGCGGAGGGGCGATCCGTGCCGAGGAGCGCTCGGCCGAGCTGCCGGCGGCGATGAAGTCGCAGATCAACCGCGACGAGAAGGTCGCGATCGCCCGCGCCGCCGCCGCCATGGTGGTCGAGGGGGAGACGATCTACGTCGACTCGGGCACGTCGCTGACCGAGTTCATGGTGGCTCTGCCGAACATCGACGTGCACGTCATCACCTCGAACACGCAGGTGCTCGGCATGGTGCCCCGGCCCCGGGTGACCGTCACGGCGCTCGGCGGCGACTACCTGCCCGACATCGGCTCCGTCGCCGGCACGATGACCGACCGGCAGCTCGAGGACCTCTACTTCGACCGGGCGTTCATCGGCGTCACCGGCATCGACGCCGAGGCCGGCGTCACCACCTTCGACATCCGCGAGGCCAACAAGAAGCGCCTCGTGCAGGCGCACAGCCGCGAGACCGTCGTGCTCGCCGACAGCAGCAAGTTCGGCGTCGTCTCGCTCTGCCGCTCGTTCGGCCTCGGCGTCTGCACGGTCGTGAGCGACCGCGCCGACCCGGTGCTCGACGCCGCGGCGGCCTTCGTCGTCGCGCCGCGCCTGCGCTGAGCCGCACGAGCGCTGAGCCGCGCCGGCGGTGAGACACGCCAAGGCGCTGGCCGTGCTCGGGGGTGCGCTCCCGCGCGAACGGAGATAGTCTCCTCTTCGCGATGCGGAGAGGTCCTCCGCATCGCGACGAGGAGGACGCCGTGCCCGGTACGACCACCCGCGGAGCTCGGGCTCCCCGCGCCGACGCGCTCCGCAACCGCGAGCACCTCCTCGCCACCGCCGAGCAGCACTTCGCCGAGCACGGCGTCGGCGGCTCCCTCGACGCGATCGCGAAGCGGGCAGGCGTCGGCGCCGGCACCCTGTACCGCCACTTCCCGACGCGCGAGGCCCTGCTCGCGGCCCTGCTGACGGCCCGCGACGACGCGCTCGTCGCACGCCGCGACTCCCTCCGGGCCGGCCGCGACGACGGCACCGTCGACGCGGGCGACGCCCTGCACGGCTGGCTCGACGCGGTGATCGACTGGGCGGGGGCGTTCGACGGCCTGCCCGGGCCCCTGCGCGCCGCCACGCTCACGAGCGACTCGCCCCTCGCGACGACCTGCCAGGGCTTCGTCACCGTGACCGAGGAGTTCCTCGACGCCGCCCGCCGCGACGGCACCGCCCGGAGCGACGTGCGCGCCCGCGACCTCTTCCTCGCCGCCCTCGCCACGAGCTGGGTGCGGGGCGCCGCGCTCGCCGACGACGACTCGGCCGACGGGCTCGCAGCGCTCGCCCGCCGGGGGTGGCAGGCACGTCCGGCCGCCGCGGGCGACGACGCCTGACGGCGGCCCCGAGCCCCCAGCCCCGAAGCCCGAACACGACCCCGAACACGACCCCGACCCCGACCCCGACCAGGAGGCACCATGACCGACACCACCAGCATCCCCACACCCCTCACCCGCATCGGCGTCATCGGCAGCGGTGACATCGGCAGCGGCCTCGCCCGCCTCGCTGTGGCGGCCGGCCTCGACGTCGTCGTCGCGAACTCGCGCGGGCCGGAGTCGCTCGCAGGCCTCGTCGCGGAGCTCGGCCCCCGCGCCCGCGCCGCCGCTCCCCGCGAGGCGGCGGAGGCCGGCGACCTCGTCGTGCTCGCCGTCCCGCTCGGCGCCTACCCGGCGCTGCCCGTCGACGCCCTCGCCGACCGCGTCGTGCTCTCCACCGGCAACTACTACCCGCACCGCGACGGGCGCATCCCCGAGCTCGACAGCCTCGAGCTCGCCACCGCCGAGCTCGAGCAGCGGCTGCTGCCCGGCGCGCTCGTCGTGAAGGCGTTCAACGGGATCCTCGCCCACCACATCCCGGCGCTCACGGGCTCGACCCCGCGCACGGCGCTCGCCGTCCAGGGCGACGACGCGACGGCCAAGGCCCGGGTCATGGAGCTCGTCGACCTGCTCGGCTTCGAGCCGGTCGACGCGGGCTCGCTCGCCGAGTCGTGGCGCACCGAGCCCGAGTCGGGCGCGTACACCCCGATCTACGCGGCCGACGCCGCGGCCCTCACCGTCGACCACCTCGCCGACCCGGGCGCGCCCGTGACGGCGGAGCGCCTCCGCGAGCTGGTCGCCGCGTCGCACCGCGCGGACGTCGCCGCCCGCCAGTTCTGAGGGCCCGGGGAGGCGCGGGTCGGCCCGCCGGGGGAGGTCACGCCGGTGCGGCGGGTCCGTGTCCTCCTGGGCGGGCCCGCGCCGACCCGCCCAGGAGGACGGGAACCCGCCGCACCCGGTCGGCGAGCACCGGCGACCACCGCGGAGGACGGGAACCCGCCGCACCCGCCGGGCGCCCGCGGCCCCGCGCCTCCCGCTAGCGTGGTGCGAGGCCCACCCGCATCTCGACGACGAGGACACGCACGCATGGCTCTCCGACCCCTCCACGACGACTGGACCCTCGAGGCCGTGAGCGGCCCGGTGCCCGCCGAGGTCGCGGGCCGGCTCGTCCCGGCCACCGTGCCCGGCGTCGCCCACACCGACCTGCTCGCCGCGGGGATGGTCACCGACCCGTTCGACGGCGACGCCGAGGCCGCTCAGCAGTGGATCGGCGACACCGTCTGGCGCTGGCGGACGACGTTCGAGTGGCACGATGACGGCTCCGACCGCCACGACCTCGTCGCCGAGGGGCTCGACACCGTCGCCCGCGTCGAGCTCAACGGCGTCGTCGTCGCCGAGACCGAGAACCAGCACCGCTCGTACCGCGTCGACGTGCGCCACGCGCTGACCGACGGCGACAACCACCTGGTCGTGACGTTCGCCGCGCCCGTGCCCGAGGTGGAGTCGCGGGTCGAGCGCCACGGAGCGCTCCCGCACGTCAACCACCACCCCTTCACGATGCTGCGGAAGTCCGCCAGCAACTTCGGCTGGGACTGGGGCGTCGACGTCGCCACCAGCGGCATCTGGCGACCGATCGGGCTCGACAGCTGGTCGGGCGTGCGCATCGCGTCCGTCCGGCCGCTCGTCGACGTCACCGACGAGGGCGGGGTGCTCGACGCCCACGTCGAGCTCGAGTGGGCGACCCCCGTCGCCCCGGCCGACGGCGGCGCCGACACCACCACCGCCGCCGAGACCGAGGTGACCGTCCTCGTCGACGGGCACAGCGCCTCCTCGGCGGTCGCCGCCGGCACGACGCAGGTGCGGCTCACGGTCGTCGTTCCCGACGCCGAGCTCTGGTGGCCCCGCGGCCACGGCGCCCAGCCGCTCTACCCCGTCACCGTCACGGTCGGCAGCAGCAGCGAGACCGAGCCGTGGGAGGCGCGGGTCGGCTTCCGCACCGTCGCCCTCGACACGGCCCCCGACGAGCGCGGAGCGCCCTTCGTGCTGAGCGTCAACGGCCAGCCGGTGCAGGTGCGGGGCGCGAACTGGATCCCCGACCACGCCTTCCTCACCGAGATGACGCCCGAGCGCTACCGCCTCCGCGTCGCCGACGCGACCGACGCGAACATGAACCTCCTGCGCGTGTGGGGCGGCGGCGTCTACGAGTCGCACGATCTCTACGACGCGTGCGACGAGGCCGGCGTGCTCGTCTGGCAGGACTTCCTCTTCGCCTGCGGCGCCTACGCCGAGGAGCCCTGGCTCGCCGACGAGGTCGAGGCCGAGGCCCGGGAGGCCGTCACCCGCCTCAGCCGCCACGCGAGCCTCGTGATCTGGAACGGGAACAACGAGGCCATCTGGGGCTACGTCGACTGGGACTGGCGTCGCCAGCTCGCCGGCCGCACCTGGGGCGAGGGCTACTACTTCGACCTGCTGCCGCGCGTCGTCGCCGAGCTGGACGGCACCCGGCCGTACTCGCCGGGCAGCCCGTGGTCGTTCGGCGAGTACCTGCACCCGAACGACGCCGCGAACGGCACCATGCACATCTGGGACGTCTGGAACCGCCTCGACTACACGGCCTACCGCGACCACGAGCCGCGCTTCGTCTCCGAGTTCGGCTTCCAGGGGCCGCCCGCCTGGTCGACGCTGACCTCGGTCGTGCACGACGAGCCGCTCGACCCGTACGGCCACGAGATGCTCGTGCACCAGAAGGCGGAGGACGGCAACCTCAAACTAGAGCGGGGCCTCGACGGCCACCTGCCCGCGCCCTCGACGATCGAGGACTGGCACTGGGCGACCCAGCTCAACCAGGCCGCGGCGATCCGCTTCGGCGTCGAGCACTTCCGCTCGCTGGCGCCGCGGAACACCGGCGTCGTCGTCTGGCAGCTGAACGACGACTGGCCCGTCGTGTCGTGGGCGGCGGTCGACTTCGCGGGGCACCGCAAGCCGCTCTGGCACGTGCTCCGGGCCGTCTACGAGGCGCGGCTGGCGACGATCCAGCCCCGCGCCTCCGGCCTGGCCCTGGTGCTGCTCAACGACACCGACGAGGCGTGGAGCGGCACCGCCACGGTCGCCGCCGTCGCGTTCGACGGCGGGCGCCGCGACGAGGTCGCGATGCCGGTCACGGTCGAGGCGCGGGGCAGCACCACGGTCTCGCTGCCGGCCGCGCTCGTCGACGGCCTCGACCCCGCCGCCGAGCTGCTCGTCGCCGACCTGCCCGGCTTCGGCGCCGGCCGCGCCCGGTGGGACGCCGCCGAGGTCGTCGACCAGCAGCTCGACCCCGGTGCGGTGGAGGCGGTGGTCGCCCTCGCCGAGACCGCTCCCGGCGTCGCGCTGGTCACCGTCACCGCCCGCAGCTACGCCCGCGACGTGACCCTGCTCGTCGACCGGGTCGACCCCGGGGCCGTGGTCGACACGGGCATGGTGACGCTGCTCGCGGGGGAGTCGGCGACGTTCCGGGTGACCGGGGTCGCCGAGTCGGACGCCGAGCGGCTCACCGCCGACGACGTCGTGCGGCACGCGGGCGACCTGCAGGGCTGACGCCCGGGCTCGCGGCGCGCGCTACGGGCGACGCAGGACGAAGTTCGTCATCACCTGCGACATGACGAGCTGCTCGTCGGCGTCGACCAGCTCGATGCGCGTGCGGAGGATGCCCCGGTCGGGCCGCGAGGCCGACGGCCGCGCCTCGAGCACCGTGAACCGGGCGGTCAGCTGGTCGCCGGGGCGCACCGGTCGGTGCCAGCGCAGCTCGTCGACGCCGGGCGACGACAGGCTCGTCTCGCCGTTCAGCCAGTGGTCGACGAGCAGCCGCATCATGATCGCGGTCGTGTGCCAGCCGCTGGCGATGAGCCCGCCGAACGGGCCGGCGGCGGCCCACTCGGCGTCGACGTGCATCGGCTGCGGGTCGAAGGCGGTCGCGAAGGCGACGATCTCGTCGGCCGTGACCGTGGTCGGGCCGTACTCGGCGTGGAGGCCGGGCGGGTAGTCCTCGAAGTGCCGGTCGGGCAGGGGCGTGGTGAAGGGGTCGAGCACGGAGCCAGTCCACCACGCGCGCGCCTCCCGCGCGCAGTGGTCGAGTGGTCACGAACTGCTGCTCCCGGGGCGGGGGACGAACAGATCGTGACCACTCGGCCCGCCGCACCTACCGTCGCGCGACGACCGCCCAGCCGTGGGCGCCGACGACGAGCTCGTCGCCGTCGAGCCCCGCGTCGCGCCCGGCGAGGAACTCGCCCGGCGCCGGGTCGGCCACCCGCAGCGGCTCGTCGCCGAGCGAGAGGGCCACGACCAGCGCGACGTCGCCCGCGCCCGCACCCGAGCCCGCACCCGCGTCCCCGCCCGCCCCGGGCCGCAGCTCGAGCACGAGCGACTCGTTCGTCACCGACACCGTCCGCGACCGGGCCGTGTACAGCCACGGGTGACGGCGACGGAGCCCGATCATCTGCTGGTGCAGCGCCAGGGCGGCGGGGTCGGCGTCGGGCACGAGCGACACGACGTCGTCGCCCGACCAGCGGGGGAAGGCCGGGCGCACCGCGTCGTCGCCGCCGACCCGCTCCTCCTTCACGGCCCGCAGCCCGAGCTCGTCGCCGTAGTAGACCGACGGCACCCCGCCGAGGGTGAACAGCAGCACGGTCGCGTGCGCGTGGTGGCGCTCGTCGTCGACCTGGCTGGCGATGCGGGTGACGTCGTGGTTGCCGACGAAGGTCAGCGGCACGAACGCGTCGAGGAACTCGTCGTGCCGGGTGAGGGCCCACGCCAGCTCGTGCAGGTTGACGCTCTGCAGCGCGTGCCAGACGCCCTGCCAGAGCTCGTACTGGGTGACCGCGTCGAGCCCCGCCTCGCGCACGATCGCGGCGTAGTCGCCGTGCAGCACCTCGCCGACCACCCACACGTCGGGGTGGCGCTCGCGGACGGCGGGCAGCACCGTCGCCCAGAACGAGGTCGGCACCGAGTAGGCGGCGTCGAGGCGCCAGGCGTCGGCGCCGCGGTCGCTCCAGTGCACCATCACGTCGGTGACGAGGCGTGCCACCTCGGGCGACGAGTGGTCGAGGGCGATCAGCCCGCCGTGCCCCTCGAAGGTCGCCAGGTCGCCCGACTCGTCGCGGCGGAACAGCGCGGCCGCCGGCGACGACGGGTCGGCGCGGGCCTCGACCAGCGGCGGGAACTCGGGGCCGACGTGGTTGAAGACGCCGTCGAGCATCACGCGGACGCCCTTCTCGTGCGCCGCGTCGATCAGCGTGACGAGGTCGTCGTCGCTGCCGAGCCGCGGGTCGACGTGCATCCAGTCGATGGTGTCGTAGCCGTGCGTCGACGACGCGAACACGGGCCCGAGCGCGAGCCCGTTGGCGCCGAGCGCGACGAGGTGGTCGAGCCACGGCACGAGGTCGAGGAGGCGCGGTGCCGGCGTGCGGTCCGCCCCGGTCGTGTCGGCCCCCACGAACCCGAGGGGGTACACGTGCCACCACACGACGTGCTCCGTCCAGGCCGGGGCGCCGCTCGACGTGGGGGCCACGCCCGGGCTCGGGGCGTCGGACGGGGCGGGGGCGTCGGGCTGCTGCATGCCCGCCACGGTACCGACGCGGGCGCTGCCGACGCCCAGGCACGCGCCTCCCCGGGGCCCTGGCCGATGCGCGAGCCCCCCTCCCTCGGGGGTCGCCCGCGACCTTGCTGAGGAGGGCTCACAGGTTTATCTTGGTGACCGTAACAACCGGACGACGTCGGGCCCTCACCACGCCCGTGCGGTCGGCGCACCGCGGTCTCACCAGCCGCCTCCCGCGCCCCTCCGTGGCACTCCGTCGACCGGACATGCTGCACCCAAGGATCAGGACACCCCGTCATGCGCACCGCCACGCCCCGTGCTGCCCGCCTCGCCGCCGTCATCGGCGTCCCGCTCGCCCTCGTCGCCTCCGGGCTCGTCGTCTCGAACGCGTCGTACTCGGCGTTCAGCGCGCAGACGAGCAACCCCACGAGCAACTGGACCACCGGCTCGGTGAAGCTCACCGACAACGACGCCGACGTCGCCCTGTTCAGCGCCGTCAACCTCAAGCCCGGCTCGACCGGCACGAACTGCATCACCGTCACCTCGACCGGCAGCCTGCCCTCGACCGTGAAGCTCTACGGCACCGGTGCCGTCAACGTCAGCAGCGACCTCGGCCTCAAGACCACGCTCAAGATCGAGCAGGGCACCGGCACCTGCCAGGCGTTCGTCGCCGCGGGCACGGGCGGCACCGTCTACGACGGCACGCTCGCCGCGTTCCAGACGGCGCGCTCCAGCTACGCGAACGGCGCCGACGCGTGGGTGACGACGGGCAACCCGACGGGGGCCGACTCCCCCGCCGAGAACCGCCTGTACAAGTTCACCTACACCGTCGCGTCGGACCTGCTCAACACGTCACAGGGCGTGAACGTCAAGCAGGGCTTCACCTGGGAAGTCCAGAACAACAACTAGCCGTCCCCGGGCGACGGCGCGGCTCGTGCCGCGCCGCCGCCCGCCCCGCGTCACGGACCCCACGTCGAGAGGGGAGGCCGCCATGTCGGCGACGGCACAGCACGTCGCGAGCCCGCTACGGGGCTCGACCCGCGCCTCCTCGCCGACCCTGTCGACCCTGCCGACGGCGCGGACCGGCGTCGAGGACTGGTCGCGGATCGTCGTCGCCACGGTCGCCCGCGGCGTGATCGTCGCGCTGCTGGGGCTCGCCTTCTGGGCCGCGGCGCCCGCGGTGCTCGGCTGGCACCCGACGACGGTCGTGACCGGATCGATGGAGCCGCGCATCCGCGTCGGCGACGTCGTCGTCTCGCGCCCCGTGCCGATGGACCTGGTCCAGACCGGGCACGTGCTGCTCGCCGACGACCCCGACCAGCCGGGGCACCTGCGCCTGCACCGCTACGCGGAGGCGCTGGCCGGCGGCCTGATGGTGACCAAGGGCGACGCCAACGCCGCCGCCGACTCGACGCCGATCGGGGCGTCGGCGGTGCACGGGGTCGGGTTCCTCCGCGTGCCGTCGATCGGCATGCCCGTCGTCTGGGCCCGCGAGGGCAGGTGGGTGCCGCTCGCGATGGTCGCCCTCGGGGTGCTCGTGCTGCTGGCGCTGACGACGGTCGACCGCGAGCAGCGGCGGATCTGCGCCCAGGTGGAGGCCGAGGCCGCGGCCGCGGCAGGTGCCGGGGAGTCGCGGGTCGGCCCGGGTCTGCCCGCCCTCGTCGCCTGGCCGAGCCGGCGGTCGATCCGCCACCGGGCGCGGAGGCTGCGGCGCCTGCGCACCGCGTCGTCCGCCCTCGCGCTCGCGATGCTCGTCACGGCCCCGCTCGCGACGCTGCCCACGGAGGCGGCGGCCGCGCCGTTCTTCGCGCGGACGGCGACGTCGGCGTCGCTGACGGCGGGGACGGTGGACGCGCCGACCGCTCCGACCTGCACCAACATCAGCGGCGGTGTCCGCATCGGCTGGGCCTACGCGGGCGAGACGCCGTCGACGTTGCGCTTCAGCGTGTCGTCGGGGACGACGACCGCGACGACCACGGCGTCGACGGACCGCGCCGTCGACTTCAAGCCGGGCGGCGTGCTCGTGCTCGGGTCGCAGCAGCTCACGGTCACGACCCAGCTCGTGGGGCAGTGGACGAAGCCCGTCCCGAACGCGGTGCGCATCAGCGTGGTCTCCGTCGTGGGGCTCGGGCTGGTCGTCACCTGCGGCTGACCCGGGGCTCCGGTCTCGGGCTGAGGCCTGGTGCGGCGGGTCGGTGTCCTCCTGGGCGGGTCGGCGCCGACCCGCCCAGGAGGACGGGGACCCGCCGCACCCCGGGCCCGCCCGCGCACCACTTGGCGGCCCTCACGCGGAGCCGCCGCGCAGCCGCGCCGCCGCGACCTCGGCCGCCGACCGCAGCTCCGGCGGGCCCACCACCGTGAACGGCGCGTCGAAGCGCAGCGCCGCGGCGAGCACCCCCGCCCACGACCACGAGCCGATCGTGAGGCGGCTGCGGTGCTCGCCCCGCGCCTCCAGCAGGCCGTCCGCGACCCAGGGGGCGACCTCGCGGGGCGGCAGCTCGAGGTCGACGACGCCCTCGCAGGGCCAGCGGTCGGCGTCGGCCGAGCCCTTGGCGCGCGCGGCGACGACCGCGGCCGCGTCGGGGCCCGGCAGCGGTCTGCGGGCGAAGGGGGCGCCTCCCGGGCTCCGGGGGTGCACGCGGTCGAGGCGGAAGACGCGCCAGTCGTCGCGGTCGAGGTCCCAGGCGAGCAGGTACCAGCGTCCGCCGCGCAGCACGACGCCGTGCGGCTCGACCCGGCGGGGCGGGGCGGGCAGGTCGCCGGCTGACGGGACGGCCGTCGTGCCGGCCGTCTCGTCGCCCGGCGCCCGGTCGGCCCCGGGCACCGCGACCCGGTCGTAGCGGAAGCGCAGCACCCGGGCGTCGCGCGTCGCGGCGCTGACGACCTCGAGCACGGCCGGGTCGGCCGGGTCGACGGGGGGAGGCGCGGTGAAGCGGATCCCGTCGACCCGGTGCCGCAGACGCGACGGCATCACCTGCCGCACCGTCGCGAGCGCGCGCGAGGCGGCCTCGTCGAGGTCGACGCCGCTCGCCGTCACGCCCTGCAGGGCGACCGCGATCGCGACCGCCTGCTCGTCGTCGACGAGGAGCGGCGGCAGGTCGGTGCCGGGGGCGAGGCGGTAGCCGCCCTCGGGCCCGCGCGTGGCGACGACGGAGTAGCCGAGCTCGCGGAGCCGGTCGACGTCGCGCCGGACGGTGCGCGCGGTGACCCCGAGCCGGTCGGCGAGCAGCGGCCCCGGCCAGTCGCGCCGCGTCTGCAGCAGCGAGAGGAGCGACAGCATCCGCGACGAGTTCCCGACCATGCCCCGAGTCTGCCGTGAGGAGCGGACCGTAACTGTCCGCATCGTGCGGGACGGTGAGCGTGCGGCAGGTCGCCGCGCACCACCACGACCGGGAGGACCCTTCCATGACCGTCAGCACGACCACCCACCTGAACTTCCCCGGCACGGCCCGGGCCGCCCTCGACTTCTACGCCTCGGTCTTCGACGGCGAGGTGACCGCGGCCGCCACCTACGGCGACGTCGGCATGCCCCGCGACCTGCCGGGCGCCGACAAGGTCGTCTTCGGCCGGGTCGACGCGGCCGACGGCTTCCGGCTGCTCGCCTACGACGTGCCGGGGCTGGACACGACCGACCCCGCCGCCGTCGCGGGCACCACCCGCCGCGTCGACGGGACGACCGTCACCGACCGCACCTTCTTCCAGTCGCTCCAGGGCGAGACGCTGGAGGAGGTCGAGGCCCTCTGGCAGCGTCTCGCCGAGGGCGCCGACGTGGTCGAGCCCCTCGCCGCGTCGGCCTGGAGCCCCGGCTTCGGCATGCTCACCGACCGCTTCGGGGTGACCTGGGTCGTCGACGTGCAGGCCGCGCACCGCTAGCGTCTGGCGAGCGGCAGGTCGCCGCGCGAGCTGAGGAGGCGCCGTGTCGCTGGACGAGACCGACCACGAGCTGATGAGGGCCGTCGCCCGTTACCTGCGCCGGGTCGAGGAGCTCTCCAGCTCCGAGCACGCGAGGCGGCGCACCCCGCTCGGCGACCTGATGACCGACCACCTCGAGGTCGACGCGACCACGCTCGCGACGATCACCGAGGAGGTCGCGCCGCACCGGCTGGTCGACGCCGACATCGCGCTCGACGTGCTCGCGGGCCTCGACGCTCCCGCCGCCGGCCGCGTTGTCGGCGTCAGCGGCGGCGAGCAGCGCTTCCACTCGTCGGTCAGCGAGCTGATGGCGAACCCGCACACCCCCTTCGCGGCCGGGCCGGTCTCGTACGCGAGCCGGGCCACGGGGCCCGACACGAGTCGTCGGGTCGTCGCGTTCGGGGTGCGCCTCCTGCAGGTCGACGGGGTGCCCTTCGTCGTCCTGCAGCGCGACGCCGCGCCGCAGTTCGGGCGCTCGTCGGCGAGCCTCGACGTGCTCGCCGCCGACGAGTCGGCCGTGCCCGCCTTCCTCGATCGCCTCAGGGCCCTCATGGTCGAGCACAGCGTGCTGCGCGGCCACGTGCTCTCGTTCACCGCGACCGAGTACGGGCAGGAGGCGGGTGCCGCCTTCCTGCCCCGCCCCTCCGTCTCCGCCGACGACGTGGTGCTCGAGGAGGGCGTGCTCGAGGCCGTCGTCGACCACGTGGTCGGCATCGGCGAGCACCGCGACGAGCTGCTCGCGGCCGGGCAGCACCTCAAGCGCGGGCTGCTGCTCTACGGCCCTCCCGGCACGGGCAAGACGCTGACCGTGCGGCACCTGCTCTCGCAGACGCCGGGCGTGACGACGGTGCTGCTGACCGGGTCGAGCATCCAGTTCGTCCGGGCCGCGGCGGAGGTCGCGCGCACCTTCCAGCCCTCGCTCGTCGTGCTCGAGGACATCGACCTGGTCGCGATGGAGCGCAGCTACAGCCCCCAGCCGCTGCTCTTCGAGGTGCTCGACGCCCTCGACGGGCTCGACGGCGACGCCGACGTGGCGTTCGTCATGACGACCAACCGGGTGCAGGTGCTCGAGCGGGCCCTCGCCGCGCGGCCCGGCCGGGTCGACCTCGGGGTCGAGATCCCGCTGCCGGGACTCGAGGCGCGCCGCCGTCTCTTCCGGCGCTACGCGGCCGCGCTGCCTTTCAGCGACGAGGCGCTCGACGCGGCCGCCGACCAGGCCGAGGGCACCACGGGCTCCTTCGCCAAGGAGCTGATGCGCCGCAGCGTGCTCGGTGCCGCCCTCCGCGGCACGGCCCCCGACGACGACGACCTCGCGGCGGCCCTGGAGACGCTGCTCTCGTCGGGCGAGGCGCTGACCCGCCTGCTGCTCGGCGGTCGCGGTGCCGGAGGCGCGGGCGAGGAGGGCGAGGACGGCGACGGCTTCGACGGAGGCGGCTTCGGCGACGACGGCGACGGCGGCTTCGACGGCGACGGGACCGGCGGGTTCGGCGACGGCGGCTTCGACGAGCACCACGAGCACGACCACGGCGGGGACGTCGTCATGACGAAGGGGATGTGGTCGACGAGCGGCTCGGCCGCGATGGGCAGCTCGCTCAGCGTCACCTGGGACGAGGAGCCCGACGAGCCCGACGACGCCGAGCCCGGGCAGGCCGGCCCCCGCCGCGGCGTCTGAGCGGCCCGGCGCCGTCGCCGGACGGGAGCCCGCAGGGTGCGGCGGGTCGGTGTCCTCCTGGGTGGGTCGGCGCCGACCCGCCCAGGAGGACGGGGACCCGCCGCACCCAGGGCTCGGGCAGCCCAGGAGGACCCGGACCCGCCGGGCCCGGGCAGCCCAGGAGGACACGGACCCGCCGGACCCGGCCCGCACCGGCCTCAGCTCGCGGGGCTGATCTGCGCGTAGAGCAGCGCGGGGTCGTGGGCCAGCGAGGCCTTGACCATCGCGCTCCAATCGTCGACGACGACCTCGATCGCTCCGGCGGCGAGGCCGTCGAAGGAGGCGCGGGGCACGTCCGCCGGGTCGATCATGGGGCCGTCGTAGCCGGCCATGATGTCGGTGTCGGCGGCGCCGAGGTGGACGCCCTGCACGAGGGTGCCCTGCGAGGCGAGGTCCTGGCGGACGCCGTTGGTCATGTTCCACTCGGCCGCCTTCGCGGCCCCGTAGCCGCCGTTGCCGGGGTACGCGAACCACGACAGCGCGCTGAGCACGTTCACGATGGCCCCGCCGCCGTTCGCGGCGAGGGCCGGCGCGAACTCGCGGATCACGTCGAGCGTGCCCCAGTAGTGCGTGTCCATCTCGCGGCGCAGCTCGGCGAGGTCGCCCGTGACGAGCGGCGTCGAGGTGGCGATGCCGGCGTTGTTGACCAGCAGGGTGACGTCAGTGGCGACGCCGGCCGCGGCGCCGACCGACGCGTGGTCGGTGATGTCGACGGCGAGCACCTCGACGCGGTCGAGGGCGGCCAGCTCGAGGGCCTCGGGGGAGTCGACGCGACGGGCGGTCGCGTAGACCTTCCGGGCCCCGCGGGCGAGCAGCTCGTCGACGAAGCGGCGGCCGATGCCGCGGTTGGCGCCGGTGACGAGGGCGACCTGGTCGGTGATGTCCATGGTGTTCGTTCTTCCTTCTCGGGGCGGCCGGGCGGTGCGTCCGGGCCTGCGCGGCTACGCTAGGACCTCTCGTCGACGTCAAGGGCAAGTCCTGCCCGAGATCGACCACCAGACCCGCGCCGTGCACCCGCCCGACGCCCCACCGGGAGGAGCGCTCGTGCGCATCGGAGACGTCGCTGCCCGCGCCGGGGTCAGCCCCCGCGCCCTGCGCTACTACGAGGAGCAGGGCCTGCTGCCCGCCGCCCGCACCGGCAGCGGCCAGCGCGTCTACGACGAGGCCGCGGTCGAGCGGGTCCAGCTCATCCAGCAGCTCTTCGCCGCCGGCCTGGCGAGCCGCACCATCGTCGAGCTGCTGCCCTGCGTCGACGCGGGCGTCGCCACCCACGAGTCGCTCGCGCTGCTGCGCCGCGAGCGCGACCGCATCACGGCGAGCATCGCCGAGCTCACCGCCGCCCGTGCCGAGCTCGACCGCGTCATCGACGTCTCGCTGCACCCGACGCCCGAGCACTGCCCCGCGCTCCGTGACGGCGGCCCCGCGTCCGTCGCCTCGGCGGCGTGACCACCGCCTCCGCGGAGCCCGGGGGGCACAGCGAGCTTCGGGAGGCGGCCGTGACGGCCGTCGACGGCACCCGCGTCGCGTACGCGGTGCAGGAGGGCGCCGAGCCGACCGTCGTGCTCCTGCACGGCCTCGCCGGCAGCGGCCGCGAGCTGCTGCCGACCGCCCGGGCGCTCGTCGGGCGCCGCGTGGTGCTCGTCGACCAGCGCGGGCACGGCCGCAGCACGCGGCGCCCCGTCGACCTCTCCCGGCGGGCCTTCGTGGCCGACGTCGTCAGCGTCGTCGAGGCGGAGGCCACCGGCCCGGTCGACCTCGTGGGCCAGTCGATGGGCGCCCACACGGCGATGCTCGTCGCGGCGGCACGCCCCGACCTCGTGCGCCGGCTGGTGCTGCTCGAGGGCGACCAGGGCGGAGGGACGCCGGAGTCGCACCGGGCGCTCGGCGACTTCTTCCGGTCGTGGGCGGTCCCGTTCGCCGACCGGGCGGCCGCGCTCGCCGCGCTCGGCGACGGCCCGCTCGAGCGGGCCTGGGTCGACGACCTCGAGGAGGGGCCCGACGGGCTGCGCCCGCGATTCGACGCCGACGTGCTCCAGGCCACGATCGAGGCGGTCGGGGTGCCGCGCTGGGCGGAGTGGGAGAGCGTCACGGCGCCCACGCTCGTCGTGTGGGCGGAGGGCGGCATGTTCACCGCCGAGCAGCAGGATGCCTTCGTCGCCCACGGCCGGACCGTGACCAGGGTCGACCTCGACGGGGGCTCGCACGACGCTCACCTCGACGCTCACGACGCCTGGATCGCGGCGCTCGCCCCCTTCGTCGCGCCCTGAGTCGGGGCGCGTCGCGCCCCGTGCCTCCTCGGCGTCCCTGCTGTGCGCATCGAAGTGACTCGTTCTGTGGCCTGCCGAGCCGGGAGGGCCCAGGAAGGGGCACCTCGATGACGACGAGGCGACGAGGGCGGCTCAGCCCACGGCCTCGCTCGCGACGGCGTCGAGCGCCTCGGTGATGCCGTCGAGCTGGGGCAGCGCCCCCGCGATGGTCTCGTCGGTGCCGGTGGTCGACAGCACGTACCAGTAGGCCTCGTCGAGCGCGGAGGCGATCTGGGTGCCCTGCTCGGTGAGCTGCAGGTGGAGGCTGCGCCGGTCGCCCGGGTGGGCCACCCGGGCCACACGGCCGGACGCCTCGAGGCGGTCGACGACGGCGGTCACCGTGCCGGTGCTGAGCACGAGCTCCTTCGCGAGGGCGCCGGGGGTGATGCCGGGGTTCTCGCTCACGACGAGCAGGGCGGAGAGGTCGGTCGGGGCCATGCCGACCACCTTCGCGGCGTGCACCCGGTAGCGACGGTGCGCCTCGTCGAGCCGCCGGAGCGTCGCTGCGAGCTTCTTGATCGAGTCGGGGTGGTTGGCGGGGGTCGGCGGCAGGAGGTCGTCGGTCACGGTCGTCTCCCTGCTCGCGCCCTCCGTCGGCGCGTCGGCCACCAGTGGACCACAGACCGGCCGTCGGGGCGAGTCGCCCTGCCGAGGGTGCGCCGAGAGGACAGCTCGTGCCGTGACACCCTAGCGGGGGATGCCCGTTGTGGGGCATGTGGGGGACCCCTCCCTGTCAATAACCTGAGCCCGACCGCAGGGCGCCCGACACCCCTGCGACCCGACCGTGCAGCCCGCCCCCCCCCGACAGCACCACCTGCGCGACCGGACCGGCTCCCTCCCACCCGCTCCGCGCCTCCTGACCCGCGCCCACCCCACCCGAAGGCCCCCACCATGCCCTCCTCCCTGTCTGCCCGCTCGCTCGGGCGCCGCACCGTCGCCGTCGGGCTCACCGCCCTGCTCGCGGCGGGCGTGCTCACCACCGTCACGCCTGCGGCCCCGGCGCTCGCCGCCAGCCCGCTCGCCTGCGACCAGAACACCGTGTACTCGATCACCAACACCGGGCAGGTCCGCTCGGTCGACCTGGCCACGGGCACCGTCGCCTCGGTCGCGACGCTCACCGGCGCGACGAACGGCCTCGGCATCGGCGCCGGCGGGCTCCGCGCCTACGCCACGGGCGTCTCGAACGGCGTGCCGCAGATCATCACCTACGACCGCGAGGGCGAGACCTCGACGCCGACCACCCGGCCGGAGGCGGCGAACCTCAACATCATCCGCGGCGGCGTGAACCCGCAGAGCGGCAGCTACTACTACGCGGCCGCCCAGGCGCAGCCGCAGCTCAGCGCCTACGTGCCGCCGAAGCCCCCCGAGCCCGGCGTCGCCCTCGGCCGCGTCGGCACCATCGGCATCACGGGCAACACCACCGTGGGCAACGGCGACCTCGCCTTCAGCCGCAGCGGCACGATGTTCGTCGTCTCGAACGCGCTCGTGCAGCGCGCCGACGTGCCCGTGCCGACGACCTCGGGCGACACCCCCATCCCGACCACGAACATCGCGACCCTCGGCGGCACCAACGCGGCCTACAACGGCATCGCGTTCTCGCACGACGGCACGCTGTTCCTCTCCCGCAGCACCGGCACGGCCCAGGCCCCGCAGACGACGCTGACCGAGGTCGACCCGGCCTCCGGCGCGACGATCAAGGAGACGGTGTTGCCCGGCTTCGCGACCGTCGACCTCGCGACCTGCAACTACCCCAACACGACCTCGGCCAGCACGACCATCGTCGACCGCGCCAAGCCCTCCGACCAGTTCGGCGTCACGCTCACCGGCGGCGGCATCCCCGACGGCAGCCCCAGCGCGACCGCGACGACGGCGCCCGGCTCCGACACCGCGACGGCGGGCCCGATCCTCGCGGTCGGCGGCACGCAGTACACGGTCGAGCAGCGGCCCGGCAACTCGACGACCCTCCCCGCCGACTACGCGACGAGCTACACCTGCGCCGACGGCAGCACGGTCGTCTCGGAGGGCACGGGCACCAAGGCCACGTACACCCAGCCGACGTCGAAGAGCGAGGCCTCCTCCGAGGTCACCTGCTCCTTCGTCAACGTGCTCGCGGCCGCGGCGAAGGACGACGCCGAGGAGGCCGTCTCCGGAGTCGCCACCACCTTCACCGACCTGCGCGCGAACGACGCGGGCACCGGCCTGAAGATCACCGGCGTCACCCAGGGCAGCGCCCGCGGCGTCGTCGAGCTGCGCGCCGACGGCACCGTCGGCTACACCGCCGACCGCGGCTTCTCGGGCACCGAGACCTTCACCTACACGGTCACCGACGCGAGCGGCGCCTCCTCCACGGCGACCGTCACCGTCACCGTGGCCCCGCACGCCGTCGACGACGACGCCACCGTGCCCGCGCAGCCGAGCGGCAGCTCGACCACCGTCCCGGCCGCCGACCTGCTCGGCAACGACGCCGGCTCGGGCCTCACGATCGTCGACGCCACCGTCGTCTCCGGCGGCGGCAGCGTCACCGTCGCCCCCGGCGGCGACCTCGTCTACTCGCCCGAGCCCGGCACCTCCGGCCCCGCGAGCATCACCTACACGGTCGCCGACGCCGCCGGCGTGCGCTCGACCGCCACGGTCTCGCTGACGGTCGCCCCGACCCCCGGCGACGACGCGCGCAGCGCCCCCGCCGGCCAGACCACCACCTTCACCGACCTGCTGGCCAACGACCTCGGCACGGGCCTCACGGTCGTCGGCGCGAAGGTCGTCTCCGGCGGCGGGGAGGTCTCCGTCGACCGCGACGGGGGCGTCGTGCTCGACCCGGCCACCGCCTCCTCGGGGGGCACGATCGTGGTGACGTACACCGTCCGCGACGCCTCGGGCACCGAGCGCACCGCGACGCTGACCGTCACGGTCGACCCGGCCGCCGCCGCCGACGCTAAGACCGTCGTCGCGGGCACGCCGACCACCTTCACCGACCTCGCCGGAAACGACGTGGGCACCGACGTGACCGTCACCGGCGTGAGCCAGGGCTCGGCCGGCGGGAAGGTCGAGCTGGGCCGCGACGGCTCGGTCACCTACACGAGCCGCGACGACTTCTCGGGCACCGAGACCTTCACCTACACGGCGAAGGACGCCTCGGGCCGCACCTCGACCGCGACCGTCACGGTCACCGTCACGCCCCAGGCCCGCGACGACCGGGCGACGGCGACGCCGGGCGAGTCGACCACGCTGCGCGACCTCCGGGCGAACGACCTCGGTCGCGGCCTCGCCGTCACCGCCGTCACGGCGGGCAGTGCAGGAGGCGCGGTGCGCCTCGAGCAGGACGGCACCGTCACGTACACCCCCGCCGCCCGCTTCAGCGGGGCCGAGACCTTCGGCTACACGGTCACCGACGCCGCGGGGCGCACGAGCTCCGCGACCGTGACGATGACCGTCGCGCCGACCGCCGTCGACGACGCCCGCACCGTCCCGACCGGGGCCGCGACGACGCTCGCCGACCTGCTCGCGAACGACCGCGGCAGCGACCTGACCGTCACGGCCGTGACCGCCAGCACGGGCGGCCGGGTCGACGTGGCCCTCGACGCCTCGGGCGCCGTCGTCGTGACCCCCGCCGTCGGCTTCTCGGGCACCGAGCAGTTCGACTACACCGTCACCGACGTCGACGGGCAGGAGAGCACCGCGACCGTCACCCTCACGGTCACGCCCCGCGCCGCGCCCGACGCCTACGAGGTGCCGGCCGAGACCGCGACGACCCTCGTCGACGTCACGGCCAACGACCGCGGCCAGCGCCTCGTCGTGACCTCCGTCACCGCGGGCGACCAGGGCGGCACGACCTCCGTCGACCAGCGCGGCCGCGTCACCCACACCGGTGCGCCCGGCTTCTCGGGGACCGAGACCTTCGGGTACACGGCGACCGACGCCTCCGGCCAGGTCGTCTCGTCGGTCGTCACCATGACGATCCGCCCGACCGCTGCCGACGACGCCCGCAGCACGCCGGCCGACACGGCGCTGTCGCTCACCGACCTCGTCGCCGACGACCACGGGACGGCCCTCGTCGTCACCGCCGTCGGGTCGACCACCGCGGGAGGCGCGGCGTCGGTCGACCGGGCCGGCCAGGTCACGTACGTGCCCGCCGCCGGCTTCTCGGGCACCGACTCCTTCGGGTACACCGCGACCGACGCGGCCGGCCGCACGGCCGACGCCGTCGTCACCGTCACCGTCGTGCCGACCGCCGTCGCCGACGTGCGGAGCACCCCCGCCGACACGGCCCTGACCATCGCCGACCTCCTGGCGAACGACCACGGGAAGGCCCTGCGCATCCAGTCCGTCACCGCCGGCGACCAGGGCGGAACCACGCGCCTCGGCACCGACGGCCGGGTCGTCTACACGCCGGCCGTCGGCTTCTCGGGCGTCGAGACCTTCGGCTACACGGTCGTCGACGCGGCCGGGCAGACCAGCAGCACGACCGTCTCGGTCACCGTCACGCCGACCGCGTCGCCCGACGCGCGCCGCACCGTCTCGGGCCAGCAGACCGTGTTCAGCCTGATGGCCGACGTCCGAGGCCGTGGCCTGCGACTGCTCTCGGTCTCGGCCCCGGCGCACGGCACCGCCACGTCGACGACCGACGGCTGGGTCACCTACGTGCCCGACGCCGGGTTCTCGGGCGTCGACACGTTCAGCTACCGCGTGGCCGACGACTCGGGCCAGGAGCGCGAGTCGACCGTCACCGTCACCGTCTCGCCCGTCGCGACGGTCGACTCCGCCAGCACCCCCGCCGGCACCCCGCTCGTGCTGCGCGCCGCCCAGCTGACCGGCAACGACCGGGGCTCGCGCCTCGCCGTGACCCGGGTCGGCACGCCCTCGTCGGGCACGGCCACGCTGCTGCCGGACGGCTCGGTGCGCTTCGTGCCGGCCCCCGGCACCTCGGGCGCCGCGACCTTCGACTACACGGTGACCGACGCCGACGGCCTGACCGCCGACTCCGTCGTGACCGTGCTCGTCGGCCCCACCGCGACGCCCGACACCGCGACGGTCTCCGCCGGCGGACGCCTCGAGGTCGCCGCCGCCCAGGGCGTGCTCGCGAACGACGCCGGCACGGGCCTCACCGCCCGCCTCGACGTCGAGCCGGGCCACGGCACGGTGGCCCTCGCCGCCGACGGGTCATACACGTACGAGCCCGCCGAGGGGTTCTCGGGCACCGACACGTTCACCTACACGGCCACCGACGACCGCGGCAGCGTCACCACCGGGCTCGTGACCGTCACCGTCACGCCGACCGCGGCCCCCGACCGGGCGCACGTCGCCGCGGGCACGACGCTCACGGTCGCCGCGCCCGCGGTGCTCGGCAACGACCTCGGCCGCGACCTGGTCGTCGTCGGCCACGCCGCCGCGGCCCACGGCACCCTGTCGATCGGCTCGGACGGCGCCGTCGTCTACACGCCGGCCCCGGGCTGGTCGGGCAGCGACGAGGTGACCTACGACGTCGTCGACGCCGAGGGGCTGCCGGCGAGCAGCACGCTCACGATCGTGACCGACCCGGTCGCCGTCGACGACGCGGCGAGCACCGTCGCGGGCCGCGCCCTGCGCGTCCCGGCCGACGCGGGCCTGCTGGCGAACGACCTCGGCACCGGCCTGGTCGCGTCGATCGCGACGCAGCCGGCGCACGGCACCGCCACGGTCGCGGCCGACGGCTCGTGGACCTACAAGCCCGCCGAGGGCTTCACCGGCACCGACTCGTTCACGTACCTCGTGACGTCGGTCGACGGAGCCACGAGCACGGCGACGGTCACCATCGCCGTGCGCAGCGCCGCGGTCGCCGCCGACGACACGCAGCTCGCGACGCCGGGCCGCCCGGTCACGATCGACCCGCTCGCCAACGACGTCGCGAGCGGCGGCCAGACCTTCGACCGCGGCACGCTCGTGCTCGTCGACCCGGCCACCGGCGTCGCGGCCAGCACGGTCACGGTGCCCGGCCAGGGCACTTGGACGGTCGGCGCCGACGGCGTCCGGTTCACCCCGGTCGACGGCTTCACCGGTGTCGCGTCGATCGCGTACCGCGTCGCCGACACCTCGGCCGAGACCCTAGAGGGCCTGATCACGCTGCGCTTCCCGGCCGTCCTCGGCCTGGCGTTCACGGGGGCGGGCCACGTGGCCGCCGACCTCGGCGTCGCGCTGCTGGTCATGCTCGCCGGGCTCGGGCTGGTGCTGTTCGGCCGTCGTCGCCGGCCGGTGACGGGGCCGGTGCGCGGGCTCCGGTAGGCGGGGTTCGCCGCTGCGGGAGGCGCGGTGCAGGGAGGCGCGGTGTGCGGTCGACGCGCACCGCGCCTCCGTCGTCCGGCCTGCCGCACGGTTCCCTCCGTCGTGCGACGGGCGCGGCCCGTCGGTCGTCGCCTGTATCTTCATGTCGAGAGACCTGCGCGAGTAGCGTGGGGCCCACGAACGCAGAGCCACACGAGGGAGTACCAGCGGCATGGCCAAGATCATCTACACGCTCACCGACGAGGCGCCGATGCTGGCGACCTACTCGTTCCTTCCCGTCATCGAGGCGTACGCGAGCACCGCGGGGGTCGACGTCGAGACCCGCGACATCTCGCTCGCCGGCCGCATCATCAGCCAGTTCCCCGAGCGGCTCACCGAGGCGCAGCGCGTCGACGACGCCCTCGCCGAGCTCGGCGCCCTGGCGACGACGCCCGAGGCGAACATCATCAAGCTGCCGAACATCTCGGCCTCGATCCCGCAGATCAAGGCCGCCGTGCGCGAGCTGCAGTCGCAGGGCTACGACCTGCCCGACTACCCCGACGACCCCTCGACCGACGCCGAGAAGGAGGCGCGGGCCCGCTACGACAAGGTCAAGGGCAGCGCCGTCAACCCCGTGCTGCGCCAGGGCAACTCCGACCGCCGCGCGCCGGCGAGCGTCAAGCAGTACGCGCGCAACCACCCGCACCGCATGGGCGAGTGGAGCAGCGACTCGGCGACGAACGTCGCCACGATGGGCGTCGACGACTTCCGCAGCAACGAGAAGTCGGTCGTCATGCCCGCCGACGACACCCTCACCATCGAGTTCGTCGGCGCGGACGGCAGCACGCGGGTGCTCCGTCAGTCGATCCCCGTGCTCGCGGGCGAGGTCGTCGACGGCACGGTGCTGCACGTCGCCGCGCTCCGCGAGTTCCTCGCCGCGCAGATCGCACGAGCCGAGGCCGAGGGCGTCCTGTTCTCGGTGCACCTCAAGGCGACGATGATGAAGGTCTCCGACCCGCTGATCTTCGGCCACGTCATCCGCGCCTTCTTCCCCGAGGTCTTCGAGCAGCACGGCGAGGCGCTGGCCGCCGCCGGGCTCGACCCCGCCGACGGGCTGAACGCGATCCTGCAGGGTCTCGACCGCCTCCCCCAGGGCGCCGAGATCAGGGCGGCGTTCGAGGCCGGCATCGCCTCCGGCCCCGACCTGGCCATGGTCGACTCCGACAAGGGCATCACGAACCTGCACGTGCCGAGCGACGTCATCGTCGACGCCTCGATGCCGGCGATGATCCGCAGCTCGGGCCACATGTGGGGGCCCGACGGCGCCGAGCACGACACCCTCGCGGTGATCCCCGACTCGAGCTACGCGGGCATCTACCAGGCCGTGCTCGACGACTGCCGCGCCCACGGCGCCTTCGACCCGGCGACCATGGGCACCGTGCCGAACGTCGGCCTGATGGCCATGGCGGCGGAGGAGTACGGCTCGCACGACAAGACCTTCCAGGCCCCGGCCGAGGGCACGATCCGCGTGGTGAACGCTGCTGGCGAGTCGCTGATCGAGCACGAGGTCGCCGAGGGCGACATCTGGCGGGCCTGCCAGACGAAGGACGTCGCGATCCGCGACTGGGTCAAGCTCGCCGTGACCCGCGCCCGCGCCAGTGCGACGCCCGCCGTGTTCTGGCTCGACGAGAGCCGCGCCCACGACGCCACGCTGATCGGCCTCGTGCGCTCGTACCTGGCGGAGCTCGACACCGACGGGCTGCAGATCGAGGTGCTGTCGCCGGTCGAGGCCATGGCGTTCTCGCTCGAGCGCATCCGTCGCGGTGCCGACACCATCTCGGTGACCGGCAACGTGCTGCGTGACTACCTCACCGACCTCTTCCCGATCATGGAGCTCGGCACCTCGGCCAAGATGCTGTCGGTCGTGCCCCTGATCAACGGCGGCGGCCTGTTCGAGACGGGCGCCGGGGGCTCGGCGCCGAAGCACGTGCAGCAGCTCGTCGACCAGGACTACCTCCGCTGGGACAGCCTCGGCGAGTTCCTCGCCCTCGCGGTCAGCTTCGAGCACCTCGCGACGGCGACCGACAACCCGCGCGCGCAGATCCTCGCCGACACCCTCGACCGTGCGACCGGCACCTTCCTCGCCGAGAACAAGTCGCCCGGCCGCAAGCTCGGCTCGATCGACAACCGGGGCAGCCACTTCTACCTGGCCAAGTACTGGGCCGACGAGCTGGCCGCGCAGACCGTCGACGCGGAGCTGGCGGAGGCGTTCGCCGCCCTCGCCGCCTCGCTCGGCGAGCAGGAGCAGACGATCGTCGACGAGCTGATCGCGCCCCAGGGCACGGCGGTCGACATCGGCGGCTACTTCCACCCCGACCCCGAGAAGACGGCGGCCGTGATGCGCCCGTCGGCGACGTTCAACGCGGCGCTCGCGACGCTGTAGCTGTAGCTGCGCCGCGCTGCACGAGCCGCGCCCCGCACGCGGGCCCCGCTTCGGCGGGGTCCGTGTGCGGGGCGTCGTTCGTCGTCGTCGCCGCGGGCGTGCTCGCCGAGACGACTCGTCGTGGGCCCTGCGGGCGGGCTGGGGCCCAGGTCGGGTCACCTCGAACGGGGCGCACTCGCGAGTTGCCGTTTTGAGGGGTTGAGCGGCGTCGTGGGGCCCCCAAAGTGGCAACTGACAGGGGCGGGTGGCTCGTGGGGGGAGTGGTCGGCGCGCAGCGCCGGGCCCTCGTCGAGACGACTCATCGTGGGCCCTGCGGGCGGGTGACGGTCCAGATCGGGTCACCTCGATCGGTGCGCGCTCGTGAGTTGCCAATTTGAGGGGTTGAGCGGCCCTGTGGGGCCCCCAAATCGGCAACTGACTGAGGGGGGTTGCTCGTGGGGGGAGTGGTCGGCGCGCAGCGCCGGGCCCTCATCGAGACGACTCGTCGTGGGCCCTGCGGGCGGGCGACGGCCCAGATCGAGTCACCTCGATCGGTGCGCGCTCGTGAGTTGCCGTTTTGAGGGGTTGAGCGGCGTCGTGGGGCCCCCAAATCGGCAACTGACCGAGGCGGGTTGCTCGTGGGGGGAGTGGTCGGCGCGCAGCGCCGGGCCCTCATCGAGACGACTCGTCGTGGGCCCTGCGGGCGGGTGAGGGCCCAGGTCGGGTCACCTCGATCGGTGCGCGCTCGTGAGTTGCCAATTTGAGGGGTTGAGCGGCCCTGTGGGGCCCCCAAATCGGCAACTGACCGAGGTGGGTTGCTCGTGGGGGGAGTGGTCGGCGCGCAGCGCCGGGCCTCTCATCGAGACGACTCGTCGTGGGCCCTGCGGGCGGGTGAGGGCCCAGGTCGGGTCACCTCGATCGGGCCGCGCCGCGCGCCGCGCGCCGCGCGCCGCGCCGCGCCGCGCTCAACCGCGCAGCGCCTCACGCAGCGTGCGCACGATCTGCGCCCGCGCGGCGCGCCCGGCGCGCGTCGGCAGCAGCGGGAACACGTGCAGCTCGCCGACCCCCTCGCGCCAGTCGAGCGCGACGCCCGCGGCGGCCGCCCGTGACCGCAGCAGGTGGGCGTCGGGGTTGAGCACGTCGCGCGTCCCGGTGAAGACCGTCAGGGGCGGGAGCCCCGCGAGCTCCCCGGCCAGCGGGCTCACCACGGGGTCGAGCAGGTCGAGCGAGCCGCGCCAGTGCTCCGCGAGCACGCGCCCGCCGGGCGTGCCGAGCCAGGGGTCGGTCGGCTGCACGAGGGGGATGCGCGGGTTGCTCCAGGTGAGGTCCAGCGCCGGCGAGATCATCAGCACGTGCGCCACGTCGACGCCCTGGTCGCGCAGCGACTGCGCCGCGGAGAGGGCGATCTGGCCGCCCGCCGAGTCCCCCGCGAGCACCACCGGGCCGACGGCCGAGGTGACCAGGTCGGTGATGCCGACCCGCGCCTCCTCGGCGGTGCCGAAGGGCACGAGCGGGTAGATCGGCAGCAGCACGGTGGTGCCGACCTCGGCCGCGACCTGGGCGGCGAGGTGCCAGTGCTGCGACACGATCTCGCCGACCCAGCCGCCGCCGTGGGCGTAGACGACGGTGCCGGCGGAGGCTCCGTCGCGGCGCGAGACGCGGTAGACCGGCCAGCCGCCGCGCTGCTCGACGTCGACGCGCACGTCCGAGCGCAGCGTCGCGGGCGGCCCGTACGGCGCGGGCCGCAGCGACCGCTCGCGGATGCGGCGCCGGGCCCCGGCCTCGGTCGTGAAGGTGCGGTTCGCCCGCGTCAGCCGCAGGAAGACGGGGGCCAGCGCCCGCGGCAGCACCAGCCGCGTGGCGAGCGGCTCGTGCACCGGGCGGGCGGGGGGAGTCGCGGGTCGAGACCCGGCACCGCCCCCGGCCCCGGCCCCGGCAGACCCCGCACCGGCACCGCGAGACCCCGACCCCCGCCCGGCGGCACGACGACGGACGGACGACAGCACCCGGCTCAGCTCCACGACGCGGACGCTACTCGGCCGACGGTGCGGGGTAGCTGTAGAAGCCCTCGCCGCTCTCACGCCCGGTGGCGCCGCGGTCGAGGTAGTCGCGCTGGATCATCTCGGCGAACGCGCGCCCCTCCGGCCCGCCGGCGACGGAGACGGCGTGCACGGTGCGGAGCCCCACGACGTCCATGATCTGGAACGGCCCGAACGGCGCCCCCGTGCCGATGCGCCAGGTCGTGTCGACGGTCTCGGGGTCGGCGACGCCCTTCACGAGCAGCGCCGAGGCCGCGTTCAGCAGCGGCACCAGCAGCGAGTTGAGCACGTAGCCGGGCTGCTCCTTCTTCAGCTCGATCGGCACCATGCCCATGCCGCGGGCGAACTCGACGACGGCGCGGAACACCTCGGGCGAGGTGGCCGGCGTGCCCATCACCTCGGCGGTGTTGTTGACCCAGATCAGGTTGGCGAAGTGCAGCGCGAGGAACTTCTCGGGCCGTCCGGTCGCGTCGACGAGGTCGCTCGGCAGCAGCGTCGACGAGTTCGTGGCGAGCACGGTGCGCTCGGGCAGCAGCGGCGCGAGCCGGGCGTAGAGGTCGCGCTTGAGCTCGAGGCTCTCCGGCACGGCCTCGACCACGAGGTCGGCGTCGGCGACGGCCTCGGCCAGGTCGGTGCTGAAGGTCACGCGACGGAGCGCCTCCCTCGTGGTCTCCTCCGTGGCGCCGCGCAGCCCCTGCGGCGTGAGGTACGTCGCGGCGAGGCCCTCGAACCGGGCCCGCGCGACGGCGATCTGCTCGTCGCCGATGTCGTACGCGACGACGTCGCTGCCGGTGTACGCCGCCTGGAAGGCGATCTGCGCGCCCAGCACGCCGGTGCCGAGCACGGTCACGCGCGAGAGCGGGGTCGCCGAGGCGGGGTCGGAGGCGGTGGCGGCGTCGGAATCGTGGGAGGCGGTGGCCGGGTCGAGGGGGGAGGTCATGGTCGGTCCTTCGGTCGGGTCGGTCGGGTGGTGGTCGAGGGAGTGGTCATCGGGCCGGGCGCCGGCGCGGGCCCGGGCGCCCGCCCGCCCGCCGAGCCGAACGTCAGCCCGTCGCCGCGGACGCGGCCGAGCCGGAACAGCACGAGGTCACGCAGGTAGTCCTGGTGCAGCCGCCAGGGCGTCCGCTCGCCCTGCCTCGGCATGAGGTGCACGCCGCGCGCGACGTAGCCCGAGCGCAGGTCGATGAGGGGCGTGAGCTCGCCGAGGCCCCGCGACCCGGTCGGGGCGGTGGGCACGACGCGCGACTCGCCCCGCGACTCCATCGATCGCAGCACGCGCTCGACGAAGGCGACGACGAGGTCGATCTTGAGGGTCCACGACGCGTTCGTGTAGCCGATGGCGAAGGCCATGTTCGGCACGCCGTCGAGCATCGCGCCCTTGTAGGTCACGTGCTCGGCGGGGTCGACCTCGCGGCCGTCGACGGTCATCCGGACCCCGCCGAAGAGCTGCAGCGTGAGGCCGGTGGCGGTGACGACGACGTCGGCGGGCAGCTCCTCGCCCGAGGTGAGCCGCACGCCGCGCGGCGTGAAGCCCGCGATCGTGTCGGTGACGACCCGCGCCGACCCCTCGCGGATCGCCCGGAACAGGTCGCCGTCGGGCACGACGCAGAGCCGCTCGTCCCACGGGTCGTAGCGCGGCACGAAGTGGCGGTCGACGTCGAAGCCCTCCGGCAGGCGGGCGGCCACGCGCTCGCGGAGGATCCGCCCGGTGCGCTCGGGCGCGCGCCGGCTGAACCGGTAGGTGACGAGGCCGGTCGCGATGCCGCGCCAGCGCGAGACCCGGGCGGAGGCGCGGAGCCCGATGCGTCGCGCCCGCGGCAGCAGGCGACGGTCGCGGCTCGGGAGCGCCGCGACCCAGGTGGGCGAGCGCTGCAGCATGGTCACCCGGGCGCCCCCGGCCGCGAGCGCCGGCACCAGGGTCATCGCCGTCGCCCCGCTGCCGATCACGACGACGTCGCGGCCGGCGGTCTCGAGGCCCTCGGGCCACTGCTGCGGGTGCACGAACTCGCCCTCGTAGGCGGCCTCGCCGGGCAGCTCGGGGCGGTGGCCCCGGTCGTAGCGGTAGTAGCCGGAGGCGAGGAAGAGGAAGGAGGTGGTGAGGGTGGTGGTCGTGACGGCCCCGTCGTGCGTGCCGGGGTCGCGGGGTGCGTCGGGCCCGCCGGAGTCGCGGGTCGGGTCGGCGGCGCCGGTCTCGACCCGCAGGGTCCAGCGGTCGTCGTCGGACGACCAGTCGGCGCCGACGACGCGGTGCCGGTACCGCACGAGCTGCTCGACGCCGGTCTCGGCCGCCGTGTCGCGGACGTACTGCAGGATGGCCGCGCCCGGCGCGATCGACCGCTCGTCGACCCAGGGCCGGAACGAGTAGCCGAGCGTCGCCATGTCGCTGTCCGAGCGGACGCCGGGGTAGCGGAAGAGGTCCCAGGTGCCGCCGCTGACGGCGCGGGCCTCGAGCACGGCGATGCTCCGGCCGGGGAACGCCGCGCGCAGCCGCGCGGCGGCGCCGACGCCGGAGAGGCCGGCCCCGACGACCACGACGTCGAGGTGCTCGACGGGGTCGGTCGCGCCGTCGGCACCGTCAGCGGAGTCCGCCGGGGCGGACGTCGTCGTCTCATCGGTCATGGGGCCACTGTATCGACACAGTGTCGAGAGTGTCGACGCTGTGTCCGCCGAGCGCTGCGGGACGGTACCATCGGCGCATGCCCCGTGACCTCGACGCCGTCGCCGCGACTCCCGGGGGCCGGGGTCGGCGGGCGGCCCGGGTGTCGGGCGACGAGCGCGAGCAGGCGATCCTCACGACGGCCGACCGGCTGCTCGGCGAGAAGGACTTCTCGGCGCTGACGATCGACGACCTCGCCCGCGGGGCGGGCATCTCGCGGCCGACGTTCTACTTCTACTTCGCGTCGAAGCGCAGCGTGCTGCTGGCGCTGCTCGACCGGGTCGCGCACGAGGCGTCGCGGCGGTCGGCCGAGGTGTTCGTCGGGCTCGCCGACGACCCCGCCGCGACCTGGCGACGCGCGATCTCGGCCTTCTTCGAGACGTTCGCGGCGCACCCCGGCGTCGTCGCCGCCGTGGTCGGCGCGCGCGGCACCGACGCCGAGATCGTCGCCCAGTGGTCGCGGCTGCTGCAGGGCTGGATCGACGAGACGGCCCGCGCGATCGGGGCCGAGCGCGCCCGCGGCGCCGCCGTCGCCGGGCCCGAGCCGCGCGTGCTCGCGACCAGCCTCAACCTGCTCAACGAGCGCGTGATCATGGCGGCGCTCACCGAGCCCAGCCTGCCCGGGGCGGCCGTCGACCCCGTCGACACCCTGCTGCACGTCTGGCTGAGCAGCATCTACGGCGCCGCCGCGCGCTGAGCGCCGACCGCCAGCACCGCCGCCCGCCCGGCCGCCCGCCTGCCCGGCCGGCCAGGTGCACGGCGGGCGACCCGGCTGCGCGGCAGAACCACCGACTGATCAAAGAACCACGATCTGACGTGGTTCTTTGATCAGTCGGTGGTTCTCGCGGGTGCGAGGACGGCCGGGCGGGGGCCGGGCGGGGGCGGCGGGGCGGGTCGCCTCCGGGAGTCAGCCGCCCACGACGGCGCCGAGGCCGAGGCGCGGCCAGAGCCAGCGCAGGCCGGCAGCGAGCCCGACGGAGGCGGTGTGCCAGTCGTGCCCGCTGCCGGGCACCGTGAGACGGGTCACGTCGATGCCCGCCCCCTGCGCCGCCGCCGAGACGACGGGCTGCACGGGCCCGTAGCGCGAGTCGTCGGCCCCCACGGCGAAGAAGCCGCCGAGGTCGGCGTACCGCCCGTGTGCCCGCATCACCGCGACCGGCTGGGCGGCGTCGTACGCGGCGCGTGAACCGTCGAACCCGCGGGCGATCGTGCGGTCGACGCCGCCGTCGAGCAGCGGACCGAGCTGCCCGCTGACGTCGACGAACGAGCCGAAGACGTCGGGGTGCCCGGTCGCCAGCTGCACCGAGCAGGTGCCGCCCTGCGAGAAGCCGGCGATCGCCCACGCGGCGGGGGAGCTCTGCACGTCGAGGTGGGCCGTGACCCAGGCGGGCACGTCCCGGGTGAGCCAGGTCGCGCTGTCGCCGAGCTCGCCGTCGACGCACATCGGGTTCGAGGTCGGCCGGCCGAGCTGGTCGGGCATCACGACGATCGGAGCGAGCCCGTCGTGCTGCGCCGCCAGGGCGTCGAGCTGGTCGTCGAGGTGCCCGGCGTCGACGAGGTTCTCGGGGGCGGCACCGGGCCCCTGGCCGGAGAGCGCCACGACGACCGGCAGCGCGGGCGGGTCGGCGGTCAGCGCGGCGGGCGGCAGCCACACCAGGGCGGGCCGGGCCCTGAAGTGCGAGTCGGTCGCCGGGACGACGACGCTGCCGAGCCGGCCTTGCCGGGGCAGGTCGGCGGGCGGGGTCCACTCGGCGGGGAGGGTGCCGGAGGCGGTGGTCGCCTCGCCCGCCGACGCCCCGTGCTGGGCGGGCGGCAGCTCGAGCGGCGCGACGTGCGACACCCCGAGCAGCGCCCCCACGGTCGGGAACAGCCCGGCGTCACGGTTGACGGCGAGGCCCGTCGAGAGGGCGAAGACGACGACTCCGAGCCCGGCCACGACGCGACGCCCGGCCCCACCGCGCACGGCGGCGACGACCGCCACGGCCAGGCCCGCGCCGAGGGCGGAGACCCAGGCCCGGTCGACCCAGGTCGGAGGCACGTCGAGGGCGGCCTGCACGTCGCCGACCCACCACGACACCAGGGCGCCCGCGCCGGCACCGACCACGGCGGCGACGCCGACCGCCGTCCACCAGCGCCGGGGGCGGGGGCGGGTGCGAGATCGGAGGCGGGGTCGCAGGCGGCCCGCCCGGGTCCGGAGGTGCGGTCGGAGCCCGGCCGAGTCCCGCCCGGGCCGCGCGTCCCCCCGCCCGACCCGGTCGCCGGGCGGGCGCACGAGCCACACGGCCAGCCCGAGCGCCAGGGCGTACACCGGCGCCAGGGTGAGGACGGAGACGAGGGAGAACGACACCGCGGGGCCTTCCGGACGAGCCCCGCCGGAGGTCGGGCGTCGACGGGTCGCGGGGCGGGCACACCCTAGGGAGCCATCCCATGACGCAGCCGTCAGCGCGACGGGACCCGCAGGGCGCCCGGCCCGCACCTCCCGTCCGGCCCGCACCTCCTGCCCGGCCCGCACCTCCCGTCCGGCCCGCGCCTCCCGCCCGGCCTGCGTCCTCCGCGCCTCCCCGCCTCCCGCCTACTGCACCGCCGCGGTCAGCCTCGCGACGTTGTCGACGACCTGGATCGCCGCCGGCCGCGTCAGCCACTCGTCGAGGTGGACCTCGCGCGACTTCGAGCGGTAGTCGTCCTCGACGGCGCGCAGGCGCTCGACGAAGTGGGCACCGCGCACGAGCAGCGACACCTCGAAGTTGAGGCTGAACGAGCGCATGTCCATGTTGCTCGAGCCGACGACGGCCACGTCGTCGTCGACGGTGAAGTGCTTCGAGTGCAGCACGATCGGCTTCTCGTAGAGGAAGATCCGGACGCCCGAGCGCAGCAGCGTCTCGTAGTACGACCGCTGGGCGTGGTAGACGAGGAACTGGTCGGCCACCTCGCAGGCGAACAGCTGCACGTCGACGCCGCGCTCGGCGGCCGTGGTGATCGCGTAGAGCATCGAGTCGTCGGGCACGAAGTAGGGGCTCGCGATGATCAGCTTCTCCTGCGCGCCGTAGACGAGCGCGTTGAACAGCCGCAGGTTGTTCTCGCCGTCGAACCCGGGCCCGCTCGGCACGACCTGGCACTCGATCGCGTCGGGGCCGGTGCGGCGCTCGACGGGGGCCTCGAGGTCGTCGACGACCGGCAGCTCGTCGGTCTCGGAGTACCAGTCGGTGAGGAAGAGCGCGTTGAGGCCGACGGCACCCGGCCCGTCGAGCCGCACCATCAGGTCCTTCCACTGCAGGCCGCGCTTGATGTTGCCGCGCTTGTTGTAGCTCGGGTCGGTCATGTTCTGCGAGCCCGTGAAGGCGACGTCGCCGTCGACGACGACGATCTTGCGGTGGTTGCGCAGGTCGGGGCGCCGCCACATGCCCTTGGTCGGGTGGAACGGCAGCATCTCCTCGAAGTTCAGCCCCGCCTCGCGCAGCCACCGGCGCGTGACGCGGCCCTGCGGGTTGCGGATCGTCGCCCAGTGGTCGTAGAGCACCCGCACCTGCACGCCGCGGTCGTGGGCCCGCTTCAGCGCGTCGAAGAACGGGAAGGTCGTCTCGTCGCGGGTGAAGATGTAGAACTCGACGTGCACGTAGCGCTCGGCCTCGTCGACGGCGGCCGTCATCGCCTCGATCGACGCGCGGTAGTCGGGCAGCAGCTCGGCCGTGTTGCCCGGGCTGAGGGGCATCGAGCCGAGGGTGCGGTTGAGCTTCACGACGCTGCCGAACCACGGCGGCTCGGTCTCGACCGTCGCGGCCTTCGTGTCGAGGCCGGCGGTGCCGTCGAGGATGCGCTGGTTGATCTCGCGCTGCTTCTCACGCCGGTCGCGGGGCAGCTTCGACGAGCCGATCAGCCCGAAGAGCAGGCTGCCCGGGATGGGCGCGACGAAGATCGCGGTCAGCCACGCCATCGCCGAGCTCGGCTTGCGGTTGCGCGGCACGGCCGCCACCGACACCACGCGGATCACGATGTCCACGACGAGCACCACGGTGGGGAGTGCCTTCAGCACGGAGCGCCATCTCATGGGCTGATCCTGTCAGGTGGTGCCTGACCGCGCCTCCCCGGGTCTCGCCCCTGTGGGGGACGGGCTCCTGGGGAGGGACGGCGGCCCCGCCCAGCCCACCGCGGCCGCCCTCAGACCACCGTCAGCTGCGCCCGCGCCGCCTCGATCGTCGCGAGCACCGACCGCGCGTCGGCGAGCGAGTGCAGCGGCGAGTCGGTGACGCCCTCCGCGACGAAGCCCGCGACCGCCGCGGCCTCGTAGGCGAGCCCGCGGCGGCCGGTCGGCACGGCGGGGTCGCTCCAGACGGCGGTGCCCTCGTCGGTCGCGAGCTCGAAGGAGGCGGGGAAGACCAGGTTCTCGAGCGTCCGCAGCGAGCCGGCCGAGCCGCTGATCGTCCCCCGCCCGGGCGAGGTCGCCAGCAGGCTGGTCGCCGCCGTCGCCAGCACCCCGCGGTCGCTGCGGGTGACGATCGCGGCCTCAAGGTCGACCCCGTCGGCGCGGGTGGTGCCCGAGGCGCGCACCTCGACCGGGTGCCCGCCGGCGAACTGCGTGAACCACGCGGCGTACACGCCGATGTCGAGCAGGGCGCCGCCGCCGAGGGCCGGGTCGGTCATGCGGCCGGGAGCGGTGAGGTCGTTCGCCCAGGCGACCTCGGCGGTCGCGAGCCGCACGTCGCCGATCGCGCCGTCGGCCAGCAGCTGGGCCATGACGGTCATGTGGGGGAGGTAGCGGGTCCACAGCGCCTCGGCCGCGAAGACGCCCGCCGCCCGGGCCGCGGCCGCGATCTCGTCGGCCTCGGCGGTGCTCACGGCCATCGGCTTCTCGATCAGCACCGGCTTGCCGGCGGAGATCGCGAGCAGGGCGTCGGGCCGGTGCCGGGTGTGCGGGGTGGCGACGTAGACCACGTCGACGTCGGGGGATGCGACCATCGCGGCGGCGTCGTCGTGGCCGCGCTCGACGCCGTGACGGCGGGCGAAGGCGTCGGCGCGCTCCTGGCTGCGGGAGGCGATCGCGACGACGCGCTGGTCGGTGAGCGAGTGCAGGGCGTCGGTGAAGTCGCCGGCGATCTCGCCGGCGCCGATGACACCCCAGCGCAGGGCGGGGCCCCCGCGCAGCGCTGCGGCGGAGGAGGAGGGGAAGGTGAGGGTCATGCCCCCATGCTGGCCCCGCCGCGGCACGACGCGCCACGCCGCGGCACGCTGCGCCCCGGCGGCGTCGAGGTGCCTCGTCCTGGGCCCTCCGCGCTCGCCGGGGCCCACCTAGGGGCATCCGGATGTGCGCGGGGTAGCGTCGGGGGCTCAGCACCGCGAACGAGAGGCGACGACATGAGCGAACCAGACAGGCCCCGCGACTCCCTCCGCGCCGCAGCGCGCCGGGCGCTGTCGGCCCTCGACGAGAGCGGCGTCGTCTCGCCCGACGACCGCGCCGCCCTCCGCGACCTCGCCGCGAAGGCGGGCGAGAAGGTCCGCGAGAGCGCCGCGACCGGGCGCGACGCGGCTGACCGTGCCGCCCGCCTCGTCGACGGCGCCGCCGCCACCGGGCGCGACGCGGCCGACCACGCCCGCGGCCTGCTGCACGACGCCGCCGAGGAGGGCCGCGACCTCGCCGCCGCCGCCGAGCGCATCGTCGCCGACGTGACGCAGGCGAGCCGCGACGTCACCGAGACGGCCGCCGACTCCCTCCGCGACGCGACGAACCGGCTCGCCCTCGCGGGCCGCCGTCAGGAGCGCGTCCTCCTCGCCGTCGGCGGCAGCGTCACGGTCGCCGTCCTGGCGCTCGCGGTCGCGATCGGCCGCCGCCGGGGCTGAGCCGCTCCGGGCGGCGTGGGCCGAGCGCACCACCCCACCACACGCCGGAGGCGCGGTGCCCGTCGACCGGGCACCGCGCCTCCCGCGCGGGGTCACCGTGTGACCCCGTGGTCGCTCAGTACGCGACGTTGATGTGCTCGCGGCCGTGCGCCGGGGTCTCGACCTCGTCGAGGATCGCGAGGGCGAAGTCGGCCCCGCTGATCGCGGAGTTCCCCTCGGCGTCGTAGACGGCGACGTCGCCGCCGACGCGGTAGCGGCCGAGCGCCTCGCCGGGTGCGTAGGCGCCGAAGAGCATGGCGGGCGAGACGAAGGTCCAGTCGAGGCCCTCGGGGCGGTCGAGCAGCTCGAGCAGCACGGCGTGCATCTGGAGGGCCTCGGCGGCGAACTCGGGCGGCAGCTGGCCGGTGTCGGCCTGGCGCTCGGCGCCCTCCTCGAGGCGGAGCGAGCTGAAGCCGCCGACGACGACGAGGCGGGCGCCGTGCTCGGCGGCCAGGGTCGCGATCTCGCGGTCGGCCTCGACGATCTGGCCGTCGAGCTCGCCGCGGGGCGAGAGGGAGGAGACGACGACGTCGGCCCCGGCGACCGCACGGGCGCGGACGTCGGCGTCGAGCACCGACCCGGTCTCGTAGCGCACGCCCTCGACCTGCTGCTCGGGCACGGAGCGGCTGACCGAGGTCACCTCGTGGCCGCGGCGCGCGGCCTCGGCGACGATCGCGCTGCCGGCGTAGCCGGTTCCTCCGAAGACGGTGATGCGGGTCATGTGGTTCTCCTTCTGTCGCGGTGGGGCGGTACGGGGCTACGCTACGTCCATTGGTATCCATCGGGAAGTAGGCACTTTTTGGTAACCATCGATCCGGCCACGCGCGAGCTCAGCGAGTCGACGAGCGAGACCAGCGGGCTCGACGCCTCGTCGTACGAGCTCGACCCCTACCAGGCGGGCTGCCCGACGCGGCGGGTGCTCGACCGCATCGGCGACCGCTGGACGGTGCTGGTCGTCGGCACCCTCGACGACGGCCCGCGGCGCTTCTCGGAGATCCGCCGGGTGGTCGACGGCATCTCGCAGAAGATGCTCACGCAGACGCTGCGCGGGCTCGAGCGCGACGGCCTGGTCTCGCGCACCGTCTACGCCGAGGTGCCGCCGCGCGTCGAGTACGAGCTGACGGAGGCGGGCCAGACGCTCCGGGCCCCGCTCAAGGCCCTCGAGCGCTGGTCGATCGAGCACTTCGGCGACGTCAGCGACTCGCAGCGGGAGTACGACAGCCGGGCCTGAGCGCGGGCGCGTCACCCGCGGTGGGTATGCTCCGCGCGTGACCGCCGCCCCGCCTCCCTCGGCCTCGCCCTCGTCGTCCGCGCCCGGGGGCCTGCAGCGGCGGCTCGGCCTCGGCGCCGCCGTCGTGATCGGGCTCGGCTCCATGATCGGCGCAGGAGTCTTCTCGGCCTTCGCCCCCGCCGCGGCGGCGGCCGGCGACCTGCTGCTCGTGAGCCTGCTGATCGCCGGGGTCGTCGCGTTCTGCAACGCGACGTCGACGGCGCAGCTCGCGGCCCAGCACCCGACCTCGGGCGGCGCCTACGCGTTCGGCCGCGAGCGGCTCGGCGAGTGGCCGGGCTTCGTCGCGGGCTGGGGGTTCGTCGTCGGCAAGACGGCGAGCTGCGCCGCGATGGCGACCACCGCCGCGGTCGCGCTGGTGCCCGACCCGTGGACCCGCCCCGCCGCCCTCCTGCTCGTCGTCGCCGTGACCGCGCTGAACGCCGCGGGCATCACCCGGACCGCCGCGGCGACCGCGGTGATCGTGGCCGCGGTGCTGGCCGCGCTGGTGCTGGTGGTGGTCGTGGTCGGCAGCGCGCCTCCCGGGGTCGGGGCGGTCGTCGACGCGGCCTCCGGCGCGGGCGGTGCCGGTGGTGCAGGCGGTGCGGCGGACGGTGCGGGAGGCGCGGGTGCGGGACCGACGCCGGTCGCCGTCCTGCAGGGGGCCGGCCTGCTGTTCTTCGCCTTCGCGGGCTACGCGCGGATCGCGACCCTCGCCGAGGAGGTGCGGCGCCCGTCGGTGACGATCCCGCGGGCCGTCGTCATCGCGCTGTCGGCCGCGCTCGTCGTGTACGCCGCGGTGGCGCTGGTGCTGCTCCGTGCGCTCGGGTCGGCGGGGACGGCGGCGTCGCAGCGCCCCCTCGTCGACGCCGTCGAGGCGGCCGGAGCGGGGTGGCTGGCGCCGGTGGTCGCGGTCGCGACGGGGGTCGCGGCGAGCGGGGCCCTGCTGGCCCTGGTCGCGGGCATCGGGCGCACGAGCCTGGCGATGGCGCGCGAGGGCGACCTGCCCCGGGGGCTCGCCGTGGTCGACGCCCGGAGGGGTGTGCCCCTGCGGGCCGAGCTGGTGCTGGCCGCCGTCGTCGGCGTGCTCGTGCTGACCGTCGACCTGCGGGGCGTGATCGGGGCGTCGTCGTTCGGCGTGCTGGTCTACTACCTCGTGGCGAACGTCGCGGCGCTGACGCAGACGGGGGAGCACCGTCGCTGGCCGCGCGTGCTGCCGGTGCTGGGGGCGGTCGCGTGCGTGGCGCTCGTGGTCACGCTGCCGCTCGCGTCGGTGCTCGCCGCGGCGGCGGTCTTCGTGGTGGGGGTGCTGGGTCGTCTCGTGGTGCTCCGTCGGAGGCGCGGCTCGCCGGGCGCCGGGCGCGGGTCTCGGACGACGGGGCTCTGAGGACGGTCCCGCTCCGCGCTGATCCACTCTGGAGCGGAGCGGCGTCCGGTAGGTGTGCCCTTCGAGCCAGGCTGCTCCACTCCGGAGTGGATCGAGCATTCTGGGGGGCGTCGTCCGGTCGCACGGACGATCCGGTCGCTGTCGCTGTCGCTGTCGCTGTCGCTGTCGCGGTCGCGGTCGCACCCGCTGCCGACGCCCCGACGCTCGACGACCACCCGCGCCCCGTCCCGCGCATCCCGCCCGTACCGCCCCGCCCGGATCACACGCGCCGCGCGACCGCCTCGCTCCTCCAGCGGGCGTGCAGCGACCACGGGTCGGGCTGCCCCTCGGCGAGGGCGCGCACGTGCGCGAGCAGCTCGCCGTCGGCGGTGAACCACTCCGTGCGCCCGTGTCGCTGGGCCGCGAACTGCTCGTGCCGTGCCCGCTCCACGGCGCGGTCGCCGCGCTCGAGCGCCAGCAGCTCGTCGTGCCAGATCGCGGCGAGGCGCTGACGGGGGTTCCCGGTCGTGCCGATCTTGATCCTGTCGCGGAAGCGCAGGTAGTACACGACGTCCACCCGGGGAGGCGCCAGCTCGCCGTCCGGGACGTCCCCCTGCCGCCACTCGCACACCGCGCAGAGCCAGGCGGAGGGCCAGCGCACCCCGAGTCGCGCTCCGCAGGCCGGGCACGGCGTGGGCAGCGCGTCCTCGACGCCGATGCCCGCGCCTCCCCGCTCCGCGTCGCCCCACCAGTCCGCGGCCAGCTCGAGGTGCCGCCGGCAGAGCGGCACGGGCGCACCCGGCTCGACGGCGTGCGGGCAGTCGCCGCCGCCGGTGCACAGCGGGGCGTCGGTCAGGTCCATCTCCGGACCGTACGACCGACCACCGACGCCGCTCCCGCGGCAGCCTGCGCCCGCCCCCGCGCCCTACCCCCGCACCAGCCTCCGCACCGCCTCCCGCACGATCTCACGCTGCTCGTCCCGCCCCGTCGTCGCGGCCGGCGCCCCCTCCAGCCCGGGCAGCTGCACCCAGGCCGACGCGATCGAGAGCAGCACGGCGAACAGGTCGTCGCCGCCCCACGGCGTCGCGCGCACGGCGCCGACCCGGTCGAGCTGGTCGATCGACGCGTCGCGGGTCTCCTGCAGCACGGCGAAGGAGGCCTGCCAGTCGTGCGTGTCCTCCAGGCGGGCCCAGCTGAGCAGCCGGTGGTTCTCGGGGTGCTCGGCCAGGTGGTCGAAGAGGGCGACGGCGAACTCCTCGGCGCTGGCGTAGGGCACGGCGGCGGCGGCGCCCAGCTCCGCGAACGAGAGGTTCAGCACCGTCGTGAACAGCGCCTCCTTGTCGCCGAAGTGGGCGTAGAGGCGCTCCTTGCTGCAGCCGGCCGCGGCCGAGATGCGGTCGACCCGGGCACCCGCGAGCCCGCGCGCCGAGAACTCCGCCGTCGCCGCCTCGAGGATGCGTCGTCGGGTCTCGTTCGCGTCGTGGGCCATGGCCGAGAACCTAGCCCACGGTGGCGCTCCAACCAAATGGTTGGTAGTGTTGCCCGGTCCTCATGCCGGGACCCGCCCTACCCAGGAGAACAGTGACCACCTCATCGACAGGCTCCGTCCCGACGACCGCGCCCTCCGCGTCGCCCACGCCGGGCTCCGCCCCCGCCCACCCGAGCCGCCGCTGGTGGGTGCTCGTCATCGTCGGCCTCGCCCAGCTCGTCGTCGTGCTCGACGGCACCATCGTCAACATCGCCCTGCCCCAGGCGCAGGCCGAGCTCGGCCTCACCGACGAGAACCGCCAGTGGGTCGTCACCGCGTACGCCCTCGCCTTCGGCGCGCTCCTCCTGCTCGGCGGCCGCATCGCCGACTTCTGGGGCCGCAAGCGCACCTTCATCGTCGGCATGGTCGGCTTCGGCGCGGCCTCGGCCTTCGGCGGCCTCGTCTCGACCGGCGAGCTGCTCGTCACCGCCCGCGCCCTGCAGGGCGTCTTCGCGGCCCTGCTCGCCCCCGCCGCCCTCGCCGTGCTCACGACGACCTTCGACCGCGGGCGCGAGCGCAACACCGCCTTCGCCGTCTTCGGCGCCATCTCCGGTGCCGGCGCCGCCGTCGGCCTCGTGCTCGGCGGCGTGCTGACCGAGTTCGTCAGCTGGCGCTGGTGCCTCCTCGTCAACGTGCCGATCGTGATCGTCGCCATCGTGGCGGCCGCCCTCGTCGTCCGCGAGAGCAAGGCCGAGGGGGACAACCGCCTCGACGTCGCCGGCACCGTGGTCGTGGCCCTCGGCCTCGCCTCGCTCGTCTACGGCTTCACGCAGGCGGAGGACGGCTGGGGCTCCGCCGTCGTCATCGGCTTCATCGCCCTCGGCGCGGGCCTGCTCGCCCTCTTCGTGCTGATCCAGAAGCGCTCCGACCACCCGCTGCTGCCGCTCGGCGTGCTGACGAACCGCGTCCGCGGCGGGGCCTTCCTCGTGCAGCTGATCGTCGGCAGCGTCATGATCGGCGCCCTGCTCTACCTCACCTTCCACCTGCAGATCGTGCTCGGCTTCGGCCCGCTCGAGGCCGGCCTCGCGACCCTGCCGATGACCCTCGTCATCATGGTGATGGCGCCGATCCTCACCAAGCTGCTGCCCGTGATCGGCCCGCGCGTGCTGATGATCGTCGGCCCGGTCATCGCGGCGGCCGGCCTCTTCTGGCTCTCGCTCGTGACGGTCGACGGCGCGTACGCCACGCACGTGCTGCCCCCGCTGATCGTGATGGGCGTCGGCCTCGCCGGCGTCTTCGTGCCGATGCAGAACCTCGCCCTCGCCGGCGTGGCCCCGCACGAGGCGGGCGCGGCCAGCGCCACCTCGAACGCCATGATGCAGATCGGCGGATCGATCGGCCTCGCGGTCTACACGAACCTCTACGCGTCGGCCGTGGCCGGCAGCGCCGCCGTCGGCCTCGGCAGCCTCGTCGACGGCTACTCGGCCGCGTTCGTCGCCGCCGGCGTCGCGACGCTCGTCGCCGCCGTCATCTCGTTCGTGATGATCCGCGGCTCGAAGGAGGACCTGCTCCCCTCCGGCCCCGTGGTGCACATGGGCTGAGCAGCCCGCAGCAGCCCCGAGGAGGCGCGGTGTCGGTCAGTCCGGCACCGCGCCTCCCGCATGCCCCCGCCCCCGCCCCTGCCCCGCCGCCGCCGCACGACAGAACCACCGACTGATCAACGAACCACGTCAGATGGTGGTTCGTTGATCAGTCGGTGGTTCGCGAGGGGGCGCAGGGCGGCGCGCGGGCGCAGGGCGGCGAGGGGGCGCAGGGCGGCGCGGGGAGGCGGCCTGCCCTGAGGGCGCTACTCCGCCTTCTCGGTCTGCCACTTCTCGGGCGCGCGGTCGCCGTTCGGGCGCACCGGGCGCACGTCGCCGACGATCGGGATCGCCCGCTTGCGGAGCGCCCAGAGGTAGCGCACGAAGAAGTGCGTCAGCGTCGACAGGCGGTTGCCGTTGCCGAGCAGGCTGGTGATGTGGACGAACACCCACAGCAGCCAGGCGACCGGGCCGGTCAGGGTGAAGCCGTTGGGCAGCTGCACCACGGCGGCGTTGGTGCCGACCGTCGCCATGGTGCCCTTGTCGTGGTACTTGAACTTCTCGAGGGGCTTGCCCGCGAGCATCCGCTGGATCTGCTCGCCGATGTGCTCGCCGCCCTGGATCGCCGGCTGCGCCAGCTGGGCGAGGGCGTCGTCGGTCGCGGCGATGTCGCCCGCGGCGAAGATGCGGTCGAGGCCCTTGACGGTGAGGTCGTCGTTGACCTGGATGCGCCCGCCGTGGGTCTGCGGCACGCCCCAGCCGGCCACCTCGGCGTGGGCGGCGACGCCGGTCGCCCAGATCACGAGCTCGGCGGGGATGAACTCGCCGTCGGCCGCGACGACGCCGTCGGGGCGGACCTCCTCGACGCCGGTGTCGAGGCGCAGGTCGACGCCGCGCTTGCGCAGCACCTTCGCGGCGTACTTGCGGAGGCGCGGCGAGAACGGCTTGAGCAGCTCGCCGCTGCGGTGCACGAGGGTGATCGTGATGCTCGAGGCGTCGATCTCGGGGTAGGCGTCCTTCAGGGCCTGGTCGCGCAGCTCGGCGAGCGAGCCCGCCATCTCGACGCCGGTCGCGCCGCCGCCGACGATGACGACCCGGACCTCGCCGCTGCCGACCGAGGCCGCGGCGTTCTCGAGCTGCGTGAACAGCTCGTCGCGGATGCGGAGCGCCTGCGAGCGGGAGTACATCGAGTAGGCGTACTCGTACGCGCCCTTGGTGCCGAAGTAGCTGGTGTTGACGCCGTTCGCGAGCACGAGGGCGTCGTAGGCGATCTCCTCCCCGTCGCGCAGCGTGATGACGCGCTCGTCGGCCCGGACGGTCGTGAGCAGGCCGTGGCGGAACTCGGCGTTCGACTGCTTCGAGCGGAGGCTGCGGAGGAAGTACGTCACGTCGCCCGCGTTGAGGCCGCCCGTGGCGACCTGGTACATGAGCGGCTGGAACATGTTGTAGACGTGACGGTCGACGAGGGTGATGCGCACGTCGGCGTGGCGCAGCGCCCGCATGGCGGCGATGCCGGCGAAGCCTCCACCGACGATGACGATGTGGGGGCGACTGTCTTCAGCCATGAGTTGACTCCTGCGATGTGTGGTGCGAGCCGGTGGTCGCCCTTGACCCCGAGGATGGCCGGGATCGTGTCCCGTCCGGAGGACAGGCTACCCACTGAGCGAGCCTCAGGAGGCACGTGTCCGCGGGCCGCGGACAGCGACCGTGCCGCCGCGTAGGCTCGGCGCATCCGGGGGCACCCCCTCCGGCTCCGGCCACGACCTCGCCGGGCCCGCGCCGACCAGGCCGCGGGCGACCTCGACGGCGGGAGACGACGTGAAGGGCTACGTGCTCTACCGCCGCCCCGCGACCCCCGCGTCGGCCTTCCTGCGGCACGACCGCGAGGCCCGCGACCGACTGGCGCTCGTCACCTCGCTCGAGGAGCTCGTGCCCGTCGGCGCCGAGCTCGGCGGCCTCGTCATCGACGAGGGAGAAGCGTGGGAGGCGCGGGTCGAGCCCGTCCGCCCGGTCGAGGCCCAGCCCGAGGAGGGGCTCGCCCCGGTGATCCCGCTCTTCAGCCTGCCGCCCCGTCGCGACCGCGCCGCGCGCCCGGCGCGCGCCGCCCGCCGCTAGCGGGCGCGGCGCAGCCCAGCTCAGCTCGCCAGCGTCTCGCGCGGGTACTCGCCGAAGCGCTCCATGTACGACGCCGAGAACCGGCCGAGGTGCGCGAAGCCCCAGGTGCGGGCGACCGTCGCGACCGAGGTCGCGCCCGGGGCGGCCGACCGCAGCTCGTCGTGGGCGCGGTCGAGCCGCACCTGGCGGAGGTACGCCGTGGGGGCGAGGTCGAAGGTGCGCTGGAACCCCTCCTGCAGGGCCCGGAGACTGAGGTCGGCGGCCTTGGCGATGTCGGTCGACGTGATCGGCAGGTGCGCGTGGGCGTGCACGTACTCGACCGCCGTGCGCATGCGGGCGTTGCGCGGGGCCTGCAGCTGCGGCGGCAGGTCGGCGCTGCGGTACGGGTAGAGCTGCAGCAGGGCGACGGCCGCCAGCCGTGACATCTCGGAGGCGAGCAGCGGGCTGACCTCGGGGTCGGTGACCGTGCGCGAGACGAGGGCGAGGGTGTTCCACCAGGCGCGGATCGCGGCGGGCGTCGGGGTGGCCCGGCGGTCGAAGTGCAGGCGGCCGGGGGCGGCCCCCTCCCGCTCGGCGGCGACGCGCTCGAGGTCGGTGGTGCGGAAGTGCACGCACTTCTGCACGAAGTCGTCGAAGGCGAACGAGTAGTCGGTCTCGAGCGGCAGCAGCACCGGCGTGCCGGAGGTGAACTCGGTCTCGTCACGGCCCTCGGTGAACGACCCCGTGCCCGACTGCATCCACGCGACCACGTACTCGTCGTGCGGAGCGAGCCCGCCACCGAGGTGCCCGGCGAACCGGGTCTCGCGGAGGGTCATCGCGGTGTCGCCGACGGCCGCGTGCCGGAAGGAGAAGGGGCGGTCACGGACGGGCCGGGCGTCGAAGCGGCCGGACGCGAAAGGGCCCTCGAGCGTCTCGCGCGCCGTGGTGAGGTCCGACGAGGTGAGCTCGAGCCTCACGGGGGTGTTCTCGAGGGCGCGCACTGGCTGAGTGTCGCACGAAGCGCTGTACCCCGGGGCCCGACGATGCGCGGGGTGGACAGACCGACCGTCCGGGCGCGGCCCCAGTGCAGGGGAGGGGCCGAGATGGGGGAGCGGCTCGGCGCGGGGGAGCGGGCTCAGCGCTCGTCGTCGTCCTGGTAGAGCGCGATGAGCATCGCGGCCGCCTGGCGGGCGTCGCGGGCCGGGGAGGTGGTGCGGGTCATCGCGGCCGAGACCTGGGCGCCCTCGGCCAGCAGGGCGATGCTCGAGCCGAGCTCGCGGGGCAGGCCGGCGTCGAGCGCGAGATCGGTGACGAGGGCGACGAACGACTCCTTGTGGCGCTGGGCCATCTCGGCGATCCGCGTGTTGTTGCGGCCGAGCTCGCCGTAGGAGTTGATGAAGACGCAGCCCTGGAAGGAGTCCTCCGCGAACCACTCCTCGAGGTAGCCGAAGATGGCGAGCAGCTTGTCGCGCGAGTCGGGCACCTCGACCGTCGCGTCGGCGATGTGCTGCGACCAGGTGACGTGGCGGGCCTCGAGCACGACCTCGACGAGCCTCGACTTCGACTGGAAGAGGCGGCGGATCTCGTCGATCTCCACGCCGGAGGCGGTGGCCACCTCGAGCAGGCGCACCGACCGGATGCCCCGGGAGTTGAAGAGGTCGTCGGCGACGTCGACGACGTGGCGCCCGGTGACGTCGAGGGGCGGGGGCTTCACGGCGGCTGTGGTCATGGGCTCGGATCGATCGGTGGGGTCTGGTCGGGACCTGCACGACACTAGTTGCACGATCGGCAGAACGAGCGGGAGTGGCCGCGCACGGCCGCGGTCGGCCGCCGGTTGTCCGGCATGCGCGGTGGGGCGGGGCCCGTGTTCGTGCGCCGTCGCCCGGGGCCCGGGGCGTCGCTCCCGTCCCCTAGCGTCAGCACCGTGACGGCCTACTCGAGCGACTCCGCGGTGCCCCGCGCCCACATCGGCGCGTACCCGAAGCGCCGCGCCGTGCCGGCGCCGGCCCCCGCCGACGTGCCCCCGGCCGTCGACGAGGCGCGCTACGCCGACTTCTTCGCCGAGGGCGCCTCAGCCCTCGACCCCGGTGTCGTCGTGGGCGGCGCCGACGGGCTTCGACTCGGCTGAGCCGCGCTCGCGCAGGTAGATCCACAGCACGACCATGCTGCCGACCGCCAGGAACTCCGACTGCCAGTTCTGCAGGGTCCTGTTCCAGAAGTCGGCCGACGCGACGTAGCCCGCGAGGCCCGTGGGTGCCTCCAGGTCGAGCAGCTGCTGCTCGTCGTGGGCGACGTGGCCGGTGACGGCCTGGGCCGCCCACGAGGCGACGAAGATCGCCCCCATCACGAGCCCGAGCGAGTGGGAGGCGAGCCACAGCCGCCAGCCCGAGGCCGCGGCCCAGCGGGGCGAGCCGGGCAGGGCGTGCCCGCGCACGTGCTGCCGCTCGTCGCTCTGCGGGCCGACCTGGTCGAGCTCGCCCGACACCGTCGACCCGCGCTGCACGAGCCAGACCGTGGCGCCGATGAAGAGGACGAACTGCAGGTACTCCGACTGCCAGTTCTCGGCGACGTCGGCGGCGAAGCCCTCACCGACCTCGCGGGGGCCGTCGGACGGGCCCGCGCAGCCGGACGCGAGCCCGGCGATCACGAGCGCGACGACGGCGACGAGGGCCGACGACAGCGGGCGCCGGGCCGGTGGGGCGGTGCGGTGCGGACGAGGAGTGCACGACATGCCACCTGCCTAGACCGGCCCCGGCGGCGGGTCGAGCCCTCCCTCGGGATCGGGCACCGCGCCTCCCCGGGTGCTGGTGGGGGCGGCCGCGCCCCGCTCCCGGACGACGGCGGATCTCCGCGGCCCGGAACCGGACACGGCCCGTCGGGAGGAGTTGCCTCGCCGTGTGGACTCCCTCCCCCTCTGGCTCCTGATCGTGATCTTCGTCGCCGCGGCGGCCGTGACCTGGGTCGCCGGCATCCAGCTCTCGAAGACGACCGACGTGCTCGACGACCGGCTGCACATCGGCAGCGCGCTCGGCGGGCTCATCGTGCTGGCCGTCGCGACCAACCTCCCCGAGATCGCGATCACGGTCAGCGCGGCGCTGTCGGGCGACGTGTCGGTCGCGGTCGGCAACATCCTCGGCGGCATCGCGATCCAGACCGTGGTGCTCGTGGTGCTCGACGTCTTCGGCCGCCGGGGGAAGGGGGTCGCGCCCCTCACCTACCGGGCCGCGTCGCTCACGCTCGTGCTCGAGGCGGTCGTCGTGGTCGCCGTGCTCACGGTCGTCGTGGCCGGCAGCCAGCTGCCCGACGGGCTCGTGCTGCTGCGGCTCACGCCCGACGTGGTGCTGATCGCCGTCCTCTGGGTGGTCGGGCTGCTGCTGGTGCAGCGCGCCGGGAAGGGGCTGCCCTGGCACGAGGAGGGCCGGGCCCCCGACGCGTCGCCCCACACCACGGGGCACCGACGTCGGAAGCCCGCCGAGCCGCACTCCCGCATGAGCACGACCCGCGCCTCCGTCGTCTTCGCCGTGTCGGCGCTCGCGACGCTCGCCGCCGGCGTCGTGCTCGAGCGGGCGGGCGACGCGGCGTCGTCGCAGCTGGGGCTGTCGGGGGTGCTCTTCGGCGCGACCGTGCTGGCGCTCGCCACGTCGCTACCCGAGATCTCGACCGGCCTGCAGGCCGTGCGCCAGGGCGACGACAACCTCGCGATGAGCGACATCTTCGGCGGCAACGCCTTCCTGCCCGTGCTCTTCCTCGTCGCGACGCTCATCTCGGGCGAGGCGGTGCTGCCCGCCGCGCAGGCCTCCGACATCTACCTGACGGCGCTCGCGGCCCTGCTGACGCTCGTCTACGTGGTGGGCCTGCTCTTCCGCCCCCGGCGGCGGATCGCGGGCATGGGCGTCGACTCGCTGGTGGTGCTCGTGCTGTACCTCGTGGGACTCGGCGGGCTGTTCGCCATCGCGAGCTGACGGCCGAGGCACGGCCCCGGCGCTGCCTCGGCTCGGCCTCGGCTCGGGCCGGCAGGAGTCGCGGTGCAGGCCCGCAGGTCACGGTCGGGTAACGAGACCAGTCGATCTCGGGAGGGGCGGCGAACCCTTGTCATCCCCACCGGGAACCACAGACAAGGAGCTGCATCGTGACCATCACGCGCAAGACCATCACCAAGACCGCCCTCGGCCTCGTCGC
>NZ_JACYUO010000009.1:0-62613 GCF_014841815.1 Frigoribacterium sp. CFBP 8754
GCCGACCGGCCGCTCGCGGAAGGACGCCCTGGCGGCGTTCGCGAACGAGTCGGAAGAGTCCGGCGGCGCGGGACTTGTGAACTTCGGCATGGTCGTCACGGCGACCGTCGAGGACCCGGCCACGATCGAAGACGCGCGTGCCGCGATCGACAGCCTCTCCGCTCAGGCCCGCATCCGGCTGCGGCCGGTGTACGGGTCGCAGGACTCCGCCTTCGCGGCTGGTCTGCCTCTCGGCGTGGTGCTCCCTCGGCACCTGGCCATCCCGCATGACATCCGCGACCAGCTCTGATGAGCGACCAGACGGAAGGGACTACCGATGCCCGCGCTTGACCAGGGGACCCGTCGGGTCACCAAGAAGCGAGCGAAGACGCTCACCCCCTCTCAGGTGGAGGCGAAGTCCGAGTCGAAGGAGAAGCTGACGAAGAAGGAGCGCCAGGCGCTCCGTGCTGCCGGTCAGTCGTTCAAGCGCCCCACACCCCGTGGCTGGATCGGTCGCGGGCGCGGTGAGACCGTCATCGTTCAGCCCGCCCCGGAGTGGCGCGGTACGACGGTGCAGGTGTGCGGCCTCTGGCCGTATGCCGTCGGCTCAGGCAGCCCAATCAGCGGTGTCCCGCTGGGGCTGCACCTCGACACTGGGGCCACGGTCTGCGCGGACCCGATCTCGTGGTTCCAGGCCGGCATCATCTCCAACCCCTCGATCTTCGCCCTGGGCCTGCCGGGCCTGGGGAAATCGACGCTCATCCGACGGATGGGCGTCGGCGGCGACGGCATGGGCTACCTGCCGCTCGTCCTCGGGGACCTCAAGCCGGACTACGTCGACATGGTTCGCGCTCTCGGCGGGCAGGTCATCACCCTCGGCCGAGGCCGCGGGCACCTCAACATCCTCGACCCGGGCGGCGCGATCGACGCCGCCGAGCAGCTGCGCGTCGCCGGCTTCGAGGAGCAGCGTCAGCAGCTCATCGCCGACGCCCACGGGCGCCGAAACACGATGGTGTCCTCGCTCCTGACGATCCTGCGGAAGCAGCCGCCGAACGACGTCGAGGAGTCGATGATCGACGCGGCCCTGCGGGTGCTCGATGACGAGTTCGAGGGCATCCCCGTCCTGGCGGATCTGCTCAAGGTCATCCAGGACGCCCACCCCGCCGTCCGTGACGTCGCGGTCGACCGCGGCGATATGCGCGCGTACCAGGAGATCACCCGAGGCCTCGAGGCGTCGCTGATCAGCCTGACCCGCGGCGGGCGGCTGGGCGAGATTTTCTCCCAGCAGACCGACGTCGCGATGCGCCACGACAAGCCGGTGGTCTACGACGTGTCGAGCATCGACGAATCCGATACCGACCTGCAGGCGGCCGTCCTCCTGGCGTGCTGGTCGCAGGGCTTCGGCACGGTGAACGTCGCCACGGCCCTGGCAGACGCGAAGCTGCAGCCGCGCCGGCACTACCTGATCGTCATGGACGAGCTGTGGCGGGCGCTGCGCGTCGGCAAGGGCATCGTCGACCGCATCGACTCGCTCACCCGCCTGAACCGTCAGCGAGGCGTGGGCCTGGCAATGATCACGCACACCATGTCGGACCTCCTGGCCCTACCCGACGAGCAGGACCGCATGAAGGCCCGCGGGTTCGTCGAGCGCGCCGGGATGATCGTCGCCGGCGGGCTGCCCCGTGCCGAGATGGCGATGCTCACTCAAGCGGTGGCGTTGTCCCGCTCGGAGCAGAACCTCGTCATGTCCTGGCAGAACCCGCCCGGATGGTCCCCGGAGCAGGAGCCGCCCGGGCGCGGGAAGTTCCTCATCAAGGTCGGCGGGCACCCGGGCATCCCGGTGCACGTCGAGCTCACCGAGGAGGAGCGCTACATCAACGACACCAACAAGGCCTGGCACGCCACCGAAGTCTTCCCGGAGCCTGACGAGATGATCGGCCTGGCACCGGAGCTGGCGGTCGTCGTCGGCGACGAGGGCGACGAACTCGAGGAGGGTGCAGCGTGAGCACTCAGCAGACAAACCGCCGTGCCGAGCCGGGCCGGTCCAACCCGAACACCGTGCTCTACACGTACATGTTCTGCATCGTCGCCGGCGCGGTCGCGTCGGCATGGGCGGGCCTCCTGGCGGCATCGAAGATCGACGGCACGAACGCCGACCTACCCCGCGACCCGTTCAAGATCGCCACAGGCATCAAGAACGGCACGGTCGAGTGGACGACGCTGGCGACGGTTCTCTCGATCGTCGTCGCGGTAGTGCTGCTCATCCTCGTAGTGGCGGCCGCGAAAATCTTCCGCCCGTCGAGCAAGAACAAGACCCGCGTCGACACGTCCGCCCGGTACATGGGCTCGACGAAGGATCTTCTCGACCTGCAGGAGAAGCGCTCGCTCGAGAAGGCCGCACGCCTCGGCGTGCCCGGCCGACCCGGCGTGCCCCTCGGCAAGGACATGCGCTCGGGGAAGATGCTCTACGCCTCGTGGGAGGACGTCACGATCGGCATCGCCGGGCCCCGCGTGGGTAAGACGACCTCGCTGGTCGTCCCAGCGATCCTCGCCGCCCCCGGCGCCCTCCTGACGACGTCGAACAAGCCCGACACCGTCGAGACGACTCGCAAGATGCGCGACCAGGTCGGCACGACGTGGGTATTCGACCCGCAACAGCTCGTCGACGAGGAGCCCACCTGGTGGTGGAACCCGCTCTCCTACGTCACCGACGACACCACGGCCGCCCGACTCGCCGGGCACTTCGCGGCCGGCTCTCGCGAGGCCGGCGACAAGGGTGATGCGTTCTTCGATCCCGCCGGTAAGGACCTCCTCGCCGGCATGCTCCTGGCCGCGTCCCTCGACCAGCGCCCCATCACCGACGTCTTCGGGTGGCTCACCGACCCCGACAACCGCGAAATGGTCTCGATCCTCCGCAAGGGCGGCTTCGAGCTCATCGCCGACGACGTCGAGAGCGCGTCCCGCACCTCACCCAAGCAGCGCGACGGTGTCTACGGCACGGCCCGCAAGATGGCCGCATGCTTGAAGAACAGCAGCATCGGCCGATGGGTGACGCCCCTCGGACAGAACATGGCCGGCGACACGCGCCCGCAGTTCAACCCCGACGAGTTCGTGCGCAGCACCGACACCCTGTACTCGCTCTCCAAGGAGGGCGAGGGCACCGCAGCCCCCCTGGTGACCGCGCTGACCGTCGCAGTCGTCGAGGCCGGCGAACGCCTGGCCAAGACCCAACCCGGCGGTCGCCTGACGACGCCTCTGCTCTGCATCCTCGACGAGGCCGCGAACGTGTGCCGGTGGAAGGACCTACCGGACCTGTACTCGCACTACGGCTCCCGCGGCATCCCCATCATGTCGATCTTCCAGTCCTGGTCGCAGGGCGTCGACGTGTTCACCCTCGCCGGCATGCGAAAGCTCTTCAGCGCCGCCAACGAGGTCGTATACCTCGGGGGAGTGAAGGAAACCGAGTGGCTCCGTGAGCTCTCCGAGCTGATCGGGGACTACGACCACGAGGCCGTCTCGTACTCGATGAACAAGGGAGTCCGGTCGACGAACGTGAACAACAGTCGGCGCCGCATTCTCGACATCTCCGAGCTCGCGGAGTTGCCTCGGGGACGGGCGATTCTCTTGGCATCGGGTCTTCGGACGTCGATGGTCAAGACGGCGCCCTGGTACGAGAGCCCCGACGCCGACAAGATCCACGCGTCGATAGCCGCGCACGAAGCCACGGCCCAGGTGGCGGGCCCGACGACGACCGTGGCCTCTACGCCCGCGGAGGGCAACCCATGGTTGAACAGCTCGACGGTAAGGCCGCTCGAGGCGGAGGACGGCCGATGAGCGACGTTGCTGAGTGGGACGACGCAGACGACGACGTCGACGAGGACGGCGCCCTCGAGCAACCGGAGACGTTCTACGGCTCAGCCGACGAGTTCGTGCGGGAGTTCCTGATCGTCACCTACCGCCGCGAGGTCAGCCCCAAGGGCGAGTTCCGGTGGGACCCGCAGTGGTGGATGCACCCAGAGGCCGTCGCCCGGCTCGACGCCCTCTGGCGCACCTGGGAACACTTCCGAGGCGACGGTGCGACCGGGATGAGCGTCTGGTGGCGCGACCACGCCGACCACCACATGGGCGTCCTCCTGAGCCCCGTTGGACCGTTCGGCAAGTCTTCGGGAACAACGGATCCTGGTGACCCGCTTCCCTACCTCGCCCCACCGACGGGACTCTTCGTCGACGTAAGGGGTCTCGACAGCTAAGCCTTCACCTGACGCAGGCCTGAACACAAAGCCCTCTTTGGAGCCAGGGGATGTCAGTAGCTCATCACTCTGTTCGAAGGACTACGCACACGCCTTTTGGGGGCGAGTGATCGTTGCCACGCGTGGCAACAATGGATAGTCTCGCGGAATGGCTACTCAGACGGTTGGTGCGCTTCTGCGTGGTCTCCGTGAGTCAAAGGGGGAGAGTCTGCGACACACAGCATCAAACGTGGGGGTGGCAGCTTCGCAGTTGTCGCGGATGGAGCGAGGGCAACGATCGGTAGGTGGAGCAGCTGAACGCCTCGCCGATTATTACTCGGTCCCTGTCGAGAGCTTCCTGCCACCAGCCCTACCCTCTGACATCGTTGAGATTTTGCAGCAGAATCCGCAGGAGATGGAGCGCCTACGCGCGGAGTACTCCAAGTGAGCACGAGCGCGCCAACCACTTGGATTGACGAACTCTTCGTCGGTGAAACCATCGGGGACTTCTTCATCGATTCCTTCCTCGGCCACGGGCAGTTCGGTCTTGTATTTGAAGCCACGTACCCCGTGGATGGGACCCAGGCAGCCGTCAAGGTGCTCCATCCCGAGCGGCTGCAATCTGCGCACATTACGGACTTTGAGAACGAAGGCTCGATTCTCGAAAAGCTCGTCAACTGCGACGGGGTCGTAAAGCTCCTGGGCCGCGGCAGCTACGTCATTCCACCGGCCAAAAGCGGTTCCCCATTCACCTTGACTTTGCCTTTTCAAGCCCTAGCGCTTGCGGACGGCCCCTTGTCGGATCTGTGTTCCTCGCCTGCGGCGCGAGCGAAAGTCTCGCTGGCCAAGCGGCTTCAACTTTGGAGATCAGCCGTTCTGAGCTTGATGCGGATGCACGCGGCAGGAGTCGCGCATCGAGACGTCAAGGCGGAGAACTGCCTCGTCTTTACCGAAGCCGGCGGCAAGTCGGTCGTGCGCTTCGGTGATTTTGGTCGCGGCAAAGATCTTGCGCTGCTGAGATCTCGGCCCGAAGATGCGTACCTGATTGGCCGAGGTGATCCATTTCACGCCCCGCCCGAGGCTGTCTTCCTGCAGGGAGGCGCAACAACTGACGATTTCCTGGCCGCCGATTACTACGGCTTGGGCTCCCTCCTGGTGGAACTACTCACGGGACAATCCATGACGCAGATCAGCATCGGGGACATCCGAGGGGCTCGGACGCAGGCGGCGTATGACTTGGAGCACGGGCAAGTTCGTGATCTAGCTGTCTTGACGAATAAGCAGGAGCTCGTTGTTGAGAGCGTCGTCAGCATCTTGCCCAAGTCCGTTCAAGACGACGCTCGAGTGCTTTTGGCGACTCTCTGCCATCCGGTCGCATCGAAACGCTTGGTTCGGGGTCCCTACGGCAAAGACCAGAAAGATCGAGAATCGCTGACTTGGGTCTTGAGAAGGATTGACATCATGACGAAGAGAATCCAAATCGATGAGCGCATGGCTCGGCGCGCGCTTGAGAGGAATAGCTAATGCCCGCTCTGGGTGTTCTGACCGCCGACGACAAAGCTGCGACGTTCGACTCCATCGAATCACAGCCCACCCGTCCCGCAGCTCGTCGAACTTCTGCCGAATCGGTCTCCCATGCGGCCGACACGCCGGGTTCCAAGACGCTCAGCGATGCCATTCGCGCAATCGTCCGGGAGGAGTTTGAGGTTGAGCTTGAAAGGGCCACCCGGGTGGCGACGCAGGAGCGCAGTACAACCTCACTGATCCAGCTTGCCCAGGCGCAGGAAGCGTGTGAGGCTGTTGAGCCGGCGGTGGCAACTGCGATCGAGGTGCTCAATCTCGCCACGAAGGTGAGCGATCGGAGGCTCGAAGATCCGTTCGCCATTCGTCTTGCACTTGAAATCTTGGCTCGGAATGACGAGTTTGACGTCATCGAGGACTTCGCTTCTAGGCTTCCTATCGACGACACCACACGGCTCGTGCTTGGTTCCGCTTTCGCAGAGCTCGGGCGTTTCGCGGTCGCTCATCGACTGCTGAACCCGGTTGATGATGAATCCAAAGCCGCGGCGCTGGCCTACCTGCTACTAGCCGAGGGTGACGATCGGGGTGCGATTCCACTGCTTCGTCGAGCACTGCGAGCAGTCCCGAACGATGCGGAAAGCGCCCACAACCTGTCGATCGCGTTCGCGCGATCTGGAGCACATCGCAAGGCTCTGTCCATGGCGCTGCGGGCTACACGTGCCAGCGCCGCTCGGCAAGACATCTTCATGCATTATCTACAGCTGCTACTCGAGAGTGGTGAGCCAGCAGAGGTTCTGCGGGAAGCAGATCGGCTCCTGAACTCCGGGGTGCAGGAGACCCCGAAGCTCATGGTGATGCAAGCTCGAGCGGCACTGCTTATCGGGCAAACCGAGCGTGGCGAGTCCCTTCTCGCGGCCGCTGCAAAGCGAATTGACCCAGAGAAGAACCCAGGCGACTTTGCAGAGGTACAGAGCAACTTGCTGCGCATCAGAGTCGTCACTGGGCATGCCCGGCGCACAACTGCAATCGAGCAACTCGTCGCTCTAGCCGAGCGCTATCCCGAGCACCACATCGTGGTTTCAAATCTGGCGCAAGCGTCAGACCGGAGGAGTCACGTCCCCGCGCTTATCGACGCGTTTGAAAGGTGCACGGCGACGATGCCTCCTGCCCGCCAAGCGTACGTGGCGTTTCAAATTGCTCATCTTCAAGGCCAGAACGATGTAGCCGCGGACGAGGCCGCACGATGGGCTTCGGCCGAGCCCTCAAACCCTCGGGCGGTGTCCTCCGCCCTGGTTGCCCTCGGCATCGGAGCAGAGAGATGGAGCGAGGCGCTTCCAATTGCGGAGACGGTGATTGAGTCCCACGAAACTGATCCGATTCTCGTCAACAACGCTGCTTACGTGTACGCCATGGCCGGACGGGGACAGGAGGCGATTCGTATCCTGACGCCGTACTCACAAGCCGATAGCACTATGAAGGCAACCCTCGGGCTCGCGCACCTCGCGGCGGGCAACATTCCTGACGGCTTCCGCCTGTACCGAGAAGCGGCCAAATCGGCAGCAGCGAAGGACCATGACTTCCTTAGCCTCATCACGCTCTACCAAGCGCTCGTTGTGCGGCAACTGGGTCTGGACAATCAGACAGATGCCGTGCAGCTCAGCGCCATATCCCTAGCGCCTGTTGGGCTGCCGGAAAAGTGGAATCAGCGGCCAGAGTTTCTCCGACTCAAATGGGTGGCGGACCGGCACGGATATCCCTGGCCCCTCACCCTGTGAGTTACGGCTTGGGGCCCAGGCGCCCATCGCCCTGGGCCCTGGCCCTGGGCCCTTACGCCTCGGCTAAGGCCTTCAATCTGAGCCCGCGGATCTCGGGACAAGTCGGCGCGGATGAGACCACGCCGTAGCCGATAATATTGATTATGTCAGCGGGTCGGGGTCGGCTCATTTGCGTCCAGATGGTTAGGACTTGGAGGCCGGCGCTTTCTCGAGTCCTCCAGACTCAATCCGTACCTGCCACGTATCCAGGACAAACTCCGCGACGGTGACGGTGGCGTTCAGAGCCAGGCGGGCGTGACGAGCGAGGGCTGCACTACGAGACGTCTGACCGTGGCCGATCCCTAGCTCGTTGCGCAGCTCGGCGAGGGAAGAAACCGTCGTCACTAGCGTTCGGAGAATCTGCTGAGATGTCTGACTTGCTCGAGCCGATGTAGGAACAGACTCTGCATTCAAGGCCAGCAAGTCAGCGACCTTTCGATACAGACGAGGCAGATCTTCGCTCGTCCCGTAGGCCCTCTCGCTGCCGTCCAAAATAATCTTGAAAAGGCTTTCAAGCAGGTTCTTGCAGGAAGATATTGCAGCCGCAGGATCCTCAGCCAGTGTCGTCCGAATCCGTTTCAAGTGCTCCCCCAGGACTGCAGAGTCTGTAAGGGGTCTTTCTGTGAGTCGTAGTTCCGGGGCCGAGCCATGGAACGCGTCGAGTCGTCGCCACCCGTAAATGGCATGTCCACTGATCCAGTCCGAGGCATACAACTGATATCCGTCCCTCGCTAGTGCTTCGTTGAATCCACTCAGGAGTGTCCCCACTTCTGACTCATCGGATCGAACGAGAGGGTGCAACATCTCGGCAAGGAAGGCAAGGACGGCGGCGTCATCGCCGTGCGCGAGGTTGAATCGGCTGTCCGAAAAGACCCAATCGTCTTCCCAGTCGTAGTTGTTGACGCGGTGCTGCCAAATATCTCCGTACGCATCGTCGTAGCGCTTGTCCATGCTCGGCAAACTGCTCAGATCGTAGATTCTTCCCAGAAAATCTGGCTCCTGAAGACGGCCAGACCAACCTGTTCCCGCCAGCGAGATGGAATCGAATAGCTTCCGGCGCGTGATGGCAGTTATGCGATTTCGAGACCCCGACATACAGCGATGTTATTCATGCTCGACACCATCTCGTGAGTCCATCTGAAGTCCAATTTCAGGCCTGGAAGCGCAAGGCCGATGGTCGCACTGAGAGCTCCTGATTCGGTGCTCTGAGAGGATCCTCCGGCGGCATTTAGGAAACTGCGTTCAGAACGTCGGATTAAATTCGGCGCATTGGAGGGTCTAGCCGTCCCTGCAGAGTTACGATTCGATTTCGACGAGGTCGCGATTGATGGACGCACTGACAATGTCGGTCTTCTGAGTTACGATTCAGGGAGAGAACAGAGGAGCCACTATGCCATTCGAATTGTTCGACAAGCGCAACGCGCCACTGGCCAAGGCGCCGAGCATCACGATCCAGAAGCGCGGAATTTTCTCCATCAGCAAGGCAGCTCACAAGCTGATTGGAGAAGCTGCCACTGTCGAGCTTCTCTTTGACAAGGAATCCCAGGTGATTGCTCTTCGACCATCTGATCCTTCGCCGCACGCCTACGCGATTCGAGCACAATCCGAACGCGTGGGGGCACAGGTCGTGCTCTCTGCTACGGCTTTCACGCAGTACTACGACATCGACACGACCGTGACTCGTCGCTGGGAGCCGTACATGGACGCGGGCATGCTTTGCATCGACCTGAAGGGCCCGAGTGCGATCGTGAGGGGCAATCGGGCCGCGAAAGAGCCCCTTGAACCGTCGATCGGCGAAATTACGCCTGACGATGTCGACTAATTAAAGACTTCGGCCCCGATCCAATTGGAGTGGATCGGGGCCGAACCTGGACCCTTGAGTCGCAGGTGGTGACAGCAGTCACACCATCAGCGTAGCGAAGTCAGAGGAGCGATGTGCTCCGCTTCTTCGAGGGTCCTTCTACCAGGAAGGAGCCTTCATGGCTTCCATCGCTACACACTTCGGTATTGCTGGACCCGTCCCGTTCCTCGACATCGAGGTACACCAGGACAACCGGCGGTTCCTTGACCCTCACGCCATTCGGCTCATGGCCGGTCCGCAGCCGTTCGCTCAGGACGCCATCTCTGCCCTCGACTCCTTCTTCACCCGCGTCAGCTTTGACGCGATGTCGAGCTCTTCTGGCGACCGTCGCCGTGGCCTCGATCTTCTGCAGCACTTCGAGGAGCCGTGGGAGACTCGGCTGGGGATGGCCGGCGACGGCTTCCGTGGCCACGGCGGTGCAGCCGACGTGGGTCGATGGATGTGGGACGCCTTGACGACGGACCTCGTGGCCCTGCTGCGGGTTGGTGTTCTCAAGCACCTCGAAGAGCTGCCGCTTTTCGTGAAGGGAATCGACCGGGACATCACCTCTGACGTCACGACGCGCATCGTGTTCGGCGCTTTGGCTGACTTCACGGCAAGCATGCTCGATGAGTACCCGCAATTCACTTCCGGCGGCCACACATCCATGACTCTCGTCCGTCAGGTCTGGGACACCGAGTTGCAGCAGTGGGCTCGTCGAGAGGTCGTGCTGCCTGAGGTCGATGGCAAGCCGCTGATGCTCATCCCTGCAGGATGGGCACGGTCGACCCTGCTGATGTCCGCCCGTAGGTTCTACGACACGAAGGTGCTTTCCTTCGCTCAGGATGAGCAAGCGGTCGTTACCCACGACGGCTCGGTACTCACTACCCGCAAGGACGACCTGCGAAAGCAGGAGCCGCTGATTCGCGGCCGGGTCACCAACAGAGTTGTCACCCTCAGGGCTGAAGCAGCCGGCGTTGACCTGCTCGAGGTGTTCCGGCGTTTCGTCGATGCCAAGGCCATGAAGAACGCGGCTTAGAAGAGGAGACGCCAGCAGCTGCTTAGAGGGCAGAAGCAAGCAGGGGCGGTCCGGGTTGTTCACCGAGACCGCCCCCTCTCGTCCCGTTAGCGCCGGACCATTCACCAGAGCGGGCCATTACAGCGAGAGCCGCCCCGTGGGGCGGCTCTCGTCGTGACTGTGGTGCGGCCTTCAGCCCCTGCGGTTCCTCCCGAGGAAACGACCTGAGGTAGAGCTGCGGGAGATTGCTGCGGACGATGTTCCTTGTCCGACTGTCTCAGTAGTTGTCGTGCGTGGGTGACGCGCGGCTGAAGTGCTCGCGATGAACCTTCCCGAGATGGCGGAACGGTACTTTGTGCCGGATCGGCCGAGGTTCTTCAGAGCGGTCTCACGCAGCTGCGCTGCGAGCTCGGCCGAGTGATCCGATGGGTCGCTCATGGGTTCCTCCTCCACCAACGCTGTCGGCTCGCACGGTCCGTGACAAGGTCCGCAACTACGAGCGCGATCTCATTATCTTCTTCGCGAGCCTCTTTTCGCTGAACGAGTTTGTTCAAGACGGCGACTCCGACGTCGGATTCATCGCCGTCGCGGCTGAGGGCCTTCTCGATACCCCACTGGAATTGCTGCCACCACTGCTCCCTGCGCACCTGGGCCAGGTTTCGCGAGGCGTTGATCAGGCCGACGCCTGCAGCAAGGAGTGCGCCGAGGCCGGCGACGATTGCAGCGATGAGCGTGGCGGTCGCCTGGGCACTTGATGCCACGGGCGTCGACGGACCAACGGTAGCCAGGGTGGCAGCTGCTGGGAGGGTCACGGAGACAAGGATCATCACAGCCGCCTGATCTGCCAGCCCTCCGTGGGCTTGTCTCCATCGGCCCAGATGCGCACTGGCTTGGTTCGTTTCAGCCTCAGTTCCTCAGGGTCGCCGTACTCGAGGTAGTCCTCGTTCGCGGTCACGACGAGCACGGGCTCGTTCAAGTGCAGTTCACCGTTGCGGTAGAGCCACATCGGAGAGTTCCGCTGCACGGCGCCCCAGTTGGCGACTGCGTCTTCGTCTGACAGGGACCTCTTCGGTGGCTTCATCGACCGCGCTCCCCACGCTCGCGCTGAACACCCATCGAGTGCGTGGCCGCCTTGCGGGCCTTGGCGGCTCCGCGGCTGAAGGCGACGGCCGAGCGGGGGTGCTTGGCGTTGGACATGTCAGCACCGTACTGGGCCTGCACGGCGTCCGGGGCGACGTTCTGCGCCGCCATCTCGGACGCGTGGCTGTCGCGGCGGTCGTTGCTGTTCCAGGCGCTGAGGCCCGCGTCGCGGTCCTCGGTGCCGGCAGCGCGCTGCTCGGTGGCCTTCTCGAGCTTCTGACCGACCCGCGTGCTGCGGTCGATCTTCGCCTCCGAAATACGAAGGTGTTCGACGTCTGGAGCTTCACCCTCTGCTCGGTCCTCGAGGCGATCGATGCTCCCCTGGGTGGCGCGCTCGTGGCGGTCGAGGGCGTCGCGGACGGTGCTGGCCTCGGCCTCGGTGAGGGTCACTGGGACGATCGCGTCGCGGTCGTTGGCCTCGGTGTACTCCTCGACGTAGCCGGCGCCGATTTCACCGTTCGGACCGACCCCGACGGGGCGGCCAGTCTTTGAGCTGATCGCGAGTGGCTCGGCGGCCGGGACGTGCTCAGTCATGGCCTGGTCGACCTTGTCGCCAGCACGACCGGCGATGCCGCTCTGCTCCTGCGCGGCAGTGATGAGGTCCTGGGTCTCTTCGTCCTCGTACTCGGGCCCGTAGTGCAGCGGGTCGGCCGCCCGGTCGTGGCGGTCTTGCGCCTGCTTGAGGGCTTCGCGGAGGGTGCCTGCCTCGGCCGCGGTGAGGTTCACCGTGGCGTAGGGCTCCTGGTCGTCGAGCTTCGGGGCTTCGTCGCCGACGCTCCGCTCCGCCGCCGCCTCGCCGCGTGCGGTCTCGGCGTTGCGGTCGTGCTGATCGGCGGCGCCTAGCAGCTGGTCTGCCTCACGGCGCTCCTGCTCGGTCGAGCCCTCGGCGTGGACCCCGTCGGCCTCGGCCGCGCGGTCGTTGATCACCTGGGCGACACGGCGGGGATCGGCGCCGATGTTGTCGACGTCGATGCCGTAACGCTCTCGGAACACAGTTCCCATGTGCGCGTGCGCCTGGGCGAGCGTGGGGTCGTGGTCCTTCCATGCCGCGGTCGTCTCGTAGAGGTGCGCGACGTACTCGGGACGGGCGCGGTCCCACCATGCCGGTTCCCGTGTCGGCTGCACGAGAGCGCGCGCCATCGTGCGCTCCTGGTCGAACTGCGCGGTGGTCTCGCGTGCGCGCTGCGCGCTGACCGCTTCGGCTCGTCGAGCCTGCTCCTCGCGCATCCGGGCCATGTTCTCGCCCATGCGGCCGGCGGCCGCGATCAAAGTTCGCATCACGCCGTCGAGCTCGAGCTCGACTTCGTTGCTGTTCACGTTCCCCACATCAGTCATCGTGTTCCCCTATCTTTCACGGTTTCTATCGGTCTCGGTCGTCGCGCTCGGGGTGGACGGTTGGTGTCACCGGCTTGGCCGGTTCAATCCGGTTCGGCAGCGGGTTCGAGGGGCGTCCGGCGGCTGCGCCGTTCTGCGCCTCGATGACTCGACGGGCAGTGTCCGCGGCCGGGTCGAGCGTGGCCGTCGACGTTGCTGCACGCTCGGGAGCCTGCTTTGGTGCCTTCGGGATCTCGGGCAGTCGTGCACGCACGCTGTCGAGCTTCGCGCCGACCGCGTCGGCGATCTGTGTCGCCTGGCGGGCGTCCTGGATTGCCGTGTGCGACTCGTAGAGGGCGCGCGTTGTGGCGACGAGCTGGCGGAACAGGATGGCCTCGGCCATCGTTCCCTTCCCGCCGTTGGTCGCCATGAGCAGCAGCATCGCGGCGCCCGAGGCGGAGGCCATACCGGCGGGCTTGGGCTTCACCTGGTGCTTGCGGAGCTGAGCGCTGCGAGCAAGCACACGCGACGCATCCGCGAGCGGTCCAGGGATCTCCTCGACACGCTCGGACCACGCAGCAAATGCCGCACTGGTCTCCTTGGCGACGATGGCCCATGTGGCGCGGTCCTCGCGAGGAACGTCGCTCAGCTGCTTGCGGAGGCGACCGACGTCGGCGGTGTAGTCCTGCCACATCTCCGGTGTCGGCTCCCGCATCTCGATACCGGGGCTGACAGGCTTGTACCGGATGGGGTTGCGCCACGTGGCCCGCCACTCTGCGGCGCCTTCGGACGTTGCCTCGGGGCTGTCGATCCATCCCTCGCGGAGGCGCTGAAGCGTGAGGTCACGAGCAAGCCGGCCCCCGCCGTGCCACACGATCGGCTCGCCCTTCTCGGGGCGGATCGCGACGGAGTACCCGGCTACAACGTCGTCACGGCCGGCGGCGAAGCGGGGCTTGGCGACGATGCCCATCTGGTGCAGACGGCGAACGAACTCCCCCTCGGTCTGTGCAGCCCCCGCGGCTGCACGGACACCCCGCTCGAGGCGGTGCGCCTTCACCTCCGACGCGCCGGAGCGCTCGGCGATCTGACGCTCTGCAGGCTTCTCGCCCCGCTCGGCCGAAGCGGACAGCCGTGACGTCGTGAGCTGCAGTCCGTACTTCACCTCGAGCTCGCGGGCAGCATCCTGCGACCGCTGACGGTCGCGGTGCACGTTGACCTTCGTCCCGTCCTCGCGGACGAGAGACACCGCGATGTGGACGTGGTCGTTGCCGTTCTTCGACAGCCCGTGACGGACGGCAACCCACCGTGCCGGAGACCGCCCGGAGGTCGTCTCGGTGAACTCCATCGCGTCAACAAAGTCGGTGGCGATGGCGTTCCACTTCTCGTCGGACAGCTGTCCTTCTTCGGCCGCGAGCGAGAGGGAGCAGTGCCACACGTGGGCGTCGATGCGCTCCTTGTGCACGTCACCGGTCTCGGGGTCGGTGATGGTCTTGAGCTGCGTGACCTCGGTCCCGTAGACGCGGTGCGGCTCGTCGAGGTCGCGGGCGATCGCGAGGGCGGTTGTCTTGTCGAGGACGTCGTCGCCGTACATCGTCATGATGGCCGGGTCGCCTGCGACGAGGTGCTGGTCCTCGTGCTCGTTGGTGCGTCCCTCGCCGGCAAGGTAGACCATCAGGCCGCCCATGCGGCCACCGCGGGTGATGTTCGGCATCATGAGCCAGACAGCTCCTCGATGGCGGCGCTGATCCGCGGGACAAGCGCGCGGTACTCCTCGACGACCGCCTGCGCGTCGGCGGGGAACTGCTTCTCCTCGTTCGCGAACCGAGCGATCTGGTTGACGTTGTTCGCAACGTTGGCCAGGAGCCGGCGCACAGCGAACAGTTCAGCGATCGCAGCCTTGCGATCGGTGTCTGTCTCGATGTGCGCACTCATCGCGGTCTCGACCATGAGGCGCGGGACGGTCACGCTCCGAGCGACAGCGCGGGCGGTGAGCTGCACGTCCTCTTCACCCGTCACCTTCACGGTGTAGCGCTTCTGACGGGGACCGCCTTCCGCGTTCGCGCGGCGCTGACGGCCGAACAATTGACCTTCGTTCGGTACCGACATGACCAACCCCCAGCCCAGCGCAGCGACCCCGGATCTCCGGGGCTTCATACGACAAGTATGCCGCCGAGGACGCGCCGCGTCCAGAGGCCAAGCGGTTTAGGGCACCTAAACCTATAGCTTGCTCCGCAGGGAACTGCCCCAACGGAGCCACCGGGGACGTGGGCATGCGTCGGAACGGTGCAGGACGAGAGGCGAGTCTCGAGACGCCGTGCCCCAGTACGCTGGTTCACATGAGCGATGCGACTGTGAACCCGGATCAGGCTGCGGAGGCGGCACGCCGTCTCCTCGAAGCGAACGTGAACGAGCGCGTCAACGCTGTGCGCGACCTGGCGCAAGCGGCGAACGAAGCGGACGCGAGCGAGCGAGCTGCAGCCGAAGCCCGTGAGCGTCACACACGCGCGTGGGACGCCGCTCTCAAGGCCGGCTGGTCCGATAAGGACCTCCGCCAAACAGGTGCACGTGCACCCAGTCCCACGGCACCCAAGCGCCGTCAGCGACGAACGATGACGACTCCCGAGGGGTAACCGAACAGGGATGAGTCGCCGACTTTAATCACAGAGGAAGGCCCCGTCGAGTGCAACTCCGCGGGGCCTTCCTGCGTCTGCCCGGGAGCACACGGGCCCACAGCCAGTGCACCGCTGCGCGGGAGCCGCAAGCGGCAGAAAGGAGCCGGCGTAGCCGGCCGAAGATCGTTCTTTTGCCGTGAAGCCTTCGGCAGCGTACGGACGCTCCGGCTCCGTGCAAGCGGCAAGCCGCCGGCGCGGGGAACAAGTTCGAGACGCGGTCGCTGCGCTCCCTTATTTCGCCCCGAACTTCTTCCCCACCCCGCCACAGAGGGTTGCACTCCACCTCCACGTCCTAGCGGCGACAAGTCGCCTTCACGGCAAAAGAACGAGAGGGAGTGGACCTGATGGGAAAGCACACAGTACTTATGTACGGGAAGCCGGGTTGTGGTCCGTGCGTGGCCGTCAAGGCGGCGCTTGAGCGTGCCGGCATCGACTACGTCTACGTGGACGTGACGACATCCCCGGAAGGGTTGCAGCACGTGCGCGAGCTGGGCTACCAGCACACGCCGGTGATCGAAACCAGCGACAATCACTGGACAGACTTCCGTCCCGACAAGCTTGCCGTTCTCGCCAAGAGGCTGGACCCGTGAGCACGTCCACGAAGCCGACGCTGATGCTCGAGGCACCGCGTCCTCAAAAGGTGTTCGCGGGACTCCTGACGCCAGCACAGGCCGCACGGTCGATCGGTGTCAGCGTGCCCGAGCTCGACTCGATGCGTGTCGCCGGCAACGGGCCGGCAGCGTTCGCGCTGACGAGTCGAGTCGTGCGGTACTCACTTGCCGAGGTCGCGGCGTGGAAGTCATCCCAGGTGTCGTGATGAATCTCGCCCACACGGCGGCGACAGCCCCGGAGCCGATCGCGTACTCGCTGAACCGCGACCCGATCTTCACCGTCCAGGTGTGGGAGCTGAGCGAGCGCGAACGCGTCATCTACGAACTCGGCTTCCACACCGGCTTCGCGGCGCGTCAGCTCGAAGTCGACCAGCTGAACCACGAGGCCGACCGGCTCTACGTCGCCGCATTCGATCACCGCAACTGCTCGTGCTGGCGGGGTCGCCGGCACAACGTCACCTGGCGGTAGACGCCCTGGCCCCCGCGGCCGAAGCACACTAGCTCGACTGAGCCACCGGAGCTGCGGGCGCCTTGTCCAAGGCGCGACGGATCGAGGATGCCCCGACCTGCAGGGTCGCAGCGATCGTGTCCCACGTCGCTCCGTCCGCACGCATCTGACGCGCCACCGCGATTCGCTCTGGCGTCATCACAGTCGGCCGCCCACCGCGGCGCCCCCGTGCGGCCGCAGCGGCGAGGCCGGCGCGGGTGCGGTCGGAGATGATGCGGCCATTCATCTGCGCGAAGGCGGCACAGATGTGGAAGAACAGCTCCCCGCCGGCGGTCGTGGTGTCGAACGGCTCTGTAAGGGACCGGAACTCCACTCCCCTGTCGGCGAGCTCGCCCACGATCGTGACGACATCAGTCATCGACCGGCCGAGACGGTCCGTGGAATACACCAGCAAGACGTCGCCATTCCGGAGGTACTGCAGGCATTCCTTGAGACCTGGACGAGCCGCGTTCTTTCCGGTGAGCTTGTCGCTGAAGATCCGCTCGGCTCCAGCTGTGCGCAGAGAGTCGATCTGGGAGTGCAGGTTCTGGTCCTGCGTGGACACGCGTGTGTAGCCAATGACAGCCATGCCTACCTCTCGTACCCGTTCTGCTGACCCGGCCCCATGGCGCCTCGCCCCGGGCGGTAGTCGGAGAGCTGAGCAGCACCGGTGCCGGCACCACTCCCCCGCCGTGGCGGGTTTGAGTAGTGGGTCTTGTAGAGGTCCGCGAGCTTCTGCAGCTCGGGACTCAGGCTCGGCTCGGCCGGGCGCCGGTCGACCGTGATCGCCTTGAACACGTGGACGAGCTCTTCAGGATGCACCGCGAGATACCCGCGGTCGGGACCGGAGAAGTGCGAGCGCTGGTTCCAGACCTCTGCGGAGACAGCGGAGTAGTCCAACTCGAACGGCGACTGCTCGGCGACGTGCTCGAGGAACATCTTCCCCGTGCGCCCGTTGCCCTCACGGAAGGGATGAGCCTGGTTGATGTTCGCGTAGACGATCGCCATGTTCACCGCGAAAGCGTCCCGAGAAACCTCAGCCCACTTCACAGCCTGGATGGTCTTGTGCGCCTCGGAGAAGTAATGCGGGATCTGCTTCGGGTCAGCGAATGAGTGGTCGGCCTTGGTCATCCCGAACGGCCGGACCTTGCCGGCCCAGTTCGGGTAGAGGTGCTCGAAGAGCTCCTTGTTTATCTGCTTCGCGTGCTCGAGGTCGAAGGTCCGCTCGATCGGGACGCGTCCGGCGGCGATTTCTTCGCGGACGAAGCCGGCGAGCTTGTACTCGAGCCGCTGCAGCTGCCCGGCATCGCGAATGTTCTCGGTGTTGCGCATGACCCGCCGGGATGGCGGCTGGGTCGCCGGATAGAGGGTGCTTTCAAAGTCGGGGAATGACTCGTCGAAGGACTCGCCTGCCACTAGCCGGCGGCGCGGACGTGCTGGCGAGAGTCCTCGACCTCGGCGAACGCGGCACGCATGTACTCGGCCTTTGAGATCCGGCCGGTGGCGTAGCCAACCATCAGCTCGACGTCGGGCCGGTTCGGCTCCCACCCCTCGTGGGCGTCGCTTCCGAAGTTGCTGACCACGCGACGACGGACGACCTCGTCGACGCCGTCGAAGAGGTCGGGGTAGAGCTCGGACACGTTCACACCAGCTGCAGTCATGAGACCCCCAAGTTCGTCTACTGAGTCTACCAAAACGCGTCAAAAAGGCCTAGTGGCCGGTTTCGGTGGTTTTGATTTCGGTCATGAGTTTCGAGCAGGTCGGCGCGCCCCGAAACGCGGCAACGGCGTGCACGTCCCGGATCTGCTCAGAAACGATCGTTTTTGACGACCCAGTGGACTTAACCCAACTGGGCCTCCTGGGCGCGCCACGCGAATTTTTCCACGTGGCAAGATCCCCGCAGTCACAGAAGGCCTAGTAGGTTGGCTCGCCCAGAACAAAGCAGCACACCCCCGCTGTCGCACTACGGGAGCCTGTACCTGCCGGGAGCAGCTTCGGGGAAAACGAAATGGCACCCCTGTGGCAGGGGTGCCATTTCCGTTGAGGCGCCGTGTCCGTCTAAACGATCAGCGTTGACGCCTTTTGACGATGACGTATCCAGCGATGAGTCCGGCGACAGCCGCGACGGCGATCACGAGCAAGATTTCCATGGGTGCAGCTCCTTAGTTGAATGCTTGTTCGGCGACTGAGGTAGCGAACCCACCGACGAGGCCTGCGACGGCGCCTCCGAGGGCGCCGGGGGCGCAGCCGACCCCGCCGGCGGCTAGCCCTCCAATGCAGCCTGTGGCAGCTCCTACTCCAGCACCGATGAGACCACTGCGGGACGCTTTCCCGAAGTCGACGGCGGCGCCGGTGAAGTCAGCAAAGTTGACGGGGTCCCCCGCCGCGTACCCGTAGCGGTTCGCGTTGCTCGGGTCGAGCGGCGCGTCGAGGGTGTCCTGCTGGGTCCACGTCCCGGAGGTGGCGTCATACCAACGGAGCCCGAACTTCACGAGCCCGCTGGCGCGGTCCTGAATGCCGGACTTGAACGAGTAGGGGTTCTGACCGGCGCCGTTTCCCGTGCCGCCAGCGGCAAGAGTGCGGGTGCCGTAGGGGTCGTAGGTGTAGGAGAACGCGTTGGTGGAGAAGTCGGTCAGTAGGCCGACGGGGTTGCCGATGCCGTCCCAGATGTAGAGCGTCGCAATGTCGGACGACGTGGTCAGCATGAGGGCCTGACCGGTGATGGGGTCGGAGTACACGTGGGAGCTTGAGGTGTTGCCCGTGTACGTCGCGATCGTGGGGTTGCCGTTCTGATCGGCCTTGCCGTACGTGGTCTTGTAGCTAACCCCGCTCGACACACTCTGCGAAAGAACGGCCTTCTGCTCGATACCGGCGTAGGTGTAGGTGCTGGTGACACTGCCCTTGACGGCCTTCGTCATCTGCTGAGCAGCGTTGTAGGTGAACGCCGTCGTCGGGTTTGCCGTCATGTTGCCGGCACCGTCGTAGCTGTACCCGGCCGTCGTGATCTGGTTGGCGGCGTTGTAGGTGAGAGTCTGCGACGACGGGGCGGCTCCCGTGGTCACGGCGGTCAGACGGTTGCCCCGAGCGTCGTACGTGTACGTGGACGTGTTCGCACCGGTGCCCCCGGCTTGAGCGACTTTGGTGACACGACCGGCGGAGTCGTAGGTGTAGCTGGTGGTCTGCCCGGTGATGTTGTCCTTCGACCACTGCAGCTTGGCCCGGTCACCCGTGACGGCGGTGCCGCAGGTGGGGGCGGGGCTGCTGGCGTTGTAGCAGTAGGTCGTGTCGAACACGGCCGTGTTGCTGGCGTCGCCCGAGCCGGTCCAGGCCTTCAGCGTCGCGACCCGTCCCGAGGCGTCGTAGGTGGTCGCTTCCTTGCCGGCCCACACGGTGTGGGCGGCGTTGGACTGCAGCCAGGTGCCTGTGCGACGTCCGTTGGCGTCGGTCTCGTACTGGATCTGAGCGGTCTTGTCGCCCTTGGGGTAGGTCGTCGACGTCAGGACGTTCGAGGCGTCAAAGGCGTTCGTGTAGGTGCCGAAGGAGTCGGTCTGGGTGAGCTGATTGCCTGCCTTGTCGTACGTGTAGCTCACGGTCACGCCATCGGCGCTGTTCTTCGTGGTGAGCTGGCGGCCGAGCTGGTCATAGGTGTTGTCGATCGTGCCCGAGGCGCTTCGGCTGGCCGTGAGGCGGCCAGCCTTGTCGTAGATGTTGTTGACCCGAAGGGCGTCGTCGGTATTGCGGATCTCGACGACCCGGTCGAGCTTGTCGTAGCCGTTGTAAGAGGTGTTGCCCCGGCCGTCGGTCTGCGAGGCGAGACGTCCGTAGGTGTCGTAGGTGAACGCCTTCGCGCCCAGGCTGCTGCCGGTGACGGGGGTCATGCCCGTCAGCTGCTTGTTCGCGTTGTAGGTGTAGGTCGTCTTGTTGGCGCCGTTGCCGGGTGCGGTGGCGGTCGCGACGGTGCCGTCGGTGTTGTAGGTCAGCGTCGCCGTGGCGCCAGAGGCGTCGGCGTTGCTAAGAGCGTTGCCGGCCCCGTTGAAGGTCTTGACGCTCTTGTTGCCCGCATCATCCGTCGAGGAGGCGGGGAGGTACGCGGTGGCCGGGGTCGACCCGTAGGTTGTGCTCGAGGACGCACCACCGGGGCTGGTGGCCTTGGTCAGGCTGTTCCCGCCGTTGGCCCCGTAGGTGCCGGTCGTGGTACCGGAAGTTGCAGCGCCCGCCTGGCCCGTGGTGGAGCTTTCGACGTCGGCGTTGCCGGTGAAGGTGGAGGAGCGCTCTCGGCCGGCGGCGTCGACGGCCTTGGTGACGAGCTTCTGTGTGGGGTTGATCGTGTAGGTCGTCCGCGGCACGGCCGACACCGCTGCAGCGGTGTCGGTGTTCGCACCCGCCACGAGAGTCTGAGTCGTCGACGCGTACGCCAGACGGGTTGTCGACGTTCCCGGGGACCCTGCCGTGGTGTTTTCCTGGTCGATCTTCGTGACCTTGTGACTGGTGCCGTCGTACGTGAAGGTCGTCTTGGCGCCGGTCACCGATGTGATGCTGGTGAGGTCCGTGCCCTTGTACGTCAGGGAGGTCGTGTTCCCGGCAGCGTCGACGATCGAGACTAGGTTCGACGCGGAGTCCTTCTGGTACTTCACCGTCCTGGTGTTGTACGAGTCGCCGGTCTGGGACACGGTGAAGACCAGGGTGCTCGGGTTGTACGCCAGAGCTGCAGTGCGGGCCGGGGTCGGTCCCGCGGTGGAGATGACCGACGCGGGCTGCCCGTTTGCACTGTACGTGATTTGCGTGGCGTTGCCGTTGCGGTCGGCGACCGATGTTGCCTTGCCGTCGACGTCGAAGGACACAACCTGACGGGACTCCCGGTCGGTCAAGGTGTAGGAACCGGTCGTGGTCTTGGCAAGATCCTGCTTGAACCCGGCGGGTGACGTGAACGCGGTGGCCGAACCGGAGACGGGAGTGAACGTCCACGTCACTCCATCTGCACCGGTGTAGACGACGTTGGCTCCGACGAGGGAGAGGCTGCCTGCTGAGGCAAAGCCCCACGTCCAGTTAGTCGCCGACGAAGACGTCGTAGCGCCGGTCTGCGATCCCAGTGAGTTGTAGGCCACTCCGATCGGGATGGTGGAGTTGACCCCGGGGAGGCTTAGTCCGACCGTGTTTACCAGCAGGTTGCCCGTGGCGACGTCAACGGACGCTTGCACCTGGTCGCTGATGGGGAACTGCAGAGAAGTTGCCGAGGGGCGCGCACCAGTGAGGCCAGTTGTCCCTGGTCCGGTAGGCAGGGCGGCATGGGCTGTTTGGGCGACACCCCCCACCAGCGCAAGGGACGTGAGTCCGACGAGAGCGACACGCACTCCGAATGAGGATCGAGACGAACGGACGGGCAAGACAGCAGATGGCACTGCGGGTCTCCTTTGATCAGCGCAGCAAAGAGGCGCAACGCCACGGGTTCGTGAACGGCGCCGGGAAGGGCAGTCCTGCAGAAGGCATCGTGTAATCGATGGCAGTGGTACCCCGAGGCGAAACGTATGGCCTTGAGACGATGCGCATCAAGGTCACCTATCCACACAGAGCAATCGGTTCACTTTTTCACCCACCCAAGCCACCCCGAGACCATCCGCTCAGAGAGCGAATAGCACGGCGATGATCGAGTAGCCATAGCGACCGGAACTCCCAACACTCAGAGCCTGCCCACACCGAACCCGGCGTGAGGGCACAAGCTCCCTCTCGCGGCGACGAGAACCGAACTTTCAAGGCGTAAGCCAGAAAGGTCACTTAGATTCCGAATCGCGAATGGTTCGCAGACTGGTATACCAGACGCTGAATGTGGCAGACTGTGGCTATGCCGATTCCTACCGCGCCCCCCGAGACGGGTCCTCGTCGCCTCCTCCGCGACATTGTCTTCGAGAAGATGCTCGCTGCGATCGTCGATGGCACTCTCGAGCCCGGTGAGCGCCTGAACGACGAAGAGCTCGTGAAGTGGTTGGGCGTGTCTCGCACTCCCGTCCGGGAAGCGATCGCGCAGTTGCACACCTACGGCCTGGTGGAGATTGAGGCGAACCGGTACACCCGGGTTTCAGCCCGGGACGATGTGGTCTACGCAGAAGCGGCGCAGTTCCTTGCCGGTCTGCACACCCTGGCTCGAGAGTGGGGCACCCACAACCTCGACGCGACAACCCAGAAAACCCTAGCCAAGTCGCTGAAGACGGTCACCAAGCAGCTCAAAGCCCATGACCTCGAGGGACCGGGCGCACTGCTTGATATCCAGGGCGAGCTCGCCAGGGCATCCGGGAATGCGCTGTTCGTCGGGACGGAGGAGCCCTTGCGCATTCGCGTGAACTTTCTCCGGCCACGAGATACTGACGCGTACGACTGGGACGCACTAGTTGCTGTAGCCGACGAGCTGGCAACGGGCATTGACGGCTAACCTGCCCATCAAGGGCTTAGGCCTTGACCACAGGGATGTGGTCGATCGCATGATTGGGTCGGATGCCGGGATCCCGCCTTCTTAAAAGGCCTCCGACGCATCGTTTATTCGCTCGGCTCCAGCTCGACGGCTTCGCGCACCTCGACGAATGAGTATCGCCGAGTTCGAACGGTCGTGACCGAGAAGATGTTTGATGTCGCTGTTATACGGACGAATAGCTTGGCGTTCATGTTTTCCATGACGGTCTCGAGTTGGCCCATGCTGCCCGGAGGTAAGACTCGACCTGGCAGGTGTCGCGCCCAGTCCACTTCATTCAGCAGGAGCCGCGGGGCCGCGCGCCAGCGGCGCCGATTGCGGCGCACATTGGTCCAAGTGTCGCGGGACAGCGGGATGGGAACGCTGGTGTGACGCCGGCCGGGCACCTGCAGAAATACTTCGGCGCGCATTGTCATAATTCTGACAATTCCGGTGCCCCGAATTAGAAGCCCATACCGGTCAAACCCAGGACGACGTTCGAGCTGCACAGATTGAGCAAACTCAACTCGAGGTCGAGCAATGGCGTAGACGATCAAAATGCCCAGAACCGTTGTGCCAATTCCTACGACGACGTCGACTAGCTTGTCGAGCACCAAAGACCAGTCCACGCGGGCCCCTTCCAATCACTGTGTCCGCCGTCAGAGCGTTGTCCAACGTGGGTGAAGCCTCTCTCTAAGTGCATCTTGGTGGTCGACCTTCTGTTTACCTACGAACTCGCTGGCCGACACCGGCCCTGGTTCGCCGATAACCGACCATATGTCTGGCCACGGCCAGACCAGAAACCGCGGCGCCGGCCCTCGGGCACAGCGATGGAGTTAGTCGCGGTGGAGGCCGAAGAGCTCGCAAATGGCGTCGACGTCGTCCCCGTACGCCTTGACAGGGTCGTCCGTGAGGTCACGGAGCCGGCCGCTCGTTTCGCCGTCTCCGGAGCGTTCGAACAGTGCCCAAAGTTCGTAGTCGACGCCGTGTCGGGACAAAAAGCGGATCCCGTCGAGGGTCGGGGTATGGCTGTAGATGTGGCGTCCGACCTGCTGGGTGAGCTGCCGGGGCGCGCTCATCATCAGCGTTGAGGCGTCGAAGTCGGGCAGGTGGAACTGGTCGCGGCTGAGGACGTGGAAGCTCGGCCAGAGGGCGGCGATGCTGTGCGAGGCCAGGACGTCGCAGAATATGCCGTCGGCCGTGGCCGTGGCGACGCGTCGCCGAGAGAACCAGCTTTCCGAGATGAGGCCAGCCTCGGCCGTGGGGTGCAGCGCCCGGTCGGCTTCGTCCTCCTCGATGGCGTCGAGGCCCGCCGCAACCGCGGGCGATGGCCGGAAGGGTGCGAGGACCTCGACGAGGCATGCCCGCAAGGTGGTGCCGGCGTACAAGGTTCGGTAGGAGCCGTCGGGGGAATCCCAGCGGCCGGTGAAGCGGCCGTGGTCGGCGTACGCCCAGTCAGTCCAGTTCCAGGGGGTGGGGGCGTAGCCGACCCGCCACAGCACCGCCGGCGCAGGAAGTGTCGACAGGCTCGGATGGGAGTCCACTAGCCGACGGCGGCAAAGGACCGGGCTGCAGCCAGGACGCGAGGTCCAGCGGTGTCGAGGTCCTCGTCGCGGAGCATCCTTGCTGGGGAGTCATCCTCCAGCTGCGGGTTCATCCCCTGGAACCAGGACTGAATGACCCGGGCATCGTCTCGCTCGGCGAGAAGACCGGCGACCTGGAACGTCAGGCGAAGCCGGCGCTCCACAGCCGCCGAGGGGTGCCGTTGCCCTTCCGCCCACTGCCGAACAGCCCGGGTCTCCCCCACGGATCCGACATAGGCCACGAGCTTCGCCCCGAGAAGTTCGCGCAGCGCCGTCACCAGTTCCGCGGTGCTGGAGCGCATCGCCGTTTCGTAGGCCGGGAGACCGGGGGTTAGAAGACTCACACCGGCAGCCTAGTCGAAATCACCGTAAATCCCACCCCGGATTACTTGTGGACAGCTATGGCAAGCGCGTTGCCCGCGGGGGTGGTTTTCCAGGCCTACGTCTGCCGGCGGCTGCGTCCGGACTGGTTGAAGGCTTTGTCGTAGAGGCGGTCGGCTTCGTGGTTGAGCTGGGCGACTTCGGCGTCGCGGGAGGCGTAGCCGGCCATGAAGCCTGCTTCGTAGATGCGGCGTTCGACGTCGGTCAGCTCCCAGGGATAGACCTCTTCCTCGGGCTCATCGAGAGGTGCGGGTGCGTCGTCGTCAGTGAGGGGCGGGGGCACCTCCTCCTCGGCCCAGGTGTCGTAATCCATCGGACCCCCTGGCTAGTCGTTGTTGCCTAGGCCCTGCAGGTGGGTGTCGTCGTCGTACTTGTCGCCGTCCGCGGGGTCGTAGGTGGCGTCGTAGATGAACCGCCCGTGCTCATCGCGAACGGGTCCGGCGCTCTCGGCTGCGGGCTGGGGGTTGGTGGTGTCGCTCATGGGGTGACTCCTTCGTTGTCGGTGGCGCCGCCTCGGGCGACGCGGTCGATGTGGTCAGGGCGGAACCCGGTCCAGTGGTCATGCTCCGAGACGAAGACCACGGGAGCGCCGAGGTAGCCGAGCTCGCCTTTCACGTACTCGAGCGCGTTGTCGTTGGTGGTGACGTCGACGACCCGGTATTCGAGGCCACGGGCGTCGAGGCTGCGGTAGGTGGCGGTGCACTGCACGCAGCTGGGCTTGCTGTAGACGGTGATCATGGCGGTTCCCCCTTGGGTCATTGTCACTCGGCCGAGCCGAACATGGCCGTCCAGCACTCGGGGTGGGTGCCGTTGCGTACGAGCTCGCGGCTCGGGGCGGGGCGGTCGGGCATGGCGTCCTGGATCGGGGCGCCGGTGAGCCACGCGGCGACCTCGGCCGCGGTGAGCTCGACGGTGCTGGCGGCGCCACAGAACCGGCAGGCGTTGGTGACGTAGAGCGTGGTGGGGGCGGTGGTCATGGGGTTCTGCTCCTGCGGTCGATCCGAGATGATGAGGGAGCGGGAGGGACCTAGTTCGAATAGGTCACTCCCGTCCTGTCACTCGCTGCGGGTGAGGGTGTCGACGAAGGTCGTGTAGTCGACGCCTGCGATCGCGTGGGTGTGGACGAGGGCCCAACCGTTGCTTGCGTACTGGGCGAGGTCGCTGTCGCGCTCCCCCAGCTTCCGCAGCTGGCGGTTAAGCGCCTCCTCGGTGACCACGGGGACCAACGTCGTGACGGTGGTGATCTGCTGGCTCATGTTCTGTGTTCCTCTCTCCCCCACGTTTTTTTGCCGTGGCGGTGATTCATCACCGCCTGGGGAGTGGGTTCCGGGGTCACGCCCCAAGGAGGGATTGGCCGAAAAAGTTGCGGAGGAGCGCAGCGGGGGAGCCAGTTTTTTCGCCAATCCGGACGACGGCTTGACGCCGGAACCCCGACCCGTATCCTGCGCAAGCGCCACGGCCGAAAAGCCCGAAGGGCTCAGGGAAGAGGGCCGCGGAGCGGCTTCCCTGGGGAGCGCAGCGACCTGGAGCGCAGCGACTTGGGGTGGTCGTGCCGGCTGCCGGCGACCGTGGACAGGTGCCGGGGGCGCGACAAGTTACCCACGCCTCTGGGGCGGTCGATTCGCGCTAGTACGGGGCGACAGCGGTCACGATGTGACCTTCTAGGAGCGTGGCGCGTACCTGGTCGATCGCGTCGGCCGGCGTCGGCGCGGTGACCTCTACGGCCACGGCCTTGGCGCTTGTGTCGCCCTCGGGGCGGTGCCTGACGAACCAGCTCATGTCTCGGCGCTCCCCGTCGTCATGAGGGCCACTCGTCGGGCTCGGGATGCAGGCGCCTGGTTAGGGCCGACAGCTCCCCTTCGTGCTGGATCATCCACGCCACGGCGCTGTTGAGGCTGTCGGCCCGGCGGAGCCAGGGCCGGCCGCCGGCGTCATCTCGGCCGTGCGCGTAGCAGTGGTAGACGATGCTGCCGAGGTCGTGTCGCGAGAGCACGTACCCGACGGGTGCAGAGCGGACCCGGCGGACCTGCCAGACACCGAATGTGCCAGGAGTCGGCGGCACCGCAAACGGGTGCGTCGGAATCGGCCGGCGGAGGGCCTTCGCCGCCGCCTCGCCTGACCCTCGAACTCCCATGCCGGCAGACGCTACGAGCGGCCACCGACACAGCTGGCCGTCTCCTCGATGAGGAGACGGCCAGCGAGGGCGGATCGAGCTAGTGCCCGAAGTGCTCCCAGAGGGTCACTATCGCGGCCGCGAGCATCGGGATGAGCAGTCGGACTTCTCGCAGAAGGCCAGTCAGCAGACGCATGGTTGCGAATCCGCCGACGTTCTGAGCGGGGTCTCGCGACGCCGCGGGGTCGATGGGGTTCATGGCGTAGTTCTCCAATGTGAGGTGTGAGGGCCGCTCGAAATCAGGTTGACCGGCTGAAGCGACTGGCCCTCGGAACAGACCCCGGCGATATTTCGTCGGGAACACCCACCAGGCTACATGTAGCGACGAGGGTCCGGTTCTGGAACTAGATGTGGTGTTACACGCTTGTAGTTCTCAAACCGAGTTCTCCACAGGGAGCCGCACACGTTGTGCACAGGACCGGGCGGTTTTTCCCCGGCTGGGGGCCGTTCTCCACACTTTCATCCCCACTACCGACACTCTCGAATCCACACCCCCCGTTCGGGGTTACTGGCGTGTCGCGGCGTGTCGACCGAGGGCCGCGACACGCCCAAACGTCAAATAAGTCGGATTTCCGATTTAGGGCCGTCGGCCGCGAAAAGACGGTTAACGGGTTTAGACGCTCTGGGGGGCACGCCCCCCAAAAGGCGGAGCGGCGCCTAGAGTGTCCATAGCGCCTCCGGGTGTGTGTCGACGAAATCTTGACCGGCTGGTCGACACGGAACAGAGCAGCAAAGCCCCTAGTTTCTAGGGGCTTTGCGGCGTTAAGGGCCGTTGATCGCTGGAGCTACGGGAAGACGATCAGCAGTCAAATGACCGACGCGGGCCTCACCTCTGACAGAGCGACTGTGCGAGCTCGCATCATCCTCGAAGCGTTGACCGGCGCCCGATGGGCGATCGGCCACCGGGGCGCAGCCGCAGAGCGCCTAGGACCAGTTCTTGCCATATCGGGTCCAGGCCCGGTACTGAACCTCGGACACCGTCACGTGGCCACTGGAAGTCTGGAACGTCGCGCTGAACTCCTTGTTCGGACCAATTGGCGATGGTTCGGAAATCAACTTGGCGTTGATGTACTCGGGCTTGACCGTCTCGTCCTGTCCAATCAGGCGGAGATGAACCTCTGAACCTATTCCAATGGAGGCGAAGCTCGGGTAGGGGCTGGGGGCGGCGGATTTGGGACTCATCTGTCTACCGTACGAGCAATCCTCGGTGTCTCGATAGTCGATCGATCGCCGGACGCTCGGGCGCGCCAACCACTCCCCCGTGGTTGCAGGACCCGGAATGTCTCGATAGGTCGGTCCGGAAGCGCTCTCGGTGAGGGATCCCCTAGCGGGCACCCTCAGAGCAGGCGTCGTCGGCGCAGAGTCAGGGTCATCCATCCGTAAGCGTGAAAGGCATTGCCGAGGTCTGCCCCAAGAAGGCGCCCAGTGAGTGAGCACCGAGCCGAGTGACCAACGGGCCCCACTCACCTGACACGACGGGCCTTACCCGCCGGGGCAGTAGCCGCTCGTGCCGAAGCAGGGAGGCTGATCGTTGCGAGGCGCCTTGTTCACACCGACGGATCTGCTGTCGAAGTATTCACGGTTGTACTCGATCCCCAGCACGTACGCGGCCCCCGTGGCACTTATCGCCGTTGCTAGTTCGTCTCCTTCCAACCCAGCCGTAGACGAAACGACGACGTCTGTTGGGTGGAAGTACGCGCGGTCTAAGAAAGCGTCAACTGTCGCGACGACAAGGGTCGTCTCGTCCGTTCCGTGAGCTCTGGACGCGGGATGTGCTGTGAGAACGCCGAAGGCAGGATCGGCAAGCAAAGGGAGATCTTCTGAGTCTGCGAACGGGTCCACCGGAGAGATATCCGAGTCTTTGAGGGCGACAGCAGCTTGCTCGAGCGCCTGCTCAGAAGTGACGGCGTCGAGGAGGGCATAGACAGCTCGGCCCTGTTGCAGGCAACGGGTACCACTCGCGTCGTCGAACAGGCCAGACGGGTCATCGGCGAACGTGCAGGTGTCTTCTCGCGCAATGGTGATGCGGGGAGCCGATACCGAACCGGGCCACGCCAAGGCGTCGTCCGCTAGTTCTGTTGCCTCTGGCCGTACATGCTCGGCCAGCGAGGGATCAACCACCTCAGACGCGCAGCCCGTCAGAGCCAAACCCAGCACCAACAGGAGCGGACCTGTTCGTTTCCCTCTCACTGTTCCCCCTTGACGCGAGCGTAACGCCCCTCCTCGACCTCAAAGCATCTGCGACCGCAGGACGATCGCCTATCAGGCGGGTCCGGTGCGGCTGCTGTCAGGACACCGCGTCGTGACAAGTGGAATGGGATCTGACCCTGCCATGATGTCGGCGTGCTGAAAGATCACGAGATCGAGGTCGCTCTGCGGAAGGTCTTGCGGCAATACCGGTCAACTGGCCCCGCGCTGACCTACCTCGACTACGAGATCGATGATCTTCGCGTTGAGACGGGAAACGCCGACGTCGAGTTGCGGCAACGAGACGGGCACTCAGCCCGCTTGATGATCCAGCTCCCCTCCAGCGGCGCACCTCAGTTCTGGCTCTACGCCACACCAACGAACGCCGACGACTGGGTCGGTCAACTACTCCTCTGGATCGACGAGGAAGTCTTCACGAGCGGCCTGACGGAAGGGCGCGCTCGCATGGAACGCGACGGTGACAGCTACGTGCAAGCGGCCCCCTACGGCTGGCGGCTCATCGACGCCCGAGAACACGAGCGCCTCACGGAGGCAGCCGGCCCCGAAGGTTGGTACAGCGGATGGGGATGACGACCCATGGTCAGAACCGGCCGAAGTACCAGTGACTAACAAGCGCAAGTCCACCGAGGAGCACCCTTGAACGTTACGGTTGAGATTGGCGACTGGGAGCACGTCTGTTGCGGTGAAGCGATCGAGCGCAACGACGTGATCGACCTGGGTTGCAGCCGAATCCAAGACGCCTACGGACAGGTGCGGATGATCGAGACCCACCATGATTCCCGCCCTGAAACCCGCGTCCGCGGGCGGGTCGTCGACATTCTCGTCCTCGCCGACGACGGTGTGACGACGCCGATCCTCCGACTGCCCAGCGGGGCAGCTCTGCGCGGCTGCGACGACAACGACGACGGACACCTCGAATCACCCTGGACAGGTGAGCTCGTCGATGAGAGAAGCAACCACTTCCTCCTCATCGTGAAGCGATAGCCGACCCACTGTCGGGACATGCGACCCATGCCTTCAGTGCTGGATGCGTCTCCATCCGCTGACGTTGTCATCGTCGTCGAACCGCCACTTCTCGGTGTCACCGTCGATCGCAACGTCATCGGTGAGCCAGAAGGTTTCGTCGGGTGACCACCCCGCCAGCACGGTCGCACCGCCTGGGACCTCGACCACCTCTCCGGCCACAGCGAGGTAGCCCTGGACTGAGACGTGGATGCCGTCGAAATCGCGCGCAACCTCTCGGTAGTCGGGGATGAACCACTGCTCATCACGGCCCGTCGATCCCCACCAGGTCCCGCGGCGCGCCCACCGGGCATCCCTCGGGTAGCGCGCCACGAGGGCAGCCCAGTCCTGGATGCTGTGGATCTCGACCACACGTAGATGCGGAGACATGGTCAGCCTGTGCAGGAAAGCTTCGCCGTCTCCAAAACCGTCCTCGATGAGCCTGAGGCTCACAGCCCCGAGGTCACCGATGCGACGGGTCGACGATGGTGGTCGCGCCCATTCACCCTGAGCTTGTCCATATGTGTGCGGCGTCGACCACCAGGAACCACTTATCGTGCGTGACGCGCGGTCCCTCGGCCTCTTCAGGTCGACGTTCTCCCTGTCGTGATTCACGGACCATTCATCAAGGACCCGGGTCATCGGGCCCGGGCTGCTGTTCGGGACGACCCGACCCTCTCTGACAGGAGTTGTGACCCACTGATTGGTCATATCGACATCGCTGGCCCACCACGCCGTGCCCGGTGCGGCCGAGATCGCCGCCGCCACAGGCACCAAGGCCTCGCGGATCGAGGCATCCGCGGTCAGGGCATCGCTGACGTAGGGCGCCTGCCATGGCATAGCCGCGTCGACTGAGGCCGTCAGCGCACGGAAGAACAGGAGCGGGTCGCTCCACGACCGGACATCGTCAAGAGGAAGCGTCTCGAGAGCTCGGACTAATCGCTTGAGATCCCGAGGAGGGATGGAGAACGTGCCGGGCAAGGCAGATGCGTCAGCAACCTCGAATGCAATGTCCCCGACGGTCCCCGACACCTCGTCGCTAATGCCCCCCGCGACCGCCATGCACAAGCCCCGAAAACGCGCTCCATCGAGGAGAACCGGGAGCGACAAACGAGGCATGGCAGAAGTGTCCCACTGCCCTACACAGTGACCGCCCCATGACCGATCCCTCATCGGACACTCGTCAGGACGCGCGGGATGCGCGACACTCCAGGAATGCGCGAGAAGCCCGGAGTGCACGTGAGTCGATGCGTGTTGCCGTTCGTGACGGCCCTAGTCGTTACGGCAGGGCTCTCGGCATGTGCCACCCCGGGCCCAGTCGCGTGCGCGTCATGGCCGGACTACGTCTCGGGTGCCGACATGGAAGAGGCCGCGACCGACGTGGTGGTCAGCGACTCCGTACGCGCAAACGGCACGGACTTGATGCTGGGCGTCGATGCCACTGCCTACGACGTCTCCGTGGCCGAGGTGGAGAAGGGGGGCGTGAGCACAGGTACAGAGATCCGAGTCATATCCACGCCCGACTCGTGTGGGCCGAACTATTACCCAGAAGGCGACCAGCTCGACACACCCGGTCCGCTGCGGCTGTACCTGTTCAAGAACGACCAAGGCACGTTCCAGACCTTGAGCCCGTTTGACGGCGTCGAACCTGCCGCCTAGGCGATCCTTCGCGGTCGAGGCACTACCTGCTGACTAATCACCTAGTGGGACGAGGGACGACACCGTGCGCCGTCGGTACCTTTCGTCATGCCTCCAAGAGGGGCTGTCGCGCATAGCGGGACTCTGGGTCAATGGGGACGTGGATGATCGTGGCCAGCACATGACCGAGGTTCTGCGCCGCCTCCGCATGGACCTGCCACACCTGGCACCGGCCCTTTGGGACGGCTTGCGAGGCCCTGCCGACGAGGACGCGCGAGAGGCGCTCCGAGCAGCCGTGCAGCCGACGCCGCTCCCCGACGAACTCGACGTGTTCCTGCGTGCGCATGACGGGCAGTCGAGCGAGACCGGGTGGTGGCCGACGTTGGACAGCGGTCCGCTGCTCTCAGGGCAGCAGATCGCTGAGCAGGTGACCTGGTTCCGGTCTCACGGCGAGCCCTGGCAATGGAGCGTCGCCTGGATTCCCGTCACCCACGAGCAGTGGTACCAAGCCGTGATCGATGCCGTCCCCGAGCGATCAGGAACCGTGATCGACGCCAGCTGGCCCGATCTGCCTCGAGCCATCGCCCCGAGCTTCGCGCATGCCGTCGACGCGGTAGTCGACCTAGGTCGTGCGGGGCTCTTGCCCACCGCCGACGACGACCGCACGAAGAGGCTAGAGCGCGAGGCGTTCCTTGACGACCTTTGGCAGACACCGTGGTCTTCGAGCAGCCTGCAACAGCGCACCGAGATCCACCCGGCCAACTGGCCACGCACCTGGGGTGGCCCCCACACGGTCTAGGCACCCCTAATGGTGCTAAATCATCGACTGTCGGCACCGCCCGGTGGGTCTACTTGCGCCGGCGAGCCCGCTGCTCATTACGCAGAACAAGGCAAAGCCCCACAAACGATGCCCCGACCACTAGAGGTGCGATGTAGTAGATCACCATCTCAGTGTGCTCCTGCCCAGCACCATGACCATGCGTCTCGTCTCCCGATTTCCTACCGGGCGTAAGCGAGACCAGATCCACGAGCTCACCAACGCTGTTGCGCAGACCAGGTGCAGATGATGAAGTGACTCATGACGTTCTTCCCCGAAGTTGAGCCTCCCGACGACGACTCGTCAGAGCACTACATGGCTCCTGAGTGGGCTGCGCCCCCGGTCGACTGGCTCCCGAGTCGCATCGGCGTATCCACGGCCATGGCCACGACCGACGACATCGCCGTCACCGTCACCGGGCTCTCGGTCCACGCCACAGGCCTACAGATCGATATCCAGTGGTTGCTCCGCAACCGTCACCAAAACCGCCGAGACTGGTCCACCCTCATGGACAGATTCGGAGGCGGACGCTGGGGCAACGGGGCAGTCGACCCTGCTCGCAGCATCCGTTTCGGCGTCGTCCTCGACGACGGGACGAAAGTCGTCGCCGACGTCGGCGACGCGTTCCACGACAATCCCGCCCAGGCTCCGACAGGCCCCCTGCTGACCCTCACCGAACAGGGCGGGTCGGGCGACGACTCCTACTTCACGACCTCGGCTCGGCTGTGGCTGTGGCCCGTCCCCCCGGACGGCCGGCTCGAGCTCGTCTTGAGCTGGCCCGAATTCGACGTCTCCGAGGCACGGCACACGTTCGACGATCACGCCTACTCAGTCGCAGCTCGCCAGGCTCGACCCATCTGGAGCAACGAGGGCAACTAGCGCACCGGCCATCGATGGTCAAACGGGACGTTTTTATCCCCTGCCTCGCGGCCCTCCGACTGGATAACGCATCATGAACCGTGATCTTCCGCAAGCGGCGCCCCATAACGCCCTCCCCACCCGAACCAGTCTTCTCCAGAAGCGCTGCCGTGCCCGACTTCGCGTCCTGGCCGGCTGACGGTATTGCTGGACGGATCGGACGTGGAGATCGCGCAGGCGAGTGGGTCATCGCTTCGTGCGATGACACCCCGTTCGATCCACCATTTGGGTATCACCTGGTACTGCCGGACGATGAGCTGCTCCGAGACGACGGGTCACTTCTTCTCGTCTCAGGATGCAGCGACGAAGAGAGACCTGACGGAGGCGGCCTGATCGACCTCCTGACGAACGAGCTGGACGTGACATGGAGCCTTGACCACGCCGACTTCCTGATCGCAGACGCCGCGTGGAACGAGGCGTTCAAGCGAGAGGTGGACCAGGAACGAGAACAGAATGGCTTGCGGCCATTCGACTGGGAAGCAAACCCCAGGCCCCCGAAGGAAGAATCAGAATCGTTCGTGTGGTGGCTCACCAGCTTGAGACGCCGACCCTGACCTTGCAACGCATCTGTCTGGGCACTGGGGCCGCTAGGCCCTGGCCACTGGCCACTGGCATTCGGCTGGAAGGGGATCACCTATCGAGACAACGACACTCTGCGGAAGCCGAGGCACTCCTTCTCCATCTCGGAGATGCGCAAACACCTCCCTGCAGCATTAGGCAGCGTTGCCTCAACACCTGTAGACCAGGGAGATGCGTATAGATGACGGGCGGCCTGTCCGGGTCGATCTTGGCCCTCGCCCCCGCTTCATCTGGTGGGGACAGGACGTCGACGACGAAACACGAGATGCCGTCGCAACCCAAGCCACGCTCGTCGAGACCTTCCCCACTGAAGACGCGGCACGTCGCCATGCGGAGCAACAGTCCTGGCCGAGCGGCCCGCCGGAGGCCCTCAGCATCGTGGACGTGCGTGGGGTCAAGGACTACCTCGATCGCAAGGTGAACAAGCTCGACGAGGAGGCGGCCCTCACCTGCATCAACTTGGCCGACGATGTCCGCCACTCACTGCACCTCCCCCGGTCTCGATCCAGGGCAGCGCAAGCCGTCTACGACAAACTGGTCGAACGACAGTTCCCGTACCTCACCGATGACAGCCGCTCGAAGGCGCTGAACAGATGGAGCTCGCAGGAACTCGGCCAGCTCCAGAAGATGCTGCGTTTGACCCTGCGTTGCTTCAAAACAGGCCTCGCTGAGCCCTGGTAAGCCTTGGGCTAATGGACCGGTGTTGGGTCCTACAGGCCGTCGAACACGAAGCGCAGGACGCGCAAAAAAACCGCAGGACGGGCCGGACAAACCACCTCCACAGCCACAATGACGGTCGAGGCCACGAGGCAGGAGCTCCACTGTTGGCGCGATCCCGTCGCCACTCGTCTCGTTCAGCGCGTGTCCGCGGTGGCGCCGGACGGCGGCGGCCGTTCCTCAGGCGCTCTCGGCGGGGAGGCTCCTTTCTTCCGGGTCCCACCTAGGCCTGCTCGGCTCTTTGGATCGCTCGATAGACCGTCGAACGGGCCACCTTGAACAGCTCCGCGATCTCGCTGGTCGTGTGGGCGCCGGTGCGGTGCAGCTGTACGAGGTGCTTCTCCTGGGAGGGGGTGAGCTTGGGCTTGCGGCCGCGGAGCTTGCCGGCGGCTTTGGCGATCGCCATGCCCTCTCGGGTTCGGGCGCGGATGAGGTCGGCTTCGAACTCGGCGACCATGCCGAGCACATTGAAGAGGAGCCTGCCTACCGGGGCGGTGGGGTCGTAGACCGCTCCCCCGAGGTTCAGCGCGACACCCTTCTTCGTCAGCTCGTCCGCAATATCGGTCGCGTCACGCAGCGAGCGGGCAAGACGGTCGAGCTTCGTGACGACAAGGACGTCGCCGGCACGGCACGCGGCCAGCGCCTCGCGGAGCCCGGGCCGTGCTCGAGTCGTGCCCGACAGGCCGTGATCAACATGCACGTGTTGATCGTCAACACCCAGTGCTGCGAGACCATCACGTTGTGCTGCAAGGTCCTGTCCGGACGTTGAGACGCGGGCGTATCCGATGAGCATGAGGCGACTGTAGCGTTTAGACCCCCTTCACCGGGCATTTTTGCGGGACAGGCATACGCGAATCCGCAGGCCAGGTGTCACTTGGCCTTGGCCGGCCGAAGCAGGTCCGCCGAGGTGTCCCGATGAACGACCGCCTACTGAGTACCCGCAAGATTTGCCTCACGCTCCCTTCGTATATGTCATGCTCAGCAGGTGATTCAGACAAATGCGGCGCAGCCCCTCATCACTGAAGTAACAGTCGAGAAACTCTTTGGTCGACACACGTACAAGTTGCCTTTCCCACGCCTTCCCGGAAGCGGCGATCGCCTGGTGCTCCTCCACGGCGACAATGGCTCAGGAAAGACGACGGTTCTACGCCTTTTGTGGCACACACTCAGTTCAGCTGAGAAAAGCGGGCACCGCAGTTATCTATCTAGAACACCCTTCGAAGCTTTGACGATTAGCCTCCGCGGCGATCAGTCCATTTGTGTGCGAAAAGCCGAAGGACTCGTAGGTACATTCACGATCACGCTCGTGCGCCCTGATGTTGAGGACGTAGTCGTTTCTTTCGAGGCCAACGAAGACTTGAGCATTCAGGGCCCACGAGGTCTCGCCTCGAGCCGAGCCTTGCTCCGTGCGAGGCGCAACTTGCAAGCCCATGAACTTGAGAACGGCTCATTCAACATCGACTGGATGGAATACGAGGAGGAGCAGAGACAAGATCACTTGAACTCTCGCTCAGAGAGAGAATTCCTCGATTTTCTTGTTCAAGAAATTCGCAACCCGTTATACCTAGCGGATGACCGTAGTCTTTATTCGGACGATGAAGACATCCAGCGCACCCGCACAATTGTCTCGCGTCATAGTGAATTGGATAGAGCAACACCGGACGTTCTATCTAAGCTAGTTTTCCAAGAGCTACGAGTCACCCTCCGTCGAGTTAATGAATATTTGCGCAGTAGTACACTTGGCGGGCAGAACGCAGGTTCGGCTGGAAGCAACTCCATCTACGAGTCACTGCTAAGGCAACTTGCCGATCAAGATGAGACGCCTACGGGGCCTGATGGAACCGCGGATGAATCACCCAGCAAACTTCTAGAAGTCATTGCCAAACGCTCTCATGACTTTGAGCTTTACGGCCTTGTACCGCGTTTTGACGCAAACCTTTTCGCGGCTCTTCTGAGCAAGATCACTGATCCTTCGCGATCGCAGATTGCAAACCAAGTTCTTGTTCCATACCTGTCTGGGCTCCAAGCCCGATACGATGCCCTGGAGGACGCCAAGAATGTTCTCTCAACGCTAATACCCACAATTAATGCGTTCTTTAGTTCGAAGCAAATCACTTTCACTCCGCGAGAAGGAATAGAGATTGTTTCTGATGACGGTGATCTTCTCCCCGTAGATTCACTCTCATCAGGCGAGAGGCAGTTGTTGATGCTCCTATGCACAACTCTGCTCGCGAGAGACCAGACACAGCTATTTATCATCGACGAACCTGAACTAAGCCTCGGTGTCGAATGGCAGCGGAAGATTATTGACGCACTCTTGAAGCTCACCGACGGGACTGAAGTTCAGTTCCTGGTGGCGACGCATTCCATTGAAATTATTAGCGGTGCGCCTGACTCCCTTGTCCTACTCACCGATGAGTCGTAACAGCACGCGCCGGACTCTGCAAGAATTGCGGACTCTCTACAGCACTCATCCTCGCCTACGAGACGTGATGGTAGAAGGGGCGACGGATCGTCGTTTTTACTCCTGGTTTCTTCGTGAAAGTGGTCTCAGCGAAAACATACATGTTTATGAACTCGACTCACGGGCGCTTATCCCAGAGGAACTAGTAAGCCCAGTCCATGCGGAAAATAATGTTCGCGGACGACTTGTTGCATTAGCATTCGAGGCGGATACCTGGGGCGGGGCGAACAAAGGCCTAACCTGCATAATCGATTCTGACTTTGACATCGTGGAAAAGGCGGTGTTTCCACCCCAGCTCCTTGCAACCGACGTTCCAGCTCTCGAGACTTATGCGCTTCGGGAAAGACCGTTTTCTAAGTTCCTTAATCAGTTTGTAGACGAGAAGGTCGAGGCCAACGATGTATTGAGAGTCCTCGCTCCTATTTGGCTTCACCTATTTGTCCTGAGATGGGTCCTTCACAGACATTCAGACGGTCACGGCCTTGTCGACAACTATGCAAAAAAGTGTTTTGACAAGAATGGGAACGCTGCTATAGACGTGAATGAACTGATTCGGGCCAGTACACATGCAGGCAAGGATGAAGTTGATCGCCTAAGTGCCCTGGTCTCCGAGACGCTTGAGCGGATGCCAGAACCATCCCTTGCCACGATTAGGGGCCACGATATTGCTCCCGTTTTGCGTCACTATTTCAATCTAAAGACTGATAAGGATGAGCTTGAGAATCTTCTTCGGGCTTGTATGGAGTTTGCGGATGTACAAGACGAGCAGGTTTTCAAGCGCTTGGTGCAGCGAGTAAGTATCCCGTAGTCGCACCGTTGATTTGATACACAAGCGTGTGATGCATTGATAAACATGGCTATCTTTACGCACACGCGTGGGGCTTACATTCGTTGTGGCGACTACAGTCCCGTTCCACGCAGTTCGTCAAGTCGAAAATGCTTTCTTCAGTTCAGTCCCGGGCATGCCTTCGAAATTGCCTCGGGTCTGTCACTAGAGTGCGTTGTCCCAACACTTAGGAGATAGTCATGGCCAAAAAGACCCTTGTTCAGCTTATAGACGACCTCGACGGAACCGCTTTGACAGATGGAGTAGGCAAGACGGTCACCTTTGCTCTCGAAGGGGCCACCTATGAAATTGACCTCAGCCAGGCGCACGTTGACGAACTAGCCGAGGTTCTGGCGCCGTACATGGCCGCCGGCCGGAAGGTGAATGGTCGACAGAGCGCAGCCCGCAGCTCGGGGGCGAAGTCGGACCCGGCGGAGCTGCAGAAGATCCGCGACTGGGCCGGCAAAAACGGGCACACCGTCTCGAGCCGTGGCCGGATCTCCGCTTCGGTGCGTGACGCCTACAACGCCGCGCAGTAACCGGTGCCTGCAAGCTACGAGGTGGGGACGACGCTGGTCTATCCCCACCACGGTGCCGTCACGATCACGGGCCTGACCACTCGGGACATCAAGGGCGCCCCGACGAAGTACATGACCCTGCGGGTTCACAGCAGCGACCTGATCATCCAGGCCGCGATCGATAAGGCAGCGGATCTCGGGGTGCGAGACGTCATCGACCAGGCCGGCGTCGACAAAGTCGACGCCCTCCTCCAGGCGGACGAGGTCGAAGAGGCTGCGAACTGGTCGAGGCGGTTCAAGGACAACCAAGCCAAGATGATCAGTGGAGATGTTTACAAAGTCGCCGAAGTCGTCCGGGATGTCTGGCGGCGAGAACAAGACAAGGGCATCTCCGCGGGCGAGAAAAGCATGCTCTCCCGTGCCCGGCAGATCCTCGTATCAGAGCTCGCCCTCGCGCAAGACACCACGACCGACGATGCCGACACCTGGCTCCTCGCGGCTTCGCAAGCACCTAGCCTGTAGGACGCCAGGGCTCGCGGCCAGATGGCCGGTGGTATCCGGTCCCGGTCGGGCACTCGCGAGGCCTGTGGGACGTGGCAAGCTGAGCGGTCTTATCTGGCCGTCGATTCGCCGTGTCCGTCCTCGGGCCGGAGCGTCTTGTCGGGACGAGGTGGCACGTGGCGAACGAGAACAGGGTCGATCTTCTCGACGGCTGCCACGACCGCTGCGACGAACGACGCGCCCCGCAACCAGCCATCGCGCTCAATCCGGAGGCGCCGGCCGTCGCGCATCACAAGGACGACGTCTCCTTCCGCCACTACGGCGACTGCGACTTCCTGCAGGGGCACCCGCCAGGCCCGAGTTCCGGACTGCACGAGGAGTTCGTCGTCTGTGAGTGTGCCCCGGTCGCTGGCCAGGGGCGCTAGGAGGCTGTTCTTCCAGGTCCGGTGTCCTCGCGCCTCACGGCGGGCCTCTGTAACCGGTACTTCCACCGCCGGGGCGAGCTCGTCCCACCTCATGCCCACGGCTGTGGAGAACGCGGCAGGGTCACCCAGCTCGGCGTCCTCGTCGACCATGACGACGGCTTCCTCGACGGCGGCCGCCCACGCGACGCGCATCGCCTCGTCCTCGATGAGCTCACCGACCCGCAGCTCAGCCTCGAGGTCGTCGGCGGGGTGGCCGAGCAGGTGGGTCCGGACTGCGTCGTCGGCGACGATGGCCACGCGGGCGTCCGCGTCGGCCTTCGTCAGCGAGGCCGCCAGGCGGGCCCTCGCAACCGCCTCGTCACCAAATCCATGCGCGCCGATCTGACGGGCGAGCTCGACAAGCCTCACGACGGTCTCGCGGGCGCGCTGGCTACTGGCACCGACAACGACCTCGAGGAGCACGGTGCCCGCGTCGACACGATCGGTCTGGACGTCGACGACGTACGCGAGGCCGGCGTTGTGGCGCAGGGCGGAGAAGAAGCGGTGCTGCGCGGCCGCCGCGATCGACGGCGCCAGGGCGGCGGGCACGAGGACGGACAGAACAGCGCCGCCCCGCGCGGTGGGCACCGCCACAGGCACCTTTAGGCCCGAAGATGCTGACGAGATCCGAGCGAGACCCGACGGTGGGCTCGGGAGCGAGAGAGCAGGGTCGACGTCCAAACCCCACGGACCCGTCAGCACGACGACGGCGCGGTCGCCCGTGAAGCGTTCACGAACCCAGGTCACGACCTCCTCGCGTGTCAGCGTCGCGACGGTCGAGGTGCCGGCTCCGAACAGACCTGGGCCCTGCAGGCCCCATCGGACCGTAGACGGCGACGGGACGGTCTCGAGGAACCGCATCGGGTCCTCGCTCTCGACGATGAGGAGTTCGAGCGCCAGCTCTTCGTCGGTCAGCCGGTCGATGTCCTGGACGGCCGCGGCGAGCCGTCGGACGAAGTCGAGACAGGTCGACTCGGTTCCGGTGCCCGAGAATGCCACGGTCCACAGCCCCGTCTCGCCGTCCTTGAAGACGGCATCACTGCCGGCGAGACGGATCAACAAGTGCTCCGCAAGGTGCGTCACTCCTGCGAGATGAGCGGGCTCGTCGCCCTGTCCTACCGCGACGACGAGCTCGACCCGATGTGGCCCGGGCCGGTGCGCCCGGATGACGGGCACGGGGAGGAGGCCCCTGACATGGGCGGGGCCAGGGGACGGTTCGGAGGAGTGCACCGGCTGATGATCCCAGGACTGGCGAGTGCGGTGGTAGCCCCTGTCCGGGCCGGGCGAAGGAGTTGGGGCTCAGACCTTCTTGGCCGCCCGCCGTCGCCAGATCGCCAGCACCGTTCGTGCGCGGCCGTAACCCGCGATGGCCCCGGACGACGACGTCTACCTCAAGCACCCGAAGAACCAGCACCGCCACGGCGATGACAAGGCCTCGGAAGGCGACGCCGGCGTGAAAGCCAGAGGCCCGGCGGGGCGGCAAGGGACGTGTCGCTCGTCCCACCAAACGAGGATCCTCGAGGTCCTTTAAACCCACCTGTTGTACGCGCTCACTCCCCCTCGGCCAGATGGTGCGCTCAACCGTCGACGCCGCTCCGAGCTCGAGCTCGAGCTCGCGTCGCCGAGCCGTCCTCAGCGTGACGACGGAACCGAGGCACCCCACGCCCCTAAAAGTGTGGGGTGCCTCACTCCCCCACAGGACCCTGCGCAAGTCTCCGTGCAAGCGCCCGGTAGAGAGTGGTCCGGTCGATCTGCAGATCCCGAGCCACCTTTGCCTTCGGCACCCCGGATTCGATCAGCCGGCGCGCGTCCACCAGCTGCTCAGCGGTCAGCTTCTGCGCACGGCCCTTGTACTTGCCAGCCGCCTGGGCAAGCCGGATGCCCTCTCGCTGCCGCTCACGAATCAAGGTCCGCTCAAACTCCGCGAACGCCCCCAATAAATTCAGCATCAGCCGGCCAATCGCATCGTCCGTGTCACGGCTGTAGGTCTGCTGCTCCTTGACGAAAACTACTGAGGCTCCCTTGCCCGTGATCTCGTCAACGATCTCGCGGAGATCCCCCAGCGACCGTGCCAGCCGGTCCATGGAGGCGACCTTGACGACATCGCCCTCGCGGACGTACCGGATGCAGTCAAGGAGAGCGGCCCGGTCTGCCCTTGATCCGCCCGAGACCTTCTCTTCGAAGACCCGGTCGACGTCGCCGACGGCCTCGAGCTGCCGGCCGAGGTTCTGATCAACCGAGCTCACCCGGACGTATGCCACGACCTGCGTTTTGTGCTGCGCCATTCCTAGACCCTGACACACACCTGATGCAGAAGGAGCGAAATACACTCTATCGCCACGCGCGCCACGCCCTTGAGGGGTCGTTGCACTGGGGTATACCCCAAAAGAGCATTTTCCCACGGGACGCAAAGCCATGGCATACCAGCCTGCTAACCGTGGGAAGGACTATGGGCCTCTGGAACTGTCTAGAACTTTCCTCTGCGCGTGATCGCAGATTGAAGAGGCAGTAAACAGCGATAAGCATCGTCGCAGCGTCTCCACCTGGGTGAAGGTAGTGCTCGACTTCCTCGTGAAGATCGTCGCCGCTGCAATCGTTCAGGTGGTCAAGNGACGCTAGTTTTGTCAGTCACGCTTATCGGAACGGGGAGTCGTTCCCCTTCTCTTTTGCAGAAGCATCCATGATGCGGTGAACAAGACAAGAGCAGCGAATACGACAAAGCAAATTCCTGCGGGCACACTGTTTTCAGCCAATTGCCAAATGCCCAGAGCCATGAATACGAGGCCGAAGCCGACAGTCAGACCGATTGTCTCTCGGGCGAATAACTTGACGAATAGCTTCATGCCAACCCCAATCCACATCCTCCACCAAAGGCAATTCCAAGCGCGATTCCCGTGCCTAGCGGCCCTGCTGGAGTAATTGATGCAGCGCCAATTCCAATTATGCAAGACGCGGCAGCGCGTTTTTGAGCAGCCGTAGCCCTCGGAACCATCGGCGCGGATCGGTTCACGCCGTTTCGATCGGTATAGCAGCCCACACTTGCTGAGCAATATCCCGTGTACTTACCTGTCGGATCCGCGCCGTTGACAGGATCGCCGCCAGCGTAGCCGTATCTATTGGCGTTCCTAGGGTCGAGGGGTGCGTCGAGGGTGTCTCTCTGGGTCCAGGTGCCGGTGATGGCGAGGTACCAGCGCATGCCGAACTTGACGAGCACGCCGTTGTCGGTGCGGCTTCCGTTCTTGAATCCGTAGGGGTTCTGCTGCCACTCATCACTGGTTACACCGGCAGTCACAGTTTGCGCGCCGTAGGGGGCGTAGGACACCTGGAACGCGGTCGTGCGGGTCTCGGTGAGGAGGCCGACCTGGTTGCCGATCGCGTCGACGAGGTACAGCCCTGTGACACCGTCCGCCGTGGTCAGGTTGAGCGCCTGGCCGGTGAGGGGGTCAGTCATGACGCTTGAGGTGCCGGCGCCGCTGGTGGTCTGCGCCACGATCTCCGGAACACCCTGGCTGTCGTTGCCGCCATAGACGTACCCGTAGGAGGTGCCGCCCGTAATTTTCTCCGTGAGGAGCTGATTCTGGTCGGTCCCGGCGTAGGTGTAGGTCGTGGTGATGCCATCTCGGGTGGAGGAGGTCATCTGCTGGGCACCGTTGTAGGTGTACGTCGACCCCGGTGAGGCGGTCAGGTTCCCCGAACCGTCGTAAACGTACCCGGCCGTGGTGATCTGGCTGGCGGCGTTGAAGGTGAAGTCGTTGACTGCGGCGTTGGCACCGGTGACGGTCTCACCGGTGCGGTTGCCGTTGGCGTCGTAGGAATACGTCCAGGTGCTGTTGGACGCGCCGCCAGCCTGGGTGGCGGATGTCAGCCGACCTGTGGTGTACGCGTACGTGGTGGATTGGCCGGAGAGGTTGTCGCGGGCCCACTGGATGGTGTCCCGGTCACTGCCCGCGGTCGCAGTGCAGGTGGGTGCGGTGGTGCTGGCCTGGTAGCAGTAGCTGGTATCGAACACCGCGGTGTTGCTGGCGTTCCCGGTCCCGGTCCAGGCACGGATCTGGCTGATCCGGCCTGAGGAGTCGTAGCTGGTGGTGGTCTTAGCCGCCCAGAGGGTGTTGTCGGCGTTCGTGGCGAGCCACGTGTCCGTCCGACGGCCCTTGTCGTCGGTGGCGTACCGCTGCGTCGCTGTGCCGGCCCCGTCGGGGTAGGTGCTGCTGGTGAGCTTCCCGGAGGCATCGTAGGTATGCGTCGTGGTGCCGCTTTCAGTGGCGACAGAGGTCTCGTGGGAGGCCTTGTCGTACCCGAAGCCGATCGTGCCACCACCGGCAGTGTTCACCGTCGAGATGAGGCGATTCTGCTGATCGTAGGCGTTAGTCACGGTGCCGGTGCCCGCAACTTGACTGGTGAGATTGCCGTTGGTGTCGTAACGGTTTGTTACCCGCGGGGTGCCGTCCGAGAACACCGTCTGTAGCAGCCGATCCGCTAGGTCGTAGGTAAACGTCGTCGTGTTCCCTCGACCGTCCGTCTGGGTCTTCTGGCGGCCGTAAGCGTCGTAGGTGAAATCCTTTACCCCGAGGCTCGTGCCAGTGGGCGGGGTGATGGTCGACAGTTGCTTGTTGGCGTCGTAGGCATATCGGGTGGGGTTGCCCTCGTTCCCGGGCGCCGTCGCGGTCTTGATCGTGCCGTCCGCGTTGTACTCAAGCTTCGCCGTCGCAGACAACGCGCCACTACCAGTGGTGGTCGACATCTGGTTACCGGCCCCGTCGTAGCCGTAGGTGGTCGTCTCGCCCGATGAGCCTGTCGACGTAGCCGGTAGATAGGCCGTCGCAGCGGACGAACCATACGTCGCTGACGACGAAGAACCTGTTGCAGATTGCACCTTTGTCAGGGACTGCTGGTTGTTCGCCCCAAACGTGCCCGTCGTAGTCGAAGCAGAAGCGCCACCCCCGGACGTTGCCGTCTTCACGGCGTTGTTCGCGGCGTTGTACGTTGCGGACTGCTCACGGCCCGCAGCATCGACTGCCTTCGTGACCAGGTTCGTCGCTGAATCAAGGGTGTACCGGGTGAACGGGACCGCCGTGACGGCAGCGGCTGGGTCCGTGTTGGCATCCGCGACGAGGGTCTCCGTGTTGGAGGTGTAGCTGAGCCTCGTCGTTGCTGTGCCTGGGGATCCTGCGGTGGTGTTTTGCTGGTCGATCCGAGTAACTCGGTCGTTGTCGTCGTAGGTGATTGTTGTTACGCCACCCTGAGGGGAGGTGATCTTGGTCAAGTCGCTACCGGTGTACTCGAAGTTGGTGTTCGAATAGAAGACGTCCGAGAACGAACGGACGTTCCCCGAGCTGTCTTTTCGGTAGGACACCTTTCGCGCGCCCGGTACGGTCCCCTGCGTGAAGGACGTCAAGTCACCAGAGAACGCCACGGTGGCCGTCCGGGCAGCGGTGGAGCCAGCGGTTGAAACGATCCTGGTGAGCTCGAAGCCGTTCCGGCTGAATGTCGTGGTGTTGTTGTTCCGATCAACGATCTTCGTCGGCTGCCCTGCGAAGTTGAAGTACATCTTCTGGTTTGTTGCCCAGCCGGACATGACGTACTCCGTCGAGGTCCGCTGCAGGGTCTGCTGAAGTCCCGCCGGCGAGGTGAAGCCGCCGTTCGTACCGCTGGGGGTGAACTGCCACGTGGAGCCGTCCGCCGCGATGTAGGCGACGCCCTTGCTGTTCGAGGAAAGAGATCCGGCTCCAGCGAGGCTGTACTGCCACCGGTTCGCATCCGGCAGGTTCGAGTCCGCAACCAGGGTGCTCCGGGAGTTGTAGGTCGCACCGATCGAGGTGCTTGAGGTCACGCCTGGCAGGCTTAGCGCATTGGTGGTCACCATGAGGTTGCCTGTGGCCACGTCAACCTGCGCGGACGTTTGATCGCTAATTCCGAAGGTCAGGTTCGTGGCGGACGGCCGGGATCCTGTGAGGTTGGTTGTTTCTGGCCCCATGGGGAGAGAGATGTACCAGCCCTGCAGATCCACCTCGAACTTCTCAGTGGTGGAACCGCCGTTCCAGAGCCGAATTTTTCCGTTCGACCCCACGGGAACGATGACTGTGTTGGAGCGACTTCCCTGAGGCTGGTAGGTCACGGACGTGAAGGGAGTGGGTCGGCTGACGCCGTCGGCCCACATGACCGCCCCACCGCCGGCAGTGGTCTCGTGGTGGGAGGTCAAGGTGACAGCAACGGCGCTCAGGCCCGAATCCACAGAAGGAACACCTGCTGTGCCGGCAACTTGAATGGCTACTTCTGACCCCGCGGCGATGGGAGCGTTGCCTGCCAGTGAGTTGAAGAGAGTTCCGACGCCCGGGGTAAATGCTCCTCCCGGGTTCGTCTTAGCGAAATAGCCCTGGACCTCGACAACGAGGTCGACGGTGCCGCCGCCTCGGTTCGTGACGGTCAGCTTGCCGTCCGTACTGAGGCCGACCTGGGCGCTCACCGTGCTCGGAACACCAGGCTCTTTCGAGTACGTCAGGGACGTGTCAGGAAGAGCAGCACCTGCTGGCGACGGTGTTAGGTACCCACTGCCGCCCGAGTTGTTGATGCCGATGAGAGTCGTCATTACTGCGGAAGCGCCGGCGGGAACCCCGGCGTTACCAGAGACCTGGAACGTCACTGCCTGGCCCGGTGTCAGCTGAGCAATGGGTGCTCCAAGGCCCGAACGGGTGTCGACAATGCGGGAACCAGGAACAGGGACGTAGCCGCCATCAGCAACTCCGGATTCCACTGACGTGTAGTAGCCCTGCACGTCCAAGATGATGTGCACCGGGGCAGCTGCGTGCAGCTGAACGGTCCCGTCGGCCGCGAGAGGAAGTACCGCGGTACCTGAAGTCGTGTCTTTCGTTCCAGCTGCTCCTGTGCCGCCGTAGGCCAGCACGGTAGTGGACGGGGACGATGCGTCCTTTCGAGCGTCGAGTAAGCCGAGCGTGGTGTCGACTGCCGTCACCACAAGGGCAACAGCTCCAGCTCCTGACGCTGGCACTCCGCCCTGTCCTGCGACCTTGAACGTCCGCCAACTGTTTTGAGGGATAGGAGTCGTGAACCCGCCGAGACCACTGCGGGTGTCTGCAATGCGGGCGACAGCCGGTACGTACTGCCCTCCCGAGCCGGTACTCACTGCCTGCGCGCTCTCGGTGGGACCGAGAACAACTAGAGATGTTGCTACGACACTTGCCGCGATAAATGCGGCCAGGAACATGGTGCGCGAACGACGCGCTACCGAAGAAATAAGCACGAGGCCTTCCCCGCAACGCACCTCACGGCCACGCTGCCTTATGAACCGGCACCCCACCGGAACAGATCCTTAGATCATGCTCAAGCTATTCACAAACAGCAGGCTTGAAGTCCCCCACAACGGGGGCCACCTGTTACACGAGTGAGAGCAGCCCAAGACGAGGTCACGCTGATCTCATGCCCCGGCCCGGCGACTCAACCGTCCGGTTAGCGAACGCCTAACGGGCGCCCGATACTTCTGGCGACCGAGACCCAGATCGACGCAAACCCGATTTCGAACCGATCTGGGTCTCTAACTGCGTCCTCCGGCTTCGGCCCGAGGAGCTCTTTCGTAACGCTGCGCCTCCGGCTCCCTGCATCTGATCAGCGGGCGTCGGTCGCCGTTACGCTCGGCGCATGAACGCAGACACGCAAAACGCTCTCATCGGCTTTTGGGGTGTCCTCATCGGGGCCGTGCTGTCGCTCGTGGCCTCAGTCGTGGTCCCGTGGGTCCGAGACGTGCTCGATCGCAAGCGCGTGGCGCGCGAGGTCACCGAAACGGAGCGTCAGGAGTGGCTGCTCAGCACGATCGCAGCGCTACTCGAGGTGCGTCAGACACGAGGAGGTGAGGGCTACAACCCGTCCGGCGCAGCTATGGCCAAGTTCGGGAACGCCCTCAACCAGTTGACCGTCCGTCTGGCCAAGGACGAGCAACCCGTGCTCGACGTCATCGTTGCCATGCTGGCGATGGTGCAGGAGCCTCGACCGGGCGTAGAAATGCTCGTCGGGGAGTCCATGGTTGTTTTGACCCTGTGGGTGCGCGGGGACATTTCCACAGACCACGTCATCCGGGAGGTCGAGGCTCGTGCGGGCGTGATGTTCTCCGATGACAGGAAGACTGTCGGCGTCGTTCGCAAGCCAGCTTAACCGGCGGCTGGCCGGGTTCTTCAACGACATCCTCTCCCACGCGGTTGCCCAGTTGGTGGAACTGTTCGGGGTGGGGCGGGCGACGGTCTACCGGGCGCTCGAGCGGTACCGGGCAGCCACGGATTCGGCCGTGACACTCCCCCGGGCCGACGCCTGATCTGTTCGACGTATTCCAAGAGCCAGGGCCGGTGAGGCCGTACTGTGCTGGCCATGACCTCGCTGGCCGAAAGTGCCTATATCCACCGCGACGTGCCGGTCAATTCATATGGCGGAGGCGGTGCATGGCTGTTGACTCTCGCACCAGAAACCGGCGAGTCCACTACCGTCATCCTGCCGACCCGCGATCTCCACCACGACCCCGTCCCAGAAGCAGACGAGCGCCTGAGAGCCGAGGGCTACCGAGCCGTCACGTGGCACTCGAGCGGCGCAGAGCGCTGGGCCACGGACCTTGAGGCACTAGACGGCCAGTAGCGTAAGTCCGTAGTTACTGAACTACGGACGGTCTAGTCATCGACCTGAACGCGAACGCGGCGGGCGATGGCTACCTGCAGCTTGTCGTTTTCCAGTAGCTCCGCAACGAGGGCGCGAGTGACGTGCACGTGCGCGACGCGGACGCGGACGCGGCCCTGAGTCTCTGCAAGGCCCGCGGCATAGTCGATGAGCCCTCGGTAGACCTGGGGCGACAGGTCGGCGGTGATGCGTACGGGCTTGGCTCGGATGACGCTCGGCCGGGGTGCCGGCGTCGCCTCGGCGGCGGGTGCCCCTGGCTCGTGCTGCTCGAGCGTCGTCGACGCGGCTCTCTGCGTTGCGCGGGCAGCTCGTGCTCGCAGCTCTTCGGCCTTGGTCATCGTCCTGCTCCCAACGTCTCGATCTCCTCGGCGGCATCGGCGTACCTGCCGAGGTCGGTGACCGGGCCACCGAAGGCCTGTGCGATGGGCTCTCTCCGAGGAATGGTCGTCGACAAGACCGTGTGTCCTTCATCGGTCATCAGCTCGCGAAACATTGGCGTGCTGTTGGCGTTAGTGACAGTGCGGTTCATCAGCACGGCCGCGACCAATGGCGTCGCGCGCAGCGGCTTCACGTCGTCAATCGCGGCCCATACCTCGGGCGGGCGTTCGTACTCGCCCACGGTGGACGCCATGCAGACGACCGCGACGTCAGCGATGCGAAGGCCTGAGGAAACAATGCCGGCCTGGTCCTCGAGCGGAGGCGTATCAATGGCCGCTTACCGGCGAGGCGGCATTCACGTCGTAGCGAAAATCGACCGCGCAGTTCGATCCCTTTGCAATCCCACAGTCGTCTCCGATGAGCTCGCACGACTTGTCGTGGATAGTCACCAGATCCATCTGGAACCCGGCCAACCCCGTTGGCCAGTAGCTTCGTGGACCGCCGCCTGCCGACGACACTCTAGATATAATTCTGTCTTTACGTAATTACTTTGTAAGTCGGTCACGGATGGCTTCGTCGAGGAAGTCGACCATCGTGCCCCCGTGTTCGGAGATGTACTCGTCCAGCTGATCTCGGAGTGAGATCTCGATTTTGCTGGAGAAGGGCTCCATGCGCCGAGCACTGCGCGGCCGCCCAGGCCCCCGCCTAGTGGGCGCGTGGGTTGGGGTCGATTCCTCTCGCCCCAGCTGCGCCTGGCTAGTTGAAGTACTTACCGGCTGGGGTGGCGTCGTGAACGATTCCACGACGTCACGCTGCGGCGCCTTCTGTAGCGTTTTGCGCTCGATGACCATCAGTTTCCTCCGTTGATGCGTTTGGCGTGTTGGGTGAAGTACTCGAAGAGAATGGCTGCCCCTCGGGTTCCCACCTTTGCAAGAGGCACTCCACCGCTTTGGGAATCCTGCATGGCTGTTCGTAGAGGCAGGAACGGCTCGTGAACCTGGTCGCCGAATGCCTCGAGCAGCTGCTCGATCTGGAACTTATGCTCTGCTGTGCGCGGAGAGCTGACCTTGTTGACGATGATGCCGCTGAAGACGAGGTCAGGGTTGAGGTAGGGCGCGCTCTGAATCTTTTGGACTGTTTGAAGGAACTCGGCCACTCCCCGCACGGAGTACGCCCCTGGTTCAGTTACGACGACGACGTTATGAGCGGCGATGAGGCCATTCAGGGTCAGCCTGCCCAATGCGGGGGGGAGATCGATTAAGACGTGGTCGTAGGCGTCCAACTCCTGCGACGACTGAGCTGCAGCTTTCAGGCGCAACTCCGCGCCAACAAGACTTTCAGTGTCGATTCGAGCTAGGTCTTGGGACCCGGGAACGACATCGATTCCCTCCCAGCTGGAGGCGACTGCAGCTTGGCCCAGGGTCCCCATGTCGCCGGCGTAGAGGACGTCGAAGATGTTGAAGTCGCCGACTCCCCCGAGGGTGTCAGTGATGTCAGCTTGAGGGTCGAGGTCGACAACGCAGACGCGCTGGCCGAGTAACGCAAGACCAGAGGCGAGGCCGAGAGTTACGGAGGTCTTTCCAACTCCGCCTTTTCGGTTGCCAATAGCTGTTATTTTAGGTGACACGAGTAGATCCTTCCATACGTCAATACATCTAGACGTAATTAATAACTAAGCCCAACCACCAATTTGGGAGCGCGAGTGAACAGCCTCATGACTGTCGATCTGTCTAACAATCCGTAAAGACGTAATTAATAGTCTTTGGAGCCATCCAACTGATGCGGGCGGATTGACGCGCGTGCGTCAATCCGTCAAGACGTAATTATTACTTGTTGCGGCCATCCACTCGATAATGGCTGATAGACGTGCGTACGTCAATCCGTCAAGACGTAATTACTCTTTCCTAACGGCCCGGTTTTCTCAGCCGCTAAGCGGCCCAGCACCGTGCACCGTGGTCAATCCGGAGGTAATTACTAAAGAACACCGAGCGATCGTTGAAACGGCCCGCTTGCATGAATACATGACGTAGCCCCAAGGAATTGGGCCGGCACGGCCGAGCACGAATGTGAGATCTGCCAATCTGTCTAGACGTATTTATTAAGTACGTCGCCGGTTTCCACCCGTCACTTGAACCGGACTCCTGGTCGCGTGTCCTGTAGCACGAGCAATGCGCTCAACACATGTCCGTGCCGAGCCCGGCCGCCTGGGCCGCGGGGGTACCGAACGCGTGTCCGTTCCTCCAGGCCGGTCAAGGTGAGTTGCTCGAAGCGCCGCCTACGGGGTTTGTGGGCGCCTCTCTGTCGACGCCAGCGGAGTTCGTCAAGCCAGAGGCCCCATCGGGAGCGCTCGGCACGGTAGCGGGCTTCTCGGCGCTCGAGGTACCCGTCGACGTCGAGGGTTTCGGCGATCGGCTCGGGCGTTTGAAGAGTCTGGACCCAACCGCTCCGGGATCGACGGGAGAGCCCGACGGAGATGAGTCGTCCGAGGTAGATCCTGACCTGGCGAACGGTGAACCCAGCTGCGTCAGCGATGACCGTGGCGCTCTGTCCGTGTGTCCTGGTCAAAAGCCGATAGACGTGCCCTGCAGCACGTCCTAGCGAATGGGGTGCTGCGAACGTATCGGTACGTAGGGGAACCAGTCGGTGCTGGAGTTCTGAGATAAGGAGGGCTCGTGAGGTGAGGGCGTCAGGTGGGGGAGGGGTCGGCGCCGGGCGTGCAAGCACTTGTGCGCGAGTTTGCGTCATCTGATCTGTGGAAAACTTGGGATGGAGGCGGAACCGTTGCCCGCGGGCCTTGTCAATGCGTTCCCCGGCGCGTTGGAGCCAGCTGTCGTCGCCTGCGGTGAGGAGGGTCAGGACTTCGCCAACTCGGCGTTCGGACCAGCCGGTGTCGATCGCGAGGCGCCGGGTGTCGGCCTCGACCTCGGTGGACGCCGCCTGGAGCATGTAGACGCACAGGGCGTCGAGTACGGCGCGGAAGACGAGGGAGCCGCGGCCGGTGACGCCTCGGCCGCGGCTGCCGCCCCAGAGGCCAATGGTGAGGTTGGCGCGTTCTTGGACCCGGTCGATCGTGGCCACGACGCCAGCAACACGGGTCGGGAAGGTGGGGTCACTGTCGGCGGCCGCAGGATTGGCCGACACGTACGCCACAGCAGAAGCCCACGTCGACGCCAAGGTCCTTGCCTGCTGCGTGCTGGTGCGGGGGAGACGTTGGGTGCCGGCACGGCGGGTGCGGAGGTGCTCAAGGCCAGCGGAGTGCTCGACCAGGGCGGCGACGTCGTCGTACCGCCACCTGGCGTTCGCGCAGCCAGCGAGGATCGACGCGGCTGCAGCGGACGTGTCTCCTGCCGGCGCCGCATCGAGTAGGCCCCGGACGTACTCGGACAGTTCCCGTCGCGCCCCGAGCAGGTACGGGTGCCCGCCCGGGTCCTTCCGCACATTGTGGGCCAGGGACACGTCCACCGGCTCGAGCTCGGCGCCCAGATCGACCAGCAGCGCATCAAGCGCTGCCACGTCAGCCATCGATGTCGAGGGCGCCAAGAGCGGCTGCAGCGAACCCTGCGGCACCGACATGCCCGACACACGGTGCGGGGCCCCCGGTGGGCGGACAGCACCGCCGGTCTCCGACAGGGGGGAGGGGTCAAGGGAGGGCAGCAACTGCCTCGCCAGGCGCGCGACCCGGTGCACAGCAGCACCCGGGGTGAGCTCGTCGAGGGCGATCCACACGTGCCGGCCGCCCGTGGGGCCGGACTCAGTGACCGTGTGCGCGATCGACACCTCGTGAAGCCAGTACGACAGCCGGGCCGCGTCGTAGGCGGGGCGGCCGTTCTTGGCGTCGAAGTCGAAGCAGATGAATCGGAACCAGCCCGGACGCGACGTCAGCCACATCGCCCAGGGCCCGGCAGGGGCTTCCTCATCCAGGCCGTGGTGGGCGGCGTAGGAGTTCAGGAACGTACCGTCGACGAACTCGGCCGCGCGCTGTACGTAATCCCGCGGGGACAACACTCGAGTAAGTGCCCACGCGTCGTTCGGATCGGCAGTCAGAGATGACGACACGCCGGAGGGTGATTTTTCCGGCGCGGTGCTTGCGCGCACAGAAAAGCTGTTTACACTGATGCCATCACCTTCCCTCGGGATGGGGGTACGACTAAGGCCCGGTGCACTACCGGTTCTTGATCGGATCTAGGAGCTCGAACCCACCTGCTTGGCGGCTACTGGGGTAAGAGCAACGAATTTGAAGAGGCCCGTCGCGGAAGCGGCGGGCTCTTTCGTTTAAGCAGCCGGGATAGGCAACTCCTCGAGCTTCTTGTCGCGGGGGTGCTCGACCAGGGGCAGGCACCCCTGGTCGGCAACGATCTTGGCCACGAGCGCTTCCATGTAGTAGGCAATGGAGACGCCGCTGGCAGCCGCAGCTGCGCGGACCTCCATACGCGTTTCCGGTGACACGCGGCCCTGCAGAAGGACCGTTGGGACGTTCTGGGGTCGGTGGGCCAGCCCACGAATTGCGCTCATGCAGCCATCATGGGTACTTAAGATGCATACGCCGACCTCATCTGGGCGCGTGTCGTGGTTATTTTCCGCGGTATGGCCCGGGACGCGGTGCGGCGTTTCGAGCATCGGCACGGCTTATGCCTCCTCTGTCGTAGGTGACGCGTCGCCCTTGGGTTCAACACCACGACGGGTGCGGGGGATGAACCCGGGGCGCTGGTTGCTGGTCTCTTCGAGGAGGCGTCGAAGGGTGTTCTTTTCAACGCGCCAGCGCCCGCCGGGGCGCATGGCGGGGATGGTCCCGTTGTTGAGCCATCCAAAGATTGCGGGCCGGCTCTTGCCGAGCAGGGCCATGAGGTCTTGGTAGTTGAGGTAGTCGCCGTAGTCGTCGAGGGGATCTGGGTAGGGCTCGTGCTCGGGGACGGGAACGGTCGACGTCGATTCGAGCCAGTCCCGCACCTCGGATCGGAACACGATCCAGGAGTGAGCGATTTGGTGGCCGGGGATAGTTCCTCGGTTGAGCCAGAGGCTTACGGTCGTCTGACCGATCTGCAGTAGGCGCTCGAGGTCCTTGGACTTGAGCGTGACAGGCAGGCTGTCCCAGTAGTCGTCTTGTGCCATGCGCGGGAGTGCAGCTCCGGTCGAGGGCGGGCGTTCGGTCTCCGTCTGATCAGGGAGACGGTGCGCGGGTAGCTCTTCCGGGGCGAACTGCTCAGAATCGCTACCCCTGGGGTTGATTATCCCTTGCTGCTTCCAGTAGACCGCTCCGTCGGGGCTGGTGTCACTCATCGTGGGGTCACTTCGCTCGTCACGGAGCGCCTGGCGGCGGGGGCGAGGTCCGTGATCCTGCCGTCAGGGTGAGCAGCGAGAGTCCATTGTCCGTCGGGGTCGACGGTGGTTAGGCGCACGGGCCGGTGCAGCACGTCCCGGGCGGCGGCGATCGCGTAGGACGTGATCTGCGCGCGGGCGTCATCGACGTTCGCGGGGGTGAGCGGCACGTCGTGGGCGGCGAAGTTAATGTGCGCGGTGCCGTCGGGGTAGACGTTGCCGTGGACGACAGGGAAGTGCGGGATCAGGGCGTCAGCCATCAGAAGCTCTTCTTCTCGCAGTCCTCGCCGCAGAGCGTGACGCCGAAGAGGGAGTAGAACTCTTCGGGGTCGACGTAGCCCTGGGGGCCGCCGATGGTCTGCGACTGGGGGAGGGCGCTGACGCTGTCGTTGGTGGAGCCGTCCGTGTTCACGCGGAGGTCGAGGTGGCAGCCGGTGGAGGGGCCGTTGGAGCCGATTTTTCCGATTTCTTGGCCGCTGCTGACGGCGTCGCCGACGCCGACGGTCATGTCGGATGGGTACATGTGCAGGTAGCTGATCGTGTAGCCCTCGGCGGACTTGATCGAGAGGGTGTACCCGGCGGCGACGGTGACGGTGCCGGCCTGGGAGGCGTAGATGGGGGAGCCGCACGAGTAGCCGGAGCGGCCGGCGGAGGCGCCGGAGACGCGGGTCTGGTAGTCGTACGCGGGGTGCCAGGACGAGGCCCCTGCGGTGGGGCTCTCGCGGGGGCCGTAGTCAGAGGTCTGGTCGAACGGGGCCGTCAGGGGCAGGACGGTGCCACCGGCGGAGCATCCGTTGGTCGGGGCGGCTGTGCCGGGTGTTGCAAGCGGTGTCGGGGTCGCGGTGCTCGAGGCGGGGGAGGTGGTGGAACCGCCGGCGCCACCGGAGAGCTGCGTGACGATGTTCTGTGCGGCCGGCTGGTACTGCCGGTAGTGGAAGGGGTCTTGGTTGATCTGCACGCGGTGGATCGCGATGGTGGGCTCGAGAGTCTCCCAGTTCTCGACGGCCTGCAGGGCCTTGAAGAAGTTGGTGGCGCTGATCGTGGGGTCCATGCGGTCTTCGTAGGACCCCCACGCGCCGTTGCTGCGCTGCTGGAACAGGCCGCGGCTGTCTGGGCCGACTGCGTCGCCGCGGTCGAGTACCTGCAGGGTGGACTCGCCGATGGCGGTCATGATCCCGATGACCTGCGCCTGCTGGGTGAGGCCGAGTGATTCGGCGGAGTTCATGATGTAGGCGGCGTTTTTGAGCTGGTCGCCGGAGAACCCGTCGATCGGGGCGTGCTGTGCGGCCGCGTCGACGTCGACGCTGCCGCCGGTCATGGTGGTGCACGCGGCCGCGGCACTGCCACCGAAGGAGAACACGACGAGGAACACCATGAGGCCCATGAGGGCCGCTGGTGTTCCGATGAGGATCAACAGACCCTTGCCGCCGCCCTTCATTCGTCGTCGGTGGGCCGGATCTCGTTGGCGAGCCACGGGGCGCCGTCGCCGGTGCGCGACAGGGCGACGTTGTACTCGCCGGCGTCCGTGGGGACGAGGACGTTGAGGGCGACGTTGGTGGCGCCGTCGACGATCGTGCCGTCACCGGTGACTTGCGTGGCGGGGATCGTGGTGGGGTCCTGGCCCTCGTAGGCGACTGCGCCTGACTGCGACAGCAAGGGCGTCATCTGCTGCGCCCATTCGTCTGCGGTGAGGGTCGGCTGGGCGTAGACGCTGACGACTTGCTCGGCCGCGGTGACAGCGGAGTTCTGTGACCCCTCGGACGCGTCCGGGGCGGGCTGCGCGGTGGCGTCGTCGTACTCAGCCGGAGTCGACACCGTCGACGTGGGCTCTGCGGTGCGAAGCGGGTCTCGGTCATCGGGAAGTGTAGAGATATCGCCGGGGTTGGAGCAGCCAGCCAGAGTGATGGCGGCCGCGATGATGAGCGGCACGGCTGCCGCGGTCCGGGCGGTCACAGCCCGCCCGCCACGGCGGCGCCGGCGGCGAGCCATGCCCGCTGCGTGTCAGCGCGAAGCCCTCCGTAGTTGATGACGTCGGCGCCGAGGCCCTTGTCGTAGGGGATCGTGACGACGTCGCGGGCGAGGCCCTGGAAGCCGCTGGCCATGCGGGTCAGCTCGGCGTCGGGCAGGTCGTGCTTGTGCTTGCTCACGACGACGACAGCCTTGTCGGCGAGGTCGGCGAAGTGGCCGCCTCGCTCGGCGAGGCCTTCGAGCAGGAGTGCGGCCGATTCAGCGGCCTTGGCCTCACCGATGGTGGGGACGACGATCTGGTTCGCGCGCTCGAGCGCGCGGACCCACATGGGGTCGGTCTCGTCGTTGCCGGAGTCGATGAACACGAGCCGGTAGAACTTGGACGCGACGGCGTGGATCGAGTCGACGGTCGTGGCGTCGAATCGCTGCTGGGTGGCCAGGACCTCGGGTTTTGAGCGGAGGACGTCGTAGCGGTCGCGGGTCTGGTGGTGCACGTAGTGGGCGAGGTCCGCCGACTGGGCGCCGGTGCCGAGGAGCCGGTCGACCTGCGGGAGCAGGTCGAGGATGCTCGCGTCGTGGGGTCCTTGCTCGGTTGACCAGCCCAGCGTGCCGCGGGTCTGGTTATTGTCCCACGCGAGGACGCCGGCGCCGCCGTAGCGGGCGAACACGCTCGACAGGGCGATGGTGGTCATGGTCTTGCCGACGCCGCCCTTGCCGTTGAGGATCGCGATGGTGCGGGGCCCGGGCCAGTGCTGGCTGACCATGCGGCTCCACCCGCGTTCGCGGCGCTCAGCCTCCGACGGTGACATGCGGATGCCGATCCGGGAGAGGGTGCCGCGGATGCCCTGTGTGGCGGGCTCCTCGACCTCCTCGCGAGTGAGGAACGACTGACGCGCTGCACGTCGCGTGGCGGGCGGCTCATCCGCGGACGGCGCTGCGACAGGGGCAGCGGCCTGCTCGACCGGCGACGCGACAGCCGAGACGGGGGCCAGCGCTGCGTCGGTCGCGGCGGGAGCGGCCGGGATGTCGGCGGCGGGTGCTGCGGCAATGGCGTCGGTCTGGTCGAGGTCAGTCAGTGGCTCGGTCACACCGCTCGGGCTGACCGACAGGGTCTGCGTGCCGTAGCGGTCGTGCGTCGTTAGACGCACAGCCCGGTGCATCTGCTCAGCGGTGCCTCGGACGCTCGTGAGGATCGTGCGGCGGATGTCGTCCTCGCTCCCCTCCTCGAACGGCATCGGAACACCGTTCACTACGAGGACGCCGGTGGCACGGCCGTCGGTGGTGGGGGTGATGGTGGCTTCCATGCGGGGGAACGCGGGGATGGTCTGGGTGTCAGTCATCTGCGCCTCTCAAGGTCGGGGTGACGGGTGAGTCAGTCGTGGGGTGGGGGAGCAGGTAGTCGCCCAGACGCCGAAGAGGCGTACGTCCCTCCGCGAAGGAGCGAAAAGATCTTGGACGCGATTGAGGGAGAGGCAGACGACATCACAAACGTCCTCGACCGTGACTAGCGACCCGAACCGGGCTAACTCCAGATGTCGCCAGTCCATGAGCCCTCCCCCCGAAGTGGTTACCGATGGTGCACAATCGTAGAGGAAATCGGAGCAGTGTCCGCAACCTTGCAAAAGATAGTTATATTAGCAGCATGCGCACAAACTAGACCGACGCGTCAGTCCCCAATGTTGGGGACACCGCGGGGGACGGCCGAGAGAGAGACCCGGAAGGGTGAATTGGGGATCGCATGGGCGACGACACGAATCCGTGGGTAACCGGGGGAGTGGCCTCCGAGGACGAGCAGGAGATCCTCCCTGCGGTTCAGTCCACGACTCGTCGTGAAGTGCTGCGGGGGCCGACCGCTCCTCAGCCGACGGCCGTGCAAATGCCCGAGAGCGCCGACCGTCTGCCGACCCGGCAGGTGTTCACCGGCGTCTCGATGTGGTGGCTCGGTGCTCACGGCGGCGCGGGGGAGTCCACACTGTCGGCGCTTGTGCAGGGCTCCCAGCCCGCCGAGCACGCCTGGCCGCTCCCGAACGAGCGCGGTGTCTCCAACCGGGTGACGGTTCTGGCGCGCACGAACTACGCCGGACTCATGGCGGCGCAGCGCGCCGCCCGTGAGTGGGCGGCAGGCACGACCGCCGGCCTGGTCGACCTGGCCGGGCTGGTGCTGGTCGCGGATGCCCCGGGCCGACGCCCCAGGGAGCTCCGCCAGCTCGAGCAACACATCGCCGGGGGATACCCACGGCTGTGGACTCTTCCGTGGGTGGAGGCGTGGCGGATGGGCCCGCCCTCCCCGGATGGCATGCCACGCGAATACCGCGCTCTTCTGGCGGACCTGAACCTCACTGCTTCAACGAACTAGCCCGGCTCGAAAGGATCACCACCATGTCCAACACCCTCCTCGCTCTCGACGTTCTGAACACGACGGCCCTGCAGGCGCAGCACCTCCTCGCGGTCGTCATCCCCGACGGCGACCCCCAGGCCCCTGCTGACTGGGCCGGCAAGTTCGGTCGCATCATCGGAATCGCGAAGTGGATTCTGCTGCCGCTCGCGGTCCTGGCCCTGATCGCCACCGGCGCGATGCTCTTCCGCAACAACCGCCACGAGGGCGGCGAGATCCAGGAGCGCCTGATCAAGATCGGCTTCGGTCTCTTCCTCGGACTCGGAGCGGCATCCCTCGTCGGCTTCGTGATCGCCTGACCGGTTCCCTAGATCCGCCTCAACAGAAAGCACCTACATGAGCAACGCAGAGCAGCCGTTCTACCGACGCCCCGTGTGGATCGTTGTGGCGATCTTCCTTGCCGTAGTCCTCCTAGGCGGCGGCATCGCCGCTGTCACCGGCGTCTTCGGCGGCGGTGACGACGACAACACCGCAGCGCCCACGGCAACGCCTTCAGCGACGTCCGAGCTCCCTGCCGGCGCTGAGTCCGTGTGTGGGCTCGAGGGCTATGCGACCGAAAACGACCTCACTGATGCACCGTCGGCGACGTGGAAGATCGTCGGCAACATGGCGACCCCCCAGGACTCGGAGGTCGCCGGCCCCGGGAGCACGGAGGACGACGGTCGATTTAACACCTGCTTCGCACACACGCCGTCAGGTGCACTCTTCGCCAGCGTGAATTACCTCGCGGCGTCATCGGACTCACGAAACGTCCCGCGCTTGGTCGAGCTTCTTGCAGACGGCCCCGTGAAGGACGAGCTCGAGGCCACGCCGGCGCCCGCATCGGACTCCGGTGACGCAACCCGAGCACAGGTTGCCGGCTTCAAGATCGACTCGTACTCCGCGACGGAAGCGACCATCGACCTCGCCATGTCCTACACAGGTGGGACGACCGACGGCCAGCTGATCAGCATCCCTATGGTCGTGCGTTGGGAGGACGGCGACTGGAAGATCGTCGTTGACGTCAGTGGTTCGCCTGTTGCCCCGGCCGCCCTGTCTAGCTTGGGCGGCTACATTCCCTTCGCAGGGGTCTGACTTGGCCTGGGACTGCTCCAACGCCGCCTACGTCGCGACGCACATCCAGGAGTGCGCCGCGGAAGGCGCCTCGGCCGTCGTGTCGAAGGCTGCGAACGACACCGTCCAGCAGCTCATGAACAATGCGCTCGAGACGTTTGGGAAAATCGTCGGCTCGCTCGGCACGCTATGGGTCAACGTCCCGAGCCCCGAGCTCACGCGTGGCGACGCGGACGCTTCGGGCTACACCCCGACCGAGACCGTCACGTCGAGCTTCGACACGATCCTCGGCTACGTCGCGTGGATCGGCCTGCTGGTCGCCGTGCTGTCAATCATCGGCTTTGCGATCATGTTCATGCGGGCCCGCTCCGAGGAGACCGGGCTGGACAGCCTGGGGCGCCTTGGCCTGATCTTCGGAGGCGTGTTCCTTGTCACGAGCGCCTCGTCGCTGGTGGCCTGGCTGATCCCGACCACGGCTCCGAGCGGGTCGTCGACAACGGTTGGGTTCCTGCAGAGCTCAACCTGGTACATCGTGCTCACAATGGCCGTCGCGTCGGTGATCATCGCCGGCATCCGCATCGCGTGGACACAAAGAGGCGAGCCGGTCCGCGACCTGCTCAAGTCGATGCTGACGCTCATCATGGTCTCGACCATCGGCCTCACCGTCATCCAGCTCGCTGTCTCCGCGGGCGACGCGTTCTCGGTCGGCATTCTCAATGCCGCCACGGACTGCAACGTCGCGGCCGACACCGGGACGTCGTCGTGCTTCGGCACCAACGTCTACGGAATGATCGGCCTCGCCGCGTCGTCTCCCATCGGCACGATCGGCGTGCTGATCTTGGCCCTGATCGCGATCCTGATGACGTTCGTCCAGGTCGCTCTCATGGTCGTCCGCTCGGCCATGCTCGTGCTGCTCGCGGGCGTTCTGCCGCTGACGGCGAGCTTCACGAACACCCCGACTGGCGAGCAGTGGTTCCGCAAATCGCTGGGGTGGCTCATCGCGTTCATCCTCTACAAGCCCGCGGCCGCTCTGATCTATGCGGCGGCGTTCCGGCTCGTCGGAACGGATCTGTTCGCGAAGGACGACGGCGGTGTCTGGTCGATCATGACGGGCCTGGCCCTCATGGTCATCGCGCTCGTCGCACTGCCGGCACTCATGCGCTTCATCGCGCCGATGGTCGCCCCCGCTGGCGGCGGTGCTGCCGGTGCGGCGATCGCGGGCGGCATCGGAGCTATCGCGGGGCAGGGCGCCTCGGGCGCGGTTCGCAAGCTGGGTTCCAGCGCGAGCCGCACGGCGAGCGAAGGCGGTGGCGGTGGCGGTGAGGGCTCGTCGGCATCGGGCTCGACGTCGACGGGTGCTCGTAGCGCCGGGGGTACTGGCGCGTCCAAGGGCGGTGCGGCTGGTGCGAAGGCGGGCGCCACCGGCGCGCAGTCGGGTGCAGCGGCTCAGACCGCAGGGGCAGGTGCCGCGTCCGGTGCCGGTGCTGGCGCCGGAGCGGCCGCGAGTGCGGGCGGTGGTGCTGCAGCTGGTGGTGCCGCTGCGGGTGCCTCCGGCGCGGCTGCCGCTGCGGGTCCCGCGGGTATCGCCGTGATCGGTGCTCAGAAGGTCGCAGAGGGCGCCAAGAAGGTGGCCGATGGCGTCAAGTCCGCGGCCGAGGATTCGGCCGGAGAGGGCCCTTCGGGGTCCAAGTAAGGGGTAGGGCATGAGCAATTTCGAGGGCCGCGCGTCTGCGCGGACATACGGCAACTGGCGCAAGCCCCGCACCCGTGGTGTGGGCGCGCTCGGCATGTTCCCCACGATGTTCGGCTTCGCCGGCGCGGTGATGGTCATCGTCGTCGCCACCAACAAAGGCCTGCCCGCTGGCCTGATCACCGCGGCGATCTTCGCCGGGGTGCTCGCCACCGTTGCGGTCAAGGACAAGCACGGAGAGTCAGGGATGATCCGCATGATGAACCGCCTGGGGTGGATGTTCGCCAAGAACCGAGGCTCGCACCTCTACCGCTCGGGCCCCCTTGGCTTCGCCGAGTGGGGCACAGCTCAGCTGCCGGGCCTTGCCGCCGGGTCGCGCCTGACGGAGCAGCAGGACTCCTACGGTCGTCCTTTCGCTTTGATCGAGGTCCCTTCCAAAAATGACTTCACGATCGTCCTTGGCGCCGAGCCGGATGGGTCGGCCCTGGTCGACCAGGAGCAGGTCGATATCTGGGTTTCCGAGTGGGGCGCCTGGCTCGAAGCCCTGGCCGATGAGCCGGGCCTGGTCGCCGCGTCAGTGACGCTCGAAACTGCACCCGACACGGGCACTCGCCTTGAGTCCGAAGTCCTTGGCCGGATTGACGAGCGCGGCTCGGAGTTCTCCAAGCGTGTCCTGCGGAAGATCGTCGCGACGTACCCGGCGGGGGCTGCGACGATCAAGGCGTACGTGGCCGTCACATTCAATGGGGCGACCCGTACCGGCGGGAACAAGCGCACCGCCGAGGAGATGGGCCGGGAGCTTGCGTACCGGCTCCCGGGCCTGACCCAGGGCCTGTCGTCGACGGGTGCAGGCTCGGCCCGACCCTTGACCGCTCAGGAGCTGTGCGAGGTCGTCCGGGTCGCGTACGACCCGGCGGCCGCGATCCTAATCGACCAGGCCAACGCTGCCGGCCAGCCGCCGGAGCTGTACTGGCCTGAGGTCGGCCCGACCGCCCACCAGGCGTCGTGGGATTCGTACCGCCACGACTCCGCCCTGTCGGTGTCGTGGATGATGTCTCAGGCCCCGCGCGGCAACGTCGGTGAGTCCATCCTGGCTCGCCTGCTCGCCCCGCACCGCGACATTGCTCGCAAGCGCGTGACCATGCTCTACCGCCCGATCGACCCGGCACGGGCCGCGGCGATCGTCGAGGCCGACAAGCGTGACGCCGAGTTCATCGTCGGCTCGTCCCGCCGGCCGACCGGCCGCTCGCGGAAGGACGCCCTGGCGGCGTTCGCGAACGAGTCGGA
>NZ_JACYUO010000010.1:0-61186 GCF_014841815.1 Frigoribacterium sp. CFBP 8754
CTTCCCGATCACGGGCGGCAACGTCGACTACTACGACCCCGCCAGCGACGTCCGTCCCTACGTCCAGGGCGAGATCGACCACGACGGCTCCGGCCTGTCGCTGACCGCCGCCGACGGCACCGTCGTCGAGCTCACCGACTTCCGGATCGACCCGGGCGAGTCGAAGCTCTACGGCACCGTCACCGCCAACGGCACCGTCGCCGCCGAGGACGCCTACCTCTTCAACCTCTACGGCGGCTCGCTGAAGCCCCTCCAGACCGAGGGCGACAACGCCATCCTCGAGGGCACCACGGTGCACGTCAGCCCCGACGCGGCCGCGCTGCTGAACCAGACCTTCAAGACCGACGCCGTCCAGGACGAGATGCTCGTCGGCGTCGCGAAGATCACCGTCGCCACCAAGTAGCACTCTCCCGCTGCTCGGTGACGACCGCGCCGGTGCTGCATCCCTCGACGTAGGGCCGGCATCCCGGTGGGACCCCCTCTTGCTCGTGAGCAGGAGGGGGTCTTCCGCGTGCCCGGGGTGCACCGACGGTGCGCCGGGTCGGCCCTGCACCTGCGTCGGAGGTCGTAGGCGAGGTCACGACCTGCGCACCCTGTGGCGGCGCGCTCCGGGCGCGAGCGTGGAGTCATGACATCGACACACGCCGAGAGCGGGGCCCCGAGGGGCCGCCGCGACCGCCGACTCCTGCCCCGCCTCGCCGCCGCCGCGGCCGTCGTCGCTCTCGCCCTGCCGCTCGCGGCCTGCACGGGCACCGCCTCCGCCGAGCCCGCTCCCCCCGCCCCGCCGCAGCACCAGCCCGGCGGGCACGCCCTCACCGCCTCCGACGTCGACTCCTGGCTCGACGGGGCCCTGGGCTCCGCGCTGCAGACGACGGGCATCCCCGGCGCCTCCGTCAGCGTCGTGGCCGACGGCCAGCTGCTGACCGCCCGCGGCTACGGGCTGGCCGACACGGGCACCGAGGGCGACCCGGCCCGGCCCGTCGACCCCGACGACACGCTCTTCCGCGTCGGCTCCGTCTCGAAGGTCGTCTCCGCGACGGCCGTGATGCGGCTCGTCGAGGACGGCCGGCTCGACCTCGACGCCGACGTGCAGCAGTACCTCGACTTCGACCTCGACACCCCGAAGGGCGCCGTGACGCTGCGCCACCTGCTGACCCACACCTCGGGCTTCGAGGAGGTCATCGCCGGCCTGATCGGCACGCCCGGCAGCGAGGTGTCGCTGCGCGACGCCGTGTCGGCCGCCCCGCCCGAGCAGGTCTTCGCCCCGGGCACGACGCCCGCGTACTCGAACTACGGCGCCTCGCTCGCGGGCTACGTCGCCGAGCGCGTCAGCGGCGAGCCGTTCGCCGAGCTCGTGCAGGAGGAGGTGTTCGGGCCCGTCGGCATGACGTCGTCGTCGTTCGAGCAGCCGCTGCCCGCCGACCTCGACGCCCGCCTCGCGAAGGGCTACCCCGACGACTCGCAGCCGTCGTGGCCGACCGAGGTCGTGAACGCCGCACCGGCGGGGGCGATGACGTCGAGCGCCACCGACATGGCCCGGTTCATGCTCGCCCACCTCGGCGACCTGCCCGCCGACCAGTCGCTGCTCACGGCCGACACGCTCGCTGAGATGCACCGCCCCGCGCTCGACGCCGACGACCTCGGCACCCTCGCCGAGGGCCAGCGCATGGACCTCGCCTTCTTCGACGACAGCACGCCCGGCCTGCCCGCCTTCGGCCACGACGGCGACACGCAGGTCTTCCACACCGCGATGCGGATGTTCCCCGAGCAGGACGCCGGCATCTTCGTCACCCTGAACGGCAACGGACGCGACCCGATGGACTCGAGCGAGCTGCGCACCACCCTGCTCGAGGGCTTCGCCGACCGCTACCTGCGCGACGACGAGGGAGCCAGTGCAGGAGGCACGGGCGCGGCCGCCGAGGCCGGCCCCGACGCCGAGACGGTCGCGGACACCTCCCCCGGCTCCGCGTCGTCCGGCGACGCGAGCGCCGCGGCCGCCCTCGCAGGCACGTACATCTCCTCCCGATCGCCCTTCAGCAACCCCGGCGCCCTGCTCGCGCTCAGCGGCCAGACCACGGTCGTGCCGCGCAGCGACGGCACCGTCGCGGTCACCCCGAAGCCGCTCGGGACGACCACCGGCGTGTACGAGCAGGTGGGCGCGAACGCCTGGCGCGAGGTCGGCGGCGACGCCGTGCTCGCGACGCGCACCGACGGCGACGACGACGCGACCGTGTCGGCGATCTCGTGGGGCGCCTCCTTCACCCTGCTGCGAGCACCCGTCTGGGGCACCGCCTCGCTGGTGCTGCCGACGGTGGCCCTGTCGGTCGTCGTGCTGCTCGTCTCGCTGGTCGCCTGGCCGGCGGTCGCCGTCGCCGGCGCCGGGCGCCGCCGCCGCGGAGAGCTGCCGGCCACGGCTCCTGCCGACGCCGCAGCCCGTGGGGGTCGTCGCACCCTGCTGCTCTCGCGCCTCGGCCAGCTCGCGACCGTGGTCGCCCTCGTCGGCTGGGCCCTGGTCGCCGTGCAGGCGCTGTCGTTCGTCGACGTGCCCGCGGTGTCGCTGCGCGTGCTCCAGGTGCTGCAGGTGGTCGGCGTGCTCGCCGTCGTGCCGGCGGTGCTGGCGACCTGGCAGGCCGTCCGCGACCGTCGCGGCGCCCTCGTGGTGACGGGTCGCGTGCTGGTCGTGCTGGCCCTGGTCGCCCTGGCCTGGTTCGCGCTGGCGTACCGGCTCATCTCGCCGAGCGTGAGCTACTGATGACCCCCTCACAGGGCGACGCGCCCCTCGACCGCCCGCACACGGCGGCCCCGGCCGCCCCGGCGACCGGCGGCACCTGGCAAGCTCCTACCGTGACCACCGCCACCGCCTCCCCCCGCCCCTCGGCGCTCCGCCGGGCCCTGGCCCGGGTGGGCGTGCGGAGCGACCTGGGCCGCGACGTCGTGCTCGCGGCCGCCTGGGCCCTGGTCGCCCTCGCCTTCCTCGCCGGGCTGCAGGCGGCCGGCGAGCTGCTCGGCGCCGACCGGGGCGGCGTCGTGCCGCCCGCCCAGGTCGGGCTGGTCGTGGGGCTCGCCCTCGCTCAGCACGTGCCCCTGGCGCTCCGCCGCGTGCGGCCGGTCCCGGCCCTCCTCGCCGTCATGGTGCTGCAGGCCGCGCTGCTCGCCGTCCTGCCGTCCGGCATCGCGCTGTGGACGGCGGCGCCGGTCGTGCTCGCCTACACGGTCGGCTCGCTGCGGCCCACGCGGGTCGTCGTCGGCGCCGGGGTCGCCGCGGTCGCCGTCGCGGCGGTCGGGGCGGTCGTCGGTGCGACGGGCGTCGCGAAGCGGGCGCTCGGAGCGGTCGCCCTGCCCTCGCTCGACCTCCTCGACCCGGCCGCCGAGGCGCTGGCCCTCATCACGAGCGCCGTGCTGATCGTCGGGGTCAGCGCCGCCGTCGGCTCGTGGGTCGCCCTGCGCCGCCGGCACGAGCACGACGTCCGGGCCCGCGCCGCCGAGACGGTCGAGCACCAGGCGACCCTGACCCGGGCCGCGGTCGCCGCGGAGCGCACCCGCATGGCCCGCGAGCTGCACGACGTCGCGGCCCACCACCTCACCGGGCTCGTCGTGCAGGCGGGCGCCGCTGAGCGGCTCGTCGACGGCGACCCCGAGCGCGCGAAGGAGTCGCTGCGCAGCGTCCGCTCCCAGGGCCGCGAGACGCTCGACGCGCTGCGCTCGATCGTGGGCATCCTCCGCGAGACCGGCGACGACGCCGACGGCAGCGTGCCGGTGCCGGGGCTCGGCGACGTGGGCTCCCTCGTCGACTCGGCCCGCGCCTCCGGCACCGTGGTCGAGGTGCGGGCCGACGGGTCACTGCCGACGCTGCCCCCGCTGGCCGACGTCACCGCCTACCGCACGGTGCAGGAGGCGCTGGTCAACGCCCGCAGGCACGCTCCCGGAGCACCCGTGGCCGTCGACCTCCTGGCCGAGCCGCGCCGCCTCGTCGTGGTGGTCGAGAACGCGATGCCCGCGACGGCCGGCCGCACGGCCCCGGGCTACGGGCTGGTCGGGATGCGCGAGCGGGCCGCGCTCGTCGGCGGACGCCTCGAGGCGGGGCCGACGGCGGCGGGCTCGTGGAGGGTGCGGCTGGAGCTGCCGGTCGAGGCCGACGTGGCGACTGCTGCGCGCGGGGCGGCTGGGGCGCCCGGGGCGCCTGCCGGGCCTGCGGGGGTCGGCGCGTCGGGCACCGCGATCGGCGGCACGACGGCCGGCGACGGGAGCGGCGCGTGATCCGCGTCGTGCTGGTCGACGACCAGTCCATCGTGCGGGCGGGGTTCCGGGTGGTGCTCGAGACCGCCGGGGGCATCGAGGTCGTGGGCGAGGCCGCGGGCGGCCGCGAGGCGGTGACGCTCCTGCAGCACACGCGGGCCGACGTCGTCGTGATGGACGTGCGCATGCCGGGCGGCGACGGGATCGAGGCGACGCGGGCGATCACCGCCGGTGCGGCGGGTGCGGCGGGCTCAGGTGTGGCGGTCGCCGGTGCTGCGGGTGCGGCGGGCTCAGGTGTGGCGGTCGCCGGTGCCGGCGCGACGGGCGCCGTCGGCGGCGGTGGGGCCGGCTCGACGAGCGCCGGTGCCGGCGGCGGGCCCGCCGTGCTGGTGGCGACGACCTTCGACCTCGACGAGTACGTCTTCGGGGCGCTCGAGGCGGGGGCACGCGGCTTCGTGCTCAAGGACGCCGAGCCCGAGGAGTTCGTCGCCGCCGTGCGCGCGCTCGCCTCCGGCCGGGCCGCGATCGACGGTGCGACCACCCGTCGCGTGATCGAGGAGTTCACGCGGCGCCGGGCCGCCACCCTCGCGGGCCCGCCCGTCGACGTGCTGACGCCCCGCGAGCAGAGCATCGTGCGGCTGCTCGGCGAGGGGCTCTCCAACGACGAGATCGGCGAGCGCCTGGTGATCGAGACGAGCACCGTCAAGTCGCACCTCACCCGCGTGATGACGAAGCTCGACGCCCGCGACCGGCTGCAGACCGTGATCTGGGCCTACCGCTCGGGCCTGCTGCCCTAGTCGCGGCTGCCGCGGCCGCGGCCGCGCCCTCCGTCATCGAGGTGACTCGTCCTGGGCCCCCCACGCCGTCGAGACCTCAGGACGAGTCACCTCGATCACCGCGTCCCCTGAGTTGCCACTTTGAGGGCCTCCAGGCGCTCATGAGCCCCCCAAAATGGCAACTCACCAGGAGGACGTGCACGCGCGCACGGCGTGCCCGCGGCGCGGCCCGCACCCGTCACGCGTGCAGCACCCTCCGCGCCACCCGGTTCCCGAGCAGCTGCGCCGCCTGCACCAGCACGATGATCAGCACGATGACCGTGACCATCACCACGGTGTCGAAGCGCTGGTAGCCGTAGGTGATGGCGAGGTTGCCCAGCCCGCCGCCGCCCACGAGGCCCGCGACCGCGGTCGCGTCGACCAGGGCGACGAAGATGTAGGTGAGCCCGAGGGTCAACGGGCCGAGCGCCTCCGGCACCACGATCGTGCCGAGCACCCGCAGCGGCGACGCACCCATCGCCGCGCCGGCCTCGACGGCGCCGCGGTCGACGGCGACGAGGTTGGTCTCGGCGATCCGCGCGATCGAGAACGTCGCCACGATCGTCAGCGCGAAGATCGCGGCGCCGGTGCCGATGCTGGTGCCGATCACCGCCCTCGTCAGCGGCGAGATCGCCACGATCAGGATGATGAACGGGATGGGCCGCACCACGTTGATCACCGCGTTCAGCGCCGTCGACACCGCCGCGTTCTCGAGCAGCGCTCCGCGCCGCGTCGAGTAGAGCACGAGGCCGAGCAGCAGCCCGAAGAGCGTCGCGAGCACGAACGACACCGTCACCATCTGGAGCGTCTGCAGCAGCGCCGCACCGATCTTCGGCCAGAGCACCGCGGGGTCGAGGTCACGCACGGGCCCCCACCTCCTCCACCGTCGTCGTGCGGCGCAGGTCGCGGAGCGCCGCCTCCACCCGGTCGTCGTCGCCGAGCAGCTCGACGGTCAGGTCGCCGAACAGCCGCGACTGCAGCTCGCTCACCCCGCCGTAGACCACGTTGACGTCGACGCCGTGCTCGCGGGCGACCCGCGACAGGAAGGGGTCGTTCGAGTCGCGGTCGACGACGTGCAGGTGCACGAGCCGGCCCGTGTGCACCTGGCGGATGCGCGTCAGCGTGGCCGCGGACGCCCGGTGGTGCAGCACCGACGAGACGAACCGCGACGTCGTCGGGTGCCGCGGCGACGCGAAGACGTCGTAGACCGAGCCGGTCTCGACGACCTCGCCGTCCTGCATCACCGCGACCCGGTCGGCGATCGAGCGGATCACGTCCATCTCGTGCGTCACGAGCAGGATGGTCACGCCGTACTCGTCGTTCGCGCGGCGGAGCAGGTCGAGCACCTCGCCGGTCGTCTGCGGGTCGAGGGCGCTCGTCGCCTCGTCGCTGATCAGCACGTCGGGCTTCGTCGCGAGCGCCCGGGCGATGCCGACCCGCTGCTTCTGCCCGCCCGAGAGCTGCGACGGGTGGTCGAGCGCCTTGTGGCCGAGGCCGACGAAGTCGAGCAGCTCCTCGACGCGGTCGACGGTGGCGTCGCGCGAGAGCCCGGCGAGCCGGAGCGGGTACGCCACGTTGCCGTAGACCGTGCGCGACTGGAGCAGGTTGAACTGCTGGAAGACGATGCCGATGCGCTGCCGCGCCCGGTGCAGCTGCCGCCCCCGCAGCGCCGAGATCTCGCGCCCGTCGACGTGCACCGAGCCCGCCGTGGGCCGCTCCAGGGCGTTGACCGTCCGCAGCAGCGTCGACTTGCCGGCCCCCGACCAGCCGACGATGCCGAAGACGTCGCCGCGCTCGACCGACAGGCTCACGTCGCGCAGCGCGTCGACCCGGCGGCCCTGCACCTCGTACGACTTCGACACCCCGCGGAACTCCACGATCGCGTCGCCCGCCCCGGTCACCGAGGAGTCGCGGGTCGGCTCGGTCGCCGCGCCCGGCCCCCCGAGGGCGAGGCCCGCCTCCCCGAGGTCCGCGCCCGCCCCGCCGACGGCCACGGCCGCCGCGGTGCCCCCCGCCGCGCTCACGACGCCTGCTCGCGGGCCGCCGCCTCGAGCTCGGCGAGCGTCGCCCGGAGGTCGTCGGCCGACACGTCGACCAGCACCACGGCCCCGAACGAGTCGCGCTCGAGCGCCTCGGCGACGCGCGGGTCGGCGTAGGCGTCCTCGAGCACGTCCCACGCGGGGTCGTCGACGTCGTCGGCCCGGGTGACGACCGCGTTGACGTAGGGTCGCGAGCCGTCGCTCAGCGCGTCGTCGAGGTAGAGCGCGTCGTCGGCGTCGATCTCCTGCGAGGGGTCGAAGTACGACGTGCCGACGACGACCGCGTCGATGCTCGGGTCGTCGAACTGGGTCGGGATGGTCGTCGCGCCGATGGGCACGAACTGCAGGCCGAGGTCGTTCTCCGTGACGTCGTCGACGGTCGGGAAGATCCCGGCCCCGTCGTCGACCTCGATCAGGCCGGCCGCCTCGAGGATCCCGAGGGCCCGTCCGCTGTTCGCCGCGTCGTCGGGGATCGCCACGTGGTCGCCCTGCTCGAGCTCGTCGAGCGACGACTTCGTCGCCGAGAAGACGCCCCACTGGCTGATCGACGTCGAGAACACGGGCGTCAGGTCGGTGTCGTTCGCCGTGTTGTACGCGCTGAGGAAGGCCGTGTGCTGGAACGCGTTCGCGTCGACCTCGCCCGCGACGAGCGCCGAGTTGGGCAGCGTCCAGTCGTCGAAGTTGACCCACTCCACGTCGAGGCCGTCCTCCGCCGCGACCGTCGCCACCGCGTCCTGCAGCTCGCTCTCGCCGCTGCCCGCGATGCGGACGCTGAGCCGCTCGACGTCGCCGTCCGCCGCGTCGGCCGGGTCGGTGCCGCCCCCGACGGCGGTGCCGACGAGCACTCCCCCGCCGACGAGCGCCGCGACGCCGGCGACGCCGAGCACGGTGAAGAGCGCTCGGCGCCGCTTCCGGCGCGCCTCGTCGAGGCCGGCGCGGAGGCCGCCCGCGGGCCGGTCGGCCCTCTCGGCGCCGGGTGCCGGGTCGTGCCCCTCGGCCCCGTCGGTGCGGCCGGCCTGGTCGTCGTGGTGGTCGTGCTGCTCGCTCATGGTGTCTCCCCTGGGTGTCGTCGTGGTGATCGTGGTGGTGCTGGTGGGGAGCGACTGTGCCAGCCGGGAGGCCGTCGGTGAAGCGTCCGTGTCGACGCGTGACGGAGAGTGACGGTGCGTGACGGGACGTGTCGCCGCGTGACGCCGGGGGTGGTCGAGCAGCCGTCCGTCTGCGAGGAATGGAGCTCGACCGAGAGGACCTCATGAGCCACGACACGCAGACCACCGACCGGACGACGGGCGAGCAGGGCAGCCCCGAGGAGGCGCGGGTCGACGCCCGCGAGGAGGCGCGGGTCGACGCCCGCGTCGAGGCCGCGTTCGCCCCGGTGCTGGAGCGCATCGCGGCCGGCGCCGTCGCCCGGGAGCGCGAGCGCCGCCTCCCCGTGGCCGAGGTCGACGAGCTGCGACGGGCCGGCTTCGGTGCGCTGCGGGTGCCGGTCTCGCACGGCGGGTGGGGAGCGTCGCTGGAACAGGAGTACCGCCTCCTCGTCCGGCTCGGGGAGGCCGACTCGAACCTGCCGCAGCTGCTCCGCGGGCACGTGGCCTTCGTCGAGACGCAGCGGGCGCAGCCCGACGGGCCGCTGCGCGACGAGTGGCTGCACCGGCTGGCCGCGGGCGACGTCCTCGTCGGCAACGCGCAGGCCGAGCGCGGCGCGGCGACCGAGGTGACGACGCGGCTCGAGCAGCGCGGCGACGACCTCGTGCTCACCGGTCGCAAGTACTACAGCACCGGCACGATCTACTCCGACTGGATCTGGGTCGGGGCGGTGCGGGTCGGGGGCGACCGCGACGGCGAGCGGGTCGCGCTGAGCGTCCGCGCCGACGCCCCCGGGGTCACCCGCGTCGACGACTGGGCCGGCTTCGGCCAGCGGCTCACCGGCAGCGGCACGACGGTCTTCGACGACGTCGTGGTCGACCCGCGCCAGGTCATCCCGTGGGGCGAGAACGCCGAGCGCCGCCCGCTCGCGCACGCGCAGTCGCTCTACCAGCTCGTGCTGCTCGCGGCGCTGAGCGGCACCGCGCGGGCGGTCGTCCGCGACGCGGTGGCGTTCGTGCGGCCCCGCACGCGCACCTTCGGCGTCGGCGGCACGTCGTCGCCCCGCGAGGACCCGCTCGTGCAGCGCGTCGTCGGGCGGCTGTCGAGCATCGCGTCGTCGGTCGAGGCGATCACGCTCGCCGCGGTGCGGCACGTCGACGCCGCCGACCGCGCGGGCGCCGCCGACGACGGCCACGGCTCCCGCTGGGAGGAGGCGCTCGTGCGGGTCTTCGAGGCGCAGCAGGTCGTGCTGCCGCTGGTGCTCGAGGCGGCGACCTCCCTCTTCGAGGTGGGAGGCGCCTCCGCGGTCGACACGGAGCTCGCGCTCGACCGCCACTGGCGGAACGCGCGGACGATCGCGTCGCACAACCCGGCGATCCTCCGCGAGCGCGCCGTCGGCGACTACCGCCTCAACGGCGTGCCGCCCGCGACGCCCGGCGCGCCCGCGCCCGCGCCCGCCGGCGCGCCAGCGCCCGCGCCGTCGTCGAGGTGACGCGCCCTGGGCCTCCGCCGGCCCCGACGCCCCAGGACGAGGCATCTCGACGGGGCACGGCTCCCTGCGGGGGCCGGCCCGCGACTCCTACAGCCAGTGCTTCTTCTTGAAGACGAGCCAGAGGGCGACGCCGAGCAGCAGCATGAGCCCGAGCGCGAACGGGTAGCCGAAGCGCCAGTGCAGCTCGGGGATCACGTCGAAGTTCATGCCGTAGATCGACGCGACGAGGGTCGGTGCGAAGAGGATCGCCGCCCACGACGAGATCTTCTTGACCTCCTCGCCCTGCTCCATCGAGGCGCGGGCGAGGCGGCGGCTCTCCTCGCCCTGGGCGAGGCTGGCGCTGGTCATGCGGCGCATCGCGTCGTTCTGCTCCTGGGTGACGAGCGTCGAGTGCAGGGTCAGGGCGTTCTCGAGCAGCACGCGGAAGGTGTCGGCGCGCTCGGTGATGCGGATGGTGTGGTCGAGCACGTTGCGCAGCTGCGCCTGCACCTCGTCGTCGGTGCCGTACTTGGCGGCGCCGCGCAGCAGCGAGTCGACCATCTCGGGCAGGGGCCCGATGGCGCGCTGGAAGCCGATCACCTCCGAGAGCAGCTGGTAGATGCGCTTCGACGACTCGGGGTCGACCTGGCCGTCGAAGAGGTCGTCCTCGATCTCGTCGATGTCGTCCTGCAGGCCCGCGACGACGGGGGCGTAGCCGTCGACCAGTTCGTCGAGCACGCGGCTGAGCACGGCCTCGGACCCCTTGGCGAGGAACTCCGGGTCGGCCTCGAGGCGCTTGCGCACCTGGCCGAGGTCGGGGCGCTCGGCGTGCCGCACGGTGAGCACGAAGCGCGGCCCCGCGAAGAGGTGCACCTCGCCGAACTCGACCGCCTCGCGCTCGTCGTCGTACCAGGCGGAGCGCAGCACGATGAAGAGCGTCTCGCCGTAGCGCTCGAGCTTGGGGCGCTGGTGGCCCTTGCGGGCGTCCTCGACGCTGAGCGGGTGCAGGTCGAACTCGGCCGCCACCGAGTCGAGCTCGGCGGGGCTGGGGCGGAAGAGGCCGATCCAGGCGAGGCCGCCCGCGGTGTCGTCGAGGGCGGCGTAGGTCTCGCGGAGGTCGGCGGGCGTCCGCGTGCGGGTGCCGCCGACGTAGATGCCGTTGTCGATGAGTGCCATGGGCGGGTCTCCTGTCGGTGCAGGAGGCAGGGGAGCGAGCGACGGGGGCCGGTGCGGGCGCGCGGGGGCGCGCAGGCTGCGTGGGCGCGGGCGGGCTGCGCCGGCGCGGCGGCCGGGGCGGCCGGGGAGCCTCGGCCGCCGGGGCGGGCCGAGCCGGGTGCCGACCCGCGGAGCGGGCCGAGCCGGTCAGATCCGGAACGCTCCGCCGACGAGGCGAGGGCGTCCCTGACGATCATGATCACCGGTCATGTCGCGAGTCACCTGCCTCTCGGTCGTGCGTTCGTGGTCGGGCGTGCGGGGTGGTGCGTGGTGCGTGGTGCGTGGTGCGTGGTGCGTGGTGCGGGGTGCGTGCGGGTCGGGCCCGTGCGCCGGGCCCGTGGCATGAGCGTCCCGAGGCGGGCGCGCCCTCGCGGGCCTCCCGCAGCATAGTGCGCGGGGGTGTCGGGGCGGGAGCCTCCTCACGGCATCCCTACGCAGTCGCACCGGCCCGCCCCGCGCCTCCCCCGGTCCGTCTCCTCGCCGGTCCGTCTCCTCCCCCGCTCCGTCTCTTCCCCCGCTCATCGACGCCCGTCCGCGTGCCCCCCTCTCAAATTTGAGAGAGATCGGCCCGACACCGACGACGACAGGCGGGAGGCGCGGGCCGACGACCCGGATCACTCGCGTTCTGCCCCCCGCGCCCCCGACCTCCTCCCCCGACGGCCCCGCCCCTGCCTCGCGCTGCACGGCCGTTCTCTCGAATTTGAGAGCGATCGGCCCGCCACCGACGCAGACAGGCGGGAGGCGCGGGTCGACGGGCGAGATCACTCGCGTCTTCCGGTGACCGCGCTGGTGTCGGCCCCTGCCCGGCGTCGGCGCCCGCGCCCGCCCCGCGCCCCGCGCCCCGGCGCCCGGCGCCCGGCGCCCCGCGCCCGCTACGCTCGCCTCCGTGACCGCCCCCGCCGCCTCGCTCACCTGGGCCGACCTGCCGACCGCCACGCGCGTCGAGGTCGTCCGCCTCGCGGGCCGGGGCGAGGCGCACCCCGACCCGGCCGTGCGCCGCGCCGCGCACGAGTGGGCGACGATGCCGAGCTGGTCGTCGCGGGCGAACCGGCTGCCGGGGTGGACGCTTCCCGCCGCCGCCGCGGTGCTCGGCGTGCTGCTCGTCGTCGTCGGCCTCGCCGTCGACGCCCCCTGGCCGATGATCGTCGTGCTGGTCGCGGCCGCCGTCGTCGCCCTCGTGCTCGGCCTGCTCGGAGCGAACGCCCGGTCGTCGGCCGCCGCCGTGCGCGCCGTCGCCGACCGACCCTGAGCTGACCGCCCCGACGCCGGTCGCGAGAGCCCACACCCGCACCCGCACACGACCCCCGGGCCCCGCACCCGACCCCCGGACCAGCCGACCCCCGCACCCCTCACCCCCGAAGGCACCACCCCGCGACGAGCTCCACCGCCGCCCCGAACTCCGCCAGCCGCGGCCGGTCGAGGAAGGCGTGCCGGGTGCCCGGCAGCACGTGCCGCTCGAGCTCCGCGCCCGACGCCGCCAGCTCGCGCGCGAACGCGTCGCCCGAGGCCCGCATCGAGTCCGCCTCGGCGTCGACCATGAGCGTGCGCGGGAACCCGGCGAGGTCCTGCCCGCCGGCGAAGGCGTGCCGCTCGGCGAGCGCCGCGGCGGTGCCGGCGTAGTTCCGGTTCATTAGGTCGAGCCCCCAGCGGGAGTGCGACAGCCTCCGGTGCCCCCGCACCGACCGCTGCAGTGCCCGGTCGACCGGCAGCACGGGGTGGAAGAAGCCGTAGCCGAGCACGACCCCGCGCGGCGCCGCCCCCTCGTCGATCGCCCGCAGGGTGGCGGCCGCGGCGAGGCACGCCCCCGCGCTCGCCCCGCCGATCAGCGCGCCGCCGGGCGTGGCCTCCGCGACGCTCCGCCAGACCGCCGACACGTCGTCGACCGGCCCCGGGAACCGCGAGCGCCCACGCCCGGCCCGCCCGACCCGCCCCACGAGCGGCCACGGCGTCAGCCGGTAGTCGACCGTGACCACGCCGACCCCGCGGCGTGCCAGGGCGGACGCGACCTCGTGCGCCTCCGGCTGGTCGAGCCCGCCCCGGAAGAACCCTCCGCCGTGGGCCCAGACGAGCACGGGGGCCGACCGCGCCTCCTCGGGTCCGTCCCCGGCGGGCACCGCCGCCGCGTACCGCCGCACCGGCACCCCGGCGACGACGTCGTCCACCGGCTCGGGGCCTGAGGGAGTCGCGGGCCCGGCCCCCGGAGCACGCCCCGCCCCCAGCCCGCTCACCCGCGCAGGACGGACGCCCGCGCCGACTCCCGCTCGGCGTCGGTGATGACCCCGCGGCCGTGCAGGTCGTCGATCTCGGCGAGGCGCACCTCGACCGACTTCTCGGGCTGCAGCACCGTCGAGTCGCGGAGCTTCGCGGCGAGCTCAGCGTCGAAGGTCAACGGGTTGATGCCCCGACGCCGGGCCGACACGACCTTGACCACGATGAGCACCACCATCGCGACGACGATGACGCCGATGACGAAGCCGGCGAGCGTGACGCCGGTGTCGAAGGCGCCGGGGCTGGAGCCGGGGAGGACTGCGAGCACGGGTGGCATCGCCTCAGTCTCGCAGGCCCCGACCGACCGGTCCACGCCCCGGTCCGCCCCGGCCCGGCCCGGGGCCCTCCGAGTGGTCACGAACTGCTCCTCCCGGCGCCCGGGAGGAGCAGTTCGTGACCACTCGAGCCCGGCCGCCCTGCGTCCCCCGGCCGCCCCGCGTCCCCCGGCCGCCCCGCGTCCCCCGGCCGCCCCGCGTCCCCCGGCCGCTCCGCGCCCCGGCCGACCCGCGCCTCCTACCGCCCCGCCTCCCAGTGCTGCCGCACCTGCTCCTCGGTCAGCACCACCGAGTAGACGGCCGCGTAGCGCAGCCCTCCGACGAAGTAGGGCGAGTCGGGGGTCACGGGCCACCCCGAGGGGATCGTGCCGGCCCCGACGCGCCAGTACCCGTCGTAGTTCATCGCCGACTGCACCGTCGCGTCGTACGCGACGCGACGCCCGTCGAGGTACATCGTCATGCCGCCCTTCGGCGTGTACGTCACGGCGACGTGGTGCCAGGCCCCGTCGGTGACGGACGTCGTGGTGCGGATCGTCTGCACGTTGCGCGGCCGCTGCCCGTAGATCAGGCGCCCCTCGGCGCTCACGTAGAGCAGACGGTCGGCCTGCGTCGAGGTGCCCGTGGCGGAGTCGCCGAACCCGATGACGACGCCCTGCGGCCTGGTGGTGCGGAACCAGGTCTCCATGCTGAAGGTCTGCGGGTCGGACTGCTTCGTCGGGTACGTGACGTAGCTCGTGCTGCCGTCGGGGTCGTAGGCGGCCCCGGGGTCGCGGGGGCAGCTCGGCAGGGGAGGGCGGGCGAGGGTGCCCTGCGAGCCGACGTAGGCGCCGGTCGCGCCGTGCCCGGAGACGTCGGTGGCTCGCTGCGTCGGCTGCACCACGAAGGCGTCGAGCTGCAGGCCGGTGGTGTCGCTCGTCGCGTAGGCCGAGCCGCCGGGGGTGCCCACCGCGAGGCCGGCTCGGCCCGTCTCGGTGATGCTGGTGTCGGTGACGGCGATCACCTGCGCGCCGCCGACGAGCACGCGGATCGTCGACCCCACCAGGTCGAGCGAGAACCGCGTCGTGCTGCCGTCGGCGAGCGTCGCGGGCGACGTCCCGAGCAGGGTCTGGCCGCCGTCGACGACGGACCACAGCGCCCAGCGCTTGTCGGCCTGCTCGTAGCGGGCCGTGTAGTAGGTGCCGGTCGTGCTGGTCGCGGAGCCCGTGTTGAGGCGGCCCACCAGCCCCACGGCGTCGGCGGCGACGGTGCTGCGCACGAACACGTCGGCGCTCACCGTGTAGTTCGGGCTGCTCGAGGCGGGCTCCGAGCGGTACAGGACGAACGAGGTGCTGCCCGACTTCCGCACGCGGCCCGCACCCGTGAACACGACCTCCGTGCTCCCGCTCGAGTTGTGGCGCAGCCAGGTGCCGCCCGTGTCGCCGGTGTGGCCGGAGAGCGGTGCCCCGGCCGTGTCCGAGAAGGTGTCGCGCACGAGCTGGGCGATCGCCTTCTCGTCGAGCGGCCACTGGAAGACGGCGCCGTCGCGCTGCGGGGCCCACGCGTCGGGGCACCGGAAGTAGGTGGCCGTCTGCAGGCGGTCCCCCGTGTTGCGGACGGACGCCGTGAAGGCCGCGCTCGTGCCCTCGGTGGAGCCGGTCACGAGGCCGAGGCCCGCGACGAGCGCCACGGCCAGCACGGCGGCGAGGGCACGGAGCCGGGGCGCCGCCGCGCGGCGCGCGAGGTGCCGCCCGCTCACGCCGGCTCCGCCCGGCGGCGGCCGCGCTCGGCCCGGGGCTCCCCCGCGGGCAGGCCCAGCGTGAGCACCGCGATCAGCGGCGAGGCGCAGATCAGCGCGATGACGACCCAGCCCACGACGGGCAGGTGCAGCGACGTCGTGAGGTCGACGGCGGAGGCGCCCGCGGGCACCGGCACCTGGCCGACGGCCCCGCTGACGAGGTCGGCGTGGCCGCCGCCCTCGGCCGCGACCCGCACGGGCACGAGCCCGGTCGAGACGACGTGGGCGACGCCCCGGCCCGCGGCGTCGACCGTGGTCGAGAGCAGCACGGCCCCGACGAACGGGCGCAGCACCGACACGACGCCGAGCACCACGGCGCAGCCCGCGACGAGGCGGAAGGCCGAGCGCGCCGAGTCCGAGCGGAGGCGCGTGCCGACCGCCCAGACCGCCAGCGCCCCGAGGGCGAGCCAGGGCAGCCCGCGCACGAGCCACCCGACGCCGGGCAGCAGGGCGACGGCCCGGCCGACGAGGTCGTCGTCGCCGAGCAGCCACGGGTCGACGGCCCCGGTGGTGTCGCCGCTGGTGCGGACGCCGTCGGCGCCTGTCGACGCGACCCGGTGGGTGTACACCTCGCCCGGCACGGTCGGCGGGCGGAAGGTCACGACGTCGCCGACGCGCAGGTCGGCGGAGGGGCCGGAGGCGCGGGTCGGCTCGGTGAGCACCAGCGTCCCCACCGGCGCCGCCTCCCCCATCGACGAGGAGGTCACGACGAACCAGCGCCCTCCCCCGTGGTGGAACGCCCCCGCCGCGACGGCCAGGGCGACCGCGCCGACGACCGCCACGGCGAGCAGGAGCGCGCCGAGCCGACGCGCGAGGGGCGCCGACGTCAGGCCGTGAAGGTCCACGTCAGCGGCATCGAGGCCGTCAGCGACTGGTAGCTGTTGTCGGCCGTCGAGTCGAGCGAGACGACGAAGGTGAAGGGCACGGCCGTCTGGCCGCTCGGCGCGGTGAGGGTGATCGGGCCGCCGCTGGCGAGGCCCGCCGCCGTCCCGGAGAAGACCGAGGCGCCTCCCGCGGTCGTGACGGAGACGCGGATCTTGCTGCACAGGTCGGTGGCCGACCCCGTCGTGGCGGAGCCGGCCGTCGCGGTCTGCGTGCAGGTGCCGGGCGAGAGCGTGAAGGTGCGGACGGCGGCCGTGCCCGTGGCCTGGATGCTGACCTGCGTGGTCGCGGCGGGGCCGCCGGGGGTCATGGCGGTGTCGCCGCCGAACTTGTTGATGGTCGAGCAGGTCGCCGCCGACGAGCCGGCGCCGCCGTCGGTGCTGCTGCAGGTGGTGCCGCTCGTCGTGCCGGGCACGGACGACGACACCAGCGCCTCCTTCATGGCCAGCGAGGCCGTGCCGACGGTGTTCTTGTCGTTCGCGATGCTGGCCGTGAACGACGAGAGCGTGCCCGTCATCGTGAGGCTGAGCACGATCGAGCCGATGACGCCGGCCGCGAGGGCGAGCGGGGTGGTGCGGACGCGCCGACGGCGCAGGGAGACGTGGGAGGACATGGTGGAGTGCCTTCGGGGTCGTTCTGCGCGTGTCGGGGTCGCGGCCGCCTCGGGAGCAGGGCCGCGGCGGCGGGTCGCCGCGCGCAGTGACCTGGACGCTAAACGAAGCCCCGACGCCGCGTCACGGCCGTCGTGCCCCCAGTTCGAGGCGTGATCGTGCGTCGGGGCGGCGTGCCACGCCGTTCCGTCTGCGCCCCGGTCTGATCCACCGACGACGCCGACGGTCATCGTCCACAGAACGCGGCAGGATGCGCGGTGGCGGAGGCGGAGGGGGCTCCGGCACGAGCGGACCGTCCGGTTCGGATGACTCCCGCAGCTTCTCCGGGGGGTCTGCACATCGGGGGCCGCCACGCTGTGGCCATGCCCGACTTCAAGCGCCTCCTGGGCGCCGCCGCGAAAGCGCTCGGCGACTCGTCGTCCTCATCCTCCTCTTCTTCGTCGTCCGCCGGCGGCCGCGGCGGCTCGCGCCCCGGCTCCGGCACGGACTGGCGCGACCTCGTCCGCACCGCCGCCGACAAGCTCACGGGTGACGAGCGCCAGCAGGGTGCAGGAGGCGCGGGCCAGGCCCCGGGGCGCGCCCCCGGTCAGCAGCCCCGTCAGTCCGCCCCGTCGGCGGGGGCCTCCGCCTCGCAGGTCCGGGCCTCCGAGGCCGACCGCGTCGCCCTCGGCAAGTACGACTACCTCCTGCGCACGGCCGAACCGGAGCAGCTCGAGCAGGTGCACCGCGACGCGTTCGCGCGGCTCACCCCCGAGCAGCGCGAGCTCGTGCAGGCTCGCCTCGGCGAGGAGCTGCCCGCCCACGAGCAGCCCCGCAGCGGCGGCACCGACGACCTCGCCCGCGCGGCGACGCGGGGCGAAACGGCGCACCCCGGCCTGATGCAGCGTGTGTTCGGCGGCGGCGCCGGGGCAGGGGCCGCCACCGGCGCCAGCACTTCGGGCGCGGGCTCCCGCACGGGCTCGGGCGCCGGGACGTTCGCGGCGGGCGCGGCGGCCGGGGTCGGCGTCGCCGCGCTCGGCGGCCTCGCCCTGACGGTCGCGGCGGGTGCCGCGGTCAGCAGCGTGGCCGCGCCGCTCCTCTCCGGTGCGCTGGCGGACGGCGTCGACTTCGGCGGCCTGGCCGAGAACTTCGGGCTCGAGGGCATCGCCGGGCTCGGCGAGGGCCTCGGCGGCCTCACGGAGGGCGTCGACGGCCTCGCGCAGGCCGGCGAGGAGGGCCTCACCGGCCTCGGCGAGCAGGTCGGCGGTCTCGGCGAGGGCTTCCAGATCCCCGGCCTGGGCGACCTCTTCGACCGCTGACGCGCCTCCCCCTGCCCATCCAGGTGCCTCGATCTGGCCCCTCGGCCCCCGCAGAGCCCCAGCTCGAGGCACCTCGTCGTGCTCGGCTCACCCCAGCGCCGCGCCCGCGCACCTCAGTTGCCGTTTTGAGGGGCTAAGCAGCCCGCTCCACCCCCCAATTCGGCAACTGACCGCGGCGCAATGGCACATCTGACATGTTGACAAAGGAGGGGGCGGCGGCCACTCTGGGCCGTGAGCGCCTGCAGCAGGTGCGTCCGTTCGGGGCTCGCCCCGAACCGCTCCTCGATCGGTGACGTCGCGGAGCGGCCCGACGACCAGGAGCAACCCTGATGACATTCCCCATCACCCGGCTCCGGCTCCGTCGCCTCGCCCTCGTGAGCCTCGCCCTGAGCCTGGTGCTGTTCGTCGGCCCGGCGCTGCTCCCCTACCCCGCGGGCACGCTCACCACGGACCTTCGCTGGGCCGTCCTCCTGAACGACTTGAGCCGACACGTCAGCGCGTGGCTCGGCACCTTCTCCGCCGTTCTCGTCGCGGCGCTCCTGGTCACGAGCCGCCGCGCAGACACCGGCCCGGACGAGGGCTCCTCGATCCCCGGCCTGGGCGACCTCTTCGACCGCTGACGCACCTCCCCCTGCCCATCCAGGTGCCTCGACCTGGCCCCTCGGCACCCGCCGAGCCCCAGATCGGGGCACCTAGTCGCCCCCGCCCCCACACCAACGCTGCGCCCGCGCACCTCAGTTGCCGAATTGAGGGGCTAAGCAGCCCGCTGGACCCCTCAATTCGGCAACTGACCGCGAGGGCCGAGGCGCCCGGCCCGGCCCAAGCGACTCACGCCCCCAGCGACCCGATGCGCGCCTGCACCGCCACCGCCGCCGCCCCGCGTGCCCACGCCCCGAAGTCCGCGGCGCCGGTCAGCACCCGCACCTCCGACGCGTCCGGGTCGCGGTCTGCGGCGATGCCCGCGCGCAGCTCCGTCGCGGCGACGGGCACGTCGACGAGGCCGACGCCCTCGCCGGACAGCACCACGGTGCCGACCATCGTGAGGTTCGCGACGGCCGCGACCATCCGGCCGAGCGAACGGCCGGCCGTGCCGACGACCTGCACGGCGACCGGGTCGCCCGAGGCGGCGAGCGCCAGCAGCTCGTCGTAGGCGACGCGGCGACCGAGGCCCATCACGGCCGAGGCGCACATGCTCGTCGTCGACAGCATCGCCGTCGAGCAGCCGCGGTGCCCGTCGACGCAGATCGGCCCGGTCGGGTCGAGGGGGACGTGCCCGCCGAGGCCGAGCCCCGTGTCGGGCGTGACGACCTGCCGCCCGTGGACCACCAGGCCGTAGCCGACGCCGGCGCCGACCGTCACCACGGCGAAGTCGTCGACGCCGCGACCGAGGCCGAACCAGCGCTCCGCCTCGGTCAGCGCCACGACGTCGTTCTCGACGACGACCGGCACCCCGAGCCGCTCCGCGAGCATCCCGCCCAGGTCGACCTCCCGCCACGCGAGGAACGTCGCCCGCAGCACCGTCCTCTGCCCGGTCACCTTGCCGCCGATGCTCACCCCGACTCCCGCGAGGCCCTCGACGCCCGCGACGCCGACGCCGACGCCGCTGCCGCTGCCGCTGCCGCTCGAGCCCGCCGTGAGCGCCTGCACCACCGCGACCAGCGCCTCCACCACCTCCTCCGGCGACCGACCCGCCAGGTCGGCGACGTGCTCGCCGAGCGCCCTCGCGCGGAGGTCGGTCAGCACGCCGAACGCCTGGTCGCCGGTCAGCTTGACGCCGACGAAGCGCTGCAGGTCGGCCTGCACGTCGAGCGGCCTCGCCGGCCTGCCGACCGCCCCGGCGAGCTCGACGGCGCCCTCGACGAACAGCCCGCTGTCGAGGAAGGGCCTGCTCAGCCGCGTCAGGCTCGCGGGCGACAGCCCCAGCCGACGCCCGAGCTCCGCTCGCGCGATCGGCCCGTGGATGAGCACCTCGCGCACGAGCTCGCGACCGGACTCGCTCAGTGCGGGCTCCGTCGTCGCCATGGGCACTCTCCTGCATCGTCGCGGCCGCGGGCGGACCCACGGAGGCCGCAGAGACGCGGCCCGCCGAGCATATCTTCCGCTGCGGACAGAAAGGAGGCGCGGAGAGGGCCCCGACGCCGACTTGACACCCCTATTCCTTCCGTCATAGAACTAACCCATGCAGCGCCGCACCGATGCCCTCCCGCCCGAGCTCCACCTCCGCCAGGGAGGCACGAGCGTCGTGCTCGACACCTCGGGCGGGGGCCTGCCGAGCATCGTCCACTGGGGCCCCGACCTCGGCGAGCTGAGCGACGCCGCCCTCGCCGGCCTCGTGCTCGCCTCCCGCCCCCAGCGCACCTCGGGCGCGATCGACGAGCCCGCCCGCCTGACGCTCCTGCCCCTCGAGTCCGACGGCTGGCAGGGCACGCCGGGGCTCCTCGGCAGCCGTGCCGGCGCCTCCTTCTCGCCCGCCTTCACCGTCACCGAGCTCGACGTCCGCAAGACCGACTCCGGCGACTCCGGCGACTCCGGCACCGCCGACGCCGCCGACTCCGGCGCCTCCGGCGACTCCAGCGACTCCAGCGACTCCAGCACCGCCACCGCGACCACCGCCGCCCCCGGCATCGCCGGCTCCCCCGGCACCACCGTCTCCGTCACCGCCGACGACCCCGCCGCCGAGCTGCGCCTCGTCGTCACCCTGCGGCTCGACGTGCACGGCCTGCTGCACCAGCGCCTCCGCCTGTCCAACACCGCGGCGGGCTCGACCGGCGACGACGCCCGCGGCCTCGACGCCTCGGCCGCCGCCGCCCTCGACACCGCCGCCACCTACGAGCTGGGCGAGCTCGCCGCCAGCTTCCCCCTGCCGCACACCGCGGGCGAGGTGCTCGACACGACGGGCCGCCACCTCCGCGAGCGCACGCCCCAGCGCCACGCCCTGACGGTCGGCCGGTACGACCGCGAGAGCCGCCGCGGACGCCCCGGCGCCGACGCGACCCTGCTCGTCGCGACCGGCACGCCCGGCTTCGCGTTCGAGCGCGGGCTCGTCCACGCCGCCCACCTCGCCTGGAGCGGCAACCACCGCGTCAGCGTCGAGCGCATCGTCACGGGCGCGACGCACACCCGTCTCGCCGAGCTGCTCGCTCCCGGCGAGGTCCGCCTCGGGCCGGGCGAGAGCTACGAGACGCCGTGGTCGATCGGCTCGTGGGGCGACGGACTGACGCAGCTCTCGTCGCGCTTCCACCGCCTCCTCCGTGCCCGCCCCGGCCACCCCTCGACGCCCCGCCCGGTGACCCTCAACACGTGGGAGGCCGTCTACTTCGACCACGACCTCGCCCGGCTCACCGCCCTGGCCGACGCCGGGGCCCGCGTCGGCATCGAGCGCTTCGTGCTCGACGACGGCTGGTTCCACGGCCGTCGTGACGACACGACGTCGCTCGGCGACTGGTGGGTCGACGAGACGGTGTGGCCCGACGGCCTGGCGCCGCTGATCGAGCACGTCACCGGCCTCGGCATGCAGTTCGGCATCTGGGTCGAGCCCGAGATGGTCAGCCCCGACAGCGAGCTCGCCCGGGCGCACCCCGACTGGGTCCTCGGGCCCGGCGAGGGCCGCCTGCCCGCCGTCGCGCGCCAGCAGCAGGTGCTCGACCTGTCGAACCCCGACGCGTTCGAGCACGTCCTCGGCCAGCTCGACGCCCTGGTCACCGACCACGACGTCGCCTACCTGAAGTGGGACCACAACCGCGACCTGCTGGAGGCGGGGGCCGGCTCGCCCGCACGGCCGGCGGTCCACGAGAACGTCCTGGCCCTCTACCGCCTGCTCGACGCGCTGCGCACGCGCCACCCCGGCCTCGAGATCGAGAGCTGCGCCTCCGGCGGGGCCCGCGTCGACCTCGGCGTCCTCGACCACACCGACCGCATCTGGACGAGCGACTGCATCGACCCCGTCGAGCGCCTCGTGAACCAGAAGCACACCGGCCTGCTCGTGCCGGTCGAGCTGATGGGCGCGCACGTCAGCGGCCCCCGCTCGCACTCGACCGGCCGTCGCCACGACCTGTCGTTCCGCGCCGGCGTCGCCCTGCCCGGCCACTTCGGCGTCGAGTGGGACATCAGCTCGCCCGACGTCGACGACGCGACCCTGGACGAGCTGGCCGCCTGGATCACCGTGCACAAGGCCCACCGCGACCTGCTGCACACCGGGGCCGTCGTGCACGCCGACCTGCCCGACGCGGGCATGGACCTGCGCGGCGTCGTCGCGGCCGACCTCGGCCGCGCGCTCTACACGTTCACCCAGGTCGCCACCAGCGCAAGCTACCCGCCCGGACCGGTCACGCTGCCCGGCCTCGACGACGAGCGCGACTACCGCGTGGCCCTCGCGGCCCCGACGGCCCCGCTCGCCGGGCCCGGCCAGTCGCCGCTCGCCTGGGCCCTCGACGGCGTCGTGCTGAGCGGCCGTGCCCTGCGGCTCGGCGGCGTGCAGGCGCCCGTCCTCTTCCCCGAGCAGCTCGTGCTGATCGAGGCGGTCGCGCTCTAGGGCACCGCCCGGGCCCCGGCGACGCCCCGGGGGCCCGGCGAGGCCTCCGGGGCCACGGCGAGGCCCCCGGGGCGCGCTGCCGTCAGCGCCCCCGGGGGCCTCGGCGACGGGTCAGGCCTGCGGGAGGCGCGGTGCGGCCCCCTGGGGAGCGGGCACGTCGAAGCGCGCCCCGCCCGGCTTCGGCCCGAGCACCGACAGGATGAAGATCACGAAGCCGCCGAGGTACGGCACGAGGTTCAGCAGGATCAGCCACCCGCTCAGGTCGACGTCGTGCAGGCGACGGACGCCGATCGACAGCCACGGGATGATCGTGCCGAACGCGACCAGTGCCAGGACGATGCCGAACGGGTAGAAGCCGGGGCCCGGCTGCGAGGTGCCGTCGACCGCGGTCGTGGCGCCCGCTGCTCCGGCGATGCCGCCGCCGATGCCGAGGACGATGAAGACGACGGTGTTGACCAGCACGGCCCACCAGTACTCGCTGCGGCTCGCCCGCCCCGAGAACGTCGCGTACTTCTGGAAGAAGCGCTTGATCGACTCGACCGGCCCCGCGCCGTACAGGGGCGCCCAGAGCGGAACCGTGCCGTCGGCGGCCAGCGGGACGGGGGTGCCGTAGAGCGGCTGGGGCGGAGCGACCGCGCTGCCGGGCTGCTGGCCGTAGGGCTGCTGGCCGTACTGCTGCTGGCCGTACGGCTGCTGCCCGTACTGCGGCTGCTGCTGGCCGTTCGGCTGCTGCGCGTACGAAGGCTGGCCGGAGGACGGCTGGCCGTACGGCGGCTGCTGCCCGGACGGCGACTGCTCCCCGGACGGGTGCTGCCCCGAGGGCGCCTGCGGGCTCAGCCGCGGCCGGCCCTCCGCGGGCTGCGATCCGTACGGCCAGCGAGGCGCCTCCCCGGGCTGCTGCCCCTGCTCGCCGCCCTGGCCCTGCCCGCCCTGGCCGTTCCGTCCGTCGTCGCTCATGTCGTTCCCCCCTGCTGGCGTCGCACCCTGCGACGTCGCCAGGGTACCGACCCGAGGGAACCTCGTGCGCCCCGTGGCATGCTGTGCCCATGACCGACCGTGACCTCCCCGGCCTGCTCGCCGCCGCCTCCGTCGACCCCGCCGTCTTCGCGCTCCGCCCCGACTACCGCGCCGCGCTCGTGGCCGTCGACGGCATCGTGCCCGGCCCCAGCGACGACGAGAGCGAGGCGCTGCTGCAGGCCGCCGAGCGGTCGGCCGCCGCGGCCCTGGCGGAGGCGCCCGTCGACCAGCTGCCTCACGTCGCCGCCTGGCGCGACGCGTACCGGGCGTTCGGCGCGAAGCCGCAGCGGACGCGCAACAGCGCCGAGGCGCTCATCCGCCGCGCGGAGTCCGGCCTGCCGCGGGTCAACCGCCTCACCGACCTCTACAACGCCGTCTCGGTCTCGCACGCGATCCCGCTCGGCGGCGAGGACCTCTCGCGCTACGTCGGGGCGCCCCGCCTCGTCCGCGCCGTCGGCGACGAGGCGTTCGAGACGAGCGCGGGCGGCGAGCCCGTGACCGAGCACCCCGACGCCGGCGAGGTCGTCTGGTGCGACGACGAGGGCGTCACCTGCCGCCGCTGGAACTGGCGGCAGGGCCCGCGCACCGCGCTCCGCGACGACACCACGTCGGCCCTGTTCGTCCTCGACGCGCTCGACCCGCTCACCGACGACCAGCTGGAGGCGGCGGTCGCCGACCTGGAGCAGCACCTGACCCGGCTCGGCCCCGACGTCCGCACGGCCCGCCGCATCATCCGAGCCGACTGACGTGGCCGACCCCGGCGACACCGCCGCCGCCGACGCCCTGCCCCAGGGCTGGGTGACGCTCGGCGAGCGCCGTTGGTGGACGCCCTGGGCCGGGGTCCAGTGGTTCCTCCTCGTCCTCGTGGCCGTCAACGTCATGCAGATCGCGTGGTTCCTCACCCGGCTGTTCGACGTGTCCTTCACCGGAGGCCTGGCGGCCGCAATCGTCGTGCCGATCGTGGTGGTCGTCGCCACCGTCCTGGTCCGGGCACACCGGTGGCCGGTCGCCGCCGTGTCGCTCCGCTCGGACAGCCTCCGATCGGGTGCCCGGACGGTCTCGCTCGCTGCCGTGGACGCCGCGCAGGTCGGCGTCGTCCGACGGCGCGGCCGCCCGTCGATCGTCACGCTCCGCCTCTCCGCCGGGAAGGCGGCCCGTGCCGAGGTGGTCCTCCGAGACCACCGAGGGCGGGCCCTCGATGACGATCGCCGACTCGTCCTCGTCGAGGCCCTGCACAGGTCCTCCGTCGCCGTCCCCGTGTCGCCGGACGACCCGACGGGCAGGTTCACCCGACTGAACTTCCCCGCGCACCTCGACGGCGACGCCGCGGTCGCGATGGCCCTCGACCCCGGAGCGGCTGACGCCCTCCTCGAGCCTCGCCGCCTGTACCAGCGCTGACGCCCGTCCCCGCGCCTCCCCCGTTCATCGAGGTGGCCCGTTCCGGGCCCTCACGCGCGCCGAGCACCCAGAACGGGGCACCTCGAGGCCCGCGGGCGCCCCCGCGCGCCCGGCCCCGCGCCTCCTACAACCAGCGCTTGAGCCGGAACGCCCCCCAGAGCCCGCCGCCGATCGCGGCCATCAGCCCGAGCGCGAACGGGTAGCCGAGGGTCCAGTGCAGCTCGGGCATCACGTCGAAGTTCATGCCGTAGATCGCTCCGACGAGGGTCGGTGCGAAGAGGATGGCGGCCCAGGCCGAGATGCGCTTGGTGACCTCGTTCTGGTCCTGGGCGACGAGCGTGGCGTTCAGCGCGAGCGCGTTCTGCAGCACGGCGCGGAAGGTGTCGGCTCGGTCGACCACGCGGATGACGTGGTCCTGCACGTCGCGCAGCCGCCGCTCGAGCTCGGTGCCGAGCCCGTACTTCTCGCCGCCGCGCAGCAGCCCGTCGAGCATCGCGATCAGCGGCCGCGACGCCTTCTGGAAGTCGCTGACCTCGCCGAACAGCTCGTAGATGCGCCGCGCGACGCCGGGCGCCCCGGAGAACAGCTGCTGCTCGATCTCGTCGATGTCGTTCTCGAGGCCGTCGATGACCGGCTTGTAGGCGTCGACGACCGCGTCGAGCAGGGCCCAGAGCATCGCCTGCGGGCCGGCCCCGAGCAGGTCGGGCTTCGTGCGCAGCCGCGAGACGCTGCGGGCGACGTGGCGGGCGTCGATGTGCGAGACGTGGTTGATGCCGATGAAGAAGTCGGGCCCGACGAAGCCGTGGATCTCGCCGAACGCCACGGTCTCCTCGTCGTCGAGGTAGACCGCGGGCCGCACGACGACGAAGAGCGTGGTGCCGTACCGCTCGAGCTTGGCGCGCTGGTGGCCCGAGCCGGCGTCCTCGACGGCGAGCTCGTGCAGGTCGAAGCGTCGCTGCAGCGAGGCCAGCTCGGCGGCGTCGGGCTCGCTGAGCACGACCCACGCGGTGCCGCCGGTCTCGGCGAGCGCCGCGTACGTCTCGTCGAGGGTGTCGTGCGACGCGTGCAGGCGGCCGTCGACGTAGACGTCGTTGATCTGGAGGGGCATCCGGCCAGTCTCCCAGAGCGGGGGCCAGCCCCGAGGAGGCGCGGGTCGAGCCCCCGAGGAGGAGCGGTGCGTCAGTGCCCGGCCGCGAACCGCGCCTGGACCTGCGAGGCCGTCTGCGCCGAGTTGTTGTAGATCGTGCTGCCGTCGACCTGGCCCGCGAACCAGCTGCTGGTCGGCGCCGACCCGAGGCCGGTCAGCGGCACGTAGCCGACTCGCCAGTAGCCCGTGGCGGCCTGGGCGGTCTTCGAGGTGGTGTCGGTGACGACGGCCTGGCCGTCGACGTAGATGACGACGCCGGCGGTGCTCGAGAGCGTCGCGACGACGTGGTGCCAGGCGCCGTCGTTGTAGGCGCGGGGGGTGACGGTCGTCTTCACCGTGCTGGTCGTGGGGCGGACGCCGAGCGCGAGGGTGCCGGTGTTCGTCATGTAGAGGGCGCGGTCGGTGGTCGTGGTGGTGCCGGTCTGCGCCGACGAGAAGCCGACGAGGGCGCCGCCGCGGGTCGTGGTCGTGCGGAACCAGGTCTCGGCCGTGAACGAGGGCTGCCCGCCGAGCATGACGGCCGTGGTGACCTGGCCCGAGGTGCCGTCGAGCTGCAGCGACGGGCTCGAGTTCGCCGCGCACGAGCCGCCGACGAACGAGGCGCCGGAGCTCAGGGTGCCGACGCGGGCGAAGGCGCTGCCGTCGGCCGTCGTCGTGCCCGACGTCTCGTTGTACGAGAAGCCGAAGGAGGTCTGGTCGTTGTACGCGTCGGTGAGGCAGTCGAAGGTCGACGCGGCGCCGAAGGCGCTCGACGGGTTCGCGACCTGGGCCGAGAAGGCGGCGCCGGCGCCGCCCGAGACGACGAGGGTCACGGCGAGGCCCGAGACGAGGCCGACCACGGCGAGCGTGCTGCCGGCGACCCGGAGCCGGGCCGCACGACGGACGCTGCGGCGGGCGGCCACGCGACCGCCGGCGAGGGCGACCGGACGGCGGGAGGTGCGGGGCGACTCCTCGGGGCCCTCCAGGCCCTTGAGCAGGTAGCGGTCGGCGCGGGCGCCGAGCACGAGCAGCATCAGGAGGCTGCCCGTGACGAGCAGGTGGCCGGTCTGGCCGGCCTGGGCCCAGACGAAGGGCGTGCCGAGGTACGGCACGCGCAGGTAGCCGACGCCGACGACCGCGTCGCGGGCGACCGGGGTGCTGTCGGCCTGCGGGTTGGCGTCGCCCTTGGTGACGATGGTCGTGCCCTCGCCGTTGTCGAGGTAGCGGTGCAGGCGGAGGTGGTCGGCCCGGTCGGGGTCCTGGAAGAGGAGCACCTGGCCCTGGCGGATCGCCGACTCGGCGACGGGCTTCGCGACCACGATGTCACCGGGGTGGATGCGCGGCTCCATCGAGCCGGTCATGACCGTCGTGGGGGTCCAGCCGATCACGGCGGGGACGGCGGCCCAGAGGAGGAGGCCCACCGCGGTGGCGAGGACGGTGCGCGAGAGCACCCCGACCAGCAGGCGGAGCCAGTGCGACCACGACCGAGAGGCACGCCGCGACCCGGCGACCTGCGCCGCGGTGGTGGCCGGGCTGAGGAAGTCGAAGGTGGTCATGGCGTGCCTCGTGGTCTCGTGGTGCGTGCGTGGTGAGTGCTGTCGTGCTGCGGTGCGGTGCTGCTGTCGTGCTGCGCTCCGGGTCGGGCGGGGCGGTGGTGCGGTGGTGCGTCGGGGCGGTGCGGTGGTGCTCGGGGTGGGCGTGCGACCGGCGAGGTGGGGGGCCGGGTGGTGCGGTGGTGCGGTGCGGCGTCGCGGGCGATCGGGTGTCCTGCGGTGCTGCTGTTCCTCCGGCCGGCTCAGGGGGCCAGAGGAGGTCCTCGCCGCCCGCCCCGCGGGGGGTCGGGGCGGGCGGCGAGGTGGGGCCCGTCGCGACGCAGGGGGGAGGAGCGGCGACGGGAGTCGGTGGAGCGGTCAGCGGTCGGGGCCGGCGGCGGTCGGGGCCGTCGGCTGTCGGGGCCGGCGGCCGGGCGACTAGCTGTTCTGCGCCTCCCAGGTGAGGGCGATCGCGGCGGTGCCGCCCTGCTGGGCGTTGGTCGCCGCGGCGTTGACCGTGTAGGTCACCTGGTAGGTGCGGACCTCGGGGGTCGTGCCGCCGACGGTCGCCCAGGTGCCGACGCCGTTGCCGTAGTTGGTGGCGGCGGTGCTGAGGCCGGCGACCGTGCCGGAGTAGACGGCGCCGGCGGCGCCCTGGGCGGGCGTGTAGCCGGTGCAGGAGCCGAAGCCGCCGCCGGTGCCCTGCGTGATGTTCAGCGTGATGTTGTCGCCGAGGGCCTTGGTGGTCGAGTAGCTGCTGCTGTAGAGCTTGACGGCCGAGGCGAGCGAGCCCGTCGAGGTGACCGCGATGCACTTGGAGCCGGTCGAGCCGGGCTTGAGGTTCGTGGCCTGGAACATCGCGGCGCCGGTCGAGCCGTCGGCCGTGGTGCCGCCGTCGTCGTCGGTGAGGGCGACGCTGCCCGCGGTCCAGTTGCTGGTCGGGTTGGCCGTGGTCGACGAGAACGCCGAGTAGGAGGCCTGCGAGACGACGAGGCCGGAGGCGACGAGGGCGGCGGGGATGGCGATCCAGGCGGCGAGGCGGGCGATGCGGGGGGTGGGACGCGACATGGGGAGCTCCAGGTGGTTGGGGTGGAACGGGAAGTTGGGGGGGGAGAGCCTCGGAGAACAATTTGCTCGGCATCCGAGTGGTTGGCCTCTCAAGTGGTACGACAATCAAGTTACTTGCCTCCCGAGTAGCACGCAAGCCGAAGCATGCCCCCACTCAAGGGGACATGGCTCGACGGGTGAACTACTCGTCATCCGAGCTATGCTCGTCGTCGAGGCACTTCGCTCCCCGCCCTCGGCGGGTGTCGATCTCGCCCCTCGTCGTGACCCCCCGCACCGTGTCGCCCCGCACGCTCGCGCACGACCCGCCCCCGAGGCCCCGGAGCCCACCCCATGACCGACGTCTCCCCCCAGCCGCCCGCCGGCGCCGCGCCTCCCCTCCACGACGACGGGCTGCTCGACGTCTCGGGCGTCCTCCACGCGTTCCGCGCCCTGCAGAAGGAGAACGAGCGCGTGGAGCGCCTCGTCGCCACCTACTACGGCATCGGCACGAGCGACCTGCGCTGCCTCCGCTTCGTCGGCGAGAACGCCGCCTCGACGCCCAAGGCCACCGCCGAGGCGCTCGAGCTGTCGACGGGCGCCACCACGAGCCTGATCGACCGGCTCGGCGCCGCCGGCTTCGTGCACCGCGCCCCGCACCCCACCGACCGGCGCAGCGTCGTGCTCGAGCTGGCCCCGGCGGGCCGCAAGGCCATCGACGAGATCGACGAGTTCTACCGCGGGGCGTTCCGCGACGCGGTCGATCCGCACCACCTCGACTTCCTGGCCGCGGCGATGCGCGCGATCGGCGACTCCCTCGTCCGGTCGGCGGCGCAGGCGGACGCCGACCTGGCCGCCCTCGCTGCCGGTGCGGCCGAGGGCTCGGCGCAGGCACCGGCCTCGTCCGACTAGCTCCGCCCCGGTCGGCGCTCCTCGCGGCCGGACCCTCGCGCGCAGCCGGTCGTAGGGTGGCGCGATGACTCCCTCCGACGTGCTCATCGACGCCTTCTCGCGCCTGCCCGCCATCGCCCGCTCGGCCGTCGACGGCCTCTCGGTCGACGACCTCGCCTGGCGGGCCGACCCCGAGGCCAACACGATCGCCTGGCTCGTCTGGCACACCGCGCGCGGTCAGGACGCGCAGGTGGCCGACCTCGCGGGCAGCGACGAGGTGTGGTCGGTCGACGGCTGGGTCGGGGCCTTCGGCCTGCCCTTCTCCCCCGCCGAGATGGGCTACGGCATGTCGCCCGCCGACGTCGCCTCGGTGCGGGTCGAGGGCGACCTGCTCGTGGCCTACCTCGAGGCGGTCACCCTGCGCACCCGCGGCTACCTCGACGACCTGGACGCCGCCTCCTGGGACGACGTCGTCGACGAGCAGTGGGACCCGCCGGTCACGGCGGGGGCGCGGCTCGTGAGCATCCTCGGCGACTGCCAGCAGCACCTCGGCCAGGCGTCGTTCGTGCGCGGGCTGCTCGACCGCCGCTAGCCCTGCGTCAGCACCGGGGAGGCGCGGGTCGGCCTGTACGGACCGCCTGCGTCGTCAGCGGAGCGACTCCGGCAGGCAGCTCGCCGGCACCGGGAAGCCCAGGCGGTCGGCCACCTCGTCGAGGCGTGCCCGGGCCGCCGCGTGGTGCTGGAGGTAGATCGGGTCGACCAGAGCGAAGGCGCGGGGCGAGGTGTCGGCGTGCACGACCAGCCGCCACAGGTCGAGCTCGTCGGCGGCGTCCTCCGAGTCGGAGAGCCGCCGGGCGAGCTCGGCGAGGTCGTCGTGCGGCACGGGCGGGTCGTGCTGCTCGGCCCAGGTGCGGAACTCGACGGGGACGGTGACGACGCCGTCACCGTCGAGGGCGTCACGGACGGTCCGGCGCAGGGCCGCCGGATCACGACGCGGCCCGGGGACGACGTCGTGGCCGACGGCGACGAGCCCCCCGCCGACCGCGGCTCCGAGGACGGCACCGGCCGCGAGCGACGCCCACTCGTGCAGGTGACCCACCTCGCGGGTCACCGCGACGCCGATGACGGCCCCGGCGATCGTCGCTGCGGCGTACAGCCACCGCGTCGACCACCGGGTGGGCTCGGCGGCCCAGCCCCGACGTCGGAGCTCCCGTTCCACCGCGGCCGTGGGCACCCCCGGGGCTGCGACGAACCAGCACGACTCCTCGTCGTCACCAGGGATGCTCACGAACGCCGTCACCGGTCCACCTCGGCGTGCCGGCGAGACGGAACGTAGCCGGTCGCGGCCGCGACGGCCCTGAGTTCGTCCACCGCGGTCGCCTCGGCGGCGACCAGCACGGCCACGGCCCGGCGGGCGACTGCCTCGCCGCCCGGGCCCTCGTCGCCCCGGCCGTCCTCGCGCTCCTGTCCGTCGGCGTCAGCGACTGCCCACCTCGCGCCACGGAGCTCCTCGACGAGCCCCACGGCCGCGGTGACGCGCCAGACAGCCTCGGCCGGGGTGTCGTCGCGCAGCCACGAGAGCACGTGACGCGGCACCGGGACGACCTGTGCCGAGGGAGCGGGGCCGACGAGGTCGGGCGCGAGACGGTCGCTGACGCTGAACGCCAGGGCGATCGCGCCGACGAGGACGGCGAGGACGCCGACGACGGCGATGCTCATCGCGCCGAACTCCTCCGTGAGGGGCAGCGCCTCCACGCCTGCCGCGACGCCGGCGCCCCCGGTCGCCGTGGTGACGACGAACAGCACCAGCGGCGCCCACCGCAGCACGCGCCGCCCGCTCCCGACGTTCGTCGGGGCCGCCGACCGGCGCAGCTCGGCGACGGCGTCGGCGGCCGCGTCGGGCGTCAGCGCGGGGTCGACGACGTACCAGCGCCGGCGGTCGTGGACGAGCACCGGCACCAGGCCGGGGCGTTCACGGGTCGGGGGCACCTCGCGAGCCTAGGGGCGGTCCTGCCCCCGTGACGCGGGCGGTACGGGCGGGCCGACCCGCGCCTCCCTCGGGCCCCCGGACGCGACGACGGGCGCCCACCTCGTGAGGTGAGCGCCCGTCGGGTACCGTGGTGCTGCGCTGTCGTTACGCGCCCGCGCCGGCGAGCCGGTCGAGCAGGGCGTCGCCGGAGCGGGCCTCGATCATCTCGGCGTCGATCTCGGCGCGGTCGAGCAGCTCCTCCATGCGGCGGCGGCGCTGGCGCGTGATCAGCGTCACGACCGTGCCCTCCTTGCCGGCGCGGCCCGTGCGGCCCGAGCGGTGCATGTAGGTCTTGTACTCGTCGGGCATGTCGGCCTGGACGACGAGCTCGATGTCGTCGACGTGGATGCCGCGGGCGGCGACGTCGGTCGCGACGAGCACGTTGACGCGGCCGCTGGTGAGCATCTGCAGGTTGCGGGTGCGACGGGCCTGGTTGAGGTCGCCGTGGAGGCTCGTGGCGCGGATGCCCGCGTCCTCCAGCTGGTCGGCGAGCTGCTCGGCGAAGGCGCGCGTGCGGGCGAAGACGAGGGTCTTGCCCGGGCCGGAGGCGAGCTGCTCGATGACGGCCGTCTTGTCGCGCTGCTCGATCAGCAGCACGCGGTGGTCGATCGTGGCGCTGGCCTGGTCCTCGCCGGCGACCTCGTGCACGGCCGGGTCGACGAGGAACTCGTCGACGAGCTTCGCGACGCCCTTGTCGAGGGTCGCGCTGAAGAGCAGCTTCTGGGCGCGGTCGCCGTTCGGCTTCACGTCGGCGGTCTCGCGGATGATGCGCTGCACCGGCTCGAGGAAGCCCAGGTCGCACATGTGGTCGGCCTCGTCGAGCACCGTGATGGTGACCTCGCTGAGGTCGAGGCGGCCCTGGTCGATGAGGTCCTCGATGCGGCCGGGGGTGCCGATGACGATGTCGACGCCGCGGTTGATGGCGCCGACCTGGCGGGCCTGCGGCACGCCGCCGTAGACCTGCGTCGTGAAGAGGCCGACCGAGCGAGCGATGGGCTGCACGGTGCGGTCGATCTGCATCGCGAGCTCGCGCGTTGGGGCGAGGATGAGCGCGCGCGGCTTGCGGCCGGGCTTGCGGCCCTTGGCGCCGTTGTTCTCCATCAGCTTCTCGACCAGCGGAGCGCCGAAGGCGATCGTCTTGCCGGAGCCCGTGCGGCCACGGCCGAGGACGTCCTTGCCGGCCAGCACGTCGGGGATCGTCGCCGCCTGGATGGCGAACGGAGCGGCGGCGCCCATCGACGCCAGCTGGCGCTCGATGTTGTCGCCGAGGCCCAGGTCGCCGAAGCTCACGCCCTCGACGTCGGCCGCGGTGACCACGGCGGCCTGCAGCTTCTCGAGCTTGACGTCGTCCTCGGGCGAGTAGTGGCCCGCGTCGCGCTTCGGGTACAGGTCGCTGCCGCGGTCGGAGCGCTGGGGGCGGTCGCTGCGGGAGTCGCGGTCGAAGGAGCGCTGGGGGCGGTCGCTGCGGGAGTCGCGGTCGAAGCTGCGCTGGGGGCGGTCGTTACGGTCGCCGCGGTCGCTGCGGGGTGCTCGGTCGTCGCGGTCGAAGCTGCGCGGAGCGCGGTCGTCGCGGTCGAACGAGCGCTGCGGGCGGTCGTCACGGGGCGGGCGCCCGGCGGGCGTGTAGCTCTTGGGCGCGCGGTCGTCACGGCGGGCGGGGCGCTCGTCGCGGTCGTACGAGCGGGGGGCGCGGTCGTCGCGCTGGGGGCGGGCGTCGCGGTCCCAGCTGCGCGGGGCGCGGTCGTCGCGCTGCGGGCGGGCGTCGCGGTCGTAGCCGCGCGGGGCGCGGTCGTCGCGGCCGCCACGGTCGTCACGACCGCCGCGGTCGTCGCGAGCCGGGCGCTCCGAGCGCTCCCAGGGGCGGGTCGGGCGACCGTCGCGGCCGGCACGGGCTGCCTCGCGGCCGCCGTCCCGGCCGAAGCGGGGGGCGCCTCCGTCACGGCCACGCTCGCCGTTGCGGGCGTCGTGGTCGCGGGGGGCGAAGCGGCTGTTGCCGGTCTTCTCGCGGGGCTCCCAGTTGGGGCGGCCGCCGCCGGTGCGGGGGGCGTCGCCACGGCGCTCGGCGCGGGCGTCGCTGTTCCAGCGGTCCTTGCGGGCGGGGGCTCCGGCCTCGTCGGGGCGGTGGCCGCGGTGCTTGGGGCTCTTGGAGCCGCCGCCGCGGGGGCCGTCGTCGTTGCGGGCGCGCGAAGGCGTCTTGTCGTAGGGGGGCATGGTGGTTCTCTCCGGGCTTGCGCGGTGACGCGAGGTGATACCCGGGCAGCCTTTGGCCAGGACCGTTCACGTTCGTGAATTCATCTCGACGACATCCGTCGAGAATCCGGCCCACAAGACTGACAAACCCTCTATGCGTGATCGTCGCTGCACTCAGCGCCCGATCGGTTCGCGCCACAGGCGCGGTGTCTTGAGCCGACCCACCTACGGTACCCGACGCCTCCCGCCCGCGGAACCCCCGCCTCCCCCGCCCCACCGCTGCACATGCCGACCATCCCCCCGCGTCGCGGCCCCTGGCACCCGGATCTCCCACTACTACAGCCCCCACGGTCGGGTTCTGCAGCCCGACCACGGCGACCCCTTCCAAATTTGAGAGTGATCCGAGCTGCACGGCCGCCACAGCCGCATGCCACGGCCCGCCCCGAGCAGATCCCTCCCGCATTCCGAGCGCGGCCAGCCGCGCGGCCCTGCCCAGCGCTTCGCGCTCCGACACCGTCACCGCAGGCCCCCGTCACCCCGCCGCACTCTCAAATTCGAGAGCGATACGGCCCGAGCAGCCGCCACAGCCGCATGCCACGGCCCGCCCCGACCAGATCCCTCCCGCATTCCGAGCGCGGCCAGCCGCGCGGCCCTGCCCAGCGCTCCGCGCTCCGACACCGCCGCACAACCCGACCATCCGCACCCACCACGGCCCCTGGTACCCGGATATCCCACTACTACAGCCCCCACGGTCGGGTTCTGCAGCCCGACCACGGCGACCCCTTCCAAATTTGAGAGTGATCCGAGCTGCACGGCCGCCACAGCCGCATGCCACGGCCCGCCCCGAGCAGATCCCTCCCGCATTCCGAGCGCGGCCAGCCGCGCGGCCCTGCCCAGCGCTTCGCGCTCCGACACCGTCACCGCAGGCCCCCGTCACCCCGCCGCACTCTCAAATTCGAGAGCGATACGGCCCGAGCAGCCGCCACAGCCGCATGCCACGGCCCGCCCCGACCAGATCCCTCCCGCATTCCGAGCGCGGCCAGCCGCGCGGCCCTGCCCAGCGCTCCGCGCTCCGACACCGCCGCACAACCCGACCATCCGCACCCACCACGGCCCCTGGTACCCGGATATCCCACTACTACAGCCCCCACGGTCGGGTTCTGCAGCCCGACCACGGCGACCCCTTCCAAATTTGAGAGTGATCCGAGCTGCACGGCCGCCACAGCCGCGCGCTGCCGCCCGCCCCGAGCAGATCCCTCCCGTATTCCGAGCGCGGCCAGCCGCGCGGCCCTGCCCAGCGCTCCGCGCTCCGACACCGCCGCACAACCCGACCATCCGCACCCGCCACGGCCCCTGGTACCCGGATATCCCACTACTACAGCCCCCACGGTCGGGTTCTGCAGCCCGACCACGGCGACTCCTTCCAAATTCGAGAGTGACCCGACAGGCACGGCCGCCACAGCCTCCCGCCGCCGCTCGCACCGAGCTGATCCCTCCCGCCTTCCGAGCGCGACTCAGGGCGCGGCGTGCATCCCCCGTTCGCCCCCGCATGACGAAGGGCGCCGCCCCACCTCGCGGTGACACGGCGCCCTCGGCACGACGAGCGACGAGCGACGAGCGACGAGCTACGCCGGCGACACCCCAGCAGCCTCGCGATCGCCTGCGGCGCCCGAGGCCCCCCCCGCCCCNAGAGGTAGTACATGACCGGCAGCACGACCAGCGTCAGCACCGTCGACGACACCAGCCCGCCGATGACGACGATCGCGAGCGGCTGCGAGATGAACCCGCCGTGGCCCGTGATGCCGAGCGCCATCGGGGTCAGGGCGAAGATCGTCGCGGTCGCCGTCATGAGGATGGGCCGCAGACGTCGCGACGCCCCCTCGAGCAGCGCCTCGCGCACCCGGAGCCCCTTCTCGCGGTACTGGTTGACGAGGTCGATCAGCACGATCGCGTTCGTGACCACGATGCCCACCAGCATCAGCACGCCGATCAGCGACGCGACGCCGAGCGGGATCCCCGAGGCCAGCTGCAGCAGGATCGCGCCGGTGGCCGCGAACGGGATCGACACCAGCAGGAGGAGCGGCTGCAGCAGGCTGCGGAAGGTCGCCACCATGACGATGTAGACGATCAGGATCGCGATCAGCACCGCGAGGCCGAGCTGCGAGAAGGCGTTGGCCTGGTCGGCCGTCGCCCCGCCGACCACCGCGTCGGCGCCGGCGGGCAGCGAGACGTCGGCGAGCGCGTCGGAGACCTCGGTGCCCGCGCTCGACAGGTCGTCACCCGAGGGCGTGATGGTGACCGTGGCGGTGCGGACCGCGTCCTTCGTCGTCACCGAGGTCGGCCCGGTGCTCTGGTCGACCGTCGCGACCGAGTCGAGACGGACGGGGCCCGTGGGGCTCGGCAGCTGGATCGCCCGGAGGTCGTCGAGCGTCGCCGGCGGCGTCGGGTCGAGCGTGTAGACGTCGACCGAGCTGTCGTCGATCTCGACCGAGCCGACGCGGAACGCCTGCACGGCCTGCGAGACGATGCCGCCGACGGCGACCTCGCTGAGGCCGATCCGGGCCGCCGCGTCGCGGTCGACGGTGACGCCGATGATCGGCTGGGCCGACTGCAGGTTCGAGCTCGCCTCGGCGGTGCCGGGGAGGTCCTGCACCTCGGCCAGCACGGCGTCGGTCGCGGTCTGCAGGGTGTCGGGGTCGGGCGCCGAGACGTCGACGGTGATGTCGTTGTTCGTGCCGAAGCCGCTCGAGGCCGCCAGCTCGATCGTGCCCGCGTCGCTGACGCCGTCGAGCTGCGAGCGGACGTCGGCCTGGACGGCCTCCTGGTCGGCGTCCTCGTCGGTCGTGATCGAGTACGTCACCGTGCTGTCGCCGCTGCCGCCGAAGAAGCTCGCGATCGAGGTGCCGCTCGAGCCGATGGTCAGCTGGACGGTGTCGATGCCGTCGATGCCCTCGAGCACGTCCTCGACCTGCGTCGCCGCGGTCGAGAGGGTGTCGAGGCTCGACGCCGGGGCGAGGGTCTGCGTCACCGTGAAGGTGTTCTGCCCGCTCGACCCCAGGAAGTTCGTCTTCATCAGCGGGATGACGGCGCCCGTCCCGACCAGCACGAGCGCCGCCGCGACGAGGGTGACGACGGGGCGACGCAGCGTCCCGCGCAGCACCGGCACGTAGACGCGGCGCAGACGGTCGAGCGGCGTCGGGTCCGTGGGGTCGGAGGCGGCCGTGGTGAGCGGCTCCCGCGAGCCGACCCGCGCCTCCGCGCCGACGCCGGCGTCAGCACCGGCACCGGCACCGGCACCCGCACCGGCCCCGCCGGCGTGCTTGTGCGCCTTCGGCGCCCGCAGGAACCAGTACGCCAGCACCGGCACGATCGTCAGCGCCACGAACAGCGAGGCGATCAGAGCGATCGTCACCGTCAGCGCGAACGGCCGGAACAGCTCGCCCGTGATGTTGCCGACGAACGCCAGCGGCAGGAACACCACGACGGTCGTGACGGTCGACGCCGTGATGGCGCCGGCGACCTCGCGGACGCCCACCGAGATGGCCTGCAGCCGGTCCGTGCCCGCCGTCAGGTGCCGCTTGATGTTCTCGATCACGACGATCGAGTCGTCGACGACGCGGCCGATGGCGATCGTCAGCGCCCCGAGCGTGAGGATGTTGAGCGTGTAGCCCGCCGCCTGCAGCCCGATGAAGGTGATCAGCACGCTCGTGGGGATGCTGATCGCGGTGACGATCGTCGACCGCACCGAGAGCAGGAAGACGAGGATGACGACGACCGCGAACGCCAGGCCGAGCAGGCCCTCGGTCGCGAGGCTGTCGATCGACTGCTGGATGAAGGGCGCCTGGTCGAAGACGACGGTCAGCTCGACGCCGTCGCCGAGGTCGGTGGCGAGGCCCGGGATGGCGTCGCGGACGATCTCGGAGACGTCGACGGTGTTCGCGTCGAGGGTCTTCGTGACCGCCACGGTCAGGGCGTCCTGCCCGTTCACGCGGCTGATCGAGGTGACGGGCGCGCTGGTCAGCTGCACGTCGGCGACGTCGCCGATCGTGACGAGCGAGGTGCCCGACCCGCCGAGCAGCGGCAGGGCCGCGATCTGGTCGGTGCTCGTGATGCGCTCGCCGGCCTGGATCGAGAGGGTCTGGCCGTTCTCGGTGATCGTGCCGCCGGGGATCAGCGTGCCGTTCGCGTCGAGGGCGTCCTGGAAGGCCTGGGCGGTGAGGCCCGCCGCGGCGAGCGCCGTCTGGTCGGGCGTGATGGTGACGCGCTGGCCCGCGTCGCCGTAGATCGACGCCTCGCGCACGCCGTCGAGCTTCTGCAGGTCGGGCACGGTCGTGGTGGTGAGGCGGTCGACGAGGGTCTGCGCGTCGGCCTGGTCGTAGCCGGTGACCGCGATCTGGATCACCGGGAGGTCGTCGAGGCTGCCCGTGACGACCTGCGTGTCGACCGAGTCGGGCAGCGAGAGCCGGTTGATCGCCGACTGGATCTTCTGCTCGGCGGAGTTCAGGTCGGTGCCGTAGGTGAACTCGGCCGACACCGTGCTCTGCGAGGTGCTCGACGTGGCCGTCGTGCCCTCGAGGCCGGGGATGATCTGCACGGCCTGCTCGATCGGCGTCGACACGTCGTCGTTGACGACCTCGGGGGTCGCGCCGGGGTACGAGCTGACGATGGCGATCTGCGGGAACTGCACGCTCGGCGCGAGCTCCTGCTTGAGGCTCGTCAGGGCGATGCCGCCGAAGACCGCGACCACGATGGTGACGAGGGCGATCAGGGCGCGGTTGCGCAGGCTGAAGACGGAGAGGAGGTGCACGGGGCTCCCGGAGACGTGGCTGGTGAAGGCCGGTGAGGAGGACGTGCACGTCGTGCACTCCTCCATTGTCGTCAGTCTCTCTGGGAACGCGGCTACACGACCTCCGCCATCACCGCCCCGCGGGGCACCTGCACGCCGTCGATCCCCTCCCACGCCGCCGCGAGCGCCGCGAGGGCCCGGTCGGTCTCGTCGTCGGGGTACGAGAACGGCACGCGGAGGAACCTCTCGAAGGCGCCGTCGACGCCGAACATCGGCCCCGCGGCGAGCAGCAGCCCCTGCTGCCGGGCCGCGAAGGTGAGCTGCGAGCTGACGGGCGCCCCGAGGGCGACCCAGGTCGTGAGCCCGCCGGCCGGCGACGGCACCTGCCACCCGGGGAAGGCGGAGCGCAGCCCGGCCACGACGCGGTCGCGACCCCGTCTCAGCTGGCCGGCCCGCGCCTCCAGGATCCCCTCCATGTCGCCGAGCAGGTCGGCGACGATCAGCTGCTCGAGCACCGGGGTGCCGAGGTCGCCCGCCGACCGTGCGCGCACCAGGCGGTCGACGAGGGGGCGTTCGGCGCGGATCCAGCCGATCCGCAGGCCGCCCCAGAGCGACTTGCCCGCCGAGCCGATCAGCACGGCGGGCCCGTAGGCCGCCATCGGCAACGGCGGGGAGGCGCGGTGCCCGCCCCCGAGGGAGCCCCCGCCGAGCGGGCCCCCACCGAGCGGCCCCCCACCGAGCGGCCCCCCGATCCGCAGCTCCGCCATCGTCTCGTCCGCGACGACGACCGTCCCCTCGTCCGCCGCGGCCTCGAGCACGCGGACGCGCTGATCGGCCGGCATGGTGGCCCCGGTCGGGTTGTGGAAGTCGGGCATGAGGTAGGCGATCGTCGGGCTGGTGCGCCGGAGCGTCTGCAGCAGGGCCGACTCGTCCCACCCGTCGCGCACGGTCACGCTGACGGGGGCGAGCCGCGCGCCCGCGCCGCGCAGCGCCTCGAACGCGTGCGGGTAGCCCGGCGCCTCGACGACCGCGCGGTCGCCCCGGCCGACGAGCACGCGCGCGAGCAGGGCGATGGCGTGCTGCGCCCCCAGGGTGACGACGATCTGCTCGGCATCGGTCGGCAGGCCGCGGGCCCGGTAGCGCTCGGCGATCGCCTCGCGCAGCACCGGGCGGCCGACGGTGTCGTAGCCGCTGTCGGCGAGGTAGCCGCCGATGCTCGCGGCGGCGCGCTGGGCCGCCTCGGCGATGCCGTCGACGGCGGGCAGCGCGGCCTTGGTGAGGTCGAGCAGCCCGGCCGACGACGAGGCGCGCGGCAGGCTCGTCCGGGCCGGCAGCCGGACGGTGCTGCCGCTGCCGCGCACGCTCTGCACGTGCCCGGTCTCGCGCAGCGACGCGTACGCGGCGGCGACGGTGGTGCGGCTGACCCCGAGGTGGGCCGACAGGTCGCGCTCGCTCGGCAGGCGCGTGCCGACGGGCAGCCGCCCGTCCACGACCAGCAGCCGGACGCGGTCCGCCAGGGCGGCGTAGCCGGGAGCCGAGGAGGCGCGCCACGAGTCGAGCAGGGAGCCGAGGGCCCGCGACGAGACGGCTGGTCCGCTGGTGGTCACCGTGGTCATGCGGCCACACTAGGGCGATTGGCACCTTGCGACCAGTCCACCTGACCGATTGGATCGTCGACGTGCCGTACCCCCGCCTCCCCCTGACCGCCCTCCGCCGCGGCGACCACGTCGAGCGCCTCGCGCGCCTCGCCGTCGGCCTCGTGCTCTACGGGGTCGCCCTCGCGCTGATGGTCAGGGCCGGCATCGGGCTCGCCCCGTGGGACGTCCTGTCGACCGGCATCGTCGCGCAGACCGGCCTCTCGTACGGGGTGGTGGTCGTCGCGACCAGCGTGCTCGTGCTGCTGGCGTGGATCCCCCTGCGCCAGCGGGTCCGGTTCGGCACGGTCGCGAACACGATCACGATCGGCCCGGTCGCCGACGTCGTGCTCCGGGTGCTGCCCGAGCAGACGGCGTGGTGGGCCCAGGGCCTCACCTTCGCGCTCGGCCTCGCCCTGCTCGCCGTGGCGAGCGGCCTCTACATCAGCGCCGACCACGGGCCCGGGCCGCGCGACGGCCTCATGCTCGGCCTCAACCGACGGCTGGGCTGGCGGATCGGCGTCGCGCGCACGGCGATCGAGGTGACGGTGCTCGCGATCGGCTGGCTCCTCGGCGGCCAGGTCGGGATCGGCACGGCCCTCGAGGCGCTGCTGATCGGCCCGATGGTCGCCGTGACCATCCCCGCGCTGGCCCGACGCCGCCCGGCGGCCGAGACCCCGGGCGCGCCGCCCGCCGCGACGCCCGCCGAGCCCTCCCCCGGGGCGCCGACCCGCGACTCCTCGACGCCTGTCGCCGACCTGCCGGAGGCGCGCCTCCCCTGAGCCCGGAGCCCCCGGTACGAGACTGTTCGGAGCCCGCCCGACGGATCGGGAATGAACGCCGCCACCCCCGAGTTGACAGTCCCTCGCCGCGGAGTAGAGTCGCCGCTCGTGACTGACGACGTCCGGTCGCCGAAGCGGTGGCTGATCGGCGAACCCCTCCCCTCCGAGAAGCTCGAGGGGCAGCTGCTGCCGAAGCACCTCGCGCTGCCGATCTTCGCCAGCGACCCGTTGAGCTCGGTGGCGTACGCGCCGCAGGAGCTCCTGATGATCCTGCTGATCGGCGGCCTCGGGTTCCTCACCCTCGCGCCCTGGGTCGCGGTCGCGGTCGTCGTGCTGCTGCTCGTGGTCGTCGCGTCGTACCGCCAGCTGATCAAGGCCTACCCGTCGGGAGGCGGCGACTACGAGGTCGCCCACCGCAACCTCGGCGAGAAGGCCGGCCTCGTCGTGGCCTCCGCGCTCCTGGTCGACTACGTCATGACGGTCGCCGTGTCGGTGGCCTCCGGCGTCGACAACATCATCTCGGCGGTGCCCGAGCTGGCGCCGATCCGGGTCGAGCTGGCGGTCTTCTTCGTCATCGTGCTGGCCGCGGTGAACCTGCGGGGAGTCCGCGAGTCGAGCAAGGCGTTCGCCGTGCCGACCTACCTCTTCGTGTCGAGCGTGTTCGTGATGATCGTGATCGCCCTGGTGCGCACGGCCCTCGGCGACCCGCCCGTGGCCGAGAGCGCCGAGTACACGGTGCAGGCCGACCAGCTGACGCAGGCGGCGTTCATCCTCCTGCTGCTCCGGGCGTTCTCGAGCGGCTGCTCGGCGCTGACCGGCGTCGAGGCGATCGCCAACGGCGTGCCGGCCTTCCGTCGCCCCAAGGTGCAGAACGCCCAGAAGACGCTCGTGCTCATGGGCGGCATCGCCATCGTGCTGTTCGCCGGCCTCGTCGCCGTCGCGCTGATCGCGAAGGTGCACTACGCCGAGGACGCCTGCGACCTGCAGGGCTTCGTCGACTGCGAGGGCACGCCGCAGCGCAGCCTCATCGCGCAGATCGCGAGCGCGGTGTTCGGCGGCTCACTGTTCGGGATCCCGTTCTACCTGATCCAGGCGTGCACCGCGGCGGTGCTGCTGCTCGCGGCCAACACGGCGTTCAACGGCTTCCCCCTGCTCGGCTCCATCCTCGCCCGCGACCAGTACGCGCCGAAGGCGCTCAACACGCGCGGCGACCGCCTGATCTACTCGAACGGCGTCATCGTGCTCGCCCTGGTGGCCTGCGCCATCCTGCTCGTGTACCAGGCCAGCGTCACCGGCCTGATCCAGCTCTACATCATCGGCGTCTTCGTGTCGTTCACGCTCGGGCAGACCGGCATGGTCGTGCACTGGACCCGCATGCTGCGCGAGGGCTGCGCCGACCGCGGCGCCGTCTACCGGGCCCGCGGCATCAACGCCTTCGGGGCGCTGCTGACGGCCTCGGTGCTGATCGTCGTGACGGTGACGAAGTTCACGCACGGTGCCTGGCTGGTCTTCGTGATCATGCCGATCCTGTTCACGCTGATGCTCGGGGTGAACCGCTACTACCGCGACGTGCTGGTCGAGATCGAGCCCGACGCGACGACGCAGTTCGGCTCGCACGGCGACCACGCGATCGTGCTGGTCGGCACGATGCAGAAGCCCGTGCTCAAGGCCCTCGACTACGCCATCGCGGCGCGGCACGAGTCGCTCGAGGCGATCCACGTCGGCATCGACGACGACTCGACGGCGCGGCTGCAGCGGCAGTGGGCGGAGCAGAACATCGAGGTGCCGCTGCGCATCGTGCCGTCGCCGTACCGCGACATCAGCATGCCGCTGATCAAGTACATCAAGGCGCACCGCGAGGAGCACGGCAGCGAGGTCGTGACCGTCTACACGCCGATCTACATCGTCGGCCACTGGTGGGAGGCGGCGCTGCACAACCACAAGAGCCGGCGCATCCGCCAGAAGCTCATGCTCGTGCACGGCGTCACCATCTCGCTGGTGCCGTGGCTGCTCGACTCGTCCGAGGTGCTCTACGGCCGTCGCTCGCGGCCGGTGCCCGGGCAGGACCGTCGCGGCGAGCCCATCCGCCCCCTCCCGCGCAAGCCGCTGGGGCCCGTCGGCACCGCGGCGGGGCCGACCCAGGGCGCCGGAGGCGCGGGTCCGGCCGGCCGCGCCGGCGCGGCCGTCGAGGGCGGTGCGGTCGGCCTCGGGCTGGCCGAGCCCCTGACGACCGACACCGGGTCCGTCCGCACTCCCGCGTCGCCCCACGGTGCCGCGGGGGCCGGCTCGACCGGCGCCCCTGCGGGCAAGGGCAAGGGCTCGCGGAGCGCCGCCGCCAAGGCCGCCCGCAAGGCGCGCTCCACGGCGCGCAACAGCCCCGGCGGCTCCGCCTCCCGCCGCAAGCGCTAGCGGCCGCAGGCGCGACACTGCGCCCCTTCGCCGGCTCGCCCCTCCCCGAGGCGCCGCCCCGCGCCTCCTCGGCTCACCTGTGGCAGATGCCGACCGCGGGCCCTGCAACACCGCGAAAGTCAGGTACCAGAGCGCCTCCCCCGGCCCGATGGTCGGCATCTCCGCCCCCGCGCCGCGGAACTTCGTGATCCGAGAGTGATCGGCGGTCAACGCACCAGCGTTCCGCACATCTGCAGCCGTCCGGCACGGATCTCTCTCGGATCGGGGCCAGAGGGAGGCACGGGGCACGCCCCCGGCACCCGCCCGCGTCGTCAGCCCCCTAGCGCCACACCGTCCGCGGCCGCAGCAGCCGGTGACGATCCGCAGCCCCGCCCGCAGCCCCGCCCGCAGCCCCGCCGGCCTCACCACCGGCCCCGCCGTCGAGCAGCAGCTGCAGGGCGGCCGACGCGGCCTCCTCGAGTGGCTGCTGCACGCTCGAGAAGCCGAGGGCCGCCGCCACCGGGGTGTCGTCGTAGCCGACGACGCGCACGCCGGGGCCGACGACCGTCGAGGCCCCGAGCGCGAGGGTGTCGCTGGCGCACACGACGGCGTCGAGGCCGCCGCCCTCGAGCAGCCCGCGCACCGCCCCGGCCGCGACCGACACGGAGTCCTCCAGGTGCAGGTCGAGCGCGTCGAGGGCCTCCGGCGAGAGCCCCGACCCCGCCGCCATCGCCTCCCGCCAGCCGCGCCTCCGGTCGTTGCCCGCCCCCGACTCGGCGGGCCAGCCCACGAAGGCGATGCGCCGCGCGCCGTCGTCGAGCAGCGACCGGGTCGCCGACCCGATGCCGTGGCGCCCGTCGACGTCGACCCAGCGGTGCCGGGGGTCGTCGACGTCGTCGAGCCCCCAGGGGCGGCCGAAGGTGACGAACTCGGCGCCGGCCGCGATCAGCCACTCGGTGCGGGGGTCGTCGAACGAGGTCGAGGTCAGCACGAAGCCGTCGACGTCCGCCCCGTCGAGCAGCCGGCCGAACTGGGCGATCTCGTCGGCAGGGCTCGCGGCCGTGTAGAGCAGGATCCGGTAGCCGCGTCGGTCGGCCTGCTCGGTCACCGCGTGCAGGAACCTGTCGAGCACGGCCCCCGAGATGCCGTTCTGCACCGGGTCGAGGCGGACGCCGATGGTCGAGCTCTTCCGCGTGCGCAGCCGACGGGCCGACGCGTGGGGGCGGTAGCCGAGGTCGGCGATGGCCTTCTCGACGCGGCCGCGGGTGTCGGGGCGCACGACGGCGGGGGCGTTCAGCACGTTCGACACGGTCTGCCGCGAGACGCCGGCCGCCTCGGCCACGTCGCTGACCGTGGGGAGTCGCGGTGTCGGCACCGAGGGCACGCCCACCTCCGCTCCCGGCCCGCCCCGCTGACCGGCCTGCCGTCACGCTACCCCAGCGCGTCGTCCGCCCCGCGCGGTCGTGCTTGACAGCCGCGAGGGCGGCTGCCTACTCTGACGTCACCGATTTGATCGATCAAATATGAACGATCAAGACAGCACCCCGACCGCACCACCTCGCAACGACGCGACGAGAGGCCCCTCATGCAACGACGCACCGCCCGGCTGGCAGCAGCCGCCGCACTCACCACGATCTCCGTGCTCGGGCTCACCGCCTGCGGCGGCTCCGGCTTCAGCGACACCTCCGACGGGGCCGGCGCCTCCGGCGAGCTGACCTCGAGCGACGACGCCCTCAGCGTGCTCATCGCCGCCAGCGGCGACGCCGAGGCGACCGCCGTCACCGACGCGGTGGCCGCCTGGTCCTCCGACTCGGGCACGGGCGCCGAGGTGAGCGTCGCCTCCGACCTGCCGCAGCAGCTGAGCCAGGGCTTCGCCTCCGGCGAGCCGGCCGACGTCTTCTACCTCTCCACCGACGCCCTCGCGGGCTTCGCCGGCAACGGCAGCCTGCTCGCCTACGGCGACCGCCTCAGCAACGCCGACGACTTCTACCCCGCCCTCGTCGACAGCTTCACCGTCGACGACCAGTTCTACTGCGCCCCGAAGGACTTCTCGACCCTCGGCCTGATCATCAACGACGACATGTGGGCCGAGGCCGGCCTCACCGACGCCGACGTGCCCACCGACTGGGACGGCCTGCGCGAGGTCGCCGCCGAGCTCACCACGGCCGACCACGTCGGTCTGGCGTTCAGCCCCGAGTACGCCCGCGTCGGCGCCTTCATGGCGCAGGCCGGCGGCACCGTGACGAACGCGGAGGGCACCGAGGCGACCCTCGACTCCGACGAGAACGTCGAGGCGCTCACCTACGTGCAGGAGCTCCTCGCGAGCGGCGACGCCGCCTACTCGAGCGACCTCGGCGCGGGCTGGGGCGGCGAGGCCTTCGGCACGGGCGCCGCGGCGATGACCATCGAGGGCAACTGGATCGCCGGCGCGATGAGCGCCGACTACCCCGACGTCTCGTACCGGGTGGCCGAGCTGCCCGCCGGCCCCGGCGGCCAAGGCACCCTCCAGTTCACGAACTGCTGGGGCATCGCCGCCGACAGCCCCAACCAGGAGGCGGCGGTCGCGCTGGTCGAGCAGCTCACGGGCACCGACCAGCAGCTGGCCTTCGCCGATGCCTTCGGCGTGATGCCGTCGATCGAGTCCGCCGCCGAGGAGTGGAAGTCCGCGAACCCCGACGAGGCCGCCTTCCTCGACTCCGTCGAGTTCGCCCAGGGCGTCCCGACGCAGGACGGCTCCGCCGCGGTGATCGCCGACTTCAACTCGCAGCTCGCGGGGCTCGAGGACGGCGACCCGAGGACGATCCTCGAGTCCGCGCAGCAGAACTTCGCCGCGATCCTCGACTAGGCGCCGACCATGACCGCCGTCGTCACGAAGCCCCCGCGTCGCCGCAGCGCCGCGACGCGGGGGGAGAGCCTCTCTGGCTGGTTGTTCGTCGCCCCGATCCTGGTGATCCTGGGCCTGTTCCTCGCCGTCCCGGTGCTCATGGCCCTCTGGGTCAGCGTCTCCGACTGGACGGGCCGGGGGTCGCCCTTCGCCGCCGGCGTCGGCTTCGTCGGGCTCGACAACTACCGCGAGCTCCTCTCGGGCGGCGGCCTCGCCGAGCGCGACTTCGGCATCAGCCTCCGCAACAACGCCTGGTACGTGCTGCTCGTGGTGCCGATCCAGACGGCGGTCTCGCTGCTGCTGGCGGTGCTGGTGAACCGCCAGGTGCTGCGCGGGCGCGGCTTCTTCCGCACCGCCTTCTACTTCCCGTCGGTGACCAGCTCGGTCGCGATCACCGTGCTCTGGCTCTTCCTCTTCTCGCAGAGCGGGGCGGTCAACAAGGCGCTCTCGTTCCTCGGCATCACGGGCCCGGCCTGGTTCAACGACGCGAGCGGGGTGCTCCACAACCTGCTCGCGCTCGTCGGCGTGACCCGCCCGCCGGCCTTCCTCGCCGAGCACACCGCGCTCGGCGTGACCCTCTGGGACTGGCTCGCGGGCCCCTCCGTCGCCATGTCGGCCTTCATCCTCATGGCCGTCTTCACGACCAGCGGCACGTTCATGCTGCTCTTCCTCGCGGCGCTGCAGAACCTCGGCGGCGACGTGCAGGAGGCCGCGATGATGGACGGCGCGAACGGCTGGCAGCGCTTCTGGAGCATCACCCTCCCGCAGCTCCGACCCACGCTCTTCACCGTGCTGACCCTCGGCCTCATCGGCACCTGGCAGGTCTTCGACCAGATCTACACGGGCACGCAGGGCGGGCCGCAGAAGACGACCCTCACGCCGGCGTACCTCTCGTACACCTCGGCCTTCAGCGACCAGGAGTGGGGCCGCGGCGCCGCCATCGCCTTCGTGCTCTTCGTCATCATCGTCGCGCTCACGATCCTGCAGCGCATCGTGCTCCGCGAGCGCGCCGTCTCGACGCGCCGCACGGCGCTCTACACGACAGGAGCCGGGCGATGACCGCGACGCTGCCCCGCGAGGGCGCGACCCCCACGCCCTCCCCCCTCGCCGCGCCTCCCGCCGCTCCCCGCCCCGCGGGCCGGCCCCGGCGCAGCTCCGCCCGGGTGGCCGGCACCTCGGTGCTCTACGCGGTGCTGATCGTGATCGCGGTGATCTACATCGCACCGTTCCTCATCAACGTCGCGACGTCGTTCAAGACCGACCCCGAGGCCGCGTCCGACCCGCTCTCGCTCATCCCGGCCACGGCGACCACGGCGGCGTACCGGCAGCTGTTCCTCAACAGCGACTTCCCGACCTGGTTCGCCAACTCGGCCGTCGTCACGGTGTTCGTGACGGCCGGGCGCGTGTTCTTCAACTCGCTCGCGGGGTACGCCCTGGCCCGGCTGCAGTTCCGGGGGCGCGGCCTCATCTTCGTGCTGCTCGTCGGCGTGATGGCCGTGCCGACCGTGGTGCTGCTCATCCCGAAGTTCCTCGTCATCAACCAGCTCGGCATGTACGACTCGTACTCGGGCATGATCGTGCCGCTGCTGACCGACGCGGCGGGCGTCTTCATCATGAAGAACTTCTTCGAGTCGATCCCCCGCAGCGTCGAGGAGCAGGCGCGCATCGACGGCGCCGGCACCTTCCGGGTCTTCTGGTCGATCGTGCTGCCGATGGCGCGGCCCGCCCTCGTGACGATCGTCATCCTGTCGTTCCAGGGCTCGTGGAACGAGCTCTCGCACTTCATCGTCTCGACCCAGTCCCCCCAGCTGACCACCCTCACCAAGGGCGTCGCGAGCCTCGCCTCCGGGCAGCTCAGCCAGGGGTCGCAGTACCCGATCAAGCTGGCCGCCGCGGCGATCATGACCGTGCCCGTCGCGCTCGTGTTCTTCGTCTTCCAGCGCCGCATCATGAACGCCAGCGACGGCGCGGTGAAGGAGTGAGCCCCGCCGGCCCCCTCCCCACGCCCGCCCCGACCCCCGGAGCACCGACATGACCGAGACCGCCGCCCACCCCCGCCCCGCCGACCAGCGCGACGGAGCCGCCGACCCGGCCGGCACCGAGCACCGAACCAGGACTGACGACCAGGCGAGCACCGAGCACCCCGGCCTCCAGCCCTTCCTCGCCGCCGAGACCGTCGTGCTCCGCGCCCCGGCGCAGGCCTGGTCGTCCGACGACGGCACGATGGGCCGGGCCGCGGTGCACGGCTTCTACCTCGGCGACGTGCGCCTCGTCGACGAGCTGACGCTGACCGTCGACGGGCGCGTGCCCGAGACCGTCGCGACGGTCGCCGTCGACGCGTCGACGCTGCGGGTCGAGTCGCTGCTGCGCGGCGTCGACGACCGTGGGGCCGACCCCGGAGTCCGCCTGTCGGTGCTGCGCTCGGTCGACGTGGGCGGCATGCGTGACCGACTGACCGTGACGTCGCGGCTCGACCGCGAGCTGACGCTGACCGTCGCGCTCGCGCTGCGGCCCGACGCGGCCCCCCTCGAGCTGGTCAAGGCCGGGCTGCCGGGCGGGCGCCCCGACGACGTGACGGTCGCGGGCGACGGCGCCCGCGCCTCCTGGACCTCCGACGGCGTCGCCGTCTCCCTCGACGCGGCCGGCGTCGACGGCGGTGCCGGAGGCGCGGTGCAGCACGACGGCACCCGTCTCGTGGCCACGTGGCGGCTGGTGGTGCCGCCCCGGGCCTCGGCCTCGGTCGCCCTCGCCCTCACCGCGTCGCGCCCCTCCCCCGTCGTCGCCGGCGTCGCGGGCCCGCTCGCCTGGGCCGCGCCCGACCCGGCGCCGCGCGACGACCGGCTGGCTCGCTGGCTCGACCGGGCGCACGACGACCTCGCGGCGCTGCGCCTCACGACGGCCGACGAGCCGGGCGACGTCTTCTACGCGGCCGGGGCGCCGTGGTTCTTCACCCTGTTCGGCCGCGACTCGATCTGGGCGGCCCGCTTCACGCTGCCCCTCGACCGCACCGTGGCGGCGGGCACGCTCCGGGCCCTCGCGCGCCTGCAGGGCACCGCCTCCGTGCCCGATACCGCCGAGCAGCCGGGCAAGGTGATGCACGAGCTGCGGCAGCAGACCCTCACCATCCCCGGCGAGGGGGTGAGCCTCCCCCCGCTCTACTACGGCACGGTCGACGCGACTCCGCTCTGGGTCTGCCTGCTGCACGACGCGTGGCGCTGGGGCCTGCCCGACGCCGAGGTCGAGGCGCTGCTGCCCGCGGCGGAGGCGGCACTCGCCTGGATGCGCGACAGCGGCGACAGCGACGGTGACGGGCTGCTCGAGTACGTCGACGAGACGGGGCACGGCCTCGCCAACCAGGGGTGGAAGGACAGCGGCGACAGCGTCCAGTGGCGCGACGGGCGCCTGGCCGAGGGGCCGATCGCGCTCTGCGAGGTCCAGGCGTACGCCTACGAGGCGGCGGTGCACGGCGCCGACCTGCTCGACCACTTCGGCCGCGAGGGGGGCGCCGCGTGGCGGGCGTGGGCGGCGCGCCTGCGCGACAGGTTCCGTGCCTCCTTCTGGGTCTCCGACGCGGCCGGGGCCTACCCGGCCATCGCGCTCGACGCGGCCAAGCGGCCGGTCGACACCGTCACGAGCAACCTCGGCCACCTGCTGGGCACGGGCCTGCTCGACGAGCACGAGGAGGCGCTGGTCGCCGCCCGGCTCGTGTCGCCCGAGCTGGCGGCCGGCTTCGGGCTCCGCACCCTGTCGAGCGACGCCGCGGGCTTCTGGCCCCTGAGCTACCACGGGGGCAGCGTGTGGACGCACGACACTGCCGTCGCGGTCTCGGGCCTCGCGCGCGCGGGCTTCGACGACGAGGCGCGCTCCCTCGCCGAGGGCCTGCTCGCGGCGGCGCCGTCGTTCGACCACCGCATGCCCGAGCTGCACTCCGGCGACGACCGCGGCGAAGTGCCGTCGCCGGTGCCGTACCCGGCGTCGTGCCGCCCACAGGCGTGGTCCGCGGCCGCCGCCGTCGCGGTCTGGGCGGCCACCCACGACGTCGCGCCGCCCCGCTGAGGACCGCCCCCGCGCCCCCGGCACAGCACCCGCTCGGGGGGACGGGGGCGGCGGGGCCCCGTGATAAGATCGTGTCCAGTTTTGCAACTGTCATCTGTCGGCTGTACCCGGTTCGTCCGACACCGTTTCCGGGCCGAGAGCAGAGGGGGTCACGCATGGGGCGCGGCCGTCAGAAAGCCAAGCACACCAAGGTCGCCAGAGAGCTGAAGTACTTCAGCCCTGACACCAACTACGGTGCGCTCGAGAAAGAACTCGCCACGAAGAGCGACTCGGGCGACGAGTACGTCGACAAGTGGGCCGACGACTTCGTCGACGACGAGTACGACGCTGGCCACGAGCACGACAAGAGCGCCTGAGCCGACGGCTCACGAGCGCGATCCGAGACGACGGGGCTGACCGGCATGGCTCTCACCTGGGAACAAGTGGTGGTCGACTCGAGCGACCCCGCCGCCCTCGCCGCCTGGTGGGCTGAGGCCCTCGGCTGGGTGGTCGTCTCGACGGGCGACGACGAGCCCGAGATCCGGCCCGCGCCCGACGTGCTGCCCGGCCTCCTGTTCGTGCACGTCGACGAGCCCAAGACCGTGAAAGACCGGCTGCACCTCGACTTCCGGCCCGACAGCCGCGACGAGCAGGCCGCCGAGGTCGACCGTCTCATCGGGCTCGGGGCGATGCGCGTCGACGTCGGACAGGTCGACGCGTCGTGGGTCGTGCTCGCCGACCCCGAGGGCAACGAGTTCTGCGTCCTCTGAGCAGCCCGACGCCGACGAGCGGCGCCTCGCCGACGACTTCTGCGTGCTGAGTCACGCCTGGGCAGCGAGCTCGACCGACGGGGCGAGCGGCGCCCCGCCGATCAGCAGCTCCCTAGCCGACGAACTGCGCGAGCACCGGCAGCAGTCCCACGGCGACGACGGCGACGAGGCCCGTCGCGGTGACGACGGCGACGCGGCGGCTGCTCCGGACCGGCGTGTAGCCGGGGCGACGAGCAGCGGAGGCGGCCGGCACCCGGGAGGCGCGGGTCGAGCGGGCGGGCAGGGCGTGCGGGTGCGTGGTCATGATCTGGTCGACTCCTTCGTCGTCCGTCCCGACGTCGTCGTCGGGTCGCGCCCCGGAGGGCGTGCGCTGATCCTACGACGCGACGCCCGCCTCCGCACCCGCATCCTCGGCCGCCCGCGGCGATCGGCCACCGTCTCGCCGCCCCGGCCGCCCCGTCTCCCCCGACCGGCCCCGCCGACCCGCCCCGCGCCTCCTCGGGGCACATGCCGACCATTCCGCCCCCAGAGCCTCTCTGGTACCCGGATTCCTCCGCATTGCAGGCTCGCCGGTCGGCATTTGCAGCAAAGGGGAGTCGCGGCGAGCGAGCAGCGAGCAGCGACCGGCGACCAGCGACCCCGCCCCGACCGGCGCCGCCCGCTCCGCTCCGCACCGGCTCAGCCGGCGTACGCCCCCACGAGGCGCACGGCCCCGCCGTCGACGCCCTTGGCGCCCTGCTCGAAGCCGCTGAGGTCGCGGGTCGACGTGGCGACGGTGCCGACCTGCCACGTCTCGACGCCGTCGGCCGCGAGGGCCGCGGTGACGGCGGCGGCGCGGTCGGCCGCGACGACGGCGATCATGCCGATGCCGAGGTTCCAGGTGCCCTCGCTCGACTCGAGCGTCGATCCGGCGAGCTCGCTGAGCACGCGGAAGACGGGGGCGGGCGACCAGGTGGTGCGGTCGACCTCCGTCCACGACCCGCGGGGCAGCACACGGGCGAGGTTCGCGGCGATGCCGCCGCCGGTGACGTGGCTGAGCGAGTGCACGGCCCCGGCGAGCGCCGGGTCGTCGAGCACGCGCAGCAGGGGCGCGGTGTAGAGGCGGGTGGGCTCGAGCAGGGCCTCGCCGAGGGTGCCCGAGAGCTCGTCGACGCTGTCGGTGTAGCCGAGGTCGCGCGAGGCGAGGATGTGCCGCACGAGCGAGAAGCCGTTCGAGTGCAGCCCCGACGACGCGAGGGCCAGCACGACGTCGCCGTCGACGACGAGGTGCTCGCCGAGCTGCGAGCCGGCCTCGACGACGCCCACCGCGGCGCCGGCGACGTCGTAGTCGTCGGGGCCGAGCAGGCCGGGGTGCTCGGCGGTCTCGCCGCCGACGAGGGCGGTGCCGGTCTCCGAGCAGGCGCGGGCGATGCCCTCGACGATCGACGCGATGCGGGCGGGCACGACGCGGCCGCAGGCGATGTAGTCGGTCATCACGAGGGGGCGGGCGCCGACGACGACGATGTCGTCGACGACCATGCCCACCAAGTCCTGCCCGATGGTGTCGTGCTTGTCGAGGGCCTGCGCGATGGCGACCTTCGTGCCGACGCCGTCGGTCGAGGTCGCGAGCAGCGGCCGGTCGTAGTCCTTGAGGAACGACACGTCGAACATCCCCGCGAAGCCGCCGACCCCGCCGACGACGCCGGGCCCGTGGGTGGCGCTGACGGCCGCCTTCATCAGCTCGACGGCACGGTCGCCCGCGGCGGTGTCGACCCCCGCCGCCGCGTAGGAGGCGCTGCTCGAGGGGGCAGGGGAGGTCACCATTCGTTCATCCGTTCGGTGTCGTGGCAGACTGACGCAGTAACCCCAACTCTACGGTCTGGAGCCAGATCCGCATGTGCGGCATCGTCGGTCTCGTCGCGCACGAGCCAGCAAATCAACTCGTCTACGACTCCCTCCTCCTGCTGCAGCACCGCGGGCAGGACAGCACCGGCATCGCGACCGCCGAGCGCGGCATCTTCCACGTGCACAAGACCAAGGGGCAGGTCCGCGAGGGCTTCCGCACGCGTGACATGCGGGCGCTGCTCGGCACGATGGGCCTCGGCCACGTCCGCTACGCCACGAAGGGCGCGGCGACGAACGAGCAGGAGGCGCAGCCGTTCTACGTGAACGCCCCCTACGGCATCGTCCTCGTGCACAACGGCAACCTCACGAACACGCGTGAGCTGACGAGCGAGCTCTTCCACGTCGACCGCCGGCACCTCAACACGAACAGCGACACCGAGCTGCTCGTGAACGTGCTCGCCCACGAGCTGCAGGAGCAGGTCAACGGCACCGACCTCGACCCCGAGCAGATCTTCGCCGCGGTCACCCGCGTGCACGACCGGGTGCAGGGCTCGTACGCCGCGATCGCGATGATCGCCGGCCACGGCCTGCTCGCCTTCCGCGACCCGTTCGGCATCCGTCCGCTCGTGCTCGGCCGCCGGAAGGCCGCCGACGGGCAGCGCGACGAGTGGATCGTCGCGAGCGAGTCGCTCGTGCTCGAGTCGGGCGGCTACGAGATCGTCCGCGACGTCGCCCCCGGCGAGGCCGTGTTCGTCTCGCTCGACGGCGAGATGGTGTCGAAGCAGTGCCACGCGGCGCCCCGCCTGGTGCCCTGCTCGTTCGAGTACGTCTACCTGGCCCGGCCCGACTCCGTGATGAACGGCATCTCGGTCTACGACGCCCGCCTCCGCCTCGGCGACCGCCTCGCCGACACGATCGCGACCTACGCGCCGACCGGCGACATCGACGTGGTCATGCCCATCCCCGACTCGTCGCGGCCCGCCGCCATGCAGGTCGCCCGCAAGCTGGGCATCGAGTACCGCGAGGGCTTCTACAAGAACCGCTACGTGGGCCGCACCTTCATCATGCCGGGGCAGGCGGAACGCAAGCGCTCGGTGCGCCAGAAGCTCAACGCGATGTCGAGCGAGTTCAAGGGCAAGAACATCCTCATCGTCGACGACTCCATCGTGCGCGGCACGACCTCGCGCGAGATCGTCGAGATGGCCCGCGCCGCCGGGGCGAACGAGGTCACCTTCACCTCCGCCGCGCCTCCGGTGCGCTACCCGCACGTCTACGGCATCAACATGCCGACCCGGCACGAGCTCATCGCCCACGACCGCAAGATCCCCGAGATCGCGCGCGAGCTCGGCGCCGACCACCTCATCTACCAGGAGGTCGAAGACATGCGGAGCGCCATCACCGAGGGCAGCGACGTCGTCGACCTCGAGATGAGCTGCTTCACCGGCGACTACGTCACCGGCTCGGTCACCCCCGAGTACCTGGCCTGGGTCGAGGCGAACCAGCTCAGCTGACCGTGAGGGAGGCGCGGGTCGGCCTGGGCGGCCGCGCCTCCCCCACGAGACGGTGGCCGACCCGAGCCGTCGTCAATAGGCTCGTGCCCATGAGCGACCTCGGCTCCCCCGTGCCCCCCGACGACACCGCGACCGTGCGCCCGCCCGCGGTGCCCGAGAAGGCCCCGGCCCCCGGCGCCGCCCCGGCGGTGACCGCCGCCTCGGCCCTGCGCATCGCCGGCCTCCGCAAGGCGTTCGGCCCCAAGGTGGCCGTCGACGGCCTCGACCTCACGGTGCCGCTCGGCTCCTTCTACGGGCTGGTCGGCCCGAACGGCGCCGGCAAGACGACCACCCTGTCGATGGCGACCGGCCTGCTGCGCCCCGACGCCGGCACGATCGAGGTGCTCGGCACCGACGTGTGGAGCGACCCCGTCCGCGCCAAGTCGCTCGTCGGCGTCCTGAGCGACGGCGTGGCCCTCTTCGACCGGCTGACCGGCGAGCAGCTCGTGACGTACCACGGCCTCCTCAACGGGATGGACCGCGCGACGACCGCCCTCCGCGTCGGCGACCTGCTCGACCTGCTCGACCTCCGCGAGGCGGGCGGCACGCTCGTCGTCGACTACTCCGCGGGCATGACCAAGAAGGTGGCGCTGGCCTGCGCGCTCGTCCACGCCCCGCGCCTCCTCGTGCTCGACGAGCCGTTCGAGTCGGTCGACCCGGTCTCGGCGGCGAACATCCGCGACATCCTGCACGGCTACGTGGAGGGCGGCGGCACCGTCATCGTCTCGAGCCACTCGATGGACCTCGTGCAGCGCATGTGCGACCACGTCGCCGTCGTGTCGTCGGGCCGCGTGCTCGCGGCGGGCACGACCGACGAGGTGCGCGCCGGCTCCAGCCTCGAAGACCGCTTCGTCGAGCTCGTCGGCGGCCGGCAGCACGCACAGGGGCCCTCGTGGTTGCGCACCTCCTGAGCCTCCGCTGGCGGGTGATGCTGAACGGGTTCCGTCGCAGCACCTGGCAGCTGATCGCCGCGATCATCGGGCTCCTCTACGGCCTCGGCATCCTCGCCCTCCTCGTCGGCGGGCTGTTCGCGCTGTCGTTCGCGCCCGAGACCTGGGCGTGGACGGTCGGGGTGCTCGGCGGCTCGGTCGCCGTGCTCGGCTGGGTCGTCGTGCCGCTGCTGCTGCGCGGCGTCGACCAGACGCTCGCGATCTCGAAGCTGCGGGCGTTCCCGCTGCCGGCCGACCGCCTCCTCGTGGCCCTGCTGGTGTGCGGGGTGCTCGGCGTGCCGGGGCTCGTCACCCTCGTCGCCGGTGTCGCGACCGGGCTGAGCTGGTGGCAGCACCCGCTGTCACTGCTCACCGCCGTCGTCTGCGGCGTCGTCGGGGTGCTCACCTGCATCGCCGCGTCGCGAGCGCTCGAGTCGCTGACCAGCTCGCTCGGCGCCCATCGGCGCTACCGCGAGGTGATGGGCGTGCTCGTCTTCGTGCCGCTCATCCTCGCCGGTCCCCTGATCGTGCTGGCGGGCACGGGCCTCTCGAGCCTGCGCGACGACCTGCCGAAGATCGCCGGGGTCCTCTCGTTCACGCCCCTCGGGGCCGTCTGGTCGGTGCCGGGCGACCTCGCCCTGGGCCGCCCCGGGGAGGCGGGGGTCAAGGCCCTGATCGCCCTCGCCACCCTGGCCGTGCTGCTGCTGCTCTGGCGCGTCGGGCTGCGGGCCGCGCTGGTCTCGTCGCCGGGCGCGGCCGCCTCGGGTCGCTCGAAGGGCCTCGGGCCGTTCCGCTGGTTCCCGGCGACGCCGACCGGCGCCGTCGCGGCCCGCACGGCCGTCTACTGGCTGCGCGACCCGCGCTACGGCGGCTCGCTCGTGATCGTGCCGCTGCTGCCGGTGCTCGCGGTGTTCCTCGCCGCGACGACGGGCAGCGACTGGCTGCTCTCCGCGCTCGGCCCGGGCATCGCCGCCCTGCTCGCCGTGACCCTGTGCGCCGACGTGTCGTACGACGGCACCGCGTTCGCCGCGCACCTCTCCACCGGGGTCTCCGGCCGTGCCGACCGGGCGGGGCGCGTCATCACGCTCTCGCTCTTCGCGGTGCCCGTGGTGGTCGTCGCGACCCTCGTGCCCCTCGCCGTGCTCGGCGAGCTGACGAAGGCACCCGCGCTGCTCGGCATCGGCCTGGGCGTCATGCTCACCGGCTTCGGGGTCTCGAGCGTGGCGTCGACCCGCTTCCTGATGCCGGTGCCCGCGGCGGGCGAGAGCCCGTTCAAGTCGCCGCAGGGCGCCAGCCTGACGTCGGCGCTCGGCATGTACGCGGCGTGGGCGCTGTCGTTCGCGTTCGCGCTGCCCGAGATCGCGCTGGGGCTCGTCGCGCTGGCCCAGGGCAGCCTGCTGCTCGGGGTCGCGGCGCTGGTCGTGGGCCTGCTGCTCGGCGGGGTGCTCGTGGTGGTCGGCGTCGTGCGCGGCGGACGCTCGCTCGACGAGCGCGGGCCGGAGCTGCTCGCCCGGCTGCGGCGCGCCTCCGGCTCCTGACCCGCAGGGGGCTCTGCTCGAGACCCGGGGGCTCTACTCGAGCTCGCCCTCGACGGCGGGCTCGTCGGGGGCGTCGACGCTCTCGCGCTCGGCCCGCACCCGCTTGGCGCGGCGGATCGAGCTGCGGTCGGCGACGATCGCGACCGTGGCGCCGATCGCGCCGCCGAAGGTCAGGCCCCACAGCGCGAAGTAGCCGTAGGTCGAGGCGATGCCCTCGCCCTCGTCGAACGGGAAGAGCGACGTGACGATCAACGAGACGACGACGCCCGCCATCGCGCCGACGATGAGGAAGACCGAGATCTTCGGCGCCCGCCGCACGCTGACCTCGTCGTGCGAGCGGTCGTCGACCACCGGGGCGTCGACCGCGGGGCCGCCGACCGCGGGGGCGTCGACTGCCGGGGCGTCGACCGCCGAGGCGTCGGCGTCGGGCTGCTGCGGGGAGTCGGGTGCGGTGGTCACGTCGGCCATTCTCCCAGAGCCGAGGTCGCGCGCACGCCCGATGTCTCGGTGCCGAGCGGTCGTCAGCTCCGCGGCAGGCGGACCGGCACGTAGCCGGTGAGGTCGGCGCGGCTGCCCGAGGCCGAGACGAGGGCCTGGTCGACGGCCTCCTGCCAGGTGAGCGCACCGGTGGCGAGGCGGATGAAGGTGGCGGGGTCGGTCTCGACGACGTTGGGCGGGGTGCCGCGGGTGTGGCTGAGCCCCTCACGGAACTGCACCGCTCCCCAGGGCGGCACCCGCACCTCCACCGTGGCGCCGGGCTCGCCGTCGGCGAGCACCTGCAGCAGCCAGCGGACCGCGGTCGCGGTGACCACGCGGGAGGGCTGCGCGCCCTCGGCGAGCGCCGTCTGGGCCTCGCGCACGGCGGCCGCGCCGGTGCCGTCGTCGATCCTCGCCTTGGCCATGCGGCTCAACCTATACGGGCGGGCGCCGAGGGGCCCGGACGGCCCACTGGGTAGGATCGGCGCGTGCGAATCCTCGTCCTCGGCTCCGGTGCTCGCGAGCACGCCATCATCACCGCCCTGCTCCGTGAAGACGCGGGGCACGAGATCGTCGTCGCCCCCGGCAACGCCGGCATCGCCGAGCAGGTCGAGGTGGTGCACCTCGACCCGTCGAACGGTGCGGTCGTCACCGAGTACGCGCTCGAGAACGACGTCGAGCTCGTGGTCGTCGGCCCGGAGGCGCCGCTCGTCGCGGGCGTGGCCGACCCGCTCCGGTCGCGCGGCATCCCGGTCTTCGGCCCGGGCAAGGCGGCCGCCGCCCTCGAGGGCAGCAAGACCTTCGCCAAGCGCGTCATGGACGCCGCGGGCGTCCCCACCGGCCGGGCCACCCGGGTCGGCACCCTCGACGAGGCGGTCACGGTGCTCGACGAGTTCGGCGCCCCCTACGTCGTCAAGGCCGACGGGCTCGCCGCGGGCAAGGGCGTGCTCGTCACCTCCGACCGCGACGCCGCGGTCGAGCACGTCACCTACTGGCTGCAGCACGGCTCCGTGCTCGTCGAGGAGCACCTCGAGGGCCCGGAGGTCTCGCTCTTCTTCCTCAGCGACGGCCACACCGTCGTGCCGCTCAGCCCCGCACAGGACTCGAAGCGCCTGCGCGACGGCGACGAGGGCCCGAACACGGGCGGCATGGGCGCGTACTCGCCGCTGCCCTGGCTCGCCGACCGCTTCGGCAGCGAGAAGGACTTCGTCGACGAGGTGCTCGACACCGTCGCGACGCCGACCGTGCGCCAGCTCGAGCACGAGGGCACGCCGTTCATCGGCCTGCTCTACGCCGGGCTCATCCTCACCGAGCAGGGCGTGCGGGTGATCGAGTTCAACGCGCGCTTCGGCGACCCCGAGACGCAGGTCGTGCTGCCCCGTCTCGTCACCCCGCTGAGCGGCCTGCTGCTCGCGGCGGCGACCGGGTCGCTCGGCAACCACGAGGCTCCGCGCTTCTTGCCGACGCCCGCCGTCACCGTGGTGCTGGCGAGCGAGGGCTACCCCGAGGCCGTCGTCAGCGGGCGCGAGATCACGGGGCTCGACGACGCCCTGGCCGTCGCGGGGGTGCACGTGACGCACGCCGCCACCGCGCGGCTCGACGACCGGCTGATCGCCACCGGCGGGCGCGTGCTCAGCGTCGTCGCCGAGGGGAAGGACTTCGAGGAGGCGCGGGGCCGGGTCTACGAGGCCGTCTCCCGCATCCGGCTCGAGGGCTCGCAGCACCGCACCGACATCGCCGCGCGGGTCGCGGGCGGCGCCCGATGAGCGCGCTCGACCTGCCCGGCTGGAGCCACGCCTACTCGGGCAAGGTGCGCGACCTCTACGTGCCCGCACCGGTGGTCGGCTCGGTCGGCGACGTCGCGACGCTCGACGACACCAGCCACCTGCTGGTCGTCGCCTCCGACCGCGTCAGCGCCTACGACCACGTGCTCGAGCCCGGCATCCCCGGCAAGGGCGCCCTGCTCACGCAGCTGAGCCTCTGGTGGTTCGCGCAGCTCGACGGCGTGCCGAACCACCTCGTCGACCCGACCACCGCGCCCGTCACGCTGCCCGAGCAGGTGCGCGACCGAGCGATGCTCGTGGCACCGCTCGACATGTACCCGGTCGAGTGCGTCGTGCGGGGCTACCTCGTCGGCAGCGGCTGGGCCGAGTACCGCGAGCACGGCACCGTCTGCGGCATCGCGCTGCCGGCGGGGCTGCAGAGCGGCGACCGGCTCCCCGAGCCGATCTACACGCCGGCCTACAAGGCGCCGCTGGGTGAGCACGACGAGAACATCTCGTACGAGCGCACCGTCGAGCTCGTCGGGCTCGAGGTCGCGGCCGCCCTGCGCGACACGTCGCTCGAGATCTACCGGCGCGCGGCGGTCGTCGCCGAGGCGCGCGGCGTCGTGCTCGCCGACACGAAGTTCGAGTTCGGGGCCGACCGGTCGACGGGCGCGCTGACCCTCGGCGACGAGGTGCTCACGAGCGACAGCAGCCGCTACTGGGACGCCGAGGCGTACTCGTCGGGCGACCGCACCGCGAGCTTCGACAAGCAGATCGTGCGCGACTGGCTGTCGGCGAACTGGGACGGCGAGGGCACCCCGCCCGAGCTGCCCGCCGAGATCGTCGAGCGGACGGCGGCGCGCTACCGCGAGCTGATCGAGCGGCTCACCGGCCGCTAGCCGCCCGGGCGTCAGCAGCCCGGCGTAAGCCGCCCGGCGTCAGCCGCCCGGCGTCAGCCGCCCGGCGTCGAGGCGACCCTTGCGGGGCCCTCCCGGCCGCCGAGCGCCCAGGTAGCGTCACTTCGATCGCCCGGGCCACGTCGCGCGGCATCGGGAGGCGGCGACGGGAATCCCCGCGCCCACCGCGCGGTTGCAGGTCGGTGACGCGTCATCGACCTGGTGCCGCGCCCCGAGACAGGGAGCGACCCATGACCGACGAGACCTCGGCGCCCGAGCCGACCCGCGACTCCCCGGCTGCCCCCGCCGCGAGGTCGCTCGACCTGCTCGCGCCCGACACGACCATGGGCGCGGTGTCCCTGCGCGTCGCCGACCTCGACGGCATGACCGCGTTCTACCGCGACGCCGTGACGCTCGCCGTGCTCTCGCACGACGCGACCGCCGGCCGGAGCGTCCTCGGCCGCGGCACGACGCCGATCGTCGTGCTCGAGCACGCGCCCGAGCTGCGGCACGCGGCCGCCCGCGAGGCCGGCCTCTTCCACACCGCGATCCTCTTCGAGACCGAGGTCGACCTGGCGTCGGCGGTCTACGGCGTCGCGAGCCGGCACCCGGGCAGCTTCACCGGCAGCGCCGACCACCTGGTCAGCAAGGCCTTCTACTTCACCGACCCCGAGGGCAACGGCATCGAGCTGTACTGGGACCGCGACCGCACCGCCTGGTCGTGGACCCACGGCCAGGTCGACATGGCGACGCTCGCGCTCGACCCGAACGCCTTCCTGCAGCAGAACGTCCGCGAGGAGGCGCTGGTCGCCGCCGCCTCCCGTCCCGCCTCCGTGGGCCACGTGCACCTCAGCGTGGGAGACGTGGCGTCCGCCCACCGGTTCTACGTCGAGCAGCTCGGCTTCGAGACCACGACGCGCTTCGGGTCGCAGGCCCTCTTCGTCAGCGCCGGCGGCTACCACCACCACATGGCGATGAACACATGGAACAGCGCCGGCGCCGGCCGTCGACAGCTCGCGCTCGGCCTCGGCACCGTGCGGATCGAGGTGCCGACCGGCGACGACCTCGGCGCCCTCGGCGAGCGCCTCGGCCACCACGGGGTGGCGACCCGCGACGACGGGCGGGTGCTGGGGTTCGACGATCCGTGGCTGAACTCGATCGAGGTGCGGGTCCGGGCGTAGGCGGGCGGGCCCTCGGTC
>NZ_JACYUO010000011.1:0-15880 GCF_014841815.1 Frigoribacterium sp. CFBP 8754
CGCCCGAGGGCCCCCACGCCGCAGCGTGGGGGCCCTCGTGGCGCTCGGCGCCGGGCTCAGTGCGTCTCGTCGACGTCCTTCGCGAGCGTGCCGAGGTACAGCTCGATCACCTTCGGGTCGTCGGCGAGCTCGCGGCCGGTGCCCGAGTAGGCGTTGCGGCCCTGGTCGAGCACGTAGCCGCGGTCGCAGATCTGCAGGCAGCGGCGGGCGTTCTGCTCGACCATGATCACCGAGACGCCGGCCTTGTTGATGCGGCGGGTGCGGATGAAGGTCTCGTCCTGGCGCACCGGCGAGAGGCCGGCCGACGGCTCGTCGAGCAGCAGCACCTTCGGGTCCATCATCAGCGCGCGAGCCATGGCGACCGACTGGCGCTCGCCGCCCGAGAGCGATCCGGCGCGCTGGCCGCGACGGTCGCCGAGCACGGGGAAGAGGTCGTAGATGTACTCGAGCCGCTCGGTGAAGGCCTTCGGGCGGAGGAACATGCCCATCTGCAGGTTCTCCTCGATGGTCAGCGACGGGAAGACGTTGTTCGTCTGCGGCACGAAGCCGACGCCGGCCTGCACGAGCTTGTTGGCCTTGAGGTTCGTGATGTCCTCGCCGCCGAGCGTGACGCTGCCCTCGTGGATCTTGACGAGGCCGAACAGGGCCTTGAGCAGCGTCGACTTGCCGGCGCCGTTCGGGCCGATGATGCCGATCAGCTCGCCGGGGTAGCAGACCAGGTCGCAGCCGTTGAGGATGTTGACGCCGGGCAGGTAGCCGGCCACGAGGCCGCTGGCGTTCATGATCGGCTCGGTGCCGGCGAACTTCTCCGTGCCGGGGTGCATCTCCGTCGTCGAGGCGCTCATGCCCTGTCTCCGCTCTGCTGGTCGTCGGCCGCGTTCGTCGCGGTGGGGGTGGAGGGGTCGGGCGAGCCCGGCAGGTCGCGCCCGGCGACGCCGCCCGCGGTGGTGGTCGAGGAGGCGCGGGTCGGGTCGCCCTCGCGGGCCGCGTCCTCCGCCGCCACCTCCTCCTCGATCTGGTCGAACGCCTCGTCGGTGAGCAGCGAGTCGTCGCCGAGGTCGGTGTCGTGGTGCGCGCCGAGGTAGGCGTCGATGACGGCCTGGTCGTCCATGACGGTGTCGGCCGGGCCCTCGGCCACGACCTTGCCCTCGGCCATGACGATCACCCAGTCGGAGATGTGCCGCACCATGTGCATGTCGTGCTCGACGAAGAGCACGGTCGTGCCGTCGTCGCGCAGCGACTGGATGTGGCCGAGCAGCGACTGCGTCAGCGCCGGGTTCACGCCGGCCATCGGCTCGTCGAGCATGATCATCTCGGGGTCGCTCATCAGGGCGCGGGCCATCTCGAGCAGCTTCCGCTGGCCGCCGGAGAGGCTGCCGGCGTAGTCGTCCTTCTTCTCGAGCAGCTTGAAGCGCGCGAGCAGCTCCTCGGCTTTGACGGTGATCTCGCGCTCGCGGGCCTTCCACAGCGGGGGCACGATGCCGACGAAGAAGTTCTCGCCCGGCTGATCGCGGGCGCCCAGCAGCATGTTCTCCATCACGGTGAGGCGCGAGAGCGCCTTCGTCAGCTGGAAGGTGCGCACCATGCCGGCACGGGCCACCTTGGCCGCGCCGACGTTGCCCATCGGCTTGCCGTCGAAGACCCACTTGGCCGTGCCCTCGCCGCGCTTGAACGCGGTCGGGGCGGAGGACGCCTTGTCGAAGCCGGTGAGCAGGTTGAAGAACGTCGTCTTGCCGGCGCCGTTGGGGCCGATCAGGGCGGTGATCGCGCCGCGCTGCACCTCGACGTGCCCCACGTCGACGGCGGTCATGCCGCCGAAGCGGCGCACGACGTTGTCGACGGTGAGGATGGGGTCGGGCTTCGACGAGCCGGGCGTGCGCCCCACGGTCGTGAGCTTCTGGCGCAGCACGGTGCGGTCGTAGTCGTAGCCGGGCTTGCGGTCCCGGCCCGAGGGCGCTCCGGCCGTGCCGGTGGTCGTGGTCTCAGACACTGAACGACAGCTCCTTCTTGTTGCCGAGGATTCCCTGCGGTCGGAAGATGATCAGGCACATCAGGGCGACGCCGACGAGCACGTACGAGAACTGGTCGGCCTGCTGGTTGCTCATGATGCTCGCGGGGATGAAGTCGCCGGCCAGGGTGCGGATGAGCAGGCGGACGACGAAGAACAGGATCGCGCCGAGCACCGGGCCGAAGACCGTGGCCGCGCCGCCGAGCAGGAGCGCCGTCCAGATGAAGAACGTCGTCGAGCGGCCGAGGGCGTCGGGCTGCACCGACGAGGGCAGCACGTAGATGATGCCCGCCAGCGAGCCGATCACGCCGCCGAAGACGAGCGCCTGCATCTTGTACGAGAAGACGTTCTTGCCGAGGCTGCGCACGGCGTCCTCGTCCTCGCGGATGCCCTTGAGTACGCGGCCCCAGGGGCTGCGGCTGAGCAGGAACACGATGACGCAGAGCAGGGCCACGAGCGCCCAGGCCACGATGCGGATCCACCAGCCGTTGACGCCGTTGTTGTCGTACGTGAACCACAGCACGGTGGTCTGACCGTCGGGCAGGGGGGAGAGCGCCGTGAAGGGGTCACGGTACGACGAGCCGGTGATGCCGTTCGAGCCACCGGTCACGTCGGTGAGGATGCTCGACCGGCCGACCATGCGGATGATCTCCGCCGCGCAGATGGTCACGATGGCGAGGTAGTCGCCCCTCAGCTTCAGCGTCGGGACGCCGAGGATGAGCGCGAAGACGAGGCCGCAGGCCATGCCGATCAGCACCGCGAGCCCGAGGGGCAGGCCGCTGGTCAGCGAGATCGCGAAGCCGTAGGCGCCGAGCAGCAGGAACGCCGCCTGGCCCATGTTGATGAGTCCGGTGAAGCCGAAGTGGATGTTGAGGCCGATCGCGGCGATCGCGAACGCGGCCGTGGTCGGGGCGAGCGCCTCGCCGGTGAGCTGGCGGATGAGGTCGATGACGTAGTCCATGTGTTGTCCCCTTAACCGATCCGCTCGGCGCGACCGAAGATGCCCTGCGGACGGAACAGCAGGATCACGATCAGGATCAGCAGCGCGGTGGCGTACTTGAAGTCACCCGGCAGCACCAGGTTGGTCAGCTCGACGATGACGCCGATGATGAGCGAGCCGGCCAGGGCGCCGAAGGAGGTGCCGAGCCCGCCGAGCGTGACCGCCGCGAACATGAGCAGCAGGATCTGCAGGCCGGTCATCCAGTTGACGCCGTTGAGCACGAGGCCGAGCATGACGCCCGAGAGGCCGGCGAGGCCCGCCGCGACCGTCCACACGAGGCGGATGATGCGGTCGACGTCGATGCCCGACGCCGCCGCGAGGGCGGGGTTGTCGGAGACGGCGCGGGTGGCGCGGCCGGTGCGGGTCTTCGTGAGGAAGAGGCCGGTGAGCACGAGCACGATCACCGAGATGCCCATGGCGACGTACGACTGCACCGTGAGCGTGACGCCCGCGAAGGTGACCGTGGTCGGGTTGGCCGTCTGGATGCGGACGGTCGCGGCGCCGAAGAAGTACTGGAACGCGTACTGCAGGGCGATCGACAGGCCGATCGTGACGATCATGAGCTGGGTGAGGCTGAGGCCCCGCCGTCGGAGCGGCTTCCAGATCGCCCAGTCCTGGATGAACCCGGTGGCCGCGCAGAGGATCACCGTGATCGTCGCCGCCAGGAAGATGTTCATGCCGAGCTGGTTGGCGAAGACGTACGCGAGCAGCCCGCCGAGGGTCACCTGCTCGCCGTGCGAGAAGCTGCTGAGGCCGGTGGTGCCGTAGATCAGCGAGAGGCCGATCGCGGCGAGGGCGAGCAGCAGGCCGAGGCGGATGCCCGAGGCGAACTGCTGCGCGAGGCGGTCCCAGTTGAAGGAGGAGGCGGCGGCGCCGGAGACCTCGCCCTCGGTCTGGGTGAGCTGGAAGATCACGCTCTTGTTGGCGCCGAGCGTCGCGTCGACGCTGCGCTCGGTCTCGGCGTTGCGGAGGAACTGCCCGTCGGGCAGCGACTCCTCGTCGAGCTGGACGGCGTACTCGCCGGCTTCGGTGACGGGGACGGCCCAGCGGCCGGTGCCGTCGACCTCGGCCGTGCCCTCGAAGCCGCCGGGGCCCGTGACGTCGACGACGACGCCGGTGGCCGGCTCGCCGTCGGAGGTCCTGATGCTGCCCTGGATGCAGCCCGTGCTCGCGTCGGCCTGGCACGAGGCCGTGGCCCCGCCCTGCGCGTGGGCGGCCGAGGGAGCCAGGGTCACCGAGACGAACGCGCCGGCGAGGCCGAGCAGCAGAGCGAGGACGGTGACGATCAGGGCAGGGCGGAGCGGAGCTCTGCCTGCGATGGTCGTGTCGGGTTTCACGGGACCTCCTGGACAGGTGCCAGTCGGGGCGATGCCCCGGGTGCCGCTGGCGACCGTCGTTGGTGACGCTACTTTCGCTGTGTGTCGGCCGTGTTTCGTGCAGGACACAGGCCAATGACGACAATTCGTTACGAAATAGCGACATCGACGCACGAGAGCGTCCTCCGAGGGCGGAATTCAGGAGGCACGGGGCGGCTTAACATGGAGCACCGGAGTCGACGGCGATCCGGTGCCACCGACCACCTCATCTCGCTCCTTCGAAGGGGACTCATGGACCAGCCGGATCCGTTCGGATTCATCGGACTCACGTACGACGACGTCATGCTCCTCCCCGGGCGCACCGACGTGATCCCGAGCGAGGCCGACACCTCGTCCCGCCTCACGAAGCGCATCCGCGTCGCCGTCCCCCTCCTCTCCGCCGCGATGGACACCGTGACCGAGTCGCGCATGGCCATCGCCATGGCGCGCCAGGGCGGCATCGGCATCATCCACCGCAACCTCTCGATCGCCGACCAGGCGGCCCACGTCGACAAGGTCAAGCGCAGCGAGTCGGGCATGATCACCAACCCGGTGACCACCACCCCCGACGCCACCGTGGCCGAGGTCGACGCCCTCTGCGGCCAGTTCCGCGTCTCCGGCCTGCCGGTCGTCGAGGAGGACGGCACGCTCGTCGGCATCATCACCAACCGCGACATGCGCTTCGTCTCGCCCTTCGAGATGCAGACCACGCTCGTCCGCGACGTCATGACGAAGGCCCCCCTCGTGACGGCCCCCGAGGGCGTCGACCCCGACTCGGCGATCGCGATCTTCGCCCAGCACAAGATCGAGAAGCTGCCCCTGGTCGACGAGGCGGGCAAGCTCCGCGGCCTCATCACCGTCAAGGACTTCGACAAGAGCGAGAAGTACCCCGACGCCACGAAGGACGACGAGGGACGGCTCCGCGTCGGTGCCGCCATCGGCTTCTTCGGCGACGCGTGGGAGCGCGCGTGCGCCCTCCGCGACGCCGGCGTCGACGTCCTCGTGGTCGACACTGCCAACGGCGAGAGCGCCGGCGAGCTCGACATGATCAAGCGCATCAAGGCCGACCCGACCTTCGCCGCCGTCGACGTCATCGGCGGCAACGTCGCGACCCGCTCGGGCGCCGAGGCGCTCATCGAGGCCGGGGCCGACGCGATCAAGGTCGGCGTCGGGCCGGGCTCGATCTGCACGACCCGCGTCGTCTCCGGCGTCGGCGTGCCGCAGGTCACCGCCGTCTACGAGGCGTCGCTCGCGGCCCGCGAGGCCGGCGTGCCGGTCATCGCCGACGGCGGCCTCCAGTACTCGGGCGACATCGCGAAGGCGCTCGTCGCCGGCGCCGACACGGTCATGCTCGGCTCGCTGCTCGCCGGCTGCGACGAGAGCCCCGGCGACCTCGTCTTCGTCGCGGGCAAGCAGTTCAAGAAGTACCGGGGCATGGGCTCGCTCGGCGCCATGCAGACGCGCGGCAAGAACACGTCGTACTCGAAGGACAGGTACTTCCAGGCCGACGTCCCCAGCGACGACAAGCTCATCCCCGAGGGCGTCGAGGGCCAGGTGCCCTACCGCGGCGCGCTGAGCAACGTGGTCTACCAGCTCACCGGCGGCCTCCGTCAGTCGATGTTCTACGTCGGCGGCCGCACCGTCGACGAGCTGAAGATGAAGGGCAAGTTCGTCCGCATCACCGCGGCCGGCCTGAAGGAGAGCCACCCGCACGACCTGCAGATGGTCGTCGAGGCGCCCAACTACCGCCGCTAGCCCGCCGCCCTCGCCGACCCCGGGCGAGTTCGACCCGAGCGGGCGTCCCTGGACGCCCGCCCGGCTCGGACTCGCCCGTCGTCGTCCCGGGCGATCGTCCCTTCCCAGGGGGTGCGCGTGGCCCGTGGTCCCCGTGTGGGGCGCCGGGGGAGGAGCCGCCGCCTGCCCCGGACGATCCTGGGCGGATGCTCATCACCGTCCACCGCCCCGGACTCCTGCTCAGTCGCGACGTCTCCTCGCTCGGTCTCGACCCGGCGATGCTCCGACGGTCCCACGCCCGAGGCGCCCTCGTGCGGGTCCGCCGAGGGGCGTACGTCGAGACGTCGGTCTGGGCTGAGATGGGCGTGGAGGAGCGCCACGCGACCACCGCGGTGGCGGCGGCGGCCGCCTGCCGGTCGGACGTCGTCGTCAGCCATCTCTCCGCGGCCGTGCTGCACGGGCTCCCTGTCGTCGGCGCGCCCGGGGCCGCCGTGCACGTCCTCGTCCCGCCCGCGGGCGGAAGCCGCCGTGAACACGGCTTCGTCAAGCACGCCCGGGCCGTCGGCCGAGACGGGCTCGACGTCGTGCAGGGCGTGCTCGTGACGTCCGTGGCCACGACGCTGGTCGACGTCTGCCTCACCGAGACGTTCCTCCGCACCGTCGTGATGACGGACGATGCCCTGCGTCGACGTGTCGTCACGCCCGCCGAGCTCCTCGCGGACTTCGAGTCCCGAGGCACGATCCGCGGTGCTCGCCGGGTCGGAGCGGTCGTGGAGTTCGCCGATCCCCGCGCCGCGTCGCCCCTCGAGTCGGTCAGCCGGGTGGGCATCCGCCTCCTGGGGCTGCCCGACCCGGTCCTCCAGCACGTCCTCCGCGAGGAGGGTCGCCACGTCGCCACCCTCGACTTCTGGTGGGCGAGCGAGGGAGTGGCCGGCGAAGCCGACGGGACCGACAAGTACGTCGACGAGGGCATGGTGGCGGGGCGCTCGTCGAAGGAGGCGCTCCTCCACGAGAAGGACCGCGAGAACGCCGTGCGACGCCTTCCCGAGGTGAACGGCTTCGCCCGATGGGGATGGGACGACGCCCTCGACCTCGGTCGGCTCGCCGCGAGGCTGGCTTCGGCGGGTCTCGTCGTCCCCCGCCGACACGTTCCGGGCGAGTACGACCAACGGGGGCGAGCGTCGTAGACCGTCGGGGTCGGACTCGCCCGTGCTCCGAGGGTGCGGGTGGCGGGTGCCGGGGCCGGGCGCCGGGGCGGGCCGCGGGCCGCCGGGCTCGGTGCGGGGCGGCACCCGGTAGGGTGGCACGGTGACTGAGGTAGAGATCGGCGTCTCCAAGCGCGCGCGCCGCGCCTATGCGTTCGACGACATCGCGATCGTCCCGAGCCGGCGCACCCGCGACCCCCGAGACGTGTCGGTGAGCTGGTCGATCGACGCGTTCCAGTTCGACTCGCCGATCATCGCCGCGCCGATGGACTCCGTCGTCAGCCCCGAGACGGCCATCCGCATCGGCCAGCTCGGCGGCCTCGGCGTGCTCGATCTCGAGGGCGTCTGGACGAGGTACGACGACCCCGAGTCCGTCCTCGCCGAGATCCGCGACCTGCCGGAGGACGAGACCGTCGCCCGCATGCAGCAGATCTACGCCGAGCCGATCAAGCCCGAGCTCGTCACCGCGCGCATCGCCGAGATCCGCGCCGCCGGCGTCACGGTCGCCGGGTCGCTCAGCCCGCAGCGCACGCAGGAGCTCTACCAGACCGTCGTCGACGCCGGCGTCGACCTCTTCCTCATCCGCGGCACGACCGTCTCGGCCGAGCACGTGTCGAAGAGCACCGAGCCCCTGAACCTCAAGGAGTTCATCTACGAGCTGGACGTCCCCGTGATCGTGGGAGGCGCCTCCACGTACACGGCAGCGCTGCACCTCATGCGCACGGGCGCGGCCGGCGTCCTCGTCGGGTTCGGGGGCGGCGCTGCCTCGACGACCCGCGCCTCCCTCGGCATCCACGCTCCGATGGCCTCCGCGGTCGCCGACGTCGCGGGCGCTCGCCGTGACTACCTCGACGAGTCGGGCGGGCGCTACGTGCACGTCATCGCCGACGGCGGGCTCGGCACGTCGGGCGACATCGTCAAGGCCGTCGCCTGCGGCGCCGACGCCGTCATGCTCGGGGCCGCCCTCGCGCGCGCCACCGACGTGCCCGGTGGCGGCTACCACTGGGGCGCCGAGGCGCACCACCCCGAGCTGCCCCGCGGCCGTCGCGTGCACGTCGGCCAGGTCGGCCCGCTCGAGAAGATCCTCTACGGCCCGGCCTCCACGGTCGACGGCCAGGCCAACCTGGTCGGCGCCCTGCGCCGCGCGATGGCCACGACCGGCTACAGCGACCTCAAGGAGTTCCAGCGCAGCGAGGTCGTCGTGGCTCCCTACCAGCCGCACTAGACCTCGATCCGTCCCCAGCGGGGCGATCTCACGCACCGTTGTCAGGCTGACGGGCGTTGGATGGGCGATGAGGCGGGCTCAGGCCCGCGCCGATCCAACGATGGAGGCCCCGCATGGCTACGACCGCGTCCGCATCCCTCTCCTCGAAGCTCGGTCCGGAGGAACGGGCCGACGCCATCGAGGCGCTCAAGGAGAAAGAGCTGGACATCCTCGTGATCGGGGGTGGCATCGTCGGGGCGGGCTCCGCGCTCGACGCCGTGACCCGCGGCCTCAGCGTGGGCATCGTCGAGGCGCGAGACTGGGGCTCCGGCACGTCGAGCCGGTCGTCGAAGCTCGTGCACGGCGGCATCCGCTACCTCGAGCAGCTCAACTTCCGCCTCGTGCGCGAGGCGCTCATCGAGCGAGGCCTGCTGCTGCAGCGGCTCGCCCCGCACCTCGTCAAGCCCGTGCGCTTCCTCTACCCGCTGAGCAAGCCCGTGTACGAGCGCTTCTACATCGGCGCCGGCATGGCCCTCTACGACATCTTCAGCTGGACGGGCGGTCGCCCGCCCGGGGTGCCCCACCACCGCCACCTCAGCAAGACGCAGGTGCTCCGGGCCATCCCGAGCCTCTCGAAGGACGCCGTCGTCGGCGGCCTCACCTACTACGACGCCCAGGTCGACGACGCGCGCTACGTCTCGTCGCTCGTCCGCACGGCGTCGAGCTACGGTGCCCACGCGGCCAGCCGCGTCCGCGTCGAGGGCTTCGTGAAGGTCGGCGAGCGCGTCGTCGGGGTGAAGGCCCACGACTACCAGACCGGCGAGCACTTCGAGATCCGCGCCAAGCAGGTCGTCAACGCGACCGGCGTCTGGACGGACGACACGCAGGCGATGGTGGGGGAGCGCGGCCAGTTCAAGGTCCGGGCCTCCAAGGGCGTGCACCTGGTGGTGCCCCGCGACCGGATCCACTCCGACATGGGCATGATCTTCCGCACCGAGAAGAGCGTCCTGTTCGTCATCCCGTGGGGCCGCCACTGGCTCGTCGGCACGACCGACACCGACTGGGACCTCGACAAGGCGCACCCGGCCGCGACCGCCGCCGACATCGACTACATCCTCGAGCACGTCAACCGCGTCATGGCCGTCCCGCTCACGCGGGACGACGTCGAGGGCGTCTACGCCGGGCTCCGCCCGCTGCTGGCCGGCGAGTCCGACCAGACCTCGAAGCTGTCGCGCGAGCACATCGTGGCGCACACCGTGCCCGGTCTCGTCGTCGTCGCCGGCGGCAAGTGGACGACCTACCGCGTCATGGCGGAGGACGCCATCGACGAGGCCGTCGCCGCCCTCGACGGGCGCATCCCCGAGAGCACGACGATGGAGATCCCGCTGCTCGGCGCCGAGGGCTACCACGCGGCGTGGAACAAGCGCGGCAAGATCGCGAAGGCCTTCGGCGTGCACAAGGTCCGCATCGAGCACCTGCTGAACCGCTACGGCACGCTCACCGACGAGCTGCTCGACCTCATCCGCGAGCGGCCCGAGCTCGCCGAGCCGCTGCCCGGCGCCGACGACTACATCGCCGCCGAGGTCGTCTACGCGGCCAGCCACGAGAGCGCCCTGCACCTCGAGGACGTCCTGGCCCGTCGCACCCGCATCTCGATCGAGGCGTGGGACCGCGGCGAGTCCGCCGCGCCCGTGGCCGCCCGCCTCATGGCCGAGGTGCACGGCTGGTCCGACTCCGAGACCGAGGAGGAGGTCGGCAACTACCTCAAGCGCGTCGCCGCCGAGCGGGCCAGCCAGCTCGAGCCCGACGACGCCTCGGCCGACCGAGTGCGCCTCGAGGCGCCCGACATCACGTTCGGATTCGACGAGGACGACATGAAGGTGCCGGGCGCCGACCAGGGCGGCGCGCCGAAGCCGGGCGAGACGGTGGCGGAGCCGGCCGGCACGCCCGCCGACGAGCCGGCGCGCGCCAGCGAGCCGGGAGGCCGCGAGGGCTGAGCCGAGGGCGAGGCGGGGTCGCGACGCGACCAGGCTGCAGGAGGCGCGGTGCCCGTGGGGCGGGCACCGCGCCTCCTGCAGGTNGCGACGGAGCCCGCCGCTAGGCTGAGACGACTGCCCCCGATCCTCCTGGAGACCAACCATGGTTGACGTGCGTCGAGTCAAGCTCCCCGGCGTGGGTGTGCTGCACACCTTCATCACCGACGACGGCGGCAAGTGCGGCGTCATCACGCACCGCTCGGGCCACAGCGACCTGATCACCTTCAGCGACGACGCCGACGGGGCCGACGTCACGAAGGTCTCCCTGCGCCTCAGCGAAGACGAGGCGCACACCCTCGCCGAGCTGCTCGGCGGCACGCGCATCACCGAGTCGCTCTCCGCGCTCGACCAGATCCCCGGCCTCAGCATCGACTGGTTCACCGTCGACTACGACGACCACATCGCCGGGCAGCCGCTCGGCGACCTCGGCGCCAAGGGCGTCGTGGGCCTCACGGTCGTGGCCGTCGTCCGCGGCGACGCCGCGAATCCCGCTCCGTCGGGCGACTTCAAGGTGTTCCCGGGCGACACGCTCGTCGTCGCCGGGTCGCCGGAGAAGGTCGCGAAGGCCTTCTCCTGGTACCGCACGGGCACGTTCGGGCACCGCGCCCCGGTCGACTCGCCGCCCGGGAGCTGATCACCGGTGCACCTGGGTGAAGAGCTGATCGTCCTCGGCATCCTCCTCCTGCTCGCCTACGTGCTCGGGCGGCTCGGCAAGCTGATCGGCCTGCCGTCGATCCCGATCTACATGCTCGTCGGGCTGCTCGCCAGCACGAACACGGGCTGGTTCCCGCTCAGCTTCGACGCGCACAGCATCGAGCTGATCGCGATCTTCGGCCTGATCCTGCTGCTGTTCAACCTGGGCCTCGAGTTCGATCAAGACGAGTTCTTCTCGAACGCGGGCCGGCTGATCGTCTCCGGCGGCACCTACATCGCCGTCAACATGGGCGTCGGCCTGGCCTTCGGCTTCATGCTCGGCTGGGGCACCCGCGAGGCCCTGATCGTCGCGGGCATGACCGCGACGTCGTCGAGCGCGATCGTCACGAAGCTGCTCATCGAGCTGAACCGCCTGGCGAACCGCGAGACGCCGATGATCCTCGGCGTCACCGTCGTCGAGGACATCTTCATCGCGATCTACCTCGCCATCGTCTCCGTCGTGCTGAGCGGCGAGACCGACCCGGGGCCGGTGGTGCTCAAGCTCGGCATCGCCTTCGTCTTCCTCGTCGTGATGTTCAGCGTCGCGCGGTGGGGGGGCCGCGTCGTGTCGAAGCTGATGCGCACCCGCGACGACGAGCTGTTCACCGTGCTCTTCTTCGGGCTCGCCGTGCTCTTCGCGGGCCTCGGCGAGGTGCTGGGCGTCACCGACGCGATCGGCGCCTTCCTCATCGGCCTGATCATCGGGGCGACCAAGTACCGCAACCGGGTCGAGCAGTTCGCGCTGCCGATGCGCGACGTGTTCGGCGCCTTCTTCTTCCTCAACTTCGGGCTCGGTCTCGACCCGTCGCTCTTCCCGAGCGTGCTCGGCCCGGTGGCCGCGGCCGTCGGCATCACGATCGGCCTGAACCTCGTCGCGGGCCAGTTCGTCGCGTGGCTCAACAAGCTCGGGCCGCAGGCGGGGCTGAACACCTCGTTCATCCTGCAGAACCGCGGCGAGTTCGCGCTCATCCTCGCGACGCTCTCGGCGGGCGCCGGGCTGAACCCGCTGCTGCAGCCCTTCGCGGGCCTCTACGTGCTGATCATGGCCGTGATCGGTCCGCTGCTCGCCGCGAACTCCGAGCGCATCGGCGCCGTGCTCTTCCGGTCGCGACACCGGGCGGAGAAGGCCGCGGCGGAGGCGCGGCGCCAGCAGCGCGAGGGGCGTCACGCCGACGAGATCGCCCTGATGGAGGCGGCGCTCGCGGGCGAGGAGCCCGCCGACACGATCGCTCGCGACCCGGACCCCGACTCCGGCCTGTTCGACGACCCCGACCTCGACGACCCGCCGGTGCCCCGCCGTCGACGGACCGTGGTGGTCGACGAGCTCGACCACGCACGGCCGGTCGTGGACGAGCTCGACGTGGCGACCTCGCCGACCGGCGCCGCCGGCGGCGACGGCGGCGACGGCGGCGACGGCGCCCCTGACGGCGACCTCGACGACGACTCGGAGGTCGACGGCATGAGCGCGGCCGAGCGGGCGATGTGGGCCGAGCAGGCCGGGCAGCAGTCCGACCAGCGAGCGACGCGGCAGCGCGACCCCGAGTACTGAGCATCATGAGGGGTGCTGGCCGACGCGGAGCGCCGGGCTGAGCGCAGCGGACGCACAGCGGGGCCGTCGGGGGCCGACGGTACGATGGCCCTCGTGAGTCGCCTCGAGGTCCATCCCGTCACGAGCGCTCCCGACGGCTCCGACCTCCCCGACTCCATGTGGCAGGTGGCCCGTCGGCCGCGCTGGATCGCCATGCTCGCGCTCGCCCTCGTCATCGCGGGAATCTTCGCCTGGCTGGGCCACTGGCAGATCGAGCGCAGCATCGAGAGCGGCAAGGTCGTCAACCCCGAGACCGAGACCGTCAAGGTGCTCGCCGACACCGTCGAGCCGCAGTCTCCGTTCTTCGACCGCGTCGGCGGTCAGATGGTCAGTGTCACCGGCCAGTTCGACGCCGACGACTTCCGCGTCGTCAGCGACCGCGTCAACGACGGCGACCGGGGCTGGTGGCTGATCGGCCGCCTGGTCGACGACTCCGACGACGCCTCCGTGGCCGTCGCGGTCGGCTGGGCCCCCACCGAAGACGAGGCCGTCGCGGCCGAGGCTGCCGTGCCGGTCGGCTCCGACGTGTCGCTGGTCGGCCGGTACTCGCCGAGCGACGCGCCCTCCGACGGCGCCTACCAGGACGGCCGTGAGACGGTCGTCTCGGTCGCGGCGCTCGTCAACGAGTGGTCCGACTTCAGCGGCGACGTCTACGCCGGCTACGTCGTGGCCTCCGAGCCGTGGGGCGGCCTCGACGCCATCTACTCGCCCGCGCCCGTCGACGACGTGTCGCTGAACTGGCTGAACGTCTTCTACGCGATCGAGTGGGTCGTGTTCGCCGGCTTCGCCGTCTTCCTCTGGTTCCGTCTCGTCCGTGACGCGTTCGAGCGCGAGATCGACGAGGCGGAGGAGGCGCGGCTGGCGGCCGACGTCGCCGCCTGACCCGCTCCTCCCGCCTCCCCTCCCGACCCCCGGGTCGCCCGCCGCAGCGGCGCTCGACCCCCGTCCCGCCCCGAGTAGGATCGACCCCATGCCCTTGAAGCCCCGGCAACGCGACATCCCGAAGATCCCGGGTGCCGTGAAGTTCTACAAGATCTCCGCCTACGTCACGGGCGTGATGCTGCTGCTGCTCGTCTTCGAGATGGTGTTCAAGTACACGCCGCTGCAGCTCGAGATGCAGCTCGGAGGGCAGGGCGGCTTCCTCGTCCCGAAAGACAGCATCACCGAGGGCTTCAACCTCTCGACGGCCATCCTGATCGCCCACGGTTGGCTCTACGTCGTCTACCTCTTCGCCGACTTCCGCCTCTGGAGCCTGATGCGCTGGCCGTTCTCGCGGTTCATCATCATCGCGCTCGGCGGTGTCGTGCCCTTCCTCTCGTTCTTCGTCGAGAGCCACATGACCAAGCTGGCCCTGCGTGAGCACGCGGAGCTGGTCGCCGAGCCCACCCCGAAGACCCAGGGAGCCCCCGCGTGACAGAAGCCACCGAGACGGCGCAGAGCCCCGTCCTCGTCGTCGATTTCGGCGCGCAGTACGCGCAGCTGATCGCCCGACGGGTGCGTGAGGCCAACGTCTACTCCGAGATCGTGCCGCACACGATCACCGCCGCCGAGATCGCGGCCAAGAACCCGGTCGGCATCGTGCTGAGCGGTGGCCCGTCGAGCGTCTACGAAGAGGGCGCGCCCGCCCTCGACCCGGCCATCCTCGAGCTCGACGTGCCCGTGCTGGGCATCTGCTACGGCTTCCAGGCGATGGCGAAGGCCCTCGGCGGCGAGGTCGCGCAGACGGGCCAGCGCGAGTACGGCGCCACCGACGTGACCCTCGCCGCCGGTGAGAGCACCCTGCTCTCGGGGCAGCCGACCTCGCAGACGACGTGGATGAGCCACGGCGACTCCGTCTCGAAGGCCCCGGAGGGCTTCGACGTGCTCGCCTCGAGCGCCGCGACCCCCGTCGCCGCCTTCTCGAGCGACGCCCGCAAGCTCTACGGCGTGCAGTGGCACCCCGAGGTCAAGCACTCGTCGTTCGGCCAGGCCGTGCTCGAGAACTTCCTCCACCGCGCCGCCGGCATCCCCGCCGACTGGAACAGCGGCAACGTCATCGCCGAGCAGGTGGCCCGCATCCGCGAGCAGGTCGGCTCGTCGCGGGTGATCTGCGGCCTCTCCGGCGGCGTCGACTCGGCCGTCGCGGCCGCCCTCGTGCACGAGGCTGTCGGCGACCAGCTCGTCTGCGTCTTCGTCGACCACGGCCTGCTGCGTGCCGACGAGCGTCGCCAGGTCGAGGAGGACTACGTCGCCTCGACGGGCGTCCGCCTCGTGACGGTCGACGCGGAGCAGCAGTTCCTCGACGCCCTGGCCGGTGTCACCGACCCGGAGCAGAAGCGCAAGATCATCGGCCGCGAGTTCATCCGCAGCTTCGAGGGCGCCGCCGAGGCGCTCGTGCTCGAGGCTGCGGCCGAGGGCGACGCGACGGTGAAGTTCCTCGTGCAGGGCACGCTCTACCCCGACGTGGTCGAGAGCGGCGGCGGCACGGGCACGGCGAACATCAAGAGCCACCACAACGTGGGCGGCCTGCCGGAGGATCTGCAGTTCGAGCTCGTCGAGCCGCTGCGCACGCTCTTCAAGGACGAGGTGCGCGCCATCGGCCGCGAGCTCGGCCTGCCCGAGGTCATCGTCGGCCGTCAGCCCTTCCCCGGGCCCGGCCTCGGCATCCGCATCATCGGCGAGGTCACGCACGAGCGCCTCGAGCTGCTGCGGAAGGCCGACGCGATCGCCCGCGCCGAGCTCACCGCGGCCGGCCTCGACGAGGAGATCTGGCAGTGCCCGGTCGTGTTGCTCGCCGACGTCCGCTCGGTCGGCGTTCAGGGCGACGGCCGCACGTACGGTCACCCGATCGTGCTGCGCCCCGTCTCGTCCGAGGACGCCATGACGGCAGACTGGACGCGCCTGCCCTACGACGTGCTCGCCAAGATCTCGAACCGGATCACGAACGAGGTCGACGGCGTCAACCGAGTAGTTCTCGACGTCACCAGCAAGCCCCCGGGCACCATCGAATGGGAATGACCGGGGCGCTCTGAACGCGAAGCGTTCAGCCCCGGTCATTCCGGGGGCGCCCCCGCCCCC
>NZ_JACYUO010000012.1:0-13721 GCF_014841815.1 Frigoribacterium sp. CFBP 8754
CCAGCATGACTGGCACACCGAAAGGCCCCTCCACAGGAGGGGCCTTTCGTGTTTAACGCAGGTGGCCACGGGGGCCGGCCGGTAAGATCATCACCGATGTCTGCTCCCTTCTCCACCGCCACCGGCACTGATGTGCGCGTGCGGTTCTGCCCCTCGCCCACCGGTACGCCCCACGTCGGGCTCATCCGCACCGCCCTCTTCAACTGGGCCTACGCACGCCACACCGGCGGCAAGCTCGTGTTCCGCATCGAGGACACTGACGCGAGCCGCGACAGCGAGGAGAGCTACGAGCAGATCCTCGACGGTCTGCGCTGGTTGAAGATCGACTGGGACGAGGGCGTCGACGTCGGCGGGCCTCACGCTCCTTACCGCCAGTCGCTCCGTCACGACATCTACCGTGACGTCATCGACCAGCTCCTCGAGAAGGGGCTCCTCTACGAGAGCTTCGCCACGGGTGAGGAGATCGAGGCGCGTAACGTCGAGCAGGGGCGTGACCCGAAGCAGGGCTACGACAACTTCGAGCGGGAGCTCACGGCTGATCAGCGTGCGGCCTACCGCGCAGAGGGTCGCCAGCCGGCGCTGCGCCTCCGCGTGCCGGACCGTGACCTGAGCTTCGATGACCTCGTCCGCGGCGAGATCACCTTCCCGGCGGGATCGTTCTCGGACTTCGTGGTGGTCCGGCCGAACGGTGTCCCGCTCTACACCTTCGTCAACCCGCTCGACGACGCCCTGATGGGAATCACCCACGTGCTGCGTGGCGAGGACCTCCTGTCGTCCACGCCCCGGCAGATCGCTCTCTACGAGGCGCTGGTCGAGCTCGGCGTGACCTCCTTCATCCCGCGCTTCGGCCACCTCCCCTATGTCATGGGCGACGGCAACAAGAAGCTGTCGAAGCGCGACCCGGAGTCGAACCTCTTCCACCACCGCGATCGGGGCTTCATCCCCGAGGGCCTGGTCAACTACCTGGCCCTGCTCGGCTGGTCGCTCACGCACGACCGTGACGTGTTCAGCATCGACGAGATGGTGGCGGCGTTCGACGTCGTCGACGTCAACCCGAACCCGGCTCGCTTCGACCTCAAGAAGGCCGAGTCCATCAACGGCGACCACGTCCGGCTGCTCGAGCCCGACGACTTCCGCTCTCGCTTGCTGCCGTACCTCGACGGCGTGGTCAGCGATCCTCCCACGGAGGCCGAGACGGCGATCCTGGTGCAGGCGGCGCCCCTCGTCCAGGAGCGCATGACCTTGCTCAGCGAGGCGCGGGGGATGCTGTCGTTCCTCTTCGTCGGCGACGACGAGCTCGTGCACGAGGCCGACGCGATCGCCTCGCTGCCGGACTCCGCGGACGACGTTCTCCGCGCCTCCTCGGCGGCCCTGCAGAGGCTGGAGGGCTGGACGCACCCGGAGATCCAGGAGGCGCTCAAGGGCGCGCTCGTCGACGGGCTCGGGCTCAAGCCCCGGCTCGCGTACGGGCCGCTGCGCGTGGCGCTGTCGGGTCGCAAGGTCAGCCCGCCGCTCTTCGAGTCGATGGAGATCCTCGGGCGCGAGTCGACGCTGCGCCGCATCCAGCGTCTGCTCGACCGGTCGTGAACGACGTGTACGACGTCGCCGTCGTCGGAGCCGGCCCCGCCGGGCTCAGCGCTGCCCTCAACCTCGTGCGGGCACGGCGACGCGTGCTGCTGATCGACAGCAACCGACCGCGGAACTCCGCGACGCTGCTGTCGCACGGCTTCCTCACCCGCGACGGCATCTCGCCCCTCGAGCTGCGGAAGCTCGGCCGCGAGGAGTTCCTCGGCTACGAGGGCGCCGAGCACCGCCAGACCCTGGCCACGGCGATCCGCACGACCGAGGGCGGCTTCGAGATCGACTGCGAGTTCCGCGGAGCGGCCTCGTCGGCCACGGCGCGGGTGGTGCTGGTCTCGACGGGGCTGCACGAGACGCTGCCCGACATCGGGTCGCTCCGGGCGTTCTACGGCACCTACGTGCACAGCTGCATCGAATGCGACGCCTGGGGCAAGCGCGACCAGCCGATCGCCGTCATCGGCGAGCACCCCGACCTCGCCGAGCGCGCGCTGCTGCTGTCGCAGTGGAGCGACGACATCGTCGCCTTCACGAACGGCGCCGACATCGTCACCGCGTCCGAGGAGTCGAGGCTCGCCAGCCGGGGCATCCGGGTCGAGCGCCGCCGCGTGGCCGCGATCCAGGGCGACCGCGAGGGGATGCACGGGGTGGAGCTCGCCGACGGCGAGGTCGTCGCCCGGACGGCCGGCTTCGTGCGACCGACGTGGTCGGGGGCGCTCGAGTACGTCGCGCCCACCGGTGCCGAGCTCGACGCCGACGGCCTGCTCGTCGTCGACGACCACGGGCGCACGTCGGTGCAGGGCCTGTACGCGGCGGGGGAGTCCACCGCGCCCGGGCCGCAGCAGCTCATCGTCGCCGCCGGCTCGGGGGCACGGGTCGCCGCCACCATCAACCGCGATCTCGTCGGTGGTGTCGAGCACCTCGGAGATGCTGTACAGTAGACAATCGGTTCAGGTTCTGGGCCGACGATGCCGACACCATCACAGGTGTTGTCATTGGGGTATGGTGTAATTGGCAACACGACTGATTCTGGTTCAGTTGTTCTTGGTTCGAGTCCAGGTACCCCAGCAATGCATGCCCCTTGACCTTTCGGTCCGGGGGCATTGCTGTTCGTGCTTGTTCGGCGGCCTGCCGGCCGCTGTCGGGCGAGCTTCGCCGCCCGACGCGCGGGGGCGAGCTTCGCCGCCCCCTGCTGGGGAGGGCGAGCTTCGCCGCCCGGGGGCGAGCTGCGCCGCCCGGGGGCGAGCTGCGCCGCCCAGGGGAGGGCGAGCTTCGCCGCCCGGGGGGCGAGCTGCGCCGCCCAGGGGAGGGCGAGCTTCGCCGCCCGTGGGGCGAGCTGCGCCGCCCAGGGGAGGACGGGCTGCGCCGCCCCGGGGGACGGGCTACGACGTCCGGGGGACGGGCTACGACGTCCGGGGACGGGGGAGGGCCCCTGCGGTGGCAGGGGCCCTCGGGGGTGGTGCGGGGTGCGCGTCAGGCGGGGATGGTCGCGCCGAAGCGCGCGGGGAGCGTGCCGCGGTGCGTGCGGCGGAGCTCGTCGATCGTCACCGTGAAGCGGTCCTGGATCTCGAGCGAGCCCGAGGCGCCGTCCGTCACGCCGATGCGGGCGACGGGGTAGCCGCGGCCCTCGCAGAGGCCCCGGAACTTCACGTCGTCCTCACGCGGCACCGAGACGACGACACGGCCGGTCGACTCGCTGAACAGCGCCGTCGCCACGTCCACGCCGTCACGCTCCATCACCTCGTCGAGCCACACACGGGCACCGACTCCGAACCGCAGCACGGCCTCGGCCAGCGCCTGGCCCAGCCCGCCGTCGCTGAGGTCGTGCGCCGCCGCGAGCAGCGACTGGTCGGCACCGGCGGCCAGCAGGCCCGCCAGCTGCTTCTCCGCCTCGAGGTCGACCGCCGGCGGGCGACCGCCGAGGTGGTCGTGCACGACCCCGGCCCAGGCCGAGCCGTCGAGCTCGAGCTTCGTCGTGCCGAGCAGGTAGATGTTGTCGCCCTCGTCCTGCCAGCCCGACGGGACGCGCTTCGCGACGTCCTGGATGACACCGAGCACGCCGACCACGGGCGTCGGGTGGATCGGCGCCGTGCCGGTCTGGTTGTAGAACGAGACGTTGCCGCCCGTGACCGGGATCTCGAGCTCGAGGCAGCCGTCGGCCAGGCCCTCGACGGCCTGCGAGAACTGCCACATGACCTCCGGGTCCTCCGGGCTGCCGAAGTTGAGGCAGTCGGTGACCGCGGCGGGCACGGCACCCGTGACGGCGACGTTGCGGTACGCCTCCGCGAGGGCCAGGCGCGCTCCCTGCTTGGGGTCGAGCTGGCAGTACCGGCCGTTGGCGTCGGTGGCGATCGCGAAGCCGAGCCCCGACTCCTCGTCCACCCGGACCATGCCGCCGTCGTCGGGGAAGCTCAGCGCCGTGTTGCCGAGCACGTACGTGTCGTACTGGTTGGTCACCCAGCTCTTGTCGGAGAGGTTCGGCGAGCCGAGCAGCTGGAGGAACTGCTCGCGCAGCACCGCGTTGCCCGTGGGGCGGGCGAGGGCCGACGCGCTGTCGGCCTGGAGGGCGTCGATCCAGGTCGGGTACGCCACCGGGCGCTCGTAGACCGGCCCGTCGACCGCGACCGTGCGCGGCTCGACGTTGACGATCTCCTCGCCGTGCCAGTTGATGACGAGGCGGCCCGTGTCGGTGACCTCGCCGAGCACGCTCGTCTCGACGTCCCACTTGGCCGTCACCGCGAGGAAGTCGTCGAGCTTGTCGGGGCGGACGACGGCCATCATGCGCTCCTGGCTCTCGCTCATGAGGATCTCCTCCGCCGTGAGCGACGGGTCGCGCAGCAGGACGGAGTCGAGCTCGATGAACATGCCGCCGTCGCCGTTCGAGGCGAGCTCGGAGGTGGCACAGCTGATGCCGGCGGCCCCCAGGTCTTGGATGCCCTCGACCAGCTCGTCGCGGAACAGCTCGAGGCAGCACTCGATGAGCACCTTCTCGGCGAACGGGTCGCCCACCTGCACCGAGGGGCGCTTGGTCGGGCCGCCGGCCGAGAACGTGTCGGAGGCCAGGATGGAGGCGCCCCCGATGCCGTCGCCGCCGGTGCGGGCCCCGAAGAGCACCACCTTGTTGCCCACGCCCTTGGCGTTCGCGAGGTGCAGGTCCTCGTGGCGGAGCACGCCCACCGCGAGGGCGTTCACGAGCGGGTTGCCCTGGTACACGGCGTCGAAGTACGTCTCGCCGCCGATGTTGGGCAGGCCGAGGCAGTTCGCGTAGAAGCTGATGCCGCCCACGACGCCGTCGACGACGCGCGCCGTGTCGGGGGCGTCGATGTCGCCGAAGCGGAGCTGGTCCATCACGGCGACCGGGCGGGCGCCCATCGAGATGATGTCGCGCACGATGCCGCCGACGCCGGTGGCCGCGCCCTGGAAGGGCTCGATGTAGCTGGGGTGGTTGTGGGACTCGACCTTGAAGGTCACCGCCCAGCCGCCTCCGACGTCGACGACGCCCGCGTTCTCGCCCATGCCGACCATGAGGTCTTTCTTCATGGCGGGGGAGACCTTCTGGCCGAACTGGCGCAGGTAGATCTTGCTCGACTTGTAGGAGCAGTGCTCGCTCCACATGACCGAGTACATCGCCAGCTCGCCGCTCGTGGGGCGACGGCCGAGGATCTCGCGGATCTTCGCGTACTCGTCGGCCTTGAGGCCGAGCGCCGCGTAGGGCTGCTCCTTGTCGGGCGTCGCCGCCGCGTCGGCGACCGTGTCGGGCTTGGGGCCCTCGGGGCGGACGTCGATCAGCTCGGCGTGGTCGTCGTTGATGCTCACTTGGACAGGGCCCTCTCGATGACGGACGTGAAGAAGGTGAGGCCGTCGACGCCGCTCGACATGGCGTCGGGCATGTCGGGGCCGAAGCCGGGCTCGGTGGCGTGCTCGGGGTGCGGCATGAGCCCGACGACGTTGCCGCGGGCGTTCGAGACGCCGGCGATGTCGTCCATCGAGCCGTTGGGGTTCACCCCGACGTAGCGGAAGGCGACCTGACCCTCGCCCTCGATGCGCGCGATGGTCTCGGCGTCGGCGATGTACCGGCCGTCGGCGTTCTTGAGGGGGATGGTGATCTCCTGCCCCTCCGTGAAGCCGTTCGTCCAGTCGGTGGCGGCGTTCTCGACGCGCAGCACCTGGTCGCGACGGATGAACTGCTGGTGAGCGTTGCGGGTGTGGGCACCGGGGATGAGCCGCGCCTCCGCCAGCATCTGGAAGCCGTTGCAGATGCCGAGGACCGGCATGCCCGACTTCGCGGCCGAGACGACCTCGGTCATGATCGGCGAGAGCGAGGCGATCGCGCCGGCGCGCAGGTAGTCGCCGTAGCTGAAGCCCCCGGGCAGGATGAGCGCCTCGACGCCCTGGAGGTCGTGCTGACCGTGCCAGAGGGCGACGGGCTCGCCGCCGGCGAGGCGCACCGCGCGCTGCGCGTCGCGGTCGTCGAGGGAGCCGGGGAAGGTGACGACGCCGACGCGCATCAGGCTGCGGGGGCCGCGTCGAGCACCGTGACGCCCACGACGTCCTCGATCACGGAGTTCGAGAGCATGTCGTCGGCGAGTCGGCGCACCTCGGCCAGGACGGCCTCGGTCACCTCGCCCTCGACGGTCAGCTCGAAGCGCTTGCCGATGCGGACGTCGGTGAACGTCGCTCCGGCCTGGTCGGGAGCGGCGGAGCCGAGACGGGCCAGGGCGCCGGCGACGGCCTTGCCCTGGGGGTCGAGCAGTTCAGCCTTGGGCATGACCTCGACGACGATGGTGGGCACGATCAACTCCTGCAGAAGCGGTAGCGGATGGACGCGTCGAGTCTAGGGCAGGGGGAGGCCCGGGCCCGCGGGCACGGGGAGGTGCCCGGGGCCGTGGGGAGAGCCGTCGAGCTGGGGAGGGAGCGGCGGTTGTCGGCTGTTGCCGAGGCTCCTCCCAGCGTCGTCATCGGATCGCGTCGCACCATTGACGCAGCGGCAGGAACAGGGCCTCGTGATCGGGCCTCCTGTCGACATCCGGTCGAGGGTTCCTGATCCGCCCGACGCCGTAGGACGCCCGGCCGGCACCCCCCGACCGGCCGGGCGTCACCCTCACCTCGCGCGGGGCGCGAGCAGCTGGACGGCGAGCGGCAGGGCCACGGCCCCCGCGATCGCCAGCGGCAGGTCCAGCCCCCACAGCATCACCGCGAAGGTCGGCGCGACGACCAGCGCCGCGGCGACCACGACGACGCCGACGGGCGGGCTCACGGCATCGGCGGACCGGCGCCGCGGCGGCTGTTCGAGACGTCCCGTCAGGAGCGACACCCCGCACGCGAGGCCCACCACCAGCAGCGCGACGGGCCCTCGGCTCCACCACCAGGCGGCCGAGCCGGGCTCGGGCAGCGGGCCGCCGAGCGCGAGGCAGATCCCGAGCACGGCGATCAGCAGCGGCAGGTGCCACAGGTAGATCGTCATGCCGCGGCTGCCCACGGCCAGCACGACGGCGCGGGCCGGCGTCGTCGCCATGAGCCGCTCGAGGAGCGGGCGGAGGAGCGTCAGGACGCAGATCTGGCCGACGCCGAGCACCATCAGCGGCACGGTCGGCGGGTTCAGGCCGGCGAGCATGTCGGGGGACCACGGGCCGACCGTGGTCAGCACGGGCAGCGAGAGCCAGCACGCCGCGGCCACGGCCACGAGCAGGAGGCGCGGTGCGCGCCCGAGCCACCCGCTCGCGACCGCGAACCCCAGCTGCTGGACGAACAGCCAGACGAAGACCAGGTTGAGCAGGCCGACGTCGGTCACCCCGCTCGACCAGCGGGCGGCGTCGACGAGGACCGCCGCGGTCGCCAGGGTGACGAAGGTCACGGCGGGGCGGGTCTCGTGCAGGCGCGCCATCGTCGGCACCGCCACCTGCGTGATCGCGTAGGCGGCCAGGAACCACAGGGGCGAGCCGACCCCGGTCGCCACCACGTCGAGCAGGGCGGGGTCGACGCCGAGCAGCGTCGCGACGAGCAGGGCCGCGGCGAGCACCACGAACACGGGCACGGCGGGCCGGGCGAGCCGGACCAGGCGACCGGCCACGTGCTCGGAGGCCGTGACGCCGCGGCGGCGGGCGCTCGCCCACGACGTCGCGCTCGCGAAGCCGCCGAGCACGAAGAAGAGGGGCATCACCTGACCGGCCCAGGTCGACACCGCGAACCAGGGCTGCTCGGTGAGCGGCTGCGTCGCGGTGACGGCGCCGTCGGCGTCGACCGCGACGCCGACCATCAGGACGTGGATGACCACGACCAGCAGCACGCAGGCCACGCGGGCCAGGTCGACGACGAGGTCGCGCCCCGAGAGGTCGAGCGCCCGGGCGGCGGCCGGGTCGCCCGAGCGGCCGGTGCGCGGCCCGGCGTGCATGGAGGCTGTCATGGTCGAACCGTAGCGACCGGTCTGCCCCGACGGGGCGTTCCTCCACAGGCGGCCTCCGAAGTCATCCCCAGGGCTGACCGTGGTGGAGGGCGTCGCCGAGCGCCCGTGGCGGGCCAGGATGGAGGCATGAGCACAACCGAGCCCACAGTCGCCGTCGTCGGATCCGTCAACCTCGACCTGGTCGCCCGCGTCCGGGAGTTCCCCCGCGCCGGCGAGACCGTCCTCGGGTCGGAGTACGAGGAGGCGCCGGGCGGCAAGGGCCTCAACCAGGCCGTCGGGGCGGTGCGGCGCGGCACCACGGCTCTCGTCTCCTCCGTCGGCGACGACCCCGTCGGCGACCGCGTGGTCGCGTGGGCGGCAGGCCACGGCATCGACGTGGCCGGGGTGCACCGCGCCCCGGGGCTGACCGGCCGGGCCCTCATCACGGTCGCTCCCGACGGCGAGAACATCATCGTCGTCGCGCCGCTCGCGAACGGCGCGCTGACGCCCGAGCACGTCGCCGCCGAGCTCGACCGGACCCGGCCCGACGTCGTCCTCGCCCAGCACGAGATCAGCGAGGCCGCCCTGCGCGCCGCCGTCGAGTGGTGCCGGGCGTCGGGCGCCCGCTTCGTCTTCAACGCCAGCCCGGTGCGCAGCGTGCCGGCCGACGTGCTGGCCGCGAGCGACCCGGTGGTGGTGAACGCCGCCGAGGGGCTCGCCCTGCTGCGCGCGGCGGAGGCCGCCCGCCCGGTCGGGGAGCCGGGCTCGCGGTCAGCCGTCCGCGAGGGCGGGGCCTGGCGGCCGGCGGACGTCGCGCGTCGCCTCCTCGAGCTCAGCCCCTCCGCCGTCGTCACGGCCGGGGGCGCCGGCGCCTTCGTCGCCGACGCGGCAGGCGTCGAGCACGTCACGACCAGCACCCGCGTGGTCGCCCTCGACACGACGGGCGCGGGCGACGAGTTCGCCGGGGTGCTCGTCGCGGAGCTGGCCGGCGGGGCCTCGCTGCACGACGCCGCCGGGGCCGCGAACGACGCGGCGGGGGCGCTCGTCCAGGTGCCGCGCGAGCGGCGCTAGGCCGAGACCCGTCGACCGGGGCCGGGGCAGCGGCCCCGGCCGCGGCCCTGCGGCTCAGGCGTGCAGTGCGGCGCGGGCCTCGGCCTCGCGGCGCTCGCGACGCGTGGCGGGCTGGGCCGGCCCCGCTCCGGGCAGGGCGCCCTGCCCGAGCGACGCGACCGGGCCGGCGACGGACTTCTCGTAGCTCTGCAGCTCGGCCTCGGCGCGGAGGGCGAACGCGCGGAGCTTCTCCGGCGACACCGACGACGACTTGCGCGGCCGGACGTCGTGGAGGCAGAAGGTGCCGATGGTCTCGCCGGTCGACGAGTGGATCGGGTGGCCCGCGTAGAAGTACCCGTGGTTGAGGTCGAGGTAGGGGTTGTCGGCGAAGCGCTCGTCCTTTCGGGCGTCCTCGACGACCACCACGTCGTCCTCCGCGACGGTGACGTCGCAGAAGGTCAGCTCGCGGGGGATGGAGACCGGGAGCAGCTCGGTGTTGTTGGCGTACCAGAGCTTGCTGCCGTCGAGCATGCTGACGACCGCGACGTCCACGCCGAACTCGGCCTCCGCCTCCTTCGCCAGCTGCTGCAGCACCTCGGAGCCGCCCCGCGACGCGTTGTCGACGAGGGTGGCGCCGCCGCTCCACTCGAACGAGCGCTCGGGCAGGCTGCGCGGCAGCCGCTCGTCGAGCTCGACGCGTCGGACGCTGTCGAGGGTCGGCGCGATGCGGTGCGCGATCGTCTGGGCCCACTGGCGGTAGCCCTCGACGCAGCCGTGGGGCGAGTCGGGGCGACGCAGGCCCGCCGGCAGGCGGAAGTAGCTCGCGCCAGTCTCGTCGGCGACCAGCTCGGTGATCGCGTTCATCCGCTCGGCGTGGGTCTCGGCGACGGCGCCGAGCAGCGACTCGAACGGCTTGACCGAGCGCACCGGGGGGACGCCGATCAGCACGGTGCGGGCCGTGGGGTGCGCCCGCCGGGCGAGGGTGGCGACGAGCTGGCGCAGCTCGCGCTCCCAGGTGTCGAGGGGCGTGAGCCGGACGGCGTCGTTGAGCCCGACCAGCACGACGAAGGTGTCGTACAGCCCGAGGTCGGTGTCGCGGATCCACGAGCGGGTCGACTCGATGCTCATCATCTCGTCGCCGACGTAGTCGACCGAGCACGCGCGGCCGGTGGCGGCCGACGACGCCCGCGACAGCTGGCCGACGAGGGCCTGGTCGTGCGAGCGCACGCCCCAGCCGTGGGCCGGGCCGTTGCCGACGATGAGCACGGTGTCGGCGTCGGTCGCGGTCGAGCGCGCGGACGGCTCGTCGCGGGGCGACGCGACGCGGCGCGACCGGGAGAGCCACCAGAGGTACCAGAGGCGCATGGCAGGGCGCAGCCGCTCGTACGACTGCGGGGTGGTGCTCGTGGTGTCGACCGTCCTGGTCACGTGGTGCTCCTCGGGTTGTGCGTCGGGTGCCGTCCCGCCGACCACGCTACGGACGCGCCGCCACGGTCGCATCCCCCACTACTGGGCTCCGGCGGACGTCCACGGGGCGAAGCGGTGTCCGGGAGGCGCGGTGCGGGCGCGCAGGAGGGGCCGGGCGCCCGGGGCCGCGCCTGTGCAGCGGCTGCGGATGAGGGCGCGCTGTCTTGAACTGTTCAAGAGAAGTGCCATGATGGTCAGGTGCACCCCGAGACCAGCGCCACCCACGACCGGCTCCGCGGAGCCGGCCTCCGGGTGACGGCGCCGCGCCTCGCCGTGCTCGAGGCACTCGAGGGCATGCCGCACGCGGCCGCCGACGTCGTCTTCGCGAAGGTCGCCCTGGCGCTGCCGGGCACCTCGCTCCAGGCGGTCTACGGCGTGCTCGCCGCGCTCGCGGGCGCCGGGCTCGTGCGCCGCATCGAGCCGGCCGGCTCGCCGGCGCTCTACGAGCTCCGCACCGGCGACAACCACCACCACGTCGTCTGCACGGTCTGCGGCGACGTGGCCGACGTCGACTGCGTCGTCGGGCACGCGCCGTGCCTGACCCCGTCGAACGACGCGGGGTTCACGGTGCAGACCGCCGAGGTCACCTTCTGGGGGCTGTGCGCGGCCTGTCGCGACTCCGACGACGACGTCGAGCTCGACGCGGAGGCCGGCGGCACCGGCGACGCGACCGCCGTCGGCGACCTGACCCGCGCCTCCTGAGGGCCCGCCCCACCGTCTTCCCCGGCCGCGTGCCGGGTGCCTGAACGACCCGTGACTGAACACCGAACGAAACGAGGAGTCATGACCGACGCCACCCCCGTGACCACGACCGACAACGGAGCGCCCGCCGCGAGCGACGCCCACTCGCAGACCGTCGGGGCCGACGGCCCCATCGTGCTGCACGACCACCGCCTCGTCGAGAAGCTCGCGAACTTCAACCGCGAGAAGGTGCCGGAGCGCATCGTCCACGCCAAGGGCGGCGGCGCGTTCGGCCGCTTCGTCACCACCGGCGACGTCTCGCAGTACACCCGCGCCGCGCTCTTCCAGCCCGGCGTCGAGACCGAGATGCTGGCCCGCTTCTCGACCGTCGCCGGTGAGCAGGGCAGCCCCGACACGTGGCGCGACCCCCGCGGCTTCGCGCTGAAGTTCTACACGAGCGAGGGCAACTACGACCTCGTCGGCAACAACACCCCCGTCTTCTTCATCCGCGACGGCATGAAGTTCCCCGACTTCATCCACTCGCAGAAGCGCCTGCCCGGCAGCCACCTGCGCGACCACGACATGCAGTGGGACTTCTGGACCCTCTCGCCCGAGTCGGCCCACCAGGTCACCTGGCTGATGGGCGACCGCGGCCTGCCCGCGTCGTGGCGCCAGATGGACGGCTTCGGCTCGCACACCTACCAGTGGATCAACGCCGAGGGCGAGCGCTCCTGGGTCAAGTACCACTTCAAGTCCGACCAGGGCAACGCCATCCTCACGCAGGACGACGCCGACCGCATCGCGGGCGAGGACGCCGACTTCCACATCCGCGACCTGTCGACCGCGATCGAGCGGGGCGAGTTCCCGACCTGGACCCTCTCGGTGCAGGTCATGCCGTACGCCGACGCTGCCGGCTACCGCTTCAACCCGTTCGACCTCACCAAGGTGTGGCCGCACAGCGACTACCCGCTGATCGAGGTCGGCACGATGACCCTCGACCGCAACCCGGAGAACTACTTCGCGCAGATCGAGCAGGCCGCCTTCGCCCCCTCGAACTTCGTGCCCGGCATCGCGACGAGCCCCGACAAGATGCTGCTCGCCCGCATCTTCAGCTACGCCGACGCGCACCGCTACCGCGTGGGCGTCAACCACCAGCAGCTGCCGGTGAACGCCCCGAAGACCGAGGTGCACTCGTACTCGAAGGACGGCGCGGCGCGCTACCACTTCAGCGAGGCGACGGCGCCGGTCTACGCGCCCAACTCGGTGGGCGGCCCCGCGGCCGATCCGCAGGCGGCCGGCGACACCGGCGGCTGGGAGAGCGACGGCGAGCTCGTCCGCTCGGCCGCGACCCTGCACGCCGAGGACGACGACTTCGGCCAGGCCGGCTCGCTCGTGCGCGACGTGATGGACGACGAGCAGCGTGACCGCCTCGTCGCCAACATCGTCGGCCACGTCTCGAAGGTGACGCGCCCCGACCTGCTCGAGCGCGTGTTCCAGTACTGGAACTCGGTCGACCCCATCCTCGGCGCCCGCGTGCGCGCCGGCGTCTCGCCCGAGGCGCCCGGCTCGAACGAGGACCCGGCGACGGTGGGCGTGCCCGCGTAGTCGGGAGCTCCGCACTGCGGGAGGCGCGGTGCCCGGTCGACGGGCACCGCGCCTCCCGCATGTGGGGGCGACGGTGCTACGAACCACGTCGTCGCAGTGGAACCACGCCGCGGCGTGGTTCCGTGGCGAGGACGTGGTTCGTCCCGTGCCTGATCGGCGCGGGTCGGCCGCTCAGACCATCTGGCCGTTCCAGCGGAGGTCGCCGGCGGGCCACTCGGCGAGGTCGGCGCCGACCTCGCGGACGAGCCAGCCCTCGTCCTGGCTCACCAGCACCCCCGCGCCGTCGGCGCTGAACGCCGTGAAGTGGCCCGTGACGCCGTGCAGCGGGCGCCAGCCCGCACGCCGGTAGAAGCCCTGGACCCCCTCGCCCGTCTCGAGCAGGCCGAACCGGCTGCCCAACCGGGCGAGCCCTTCGTCGACCCGGCGGAGCAGCTCCCCGCCCTGGCCCGTGCCCTGCAGGATCGGGCTCACCGCCACCATGCCCACCGCCGTGACGAGCAGGTCGGTCTCGCCGACCGTCACGAACTGCCGCCGCAGGCCGGCGTGCGCGACCACGACGTCGCCGACGCGGCCGAGCACCCGCAGCTCGGGCTGCATGCCGGCCCAGCTGCGGGCCCCGGCGTACCAGTGGTCGTACTCGGAGAAGGCGAGCCCCAGCATCGCGGCGATCGCCTCGTGGTCGTCGAGGCCCAGGTCGCCCTCGGCGACGAGGTCGAAGACGGGGCGGTGGTCGTGCTCGGGGGCGTCGGGCGCGACGGAGGGGGCGGGCTGGTCAGGCATGCGGTCGACGCTACGCCCCGCGGAGCCGGTGCCGGTGCCGGTGCCGGTGCCGGTGCCGGTGGCGCGCCCGCTGCCGCGGCCGCTGCCGACGCCTGCGGCTGAGCGGCCGCCCGCCCGCCTACGTCCGGACCCGCACCTCGATCGAGTTCAGCCAGCGCGCTGGAGCTGAGGGAGGCGC
>NZ_JACYUO010000013.1:0-6095 GCF_014841815.1 Frigoribacterium sp. CFBP 8754
AAACACGAAAGGCCCCTCCTGTGGAGGGGCCTTTCGGTGTGCCAGTCATGCTGGGCACTAAAGGAAGTCCGGCGGTGTCCTACTCTCCCACAAGGTCCCCCTTGCAGTACCATCGGCGCTGAGAGTCTTAGCTTCCGGGTTCGGAATGGGACCGGGCGTTTCCCTCTCGCTATGGCCGCCGAAACATTTACCACACACACACCCAAAGGGCATGTGGTGAAGTCTGTTCCAGACCATGCCCACCACGAGGTGATGGGACTTGTCTGTTCTGTTGTCCCGCACCAGGGAACGGTGCCTGGTGGCGGGGTTGTTACCGTAAAGAACGGGTCGTTACCGACCGTCTTCCGGGAACCACATAGTGGACGCGAAGCAATCTTTCTTCCCCTCTACAAGGGAAGAGTGTTGTCAAGTTATCGGCTTATTAGTACCGGTCAGCTCCATGGGTCGTTAGTCCCCACTTCCACATCCGGCCTATCAACCCAGTAGTCTAGCTGGGAGCCTCTCACCCCGAAGGGTATGGAAATCTCATCTCGAAGCCGGCTTCCCGCTTAGATGCTTTCAGCGGTTATCCGTTCCGAACGTAGCTAATCAGCGGTGCCCTTGGCAGGACAACTGACACACCAGAGGTTCGTCCATCCCGGTCCTCTCGTACTAGGGATAGATCTTCTCAAATTTCCTACGCGCGCAGCGGATAGGGACCGAACTGTCTCACGACGTTCTAAACCCAGCTCGCGTACCGCTTTAATGGGCGAACAGCCCAACCCTTGGGACCTACTCCAGCCCCAGGATGCGACGAGCCGACATCGAGGTGCCAAACCATGCCGTCGATATGGACTCTTGGGCAAGATCAGCCTGTTATCCCCGAGGTACCTTTTATCCGTTGAGCGACAGCGCTTCCACAAGCCACTGCCGGATCACTAGTCCCGACTTTCGTCCCTGCTCGACTTGTCAGTCTCACAGTCAAGCTCCCTTGTGCACTTACACTCGACACCTGATTGCCAACCAGGTTGAGGGAACCTTTGGGCGCCTCCGTTACTCTTTAGGAGGCAACCGCCCCAGTTAAACTACCCACCAGGCACTGTCCCAGAACCGGATCACGGTTCGTAGTTAGATATCCAAAGTGACCAGAGTGGTATTTCAACAATGACTCCACCTGAACTAGCGTCCAAGCTTCACAGTCTCCCACCTATCCTACACAAGCCACTCCGAACACCAATACCAAGCTGTAGTAAAGGTCACGGGGTCTTTCCGTCCTGCTGCGCGTAACGAGCATCTTTACTCGTAGTGCAATTTCGCCGAGTTCGCGGTTGAGACAGCTGGGAAGTCGTTACGCCATTCGTGCAGGTCGGAACTTACCCGACAAGGAATTTCGCTACCTTAGGATGGTTATAGTTACCACCGCCGTTTACTGGGGCTTAAATTCTGAGCTTCGCTTGCGCTAACCCTTCCTCTTAACCTTCCAGCACCGGGCAGGCGTCAGTCCGTATACATCGTCTTGCGACTTGGCACGGACCTGTGTTTTTAGTAAACAGTCGCTTCCCACTGGTCTCTGCGGCCTTTCCCGCTCCGGGAGTAAATCCCATCACGGTTCCGGCCCCCCTTCTCCCGAAGTTACGGGGGCATTTTGCCGAGTTCCTTAACCACGATTCTCTCGATCTCCTTGGTATTCTCTACCTGACCACCTGAGTCGGTTTGGGGTACGGGCGGCTTGAACCTCGCGTCGATGCTTTTCTCGGCAGCATAGGATCACTGATTTCCCCCAATCGGGGTACGCATCGGGTCTCAGGCGCATTGACGACGGATTTGCCTATCGTCAGCCCTACATCCTTACACCAGGTTCACCTTACGGATACCATCGCCTGGCTCAGCTACCTTCCTGCGTCACACCTGTTAATACGCTAACCGCACCAGCATGGGGTCGAGCGTTAGACCGGCCGGCATCACCCCGAAGGGATCCGCTCAGCCGGGTTAGGACTCTTAGCACCACTGGATTAGCTTGGGCGGTTCTTCGCCGGTACGGGAATATCAACCCGTTGTCCATCGACTACGCCTGTCGGCCTCGCCTTAGGTCCCGACTTACCCAGGGCGGATTAACCTGGCCCTGGAACCCTTGGTCTTTCGGAGGACGGGTTTCTCACCCGTCTTTCGCTACTCATGCCTGCATTCTCACTCGTGTGGCCTCCACGGCTGGTTTACACCGCCGCTTCACTGGCCACACGACGCTCTCCTACCACTCCGTACGACTGAACCACGAAGGCTTGTCTATAATACGAAATCTACAACTTCGGTGGTGTGCTTGAGCCCCGTTACATTGTCGGCGCGGAATCACTTGACCAGTGAGCTATTACGCACTCTTTCAAGGGTGGCTGCTTCTAAGCCAACCTCCTGGTTGTCTATGCAACTCCACATCCTTTCCCACTTAGCACACGCTTAGGGACCTTAGTTGGTAGTCTGGGTTGTTTCCCTCTCGACGATGAAGCTTATCCCCCACCGTCTCACTGCTGCGCTCTCACTTACCGGCATTCGGAGTTTGGCTGACGTCAGTAAGCTTTTGGGCCCCATCGGCCATCCAGTAGCTCTACCTCCGGCAAGAAACACGCAACGCTGCACCTAAATGCATTTCGGAGAGAACCAGCTATCACGAAGTTTGATTGGCCTTTCACCCCTATCCACAGCTCATCCCCTCCATTTTCAACTGAAGTGGGTTCGGTCCTCCACGACGTCTTACCGTCGCTTCAACCTGGCCATGGATAGATCACTTCGCTTCGGGTCTAGGACATGCGACTGGATCGCCCTCTTAAGACTCGCTTTCGCTACGGCTACCCCACACGGGTTAACCTCGCCACATATCGCTAACTCGCAGGCTCATTCTTCAAAAGGCACGCTGTCACCCCTACAAGGAGGCTCCAACGGTTTGTAAGCAAACGGTTTCAGGTACTATTTCACTCCCCTCCCGGGGTACTTTTCACCTTTCCCTCACGGTACTTGTCCGCTATCGGTCATCTGGGAGTATTTAGGCTTATCAGGTGGTCCTGACAGATTCACACGGGATTTCTCGGGCCCCGAGCTACTTGGGATCCCCATTCAGCCAGCGCCAGCATTTCGGCTACGGGGTTCGCACCCTCTATGACCAGCCATTCAAAGCTGTTCGCCTATACTGCGCTGTAACTGTTCCTGTCCGGCAGAACAGGACAACGGGTCCCACAACCCCGACCATGCAACGACCGCCGTCTATCACACATGACCGGTTTAGCCTCTTCCGATTTCGCTCGCCACTACTCACGGAATCACTGTTGTTTTCTCTTCCTGTGGGTACTGAGATGTTTCACTTCCCCACGTTCCCTCTACCCGCCCTATATATTCAGGCGGGAGTCACCAGGTCAAAACGCCTGGCGGGGTTTCCCCATTCGGAAATCCTCGGATCAGGGCTCGATTATCAGCTCCCCGAGGCTTATCGCAGATTTCTACGTCCTTCTTCGGCTCCAGATGCCAAGGCATCCACCGTTTGCTCTTAGAAACTTGACCACAAAGTTGCCACCAGCCAAAGCTGGCAGCTCAGTGTTATCTCATTCGCCAACCCAACCCGAAGGCTGAGTTGGTCTAAGAAATTGCACTTAGTATCACAAACCCGGTCACCAACCCCCTAAAGGGCCGGCTCTTGATTTGCGACTAAGATGCTCGCGTCCACTGTGTAGTTCTCAAAATACGGGCGGCACCAGAATCACCCTGCGATACATGCAGGACTTTCCTGGCCCAGAGGTAAAACCCCACACCCCGAAGAGCGTGGAAGCTTGGTCCCTCAGGACCCAACAGCGTGCATACCGTTCCGCTTGTGCGCCACACCGTTCCACACCTCCGAAGAGATCGTACTAAGCACTGCGCCGTCACAAAACGACCATTGTCAATGTTCCACCCATGAGCGCCAGCCAGAGACATTCGCTCTAGTACTGACTTGACCAGATGATCCCTGTGTAAACAGCAGGGCTGGTACATGCTCCTTAGAAAGGAGGTGATCCAGCCGCACCTTCCGGTACGGCTACCTTGTTACGACTTAGTCCTAATCACCGATCCCACCTTCGACAGCTCCATCCCACAAGGGGTTAGGCCACTGGCTTCGGGTGTTACCGACTTTCATGACTTGACGGGCGGTGTGTACAAGGCCCGGGAACGTATTCACCGCAGCGTTGCTGATCTGCGATTACTAGCGACTCCGACTTCATGGGGTCGAGTTGCAGACCCCAATCCGAACTGAGACCGGCTTTTTGGGATTCGCTCCACCTTACGGTATCGCAGCCCTTTGTACCGGCCATTGTAGCATGCGTGAAGCCCAAGACATAAGGGGCATGATGATTTGACGTCATCCCCACCTTCCTCCGAGTTGACCCCGGCAGTCTCCTATGAGTTCCCACCATAACGTGCTGGCAACATAGAACGAGGGTTGCGCTCGTTGCGGGACTTAACCCAACATCTCACGACACGAGCTGACGACAACCATGCACCACCTGTATACCGACCTTGCGGGGCGACCATCTCTGGCCGTTTCCGGTATATGTCAAGCCTTGGTAAGGTTCTTCGCGTTGCATCGAATTAATCCGCATGCTCCGCCGCTTGTGCGGGCCCCCGTCAATTCCTTTGAGTTTTAGCCTTGCGGCCGTACTCCCCAGGCGGGGAACTTAATGCGTTAGCTGCGACACGGAGACCGTGGAATGGTCCCCACATCTAGTTCCCAACGTTTACGGCGTGGACTACCAGGGTATCTAATCCTGTTCGCTCCCCACGCTTTCGCTCCTCAGCGTCAGTTACGGCCCAGAGATCTGCCTTCGCCATCGGTGTTCCTCCTGATATCTGCGCATTCCACCGCTACACCAGGAATTCCAATCTCCCCTACCGCACTCTAGTCTGCCCGTACCCACTGCAGGCTGGGGGTTGAGCCCCCAGATTTCACAGCAGACGCGACAAACCGCCTACGAGCTCTTTACGCCCAATAATTCCGGACAACGCTTGCACCCTACGTATTACCGCGGCTGCTGGCACGTAGTTAGCCGGTGCTTTTTCTGCAGGTACCGTCACTTTCGCTTCTTCCCTACTAAAAGAGGTTTACAACCCGAAGGCCGTCATCCCTCACGCGGCGTTGCTGCATCAGGCTTTCGCCCATTGTGCAATATTCCCCACTGCTGCCTCCCGTAGGAGTCTGGGCCGTGTCTCAGTCCCAGTGTGGCCGGTCACCCTCTCAGGCCGGCTACCCGTCGTCGCCTTGGTGAGCCATTACCTCACCAACTAGCTGATAGGCCGCGAGTCCATCCTTGACCGAAATTCTTTCCAACTCCTAGCCATGCGGCTGAAGCTCGTATCCGGTATTAGACGCCGTTTCCAGCGCTTATCCCAGAGTCAAGGGCAGGTTACTCACGTGTTACTCACCCGTTCGCCACTAATCCCCCCAGCAAGCTGGAGTTCATCGTTCGACTTGCATGTGTTAAGCACGCCGCCAGCGTTCGTCCTGAGCCAGGATCAAACTCTCCGTAAAAGAAAAAACAGACCAACCGGAAAAAGGCCGGATCTGCTGAATTTGATGCTGACCAAAGAACAAAACAATCTGACGATTGTTGTTGTCCATCAATCTCAAAGAAACCTAAACACCACTCAGAACCGAAGTTCATCACGATGCCAGGGTATAATTTGGCATTTGACAATGTGCACGCTGTTGAGTTCTCAAGGACCAAACGCACCCGAAACCCGACCTATATAAAGGCCCTCGTCCGAGGCAGCTGTGAAACCTTAGCACCGATCTTCACCATGTAAGACCACCGCTCTTCGACCCCCGTAAGGAGCCGGTGTCGCTTTCGCAACGAGCCATGACGCTACACCATGTGGATCAGTGTTCGCAACCCACTTGGTCCGAGGCCGTGTAGGCGACTCGAGGACTTGGAGGCTGGTCAGCTTGAGGCCGGTGAAGCTTCGCTCCGCCGCACCGTTGTGGTGACAAGAAAGAACATTACAGGCACCACCCGCCCAACGTCCAAACCCCCACACATCCCGGGCGTGTCGCAACCACCAACCCCGGAAAATCAAGGGTCCAACGCGTGAACGTTCGGCAG
>NZ_JACYUO010000014.1:0-2122 GCF_014841815.1 Frigoribacterium sp. CFBP 8754
CCCGCACCACGACGAGGCCCCCCGCAGCACCAACTGCAGGGGGCCTCGCCCGTCGGCATGTAAGATATCGGCTGACCGCCCCGATCGGTCTCCCCTTTCCCTCCATCCGGAAGAAGACATGAGCACGATCAGAACCGGCCTCGCGGCCGTGGGCCTCGCGGCCCTCGCCGCGGGCACCCTCGCCCCCGCCGCGGCCCTCGCGGCCCCTGCCGCCACCATCGACGTCGACCAGGCCTCGGCCGCGTCGCAGCCGACGGCCTCCGCCCCCACCGCCGCCCCGGCCGCGCCTCGCATCGCCTTCGTCGAACCAGGCGACGACGGTGAGCTCGCGGTCGCCGGCCTGGCGCCGGGCGCCCGGCTCGCCGGGATCGTCGTCGAGGGAGGTGGCCGCTACAGCGCCGCCGTCTGGGACGACCGCTTCGCCACGTCGGTCGAACTCGCCGACCTGGGCAAGCCGGCCACGCTGATCTCGTCCACGCCACAGGGCCGGGTCGAGGTCGAGTTCGTCCTCGACCTGCAGCACGCGGAGGGCGAGGACCGAGCCCCCGGCACGCCCGTCGTCCACGCGGTGAGCCAGTACGACGACGACCACCTCGTGATCGAGGGCACCGTGGCGCACGAGCCGGACCTCTTCACCAAGACCGAGGTCTGGGCCAGCAGATCGGGCGCGTCGTGGGACTTCCCGTCCGACAACGGGGCGTTCTCGCTCGTGGTGCCCGCCTCGCGCGCCGGCGAGACGATCGACGTCACGGCCTACTACCGGGGCCGCGCCAGCGAGGCGACGCCGGTCGTGCTCGTCCCCACGGAGCGCAACACGGCGTCCGAGACGCACCCCCTCCAGCTCGCCTCCCCCGCGCCGGGCGAGGTCGTCGCGGAGCCCGCTCCGACCTTCGCCGGCACCGGCATCCCCAACTCGCAGATCGTCGTGACCCGCGACGGCGAGACCGCCCGCAGCACGGCGACCCTCTGCGAGACTCGCGTCGCCGTCACCGGCGACTGGAGCTGCACCTCGGCCGCGCTGCCCGCCGGCAGCTATGAGACGACCGTCGTCGAGACCCCGACGTGGGCCTCGGCCGCGCAGCAGCGAGCCGGTGCGTCGTTCACCGTCGCCGACACCGCCGACGGCGACTGGACCCCGGCCCTGCCGATGCTCTCGTCGGTGACGGAGGACGCCGACGGCCAGATCGTGCTGCGCGGCATCTCGACCCGAGCCGCCGAGGCCCGGATCGAGGTCGGCGGCCACGTCGAGACCGTGCGCGCCCAGCACGGTCGGTTCACCTTCATCCTGCCCGCGGGCCTGGCCGGCCAGACCGCCACGATCACCGGGATCTCGCTCGAGCGCGAGGGCCGCTCGCTCGACGCGCCCCTCACCCCGCTCGAGGCGCCTGCGCTGTCCCCCCTCACGGCACCGACGATGCACGCGGTCTTCCCCGCGAGCGACGGCAGCTACTACATCCAGGGCACGGCCAGCTACTTCGCCACCGAGTGGGAGCTCCCGGGCGTGATCGCGCAGGCCGACGGCGTCTACGTCGACGGGACGGAGACCACCTGGAACGGTGCCTTCATGTTCAACATCGGTGCCGAGCACGCCGGCGAGCAGATCGACCTGATCACCGTCCGGAGCTTCGACATGTCGGAGCGCACGACGATCACCCTCGTGGAGACCGAGGGCAGCACCGCCCCGGCCGACTGGCCGTTGAACGTCGTCTCCCCCGCCGACGGCGAGACGATCGCCGCCGACACTCCGACCCTCACGGGCGTGGGCATCCCCGGATCGACCGTCGAGGTCACCACCGACACGGACGGCGTCGGCGTCCTCGCCGACGAGATCGGCAAGGCCGACGTCCTCGCGGACGGCACCTGGACGGTGGAGGTCGATGCTCCGCTCGCGGAGGGCGACCACACGATGACCGTGACGGAGACCCCGTACTGGGAGAACCTCGACCCGATCGTGTCGACCCGCTCGTTCGTGGTCGCGGAGGACGGCGACGGCGGCGAGGAGACCCCCGCACCGGCCGCACCCGTGACCATCGCGACCCCGGCCGACACCACCACCGGCTACACCCCGAACGAGGCCTTCACCTTCACCGGCACCGCCGAGCCCGGCAGCACCCTCACCGTC
>NZ_JACYUO010000015.1:0-779 GCF_014841815.1 Frigoribacterium sp. CFBP 8754
TCACATGGTCCACCCACCGGGACGGATGTTCATCGACGTCGTTGAGGCATTGGCTTAGGAGTTGCGAGATCACAACGACGACATCATCGTCGTTGTCGTCAGAGGAAGAGGAGGTAGTCATCGAAGTCGATGGCGTCGATCGAAGCGACGAACTCGTCGTCAGGCCCTTCGCTAAAATTAGTCTCGGTCTCGAACGCGACCGAGACCCCCGGGGCCACTAGAACATCAAGCACGTGCCCTCCGGCAACGGTGACCTGCACTAAGTCGCCTCCGGCACGCACCGCCTCGACGACGTCCCCCTTGACCTTCTCGAGGTCCTGGCTCGGATCGAGGGAGTGAGAGCGGCCATCGATGTGCATCGTCGTACGTTCCATCACCCACACCTACCCACCGCCGCCGTGGCCAAACACAAGTGTCCACTTCACGCACCGACGCTCCGCTCCTGAGTGAGTCATCTCGGGAAACGAAGAACGCTCCCCGCAATAGACACGGAAACACTCAGCACCTCGGGCTCCAGTGGCGAGAACGACGCTGACTGGTTCTTCGGCCTCGGGGAACGGCGTCACCGGGCAGGAGAGGTACCCGGGTGCGCCCTACTGTTAAGCATGCCTTTCAGCTCGTCGTGGACGACGCACGGCGTCTCCTATGCCGCCGAAGTCCAGCAGGGGTTTCTTCTGTGGGGCTCCGCGCCAACCAGTTCGCCCGGACCGTTGAACATGAAGCGCGTGGTCCCTGACGACTTCGACGTCGTTTCCCGTGAGAACGTAGGCAAGGAAACT
>NZ_JACYUO010000016.1:0-778 GCF_014841815.1 Frigoribacterium sp. CFBP 8754
AGTTTCCTTGCCTACGTTCTCACGGGAAACGACGTCGAAGTCGTCAGGGACCACCCGCTTCATGTTCAACGGTCCGGGCGAACTGGTTGGCTTGGAGCCCCACAGAAGAAACCCCTGCTGGACTTCGGCCGCGTAGGAGACGCCGTGTGTCGTCCACGTCGAGCTGAAAGGCATGCTTAACAGTAGGGCGCACCCGGGTACCTCTCCCGGTGATGTCGTTCTCCGAGGCCGACGAACCAGTCAGCGTCGTTCTCGCCACTGCAGCCCGAGGTGCTGAGTGTTTCCGTGTCTATTGCGGGGAGCGTCTTTCGTTCCCCGAGATGACTCACTCAGGAGCGGAGCGTCGGTGCGTGAAGTGGACATTTGTGTTTGGCCACGGCGGCGGTGGGTAGGTGTGGGCAATGGCACGTACGACGATGCACATCAATGACCGCTCTCACTCCCTCGATCCGAGCCAGGATCTTGAGACGGTCAAGGGGGACGTCGTTGAGGCGGTGCGTGCCGGAGGCGACTTTGTGCAGGTCGCCGTTGCCGGAGGGCATGTGCTTGATGTTCTAGTGGCCCCGGGGGTCTCGGTCTCGTTCGAGACCGAGACCGAGACAAATTTCAGCGAAGGGCCTGACGACGAGTTCGTCGCTTCGATCGACGCCGTCGACTTCGATGACTACCTGCTCTTCCTCTGACGACGACGATGATGTCGTCGTTGTGATCTCCCAACTCCTAGGCCAATGCCTCAACGACGTCGATGAACATCCGTCCCGGTGGGTGGACCATGTGA
>NZ_JACYUO010000017.1:0-603 GCF_014841815.1 Frigoribacterium sp. CFBP 8754
CTCACCGTCACCAACGCCAAGGGCCTCAGCCTCGGCACCGCCGTCGAGGTCAACTCCGACGGCGACTGGACCTGGACCCGCAGCAACATGGGCTCCTACACCTGGACCATGGACTTCACCACCGACGCCGGGACCGACCGCGCCCAGTCGACCCGCCTGACCGGGTTCGCACCCCGCCAGGCCCAGACCGCGCCCGTCACGATCGACACCCCCGCCGACGTCGCCACCGGCTACACCCCCGACACCGCGTTCACCTTCGGCGGCACCGCCGAGCCCGGCGCCGAGATCACCGTCACCAACGCCAAGGGCCTCAGCCTCGGCACCGCCGTCGAGACCAACAGCGACGGCGAGTGGACCTGGACCCGCAGCAACATGGGCTCCTACACCTGGACCATGATCTTCACCGCCGACGCCGGGACCGACCGACAGCAGACCGCGACCCTCGCCGGGTTCGCACCCCGCGCCTCCACCATCGCACCCGTGACGATCGACACCCCCGCCGACGTCAGCACCGGCTACACCGCGAACGAGTCCTTCACGTTCACCGGGACCGCCGAGCCCGGCAGCACCCTCACCGTCACCAACGCCAAGGGCCTCAGCCTC
>NZ_JACYUO010000018.1:0-300 GCF_014841815.1 Frigoribacterium sp. CFBP 8754
GTAACACTAGAGATGAATAATTTGTTTGTTTACACGTGGATGCGTACAATATTGGAGTGTAGGAAATAGATTGTATCAGCCACAACGAATTTCTTAAATACTACAGAGTTTTCCTCAATGAAGCGCTGATGTGCGTTTACCGGTACATGAGCCGTTTGTGTCGGGATGTATTACGAACCCTGAGGAACACAGGCCGCTTGCATCCTTACGTTTCTATTGCGATAAATGACCGTCAGAAGAGTGTTCAAATTGTTTGTGTTGGCGGAAGGATAGTGAGGTTGTATGTTTTCGTTGGCGATG
>NZ_JACYUO010000019.1:0-299 GCF_014841815.1 Frigoribacterium sp. CFBP 8754
CAGTTCGGCGAGGTGAACGTGGCGATGCCGTCGCGGTACCTGCAAGAGATCCCGGTCGAGCTGATCGACTGGAAGCAGTCGCCCGGCATGGCCGACAGCCGAGGAGGCACGCAGCCGCGGGCGCTCAACGCGCGTCGCGAGGGCGGTGCGGGCGACCGTCTCGGCTCGTCCCCGCGCGCCAGCGGCGGCTACGGCGGCGGCAGCTACGACCGCGCGACCGCGGCGGCCAAGACCAAGCCGAAGACGGAGTGGTCGAACCGGGTCACCGGCACCGTGCGCGACAACGGCGACCTCGAGCT